>NZ_JHEP02000014.1 GCF_000657795.2 Bordetella pseudohinzii
CCGATGCCGTGAACGTCGGTCAGCTGCAGGCGGTCTCCACGGTGGCCAACAGCGGTTGGAACGTCACGGCGCAAGGCGCCAACGCGAGCAACGTCGCACCCGGCGCCACCGTGGATTTCTCTAGCCCGGACAGCAACCTGGCCATCACCAAGGGCGCCACTGACAATAAGCTGCGCTTTGCCCTGTCCCGCAACCTGGATGTGGATACCGTGACCCTCGGCACCACCCAGCTTCAGGCCAGCGGCCTGACCCTGACCGGTGGCCCGAGCATCACCACGGCCGGTATCGACGGCGGCGGCCTCAAGCTCAGCAATATCGCCGCCGGCACGGCGACCACCGATGCGGTCAATGTCGGTCAGCTGCAAGCCGTCTCCTCGGTCGCCAACAGCGGCTGGAACGTCACCGCGCAGGGCGCCAACGCGAGCAACGTCGCACCCGGCGCCACCGTGGACTTTGCCAGTGCGGACAGCAATCTCGCCATCACCAAGGGCGCCACTGACAATAAGCTGCGCTTTGCCCTGGCGCGCGATCTCAATCTGAACTCCGTGACCCTGGGCACCACTCAGCTGCAGGCCAATGGCCTGATGCTCGCTGGCGGGCCCAGCGTCACCGCTACCGGGATCGACGGCGGCGGCTTCAAGCTCGGTAATATCGCGGCCGGCAGCGCCGCCACCGATGCGGTCAACGTGGCGCAGCTGCAAGCCGTCTCCTCGGTCGCCAACAGTGGCTGGAACGTCACCGCCCAGGGGGCCAACGCCAGCAATGTCGCGCCCGGCGCCACCGTGGATTTCTCTAGCGCCGACAGCAACCTCGCCATCAACAAGGGCGCCTCCGACAACCATCTCCGCTTCACCTTGGCGCGCGATCTCAACCTGGACTCCATCACCCTGGGCGCCACCCAATTGCGCGCCAACGGCCTGACGCTCGCTGGCGGGCCCAGCGTCACCGCTACCGGCATCGACGGCGGCGGCTTCAAGCTCGGCAATATCGCGGCCGGCAGCGCCGCCACCGATGCAGTCAATGTCGCCCAAATGACGGCAACGGTCAGCAATGCCATCAACGGCGCGTTCCGCTATTACAGCGTCAATGACGGAGGGACGCCGGCAAGCAATCGCGCCAACGACGGCGCCACCGGGCTCCTGGCCATGGCGGTCGGCGTCGGCGCCAGCGCGTCCGCGGCGACCAGTTCGGCCATCGGCAGCCACAGTGCCGCCTCCGCCGTTGGCGCGACCGCGCTCGGCGCACATGCCATCGCCGCCGAGGTGAAAACGACAGCCGTGGGAGAGAACGCCAGGGCCAGCGCCGCCGGCAGCGTGGCCCTGGGCGCCGACGCCAGCGATGGCGGCCGCGGGGCGGAAACCTATGTCGGCAAATACTCGGGTGTCGCCAACACCACGTCCGGCACCGTGTCGGTCGGCAATGCCGCGACAGGTTCGACGCGCACCATCAGCAATGTGGCCGACGCCAGGGAAGCCACGGATGCCGTCAACCTGCGTCAGTTGGATGGCGCGATACAGGAGTCCAAGGCCTACACCGATACCAAATTGACGGGTGTCACCGACCTGCAGAACGGCACGGACGGCTTCTTCCAGGTCAAGAATACCGACGCCAAGGCCAAACCTGTTGTCTCGGGCAACAACGCCGCCGCCGCGGGCGCCGGCGCTGTCGCGGCGGGCACGAATTCTCTTGCGGTGGGAACCTCGGCCAGCGCCACGGCCGAGGGGGCCGTCGCGCTGGGCTCAGGCTCGGTGGCCGATCGCGCCAATACGGTTTCCGTCGGCTCGGCGTCGAACAAGCGCCAGATCGCCAATGTCGCGGCAGGGACCGAGGACAGCGATGCCGTCAATGTCAGCCAACTCAAGGCCGCGCAGGCGGGCGGCGTGCAGTACGAGCGCCAGGCCGATGGCAGCGCCGACTACAGCCGCATCAGCCTGAGCAACGGAGCCGCCGGCACCACTATCTCCAACCTCGCCCCCGGCGTGGCAGGCACGGACGCGGTCAACGTCAACCAGCTCAATGCCGGTATCGCCAGCGCCAATCAGTACACCGACCAGCGCTACGCTCAGACGCAGCGGCAGATCTCGTCGCTGCGCAGCGACGCCAATGCCGCGGTGGCCGGCGCCATTGCCCTGGCCAACCTTCCCCAGGCGTATGTGCCGGGCAAGAATATGTTGGCCGTAGGTCTCGGCTCCTACGAAGGACAAGGCGCGGTTTCCCTTGGGGTGTCGCGGCTCTCGAGCAATGGGCAATGGGTCTTCAAAGCCGGTAGCAGCGCCAATAGCCGTGGCAAGTTTGGCGTCGGCGCGGGTGTGGGTTTCCTATGGTGAAGAAAATGAAAAATCTGCGTTTTCTGGGCACAGGCGCCATCGCCGCCGCCCTCTCCCTGGCGGCCTGCGCCACCCTAGCCCAAAGCGCGCAGCCGGTCGCGCCATCCCCAGGCTTGGCCAGTCCGCGCATCATCGAAAAAGCCAACTATGGCGACTGGCGCGTCGTCTGCCTGGACCAGCCCGGCGGCCTGTGCAGCGCCTACCAGGAATTGCTTCAGCGCGACACCCGTCAACTGATCGCGCGGGTCGAACTCACGCGCGTGGAGCGCGACGGCCTGATGGCGACGCTGCTCTTGCCGCTGGGGATCCTGCTTGCCGAAGGCGTCGGCATCCAGGTCGATGGCAGCGGATCGACAACCCGTTATGCCTTCGCGGCCTGCCAACGGCGCGGCTGCATCGCCCAGCTGATGGTGGACGCCGACCTGAGACGCGCCCTGACGCAAGGCAAGCAGCTCACGCTTCTGGTGGCCGCCGGCAATGGTGAAAGATTAGGCCTTACGCTTTCGCTCCAGGGATTGACCACCGCCCTGGCCGAACTGCCCGCGCGCTGAGCGCGCAAGGCCTTACACAGTCGTCCAGTCGCCGCGCAGTTCGCTGTCGCGCAGGATTTGCAACAGGGTTTCGGCCGGCTGGCTCAAGCGCGCCGCGCCCAAGGTGACGAACTCCACGTCGGGCAAGGGCGGCAGCCGTGCGGCATTGACTGGCGGCGCCAGCCCGCGCCCGCTCATGAACTGCGGCCTTACGGTCAGCCCCAGGCCGCCGCGCGCGGCGGCGCTGCTGCCGGCCAGCGAACTGCTGGTGCACACGATGCGCCAGCTGGCGCCGGCCACGGCCAGGGCATCGAGCACCACCGAGCGCGTCACGCTGGGCTCGGCGGCCAGCACCAAGGGCAGCGGCTGCTCCAGGTCCACCTCGGTGCCGCTGCGCGCGATCCATTGCAGATGGCTGGTGAACAGCCGCGTGCCGCGCGTATCGCCCAGCCGCCGCTTGCCCACCAGCAGGTCGATGGCGCCGGCATCCAGCAATTCATACAGCCTGCCCGTCATGGCAATGGTGATCTGCAACTCCACGTCCGGATGGGCATTGCGAAAGGCAGCCAGGATGCCCGGCAAGGGACCCAGGGCAATATCGTCGGAACAGCCCAGCCTTACCCGCCCGCGCAAGCGCGGCGAACGGAACTGCGATTCCGCATGGGCCATGGCCTCCAGGATGACCCGCGCATGGACCAGCATGGCTTCGCCGTCGGGCGTGAGGGCGACCGTATGCGTGTCGCGCGTGAACAGGCGCCGCCCCACCGCGCCCTCCAGGCGGCGGATGTGTTCGCTGACCGTGGACTGGGTCAGGCCCAGGACGCGGCCGGCGGCCGAGAAGCTGTGCGAGGCAGCCACCGTCGCGAAGGTGCGCAGCCAGACAGGATTGAGCATGGCGTTGTTATCGATAATTTCGATAACAGTAAGTGTACCTAACGAATATCCCGATAGCCTGCCGCTCACTAGAATGACGGCACCGCACAGCGCAGTGTGCTTTGCCAGCCTTCAGGACCCGAGTAGTTCATGCCCAAGTCTTCCGCCCACACCGCCATGCTATGGACCGTAGCAGGCGGTTTTTTCATGCAGGCGCTCGATACCACCATCATCAACACGGCCTTGCCGTCGATGGCCAGCAGCCTGGGCGTGTCGGCCCTGGAAATGCATCCCGTGGTGGTGGCCTACACCTTGACCATGGCCCTGCTCACCCCGGCCTCGGGCTGGCTCTCCGACCGTTTCGGGTCGCGCCGGGTCTATTTCGTGTCCATCCTGCTCTTCGTGCTGGGCTCGGTCTTCTGTGCCCTGTCGCAGTCGCTGCCGCAATTGATCGCCGCGCGCGTGGTGCAAGGCGTGGGCGGCGCCATGCTGCTGCCGGTGGGCCGCCTGGCCGTGCTGCGCGCCATACGCGGCGAAGCCTATGTGGCCGCGCTGGCCATGATCTCCATCGCCGGCCAGGTGGGCCCTATCGTCGGGCCCACCCTGGGCGGCTGGTTTGTGCAATCCATGAGCTGGCACACCATCTTCCTGATCAACCTGCCTGTCGGCGCCCTCGGCCTGGTGGCGGTCTGGAAATACCTGCCCGATGACAGCCTGCCGGACGCGCCCCGCTTCGACTGGCTGGGCGGCGCCCTGCTGTCGCTGTGCATGGTGAGTTTTTCGCTCGCGCTGGAAGGTCCGGCCTCGTCCCACCGCCTGCTCACCGCCGGCCTGCTGCTAGGCCTGAGCCTGCTGTCCGTGGCGGCCTATATCTGGCATGCGCGGCGCCACCCCGATCCGCTGTTTCGCCTCGGCCTGTTCCAGGCGCCCAACTTCAGCGTGGGCCTGGCCGGCAATCTGGTCTGTCGCATCGGTTCGAGCGCCGTGCCCTTTCTGCTGCCGCTGCTGATGCAATTGCAACTGGGCTACAGCCCTCTGCACTCGGGGCTGATGCTGCTGCCGGCCGCCGTGTCCGGGGCCATCGCCAAGAGCGGGATCGCCCCCCTGCTCAAACGCCATGGCTACACCCGCTTCCTGATCTGGAACACGGTCATCGTGGGCGCGTCCATCGCGGCCTTCGCCACCTTCTCGCCCGTCACCCCCCTGTGGCTGGAGATCGCCGTGCTCTGCCTCTTCGGCGCCAGCAACTCCATGCAATTCGCCGCCATGAACGGCGTCACGCTCAAAGGCCTGCCGCCGCGCGACGCCGGCAGCGGCAACAGCCTCTTCTCCATGGTGCAGATGCTGGCCATCGGCCTGGGCGTGACGATCGGCGGCGGCCTGGTCTCGCTGTTTGCCGCCGGCGGTGACGCCGCCAACGCCTTCCGCATCGCCTTTGCCGTCACCGGCGCGGTCACAATGGCCTCCGCCCTGGTGTTTCGCCGCATCGACACCCCGGTCCAGCTCAGGCCGCAAGCGGCCTGAACCGCCTCGGGCCCCATCAGGGCAGCACGCTGGCCAGGCTGCTCGCCACCTCGATAAACATCGGCCCCTCGGCGCCCAACCCCTGCGCGATGGCCGCATCGATCTGCGCGGCCTGCGTGATGCGTTGCGCCGGCATGCCGTAGGCGCGCGCCAGCGCCAGAAAATCCGGGTTCGACAGCGTGGTGCCGCTTACGCGGCCGGGGTAGTGCCGCTCCTGGTGGATGCGGATGGACGCATAGCTGCCATTGTTGGACAGGATGAACAGGATGGGCAGGCGGCGCTGCGCCGCCAGGATCATTTCATTGCCCGTCATCAACAGGCCGCCGTCGCCCACCATGCACACCGCGCGCCGCCCGCGCAGCGCCGTGGCGAGGGCCGCGGGCACGCCATAACCCATGGCCCCGGCTATCGGCGACATCAGGCGCTGCGGATGCACAAAGGGAAAATGCCGGTAGACCGGCGCGGCGAAGGTGCCCGCGTCCAGGCAGACGACCAGGTCGGCCGGCGCCTGGCGCGCGACGCTGCGCACCACGGCCGTGAAGTCCACCCCGTCTTGCGGGGCGCGCTCGGGCCAGGCCGCGCGCGCCTCGTGCAGGGCGCGCAGGCGCGCGATCCAGGCCTGCCGGTCGGCGGGCGCCTGGCCGGCGCGCGCGGCCAGGGCGCGGGCCAGCGCCTCCGGGCTGCAGACCAGGCCATGGTCGGCGGCATGGTTAAGCCCGACGATATGCGGGTCGGGATAGCAGTGCGCCAGGGTCTGGGCCGGCTTGGGCAGCGCCGGAAAGGCATAGCCCTGGGTCGGGATATCGCCCAGCCGGGTGCCCAGGGCCAGGATGAAATCCGCCTCCTCGAAAGCCGCGATCTGCGCCGCCGGATTGGCCAGGCCCAGTTCGCCGACATAGTGCGGATGCGTGTTCGGAAAGACGTCATGGCGGCGGAAGGACACCGCCACTGGCAGGGACCAGGCCCGCGCCAACGCCAGCAGCGCCTCGCGTCCTCGCCCGGCCTCCAGCGCGCCGCCGGCGATCAGCAGCGGACGCCGCGCCCGCGCCAGGTCATGGACCAGGGCGTCCATGGCCGCGTCGTCGGGCAGGCTGGCCGCATGCGGCACGGCCCGCCAAGGGGGTTGCGCGGCCGCCTGCTGCTGGATGTCTTCGGGGATGACCAGCACCACGGGTCCCGGCGTGCCCGACGTCGCCATGCGCACGGCCTTGAAGGCCGCCTCGGCCAATTGCCCGGGCTCGGTGGGCTCGAACACCCATTTGGCGATATCGCCAAACATCTTCTGATAATCAATCTCCTGGAAGGCCTCGCGCCGCAAATCCTTCTTGGCCACCTGGCCCACCACCATGATGAGGGGCACGGCGTCCTGTTGCGCCGTGTGCACCGCGATGGCGGCATTGCTCATGCCCGGCCCCCGGCTGACCAGGGCCACCCCGGGGCGGCCGTTCAGCCGCGCATCGGCCATGGCCATATAGCCGGCCCCGCCCTCGTGGCGGCAGGTCACGGTGTCGATGCCCGGAAAGTCCACCAGGGCATCGAGGATGCCGAGATAGCTCTCGCCGGGGACGAGGAAAACGCGGTCCACGCCGTTGGCGGCAAGGACATTGAGCAAGGCGTGCGAAGCAGTCTGGAGCATGGATGGGCGCGGGACAAAAGGGATGGACCGCATTCTGGGCTCGGCTGACGGCCGGCTTCAATATCCCGCGGCCGTTATCAGCTATGCCGCTTGGGCATGGCTTGAAGCGGCGATTCCAGGCATCATCAGCGCCATGGAGCGGCAAGCCAAGGACTCAGCATGGACATCAAGCGTCTGGAGTATTTTCTCAGTGTGGCCGAGCACGGCAGTTTCTCGCGCGCGGCCAGCGTCATCGGCGTGGCCCAGCCCGCCCTGGGCCGCCAGGTCCAGCGCCTGGAGGAAAGCTGCGGCGCCCGCCTGTTCTACCGCCACGGGCGCGGCGTGTCGCTCACGCCCGAGGGCGAAGCCTTTCGCCAGCGCATCCAGCCCCTGATGCGCGAACTGGCCTCGGCCATGACCGGGCTGGCCGACAACGACCGCGCCGTCACCGGCCTGGTGCGCATCGGCATGACGCCGACCATCCTGTCGCTGCTGGGCCTGCCGCTCATCCAACGCCTGCGCGCGCGCCATCCCGGCCTGCGCCTGAACTTTCTGTCGGGCTATAGCGGCTATGTGCACGAATGGCTGGTCGACGGCCGGCTGGACATCGCCATCCTGCACGACGCGCGGCGCTCGCGCCATATCGGCGTGGACTTCCTGGGCGAGGCGCGCCTGTTCCTGATCTCGGCCCGGCCGCCGGCCCGCCTGCAGCGGGCCGATATGCAGACCCTGGCCGGCCTGCCGCTGGCCTTGCCCAGCGCCACGCACGGCCTGCGCCGCACCCTGGAGGCCGCCGCCGCCCGCGCCCGCGTCGCCCTCAAGGTGGAGTACGAGCTGGACGACCTCGACCTGATGAAAGCCATGGCCGTCACCGGCGCGGCCCACACCGTGCTCGCGCTGCCGGCCGTGGCCGAAGAATTGCGCAGCGGCAGCCTGCACGCCACGCCCCTGGGCTCGCCCCAGCTGGCCACCCGGCTCATGGTCGCCACCTCGGTGGCGCGCCCGCTCACGCGCGCGGCGCGCAGCGTGGCCGAAGAGCTGGCGCCCACCCTGCGCGACACCCTGGCGCGCAGCGGCATGGACCTGCACATCGATCCGGCCTAGTACAAAAAAGCATAGCTGATACAAGCGCGGCCCCATCGGCGCGCGGCCGGCGGGCGGCCAATAATGTCCGGCAATCCGCCCTGGCTCCGTCACGGCGCATCGACACAGCGCGCCCAGACGCGCATCCGGAGGAAGACCATGACCCGTCGCTGGACCCTTGCCCTGGCCTGCGCGGCCATGCTGGCCCCCGCCGCCAGCCAGGCCGCCCAGGATTATCCCAACCATCCCGTAAGCATCGTCGTGCCGGTGGCCGCCGGCGGCTCCATGGACATCGCCGGCCGCGCCCTGGCCCAGCACCTGAAAGACGCGCTCGGCCAGCCCGTCATCATCGAGAACAAGCCCGGCGGCAGCGGCAACATCGCCTATGGCCACGTGGCGCGCGCCAAGCCCGACGGCTACACCCTGCTGTTCTCCTATGAAGGTTTTCATGCCGGCAACCCCGCCCTGGCCGCCAACCTGCCCTGGGATCCGGTCAAGAGCTTCACCCCCATCGCCGAAGTCACCCGCGGCCCGCACGTCATCACCGTGCCCAAGACCTTGCCCGCCAAGGACTTGCGCGACTTCATCGCCATGGCGCAAAAACCCGACGCCGACCTCTATTACGGCTCCTCCGGCACCGGCTCCATCCAGCACCTGGGCACGGAACAATTCAAACTGCTGACCCATGCCCGCCTGACCCACGTGCCCTACAACGGCGCCGCGCCCGCCATGCAGGACCTGCTGGCCAACCGCGTACAACTGCTGATCACCACCCCGCCCACCGTCATCGGCCAGATACAGGCCGGCCAGCTGCGCGGCCTGGCCATCACCAGCAGCCGCCGCCACCCCATGCTGCCCGATGTGCCGACCACGGCCGAGGCCGGCCTGCCGGCCTTCCAGCTGGAAGCCTGGTTCTCCATCTTCGGCCCGGCCGGCATGCCGCCCGAGGTCGTGCGCAAACTGACCCAGGCCATGAAGACCGTCGTGACCTCGCCAGCCTTCCAGGACCAGATCATCAAGCAGGGCAATTACGCCAGCTACCAGCCGCCCGAAGTCGTGGGCGACCTGCTGAAGAAAGATCTCGCCCACTGGGCCGACGTCGTCAAGCAAGCCGGCATCACGGCCAACTGAGGCCGTCCACGAAGTGGCCAACATGGCGCTACAGGTGCACGGCGGCCTGGGTTACTCGGAGGAATACCCGATCGAACGCATCTTCCGCGATACGCGCGGGGGCATGATTCCCGAAGGCACCACCGAGATCCAGACATTGATCGCCGGACGCGAAATTCTGGGAATCAACGCGATCGCCTGAACGACGCGCATGGCCGCCGCCTTGCACCGGCAAGGGGCAACGCTTACCCTGGGCGCCATGGAACTGCGACAACTCCGTTACTTCGTGCGCGTGGCCGAACTGGGCAGCATCGGCCGCGCGGCGCGCGATCTCGATGTGGTGGCCTCCGCGCTAAGCCAGCAGATCAGCCGCCTGGAAAGCGAACTGTCCACGCGGCTGCTGCTGCGCACGCCCACCGGCGTGGTGCCCACGCCGGCCGGCCAGGCCTTTCTGCGCCAGGCCCAGCTCACGCTGCGCCATGCCGAAAGCGCCGTGGCCGCCGCGCGCGAGGCGCGCCTGTCGGGCATGGTCAGCGTGGGTTTCGCGCCCACCACGGCTTCGATGCTTGCCCGGCCCTTTTTCGCCGCCATGACCGAACGCTATCCCAGCGTGCGCCTGCACCTGGTCGAAGGCCTGTCGGGCAATCTCAACGAATCGCTGGCTTCGCGCCGCCTGGAACTGGCCGTGCTGTTCCAGAACGACGGCGGCAAGAGTCGGAATGCCATTCCTGTCCTGGACGAACGGCTCTTCCTGCTGGCGCGGCGCGGGCTGCTGCCGCTGGCCGATGGCCAGCCCGTGGCGATGGCGCAATTGGCGGGCTTGCCGCTGGCGGTGACCAGCAAGGCGCATGGGCTGCGCGCCTGGGTGCAGGCCGCCTTCGAGCGCGCCGGCCTGGAGCCGTGGATCGCGGTCGAGATCGACGGCCTGACCACGCTCATGGACATCGTGCAGGCCAATGCCATGGCCACCATACAACCCGGCGCGGCGGTCGCCCGCGTCGAAAGCGGCCTGCTGGACATGCATCCCATCGATGACCCCTTTCTGTTCCGGCGCAATCTGGTGAGCTGCCTGAACGAAGACGAGCTTTCGCCGGCGGCCATCGCCACCCGGGTCGTGCTCATCGACGTCATGCGCGGCCTGGTGCGCCATGGCAGCTGGCCGGGCGCCACCCTTCTCGATCCGTGATGCCCCCATGCCGGTGCGCGGTCTAGGCGGCGACCGGCCCGCCCGATACAGTCTTCACGACCAGCCCCCACCTCTCGGATCGTGATGACAGCACCCGGCATACTCTCCATCCCCTCTCTCCAATCCCAGTGCTCGCCCGAGGAATGGCAAGCCCGCGTCAACCTGGCCGCCTGCTACCGGCTGGTGGCGCTCTACGGGATGTCGGACATGATGGCCAATCACATCTCGGCCCGCGTGCCCGGCGAGGACAATGCCTTTCTGATCAATGCCTACGGCATGATGTACGAGGAGATCACCGCCTCCAGCCTCATCAAGGTGGACCTGGACGGGGACATCCTGGCCCGGCCCGATTTCGGGGCGCTGGACTACGGCATCAACAAGGCGGGCTATGTCATCCACAGCGCCATCCATGGCGCGCGCCACGACGTCGATTGCGTGATCCACACGCATAGCTGGGCCTCCATGGCCGTGTCCTCGCTGGAATGCGGCCTGCTGCCCGTCACCCAGACCGCCATGCGCTTCCTGAAAATCGGTTACCACGACTACCAGGGCGTGGTGCTGGACACGGCCGAGCAGGCCTCGCTGATCGCCGACCTGGGCGCGGGCGAGGCCCTCATCCTGCGCAACCACGGCGCGCTGACGGTCGGCCGCTCGGTGGGCGAAGCCTTCAATTGGATGCATCGCCTGGAGCTGGCCTGCCGCTCGCAGCTGGCCGCCATGGCGACAGGCAGCCCCTTCAAGGCCGTGCCGCCCGAGGTTCTCGAAGACACCTGGAACAACTACCAGCCGGGCACGCGCCGCCCCTATGGCCTGATGGAGTGGCCCGCCCTGCTGCGCAAGCTCGACCGCATGGATCCGGGCTACCGCCTCTGAGCGCCGACGGCTGGGGCGACGCCGCGCGCGTCCAGGGACAAGACCAACCATAACAAAGCAGAACCCCGAGGAGACATCATGAAACACCCTATCCTGGCCAGCGTCTTGCTGGCCTGCGCCTGTGCATCGGCCCAGGCCGCCGACTACCCTAATCACGCGGTCAAGACCGTGGTCGCCTTCTCGCCCGGCGGCACCACCGACACGCTCACGCGCAGCACCACCACCATCCTGGCCCGCGCCCTGGGCCAGCCCTTCGTGGTCGAGAACCGGCCCGGCGCCGGCGGCAACATCGGCACCGAATACGTGGTGCGCGCCGAACCCGACGGCTATACGCTCATCGTCAATTCGGTCGGGCCGGTGGCCGTCAACCCCTCCCTCATGAAGCTGCCCTACAATCCCCTGACCGACCTCGTGCCCATGGTGCAGATCGCCACGGTGCCCAATGTGCTGGTGGTGCCGCCATCCTCGCCGGCCAAGGACATCAAGGGCTTTCTCGAATACGCCCGGACGACCAAGAAGCCCCTGAACTACAGCTCGACCGGCGTGGGCACCTCGTCCCACCTCTCCAGCTATATGCTCATGGACCAGCTGGGCGTGCAGGCCACGCATATCCCCTACAAGGGCGCCGACGCCGTCAACGACCTGCTGGCCGGACGCATCGACTTCATGTTCGCCACCATCCCCTCGGTCATCGGCCAGATCCGCGCCGGCAAGCTTCGGCCGCTGGCCGTCAGCACCATCAAGCGCTCCTCGGCGCTGCCCGAGCTGCCCACCATCGCCGAATCCGGTTATCCAGGCTTCGACGCCGGTTCCTGGTTCGGCTTTTTCGGTCCCAAGGGCACCCCGCCCGCGGTGGTGGCCACCATCAACCGCGAGGTCAATGCCGCGCTGCCGGCCCTCAAGACGCAGATGCTCAACGAAGGCGCCGAACCGCTGGGCGGCACGCCCGAACAATTCGCCGCCTTCATCAAGAGCGAATACGACAAATGGGCCGTCCTCGTGAAGAAGTTCGATGCCCCCACCAACTGACGCCCCGCTGCGCATTCTCTGTTCCGAGGCCGACGCGCCGCGCCCGAGCCAAGGCCCGGCTCAGGCGCGGCCGGCCCGCTACGGCAAGGCGATCGGCCGCCACTCGGCCGCCAGCGCGAGCGGGCAGCCGGTGAGCTCCTGCAGTTCCTCGAACGCCAGGCCCGCCACCATCGCCCTGACCTGCATGCCCGCGGGCGTGATGTCCAGGATCGCCAGGTCGGTATAGATGCGGTCCACCACCCCGGCGCCCGTCAGCGGGTAGCTGCATTCGCGCACGATCTTGGGCTGTCCATCCTTGGTGAGATGTTCCATCGTGATGTAGACCTGGCGCGCCCCGGCCACCAGGTCCATGGCGCCGCCGACGGCTGGAATGGTGTCGGCCGCGCCCGTGTCCCAATTGGCCAGGTCGCCCTTTTCGGAGACCTGGAAGGCACCCAGCACCGTCAGATCCAGATGGCCGCCGCGCATCATCGCGAACGACACCACGTGGTCGGTGATGGATGCGCCCGGCAACAGCGTCACCGCCTCCTTGCTGGCGTTGATGAGGTCCAGGTCCAGCGGCGCGCCGGGATCGCCCGGCCCCATGCCGACGATGCCGTTTTCCGTGTGCAGGATCACGTCCCGTCCAGGCGGCAGAAAGGCCGCCACCAGCGTCGGAATGCCGATGCCCAGGTTGACGTAGGCGCCGTCCTCGATGTCCGACGCCACCAGGCGCGCGATGTCGCGCCGGCTGAGTTTTTCATAGCCCATGACCCGCTCCCACTTGCACCACCCGCTTGACGAAAATGCCCGGCGTCATCACGTGTTCGGGCGCAATGCCGCCCAACTCAACGATTTCGTCCACCTGGGCCACCGTCGTGGCGGCGGCCATGCACATGACCGGCGCGAAGTTGCGGCCCGCGTAGCGGTACACCAGGTTGCCCCAACGATCCGCCGTGCGCGCCTTGACGAAGGCGAAGTCGCCCTTGAGCGGCGACTCCAGCACATAGCCCACGCCGTCGATGACGCGGGTCTCCTTGCCCCGGGCCAGCGGCGTGCCGTAGGCCGTGGGGGTAAAAAAGGGCCCCAGACCCGCGCCGGCGGCGCGCATGCGCTCGGCCATCGTGCCTTGAGGCACGCATTCCAGCTCGACCTTGCCGGCCCGGTAGGCCTGCGCGAAAGCAGCCGCATTCGGGTTCTTGCGATCGGAGGACCGCGCGAACGAGCAGATCATCTTGCGCACCCGGCCGGCCCGCACCAGTTCGCTCAGCCCGCGTTCGCCGTTGCCCGCGTTGTTATTGACGATGGTCAGCTCGCGCGCGCCCTGGTCCAGCAGCGCGCAGACCAGTTCGGTCGGCACGCCCGAGGCGCCAAAGCCGCCGATAAGAATCACCGCCCCGTCCTGCACGCCCGCCACCGCGGCCGCCAGGGACTCTACTGTCTTGTCCAGCATGGATCTGTCTCCTCCGTCCTCAGCGCGTATCCGGGCCGCCGAGAATGGCGGTGGACTGACTGGACAGCGTGCCGCCGTTGCCATGCACCAGCGCGATGTCGGCGCCGGGCACCTGTCTTGCGCCCGCCTGGGCCCTGAGCTGGCGCACGGCCTCGATCACCAGGAAAATGCCATACATGCCGGGATGCACGCAGGACAGCCCGCCGCCATTGGTATTGACAGGCAGTCGGCCGCCCGGCGCGATCGCGCCGCCCTGCACAAAAGCCCCGCCCTCGCCTTTCCTGCAGAATCCCAGGTCCTCCAGGAAGAGCAGCGTATTGATCGTGAAGGCGTCATACAGCTCGGCCACATCCACGTCGGCCACCGTCAGGCCGGCCATCGCGAGCGCGCGCTTGCCCGACTCCGCCGCCGCGGTGACGGTCAGGTCGTCCATGGACGAAATCTGCCGGTTCCACACCGCCGTCGCGCTGCCCAGCACATACACCGGCGGCTGCTTCAGCTGGCGCGCGCGATCCGCCCGGACCAGCACATAGGCGCCGCCGCCGTCGCTCACCAGGCAGCAATCGCGCACGGTCAGCGGATCGGACACCGGACGCGAGGCCAGCACGTCGGCGATCGATAGCGGGTCGCGCATCGCCGCCTCCGGATTCAGCCGCGCCCAGGCGCGCGCGGCAACCGCCACTTCGGCCAGCTGCTCGCGCGTCGTGCCGTACTGGTGCATGTGCCGGGCGGCCGCCAGCGCGTAGGACGTCACGGGCTGCAGGGGCGAATAAGGATGTTCGAAGGGCTGGGGGTCCAGCAGCGTGCGCGCCTTCACGCCTTCTTTGCGGCCGAACACCGCCGTCTTTTGCGTGCTGCCGTAGCAGACCAGGACCGCATTGCACTGCCCGGACACCAGCGCCATCACCGAAGGCAGCAGGTGCGAGACGAAGCTGGATCCGCCCAGCATCGTGGCTTCGATGTAGCGGGGCCTCAGGCCCAGGTACTCGGCCACCGGCATGCTCCACATCGTGGCCGACGAACTGCAGGTCGCCAAGCCGTCGATGTCTCGCAGGGTCAGGCCGGCGTCCGCGACCGCGCGCGCGGCGGCCTGCGCCAGCACCTCCATTTCGGTATAGCCGTGGGCTTCGCCCAGGCCCGCCTGCCCCACCCCCGCGATGGCGACCTGTCCGCGCAGCGATTCCAGCGACATCATGCGGCCTCCGTCGGGACAAACACCAACAGCGGCAAGCCCTCGCCGCGCAGCACGCGGGCGCGGACCGGCATGCCGATGCGCAGGTCGTCGAGCGCCACACCATCAATGCGGCTCATCATGCGCACGCCTTCCTCCAGGTCGACAAGCGCCACGTTGTAGTCGCCGCCCGCATCGGGCTTGCGCCGCACGATGCTGAACGAATAGACCGTGCCCAGGCCCGACGGCTCGGTCCATGCCAGCTCCTGCGCGCCGCAGTGCATGCACAGCACGCGCGGGAAGAACTGATGCGCGCCGCAGGCCGCGCAGCGCTGGATACGGAAGCGGCCCTCGGCGAGATTCGAAAAATACTGTTCCTGCGGCCCGCGCGGCGCGCCGCCCTCCATTTCCTTCTGCATTGCCCTGTCTCCTGATTGTCCTGCGGGGCGGGCGCCCCTATTCCTCACAATTCCGAGAATGTCCGGCCTTGCGCGACCAGCCTTTCCAGCAAGGGCGCGGGACGCCACAATTCGCCGTGCGCCGCGTGGAACTGCCGTATCGTCGCCAGCACCTGGTCCAGCCCCTGCTGGTCGGCATAGAACAAGGGTCCGCCCCGGTGCACCGGGAATCCATAACCATTCACATAGATGACGTCGATGTCCGATGCGCGACGCGCAATGCCCTCTTCCAGAATGCGCGCGCCTTCATTGACCAGCGCATACATCGTGCGCTGCACAATCTCTTCATCCTCAACCACGCGGCGGGCGATGCCGTCCTCGCGCGCGCAGGTCTCGATCAGGGCCAGCACATCGGGGTCTTCCAGCGGCGTGCGGCTGCCGGGCTCATAGCGGTAGAAGCCGCTGCCCGTCTTCTGGCCAAAGCGTCCCTGCTCGCATAGCCGGTCGGCCACGCGCGAATAGCGCAGGTGCGCCGGGCGTGTGGGCGCCATGCGCTTGCGGAAGGCCCAGCTGATGTCCAGCCCCGCCATGTCGGCCATGCGCAAAGGCCCCATCGCCAGCCCGAAACGCTGCAGCGCCTCATCCACCTGCGACGGCGTCGCGCCTTCTTCTAGCAAAAAGTGCGCCTCGCGCGTATAGGGACTGACCATGCGGTTGCCGACGAAGCCGTCGCACACGCCCACCAGCACCGGCAACTTGCCGATTCTGCGCGCCAGCCGGAAGACGGCCGCCACGACATTGCCGTCGGTTTCCCGGCCTTTCACCACTTCCAGCAGGCGCATGACGTTGGCGGGGCTGAAGAAATGCATGCCCAGCACCTGCGCCGGACGCTTCGTGAACGCCGCGATTTCGTCGATGTCCAGCCGCGAGGTGTTCGACGCCAGAATCGCGCCGGGCTGGCAGATGCGGTCCAGCGCCTGGAAGATCTCGCGCTTGACGGCCATGTCCTCGAAGGCGGCCTCGATGACCAGATCGGCGTCGCGCAGCTCGTCCATCCGCAGGCTTCCGCGGATGCGCCCCTGGCGCTCTTCGACCTGCGCGGCGCTCAGCCTGCCCTTGGCCGCGGTGGCGGCGTAATTCTTCCTGATCGCGTCCCAACCGCGCGCCAGCGCCTGCGCCTCGCGCTCGACCAGCACCACTTCCAGGCCCGCATTGGCAAGACTCATGGCGATGCCGCCGCCCATGGTGCCCGCGCCCACCACGCCCACCCTGGCGATCGGCGCCTGGGCGCGCCAGTCGGGCGGCAGCTTGACGGCGGCGCGCTCGGCGAAGAAGAGATGCCGCTGCGCCTTGGACTGACTGCCGTTGACCAGTTCCAGAAAGCGCTCACGCTCGTGCGCCAGCCCATCGCCGAGCGTCGAATGGCTGGCGAAGGCCACGCAATCCACGCAGGCCAGCGGCGCCACGCAGCCGCGGTAGCGCCGCGCCGCTTCCTTCCGGGCGCGTTCGTACACCCCAGGATCGGCGGGCGCCGCCACCGGTCTTGCGCCCACGACCCGCGGCTCCAGCGGCGCATCCGCGACCGCCAGCGCATAAGCCGTCGCCCGCGCGATCAGATCCTTCGCGCAGACCTCGTCGACCAGACCCCATTCCGCCGCCAGACGGGCGTCGACAGGATCGCCGCCGCAGATCATGGACAGCGCCCGTTCGACGCCCACCAGGCGCGGCAGGCGCTGCGTGCCGCCGGCGCCGGGCAACACGCCCAGCTTCACCTCGGGCAGGCCCAGCGACGCGCCGGCCAGCACCAGGCGGTAGTGGCATCCCAGGGCCAGTTCCAGGCCGCCGCCCAGGGCGGCGCCGTGGATGGCGGCGACCACCGGCTTGGCCGCGCGCTCGATCCGGGCGATAAGCGCGCGCAGCGTCGGCTCGCGCGTCGACAGCGGCGTGTTGAATTCGCGGATCTCCGCGCCGCAGCAGAAAAAATCCCCCTCGCCCGCCAGCACCAGCGCGCGCACCGCTTCGTTGGCCAGCGCGGCGTCGATGGCCGCAAGCAGTTCACCGCGCAGCGCCGCGCTCAGGCTGTTGACCGGCGGATTGCGCAGTGTCAGCAGCGCGACGCGCCCTTCTTCCCGGAGTTCCGTTTGAATCAGCATGACCGCCTCACTCCAGTTCGACAACGGCCTGGCCTTCTTCCACCTCATCGCCTTCACCGACGAGCACGCGCGCCACCACGCCCGCGCGCTCCGCCTCCACGGGGATTTCCATCTTCATCGATTCGACCTTGGCGACGCTGTCGCCCGCCTCGATCCTTTGGCCGGGGCTGACGGTGACGGCGACCACACGGCCCACCACGGGGGTTTCCACTTTGAACATTAGCTGCTCCTGAATGTTGTCGTTACGAAGCTGTCTATATAAAGCTGTCGATACGCAGCGGCGAGGCCCTTAGGCGGCCTCGGACTGCGCTTCGTCCAGCATGCGGCCCACCATGCCGGTGCCCACGCGCCCGGCGCGAAACGCCGGGTCTTGGAGCACACGGCGCACAAAGGGGATGTTGGTCTTGACGCCTTCCACGCGGAAGCGCGCCAGCGCCGTGTCCAGCAGGTCCAGCGCCGATGCGCGCGTGGCGGCATGCGCGATCACCTTTGCCAGCATGGGGTCGTAATGGCTGGACACGCGGCAGCCTTCGGCGTAGCCGGTCTCGACGCGCACGCCGGGCATCGCGGGCGGCTGGAAGGCGCGCAGCACGCCGGGCGACGGCAGAAAGCGCACCGGGTCCTCGGCATAGACGCGCGCCTCGATGGCGTGGCCGCTCAGGGACGGCGGCCGCGGCAGCACGTCCGCCATGCGCTCGCCGGCCGCCAGCCTCAGCTGCGCGGCCACCAGGTCCACGCCGGTCACGGCTTCGGTCACCGCATGCTCGACCTGCAGGCGGGTGTTGATCTCCAGGAAGGAAAAGCCGCTGTCGGGCGTGTACAGCATCTCCACCGTGCCGATCACGTCGTAGCCCATCGTCGCCAGCATGGCCTCCAGGCGGGCGCCCATTTCCTCGATCGCCGCGCGCGGCAAGGCCGGAGCCGGGGCTTCTTCCAGCACCTTCTGGTGGCGGCGCTGTGTGGAGCAGTCGCGTTCGTACAGGCAGCGCACCTGCCCGTGGCGGTCGGCCAGGAACTGGAATTCCACGTGGCGCGGGTCGCGCAGCAGTTTTTCCAGATACAGATCCGAGCCGCCGAAGCTGCGTTCGGCGATCTGCCTGGCGCGCGTCCATTGCGCTTCCGCATCCTGCGGCCCCTCCAGGGCCAGCATGCCGATGCCGCCGCCGCCCGAGGCCGGCTTGATCAGCACCGGATAGCCCAGCTCCTGCGCGGCCTGGCGCAAGGCCGCGAGGTCATCGCCCAGCACCGCGCTGCTCGGCGCCATGGGCATGCCCAGCGCCCGCATGGCCTCGCGCGCCTGGGTCTTGTGCCCCAGCATGCGGATCCAGCGCGGCGACGGCCCGACAAAGACCAGGCCGGCATGCTCCACGGCCTCGGCGAAGGCCGCGTTCTCCGACAGAAAACCATAGCCGGGATGCAGGGCGTCCGCGCCCGTTTCGCGCGCGACACGCAGCAAGGTCTCCTGATTCAGATAGCTCTGCGTGGCGGGCGAAGCTCCGATCGGGACCGCCTGGTCGGCTTCGGACAGATACGGCAGATCACGGTCGGCCTCGGCATAGACGGCGACCGACGCTATCCCCAGGCCGCGCAAGGCGCGGATGACGCGCCGGGCGACGGCGCCGCGATTGGCTACGATGACTCGTTTCATATTGGGCTCCTGGCGTCAGGGGCGATAGCCAAAGGCGCGCGGGCCGGGTTCGCGCAGCGGCGCCGCCAGCTCCACGAATTCCTCCAGCGCCCGGCGCGTCGTGGCGGGGTCAATGATGTCCTCGACGACGAAGGCCTCGGCGCTGCGGAAAGGCGAGGTCAGGCTGCGCACGCGCGCCTCGATCTCGCGCATCTTGGCCTGCGGGTCCTCTGCGGCTTCGATCTCGGCCTTGTAGGCCACCTCCAGCCCGCCCTCCACCGGCAGCGAGCCCCATTGGGCGGACGGCCAGGCGTAGCGGAAGTTGAAGCGGCCCGCGCTCTGATGCCCGCCCGCCGCCACGCCGAAGGCCTTGCGCACGATGATCGAGCACCACGGCACCGTGGACTGGGCCACGGCCGTCAGCGCGCGCACGCCATAGCGCATGGCGCCGGCTTTCTCGGCGTTCAGCCCGATCTGGAAACCGGGCACGTCGACCAGGTTGATCACGGGCAGGTGAAAGGTCTCGGCCAGGTCGAGCAGCCGGGTGAATTTTTCGGCGGCCGGCCCGTCCCAGCCGCCGCCGTAGTGATAGGGATCGCTGCCGAATACCGCCACCGGCCAGCCGTCGATGCGGGCCAGGCCGGTGATGATGGCGCGTCCCCAGCGCTTGCCGATCTCCATGAACGACCCTTCGTCGACCAGGGTCTCCAGAATCGGCCGCATTTTGTAGACGGCCCGCGTGTCCGCGGGGATGGCGTCGCGCAGCCATTCCTGCGCGCCGGCGCGGCCCGGTTCCGCGGCCCGCGGCGGCAGCTCATGCACCGAACGCGGCAGATAGGAAAGAAAGCGGCGCACCTTGGCGAAGGCATCCTCTTCCGAGTCCGCCTCATCGTCCACCACGCCATTGCGGGTATGGATGTCGCTGCCGCCCAGCTCGTTCTTGTCGAGGTTCTGGCCGATGCGGGCCACGACGGGCGGCCCGGCGATGAAGAGCTGCGAGGTGTCGCGCACCATGACCGAGTAGTGGCTGGCCGCCACGCGGGCTGCGCCCAGGCCGGCCACCGATCCCAGCGCCAGCGAGGCGACGGGCACCGTGGCCAGGTTCTGCGCCATCAGCGGCCACATGCGCAGCTTGGGCAGCAACGTGTGGCCTTTGATTTCGATGTTGCGCACCGAGCCGCCGCCGCCCGTGCCGTCGACCAGCCGGATGAGCGGCAGGCGCAGGTCCTGCGCCATGCGTTCGGATTCGACCAGCTTGTCGCCGACCGCCCCGTCATTGGCGCCGCCGCGGACGGTGAAATCGTCGGCCGCGATGACGACCGGCCGGCCCTGCACCTTGGCGCGGCCGATCAGGAGGTTGGACGGGGTGAAGTCCGCCAGGCGGCCTTGCGCGTCATAGTCGCCGCTGCCCGCCAGGATCCCCACCTCCCGGAAGGATTCCGGATCGACCATCTTGTCTATGCGCTCGCGCACCGGCAGCTTGCCGTTCTCGCGGTGCCGGCGCACCTTCGCCTCGCCGCCCATGCGCGCCGCCAACTCCTTGCGCAACGCCAGTTCCTGCAGTTCCTTTTCCCAAGACACCTTGTGCTCCTTGCTGCCAATTGCCCACGCGGTCAGCGCCGCCGGTTCAGTCGATCTTGATGTTCGCGCGCTTGATCAGCGTTTCGTTCTGCTTGAGTTCGTCGACGATCTTCTGCCGGAACGCCTTGGGCGACTGCGTCGACGGATTGCCCTGCACCGCCAGCCGCGCGCGTACCGTCGGATCCTTGGCCGCCTCCGCGATTTCATGGTTCAGGCGCTCGACGATGGCCGGCGGGGTGCCGGCCGGCGCAAACACGCCCACCCAGAACGAGATGTCAAAACCTGGATAGCCCAGCTCGGCCACGGCGGGCACATCCGGCAGGTCATGCCAACGCTGCGCGGTGGACACGGCCAGCGCCTTCAGCTTGCCCGACTTGATGAGGGGCACGCCCGACAGGGTGTCAAAACCGAAGTCGACCTCCTTGGACAGCAACCCCGCCTCCATGGGCGCGGCCCCGCGGTAAGGCACGTGCAGCATCTGCACGTCGGACATCGTGGCCAGCTGCGCGCCGGCCAAGTGCATCAGGTTGCCGTTGCCGGCCGAACCGTAGCTGACCGTGTTGGGGTTGCGCCGCGCCAGCTCGACCAGCGACTTGACGTCCTTCACGCCAGCCACGCGCGCATTCTCGGTGTTGATGGTCAGGATGAAGGGCACGGAGACCACGGTGCTCACCGCCGCGAAGTCCTTCAGCGGGTCGTACTGCAGGTCCTTGTAAAGCAAGGGGTTGACGGTGATCGAACTGGAATTGCTGACCAGGATGGTGTAGCCGTCGGGCTTGGCCTGAGCCACCGCGCGGGCGGCGATCATGCCGTTGGCGCCCGTCCTGTTCTCCACGACAACCGTCTGGCCCATGCGATTGGCGAGCGCGTCGCCCACGATGCGCGCCACGGTGTCGATCGTGCTGCCCGGGCTGAAGCCCACGATGAACTTGACCGGGGCGTTGGGATAGTCGGCCGCGCTTGACGCCGCCGGCAACACGGCGCACCCGGCGAGCGCGCCTGCGGCCAGCCATTGTTTCACTGTCATGATGTGTCTCTTCCTTGATGGCAGGGATCCGCGCCGGGCGCTGCTTGGGCGCGCGGCTGCGGATTGCGTTGGTGGTCTACTGCGCTGCGACGGCGCCGGAGGCCTTGACGGCCTGGCCCCACTTCTCCTCTTCCTCTTTCATGAAGGCGGCGAACGCCTTCGGCGTGCTGTTGACGACTTCCCCGCCCAGCCCTTCGATGCGGGCCTGCATTTCTGGCGTGGCGACGATCTTGGACACGTCTTCATAGATGCGCTGCGCCTGCGCCTGCGGCAGAGCGGCCGGCGCCAGGATGCCGAACCAGGTGGCCGCCTCGAAGCCAGGCATGCCCGCCTCGGCGAAAGTCGGCACGTCGCGCAGCGCCTGCACCCGCTTGCCGTTGGCCACGGCCAGCGCGCGCAACTTGCCGGATTCGATCAGCGGCAGCGCCGAGGTGATGGTGGCCAGCATCATTTGCACCTGCCCGCCCGCCAGGTCCGTGAAGGCCGGCGCGTCGCCGCGGTAAGGCACATGCGTGATGTTCGACTGCGTGGCGATCTTGAAAAGCTCGCCGCTCAGATGCTGCGCCGTGCCATTGCCGGGCGAGGCAAAGTTCACCGAAGCGCCGTTCTGCTTCAGGTAGGCCAGGAATTCCGGCAGAGTCTTCGCCGGGATGGCGGGATTGATCACCAGCACCAGCGGCACCTTGGTCACCAGCGTGATCGGCGCGAAATCCTTGACGGGGTCGTAGTTGAGCTTGCTGTACAGATGGCCGCTGATCGTGTGCGCGGACGTCGTCATGAACAGCGTGTAGCCGTCGCCGCGCGCGCGGGCCACGGAGCTGGCGCCTATCGTCGTGCCGGCGCCGGCGCGGTTCTCAACGATGACCGATTGCCCCCACGACTGCGTGAGCCGCTCGGCCACGGCGCGCGCGACCACGTCCGTGGCGCCGCCGGCCGGATACGGCACGACCATGGTCACGGGTTTCGAGGGATAGGTGTCGGCGTGCGCCGTCGCCGCGAACAGCATCGCGGCGCAAGCCAGCGCGCGCAGCCAATTGCATTGCATGGGGAGGTCTCCTCTTGTCATCGATTGAAGGTTTGGTTTATTCTTGTCGTTCCGTTATACAGAACGCTTATTCTATTTTATATTTGTTCAAACCCGGGCTGTCAACGAATAAATACGCGCCGGCCGACAGCGCGAAACAGCGCCATCAAGAGAGGAATGACACTTCATGTCCGAATCATCGGAAACCCTTAAACCCATGCTGATCGGCGGCGAATGGATCGCCCAGGACGACGCCGCCTTCGACTCGGTCAACCCTGCCACCGGGGTCCGCAACTACCGGATCAGCGCGGCGTCGGACGCGCAGGTCGATCAGGCGGTGCAGGCGGCCTGGCAGGCGCAGCGCCAGCCCGCGTGGCGCGACATGCTGCCGCACCAGCGCGCCGCCATCCTGCGCCGCATTGCCGACGGCATGGACCAGAACGCAAGCTTGCTGGCGCAGCTGCAGATGATCGAGAACGGCAAGGTATGGGCCGAGTGCAAGGCGCAGGTGGCCAGCGCGGCCGCCACCTTCCGCTACTACGCCGGCGTGTGCGAAACGCTGGGCGCGGAAGTCACCCCCGCGCGCGGCAACTATCTGTCCATGACGCACTACGACCCCTACGGCGTGGTCGTGGCGATCACGCCCTGGAACTCGCCCCTGACCATGGAGGCGCAAAAGGTGGCGCCCGCGCTTGCCGCCGGCAACGCCGTCATTCTCAAACCCTCCGAAGTCACCTCGTCGCCGGCGCTGGCCCTGGGCCGCATCGCCCTGGAGGCCGGCTTGCCGCCGGGCATCCTGAATGTGGTGACCGGCCTGGGCGCCACCGTGGGACGTCGTCTGGTCGAGCACCCCGGCGTGCGCATGGTGTCCTTCACCGGAGGCACCGGCAGCGGCCGCGCCATCGCGCATGCCGCGGCGGAAAAGCTGATGCCCGTGGCGCTGGAGCTGGGCGGCAAGTCGCCGCATATCGTGTTCGCGGACGCCGACCAGGACGCCGCGATCGACGGCGTCATCGGCGGCATCTTCGAAGGCAGCGGCCAGTCCTGCGTGGCGGGCTCGCGGCTCTACGTGCAGCGCGGCATCGCCCAGGCCTTCATTGAAAAACTGGTGGCGCGCGCCGGCCGCCTGAAGGTCGATCTGCCCGACGCCGAAGGCGCGCAGATGGGCCCGATCGCGTCCTTCGGCCATCGCGAAAAGATCGAAAGCATGGTCGATGGCGCCAGGCGCGAAGGCGCCGAGGTGCTGCTGGGCGGCGCGCGCCCCGAGGGCAAGGCGCTGGAGGCTGGTGCCTTTTACCGCCCCACCATCCTGGGCGGCCTGTCGCGCGACGCCCACGTCGTGCGCGAAGAGATCTTCGGCCCGGTGCTCTGCGCCCTGATCTTCGACGACGAGGACGATCTGGTCGAGCAGGCCAATGACAGCGCCTATGGCCTGGCCTCCGGCATCTGGACGGCGGACTACCGCCGCGCCTGGCGCATCGCCCGGCGGCTGGAAGCGGGCAGCGTCTGGATCAACACCTACAAGCAGCTGTCCATCTCCACGCCCTTCGGCGGCTTCAAGCAAAGCGGCATCGGACGCGAAAAAGGCGTGAGCGGACTGCGCCTGTACCAGCAATCCAAGGGCATCTATTTCGGCATGTAGGCCGAACCGCTTTGCGCAAGATCCCTCGGGGCCGCCGGCCGCGGCCCATCCATCACTTCATCGGAGACTATCCTCATGCCTGAATTTCAACGAGCCGGCTTCATCGGCCTGGGCGTCATGGGCGAACCTATCTGCCGCAATCTGGCCGCCAAGAGCGGCCTGCCCGTGCTGGGCTGCGACAAAGACCCCGGCCCGCTGCAGCGGCTGGCCGCGCATGGCGTCAGGGCCGCGACGGCCCAGGAGATCATGCGCGATTGCGACGTGGTGTTCCTGTCCCTGCCCTCCGGCGAAATCGTGGCCCAGCTGGCCCGCGCGGCCGACGGCCTGCTGGCGAACGCGCGCGACGGCCAACTCATCGTGGACCTGAGCACCTCGCCGGTCGACCTGACCCGCGACCTGGCGGCCGAATTCGCCGCCAAGGGCGCCACCTTCATCGACGCGCCCGTGGCCCGCACGCGCGCCGCGGCCGAAGCCGGCACGCTGTCCGTCATGATCGGCGGCGACGAGCCGGTGTTTGCGCGCGTCAAGCCCCTGGTCTCGACCTTCGCCAACGAAATCACCCATTGCGGTCCCATCGGCAGCGGCCAGGTCGTGAAAATCCTCAACAACATGGTGCTGTTCGAGACCGTGCTGGCGCTGTCCGAGGCCCGCGCGATCGCGCGCCGCTCGGGCGTCGATCCGCAGGTCCTGCTGGAGACTTTCACGCGCGGTTCGGCGGATAGCTTCGCGTTGCGCAACCACGGCTTAAAGGCTATTCTTCCCGCAGACTTTCCGGAAAAAGCCTTTCCTGTGGACTACGCCCGCAAAGATCTGCGCTACGCGCTGGCGCTGGCGGAACAGACCGGCGTGCAGGCGCTGGGGGCCCGCAACGTGGACCACTGGTTCGAAGCGGCGCTCGCCCAGGGGCATGGCAACCGCTATTTCCCGGTCATCAGCCGGGTGATCGATCCGGAGTCGGGAACCCCCGCCTAATCACCCCCTACCATTCCCATGAGTCGTACCCCTACTCAGGACCATTCCACCGACGGCGTCGCCGCCGTCGAACGCGCCCTGACCATCGTCAGCGCCGTCGCGCAACGCACCGATCCCATCACGCTTGCCGATCTTTCCCGGGCCACGGGGTTTTACAAGAGCACGCTCTTGCGGCTCATCGCTTCACTGGAAAAGGCCGCCCTGGTGGTGCGGCGCGCCGACGGGCGCTACGCCCTCGGCCCCTATGCCCACCACCTGGGCCGCGCCTACGAAGCCACCTACCGCCTGACCGAAACCATCCTGCCGCTTCTGCAAGGGCTGGTCGACAAAGGCACGGAGAGCGCATCCTTTCATGCCTACCACGACGCGCGGACGCGCGTCTGCCTGCTGCGGGTGGATTCCCACCACTCCACGCTGGACCGCATCCGCGTCGGCGACCTCCTGCCGCTGGACAAAGGCGCGGCCGGCAAGCTGCTGACGGCCTATCTGGTCGACGGCGCATCCCCCCCCGAGGCCGGCCTGATGCTCACTTCCATGGGCGAGCGCGACCCGAACTGCGCCGCCGTGGCCAGCCCGGTGTTCGGCCCCGACGGCGACCTCTGCGGCGCCATCTCCCTGTCGGGCCCGAAAGAACGCTTTTCGGCGGCCGCCGTCAAGAAAATGGGCAAGCTCGTCCAGGATGCCGCCGCCGAGGCCACCCGCGCCCTGGGGGGCCGCTGGCCGTCCGGCAAATAGCCGTAAAACGGGCGGGTAAACGGCAAGCCGCGGCAAGACGCCCGCGACGGCGCCCGGATCCAGGAAGTGGCTTGCCGCGGCCCATGGGGCCATAGTGGATAGAATAGCGTTATCGCGGTGCGCGGCCGATTCCTCGCGCATCCGGGCAACAGGCGATACCACGGCTTTTCCAGACTACCAATGTCCCATTCGGGCGCATGATGTTCAGGAGAAAGAAAGATGGTCGACCGACGCGATTTTCTAAAGATTTCCGGGCATCTTGCGGGTGCCGCCATGCTGGGCGGCGCAGCGTGGCGCGCCGGCGCGGCCGAGGCCGAGGATGTCTCATATCTTCCGGCCACCGAACTGATCGCCCGATTCCGCTCCCGCCAGCTATCGCCGGTCGAGGTGCTGGAGGCGCAGATCCGCCGTATCGAGGCGCTGGATGGCAAGGTCGACAGCATCACGGTGAGGTTCTTTGACCAAGCGCGGCGGGCCGCGCGCGAGTCGGAGGCGCGCTACAAGGCGGGCAATCCGCGCCCGCTGGACGGCATTACCGTCGCGGTCAAGGACGAATATGACGTCAAGGGCTGGCGCACCACCATGGGCTCGATGCTGCTCAAGGACGCCCCGGTGGCGGCCGAAGACGGCCCGGTGATCGAGCGCCTGCGCGCCGCCGGCGCCATCTTCCATATCCAGACGACCGCGCCCGAGTTTTATGTCTGGATGACGACCGCCACCAAGCTCTGGGGCACGACGCGCAACCCCTGGAATCTCGCCTACACCCCTGGCGGTTCGTCGGGCGGTTCCGGCGCGGCGCTGGCCGCCGGCTTCACCACCCTCGCGCTTGGCTCCGATATGGGCGGCTCGATACGCATTCCATCATCGCAATGCGGCCTGTACGGCTTCAAGCCGCCATTCGGGCGGGTGCCGACAAGCGAAGTGCCCTATGAATCCGAAGGGCCGATGGCGCGCACCTTCGACGACCTGAACCTGTTCAGCGAGGCGATGGCCGGCCCCCACCCGCTCGTGCATTCCTCGATCCGCCCGAGGCTGCACTACCCGCCGCAATACGCTCCGGTCACCGGCTGGAAAATCGCCTACGATCCCATGCCCAAGCTCACGCCGCTCGATCCGGCCGTGGCGGCGGGCATGGCGCGAGCGGTCGAATCGCTGCGCCGCGCCGGCGTGACCGTGGACACCGTGGACGTCGGCTTCAACTCGGACGACATGGACACCTATATCACCGGCCTGATGTCGAGCAGCATGGGCGGCCTGATGGTGGACGCGCTCAAGGCCCCCGACCAACTCATGCCCTATACGCGCCATATGTTCGAGACCTTGAAGAGCAAGGTCGGCCCCGACGCCCTGGTCCGCAATGAAGAACTGCTCAACGCCTACCAGCGCCGCGTGCAGGAGACCGTGTTCACCAAGGGATACCGGGCGCTGATCATGCCGACCCTGGGCACGCCGCTGATTCCCGCCGAACATGGCTTGAAACCGACCACCGACACGGCAAGACTGGGCGGCCGGGACGTCACCGGGCTCAAATTCGCCCAGACCTGGGTGTGGAACATGCTGGGCCTCTACCCGGTCGTGTCGGCGCCCATCGGCCTGGGGCCCGGCAATATGCCGATGGGGATGCAGATCATCGCCGACACCTATGACGATCTCACCGCCTTTCAGCTCGCCTCGGCCTATTCGCGCGTGGCGCCGCCGCTGTACACCGGCACGGCGTTTCCGGATTTCCGGCGGCAGGCGGTCTAGCCAACACGAAGCCCCGCGCTCCGCGCGGGCTGGAGGCAGGCCCGCCTACGCCCCCTGCAGCAGCAAGACCACGCCATGCAGGGCCAGGCCGATCAGGCCGCCGACCAGGGTGCCGTTGAAGCGCACGTATTGCAGGTCGCGGCCGACGTTGAGTTCCAGCTCGTCGACCAGATGGCGCTCGTCCCAGTTCTTGACGGTGCGCGCGATGTGTTCGGTGACGCCGGCGCGCAGGCGGCCGGTCAGGCGGCGCGCCGCGCCGAGGATATGGGCGTTGAGCGCGGCGCGCACGTTCTCGTCGCGGCCGAGCTTGGCCGCCAGGCCGGCCAGGGCGGCCTCCAGGTGGCGCGCCAAGGCGGAGTCATCGCGTGAGAGGTCGCGCCGCAAGGCGCCGTGGATGTCGTCCCAGAGCGTCTGCACATAGGTCTGCACGCGCGGTTCGGCCAGCAGTTTTTCCTTGAGCAGGCGCACTTGCTCGCCTACTTCGGGGTCGTCGCGCAGGCGCGCGATGTAGTCGGCGATCCATTGTTCGTAATCCTGGCGCACCGGGTGGCCGGGTTCGGCCAGCACGTCGCGCAGTTCGTCCATGAGGGCCCGCGCCAGGCGGTCCGCGAGGTTGTCGGCCATGTTGTCGACCGAGGCCACGAGGTCGACGGTGGCGATGATGCGCGGCCATTCCTTGCGCGCGAACCGGACCAGCAGGTCCGAGGCGCGGGCCTTGACCTCTTCCTGGGAGAGATAGCCCGCCAGCCGTTCAAGGGCCGCGTCCAGCAATTCCTGGTGGCGGCCATCGCGGGTCAGCAGCGTCAGGAGTTCGCCGGCGGTCTGGGCGGCGTCCCAGCGGCGCACCGCGTCTTCGACAAAGTCGCGGATGGCCCGCCGCACGGCCTGTTCGTCCAGCAGTTCGAGCATCTGCAAGGCGGTCTGGCGCGCGCCCTGGGCCAACGCGCGCGCCTGGGCCGGACGCGCCAGCCAGCGCGCCAGGCGCGCGGCGGGGTCGAAGACCCGCAGGCGGTCCAGCAGGGTGTCCGGATCGAGGAAATGGTCGCGCACGAAGACGGCCAGGTTTTCGCCGATGCGGTCTTTGCTGTTGGGAATGATGGCGGTATGCGGAATGGGCAGGCCCAAGGGCCGGCGGAACAGGGCCACCACGGCAAACCAGTCGGCCAGCGCGCCCACCGTGGCCGCCTCGCAGAAGGCCCGCACCCAGGCCCAGGCGCCCTGCCCGCCCATGAGGTGGCTGGTCACGAAGCCGGCCACCATCATGAGGAGCAGGACCAGGGCCCAGCGTTTCATGCGGACCAGTTGGCGGCGGCGGAATTCGGGCGCGGAGAGGGTCTCGGACATGGCAAGACGGCGTGGAGCGACACCCAGAGCGTACACGACCCCGGGGATCGACAGACGCCGGGGCGCGCACCATAATGCCCGCAGCACCCGCCACAGGAGACGCGGCATGCCCGCCAAACGCTATCTGGACGACCTCGCCGTGGGAGATAGTTTCATCAGCGGCGAATACACCATCACGCGCGCCGAGATCATCGACTTCGCGCAGCGCTACGATCCCCAGCCCTTTCATCTGAGCGAAGAAGCCGCGCGCCAGTCCCTGTTCGGCGGCCTGGCGGCCAGCGGCTGGCATACGGCGGCGGTCAGCATGCGCCTGCTGGTGCAAAGCCTGCCGCTGGCCGGCGGCGTCATCGGCGCGGGCGGTGAAATCAGCTGGCCGCGCCCCACCCGCCCCGGCGATGTGCTGCGCGTGCGCAGCGAGATCATGCAGATCATGCCCTCGCGCTCCAAGCCAGACCGCGCCATCGTGCTGCTGCAAAGCGAAACCCTGAACCAGAACGCCGAGGTCGCGCAGCGCTTTGTGTCCAAGCTGGTGGTGTTCCGCCGGCCGGGCTAGCCGCCGGGCAAGGCCCACCAATCCGGCAGGAGCCGGCGCACGCGCGTCCAGCGGTAGCGGTCGTCGATCAGATGCACGCTGCCCTGGTCGGTCTCGGCGCGGATCACGCGGCCGGCCGCCTGCACCACTTTGCGCAGCCCGGGATAGAGATAGATGTAGTCGTAAGCCTGTTCGGCGCCGAAGCGCCGCGCCATGAGGCGCATCATGGCCTCGTTGACCGGGTTGAGCTGGGGCAGGCCCAGGGTGGCGATGAAGGCGCCCACCAGGCGCTGGCCCGGCAGGTCCACGCCCTCGGAGAAGGCGCCGCCCAGCACGGCGAAGCCCACGCCCTGGCCGCCCTCGACGAAGCGGGCCAGGAAGTCCTCGCGCTCGCCCTCGCCCATGCCCGGGGTCTGGCTCCAGACGGGCAGGCCCGGATGGTGGCGCGCCAGCCACTCGGCCACCTGGCGCGCATAGTCGAAGCTGCTCAGGAAGGCCAGGTAATTGCCGGGCCGCTCGCGGTATTGGCGGGCGATGATGGCGCCGATGGGCGCCACCGAGCGCTGGCGGTCCCGAAAGCGCGTGGACACATGCCCGGCCACGGTCACGGCCAGCTGTTCGGCCTGGAAAGGCGCGGGCACGTCCACCCAGGCCGTGGCCGCCGGCAGCCCCAGCATGTCGCGGTAGAAGCGCTCGGGACGCAGCGTGCCGGAGAACATCACCGTGCAATGCGCGCCCGCGTGGCGCGGCGCCAGGAAATTCGCCGGCACCACATTGCGCAGGCTCAGCTCGCTGTCCTCGCCCTCGCGCCGCAGATCGGCCAGGCTGTGGTCGCCGAACTGTTCGGCCAGGCGCGTGAACCGCAAGGCCTCGAAGTAGAAGGCCAACAGCGCGTCGTCGGCCGGCAGCGCCTGGGCCGCCCGGGCCTGGTGGTCGGCCACGGCCTGCACCAGTTTCTGCAGCGCGGCCAGCACGCCCGCGGGCACGCTGTCATGCACCGTGTAGTCCTCCTCGGCCTTGCGCGCCAGCGCCCGCCAGGCGCGCTTCAGGCCGTCCAGCGCGGCGCGCAAGGGCTGGGGCGCGACCCGGCGCGCGGCGCTCAGCGCCGACAGGCGCAGGCGGGCGCTATACATGGCGCGGGCGCGCTCGACCAGGTTGTGCGCCTCGTCCACCAGCACCGCCACCCGCCATTGGCAAGCCTGCGCCAGCATATGGAGCAAACCGTTGGCGTCGTAGTAGTAGTTGTAGTCGCCGATCACCACATCGGCCCAGCGGGCCATTTCCTGGTTGAGGAAGTAGGGGCAGAGGGCATGCTCGCGCGCCGCGCGGGCCAGCGCCGGCTGGGAATAATCGCCCGCGGCCTCCAGGGCTGCGCGCGCCGCCGGCAGCCGGTCATAGAAGCCGCGCGCCAGCGGGCAGGATTCGCCGTGGCAATGCTTGTCGGGATGCAGGCAGGCCTTGTCGCGCGCCAGCATCTCGACAACGCGCAGGCCGGGCGGCAATTGCGCCAGGGCGCGCAGGGCCAGCGCGCGGCCCGAGCCTTTGGCGGTGAGAAAGAACACCTTGTCCAGGCCCTGGGCCGCGCAGGCCTTCAAGGCCGGAAACAGCGTGCCCAGGGTCTTGCCGATGCCGGTGGGCGCCTGGGCCAGCAGGGCCCGGCCGTCGCGCGCGGCCCGGAACACGGCCACGGCCAGCTCGCGCTGCCCCGGCCGGAAATCGCCATGCGGAAAACGCATCGCCGACAGCGCGGCGTCGCGGGCGCGCCGGTGCAGGGCCTGGCGCCGGGCCCATTGCGCATAGGCATCGCAGGCCTGGCGAAAATGCTCGGCCAACGCCTCGGCGTCCTGCCACTCGGTCAGAGCCGTCTCGTCCAGCGTCTGGACATCGACATAGATGAGCGCCAGCGTCAGCCCCGGCAGGCCGCGCGCCTGGCATATCAGGTGGCCGTAGACGCGCGCCTGCGCCCAGTGCAGCGCGCGCTGGTTCTCGCCCATGGCGGCCAGATCGCCGCGGTAGGTCTTGATTTCTTCGAGGCGGGCCAGGCGGGCATCGAAGCCGTCGGCGCGCCCGCGCACGGTGAGCTCGCCATGCGCGCCGGACAGGGGGACCTCGCTCTCATAGCCGTCGCCGCGCCGTTCGGCCACGGCGGCATGCCCGGCCATGCCCTCCTGCGCGCTGGGCGCGGGCGTGAAGCGCAAGTCCAGGTCGCCGCGCTTGGCGCTGAATTCGCACAAGGCGCGCACGGCCACCGTCAATCGCATGCCCAGCTCACATAGCACACGCGCGCGGCGATGCCATGGCGCGCGCAATAGCGCAGCCAGGCGATCTGGTTGTCCTGCAGGCGGTCGCCCGGCCCCTTGACCTCGATGAATTCATAGCGGCGCTGCGCGGGCCAGAAACGGACCAGGTCCGGCAGGCCGCTGCGATGCGCCTTCAGGTCGGCCAGCAGGCGTTCGAACAGGCGGCGCAAATCCGCCGCCGGCAGGCAGCCCAGCGCCTGCTCCAGCAGTTCGGGGCCCAGCATGCCCCAGTGCACAAAGGGCGATTGCAGCCCCTGCTTGGCCGCGTAGCGCTCGCGGATCACGGCGCGGTAGCTGCCGTCGTCCAGCCGCGCCAGGCAGGCCTGGAACAGCGCGGCGCGCCGCGCCACGAAATCCGGCGTGTCGAGGTCGGCCGGGCCGCGCTGGAAGGGATGGAAAAACGCCCCCGGCAGCGGCGCGAAAATGGCCTCCCAGCACAAGAGCCCGAACAAGGCATTGACCAGGCCGCTCTCCACATAGTGCACCGGGCCGTCCGGGCTGCCGTAATGGTCGCGCACGACAAACTCCACCGGCCGGGCCTCGGCTGGCGGCGCCAGGCGGAGATGCTCGCTGACGAGCGCCGGCGCGGACGGGCGGCGCGGGGCGTCCAGGCCCAGCTGCCGCCGCAGGCGCGGCAGCATGCGCGCCAGGCGCTGGCTCTCGCCCTCGTCTTCGGGCTGCTCGGCCGCCCGCAGCGCCAGGGCGTAGGCTTCTTCGGGGCGGCCCTGCTGCTCCAGCACCCGCATCAGGCGGTGGCGCGCGCCGCGATAGTCGCACGCCCGGTAAGCCGCCTGCGCGCCGTCCCAGTCGCGCAGGCGCTCGCAGGCCTGGCCGATACGCATCAGCAGCTTGGCGCGCCGCGCCATCAGCCAGGGGTTGGCGCTGGCGGCCGCGCGGACCGCTTCGCGCAAGGCCGCGTCGGGGCCGGCCTCCTCGAGCTGTTCGCGCCAGCCGTGCAGGCGCAGATAATCCTCCACGTCGGCGCGGTGCTGGAAGGCGCGCGAATCGCGCGAAAAGTCCACGCGCTCGTACTGGAAGATGCCCAGGTCGGCCAGGACCAGTTCGTCCCATTGCTGGCGCAGATTGCCGAAGAACATCAGGCGCAGACGCTGGCAGACCGCGTCCACCCTCACCTGCCAGACCGCCTCGGCGGCCTGCGGCCACCAATCGCGGTGCGGCCGGGGGCCGGCGGCGTCCAGAGCCTGCAGCAGCGCCTCCTTGCGCAGCGCCGGCGCCAGCCCGGCCAGACGGGCCAGCTCGGCCTTGGTGTACAGCCGGCCCAGATCCTGGGCCGAGAGCTCGGGATTGGCGCTCAGCCAGCCCAGCGCCAGGAGCGGCGCGGCGGCCGCGGCGATATCGCCGATCTCGTCATAGGCCAGCTTGCTGGCGCGAAACAGGCCGCCCTTGCGCGCCAGCAGGCGCACCAGCAAGGCTTGCGAGGCCTGAGGCAGGCCGGAAAACCGGGTCAGAAAAGCGCGCTCTTCGGCGTCCAGCAGGTCGTCGTAGCGCTGCGCCACCCAGGCCAGCGCGCGCTGGAAGTTATGCAGGTAGTAATAGCGATGCGCAGGCAACATCGGAAACGCGGATGGCTGTATGGATATACAGCGGCATCATACCAGCAGCGTCGCCCGCTGCGGCAGCGGGATCTCCTCGTCGGGCTGGTCGCTGTCCGGATCGACCGGGATGTCCCCGGGCTCCGGCCCCGGGTCCTGCGGCGCGGGCCGGGGCGGCGTATGCAATAGACGGTGTCTCATGAGGCCTCCTGCCGGGGCCATCGCGCTGGCCGGGCCTGGCCCGCCAGCGCGGCGGCGCTCAGAACAGCGACGAGCGCGCGTTCTTGGCGCGCGGCTGGGGCTGCGCGCCATCGGCCCAGTTGGACTCGGTCTGCTCATCGGCCGAGGGCAGCCGCTCGATCAGGGCTTCGTTGGGGTCGCGCGAGATCTTGGGCGGGAAGTTGGGAACGTCCACCAGGCTGGTCGGCGGCAATACCTTGGCGTTGATGCTGACATGCCGGGCCGGATTGTCGGGTGCCGCCACCGCGTCTGCCTGTCGATCGGCCGCGCGGGACTCGATGTTGGCGGGATGGCGGCCTGCGGCCGCCGGCTTGTCGGCACGGGTATTCATGACTGCTCCTGTTTGTGGGCGCCCGATGGGCGCCGGCCATTCAGAACCTGCTCGGCGTCACGCCAGCATGACTGCGCCGGGCCGGATTGACAACTGCTGTCACCCCCAAGGCCCCGATGCTGACGTCACCCTGAATCTCTCTTTTACCCCGAAACGCCGGGATTTTCCGACACGGAATGTTTCAAATTGACCGGCTTTCTGGACGCCCTCTTGCGTCCCGCGTATGGTGAAACGACGCACGCTGTGAGCAGACCCAGGTCGACGACCCCGCCCCCGAACCGCCCGCCCGGCCCAGGAGGACCGCCATGCCCGACCGTATCGGCAAGATCGTCATCACGCATCCGGACCGCATCGTGCTGCGCGCGCCCGACACCCGCAAGCTGGACCTGGCGCGCTACTACGAGGCCATCGGCCCGCGCATCCTGCCGCATCTGCAGAAGCGCCGCGTCGCCCTGCTGCGCTATCCGGACGGTGCCGACAAGCCGGGTTTTTTCCAGAAGCACATCACCACCGATCTGCCCAAGGGCGTGAGCCGCGATGCCGCCGGCGACCTGACCATAGACAGCCTGGAGGGCCTGATCGCGCTGGTGCAGTGGGGCGTGATCGAGCTGCATACCTGGGGCTCGCGCGCGCCCAAGACCGAGGCGCCGGACCGCCTGACACTGGACCTGGATCCCGGCGAGGGCGTGGATTGGCGCGCCATCGTCGAAGGCGCCCAGCTGGCGCGCGGGCTCATGCAGGAAGTCGGCCTGGTGCCCTTTCTGAAATCCACCGGCGGCAAGGGGCTGCACCTGGTGGCGCCGCTCAAGCCCGCCGCCGGCTGGGACGACGTCAAGGCCCTGGCTCATGGCCTGGCGATGCGGCTGGAGACCGTGCTGCCCGAGCGCTTCGTCGCCAACATGGCCAAGGCCAAGCGGCGCGGCCGCATCTTCGTGGACTATCTGCGCAACGGCAACGGCGCGACCGCGATCGCGGCCTTTTCGGTGCGTGGGCGCGTCGGGGGGCCGGTATCCATGCCCCTGCCCTGGGACTTGCTGGACACCGGCGAGGATTTGCGCGGGCCGGCCTTCAATCTGCGCAATGCGCGCCAATGGGCCGAGGCCCATCCCGACCCCTGGGCCGACTATGCCGCCAGCCGCCGCCAGGTCGGCCCGCGCATGCTGGCCCGCCTGGGCCTGGCGCCCTCGGAACCCTGAATCGCCTCAGGGCACGAGCCGCTGGCGGCGCAGGCGCAAGGCATTGGCGATGACGCTCACCGATGACAGCGTCATGGCCAGCGCGGCCCATACCGGCGAGAGCAGCAGGCCGAAGAAGGGATAGAGCAGGCCTGCGGCCAAGGGGATGCCGACGGCGTTGTACACAAAGGCGAAGAACAGATTCTGGCGGATATTGCGCATGGTCGCGCGGGCCACCATGCGCGCCCGCGCGATCCCCATCAGATCGCCCTTGAGCAAGGTGATGCCGGCGCTTTCCATCGCCACATCGGTGCCGCCGCCCATGGCGATGCCCACATCGGCCTGCGCCAGCGCGGGCGCATCGTTGATGCCGTCGCCGGCCATGGCGACCACATGCTTCTGCCTCTGCCAATGGCGCACGATGGCCGCCTTGTCCTTGGGCAGCACCTCGGCCTGCACGGTGGCGATCCCGAGTTCGGCGGCCACCGCCTGCGCGGCGGCGCGCCCGTCGCCCGTCACCATGACCACCTGGATGCCGGCCTCGCGCAAGGCGGCCAGGGCCGGCGGCGTGGAAGCCTTGACCGCGTCGGCGATGGTCACATTGCCCGTGTAGCGGCCGTCGCGCGCCCCATGCAGCACCGTCGCATGGCCCGCTTCGTCCTGCCCCTCGGGCAGGACCACGCCGCGCGCCTTCAGAAAACGCCGGCTGCCGCAGAGGATGCGGCGCCCGCGCACCTCGCCCTCCACCCCCAGGCCGGCCCAGGCATGGAAATCCTCCACCGGCCACAGCCCGGTCCCGCGCTCGCGGGCCTCGGCCACAAGCGCCGCGGCCAGGGGATGCTCGCTGGCCCGCTCGACGCTGGCCAGCTCGGCCAGCACCTGCCCGGCCTCTTCGCCGGCGGCGGTATGAAGCTCCAGCACGCGCGGCCGGCCCTCGGTCAAGGTGCCTGTCTTGTCGACCAGCACCACATCGACCTGGGCCATTTTCTCCAGCACCGCGGCGTCGCGCACCAGCACCCCCATGCTGGCGGCCCGCCCCACCCCCACCATGATGGACATGGGCGTGGCCAGGCCAAGCGCGCAGGGGCAGGCGATGATGAGCACCGACACCAGGGCGATCAAGGCATGGCTGAACGCCGGCGCCGGGCCCAGGAAAAACCAGGCGGCGAAGGCCAGCGCGCCGGCCAGCAAGACCAGCGGCACGAAACGGCTGGCCACCATGTCGGCCTGGCGCTGCACCGGGGCGCGGCTGCGCTGGGCCTGGGCGACGAGCCGCACGATTTGCGACAGCAGCGTGTCGGCGCCGACGCGCTCGGCGCGCATCAAGAGCGCCCCCGTCTGGTTGACGGTGCCCGCCGTCAGCGGCTGGCCTTCGCGCTTGGGCACCGGCGCGGGCTCGCCGCTGACCATGGCTTCGTCGACCGTGCTGCGGCCTTCGATGACCACGCCGTCGACCGGGATTTTCTCTCCGGGACGCACACGCAGCACATCGCCCGCCACCACCTCGTCCAGCGGCACCTCGCGCTCATCGCCATCGGGCTGGCGCCGGACCGCCGTCTTGGGCGCCAGGTCGAGCAAGGCGCGGATCGCGCCCGAGGTGCGCTCGCGCGCCCGCAGCTCCAGCAGCTGCCCCAGCAGCACCAGCACGGTGATGACGGCCGCCGCCTCGAAATAGACCGCCACCGCGCCCTGGGGCCGGAACACCGGCGGGAACATCCCCGGCGCGAACGTGGCCACCATGCTGTAGAGCCAGGCCACCCCCGTCCCCATGCCGATCAGGGTGAACATATTGGGGCTGCGCTGGAGCAGCGAGTCCCAGGCGCGGACCAGGAAGGGCCAGCCCGCCCACAGCACCACGGGCGTGGCCAGGATGGCCTGCGCCAGATTGCCCGTCTGGGCGGCAAACGGCGGATGCCAGCCGAACAGGTGGCCGCCCATCTCCAGCAGGAAAATCGGCAGGGTCAGGATGAGGCCAATCCAGAATCGCCGGGTGAAATCCCGCAGTTCGGGGTTGGCCTCCTGGCCGCTGCTGGCGATCAAAGGCTCCAGGGCCATGCCGCATATCGGGCAGTGCCCCGGCCCCTGGCGCCGGATCTGCGGGTGCATGGGGCAGGTGTAGACGCCCGCCGCCATGGCCTGCGCCGCGCCGGCCGGGCCATGGTCATGGCCATGGTGATGGCTGTCGTGGTCGTGGTCCTGCTTGCCGGCTTGCGCCATGCGCGCTCTCCCTCTTTGGCCTTGCCTCACCTTAGCGGATGTCCGGGGGGGCCGGTCAAGCCGGCGCCAGCAAGGCGCATACCATCTCGACATGGCCCTCGCGCCAATAGCCTTCCCGGGCGGCCGCGTCCTGGTCCGAAATAATCCCTATCACCAGGGCGTGCACCACCGGCGAGAGCAGCAGCCAGACATGCCGGGCCGCCTCGGGCCGGCACAGCCCGCGCTCGGCCGCCAGCGCGATCAGCTCGGCCAGGGCCTGCTGCTGGCGCCGGCTATCGCTGCGCCAGCGGTCGATCAGCTCGGGCAGGCGCGCGCCCTCGGCCATCAACAGCCGGAAGGTGCTCATCAAGGCCGGCTGCGCGAAGGCGCCATGGATGCTGTCGACAAAGCGCTCGGCCAGCTCGCGCAGGCTGCCGACCCCTTCAAGCATGGCTTGCGGGTCGATGGGCGCGGGCTTGAGCCACTGGTCCAGCAAGGCGGCCAGGACCTCCTCCTTGCTCGTGAAATGCCCATACAGGCCGCCCTTGGACAGCTGCGCCCGCCGGGCGATGTCGTCCATGCGGGTGGCGGCGTAGCCGCGGGCCGAAAACTCGGCCAGGGCGGCGTCCAGAATCTGGCTGACGCGCACCTCGGCCGGCAGGCGCCGGCGCCCCCTCGGATCATTGCCTTGTTGTGAAATCGTCATGGGTATCGGACACTAGGGCCTGTTCATCGCAAGCCGATTACATACCGACTGGTCGGTCGTTACCTTGATTTTCGTCAAGGATTGCGCTGCGGCTTTGGCCGACAATCGTCCTGCGGGCCCACCCGTCCGCATCGCCGCAAGGCGTTTCCCCTTACCCAGCGGCGCCCACCCGGCGCCGTGCAGCTGAAGGTGGCAGGCACATGAGCAAGCGCAAGCCCTCCCGGCAAGGCATCTCCGCCCTGGACACGGCGGCCAAGGCGGCGCTTGCGCGCTGGACCGGCTCGCTCTCGCCGGCGGCGGGGCTGCTGGCCTGGACCGATTGGGCCGCCCACCTCGCCAACGCCCCCGGCAAACGCATGGCGCTGGCCGAGCTGGCCCTGCGCCAGACCGGCCAGCTGGCCCAATACCTGGGACAAACCGCCCTGCCGCCCACGGCCGGCGCGGCCCCCGCGCCGGCCCCGGATCGCCGCTTTGCCGATCCGGCCTGGCAGCAATGGCCCTTCAATATCTATCAGCAGCAGTTCCTGCTCGCGCAGCAATGGTGGGAAGCCGCCACGCGCGAGGTGCCGGGCGTCGAGCCGCACCATGCGCAGGTGGCCGCCTTCGCCGCGCGCCAATGGCTGGACATGCTCTCGCCCGGCAACACCCTCTGGACCAATCCCGTCGTCCTGCGCCAGACCTGGGAGGAAGGCGGCGCCAACCTGGCGCGCGGCGCGCGCAATGCCGTCGAGGACGCCCTGCGCGAACTCGGCCGCCAGCCGCCAGCCGGCGCCGAACACTTCCGGCCCGGCAAGGAAGTCGCCGTCACGCCCGGCAAGGTGGTGTTCCGCAACCGCCTGATCGAACTGCTCCAGTACGCGCCCGCCACCGAAACCGTCCATCCCGAGCCGGTGCTCATCGTGCCGGCCTGGATCATGAAGTACTACATCCTGGACCTCTCCCCGCACAATTCGCTCGTGCGCTATCTGGTCAGCCAGGGCTATACCGTGTTCTGTGTTTCCTGGAAGAATCCCGACGCCTCCTACCGCGACCTGGGCATGGACGAGTATCTGGACGAAGGCATCCAGGCCGCGCTGGCGGCCGTGGGCGCCATCGTCCCGGGCCAGCGGGTGCACGCCACCGGCTATTGCCTGGGCGGCACGCTGCTGGCCATCGCCGCGGCGGCGATGGCGCGCGATGGCGACGAGCGGCTGGCCAGCCTGTCGCTGTTCACCGCCCAGACCGATTTCAGCGAACCCGGCGAGCTGGGCCTGTTCATCGATGAAAGCCAGGTCAGCATGCTGGAGGCGCAGATGGCGCGCACCGGCTATCTGCGCGCCGGCCAGATGGCGGGCGCCTTCCAGATGCTGCGCCCCTACGACCTGTTGTGGTCGCGCATGGTCAATGATTATCTGCTCGGCCGGCGCCGCCCCATGTCCGACCTCATGGCCTGGAACGCCGACGCCACGCGCATGCCCGCGCGCATGCACGGCCAATACCTGCGCCGCCTCTTCCTGGACAACGACCTGGCGCAGAACCGCTACGAAGTGGGCGGCCGGCCCGTCATGCTCGGCGACCTGCGCCTGCCCATTTTCTCGGTCGGCACCGAAACCGACCACGTCGCGCCCTGGCGCTCGGTCTACAAGCTGCACTACCTGAGCCCCGCGCCGCTGACCTTCGTGCTGACCAGCGGCGGCCACAACGCCGGCATCGTGAGCGAGCCCGGCCATCCGCGCCGCGCCTATCGCATCCTGTGCCGGGCGGCCAACCAGCCCAGCCTCACCGCCGACGACTGGCTGGCCCAGGTGCCCCAGCAGGAGGGCTCCTGGTGGCCGGCCTGGGTGCAATGGCTGGACAGCCAGTCCGGCCCGGCCCGCGCCAAGCCGCCCGGCATGGGCGCGCCGCGCCGCAAGTTCCCGGTCCTGGGCGACGCGCCCGGCACCTATGTGTTGGAGAAGTGAAAACATGACCCGCCGCCTGCTCAGTCTTGCGATCAGCGCCAGCCTGCTTTCGGGCTGCATGTCGCTGGCGCCGGAACACACGCGCCCGCCCCTGCCCGTGGCCGCCACCTTCCCGCAGCCCGGCGCCCCGGTCAGCGAGACCGTGCCGGCGGCCGCCGTGGATTGGCAGTCTTTCTATACCGACCCCGAGCTGCGCGGCCTGATCGCGCGCGCCCTGATCAACAACCGCGACCTGCGCATGGCCGTGCTGCGCGTCGAAGAGGCGCGCGCCGCCTATGGCATCCAGCGCGCCGATCAATTCCCCACCCTGGGCGTGGGGGCCGACTTTCTGCGCCAGCGCAGCCCGGGCGACCTCAGCTTCACCGGCGAGCCGCTGACCGCCTCGCAATACCAGGTCGGCGTCGGCCTGGCCTCCTGGGAACTGGACTTCTGGGGCCGGGTGCGCAATCTCAAGGACGCCGCGCTGGAGAACTACCTGGCCACCGACGCGGCGCGCCAGGCCGCCACCCTGTCGCTCATCGCGCAGGTGGCCGACAGCTATCTCACCCTGCGCGAGCTCGACGAACGCCTGGCCCTCACGCGCGCCACCATCGCCAGCCGCGAAGAATCGCTGCGCATTTTCCGCCGCCGCTACGAGGTCGGCGCGATCTCCAAGCTGGACCTGACCCAGGTCGAAACGCTGTGGCAGCAGGCCAAGGCGCTGGGCGCCGAACTGGAACGCACGCGGGCCGCCCAGGCCCAGGCCCTGCAGGAACTCGTCGGCCAGCCCATCAGCCTGCCCGAGGCGCGCACGGCCCTGGATGACGATGCGCTCATGCGCGAGCTGCCGGCCGGGCTGCCCTCGGATCTGCTGACCAACCGCCCCGACATCGTGGCCGCCGAACATCAGCTCAAGGCCAACAATGCCAATATCGGCGCCGCGCGCGCGGCCTTCCTGCCGCAGATCACGCTCACCGGCGCCTTCGGCACCGCCAGCAGCCAGCTCGGCGGCCTGTTCGAGGGCGGCAGCCTGGCCTGGAATTTCGCGCCCAGCCTCAACCTGCCCATCTTCGACGCCGGCCGCCGCCAGGCCAATCTCGAACTGGCCCAGGCGCGCCAGCAGCAGGCCGTGGCGCAATACGAAAAGAGCATCCAGACCGCCTTCCGCGAAGTCGCCGACGCCTTGTCGGCCCGCTATTGGCTGGCCGAGCAGGTCAAGGTCCTGCACGCCACGGTCGACGCCCAGGCCGAACGCGAGCGCCTGGCCCGCCTGCGCTATGACCACGGCGCCTCGCCCTTTCTCGAAGTGCTCGACGCCCAGCGCGACCTGCTGGAAGCCCAGCAGCAATGGGTACGCACCCGGCGCGCGCTGCTGTCCAGCCAGGTGGCGCTGTACGCGGCCCTGGGCGGCGGCACCCATGCCCAGCCCGTCGAGGCCGCCGAGCCCGCCACCACCGAACATCCGTAACGAGGTCCCCCAAGATGAACGCCCGCAAATACCTGCCCTTGGCCATCGTCGCCGTCGTGGCCTTGCTCGGCTACTACGGTTGGCGCACCCTGAACGACCGCGGTCCCGGCGAGGGCTTTGTCAGCGGCAATGGCCGCATCGAAGCCACCGAGATCGACGTGGCGACCAAGCTGGCCGGCCGCGTCGAGGACGTGCTGGTCAATGAGGGCGCCTTCGTCAAGGCCGGCGAGCCCCTGGCCCGCATGCAGATCGACACCCTGAACGCCCAGCGCGAAGAGGCGCGCGCCCAGCACCAGCAGGCCATCAACGCCGCGGCCAGCGCGCGCGCGCAGATCGCCTTGCGCCAAAGCGACAAGGTCGCCGCCCAGGCCGTGGTGGTGCAACGCGAGAGCGAACTGGACGCCGCGCGCCGCCGCCTGGCGCGTTCGCAGACGCTGTCCAAGGAAGGCGCCTCCTCCATCCAGGAGCTGGACGATGACCGCGCGCGCATGAAGAGCGCCGAGGCCGCCGTCGCCGCGGCCCGCGCCCAGGTGGCCGCCGCCGACGCCGCCATCCAGGCCGCCCAGGCCGAAGAAGTCGGCGCGCGCTCGGCCATCGCCGCCGCCGATGCCACCATCGCCCGCATCCAGGCCGACATCGTCGACAGCGAGCTGCGCGCCCCGCGCGACGGCCGCGTGCAATACCGCGTCGCCCAGCCCGGCGAAGTGCTGGGCGCCGGCGGCAAAGTCCTCAACCTGGTGGACCTCTCCGATGTCTACATGACCTTCTTCCTGCCCGAGCAGGCGGCCGGCCGCGTGGCGCTGGGCACCGAAGTGCATATCGTGCTGGATGCCGCGCCCCAATACGTCATCCCCGCCTCGGTCAGCTTCGTGGCCAGCACCGCCCAATTCACGCCCAAGACCGTGGAGACGGCCAGCGAGCGCCAGAAGCTCATGTTCCGCGTCAAGGCCCAGATCAGCCCGGAACTGCTGCAGAAACACCTGACCCAGGTCAAGACCGGCCTGCCCGGCGTGGCCTGGATCAAGCTGGACCCCGATGCCAAGTGGCCCGCCAATCTTGAAGTCAAGGTGCCCTGATGGACGCGCCTGTCGCCCGGCTGGAGCATGTCACCCTGCGCTACGGCAAGACCGTCGCGCTGGATGACCTGAGCCAGGACATCCCGGCCGGCCGCATGGTCGGCCTCATCGGCCCGGACGGCGTGGGCAAGTCCAGCATGCTGGCCCTGGTGGCCGGCTCGCGCGCCGTGCAGCAGGGCAAGGTCACCGTGCTGGGCGGCGATATGGCCGATGCGCGCCATCGCGACCAGGTCTGCCCGCGCATCGCCTACATGCCCCAGGGCCTGGGCAAGAATCTCTACCCCACGCTCTCGGTCGAGGAAAACCTGCAGTTCTTCGGCCGCCTCTTCGGCCACGACGCGGGCGAGCGCCGCCGCCGCATCGACGATCTCACGCGCGCCACCGGCCTGGCCCCCTTCCTGGACCGGCCGGCCGGCAAGCTGTCCGGCGGCATGAAGCAGAAACTGGGCCTGTGCTGCGCGCTTATCCACGACCCGGACTTGCTCATCCTGGATGAACCCACCACCGGCGTCGATCCCTTGGCCCGCGCCCAGTTCTGGGATCTCATCAACCATATCCGCAAGGACCGCCAGGCCATGAGCGTCATTGTCGCCACGGCCTATATGGACGAGGCGCAGGGCTTTGACTGGCTGATCGCCATGGACGCCGGCCGCATCCTGGCCACGGGCACGCCGGCCGAACTGCTGAGCGCCACCCACAGCGACTCGCTGGAGGAAGCCTTTATCGCGCTGCTTCCGGAAGAGAAAAAACGCGGCCACCAGCCGGTCGAAATCCATCCCCTGGACGTCGATGAGCAGGCCGAGATCGCCATCGAAGCGCGTGATCTCACCATGCGCTTTGGCGATTTCGTGGCCGTGGACCACGTCAACTTCCGCATCCGCCGCGGCGAGATTTTCGGCTTCCTCGGATCCAACGGCTGCGGCAAGTCCACCACCATGAAGATGCTGACCGGCCTGCTGCCCGCCAGCGAAGGCCAGGCCTGGCTGTTCGGCAACGAGGTGGACCCGCGCGACCTCGATACGCGCCGCCGGGTGGGCTATATGTCGCAGGCCTTCTCGCTGTATGGCGAACTGACCGTGCGCCAGAACCTGGTGCTGCACGCGCGCCTGTTCCATGTCCCCGAGGCCGACATCCCCGACCGCGTCCAGGAGATGGTCGAGCGCTTCGACCTGGCCAATGCCCTGGATACGCTGCCCGACAACCTGCCGCTGGGCGTGCGCCAGCGCCTCTCGCTGGCCGTGGCCATGGTGCACAAGCCCGAGCTGCTGATTCTCGACGAGCCGACCTCGGGCGTGGACCCCGTGGCGCGCGACAACTTCTGGCGCCTGCTGATCGCGCTGTCGCGCCAGGACCAGGTCACCATCTTCATCTCCACCCACTTCATGAACGAGGCCCAGCGCTGCGACCGCATCTCGCTCATGCACGCCGGCCGGGTGCTGGTCAGCGACACGCCCGAGGCCATCACCCGCGAACGCGGCTCGGCCACCCTCGAAGAAGCCTTCATCGACTATCTGGTGGAGGCCGGCGCCGGCACCAAGCCGCAGGACGACGAGCAGGCCGCCGCCGAGCTCACCGCGCAGGAGCCGCCCAAGACACGCCGCCTGAAGGGTTTTCACTTCAGCCGCGCGGCCAGTTATATGTGGCGTGAGTCGCTGGAGCTGCAGCGCGACCCCGTGCGCGCCACCCTGGCCCTGGTCGGCTCGCTCATCCTGATGTGCGTCATGGGCCTGGGCATCAGCATGGATGTCGAAGACCTGCACTACGCGGTCCTGGACCGCGACCAGAGCAGCCTGAGCCACAACTATGCGCTCAATCTGTCGGGCTCGCGCTACTTCATCGAGCGCCCGCCCATCACCGACTATGCCGAAATGGACCGCCGCATGCGCAATGGCGAGCTTTCCCTGGCCATCGAGATCCCCCCGGGCTTCGCGCGCGATGTGCAGCGCGGCAAGGATGCGCAGATCGGCGTCTGGATCGACGGCGCCATGCCGCAGCGCGCCGAGACGGTGCGCGGCTATGTCCAGGGCATGCACCAGGGCTGGCTGCTGGACCAGGCGCGGCAGCACTATGGCTCCTCGGCCCACCTGCCGGTCAGCATCGAATCGCGCTTTCGCTACAACCCCGATGTGCGCAGCCTGCCGGCCATGGTGCCCGCCGTCATCCCCTTGCTGCTGCTGATGATGCCGGCCATGCTGACCGCCCTGGCCGTGGTGCGCGAAAAAGAGCTGGGCTCCATCATCAACCTCTACGTGACGCCGGTCACGCGGCTGGAGTTCCTGCTGGGCAAGCAGGCGCCCTACGTCGCCCTGGCCATGCTCAACTTCCTGCTCATGGTGCTGCTGGCCGTCACCGTGTTCGACGTGCCCATCACCGGCAGCTTCATCACTTTGCTGCTGGGCGCGCTGATCTATAGCGTGATCGCCACCGCCATCGGCCTGTTGGCCTCGACCTTCACGCGCAGCCAGATCGCCGCCCTGTTCTTCACCATGATGGGCACCATGGTCCCGGCGGTGCAGTTCGCCGGCCTGATCAACCCCGTGTCCTCGCTGGAGGGCGGCGGACGCCTGATCGGCCAGATCTATCCGGCCACCCATATGCTGACCATCACGCGCGGCGTCTTCAGCAAGGCCCTGCACCTGAACGATCTGTACAGCTCCTTCTGGCCGCTGCTCCTCGCCGTGCCCATCATCCTGGGCGCCTCGGTCTGGCTGCTGAAGAAGCAGGAGAGCTGAACCATGGGCCGACATCTCGCCAACATCTACCGCCTGGGCGTCAAGGAATTGTGGAGCCTGGCGCGCGACCCCATGATGCTGATCCTGATCGTGGTGTCCTTCACCGTCATGATCTACACCGCGGCCACGGCCGTGCCGGAAAGCCTGCACAACGCGCCCATCGCCGTGGTCGACGAAGACGTCTCGCCGTTGTCGCAGCGCATCGTCTCGGCCTTCTATCCGCCGCATTTCACGCCGCCGGCCAGCGTCACGCCAGCCGAGGCCGACGCCGGCATGGACCGCGGCCTCTACACATTCTGGATCAATATCCCGCCCAACTTCCAGCGCGACGTGCTGGCCGGCCGCCCCGCCGAGATCCAGCTGAATATCGACGCCACGCGCATGAGCCAGGCTTTCACGGGCAGCGGCTACATCCAGCAGATGATCAGCGACGAGGTCAATGCCTTCGTCAAGCGCTACCGCAAGATCGAGGCCCTGCCGGTGGACCTGGCCATACGCATGCGTTTCAACCCCAACCTGACACAATCGTGGTTTGGTGCGATGATGGAAATCATCAACAACGTCACCATGCTGTCCATCATCCTGACCGGGGCGGCACTGATCCGCGAACGCGAGCACGGCACCATAGAGCACCTCCTGGTGATGCCGGTCACGCCGACCGAAATCATGCTGGCCAAGGTCTGGTCCATGGGGCTGGTGGTGCTGGTCGCGGCCGGGCTGTCGCTCAGCTTCATTGTGCGCGGCGCGCTGCAGATCCCCATCGAGGGGTCCGTCGCCCTGTTCCTGACCGGGGCCGCGCTGCACCTGTTCGCCACCACCTCCATGGGGATCTTCATGGCCACGCTGGCGCGCAGCATGCCGCAGTTCGGCATGCTGCTGGTGCTGGTGCTGCTGCCCCTGCAGATGCTCTCGGGCGGCAGCACGCCGCGCGAAAGCATGCCGGAGTTCGTACAGAACCTCATGCTGGCCGCCCCCACCACGCACTTCGTGGAGCTGGGCCAGGCCATTCTCTACCGCGGCGCGGGCCTGAATGTCGTATGGGCGCCTTTCCTGGCGCTGTTGATCATAGGCAGCCTGCTGTTTGCCTTTTCGCTCGGGCGTTTTCGCAAGACCCTCAGCCAGCTGGCCTGAACGAGGGCCCTCCTTTTCACCTCTTATTGCAAGGACGGATCATGAAAAAAGCCACCACCTCCCCAAGCAGCCCGCCGGCGGCCTCCCTGCTGGGGGCCAATCTCGCTTATTGCCAGCGGCTGGCCGCGCTGGCCCAGGAAAGCCAGGCTCGCTGGGCCGAACTGGGTCGCCAGGTCTGGGGCGAAAACGCCAGCCGCTACCAGGCCACGCTCGCGCCCCTGGCGCAGACGCGCGACTGGCAGGACCTCGCGCCCGCCCTGGGCGACGTCGCACGCCAGCAATGGCAACAGCGCCTGAGCGCCGCCGAAGCGGTGGTGCACACCCTGCTGTCCGAGCAGACCGCCCTGGCCGCCGGCCTGTCCGAAGCCGCCAACGCCTGGCTGCAGGACGCCGCCTGCACCTGCAACGGCCTGGCCGGCATGCCGGCCGGCAAGCTCTGGGCCAGCATGGCCGAACAGATGAGCGCCGCCACCCAATCGCTGCAAGCCGCGGGAGACAAGCATGGACGCTGAACGCACGGCGCTGGTGACCGGCGGCATGGGCGCATTGGGCCAGGCCGTGGCCCATGCCCTGCACGATGCCGGGCACAAGGTCATCATCACCTGCCACCAGCAAGGCGCCGCCGTCGACGGCTGGCTGCAGGCGCAGCAGGCCGGCGGACGCGAGTTCCTGGCCTATGCCGTGGACGTGGCCGACCACGGTTCCTGCCGCCGGCTGGCCGAGGCCCTGGCCGCCGACGGCCACACAGTGGACATCCTGGTCAACAATGCCGGCGTCACGCGCGACGCCAGCCTGCGCAAGATGCGCCCCGAAGACTGGAGCGATGTCCTGCGCACCAACCTGGACTCCATGTTCAACATGACCCAGCCCTTCGTGGACGGCATGACCACGCGCGGCTGGGGCCGCATCGTCAACATCTCCTCGGTCAATGGTTTCAAGGGCGCGTTCGGCCAGACCAACTACGCGGCGGCCAAGGCCGGCATCCACGGCTTTACCAAGTCGCTGGCGCTGGAAGTCGCGCGCAAGGGCGTCACCGTCAATACCGTCTCGCCCGGCTACCTGGACTCGCCCATGGTGGCGGCCGTGCCGCCCGATGTGCTGCGCGACAAGGTGCTGCCCCAGATCCCGGTGGGCCGGCTGGGCAGGCCCGAAGAGATCGCCGCGCTCATCGCCTTCATATGCAGCGATCTCGCCGGCTTCATGACCGGCAGCAACGTCGCGATGAACGGCGGCCAGTACTGATCCCGGGCAGGCCGCTGTTGCCTTCAGGGGATTTGCGCGCTGTCAAAGCCGCGCGAATCCCGCTACCCTAAGATGGAATTGCGGGTTCCATTCACATAACACTCACACAGAGGTTGCCATGCTGAAGATTCTTGTCCCCATTGACGGTTCCGAATGCGCGCTGCGCGCGCTCAATGACGCCATCGGCCTGGCTAAGGAAAGCAGCGGCGGCGCGGAAATCCATCTGCTCAACGTGCAGGTGCCCATCGTCTCTGGCCACGCCAAGATGTTCCTGAGCAAGGAAACCATCGACGCCTATTACAAGGCCGAAAGCGACGAGGCGCTGGCCGCGGCCGTGGCCGCCGCCAAGGCGTCGGGCATCGCCTTCCATGCCGAGATGCGCAATGGCCAGTTCGGCGAAACCATCGCCAACTACGCCAAGGAAAAACACTGCGACCGCATCGTCATGGGCACGCGCGGCCTGGGCGCCGTGGGCGGCCTGGTGCTGGGCTCGGTGGCCCAGAAGGTCATCCACCTCTCGCCGGTGCCCGTGACCCTGGTCAAGTAAGGTCACCCGGCAGCAGACCCAGCGGGCTTCGGCCCGCTTTGTGCTTTCTGGCCCCCGGTCCAGCCTGTCGCCGGCTTGCGACCGCTCCCGGTGATGTGAAATATTTACGAGTTATTAACGAGTTACCACGGCATGCTTGTATCGTTTGTGCGGAATTTGCAATAATGTCCGCGCCCGCCCCGCGGGGCGTCCTGTCTCACAATCCTGCCTCACTCAACCGGCGAGACCCAAATGATCAAATCCGACGACACCGGCAAACTGATATTGCGCCTTGCGCTGGGCATCATCATCCTGCTGCACGGCCTGTCCAAGCTGAGTTCCGGCGTGGGCGGCATCGCGGGCATGCTTTCTTCGCACGGCCTGCCCGGCTTCATCGCCTATGGCGTGTATGTGGGCGAAATCCTCGGCCCGCTGTTGCTCATTCTCGGCATCTATACGCGCCTGGGCGCTTTCTTCGTCTTCGCCAATATGATCGTCGCCCTGCTGCTGGCGCACGCCAGCCAATTCGGCAGCCTCAATCCGCAGACCGGCGGCTGGGCGCTGGAACTGCAAGGCATGTTCCTCTTCACCGCGCTGGCCCTGATGTTCACCGGCGCCGGGCGCTTCAGCCTTGGCGGCACGGGCGGCCGCTGGAACTGAGCGTCAGGCCCCGCTTGCGCAAAAGCCCCCACGGGGGCTTTTGTGTTTTTTGCGGACCTTACTGGCGCATGCCGATGGCCAGGCGGTTCATGGCGCTCATCAGGGCGATGGCGAAGCTCAAATCGGCGATCTCCGCATCGCTGAAATGCGCCTTGAGCGGCTCGAAATCGGTATCGGGCGCGTGGGTCCGCGCCACATCGGCCAGGGACTCCGCCCAGGCCAGCGCCGCGCGCTCGCGCGCATCGAAATGCGAACTCACCTGCCAGCCGGCCAGGCTGTCGAGCTTGGCCTGCGGCACGCCCCCGGCGCGCAGCGCCGCCGCATGCATTTCCAGACAGAAGGCGCAGCCGTTGATCTGCGAAATACGCAGGTAGATGAGCTCGATGAAGGCCTTGCCCAGGCTGCTTTTGTCCAGGGCTTTCTTGGTGGCGAGCAGGCCTTGATAGGCCTCGGGAGACAGCGTGCCATAGGGCAGGCGCAGCGGGGTCATGACAGTTCTCCGGTCAGGATGGCGGGATGAAGAAAGGCGGCCAGGGCCTGGCGCGCCTGCGCCAGGTCTTCGGCCCTGGGGCGCAAACCCTGCAAGTACACGAAGCGCACGTCCTGGATGCCCAGAATGGACAGGGCGTAGCGCAGATAGGCCGTCAGGAAATCGGGCTGCCGGGCCTCGCTGCCCAGGAAAGGCGCGCCCGAACGCACCAGCACCAGGGTCGGGCGGTCCCGCAACAGGCCCACCTTGCCTTCGGGCGTGACGGTGAAACTGCGGTCTTTGCGCAGCACATAGTCCAGCCACAGCTTGAGCGCGGCCGGCACCGTGAAATTGTGCATGGGCGTGCTGATCAACAGCGCGTCGCTGTCCTCCAACTCGCCGATCAACTGCTCGGACAAGGCAAAAGCCGGATCGTCATGCGCGGCGCCCGAGGTGATGCCCTCGGCATAGTGCGCGGTCAGCGGCGCCAGCGGCCGGCCGGCCAGGCTGCGGGCCCGCACGCGCGGCGCGCCCGGGCCGGCCAGCATGTCGCGCACTTGGCGCACGCCCAGCGAAGCCTCGCGGTGCGGGCTGCAATCCAGGAAATAAAGCTGCTTCATGGGGATCTCGTCTACAGGGTCTGGCGGAAATGCATGGCCGCCGACAACAGCCCCTGGCGGAAGTAAAAACGCTGCGCCAGGGCATTGCCCAGGCCCGTGTCCAGCACCAGCTGGGCGCAGGCCTCGCGGCGCGCCTCTTCGCGCACCGCGTCGATCAGCATGGCGCCCACGCCCTGGCGCCGGGCCTCGTCGATGGTGACCAGGTCATCGATATAGATAAAGCGGCCGTAGATCAGGTTTTCCTGCAGGCGGTAGCCGGCCAGGCCCATGATCCTATCGCCGCGCCAGGCGGCCAGCAGGCGATAGCCCTGCCCGGCCTGGCGGCGCAGCTGCCCGACATAGGCCGGGACATCGCTCAAATGCGGCCGCAGTTCCCGCATGACGGCGAAACTGGCGAGGCAATCGGCCTCGGTTTCAATATGGCTTAGCCGGAGGGGGTTCATGATGCTCCTTGTGGTCCAGCCCTCACTTTAGGCGGATAATGTCCTAGTCATAAGGTCCAAGAATTGATTATTTGACTAGGACATCAAGCATGGACTTGCGGCAACTGCGGCCCAGCCGCGAGCACGACGCCCCCATTTATCTGCAACTGTACCGGCGCTTTCGCGAAGCCATCGCGGCCGGCAAGCTGCGGCCCGGCGACCGCGTGCCCTCGGTGCGCAGCCTGGCCAGCGAACTCAATCTGGCCCGCGGCACGGTGGAGCTGGCCTATCAATTGCTGGCCAGCGAGGGCTATTTCCTGGCGCGGGGGCCGGCCGGCACCGTGGTCTCTCCCCAGCTGGCCTCGCTGGAACCCGCGCGGGCGCCGGCCGCCCCGCCTGCTGGCGCCGCCCAGCGCCCGGCCGGCACCGCCAGGCATCCCTGGCCGTTTCAGCTTGGCCTGCCGGCGCTGGACGTCTTTCCGCGCAAGACCTGGGCGCGCCTGGCCGCCCAGGCCGCCCGCGACATGAGTGTTGCGGCCCTGAACTATCCGGATCCCGATGGCCACGAGGCCCTGCGCCGCGCCATCGCGGCCTATCTGGGCATCTCGCGCGGGATCGCCTGCGGCCATGAGCAGGTCTTCGTCACCCAGGGATACCGGGGCGCGCTGGAACTGGCCTGCCAGGCCGTCCTGCGGCGCGGCGACCTGGGCTGGCATGAAGACCCCGGCTATCGCTTTGCCCGCGCCTATCTGGAGCGCGCCGGCATGCGCCTGGCCGCGGTGCCGGTCGACGAGCAAGGCCTGTCCGTCGCCCAGGGCCGACGGATCGCCGAGGCCGCGCGTTTCGCGGTCGTCACCCCCACGCACCAGAGCCCCCTGGGCGTGGCGCTGTCGCTGCCGCGCCGCCTTGCCCTGCTGGAGTGGGCCGGCGAGCGCCAGGCCTGGATCATCGAAGACGATTACGACAGCGAATTCCGCTATCACGGCCGCCCCCTGCCCGCCCTCAAAAGCCTGGACCGCGATGGCCGTGTCCTATATACCGGCACATTCAGCAAAGTACTGTTTCCGGGGCTGCGCCTGGCCTATCTGGTCGTGCCCCTGGCGGAGGTCGAGCGCTTCCGCGCCGCGGCCCTGCATCTGCCCGGGCCGGCGCTGGCTCCCCAGGAGGCCACCACCCGCTTCATGGAACAAGGCCATTTCGCGCGCCACCTGCGCAGGATGCGCGCGCTGTACGCCACGCGGCGCGCCTACCTGGCGCAGGCCTTGGAGCAGTCCCTGGGGCGGCACCTGGAGGTGCAGAACCAGGCTGGCGGCATCCATATCCTGGCCCGCCTCAAGCCAGCCGGTCTCGCGGACGCGGCCCTCGCCGCGCGCGCCCAGGCGCGGGGGCTGGCCGTCCAGCCGCTGAGCCAATGGTATATGGGGCCGCCCACCGCCAGCGGCCTGCTGCTAGGCTTTACCAATATCGCCTCGCCCGACATGGCCGCCGGCCTGAGCGCCCAACTGGCCCGCGCCCTCGGCCTGAGGTCGTAATCAATGGTCACGATTGAATCGTTTCTGAGTGGTTTCAGGGGGAAACGCCCCGGCGGACTTATGGCCTAATCCACAGCAGCCAAGAAAAGCGCCCCTCACCCGCGCATGGCTGCACTGGAGCTTTGCATGATCCCGCGTCCCCGCCGCTATCCCTGTCTGTTGAGCCTGGCCCTGCTGGCCGCCAGCCTGCCCGCGCATGCCCAGGTCAGCTACGACCCGCCCGAGGCGGTCGAGGCCGCGCCCGCGGACGCCGATCCCGCCTCGGCCAATATGGCGCCTGTCGCCGTCAGCAACCAGGCGCCGCCGCCCCTGCCCGTCTACCAGCAGCCGCCCGTTCCCGGCGACGGCTATATCTGGGTGCCCGGCTATTGGGCCCGCAATGCCTACGGCTTTTACTGGGTGCCCGGCGCCTGGGTCATCGCCCCCTATGTCGGCGCGCTGTGGACCCCGGGCTACTGGGCCTTCGATCTGGGCGTCTACCGTTGGCATGCCGGCTACTGGGGGCCGCACGTCGGCTTTTATGGCGGCATCAACTACGGCTTCGGCTATATCGGCATCGGCTATGTCGGCGGCTATTGGCGCGACCGCGCGTTCTACTACAACCGCGCGATCACCAATGTGAACGTCAGGCGCGTAACCAATGTCTACGTGCACAACGTCACCATCAACAATATCGACCGCCGCCGCATCAGCTATCACGGCGGCCCCGGCGGCCTGGACCGCCGCCCCAGCCCGCAGGAAGACGCCGCGCGCAGGGACCGCCGCACGCCGCCCACCCGGGACCAGCTCGATCATGCGCGCTGGGCCGGCAACAACCGGGCTCAATGGGCCGGACGCGGCGACGGCCCGCGGCAGATGGTGGCCGACACCCCCATCGGGGGGCCGCGCGCCAATATGCGCTGGAACAGCGACGACTATCGCAACCCGCGCGGCCCGGCCAATGGCGGGCCCGGCAGCAACTTCGGCGGCAAGCGGCCGGATGATGCCCGGGCGCAGGGCGACCGTCCTTCCGCCGGGCGGCCCGACGCCGGCAACCGACCGCAGCAGGGCAATCGTCCTGACAACTTCAACCGGCCCGAACAGGGCAACCGCCCGGACAACGCCAACCGGCCGCAGCAGGGCAATCGCCCCGACAACGCCAACCGGCCGCAACAGGGCAATCGTCCTGACAACTTCAACCGGCCCGAACAGGGCAGCCGTCCCGACAACGCCAATCGGCCGCAGCAGGGCAATCGCCCCGACAACGCCAACCGGCCGCAACAGGGCAGCCGCCCCGACAACGCCAACCGGCCGCAGCAGGGCAACCGCCCCGACAACGCCAACCGGCCGCAGCAAGGCAACCGCCCCGACAACGCCAACCGGCCGCAGCAGGGCAACCGCCCGGACTACGCCAACCGGCCGCAGCAAGGCAACCGCCCGGACAACGCCAACCGGCCGCAACAGGTCAACCGCCCCGACAACGCCAGCCGGCCCGAGCGCATGAACCAACCGCCGGCACGGCCGCAAGCGCAAGAGGCACGCGCACCGCGCCCCGAAAGCCGTCCGGAAGGCCGCGGCCGCCCCGAAGGCGGCGGCCGCGGCGGTGACCGCGGCGAACGCAATTAGCGCAATAGAGCGCCCGGCACAGGGGCGCCCGGCTCAGGGGCGGCCGATCGCGGCCAGGTCATCCTGGTATTGCTTGCGGGCGCCCGCCTCGCAGGCCTTGCGTTCAGCCGGCGGCTGCGCGCGGCAGGCTTTGCGCGCCTCGGCATAAGCCGCGTCCGCTTCCTTGCGCGCGGTGCGCTTTTTCTCGGCTGGCGTGCGGTCTTCGCGCTGCCATTGGGGCGGATCCCCAGGCAGGGTCACCGGCGCCGGCGCGGGCTGGCCGCCAGGGGCGGCCGAGCCGCCATAAGACGGCGTCCGCGGCATCTGATAGCCCGCCGGCGGCGCCTGGCGTTGGTCGGGAGTGACCGGATAACCGGTCTGCGCCACCAGGGTCTGTGCATGGGCCGACCCGAGGGCCAAGCTGGCCAACAATATGAAGCGACGCATGGCAGCCTCCTCGTCTTGACGTGGTCAACGCCTTGAGCGTCGATCCGGGCGCGCGGAGCGTCAAGCCCAGGAGGTAATCGAATGTGTATGCGCCCTGGCGGGCCGTCACATCTGTCTGTAAATTAGAGTCCGGCCTCTGCGCGCACCCCGCGGCAAGCGGTCATGGAGATCATGATGAAACAACACGCCCTGATATTGGCCGCGGCCCTGGCGCTGGCCGCGCATGGCGGCGCGGCGCTGGCCGTGCTGGCACCGGGCGCCAAGGCCCCGGCCTTTACGGCGCAAGCCTCGCAAGGCGGGCAAGTCTTTGATTTCGACATGGCCCAGGCCCTCAAGAAAGGCCCCGTCGTGCTGTACTTTTACCCGGCCGCCTTCACGCAGGGCTGCACGATAGAAGCGCGCAATTTCGCCGAGGCCATCGACGAGTATCGCGCGCTGGGGGCTACGGTCATCGGGGTATCGGCCGACGATATCGAAACGCTCAAGAAGTTTTCGGTCAGCGAATGCCGCGGCAAGTTCGCCGTGGCGGCCGACGCCGACGGCAAGATCATGAAGGCCTACGATGCGGTATCGGACAAGCGTCCCGAGTCGGCCAAGCGCACCTCTTATGTGATCTCGCCCGCCGGCGAAGTGGTGTACGAGTACACCGATATCAGCCCCGAGCACCATGTGCCCAACACCCTGAAGGCCTTGAGGGCCTGGCGCGCCAGCCATCCCTCGGGCGAATAGGCGCGCCGACGCGCTAGCGCGCCTTGGGCGTGGCGGCCGGCTTGGCTTGGGACGGGCTGCCCTCCACCACGCGCAGCGCCTTCACCTCGACCTCCGAGGTGCCCATGAGTTCGCGGTCGAACTCGCCCGAGATCTCTATCTGGGTCTGGTCATTGATGGGGCTGCCCTGCGGAAAGAGATGGGCGTCGATCTCCACGCGAACCTGGCCCGTGCCATCGTCGAAGAGGTATTTCTCGTCATTGATCCGGCGCACCAGCCGGCCGCGCAGGACGACATGGGCGTCATCCGGCGCGGTGGACAGCATCTGCCGCACGGTCAGGTTGGGATCGAAGGCGGGCCCGACATACTGGGCCATGGATTGGCCGCCGGCCAGGGATAAGAGGAGGACGGCGGTCTTGATCAGCAGCAATCGCAAGCGCATGGCATTTCTCCGGGAAAAAGGCGTATCAGTGTAGATACGCCGCTTTTCAAGGCCGGAAAATGACATACAAAACGGGACCAGTCCTGTCAGATAATTTCCTTGACCACGTCGGCGGGCCGGCACAGCCGCGCGCCTTTTTCGGTCACCACGAAGGGGCGGTTGATCAGGATGGGATTCTCGACCATGGCGTCGAGCAGGTCCTCGTCGGAGAGCTGCGGGTCGTCGAGCTTGAGTTCTTGATAGAGCGCCTCCTTGCTGCGCACGGCCTGGCGCACGCTCAGGCCCGATTGCTGGATCAGGCCGGCCAGGGTCTGGCGCGAAGGCGGGGTCTTCAGGTACTCGATGACCGTGAGCGCATAACCGGCATCCTGCAGCATCTGCAGCACGGTGCGCGACGTCCCGCAGCGCGGGTTGTGATAGATGGTGGCGGAATGCTTGGCGGACATCTGGGGCTCCTGCGGATGATATGCCCCTAGTCTACCCCGCCCGCCCTCACTGGAAAGGCCAGACCGTCGGGTGGGTGCCCGGCGGTACCGAAGGCCGCGTCCAGCCGGCCGGCGTCGCCGAGAACTGCGCGGCGTGGCGCACCGCGCTCAACGCGCCGAAACCCGATTGCGTGGTTTCCAGCAGGCCGTCGATCGGCGGCATGGGACAGGACAGGCCATCGGCCACCCGGCCCAGGCCGCGCAGCCATTGCGCGGTGCGGGCCAGCGAGACGCGCACATGCCAGCTGCCTCCCTCTGTCGATTGGCGAGCCAGCGCGGCCTGCGCCCCGAAAGCCATCAGGAAACCGGAGGCGTAATCGAGAATCTGCACGGGCAGCGGCTTGGGTTCGGCCTGGCCCGCGGCCAGCGCCTCGGCATGGTTGAAGCCCGTGGCCGTCTGGACCAGCGAGTCAAAGCCGCGGCGGCCCGACCAGGGGCCATGGGTGCCATAGGCCGACAAGGACACATAGACGATGCCGGGCCGCAGGCGCGCGACTTCTTGCGGACCGAAACCCAGGGCATCCATGCCGCCCGGCCGGTAGCCCTGCACAAAGACATGGGCGCTGCGCAGCAGATTGCCCAGCGCGATGCGGCCATCGGCCGTCTCCAGGTCGGCATGCACCGAAAGCTTGCCGCGGCTGGTGTCGATGATGTTGTCGATATTGGGCAGATGCGGCGAATTGACAAGCATGACATCGGCGCCGTAGGCCGCCAGGGTGCGCCCGCCTACCGGCCCGGCGATGATGCGGGTCAGGTCCAGGACGCGGATGTCTTTCAGCGGGCGGGCATCATGGCCATACTTGGGCAGCGGCCGGGGATCGGCGTCGCCGATGCGCTCGATGCTCACCAGCGGTTGGCCGGCCAGGGCCGCCGCCTGCGGGTGCGCATCCCATTCCTCGAAGCTGCGCATGGCCGCCACCACCAGGCCGGCATCGGCGGCCACCTGTTCGAACTCCTGCGCTTTCCAGCGCTGCAGCGCCTGGGCGACGGCCTCGCGCGTGGCGCCGTCGCCGGTCGGACAGCCCAGCAAGGCCAGGGCCCCGTCGCGGTGATGGGCGAAGTTGGCGTGGATGCGGATCCAGCCGCCATCGCCGCAGCGATAGGTGCCGGTGATCTTGTCCCAGGGATTGGGCGTGATGCCGTTGATCGTGTAATAGCTGCGGCACTCCTGGGCGGCATGCAGCATGTCCACCGCCACGCGCTGGCGCGGCTTGCCGCGCAGATGCCAGAGTTCGGCGGCGGCGAGCGCGGCGGCCGCGATGCTGGCTTGCGCGGCCGTGCCCACGGCGAATGAAGAAGGCAGCACCGGCTCCACGCCACGCAGTTCGATGTGATCCAGCGACTCGTCCGGCAGACCCGCTTCGCGCCATATGGCCCGCAAGGCGGCGAGCGAACTGGTCTCGCGGTTGTCGAAAGCGCGGGCCCGGCTAAGGGGCGAACGCAAATCCATCAAATGTCCCATGGCGCAATATCTATATTTCTCTGGCATGACGATTACATGACCCCTTGCAGGGAAACGTCAAGCGCGGCGCGCGCCGTCGTGTTTCATGGTTTGACCGGACAGGCCTCAAATGCCGCGAAACCCCTGGGTCCTGCCATGCCTGGTCACATCTGTACCGGCCTATTACACAGTGGCGGGGCGGCCCGCTAGAATGACGCCCCGTCCTCCTCCCTGGCGACGATGATGCAAACCCTGGTCTGGCTGCGCAGCGATCTGCGCCTGCACGACAACCCGGCGCTGGCCGCCGCGGCAGCCCAAGGGCCGGTCCGCGCGGTGTTCCTCGCCGCGCCCGGCCAATGGCGGGCGCATGGCGACGCGCCCGTCAAAGTGGATTTCTGGCGCCGCAATGTGCTGGCGCTGGGCCGCTCGCTGGGAGAACTAGGCATCGAATTGCATGTGCTGCCGGTGCGCGATTGGTCGCGGGCGCCGCAAGCCCTGGCCGGTTTCTGCGCCTCGCATGGCATCGGCGCGGTTCACGTCAATGTCGAATGGGCCATCAATGAACAGCGCCGCGACCAGGCCTGCGAGGCCCGTCTGCGCGAGGCCGGCATCGCCTTTGTCCGCCACCACGGCGGCACCCTGTTGCCGCCGGGCAGCGTGCGCACCGGCAAGGGCGACCCCTACCGCGTGTTCACCCCTTATGCGCGCGCCTGCCGCGAGATCCTGCGCGCCGCGCCGCCGGCGGCGGTGCGCGCGCCCAAGGCCCAGGCCCCGGCCCGCGAGATGGCGCCCCTGCCGGCGAGCTGGCCCGAAGCCGCCCCCACCCTGGCCGCGCTGTGGCCGGCCGGCGAAGCCCATGCCCATGAGCGCCTGCGGGCCTTCCTGGACGAAGGCCTGGCGCGCTACCACGAGCGCCGCGACCTGCCGGCCCTGCCAGGCACCAGCGCCCTATCGCCCTATCTGGCCTGCGGCGTGCTGTCGCCGGCCCAATGCCTGCGCGCCGCGCTGCGAGCCAACCGGGGCGAGATCGACAGCGGCCAGGCCGGCGCGCGCGCCTGGATCACCGAATTGCTGTGGCGCGAGTTCTACCAGCATCTGCTGGCGGCCTACCCCGGCCTGTCCATGCACCGGCCCATGCGGCCGGAGACGGCGCATCTGGCCTGGCGCGATGCGCCGCAAGACCTGGCGGCCTGGCAATCCGGCCGCACCGGCATTCCCATCGTCGATGCCGCGCAGCGCCAATTGCTGGCCACCGGCTGGATGCACAACCGGCTGCGCATGGTGAGCGCCATGTTTCTGTCCAAAAACCTCTTGATCGACTGGCGCCTGGGCGAGGCCTGGTTCATGAACCATCTGGTGGACGGCGAGCTCGCGGCCAACAACGGCGGCTGGCAATGGAGCGCCTCCACGGGCGCGGACGCCGTGCCCTACTTCCGGGTGTTCAATCCCATCACTCAGTCGCGCCGCTTCGATCCGGACGCGGCCTTCCTGCGCCGCTGGCTGCCCGAACTGGCCGGGCTGGACGATAAGGCCATCCACGAACCCTCGGCGGGCGAACGCCGCGCGGCCGGCTATCCCGACGCCATCGTCGATCTGAAGGCCAGCCGGCTGCGCGCCATCGAGGCCTACGCGCGCCTGTCGCCGTCCTGAGCGCGGCGCTACAGCCCCTGTTTCTCGAGGCGGCGCAGAAACACCGTCAGCTCTTTGATGACCTGCTGGTCGCCATGGCCGCGCGCGGCCTCCATGCCGGACTCCCAGGCCTGCCGCGCGCCGGCCGCATCGCCGGCTTCCAGCAGCGCGCGGCCCAGCCATTTCCAGGCCACCGAGTAGTTGGGATCGAAGGCCAGCGCGGCGCGCAAATGCGCGATGGCCGGCGCATAGCGCTGCGCCTCGGCGTAGGCCTTGCCCAGGGAAAAACGCAACAACATGTTGTCCTGGCCCTTGGCAAGCATGGATTCAAGACGTTCGGTCAGGCCTTGCATGTCGCTGATACTCCAGAAAACTCGGTGAGGAATCGCGACCATGATAGCGGCCTGCCCCCGGAAAACAGGGAAAAACCATCTGTGTCGTGGCGTTTCAGCCGCGCCTCGGCAGGGCATTTATCGGCCATAGTACGGGTCTGATTTGCGTCTTTCCCGAGCCTGACCATGCCCTTGTCCCTGCCCAGCCCGCGCCACGCCGTCCTCGCCGTTCTGCTGGCCGCGGGCGCGCCGGCCATGCACGCCCAGGCGGCCGATGTCCCCGCCGATCTTTATGCGCGCGTGGACCGCATCACCTGGGGCGCCACGCCCGAGACCCTGGCGCAAGCCAGGCAGCAGGGCTATGAAGCCTGGCTGCAGGGGCAGCTCAAGCCCCCGGCCCGGCCCGCCCTGCCCCGCGAGGTCGCCGCCCGCATCGCGGCCCTGCCGATCTCCACCACGGACGCGGCCCAGGCCGCCGTGGCGCTGCGCGAACGCAGCCAGGCGGATAAACAGATCAAGAACGCGGACGCGCAGCTGCAGGCCCGCCGCGACACCAACAAGGCCATACGCGAGCGCGGCGAGCAGACGCGCGAACGCGCCGTCTGGCTGGCGCTGTACTCGCCCAATCAATTGCAGGAGCACATGACCTGGTTCTGGATGAACCACTTCAATGTCTGGCTCAACAAGGGCTATGTCGGCGCCGTGCTGGATGACTACGAAGCCCGCGCCGTGCGGCCCCATGCGCTGGGCAGCTTCCGCGACCTGCTGGAAGCCACGCTGCGCTCGCCGGCCATGCTTATGTATCTGGACAACGCGGCCAGCCGCGTGGGCAAGATCAATGAAAACTACGCCCGCGAACTCCTGGAGCTGCATACCCTGGGCGTGGACGGCGGCTACAGCCAGCGCGATGTGCAGGAGCTCGCCCGCATCCTGACCGGCGTCGGCGTCAACACGAGCGGCACGCCGCGCCGGGCCAAGGGTGCGCATGCCGCCGACCTGATCAGCGAAGGCCTGTTCGAGTTCAACCCGGCCGCCCATGACTACGGCGACAAGGTCTTGTTGGGCCACCCCATCAAGGGCCGCGGCTGGGCCGAGGTCGAGCAGGCCCTGGATATCCTCGCCAGCCATCCGGCCACGGCGCGCCACATCAGCCGCAAGCTCGCCACCTTCTTCGTGGCGGACGCGCCGCCCGAGGCCCTGGTGGACCAACTGAGCCGCAGCTTCACGCAAAGCCATGGCGACATCGCCGCCGTGCTGCGCGTGCTGTTCAATTCGCCGGCCTTCGCGGCCTCGCTCAAGGACGGCAAGTTCAAGGACCCGGTGCACTACGTCTATGCATCGCTGCGCCTGGCCCTGCATGATCAGCCGCCCCTGTCCAACGCCCGGGCCGTCGCCGCCCTGATCTCCACGCTGGGCCAGCCGCTCTACGGCCGCCTGACGCCCGACGGCTATCCCTTGACCCAGAACGACTGGGCCGGTTCCGGCCAGCTCAATGCCCGCTTCGAGGCCGCCCGCGCCATTGCCGCGGCCACCGGCACCTTCTATCGCGAGCCTGATCAGCCCATGCCGCGCGTCAAGCTCTCGCGCCTGTCCGAGGCCTATGGCCCAGCCTCGCCGTTTAATCAATGGCCGGCCGCCAGCCGCGAAGCCATCGGGCAGGCACGCAGCGTGACGGACGCCAATACCTATCTGCTGGCCGCGCCGCCCTTTATGCGGCGCTGACCTTCCTGACTTCCGAGACCCGCCATGAAGCGCCGTGACTTCCTCACCTTTGCCGCCAGCCTGCCGCTAACGCTGCATGCGACCCGTCTGCTGGCCGCGCCAGCCACCGACCAGCGCCTGCTGGTGGTCTTCATGCGCGGCGCCTACGACGCCGCCAGCCTGCTCATCCCGCAGAACGACTTCTATTACGAAAGCCGCGCCACGATCGCGATCCCGCGCGCCGGCAGCGGGGCCGGCGCCGCCCTGCCCCTGGCCGACCACTGGGGCCTGCATCCGGCGCTGGCCGGCTCCCTGCTGCCGTATTACCAACGAGGCGAACTCGCCTTCCTGCCCTTTGCCGGCACCGAGGACGTCACCCGCAGCCATTTCGAGACCCAGAACCGCATCGAGCGCGGCGCGGCGGCGGCCGACGGCGCGGGCCGCGAGACCTCGGGCTTCCTGAACCGCCTGGCCGCGCAGCTGGGCATGCCCGCGGCCGCTTTCACCCAGGACGTGCCGCAAATCTTCCGCGGCCAGGCCAAGGTGCCCAATATCAACCTGGCCGGTTCGGCGCGCAAGGCCCGCCTGGACGACGACCACGATCGCATCATCGCCAATATGTACCAGGACACGGGCCTGGCCTCGACCGTGGCCGAAGGCATGGAAATCAAGAGCGCGGCGCAAGGCATGGAGGCCGAGCAGAAAGAAGCCAATGGCAAATCCCTGTCCGTCACGCGGCTGCAGGCCGAGGCCCGGCGCATCGCCGGCTTTATGCGCGACCGCTACAACCTGGGCTTTGTGGATGTCGGCGGCTGGGACACCCATGTCAACCAGGGCGGCGCCCAGGGCCAGCTTTCCGGCAAGCTGGAACAGCTGGGCCAGGCCCTGGCCTCCTACGCCCAGGCCATGGGCCCGGCCTGGAAGAAAACCACGGTGGTGGTCATCAGCGAGTTCGGCCGCACCTTCCGTGAAAACGGCACGCGCGGCACCGACCATGGCCATGGCACCGTCTACTGGGTCATGGGCGGCCAGGTGCGCGGCGGACGCATCGCCGGCGAACAAATCGCCGTCCAGCCCGGCAAGCTCTTCCAGGACCGCGACTATCCGGTGCTCAACGAATACCGGGCCGTTTTCGCCGGCCTGTTCTCACGCCTCTACGGCCTGGACGACAAACGCCTGGCCGCCATCTTCCCCGGCGTGCGCCCCCGGGATCTCAAGCTGGTCTGAGCCCTGCCTGGCCCGCGCGCGGCGGCCGGGCTACACTTTCCGGTCGGGGCCCGCGCGGCCCCTCATCCATTCGGAGGCACAGCATGTCCACTCTCTATGACTTCAGCGCGGCATCCCTGGACGGCGCGTCTGTGCCGCTGTCGCGATGGCGCGGACAGGTCGTGCTGGTGGTCAACGTGGCCTCGCAATGCGGTTTCACGCCGCAATACTCCGGCCTGGAAGCGCTCTACCAGCGTTTCGAGGCCCAGGGATTTGCCGTGCTGGGCTTTCCCTGCAATCAGTTCGGCCGCCAGGAACCGGGCGACGCCGCCGAGATCCGCCAGTTCTGCGATACGCAGTACGGCATCAGCTTTCCCATGTTCGCCAAGATCGACGTCAATGGCGGCGACGCCCATCCGCTGTACCGCTGGCTCAAGGAACAAAAGCCGGGCGTGCTGGGCACCGAGGCCATCAAATGGAATTTCACGAAATTCCTGGTGGGCCGCGACGGCCAGGTCATCGCCCGCTATGCGCCCACCGACGCGCCCGACAGCCTGGCCGGCGCCATCGAACGCGCCCTGGCGGCCCCCGCCGAGGCCGCGTGAGGCTCAGGCCGCCAGGGGCGGCAGGCGGCGCTTGATCGGCGAGGTCTTGACGATGGCCGTGTTTGTCTCCGCGTAAGCGGTGATGCGCTCCAGGATGCCGTCCAGCTCGGCGATGGAGCGCAGGACCAGCCGGGCCACAAAGCAGTCGTCCCCGGTCACCTTGTCGCATTCGATAAAGGCCTCGATGGCCACGATCAGCGCCTCGACCTTGCGCAGCTGGCCCGGCAGCGGCCGGATCCGCACAATGGCGGTCAGCCCATACCCCAGGGCGGCCGGATCCAGTTCCACCCGGTAGCCCGTGATCACGCCCTGCTCCTCCAGGCGCCGTAGGCGCTCGGTCACGCTGGGCGCCGACATGCCGACCTGGCGCGCCAGCTCGGCCACGGGACTGCGCGCCTGGCGGTTCAGGCTGGCGATGAGGCGGCGGTCCACCGCGTCCAGGATGGGCTTATCGCTTTGAAAGGCTTTTTCCATTTTTTTCCTGCTTATCCAAGGAATTCGTGGAAATTGTCCTCGTATTATGCATGCACCAAGGGAGTTCCGGCTGGGATAATTTTTCCCATACCCACTCTCTCCGGAGTCCGTCATGCATACCCTCGGCGCGACGCCCGCCACCGAAACCGCCGGCCTGTGGCAGATGGCCGCCGCCATGACGCTGTCCGGCACCATCGGCCTCTTCGTGCTGGAATCAGGCCAAAGCGCCTGGAACGTGGTCTTCTTCCGCTGTCTGTTCGGCATGCTGGGCCTGGCCGCCTACGCGCAGCATCGGGGCATGCTGCGCCATCTGCGCCTGTCCCGGCGCGACTGGGCGCTGGCCCTGCTGTCGGGCGCGGCCCTGGTGATGAACTGGGTACTGCTCTTTTCCGCCTACCGCCTGGCTTCCATTTCGCTGGCCACGGCGGTCTACCATGTGCAGCCCTTTCTGCTCATCGGCCTGGGCGTGCTGGTCTTGCATGAAAAGCTCAGCCGCGCGCGCCTGGCCTGGACGGCGCTGGCCTTCGGCGGCCTGCTCTGCATCCTGCAATGGCGGCACGGCCCGGCGCCCGGCGGCTATCTGCTGGGGCTGTCGCTGGGCCTGGGCGCGGCCGCCTGCTATACGCTGACCGCGCTCATCGTCAAACAGCTCAAGCATGTGCCGCCCCAGGTGCTGGCGCTGGTCCAGGTCAGCCTGGGCGTCGTGATGCTGCTGCCCCTGGCCGATTTCTCGGCGCTGCCCGCCGCCCCCGCGCAATGGGCCTGCCTGCTGGCCCTCGGCCTGGTCCACACCAGCCTCATGTATATCCTGATGTATTCGGCCATCCAGCGCCTGCCGACCACCAGCGTGGCGGCGATGAGTTTCATCTATCCCGCCGTGGCCATCCTGCTGGACCTGGCCGTCTACGGCCAGCGCCTGGGCGCCTCGCAATGGCTGGGCGTGGGCCTGATCTTCCTGGCCGCGGCCGGCGTCAGCCTCGCGGGCCGTCGCTAAGGCCGGAAGGCGTCGGCGCGACCGCGCCGCGCTATCATGCTCGGATTCCGCGGGCGCCCGCCATGGCGCCCCTCCTGCCCGGAGCCCGACCTTGAGTGACACGCTGAATTTCCGGCGCGCCCGCGCCGCCGATCTTCCCGCCCTCGTCGCCCTTCTGAGCGACGATACGCTGGGCCGCGGCCGCGAAGACCCCTCGCAGCCGCCCAACCCGGCCTATGCGCGCGCCTTCGAGGACATCGAGCGCGATCCCAATCAGTTGCTGGCGGTGGCCGAACGCGCCGGCAAGGTCATCGGCTGCATGCAGATCAGCTTCATCCCCGGCCTGTCGCGCCAGGGCGCCTGGCGCGGTCAACTGGAGAGCGTGCGCGTGGCCGCCAGCGAACGCGGCGCCGGCACCGGGCGCGCCTTTTTCCACTGGGCCATTGAACAATGCCGCCAGCGCGGCTGCGCTCTGGTACAACTGACAACCGACAAGCAACGCGCCGACGCGCACCGCTTCTATCTCGCGCTGGGCTTTCATGCGACCCATGAGGGCATGAAGCTCGCGCTGCACTGACGGAGGGTCCGCCCATGCATGGCGAATACAAAGTCCCGGGCGGCAAACTGGTGGTCGCCGATCTGGCGGTCAGCAATGGCCTGCTCGCCGATGTCCGCATCAGCGGCGACTTCTTTCTCGAACCGCCCGAGGCGCTGGAGTCCATCAATCGCGCCTTGACCGGCCTGCCGGCCGAGGCCGACGAGACGCAGTTGAGCCAGGCCGTGCGCCAGGCCCTGCCGCCCGAGGCCGAGCTCTTCGGTTTTTCCCCCGAAGCCGTGGCCGTGGTCATCCGGAGAGCCCTCGCATGAGCCGCCCCGACTGGAAGGATTATCGCTGGCAGCTGCTGCACGAAGGCCCGCAGGACCCGCTGCTGCACATGGCCCTGGATGCCGTCATCACCGACGAAGTGGGCGCCGGGCTGCGCCCGCCCACGCTGCGCATCTGGGAATGGGCCGCGCCCGCCGTGGTGATCGGCCGTTTCCAATCGCTGCGCAACGAAGTCGATCCGCAGGGCGCGGACCGGCACGGCGTGCGTGTGGTGCGCCGCGTCAGCGGCGGCGGGGCCATGTTCATCGAGCCGGGCAATTCCATTACCTATTCGCTGTCCGTGCCCCAGGCGTTTGTCGCCGGCATGAGCTTCCAGGAGTCGTACGCCTTTCTGGATTCCTGGGTCATCAAGGCCCTGCATGACCTGGGCATCAAGGCCTGGTACCAGCCGCTGAACGACATCGCCTCCGAGGGCGGCAAGATCGGCGGGGCGGCCCAGGCGCGGCGCGGCAAGGCCGTGCTGCATCACGTCACCATGTCCTACGATATCGACGCCGACAAAATGGTGGAGGTGCTGCGCATCGGACGCGAGAAGCTTTCCGACAAAGGCACGACCAGCGCCAAGAAGCGCGTCGATCCGCTGCGCAGCCAGACCGGCCTGGCGCGCGAGGCCATCATCGAACGCATGCTCCAGACTTTCTCCGCCATGGCCCCGCTGGCGCCGGTGGCGCTGGCCGCCGGCACGCTGGCCGAGGCGCGCCGCCAGGTCGACGAGAAGTTCGGCACGCCGGAATGGCTGACACTGGTACCTTGAATCCCGCGCCGCCGGGTTTTTTTGCATCGAAGAGGCCCTATGCCCCAGATCCGCACGCTGTTTGCCCTGTTTCCGTTCCGGCTGGCCGCCGGCGCCAGCCTTGCCTTGCTGGCGGCCTGCGGCAGCGCGCCGCCCGCCAATATCAGCCTGCCGGCCGCCGGGTCGCCGCAGGCCACCGCCAGCGCCAGCATCGGCGACGTGAAGACACAGCGCATCGAATGGAAGGGCGTCAAGCCCGGCTGCACCGGCGAGTGCCCCACCATAGAAATCGACAGCGTGGCCTTCCCCGACATCCCCAAGCTGTCGCAGGCCGTGGACCACATCCTGGCCAGCCTGACCGGTGTGGACAGCAATCTGCGCGGCCAGTACGACAACCTGTCGGAGTACACGCAATACTTCTGGCGCAATGCCCAGGGGCGCGACGCCACGGTGTTCAAGGCCGGCGTCAAAGACGTGGCCCAGGGAGTGGTGTCGGTCGAGCTGCACACCAACCAGTACTTCACCGGCGCCGCGCACGGCATCCCGGCCACGCTCTATCTCAATTGGCAGCTGGCCGGCGGCCACCTGCTGCGCCTGGACGATATGCTCATCCCCGGCCGCCGTCCCGGCTATGTGCAGGCCCTGCAGCAGGCGCACCAGAAGTGGCTGGCCGGCAACGAGGACGCCAAGCGCGACCCCGCGGCCTACAACCGGATGTGGCCTTTCCAGGAGACCGACAACGTCGCCGTCACCCGTGAAGGCCTGGTCGCCAAATACGACGCCTATTCCATCGCCCCCTACTCCCATGGCGAGCCGGAATTGCTGCTGCCCTGGAGCGTGCTGCAAGGCGTGGTCAAGCCGGAGCTGCTGGGCGCCCAGCCCTGAGCCCGGCGTTCAGGCGCGCCGCCGGATCACCTCATCGATCAAGCCCCATTGCACCGCCTGCTCCGGGGTCATGAAGTGATCGCGATCCAGCGTGCGCTCGACCTCGGCCTCGTCGCGTCCGCAGTGTTCGGCATAACGCTGGATGACGCGCGCCTTGGTGCGCTGCATTTCCTCGGCCTGGATAAGGACGTCCGAGGCCTGGCCCTGCACGCCGCCCAGCGGCTGATGCACATGCAGGCTGGCGCTGGGCAAGGCGCTGCGATGCCCGGGCTCGCCCGCCATCAGCAAGAAGGAGCCCATGGAACGCGCCGTCCCCATGCATAGCGTATGCACCGGCGCCTGGATGTACTGCATGGTGTCATAAATCGCCAGGCCGCTCGAAATCACCCCGCCCGGCGAATTGATGTACAGATGGATGGGCTTGCCGGGGGACTCCGCCTCCAGGAAGAGCAGCTGGGCGCATACCAGCGCCGCGGTGTCATCGTTGACCTCGCCATGCAAAAAGATGATGCGTTCGCGCAGCAGGCGCGAGTAGATGTCGAACGAGCGCTCGCCGCGCCCGGAATGCTCGACCACCATGGGAACGAGCTGCATGGCTGCACGCATGAAGCGGACTCCTGCCGTGGGATTGGACAATACCGGCGCTTGCCGAAGGCGCGCCAGGACCGGAAACAGCGGACAGGCCTCAGGCCGCCAGCATCAAGGTGGCATCGTTGGCCGCCACCGGCGCGTGGACGATGGTCAGCGTCGTGCCTCCCCGCGCATTGGGGCGCAGGCTGAACCTGACCTCGCTTTCCACGCTGGGCGGTCCCTCGTCGCGCATGCGGTAGGCCACCTCCTGCCCTTCGCGGCAGGCCACCGGCCGGGCCTGGGCCAGCGCCGGCAACCATTGCGCGCGCAGAGGCGGCTGGGTGATGGCGCGCCATACCTTGGCCGGCGGCGCGTCCAGTTCGTATTCCAGCACCAGGCGCTCGGCCTCGGCATCGTGCTTCATGGGTCCATGTCCTTGAGCAGGGTCTTCAAGGCATCGATGCGCTCGGGCCAATACGCGCGGTACTTGGCTAGCCAGCGCGCCATGACGAACAGGCCCCGCGGATCGACCTCGTAGTTCACGTAGCGGCCTTGCCTTTCCTCGCGCACCAAGCCGGCCTGCCGCAATACCGCCAGATGCTGCGACATGGCGGATTGGCTGATCGTCAGCCCCTCGCGCAAGGCGCTGGCGTTCATGCGGCCCGCCGCGAGCCTCTCGAATATGCCCCGGCGCGTCGGATCGGCCAAGGCCTTGAAGATGTCGTTTTCCACCATGGATGACACATTAGCAGTTACTTATGTATCGTGCAAGCCCGCGAACGGACAGGCCGTAAAAAAAACCGCGCGGCATGCCGCGCGGTTTCCGATCCGCGATGACCCCGATGGCGACTCAGGGGTAGAGGCCGCGCACCTGGCGCGCCTGCAGGATGCGGGTGCAAGCCACGATGAAGGCGGCGGTGCGCAAGGTGACCTTGTGTTCGCGCGCCACTTGGGCGATGGCGGCATAGGCTTCGCGCATGATGCGCTCCAGGCGCTGGTTGATTTCGTCCTCGCTCCAGAAGAAGCTGGAGAAATCCTGCACCCACTCAAAGTACGACACGGTCACGCCGCCGGCGTTGGCCAGCACGTCGGGCACCACGTAGACACCGTTTTCGCGCAGGATGTCGTCGGCCTCGGGCGTGGTCGGGCCATTGGCGCCTTCGACCACGATCTTGGCCCGCACCTTGGGCGCATTGGCCGCGGTGATCTGCGACTCCAGTGCAGCCGGGATCAGGAAATCGGTGTCCAGCGTCCAGAACTCGGCATTGTCCAGCGCCGCGCCGCCCGAGAAGCCGGCCACGCCGCCGGTGGAGGCCACATGGGCCAGGAGTTTGTGCACGTCCAGGCCGGCGGCGTTGTGGATGGTGCCGGTGTGATCCTGGGCGGCGATCACCTGGGCGCCCGCCTCATGGAACAGGCGCGCGGCGGTGCCGCCCACATTGCCGAAGCCCTGCACGATGACCTTGGCGCCGGGCACGCTCACATTGCGGTCGCGCGCGGCCTCGCAGGCCACCACGAACACGCCGCGGCCGGTCGCCTCGACGCGGCCCAGGCTGCCGCCCAGGGCGATGGGCTTGCCGGTCACCACGCCCGTGGCGGTGGAGCCCTCGTTCATCGAGTAGGTGTCCATCATCCAGGCCATGGTCTGGGCGTTGGTGTTGACGTCGGGCGCCGGGATGTCCTTGGTCGGCCCGATGATGACGCCGATTTCGCTGGTGTAGCGGCGCGTCACGCGCTCAATCTCGGCGTGCGACAGCTTGCGCGGATCCAGGCGCACGCCGCCCTTGGCGCCGCCATAAGGCAGGTTCACGGCCGCGTTCTTGATCGACATCCAGGCCGCCAGCGCCATCACTTCCGACAGCGTCACATCCTGGTGGAAACGCACCCCGCCCTTGCCCGGGCCGCGCGAGGTGTTGTGCTGCACGCGATACCCCTCGAAGTGGGCGATGCTGCCGTTGTCGAGCTCGATCGGGACATCGACGATCAGCGCGCGCTTGGGACGCTTGAGCGTTTCGACCCAGCGCGCCAGCGAACCCAGATAGGGGGTCACGCGGTCGACTTGTTGCAGATACACCCCCCAGGGGCCGAGATGCTCGGCGTCCAGGTACGAGGGCAAGGCATGAACAGGGGCTTGAGACATAGGAACGCTCTCCGGGCTGAGTTTGGGAAATTCTACCCGCGAGATTAATACGTCACCATATATATAAGAAAAATATTTATTGGGGACGTATTTATTATCCAAGCGCCGCGCGCCATCGCCATGCAAGAAAAAAGGCGGCCCGCCGGGCCGCCCATCCATGGTCTGACTGCCGCCGCCTTCGCGGCCGCTCCTAACGCCAGGCGTTCAGGATACGCCAGGCCAGGCGCGCCGCCACGCGGGCGCCATGGTTGTCGATATCGAAGTCCGGATTGGCCTCGGCCAGGTCGGCCAGGCGCAGCTTGCCGCTGGCCGCCACCCGGGTGACGATGCGTTCGACCACTTCCAGCGGCACGCCATAGGCGGCCGGAGCCGACACGCCCGGCATCACCGAAGCCGGCAGGACATCGAGGTCCACCGTCAGGTAGACATGCCGCGCCTGCGCCAGCAGACGGTCCACGTCGGCCAGGCGCGCGGCCAGGTCGGCCTCGCGCATGTCCACATCCTCGACCCAGAAAGCGCCCACCTCTTCGGCGCGCGCGAACAGCGCGGCCGTATTGCTCAGGCGCGACACCCCCAGGCAGGCGTATTGCAGCGGCAGGCCGCGCTCGGCGCACAGCGTCACGACTTGATCGAAAGGCGTGCCCGAACTGGCCGGCCGGCCGGTGCGCAGATCGAAATGCGCATCCAGGTTCAGCACCAGCACCGGACCGGGGTCCTGGCCGCTGTCCAGCCATTGGCGCAGGCCCATGAAGCTGCCCCAGGCAATCTCGTGGCCACCGCCCAGGGCCAGGGTATGAGCCCCGGCCGCGAGCAGGCGCGCCACCTCGGCGGCATAGCGCTGTTGCGCGTCCTCCAGATTGCCGTCATCGCAGGCCACATCGCCAGCATCGTGCAGGATCTCCAGCCCGTGGGCCGGGATCCCGGCCAGCATGCGGCGGATGGCATGCGGCCCCTGCGCCGCGCCGGGACGGCCCTGGTTGCGCAGCACGCCGGCATCGCAGGCAAAGCCCAGCAAGGCGGCTTCGCCGGCGCGCGGCGCGCGTCCGGGCGGCGCGATCACATGCGCCATGCGGCGCGTATCGCCGCGCTCGCCGCTGTCGTCGCGCGCGCGCCAGACGGGTGTAACGGCCGGCGTCATGCCTGCGAACTCAGCACCGCCTGCAGGAACTCGCGCGTGCGCGGCTCGCGCGGCTGGCTGAAAATCGTCTCCGGCGGACCGGACTCCAGGATCACGCCGCCATCCATCACCGCCACCACATCGGCCACTTCGCGCGCAAAGCCCATTTCGTGCGTGACCACCATCATGGTCATGCCTTCCTTGGCCAGCAGCTTCATGACCTGCAGGACTTCGCCCACCAGCTCGGGGTCCAGCGCCGAGGTCGGCTCGTCGAACAACATGACGTCCGGCTTCATGGCCAGCGCGCGCGCGATCGCCACGCGCTGCTTCTGGCCGCCCGACAGCGAACCCGGCATGGCCGTGGTCTTGTGCGCCAGGCCCACCTTGGCCAGCAGGTCATGGGCCAGCTGTTCGGCCTCGGCGCGCGACAGGCCGCGCAAGGTGCGCGGGCCCACGGTGACGTTGTCCAGCACCGACAGGTGCGGAAAGAGATTGAAGGACTGGAACACCATGCCCACCTGCATGCGCAGGCGGTTCAGCTGGGCCTCGGGCAATTGCTTGCCATGATCCAGCAGCGCATGGCCGCAGATCTCGATCGTGCCCTGCTGGGCCACTTCCAGGCCATTGCAGCAGCGCAACAGCGTGCTCTTGCCCGAGCCGCTGGGCCCGATCACCACGACCACCTGCGAAGGCTTGACGTCGAAATCGATGCCGCGCAGCACCTCATGCTCGCCGAAGGCCTTGTGCAGCCCGCGGATCTTGATCATTTCTTGCGTGCTCATTGCACCATCCCTCCGGCGCGCAGGCGTTGCTCGACCTTGCGCAGAATCATCGTGGTCACCGTCGTGAGGACCAGGTAAATCAAGGCGACCACCAGATAGGTCTCCAGCGAACGGTAGGACACGCTGATGATCTTCTGCCCTTCATGCATCAGGTCATGGATGGTCAGCAGCGACACCAGGGCCGAATTCTTGATCAGGGCGATGAACTCATTGCCCAGCGGCGGGATCATGCGCACCACCGCCTGCGGCAGGATGATGATGCGCATGGCCTGCCCGGAAGACATGCCCAGCGAACGCGCGGCCTCGGTCTGGCCGCGGTCCACCGACTGGATCGCTCCCCGCACAATCTCCGACACATAGGCGCCCGAGTAGATGCCCAGGCCCAGCACGCCGCAGGCAAACGCCGGCAGCACGACGCCGAACTGCGGCAGGCCGAAGAACCAGATGAACAGCTGCACCAAGAGCGGCGTGCCGCGGAAAAACAGCAGATAGGTGCTGCACAGGTTGTAGATGATGCGGTTCTTGGGATTGAGCCGGCCGACCCCGACGAGCAGGCCGATCACACAGCCCAGCAGCAGCGCGCAGGCGGTCAATTCCACCGTGACGGCGGCCCCGCGCAGCAGGGCGTCGAAGTCAGCGAATACGGGAGCGAAATCCAGATTCATTTGGCGGGCGCCTCGAACCACTTGTTCAGCAGACGGTCGTAGGTGCCGTCGGCCTTGATCTTCTTGAGCGCGGCGTTCAGTTCGCCGGTCAGCTCAGGCTTGGACTTGGGCACGGCGATGCCGTATTCCTCGGTGGTGATCTGCTCGGTCAGCACGGTCAGGTCCTGGGTGCTTTGCGCGAACAGCTTGGCGGCGGGCTTGCCGGTCACCGCGGCATCGCTGCGGCCGATCTGCACCAGGTTGAACATTTCCTGGTTCTTCTCGACTTCGACGCGCTGCACCTTGGGATAGTTGTCGCGCAGATAGTTCACCGACTTGGTTCCCACCTGCACCGACACCCTGCGGCCGTCCAGGTCCTTCAGCGTCTTGACGGGGCCATCCTTCTTGGTCAGCACGACCAGGCCGCCGGCGTAGTACGGATCCGTGAAGTCCACCACCTTCTTGCGCTCATCGGTGATGTAGATGGCCGAGACGGCGATGTCGGCGCGGCCGGCCTGCAGGGCCGGGATCAGGCCCTTGAAATCAATGTCGATCCACTGGATCTTCTTGCCCATGGCCTGGCCCAGGGCCTCGACCAGTTCGATGTCAAAGCCGGTGCGCTTGCCGTCCTTGACGAATTCCATGGGCGGGAAGGTGGCGTCGGTCACGGCGCGGATGGTGTCTTCGGCGAAGCTGCTGGCGCTGGTCAGCGTCAGGCCCAGCGTCAGCGCGGCGGTCAGCAATTGGCGGCGAGTCGTCATGGTGCGTCCTATCGTTCAGGGTTGGCGAGGTACTTCAGTGGGCCGCCAATCGGGCGGAAATTCGTTCGGCGGCCGCCACGGTCATGGCGGCCAGGGATTGGGTGCGGCCGGCCGCGCGGGTCGACGGCGCCATCAGGGTGATGGAGGCGACCGCCTGGGCCGGGCGCCGGAAGACCGGCACGCTCACGCCCCAGACGCCGGCGTCGACTTCACTGTCGCTCATGGCATAGCCCTGGCGGCGGATGGCCAGCAGGTCGCGCTCCAGCGCGGCCAGGTCGGCGCCGGCCGCGCCGAGTTCTTCCAGGCGGGTCTGCAGGCGCGCGGCCGGCATGAAGGCCAGCAGCGACTTGGCCGAGGCGCCCTTGACCAGCGGCAAGCCCCGCCCTTTCACAAAAGAGCAGCGCAGGGGGTGCTGGCTTTCCACCATGTCCAGGCAGACGGCCTGGTCCTTGACGGCCACCAGCAGGCCCACGGTCTCTCCGGACTCGGCCGCCAGGCGCGCCATGTCGTCCTGCGACTCCTGGATCAGGAAAGACGATTGATCGAACCCGCGCGCCAATTGCACGCAAGCCGGCCCGGGCCCGTAGCAGCCCGCCTGCTCCAGCACAAAACCCCAGCGCTTGAGCAGGCCGATCTGCCGGTACAGCGTGCTTTGCGCCAGGCCGGTCTGTTCGGCCAGCGCGGCAATCGTCAAAGGGCTCTCATGGCGCGCCAGCGTGGCCAGTACATACAGCACACGGTCGGCGCCGCCAGCGATCTGTTCCTGCATCAATACCGTCTCTCAGACAGACATTCAGTGACAACAGATTAGCTTTTTTTCTCAAAACGCCAATGCAATATTCCCGATTTATGAGAATAACTCGGGAAAACCCCAGTCATATTTCCTGATTTTTGGGCATGGCGATACAAAAAAAGCCCCGCGATGGGGGCTTTGGGGAAAGACAGACGCGAGCCGCTTCAGTCGTAGGACTGCAGGCGAAGCCCCGACACGCCGCGCACGCCGGGCGCTTCGGCCGGGGCCGCCGGCTCGGTCGGCCGGCGCGCCGCGGCGGGCGCGGCGGGCGGCGCGGCGGCCGCGCCGGCGCCCCGCTGGGCTTCGCGGGCCTGCCAAGTCTTCTCGGAGACGCGCTGCAATTCTTCCGACAAGCTGCCCCACTTGCCGGCCAGGGCCCAATCGGCCGCCGTCTGGCCCTTGAGGTCCTGCGTGGTCGGATCCGCGCCGGCATCGAGCAGCAGCTGCACCATGGCCCGGTTGCCCGAATACCCCGCCATCATGAGCGGCGTGCGCCCCTCCGAGGATGGCGCATTGGCCATCGCCCCCTTGGACAGGAGCAGCTTGGCGGTATCGACCTGGCCCTTGGAGGCCGCGTAATGCAGAGGCGTCCATCCCAGGCGGTTGACCTCGGCGCCGCGCGCGATGAGCTTGCGCGCCCGCTCGGTCTGCCCGGCCAGGGCCAGATACATCAAGGGCGTTTCGCCGGCGGGGTTCTGGATATTGACGTCGGTGCGCGGGTCGGCCGCCAGCACGTCGAAAACCTCCCAGGCATCGTCGACCACCGCGCGCATGATGGCGGGCTGCCCGTTCTTGAAACGCACATTGGGATCGGCGCCGCGGGCCAGCAAGGCCTTCAGTTCGGCCGGGCGGTCATTGTGCACATAGAACCACCAGTTCTTGGGCACCTGCGCCGCCCCCGCCGCTGGCGAGGCGGCCAGGCTCAGGGCCATCAACGCCTGCGCCGCCACGGCGGCCATCTTGATTCTTGCCCTCATGCCCGGCTCCTTTAAGGTAAGAAATTACTTTTACTTATCGCTCTATCTTACTGAAAAGTTTAAAGAAATTTTCCGTCGAAGCCCGAGCGATCTCGGCCACCGGACGCCCCTGCAGCTCGGCGATCTTCTCGGCCACATGGATGACCTTGGAGGGGTCATTGAGCTTGCCGCGATACGGCACCGGCGCCAGATAGGGCGCGTCGGTTTCGATCAGCAAACGATCCAGCGGCATATTGCGCCCGACTTCGTGCACGATGCCGGCATTCTTGAACGTGACGATGCCCGAGAGCGAAATATGGAAATTGAGATCCATCGCGGCCTGGGCCATGTCCCAGGTCTCGGTGAAACAGTGCATCACCCCGCCGACCTCCTCGGCGCCCTCTTCCTTGAGAATGCGCACCGTGTCCTCGGCCGAGTTGCGGGTATGGATGATGAGCGGCAGCCGCGCCTGGCGGGCCGCCCGGATATGGCGGCGAAAGCGCTCGCGCTGCCAGTCCAGCGGTTCGCTCAGGCGGTAGTAGTCCAGCCCCGTCTCGCCGATGGCGACGACCTTGGGATCCTGGGCCAGCCGCAGCAGCTCCTCGGGCTCGGGGTCGGGCGTGTCCTCGTAATCGGGGTGCACGCCCACCGAGGCCCACAAATTGCCATGCGGACGGACGAGCGCCATCAGGCCGGGCCACTCCGGCATATTGACGCTGACCACCAGCGCATGCGTGACCTGGTTGGCCGCCATGCGCTCCAGCACGGCGGGCAGGTCGGAGGCCAGCTCCGGAAAATTCAAATGGCAGTGGGAATCTACATACATGGCGGAAAAATACGCAGGCCTAGCCTTGGCAGGATAGCACCACGCGCTGCAGTGCGGCATGGGCGAAAAGCTTGGCGTTCAGGGGATGCCCGGCCAGGGCGCGCTGGCGGGTGAGCCAGCGGCCGGTCTCGGCCAGGGGCGCGGGCCGGGCGCGGGCGGCGATGGCGGCCAGGGACTGGGCCAGGCTGGGAAAGTACCGCGCGGCGGCGCCATGGACGGCCAGGTTCAGATCGGTGAAGAAACGCTGCAACGTGGCCAGCCATTCGGCGGCGGGCTGCTTCTCCAGCGACTCGGCCAGGGTGCCGACATCGGGCGCGCGGCCGGCGGCCAGGCTCTCGGCCATGTCGGCCAGCCAGGCCGGCACGGGGCTGTCGGATTGCGCGGCCAGACGGCGCGCCGCAAGGGGCGCGCCGCCAGCGGCGGCCAGCCAGTCCTCGGCTTGCGCCACGCCCTGCCCGGCCAGCCATGCATGCGCCGTGGCGGCATCGGGCGTGGGCAGGGGCAGCCGGCGGCAGCGCGACACCAGGGTCGGCAATAGCCGGTCGGGCGCATCGGCGACCAGCAGGAAAACCGTATGGGCCGGCGGCTCTTCCAGCACCTTGAGCAAGGCATTGGCCGATACCGCGTTCAAGGCCTGGGCCGGATAGATCAGCGCGACGCGCCAGCCGCCGCGGTGGGTGGCCGTATTGAACCAGGACTCCAGGGCGCGGATCTGGTCGATGCGGATGTCCTTGGACGGTGCTTTCTTCGTGCCGGCGCCCGCGGCGGGCTCGGTCCCGTCTTCGGCGGCCTCGGCCGCCTCGGCGCCCTCCTCGGCGGCCAGCGCGTCGGGCCGCACGCGGCGCAGGTCAGGATGATTGCCCGCGGCCACCCAGGCGCAGGCCGGGCAGGCGCCGCAGGCCCGGCCCTGGCGGGGCGATTCGCACAACAGGCTGGCCGCGGCGGCCGCGGCGAAATCCAGCTTGCCGATGCCGGCCGCGCCATGGATGAGCCAGGCGTGGGCAAAGCGCTCGCGCTGCGCCAGCCAGGCGCGGGCGGTCTCCAGGTGCCAGGGAGCGAATTCGGCCAGGCTCATGCCGCGTTGCGCGCCAGAAAGCGCTGCAGATCGTCCTGCAGCGCGCGCCGGACCGTGTCCAGGGGCTGGCTGGCGTCGATGACATGGATGCGCCCGGGCTCGGCCGCCGCGCGCGCATGATAGGCCGCGCGCGTGCGCTCGAAAAAGGCCTCGGCCTCCTGCTCGAAACGATCGAGCTGGCGCTCGCCGGCCATGCGCGCGCGCGCCACGGCCAGCGGCACATCGAACAGCCAGGTCAGGTCGGGCCGCAGCGGCGGCCGCAGCCAGTGCTCAAGCTCGGCCACGCGGGCCGCGCCCAGCTCGCGCCCGCCGCCCTGATAGGCATAGGTCGCATCCGTGTAGCGGTCGCAGACCACCCAGGCGCCGCGCGCCAGGGCCGGGGCGATCACCTGGCGCAGATGCTCGCTGCGGGCGGCGAACATGATCAGTGTCTCGGTATCCAGGCCCATGGGCTCATTGAGCACCAGTTCGCGCAGGCGCTCGCCCAAGGGCGTGCCGCCCGGCTCGCGCGTGGACACAACCTCCAGGCCGTGCTGGCGCAAGCTGTCGACCAGCCAGGCGGTATGGGTGCTCTTGCCAGCGCCGTCCACACCTTCCAGCGTGATGAAGCGTCCTGTCATCAATTCTGCCCTTGTCCGAGGATGAAGCGGGATACGTTGCGATTGTGCTCCGTCAGGTTGGCCGAGAACTCGCTCGTGCCATTGCCGCGGGAGACAAAATACAGAAACTTGTGCTTTTCCGGCTGCACGGCGGCCGCCAGCGCCGCGCGTCCGGCCGCCGCGATGGGCGTGGGCGGCAGGCCGGGCCGGGTGTAGGTGTTCCAGGGCGTGTCGGTCTGCAAATCGCGCCGCCGGATGCGGCCTTGGTAATTCTCGCCCATGCCGTAGATCACGGTGGGGTCGGTCTGCAGCAGCATGCCGATGCGCAGGCGGTTGGCGAACACGCCCGCGATGCGCGCGCGTTCCGGCCCATGGCCGGTTTCCTTCTCGATAATGGACGCCATGATCAGCGCCTCATAGGGCGTGGCCATGGGCAGGTCGGGGTCGCGCTTGGCCCAGGTGGCGGTCAGCACGCGCTGGCCCTCTTCATAGGCGCGGCGCAGGATGTCGTAATCGGTGCTGCCCGGGGTGAAGATATAAGTGTCCGGGAAGAACATGCCCTCGGGATGCTTGATGTCCGCGCCCAGTTTTTCCATCAGCGCCTCGTCGCTGATGTCGCCCAAGGTCTGCTTGACGTCGGGATGCACGCGCAGCGCGGCGCGGATCTGCCGGAAGGTCCAGCCCTCGACGAAGGTGATCTGGCGCTGCGACATATCGCCGCGCGCCAGGCGCTCCAGCAGCAGCCAGGGACTGTCCCCGTTGATGGCCTGATAGCCGCCCGCCTTGATGTCCTTGTCGCGCTCGGACAGCCGCGCCATCCATACGAAACCCGGCTCCCAGACCGGCACGCCGGCGGCATTGAGCGTGCGCGCGATGGCGCGCGGGGTGGCGCCGGGATCGACGACAAAATCCACCCGGTCCGCGGCCAGCCGTATGGGCTGGTTCATCCAGTACCAGGCGCCGGCCGCGGCGCCGGCGACGGCCAGCACCACCGCCAGCAACAGCAGCAGAAAATAGAAACCAAGGCTTTTTTTCATAAGAGTGCGCAGTTTAATGGATCGTGGCGAGCCGCGCCGCCCCTGCGGCCGGCACGGGCTTGCCGCGCCCGGCGCCGGCTCGCGGGTATCATGAGGCGTTTGCACAACCGCCCGTCATGCCAGCCTCAGTCATGCACCCACTGACCGATTCGATCCTCTCCCGCCCCGAAGGTTCGCCGCGCTTTGCCCCCCTGTCCGGGCTGCGTGTCCTCACCGCCGCCGGCCCCGACGCCCCCGGCTTTCTGCACGGCCAGCTCACCCAGGATGTCAACGGGCTGCCGCCCGACGGCGCCCGGCTGGCGGGCTATTGCACCGCCAAAGGCCGGCTGCTGGCCACGCTGGTCATGTGGCGCGCCGGCGCCGAATCCATCGAGGCCCTCGTGCGCGCCGACCTGGCCGAGGCCCTGGTCAAGCGGCTGTCGATGTTTGTGCTGCGCGCCAAGGTCAAGATCGGCCTGGCCGAGCGCGCCGTGGCCGGCGTGAGCGCCAGCCCCGCGCAGCTCGACGCCCTGTCGCAGGCCGCCGGCGGCGCCCTGCCCGCCACGGCCTGGGCGCGCGCCGACCTGCCCAGCGGCACCTGGATCGCCGCCCCCGGCGCCAGCCCGCGCTGGTGGTGGGTGGCCGATGCCGCGCAGATCCAGAGCCATGGCGCCGCGCTGGCGGCCCTGCTCGGCAAGGATGACGAAGACAGCTGGCGCGCCGCCGACCTGGCCGCCGGCCTGCCCTGGATTGCCGCGGCCACGCAAGACCTGTTCATTCCGCAAACCGTCAATCTTGAACTGATCGGCGGCGTCAGCTTCACCAAGGGCTGCTATCCCGGCCAGGAAGTCGTCGCCCGCAGCCATTACCGCGGCACGGTCAAGCGCCGCATGGCCCATGGCACCACGGCCTTGCCCGTGCCCGCCGCCGGCACCGACGTCTACGACGCCGCCGACCCCGGCGAACCCGTGGGCCGCGTGGTCGATGCCGCGCGCGCCGGCGATGCCGCCAGCCTGCTGTTCGAAACCACGCTGGCCGCCCTGCCCGCCGGGCAGCTGCGCCTGGGCGCGCCCGACGGCCCGGCCATCACGCTGGCCGAGCTGCCCTACGCCATCCAGGAATAAGCGCTCAGACGGTCACGTTGAACAAGGCGCCCACGCCGGCGGTCAAGGCCATGGCGGCGGCGCCCAGCACCGTGACCCGCAGGGCCGCGCGCCCCATGGGCGCGCCGCCGGCACGCGCCGCGATGGCGCCCAGGACGCCCAGGCCCACCACCGAAGCCACTGTCACGATCACGATCAAGCTGCTCAGCGGCGCGACCGCCGACACCAGCAAGGGCAAGGCGGCGCCGCTGGCGAAAGACCCGGCCGAGGCCAGCGCGGCCTGCACCGGCTGCGCGCGGTTGTACATCGAAATCCCCAACTCGTCGCGCGCATGCGCATCCAGCGCGTTGTGGCGCGTCAGCTGCTCGGCCACCGTAAGCGCGACCGCCGGCTCCACGCCGCGCTTCACGTAGATATTGGTGAGCTCCTGCAGCTCCTGCGCCGAATTGACCTTCAAGGAGCGCTGCTCGATGCGCAGATCGGCCGCCTCGATATCGGCCTGCGAGTGCACCGAGACATATTCGCCCGCCGCCATCGACAAGGCGCCGGCCACCAGCGCGGCGATCCCCGAGGTCAGGATGATTTCATGCGAGACCTGCGCCGCCGCCACGCCCGTGATCAGGCTGGCCGTGGACACGATGCCGTCGTTGGCCCCCAAGACGGCGGCACGCAACCAATTGGCGCGGAAAATACGGTGATGTTCTGGGGCGGGCATGCGGACTCCGGATTCAAGGCAAGGCGAGTATAGGCCGCCCGCCCCGCGCGCATAAAGAGGGGCGCCGCAAGTCGTGAATGCGAATTCGTCTAGGAGTCAAACGCCGAGGCATGCCTCGGCGTTTGAGCAGCCCTCAATCGCGATCGTTGGCGTAGAGATTGACGATGCTGGAGAAGTCCAGCCGGCCGCTGCCGCCATTGCTGTGCAGGCTGTAGAGATTGCGCGCCAGCTCGCCCAGGGGAATGGACGAGCGCGAGGCCAGGGCCGACTCGGCGGCCAGCCCCAGATCCTTGAGCATCAGGTCCACGCCGAAGCCGCCGGCATAGCCCTTGGACGCCGGCGCATGCTCCATCACGCCCGGCCAGGGGTTGTAGAGCTCGGTCGCCCAGTTGCGCCCCGAGCTCTTGGCGATGATGTCCGACAGCACCTTGGGGTCCAGACCATTGGCCACGCCCAGGGCCAGGGCCTCGGAGGTGCCCGCCATCAGGATGCCCAACAGCATGTTGTTGCAGATCTTGGCGACCTGGCCCGCGCCCGCCTCCCCGGCATGGAAGATGTTCTTGCCCATCTTCTCCAGCACGGGGCGCGCGCGCTCCAGGGCGGCGGGCGCGCCGCCGACGATGAAGGTCAGCGTGCCGGCCACCGCGCCGCCCGTGCCGCCCGACACCGGCGCATCGATCATCTCCAGGCCGCGCACCTGGGCGGCGGCGGCCACCTTGCGCGCCGAATCCGGCGCGATGGTGCTGCAATCGATGACCAGGGCGCCGGCCGGGATCTTGCCCAGCAGGTTCTGCTCCAGATAGAGACCCTCGACGTGCTTGCTGGCCGGCAGCATGGTGATGACGACGTCGACGCCCTGGACGGCGGCGTCGGCACTGGCCGCGGCGCGGGCGCCGGCGCCGGTCAGCCGCGCGACGGCGTCGGCGACCAGGTCGAACACGACCACCTCATGGCCCGCCTTGACCAGGTTCAGCGCCATCGGGGCGCCCATATTGCCCAGACCGATGAATGCAATACTGCTCATGATGCCTGTCTCCTGCCTGTGGTTTCGTTATGGAAAGGGCTGCTCAGGCCGCGCCTGGGCCCAGGTCGGCCAGCGGATGCGTCGTGCCCGCCGGCCACGGTTCCTCGAAAAAGCGCTGCACCCAGGCCTCGTCGGCCTCGGCCAGCGTCGCGGGCCGCCAGCGCGGCTGCTTGTCCTTGTCGATCAGCAAGGCCCGTATCCCTTCCTGGAAATCGCCCTCGGCCACGCAGGCCAGCGCCGCCACGTATTCGCTGCGGAACACATCGGCCAGCGAGCGCAGGCGCGTGCGCTGCAACAGCGCGAAAGCCAGGCGCGCCGACCCCGGCGAACCCGCCAGCATGGTCTTGGCCGCGCGCGCCAGCCAGGGATCGGCATGGTCTTTCAGGGCCGCGATCTCCTCGTAGACCTCGTCGAGCCGGTTGCTGCCGCACACGCTGTTGACCTGGAAGGCGTGCTGGCGCAGCGGCCCCGGCTCCAGCGGCGCGCGCGGCTCGTGCGCCAGCAAGGCCTGGCGCAACAGGCCATCATTGATCGAGCGCGGCGCCAGATTGCCCGTGCCCGGCCCGCCCGGCTGGCTGGCCCAGGGCTGGCGCATCAACGCCTCGCAAAAGCGCGGCCAATCGGCGCAATCCAGGCGGAAATCCGCCATGCCGGCATAAATGGCGTCGGAGGCGTTCAGGTTGGCGCCCGTCAGCGCCAGGAACAGCCCGATGCGCCCCGGCATGCGATTGAGCAGCCAGGTGCCGCCCACGTCCGGGAAAAGACCGATGCTGATCTCGGGCATGGCAAGACGCGAGCTCTCGCTGACCACGCGGTGGCTGGCGCCCATCATCAAGCCCACGCCCCCGCCCATCACGATGCCATGGCCCCAGCACAAAATAGGCTTGGGATAGGTGTGGATGCGGAAATCCAGGCGGTATTCGCGCTCGAAGAAGTCGCGCGCATAAGGATTGGCCCAAGGCCCCTGCCCGCGGTGCTCCAGCATGCTGGCATACAGCCCATGCAGGTCGCCGCCGGCGCAGAACGCCCTGTCGCCCGCGCCTTGCAGGATCACCAGGGCCACGGCCGGATCGCGGGCCCAGGCCTGCAGGCGGGCATCGAGCAGATCGACCATCTCCAGCGAAAGGCCATTCAGCGTCTGCGGCGCATTGAGGGTGGCCACCCCCAGCCGCGAACCATTGTCGGCAATGCGTTCTTCAAACAGTACAGCGTCGCTCATCGAATATCGGCTCCCTTCTCGAGCAGCTGGCGGGCCACGATCACGCGCATGATCTCGTTGGTCCCCTCCAGGATCTGGTGTACGCGAGTATCGCGCACCAGGCGCTCCAGAGGATAGTCCCGCAAATACCCATAGCCGCCGTGGATCTGCTGTGCGTCCAGGCAGATCTGGAAGCCCATGTCGGTGGCGAAACGCTTGGCCATGGCGCAATACGTGCCGGCGTCGGCCGAGCCGCTGTCGAGCTTGCAGGCCGCCAGGCGCACCATCTGCCGCGCGGCCACCAGATGGGTGGCCATGTCGGCCAGCTTGAACTGCAGGGCCTGGAACTCCGACAGCTTGCGGTTGAACTGGCGCCGCTCGTCCATGTAGCGGCGCGCCGCGTCCAGCGCGCCCTGGGCCGCGCCCACCGAGCAGGTGCCGATGTTGATGCGTCCGCCGTCCAGGCCCTTCATGGCGATCTTGAAGCCCTCGCCCTCGGCGCCCAGCATATTGCGCGCCGGCACCCGCACATGCTCGAAGCTGATGGGCCGGGTGGACTGGCTGTTCCAGCCCATTTTTTCTTCCTTGCGGCCATAGGTGATGCCGGGCGCATCCGCCGGCACCGCGAAGGCCGAGACGCCCGAAGGCCCCGCCCCGCCGGTGCGCGCCATGACCACCAGCAGATCGGTGTCGCCGCCGCCGGAAATAAAGGCCTTGGCGCCGCTGATGAGAAAGTCGCCGCCATCGCGTTCGGCCCGCGTGGCCAGCGAACCCGCATCCGAGCCGGCATTGGGCTCGGTCAGACAATAGGAGGCCAGTTTCTCGCCGCTGGCCAGCAGCGGCCCCCACTGCTCGCGGACCTCGGCGCTGCCCCATTGGCCCACCATCCAGGTCGCCATATTGTGGATGGTCAGGAAGGCCGTGGTGGAAGGATCCACGGCGGCCATTTCTTCGAAGACCAATGTGGCGTCCAGGCGCGGCAGGCCCAGCCCGCCGATCGCTTCGCTGGCATAGATGGCGCAGAAACCCAGCTCGCCCGCGCGGGCGAAAGCCTCGCGCGGGAAGATGCCCTCGGCGTCCCAGCGCGCCGCATGGGGCGCCAATTCGCCCTGCGCATAGTCCCGCGCAGCCTGCGCGAACGCGCGCTGCTCTTCGGTGAGTTCGAGATCCACAGCCTGTCTCCTGAAATTGGTATGGTCCACCCGCCGTGCTTCGGTCTTGTGAACCTGGCGCCGTCATTTTGGCATGACGTTAACGTAAACGTAAATCAGCAGCGATGATAGGCCAAGTCGGGCGGCCTGCTTGTCTTGGCGACGACAATGCTGCGTCGCAACAAACTCAGAGCAGGCCAGCTGGCCGTGGGCGCCCCGCCGCCAGGCGGCGATGTTCGGCGCGCCGGCGGCGCGACTCCTTGGGATCGAAGGTCAGGGGACGATAGATCTCGACCCGGTCGCCAGAGGCCAGCGGCGTGCGCGGCTGGCCCCGGCGTCCGTAGACGCCCACCCCGTGCTGCCAGGGGTCGACGCCCGGAAAATCCTCGCCAAAGCCGCTGGCCGCCACGGCGTCGGCCAGCGTGGCGCCGGCCGGCAGGGTCAGCTCGCGCATCCAGACGCCATCCGGGCGCGCGTGGCAGACCGTGATGCGCAATTCATTCGCCATAGACCTGCTGGGCCCGCTTGGTGAAAGACTCGATGAAACTGGTGGCGATGCGGTTGAACACCGGCCCGACCACCATCTCCAGCGCCCGGTTGGAAAACGCATACTCCAGCGTGAACAGCACCTTGCAGGCGTCCTCGGCCAGCGGCTGGAACACCCAATTGCCCACCAGGCTGGAAAAAGGCCCGTCCACCAGCTCCAGGTCGATGCGATTGGGATAATCGTGGGTATTGCGCGTGGTAAAACGCTGCTTCATCCCCGCGAAACTGATCAGCACCGACGCCTGCATGCCGTGTTCCGTGCGCGACTGCACCTCGGTGCCGCCGCACCAAGGCATGAATTCCGGGTATTTCTCCACCCCGGCCACCAGATCGAACATCTGGGCCGCGCTGTACGGAACCAGGACGGAGCGTTGTACTTTGTGCATCGCCTATCGCAAATCGCTAGAATGATCGGATTTTACCGGCATCGCGCGTCCCATACATTGCCTCTATGAGCATTATCGATAATCGCAAGGCTTCGCACGACTATTTCATCGAAGACCGCTATGAGGCCGGCATTGTGCTGCAAGGCTGGGAGGTCAAGGCCATCCGTGCCGGCCGCGTCCAGCTCAAGGAGAGCTACGTCATCGTGCGCGACGGCGAACTCTACCTGCTCGGCATGCATGTCAGCCCCCTGCCTACCGCTTCGACCCACATCCACCCCGATGCCGTGCGCACGCGCAAGCTGCTGCTCAAGGCCGAAGAGATCCACAAGCTGATCGGCAAGGTCGAGCAGCGCGGCTTCACGCTCGTGCCCCTGAACCTGCACTACAAAAACGGCCGCATCAAGCTGGACTTCGCCCTGGGCCGCGGCAAGAAACTCTACGACAAGCGCGACACCGCGCGCGAAAAAGACTGGGAGCGCGAGCGCGAACGTGTCATGAAGCACGACACGCGCCGCCGCGACGGCTGATCCCAGTTCAGACGGGGCATGCCAGGTCCACCCGGCTGCGCCCGCCCGCCTTGGCTCGGTACAGGGCCTGGTCGGCCCGCTGGACGGCGGTCTGCAGGGCCTCGGCGCCATCCCAGCTGCTCACCCCGCCGCTGAAGGTGTAGCGCAGCTGGATGTCGCCATATTGGCAAGGCATGGCGTCCAGGGCGGCCAGCATGCGGGCGGCCAGGGCCTGCGCCTCCTGCGCGCTGGCGCCCGGCAGCGCCGCGATGAACTCCTCGCCGCCCAACCGGCCCAAGGCATCGCCCGGACGCAGCGCCGCGCTCGCCACCGCGGCAAAATGGCGCAGCACGGCATCGCCGGCCGCATGGCCCATGCTGTCGTTGACCTGCTTGAAATGATCGATGTCCAGGATGAGCAGCGCCAGCGGCCTGCCGGCGCGCGCCCCCAGCCGCTGAGCCCCCTGCCACCAGGCTTTGCGCGACAGCACGCCGGTCAGGAAATCGGTATTGGCCTCGCGTTCGCGCTCGATCAGCATGCGGTCGTGGATCATCATGATCATGCCCAGCGTGAGACTGGGCATGATGACCACGCCCAAGGACAGGAACACGATATTCCAGACCGTCGGCGCCAGCAGGCCGGGGATGGCGTCCACGCCCAGGGCGTAGACGGCCATGCGCGTGCCATGACCCAGGATCGCGACCAGGGCCAGGCTCAACATGAAAATCTGGCTGTAGGCAAAACGCTGGCGGCGCGAGCGCCACACCGACCAGGCCAGCAGCGCCAGCAGCGATGTATACATGAGCGAAGCCAGCACGATGCGCGCGCTCACGTCCGGGCTGATGTAGGTGTAATAGGCCAGCGCCACCATGAGCACGGCCACGCCGCCCAGCATGGGCCGCCAGGGGACGGGCTGGTCCAGGAAGCGCCGCAAGGCCGCCACGAACAGGACGCCGCCCATCGTGAACAGCAGATTGGCCAGCAGCACCCCCAGCCAGGGCGGCGCGCTGGCCTGCTGCACCATGAACAACATGGCCACGATGGTGGCCACATTGGCCCCCATCGCCTCGCGTATCCCCGGCATGCCGCTGCGCCACAAGGAGCCCAGCACGCAAAGGTCGATGAGCGCTGCCAGCGCGGTGATCAGGAGCAGATTGCTTGGAGCGAGCATGCGGGATCGCCAGCGGCGCGGGCCGCTGGCGGCGTGACTTAGCTGCGGGTGGACTTCACGATGGTCATCGCGGAAGCCACCAGCCCTCCCACATCGGACAGATTGGACGGCAGGATGAGCGTATTGCCTTCCTTGGCGACCTCGCCAAAAGCCTCGACATAGCGTTCGGCGACCTTGAGATTGACCGCCTCCATGCCCCCGGGCTGGCGCACGGCCTCGCCCACCTGGGTGATGGCCTTGGCCGTGGCCTCGGCGATGGCCAGCACGGCCGCCGCCTCGCCCTGCGCCTTGTTGATCTGGGCCTGCTTCTCGCCTTCGGAACGGGCGATGGCCGCTTCGCGTTCGCCGGTGGCGATGTTGATCTGCTCCTGCCGGCGGCCCTCGGAGGCGGCGATCAGGGCGCGTTTTTCGCGCTCGGCGGTGATCTGGGCCTGCATGGCGCGCAGAATCTCGGCCGGCGGCGTCAGGTCCTTGATTTCGTAGCGCAGGACCTTCACGCCCCAATTCAGGGCGGCCTCGTCCAGCGAGGCCACGATGGTCGTGTTGATGAAGTCGCGCTCCTCGAAGGTGCGATCCAGCTCCAGCTTGCCGATGACCGAACGCAGCGTGGTCTGCGACAGCTGGGTGATGGCCGAAATATAGTTCGACGAGCCATAGGAGGCGCGCATCGCGTCGGTCACCTGGAAATACAGCACGCCATCGACCTGCAACTGCGTATTGTCCCGGGTAATGCAGACCTGGCTGGGCACATCGAGCGGGATTTCCTTGAGCGAATGCTTATAAGCCACGCGCTCGATGAAGGGAATCACGAAACCCGCGCCCGGCGACAGGACGCGGTCGAATTTGCCCAGCCGCTCGACCACCCAGGCATGTTGCTGCGGCACGATGGCGATGGCCTTGATGACGACCAAGAGCGCCAGGACGACGATGATCACCAGCACCGTGGTTGATGTATCAAACGGCATGATTCCCCCTACGGAAAATAACCCGGCGCCGCCTCAGCGGGCCGGTTTGGACTTGGGCGCGAGCACCAGCACCGCGCCATGGATTTCAGTGATGACATGCGGACCGGGCTGCCGGGGCTGACCATCGGCCAGCCGGACCTCCCACGACGCGCCGCGGTATTGCACCCGTGCGCCGCCGGCATCCGACCAATGCTCGACATTGACAGTCTGCCCGATGTCCAGGTTGACCGCGGCATTGCGCGCGGCATTGACCTCGCGTTTCTTGAGTATGCCCCGGCGGCGCAGCACCAGCAGGCCCAGCAGGGCGACCAGCGCGCAGGCCAGCAGCTGCCATTCCAGCGCCAGGCCCGCCCAGGCCACCAGGCCGGCTGCCGTCAACCCCAGCGCCACCAGAAGCAGATAGAAGGTGCCCGAGCTCACTTCGCCTATCAGGGCCGCCGCCGCCAGGCCGAACCAGATCCACATGAACATCCCTCCCGGGAAACCGATGTCTACGATTGTACGGGCTCCCGGGCGACTGGGTGCGCGTTTCCTGCGGCGGCCGTCCCGACAGGAAACGTCCGACACCTTGGGCCCGCCCGCCTACATCGGGTCTGATACTTACAAACCTCTGATTCGCCACCGAATCCTCCTGTGACACTCGCGCCCAGGCGCTTCCACTGTCCGGAAGTCCGCCGTACAGGAGAGTTATTCATGAACCGACACCGATCTCGACGACCGCATCGTCCGGCCGCGCCTGTCTCCGCGGCCCAACACCGCCACAGCCTCTTCCAACCCGCCCCGGGCGGCGGCCAGGCGCCGCGCGGCCTGCCTCTGCGCCTGCTCGGCACCCTGCTGTTCGGCACGCTGTCCACGCCGGCGGTGCTGGCCGCCGATGTCAATGGCCCCCAGGTCATCAACATCCAGGCCCCTGATGCGCGCGGTATTTCGCACAACCGCCATGAGCACTTCGACATCCATCAGCCGGGCATGGTTCTGAACAACAGCGCCCAGGCAGGCCAGTCCCAGCTGGCCGGCCAGCTGGCCGCCAACCCCAATCTCAAGGGCGGGCCCAGCGCCAGCACCATCATCAATGAAGTGACCGGGTTGCAACGCTCGTCGCTGCAAGGCGCGCTCGAAGTCTTCGGCCAGCGTGCAAACGTCATCATCGCCAACCCCAACGGCATCACGGCCGATGGCTTGCGCACCATCAACGTCAACGACCTGACGCTGACCACCGGCGTGGTCGGCCAGAACGCCCGCGACCCGCTGCTGCGCGTCACGCAGGGCGATATCGAAATCACCGGCAGCGGCGTGGACACCACCGGCCTGCAGCTCTTCGATGTCATGGCCAAGTCGGTCGCCATCAACGGCCCCATCGGCCGGGGCCACGATACCGATCTGCGCGTGACGGCCGGCTCGTCGCAGCGCGACCGGATCGACAGCGCCCCCAAGGGCACCGGGGACTTCTCCATGGGGCAACCGGCCATCAGCGGCAGCCTGGCCGGTTCCATGTATGGACGCAACATCCTGCTGCAAACGACGGACAGCGGCGCGGGCGTGCGCCACGAAGGCGCGATCACCGGCATGGGCCAGCTGCGCGTGCTGGCCAATGGCGACATCACGCTGCATGAGGTGAACAACAAGGACGCGATGGCGGCCGTCACCCACGGCGGCCGCGTCAGCCGGCAGCAATATGCCGCCGCCCGGAACCAGGCGGCCGATATCCGCAGCAGCCATGGTTCGGTCCAGATCGACAAGGCCAGCCTGGCGCGCCTGGCGCGCGTCAACGCCGGCAATAACGTCGACCTCACGGCCGTCGAGCAATCCGGCCTCGTCGAGGTCAAGGCCGGCGCATCCGCCCACATCGGCAAAGTGGATCACACCCGTGAGCTGCGAGTGGAGGCCGCCAGCATCGACCTGAACGAAGTGGGCGACAACGTGGGCGCCGGCCGCTTCGAGGCCAGCCATGGCATTTCCCTCAATCAGCAGGATGTCCGCTTCCAGGATGCCCTCTTCCTGCAAGCCGAGCATATCTCCTTCGGCAACTCCCTGGCTGCGCGGCAGGTCGAGATCCGCGCCGGCGACTGGTCGCTGGCCGGGCACCAGCGCATCAGCGCCGATGACCAGCTGGCCCTCTCCGGCAGGCAGATCACGCTGCAGGAGGGCTCGGTCCTCAAGGGTGGCGATATCCTGGCCACCGTAGAGAACCTGTTTGAAAACGCGGGCGACATCAGCGCCGAGCGCGTCGTCGAACTGAAAGGCAAGAACCTGCGCGCCCAACGCAATGAATGGGGCAGCCCGATGCCGACGCCTTCCGGCATCGAGCTGCGCAACTACGGCAAGATCACGGGCGGCACGGTCGCGCTGGACCTCAACCAGGCGGAAAACCAGGGATCGATACAGGCCAAGGACGACCTGCAAGTCTATCTTGACCGCCGGCTGTTCAACATGGGCAATGTGCAGGCGGGCAGGATCACGGCCAGGATCTCCGGCGAACAGGCCCAGGGCCTCCTGAACCAGGGGACGCTGGCCGCCACCGGGGACATCGTCCTGCATGTCAACGGCAATGTGCTCAACGAGCATGGCGGCAAGATCACCGCGGGCCGCGACCTGTCCATCGGCAGCGCCGCCGACAGCCTGTACGGCGGGCGCCTCATGACCGTCCTGAATACCGCCGCGACCATGGCGGCGGGGCACGACATGACCATCCAGGCCCGCGACGCCATCGTGAATCTCGGCGGCCAGCTCACCGCCGGCCATGAGCGCCGCCTGGAAGCGCCCATCGTCATTGACGATCCGAACGCCGACGCGAGCCGCTACACGGTCTACGGCGGCCTTGAAGACCGGCTCGCCGCGGCCGGCCAGACGGCCAACGACGCCCATGCCAGCCTGCAGCGCCAGCAAGCCGATGCCGGCCACGCCCATCACTGGGGAGCCCCCCAGGCGGACGAGGGATGGCCGACGTCGCACCCGAGCGAAGAGGCGCAGCCGGACGAGCAAGCGCGAAACCTCGACGCCGAACGCCAGCGTCACCTGGACGTGCAGAAACGCCGTGAGGCCGAGATGCAGCGCCGCCAGGCAGAGCAGCAGCGCCGCGAGCATGTGGAAAATTTCCGTCTGGCGCATCAGCAGTGGGAACAGCAGCTGGCGTCGCAGCCGCAGCCGCAGCCGCAACCGGAACCGGAGCCGGAGCCGGAGCCGCAACCCCTGCCGCAGCCGCTGCCCGAACCACAGCCGGAGCCGACGCCGGAGCCCATGCCTGAGCCGGACCTGGAGCCGGAGCTGGATCCGGAGTTCGATCTGCCGATAGAACTGCATCCCGAGCTGGAACGCGAGCTGGAACTGGAGCTGCATCCCGGCCTGGAGGAGGAACTGGAGCTGGAGATACATCCGGGGATGGAGACGCAGCCCGAACCGGCGCCGCAGCCGGAGCCGGAGCCTGAACCACAGCCGGAACCGATGCCGCAACCGCCGCACAGCCAGGCCACGCAACAGCAAGACCGCGAGGCCGAGCGGCGGCGCCACCAGGCCATCAAGCAACGTGCCGATGCCGAGCGGCAGCGCCAGCAGGAACGCCGCGAGCGCCTCGAAAAGTTCCGCCTGGCCGAGCAGCAGCGCCCCAAGAGTGAAGAGGAGCTGCAGGCCGTGGCGCAGAACAATAAAGAGGCCGCTGAACGCAACGCCCGTCTGATGCGCGGCGAACTTTAACAGCGCCTAAGCCGGGAGGCAGCGATCCTGCCCCCTGGCGATTCGGGCCGGCCAGAAGCCGCCCCCCGGCCCAACGGCGCACAAAAAAAAGGCGGCAGCCCCTGGGGGCTGCCGCCTTTATCCTTGGACGCGCCGCGTCAGGACTTGGCCAGTTGCTGCCAGGTGTCGACCACGGTGTCCGGGTTCAGCGACATGGACAGAATGCCTTCGTCCTTGAGCCACTGGGCGAAATCCGGGTGGTCGCTGGGGCCCTGGCCGCAGATGCCGACATACTTGTTGGCCGCCAGGCAGGCCTGGATGGCCCGGCGCAGCATGAACTTGACCGCGTCGTCGCGCTCGTCGAAATCGGCGGCCAGCAGTTCCATGCCGGAATCCCGGTCCAGGCCCAGGGTGAGCTGGGTCATGTCGTTCGAGCCGATCGAGAAGCCGTCAAAGTACTCCAGGAACTGCTCGGCCAGGATGGCATTGGAGGGCACTTCGCACATCATGATCAGGCGCAGGCCGTTTTCGCCGCGCTTCAGGCCGTGGGCGGCCAGCAGCTCGACCACCTTGCGCGCCTGGCCGACGGTGCGCACGAAGGGCACCATGATCTCGACATTGGTCAGGCCCATTTCGTCGCGGACCTTTTTCAGGGCTTCGCATTCCATGCGGAAGCACTCGGCGAAGTCCTCGGCGATGTAGCGCGACGCGCCGCGGAAGCCCAGCATGGGGTTCTCTTCCTCGGGCTCGTAGCGCGAGCCGCCCACCAGCTTGCGGTACTCGTTGGACTTGAAGTCCGACATGCGCACGATGACCGACTTGGGCCAGAAGGCCGCGCCGATGGTCGCCACGCCTTCGGCCAGCTTCTCGACGAAGAAGGCGCGCGGGCTGGCATGGCCGCGGGCGGCCGACTCCACCGCCTTCTTGAGCTCGCCGTCCACATTGGGATAATCGAGCACGGCCTTGGGGTGGATGCCGATGTTGTTGTTGATGATGAACTCCAGGCGGGCCAGGCCCACGCCGGAATTCGGAATCTGCGCGAAGTCGAAGGCGAGCTGGGGGTTGCCCACGTTCATCATGATCTTGACGTCGATCGGCGGCATGGCGCCGCGGCGCACTTCCTCGACTTCGGTCTCGATCAGGCCGTCGTAGATCCGGCCTTCGTCGCCTTCGGCGCAGGAGACGGTCACCGGCTGGCCTTCCTTGAGGATGTCGGTGGCGTCGCCGCAGCCCACAACGGCCGGGATGCCCAGTTCGCGCGCGATGATGGCGGCGTGGCAAGTGCGCCCGCCGCGGTTGGTGACGATGGCCGAAGCCCGCTTCATCACCGGCTCCCAGTTGGGGTCGGTCATGTCGGTCACCAGCACGTCGCCCGGCTGGACCTTGTCCATCTCGGAGACGTCGCCCACGACGCGGACCGGGCCCGCGCCGATCTTCTGGCCGATGGCGCGGCCCGTGGCCAGCACGCGGCCGGTGGCCTTCAGGCGGTAGCGCTGCTGCACGTCATTGCCGGTCTGCTGCGACTTCACGGTTTCGGGACGCGCCTGCAGGATGTAGATCTTGCCGTCCACGCCGTCGCGGCCCCATTCGATGTCCATGGGGCGCTGGTAGTGCTTCTCGATGATGACGGCATAGCGCGCCAGCTCGATGACTTCTTCGTCGGTCAGCGAGTAGCGGTTGCGCTCGGAGACGGGCACATCCACCGTGCGCACGGCGCGGCCTTCGCTGCGCTCGGGGTCGAATTCCATCTTGATGAGCTTGGAACCGATGCGGCGGCTGAGGATGGGATAGTGGCCGGTCTCCAGGGCATGCTTGAAGACATAGAACTCGTCCGGATTGACCGCGCCCTGCACCACCGTTTCGCCCAGGCCATAAGACGAGGTGATAAAGACGACCTCTTCAAAACCGGATTCGGTGTCGATGGTGAACATCACGCCGGCGCTGCCCTTGTCGGAGCGCACCATGCGTTGCACGCCGGCCGACAGGGCGACTTCGGCGTGGGCATAGCCCTTGTGCACGCGATAGGAGATCGCGCGGTCGTTGTACAGCGAGGCGAACACATGGCGGATCTTGTCCAGCACATCGTCGATGCCGACGACGTTCAGGAAGGTCTCCTGCTGGCCGGCGAAGGAGGCGTCGGGCAGATCTTCGGCCGTGGCCGAGGAACGCACGGCAAAAGAACCCTTGCCGTCAGCGTCGAGCTTGGCGAAGTTTTCGCGGATGGCCTGCTCGAACGCCGGCGAGAACGGCGCATCGATGATCCACTGGCGGATTTCAGCGCCGGCCACGGCGAGTTCGCGCACATCCTCCGGATTGAGCGTGGCCAGGCGTTCTGCGATACGCTTGTCCAGGCCCGAAGCCGTCAGGAAGTCACGAAAGGCCTGCGCGGTCGTGGCAAAGCCGCCCGGGACACGGACGCCCGCGCCGGACAGCTGACTGATCATTTCGCCAAGTGATGCGTTCTTGCCTCCTACCGAGTCCACATCCGACATGCGGAGCTGCTCGAAACTAACGACATACGACATTGAAGTCACCTTTTACAATGGAAGAAAGCGAGTTTGGTCAGGACAGAAAAACCCTGCGCTGACCAAACTGGCCTAGGTGCCCTTGGGGTGACTTTTCAGGGGTCTGATTGTACTCGTTCGGGTAGTCCCTAGCCCTTCCCTGGTTGGAATTTTTTACATATGACCGCAAGCCCGATAGTCCGCACTGTCTACATCGTCTCCGATAGCACTGGCATCACCGCGGAAACCTTCAGCCATTCCGTGCTTTCGCAGTTCGACCAGGTCGAATTCAAGCCCATCCGGCTACCATTTATCGACACCTTGGAGAAGGCCGACGAGACAGCCGCCCGCATCAATCGCAATGCGGACGAAACCGGCGTTCCGCCCATTGTTTTCAGCACCCTGGTCAATCCCGAGATCCTTACCCGGGTGCGCCAGGCCAATGGCGTCTTCCTGGACCTTTTCGGCACCTTCGTCAGCCATATCGAGCAGGCGCTGGGCCTGAAGTCCAGCCATTCGATCGGGCGCTCCCATATGGCGGCGGATTCCGAGAAGTACCGCAACCGTATCGACGCCATCAATTTCAGCCTGGCCCACGACGACGGACAATTCGTCAACCAGCTGGACCAGGCCGATGTCATCCTCGTGGGCGTCTCACGCTGCGGCAAAACCCCCACCAGCCTCTACCTGGCCATGCAATACGCCATCAAGGCGGCCAATTTCCCGCTCACGCCCGATGATTTCGAGCGCAACAGCCTGCCCAAGACCATCGCGCCCTATCGCAGCAAACTCTTCGGGCTGTCCATCCAGCCCGACCGCCTGGCCGAGGTCCGCAATGAGCGCCGGCCCAACAGCCAGTACGCCACCATCGAGCAATGCCGCTACGAAGTGGCCGAGGCCGAGCGCATGATGCGGCGCGAAGGCATTTCCTGGCTGTCGACCACCACCAAGTCCATCGAGGAGATCGCCACCACGGTGCTGCAGGAAGTCGGACTGGGCCGCTACTGAACCCGGGGCGCTCAGCGCCGCCAGGACGGCATGCGCACCGGCGTGGACAGGGGGACGAACCAGCTTTCGGCCGGCAGGTAATAGCCCATCAGCCGGCCGTTGGATTCGACCAGATAGGCCTCGCGCTCGCGGCTTTCGGCGCGCACCACGAAGCGCGCGTCCAGGCGGCGGTAGACGTCGCCCTGGGCGACCGCGCCGACCCGCCGCCAACGCGAATCCTCCGGCAGGCTGCGGCCCTCGTCGCCCGACAGGGCGGCCGGCACGGCGCGCGGCAGGATCACGATGCGGTCGCCCTCGCCGCCGCGCACGGGCACCATGGCGGCGCGCTCGCGGCCGGCGCAGGCCAACAGACTCAGCACCAGCGCGGCGCCGGCCAGTGCGCGCGCGGCACGAAAAAATCGATTCATTGACTGCGCTCCCAGAGAATGCCCGCCAGCATAGCGAAAGCCGGGCGCGGGAGCGAGGGCATCAGCGCGACATCGACTGACGGCGCTGCTCGAACAGGCAGATGGCGGCCGCGGCGCCCACATTGAGCGACTCGACCGCCTGGGCGTCGTGCGGGATGCGCAGACGCAGACCGGCCCGGGCCTGCAAGGCCGGATCCACGCCCTGCCCCTCATGCCCGAAGACCCAGGCCAGGGCCGGCGGCAGCGCCGTGGCGAAAAGGTCCTCGGACTGATCCAGGGACGTGACCGCCAAGGGCAGCCGCAGACGCTCGTGCAAGGCCAGCAGGTCCACGTGCTCGTGGATCTCCAGCGCGAAGTGCGCGCCCTGGCCGCTGCGCAGCACCTTGGGCGACCAGGCCGCCGCGGTGCCGGTGGCCAGGAAAGCCAGACGGATGCCGGCCGCCGCGCAGGTGCGCAGCAGGCTGCCCACATTGCCGGGGTCCTGGATGCGGTCCAGCAGGACGCAATTGGCGCTGATCTGCCGCGGCAGTTCCGGCTGCGGCGCCCGCACCACGAAAGCCACGCCCTGATCGCCTTCGACGCTGCCCAGGCCGCGCATCAGGCGCGCGTCCAGGGCCAGGCAACGCGCCTCGGGCACCCGCCGCGCCAGATCGGCCAGCTCCGGATGCGCCAGGCGCTCGGCGTCGAAAACCGCCTGATCGGGCGCGCCATGGCGCGCCAGCCAGGCCTGGCACAGATGCACGCCCTCGAGCAGCACGGGCGCGCCGCGCCTGCCGGCCTGTTCGGCCAGGCGGTAAAGCGCCTTGACGGCGGGATTGTCACGCGAGGAGATGAACTTCATGCCAGGGCGCCAAAGGCCTTGATGGGCGCAAAGCTGCGCCGGTGTTCGGGACAAGGACCGTGGGCGCGCAGGCGCTCCAGGTGCAGGGCCGTGCCATAGCCTTTGTGCTGGTCGAAGGCGTATTGCGGATAGAGCGCATGCAGGCGCAGCAGGTCGCTGTCGCGCGCGGTCTTGGCCAGGATGGAAGCCGCCGAAATCGCCGGCACCAGGGCATCGCCCTTGATGACGGTCTGCACCGTGCAGCGCAGGCGCGGCGCCTGGTTGCCGTCGACCAGCGCCACCCGCGGCGCCCTGCCCAGGCCCAGCACCGCGCGCTCCATCGCCAGCAGCGTGGCGCGCAGAATATTGAGGCTGTCGATCTCCTCGACGCTGGCGCTGGCGATGCACCAGGCGAGCGCGCCGGCCTTGATTTCCTCGGCCAGGACTTCGCGCCGTTCAGCCTTCAGGACCTTGGAGTCGGCCAGGCCTTCGATGGGCCGCTCCGGGTCGAGCATGACCGCGGCGGCGTAGACCGCCCCCGCCAGCGGGCCCCTGCCCGCCTCGTCGACGCCGGCCACGCCGTGCACCGGATAGATGGGCTCGCCGAACAGATCAGCCTGGGCCATGGGCGACCTCCAGGATGGCCTGCGCGGCCAGCGCGGGCGTATCGCGCAACAGCGCCTCATGCAGGGCCGTAAAGCGCGCCTCGATGCGCGCCGCATGGTCCTTGTCCGTCAGCGCGGCCCAGGTGGCCTCGGCCAGTTTCTCGGGCGTGGCGTCGTCCTGCAGCAGCTCGGGCACCGCAAAGTCCTTGAGCAGCACATTGGGCAGCCCCACCCAGGGCAGATAGGGGCGCTGCTGGCCGGATTTCCAGGCCATGATGCGCCGCATCCAGGGCGACAGCACGTAGGAGATCACCATGGGCCGCTTGTAGAGGGCCGTCTCCAGCGTGGCCGTGCCGCTGGCCACCAGGACCGCGTCGGCGGCCTCCATGACGCTCCAGGCCACCGGCGTGCCGCTGTCCTGCCGCAGGTCCTCGACGGTCACGCAGCGCAGCCCGGGCACGGGATACTGCGCCAGGATCTGCTCGAACTCGGCGCGGCGCTGGGGATTGACCATGGGCACCACGCAGCGCAGGGCCGGATCCTGGCGCAGCAGGATCTGGGCCGCCGCCAGGAAACGCGGCGCCAGGATGCGGATTTCGGAAGAGCGGCTGCCCGGCAGGATGGCCAGCACGCGCTCGTCGGGCTGCAGGCCCAATCGGGCCCGGGCCGCGGCGCGATCAGGCCGCATCGGGATGACGCCGGCCAGCGGATGGCCCACATAGGTCACCGGTATGCCTTCCTTTTGGTAGATCTCTTCCTCGAAGGGAAAGAGCACCAGCATATGGGAGACGGCGGCGCGTATCTTGTGGATGCGCTCATAGCGCCAGGCCCAGATCGAAGGGCCCACGAAATGCACGGTGGGGATGCCCGCCTGGCGCAGTTGCAGCTCCAGGCGCAGATTGAAATCGGGCGCGTCTATGCCGACGAATGCCGCCGGGCGCGCGGCCAGCAGGCGCCGCTTGGTGTCGCCATAAATGGACAGCAGGCTGGGAATGCGCTTGAGCGCATCGACATAGCCGAAGACGGACAGCGCGTGCATGGGATGCCAGGCCTCGAAGCCCCTGGCCTGCATCTGCGGCCCGCCTATGCCGGCGCAATGCACATCGGGGGCCCGCGCTTGCAGGCCCCCGATGATGCGTCCGGCCAGCAGATCGCCCGAAGGCTCGCCGGCCACCATGCCTATGGACAGGCTCATGGACGGATGATGCCGCGGTTGGAAGCGTCCAGGAAGTCCAGCAGCACCTGCAGGACTTCGGCGACTTCGGGTTCGGATTGCTGGCGGGCGCGCAGTTCGGCGCGCGCCTCGTCCAGCGCCAGGCCGCGCCGGTACAGGATTTTGTAGGCCTCGCGCAGCGCCGAGATACTGGCCGGCGAAAAACCGCGGCGCTTCAGGCCCTCGACATTGATCCCCACCGGACGGCAGGGATTGCCCGCGCTCAGCACATAGGGCGGCGTATCCTGCATGAGCGAGCTGTTGCCGCCCGTCATGCTGTGCGCGCCGATCTTGGAGAACTGATGCACGCCGGTCAGGCCGCCGACGATGGCCCAGTCGCCCACGTGCACATGGCCGCCGAGCTGGACCGAATTGGCCAGAATGGTGTTGTTGCCGATGTGGCAGTCATGGGCGATATGCACATAGGCCATGATCCAATTGTCATTGCCCAACGTGGTCACGCCGCCATCCTGCACCGTGCCGGTATTGAAGGTGGTGAACTCGCGCACCGTGTTGCGGTCACCGATCACCAGCCGAGTCGCCTCGCCTGCGTACTTCTTGTCCTGCGGCATGCCGCCGATGGAGCAGAAACGATAGAAGCGATTATCCCGTCCGATGGTGGTCACGCCATCGATGACGCAGTGCGGGCCGATCTCGGTGCCGGCGCCGATGGTCACATCGGGGCCCACCACGCTATACGGGCCTATCGTGGCCGAATGATCGATGCGGGCGGCCGGATCGACCACCGCGGTGGGATGAATATTTGCGGACATTTACTCTTCCAGACTGCGAATGGCGCACATCAGTTTGGCCTCGGCCACCAGCTGCCCATCCACCAGGGCCCGTCCCTGATACTTGCAGATGGTGCGGCTCAGGCGCTCGGCTTCGACTTCGATGCGCAGCTGGTCGCCCGGCACCACCGGACGGCGGAAGCGCGCACCGTCTATACCCACCAGATAATACGCCGTCTTGCTGCCTTCGCACTTCAGGCCGCCGTTCTCGTCGGTAAACGAAAACAGGGCCGACGCCTGCGCCATCGCCTCGACAATCAGCACCCCCGGCATCACGGGGTGATGGGGGAAATGGCCATTGAAGAAAGGTTCGTTGATGGAGACGTTCTTGACGGCCACGATGGATTTACCAGGCACCATCTCCAGCACCCGGTCGATCAGCAGCATCGGGTAGCGATGCGGCAGACGCTCCATAATCCCCTTGATGTCGAGTTCCATGACTTTCGTTCCTGCGATATGAATAGAGGGCGCGAGGCCGCCCGCGGACGGCCTCGCGTAAACTTGTTTCGCCACGCGGACGCTACGCTTTTTCGAGCGTTCGCACCCGGCGGCGCAATTGGGCCAGCTGTTGTATCACGGCGGCGTTGCGTTGCCACTCGCCATGTTCGGCATACGGATAGACACCGGTGTAGCGGCCGGGCTTGCTGATGCTCGACGTCACGGGCGTGCCGCCCGAGATCGTCACGTCGTCGCAGATGCTCAGGTGGCCCGAGAACATGGCCGCCCCGCCCACGATGCAACGTTCGCCTATCGTGGTCGAACCCGCCACGCCCGTGCAGGCCGCGATTGCCGTATGCGCCCCGACACGCACGTTATGCGCGATCATGATCAGATTGTCGAGCTTCACGCCATCGCCGATGACGGTGTCTTCCAGGGCGCCGCGGTCGATGGTGGTGTTGGCGCCGATTTCGACGTCGTCACCAATCGTTACCCCGCCCAATTGCGGAATCTTACCCCAGGCGCCCTTGCCCAGGGTGGGATCGGGCGCGAAGCCAAAGCCGTCGGCGCCCAGGACCACGCCGCTATGCACGATGGCCCGCGCGCCGATGGTCACCCGCTCGTAGAGGGTCACGCGGGCGTTCAGGCGGCTGTCCGGGCCGATGTGGCAGTCCCTGCCGATCACACAGGCCGGGCCGATGACGGCGCCGCGGCCGATGACCGCGCCGGACTCGATCACGCATTGCGGCCCCACACTGGCGCCGTCCTCGATGACGGCATCCTCGGCCACCACCGCGCTGGGGTGCACGCCGGCCGCGGGCAAGCCGCGCCGTTCGGCGTCAAACCACTGCGCCAGCCGCGCGTACAGCAGGTAGGGGTGCTTACAGACCACGAACCGTTGCGTACTGCCCTGCTCGCGCTGGGCCTGGGCGACGTCGGGGCTGACGATCACCGCCGCCGCGCCGGTCGTGGCCAGTTGGCCCTGGTAGCGGGGATTGGAGAGAAAGGAGATTTCGTGCGCGCCGGCCGAAGCCAGCGTGCCGATACCGGCGATCAGCGGCAACTCCGCGCCGCCGGTATCGAGCTGCGGGTCCAGCCCTTGCGTACTGGCCCGGGACAATAAAGCGTCCAGACGCGGCGCCCGGGCAGGATCCAGCAATACAGGCATGGGACGATCAGCGGCCCAGAGCCTGGATCACCTTGTCGGTGATGTCGACGCGCGGATTGACCGTCACGGCGTCCTGGACGATGAGATCGTAGTTCTCTTGCTCGGCGATGCGCTTGATGGCCTCATTGGCCTTGGTCACGATGCCCGAGAACTCTTCGTTGCGGCGGCGGTTGAAGTCTTCCTGGAATTCGCGGCGCTTGCGCTGCAGGTCCATGTCCAGGTTGGAGAGCTCGCGCTGGCGCTTGACACGATCGGACTCGGACAGCACCGGGGCGTCCTTGTCGAACTTCTCGGCCTGGCTGCGCAGTTGCGTGCCCATGCGCTGCAGCTCGTCGTCGCGGCGCTTGAACTCGCCTTCGATCTTGCTTTGCGCGGCCTTCGCCGGACCGGATTCACGCAGGATCCGCTCCGTGTTCACGAAGCCGATCTTGGTGCCTTGCGCCTGCGCCGTCGTCACCGCCGCCGAGCCGAACAGCAGTGCACCCGCCAGCGCCAGGGACGTCGCCAGTTTGCCGGCGCGCCGGCCCGAGGTGTTGAGTGCGAAATCAGACATCATGAAATTCTCACCTTTTGGAAGGTAAAGGGCAAAAACAATATTGTGCCACTAAACCGCAGGGGCGCGAGCCTTGGCCCATGACCCCATGTTTCAACCGTTACGAATAAACCCTTGGACCCAGCCAATAATAAATCGGGCCCGCGGGTAATAATCGATGCCTTAAACAAGACCTTGATTCAGATCATCAGAAACCGGTACCGATCTGAAACTGGAAACTCTGCTTGTCGTCGCCGGACTTGGCGTTGAGCGGACGCGCGTAGGACAGTTGCAGCGGACCCAGCGGCGACTGCCACGACAGGCCGATACCGGCCGAGTAGCGCCAGCCGCAAGGATCTTCGACCGGATCGGAGGCCTTGCCCGCCGTGCAAGCCATGCCGCTGCCGGCCGAGACCTGGCCTGCGTCGGCAAAGACAAACCAGCGCAGGGTGCGGTCCTTGTTGGCGCCGGGGAACGGCAGGTAGAGCTGCGCGTTGGCGATGATGCGGCGCGAACCGCCCAGATAGTCGCCCGTATCCACGTCGCGCGGACCCAGCGAGGCGCCGTCGTAGCCGCGCACCGTGCCGATGCCGCCGCCGTAGACGTTCTTGATCACCGGATAGTCCTTGCCGCCATAGGAACGGCCGTAATCGACCATGCCGTTAAGCGCCAGGGTGTAGCTGCGGCCCAGGGGCAGGAAGTACTGCTGCTGCGCGGTGAGCAGGTAGTACTTCAGGTCCATGGTGGAGAGATCGCCCTTCAGGCGGGTGTAGGAACCCTTGGTCGGCGCCAGGGCGCTGTCGCGCGTGTCCTTGGACCAGCCCGTATTGAAGATGAAGGCGTCGGTCGAATCGCCGTACTGGTCGACGAAATTGCGATAGGCGCGCGGCGAGTTGGTGTAGAGATCGATCTGGTTGCGCTCGAAGCTGCCGCCCAGGAAGATGCGGTCATACTCCGAGATCGGCACCCCGAAGTTCATGCCCAGGCCCATGGCCTTGACGCGGTAGTCGCCGTCGTTGTTGTTCCAGGGCTCGGTGACGCGGTAGTACAGCGAGGTCGTGCGGCTGATCCCTTCCTTGGTGAAATAGGGATCGGTGTGCGACAGCACGGCGGCGCGATTGGTCTGGCTGGTGTTGACCTGCAAGGACAGATTGGTGCCGCTGCCGAACACGTTGTCTTCGCTGATGCCGGCCGACAGGATGGCCTTGTCGGTCGAGCCGTAGCCCACGCCGAGGTTGATCATGCCGGTGGGCTTTTCTTTCACGTCGACATTGACGTCGACCTGGTCGGGCGAGCCGGGCACCGGTTCGGTCTTGACGTTGACCTCGTTGAAATAGCCCAGGCGGTCGACACGGTCGCGCGACACCTTGATGTCGCCGGCGTCGTACCAGGCGGCCTCCTGCTGGCGCATTTCGCGCCGCACGACCTGATCCCGGGTGCGGGTGTTGCCGCCGATCTGGATACGGCGCACATAGACGCGGCGGCTCGGATCGACGTAGAAGGTGACGTCGGCCTCGTGCTTTTCGCGATCCAGCTGCGGGTTGGGGTTGACGTTGGCGAAGGCGTAGCCCAGCTCGCCCAGGTAGTCGGTGAGCGCCTTGGCCGAATTATTGGCCTTGGAGGCCGAGAACACTTCGTCGGGCTTGAGTTCGATGAGCTTGTTGATCTCGCCGTCCAGGCCCAGCAGGTTGCCGGCCAGCTTCACGCTGCGCACCTTGTAGGGCTCGCCTTCGTGCACGGTGACAGTGATGAAGATGTCCTTGCGGTCGGGCGAGATGGTGACCTGGGGCGGCTCGGCCGAGAACTCCAGGTAGCCGCGATCGAGATAATAGGAGCGCAGGCGCTCGACATCGCCTTCGAGTTTTTCGCGCGAGTACTTGTCGGTATTGGTGTACCAGGTGAGCCAGCCCGGCGTGGTCAGGTCGAACTGGTCAAGCAGCTCGCTCTCCGAGAACGCCTTGTTGCCGACGATGCGGATCTCGCGGATCTTGGCGACGTCGCCTTCGAAGACGTCGAAACTCACGCCCACGCGGTTGCGCGGCAGCGGCGTGACGGTGGACGTCACCTCCACGCCGTACTTGCCCTTGCTCAGGTACTGTTCCTTGAGCTCGTACTGGGCGCGCTCAAGCATGGACTGGTCGAAGATGCGGCCTTCGCCGAAACCCACTTGCGACAGCGACTTGATAATGTTCTTGGATTCGAACTCGCGCATGCCGTTGAAGCTGATCGACGCGATGGTCGGCCGCTCCTGCACGACGACCACCACGACGTTGTTCTCGGTGCGGATCTGCACGTCGCTGAAAAAGCCCGTGCCGTAGAGGCGGCGGATGGCTTCGGTCGCATCGGCGTCGGTGAACTTCTCGCCCACCTTGACGGGCAGATAACCGAAGACCGTGCCCGCGTCAGTGCGCTGGATACCCTCGACGCGAATGTCGCGCACGACGAAAGGGTCGAAAGCATAGGCCAGGGCCGGCAAAAGCAGCGCGGCAATCAGGCTGGGCAATTTGGCGGCTTTGAGCAGATGCCGTTGCGTGTGCCTTTTTTGCATTGCGCCCCTCTGGTGATTAATCATCCGGCGAAAAGACATCCTTTGCTATCCTTGGTCGTGCAAATGGCGGGGGATTTTATTCGATTCGCGCCTAGGTGAACAGGCGCGCAAAATCGTTGAACAGGGCCAACCCCATGAGGCCCGCCAACAAGCCGATACCGGCACGCTGCCCGATGTCGATCCAACGATCGGGCACCGGACGCCCTCTGACAATTTCGACGAGATAGTACAGCAGATGCCCGCCATCCAGCATGGGTATGGGCAGCAGGTTGAGCACGCCGAGGCTGATACTGATCAGGGCGAGATAGGCGATATAGGCTTCGAGCCCGATGCGGGCCGTCTGGCCCGCATAATCGGCGATGGTGACCGGACCGCTGATATTGCGCCAGGACACCTCGCCCAGCACCATGCGGCCCATCATGCGCAGCGACAGCCAGGCCGTGTCCCAGGTGCGCTGCACGCCGCGCCAGAGGCTGTCGACCGGGCCGAAACGCTCAAGCACCATGGGGACGTCGCCGCCGAGCTGCACGCCGATGCGGCCGATGACCTGCCCCTGCACCGTTTCGGCGCGCGGCGTCACGGTCAGGCTCAGGGCGGCGCCGTCGCGCCGCAGGGTGAGCGCCAGCGGCTTGCCGGCATATTGCTGCACGACGCGCACCAGCGCGCCGGCGTCGGCCACGGGCTGGCCGGCCGCGGTCAGCACCAGATCGCCTTCGCGCAGGCCGGCGGCCTCGCCCGCGCCCCCGGCGATCACGCCGCGCACCACCGGCTTGGCGGCCTGCAGCCGCAGGCCGGCAATCTGGACCGGATCAGCCTCGGAGGGATCCAGGCGTTCGTCGGGCGGCAAGGCCAGCGTCAGCGTGCGCGGCGCGCCGTTTTCGCCGCGGACCTCCAGCTGCACGGCGGCGCCCGAGGACAGGCGGTCGAACAGGCGCCAGCGCGCATCCGTCCACGAGGCGACGGCGCGGCCGTCCACCGCCTCGATGCGGTCGCCGGCGGCCACGCCGGCCGCGGCCGCGGCGCTGTGCTCGGCCGGCTGGCCCAGGATGGCGGCGGGCACCTGGGTGCCCACCATGTTCAGGCCGGCGTAGAGGGCGACGGCCAGGATGAGGTTGAAGATGGGACCGGCCGCGACGATGGCGAAACGCCGCCCCACGGGCTGGGTATTGAAGGCCTCGGCCGCCTGCGCCGGCGTGGCGCCGGGCGGCGGATCATCCTGCATCTTGACGTAGCCGCCCAACGGGATGGCCGAGACCGCCCACTCCGTGCCGTTGCGGTCGCGGCGGCGCAGCAGCACGCGGCCAAAGCCCACGGAAAAGCGCAGCACCCGCACGCCGCACAGGCGCGCCACCCAATAATGGCCTAGCTCGTGGAAGGTGATGAGGATGCCCAGCGCGACGACAAAGGCGAGCAGGGTAAAAATCATGTAGGAGGACCCATACTGAACCGGGCCTTGCGGCCCGGTGGGGAGTCGACGGCCCCGACCGCCCTCCCCGGCACCGGCGGAAAGGAGAAATCAGGCCAGGCCAAGGTTGCCGGCATACGCGCGCACTTCGGCATCCAGGTCAAGCACGTCAGTCAATCGGTCAAGCGTAACAGAAGGACGCCCGGCCTGCCACTCAAGCGCGGCCTCGATGACGCGCGCGATCCAGGGATATGGCAGGCGGCCTTCCAGGAAACCGGCGACGGCGACTTCATTGGCGGCGTTGAGGGTCACACAGGCGGCCTGGCCGGCGCGCAGCGCCGCGTAGGCCAGCGCCAGGCAGGGGAAACGCTGCAGATCGGGGGCCTCGAACTCCAACCGGCCCCATTTCACCAGATCCAGCGGGCTGACCCCGGGATCCAGGCGCCGCGGAAAGCCCAGGCCGTAGGAAATCGGGGTACGCATATCCGGCTGCCCCATCTGCGCCAGCACGGAGCCATCCTCGTACTCGACCATGGAGTGGACGACGCTCTGGGGATGGATCAGCACCTCGATGCGCTCGGCCGGCATGGCGAAAAGCCAGTGCGCCTCGATGACTTCGAGCCCCTTGTTGAGCATGGTGGCCGAGTCGACCGAAATCTTGCGGCCCATGCTCCAGTTGGGATGGGCGCAGGCCTGATCCGGGGTGACATCGGCCAGGTCGGCCGGGTCGTGGCGCCGGAACGGCCCGCCCGAGGCCGTCAGGATGAGTTTGCGCACCCCCGGCGCCGGCGCCAGCGGCGCCTCGGCGCGGCCGGTTTGCGGCAGGCACTGGAAAATGGCGTTGTGTTCGCTGTCGATGGGCAGCAGTTCGGCGCCGGACTGGCGCACCGCGGCCATGAAGAGCGAGCCGGCGGCCACCAGGGCCTCTTTATTGGCCAGCAGCACCCGCTTGCCGGATTGCGCCGCGGCCAGCGCGGCCGGCAGGCCGGCCGCGCCCACGATGGCGGCCATGACGGTGTCGCAGCCGGGGTCGGCCGCCGTGTCGGCCAGCGCCTGGGCGCCCACCCGGACCTCGGGCATGGGGCCCGCGCCCTTCCAGGCCTGGCGAAAGCGCGCCGCCGCCGCATCGTCGGGCACGACGACCACGGCCGCGCCGGTGACGGCCGCCTGGGCCGCCAGCTTGTCCATGCGGCTGAAGGCCGACAGGGCGTAGACCCCGAAATGCTCGGGATAGCGTGCAATGACATCCAGGGTGCTGTCGCCGATCGACCCGGTCGATCCCAGCACCGCGATGCGTTTGAAACCGCTCAAAACAGAACTCCAGACATGAGCAAGGCGACAGGCGCCACCGGCAGGACCGCGTCGATGCGATCGTAGACCCCGCCGTGCCCGGGCAGGAGATTGCTCGAATCCTTGCGCCCGGCGCGACGCTTGAGCAGCGACTCGAACAGATCGCCCACGATGGACAATACGCCCAGCAGGGCCGCGGCGGGAATCGCCAGGCCCAGGCCGCGGCCAAGCAGATCCTGGCCGAAAGTCCCGGGGAAATAACCGCTGCCCACGGTCCAGAGGACCGCGCCGGCCACCCCGGCCACCGCGCCGGCCACGGTCTTGCCGGGGCTGACCTTGGGCGCGAGCTTGCGTTTTCCGAACGCGCGCCCGGCAAAATAGGCGGCGATATCGGCCACCCAGACCAGTGCCAGCAGCGACACGACGTAGACCGGGCCGCGCAGCACGAACAACAGCGCCAGCGCCGACCAGGCGGCCAGCACGGCGAACACGGCGAAGACCGACCAGACCAGGCTGACCGGATCGGCGTCGGCACGCCCGCGGTAGACGGCGCCGAAGGCGCCCAGCACCCAGATCACGGCCACGGCGGGGATAAGCCCCCTGACCACCCAGGCCGTCACGTAGACGGCCTCGCCCTGCCCCCGCAGCCAGACGTCGGCCAGCCAGAGCATGGCCAGAAAGAGCAGCGCGGGCACGCCGACGGCGATGGCCGTGGCGCCGGGCGGCAGGGTCAGCCGCAGCCATTCCCAGGCCGCGCAGGCCGCGCCCAACGCCAGCAGCGCCACAAACCACCAGGGATTGGCGCTGGCCAGGGTGGCGGCCAGCACGGCCAGAAGCACCACGGCGGTAACAATACGCTGACCCAGCATGGACCGTCTCCTCGGATTGGATGTTGGCGTCAGCGCCCGGTGTTCAATTGCGCGCTCGTGCGCCCGAAGCGGCGCTCGCGGCCGCCGTACCACTCGAACGCGGCCTCAAGCTGCTCGGCGCCGAAGTCGGGCCAATAGGCGTCGCTGAAATACAGCTCGGTATAAGCCAGCTGCCAGATAAGAAAATTGGAAATACGCTGCTCTCCGCCCGTGCGGATGAACAGGTCGGGTTCGGGCGCCCAGGCCATGGACAGATGCTGGGCAAGCCGGGACTCGTCGATGTCCTGCGGCCGGGCGGCCAGGCCGGGCTCGGCCTGGAGCATGGCGCGGGTGGCCTGCAGGATGTCCCAGCGGCCGCCATAATTGGCCGCGATGCTCAGGTGCAGGCGGTCATTGCCGCGGGTGCGCTCCTGGGCGGCATGGATCAGTTCCTGCAGCCGCGGCTCGAAGGCCGACAGATCGCCCACGACGTGCAGGCGCACGCCCTGCTCCTGCAGCTTGTCGACCTCGCGCTCCAGCGCCTGGACGAAAAGGCGCATCAACAGCGACACTTCGTCGGCCGGACGGCGCCAGTTCTCGGAGCTGAAGGCAAAAAGGGTCAGATAGCGCACGCCCCGGCGGCCGCAGGCCTCGACCACCCGGCGCACCGCTTGCACACCCTTGGCGTGGCCGGCCGTGCGCGGCAGATGGCGGCGCGTCGCCCAGCGGCCGTTGCCGTCCATGATGATGGCAACGTGCCTGGGAATCGCGCCGGTTTCAGGAATCGCCTGGGTGGAACTTGTTGCCATGTCGTATGCGCCTCACGCCGCCCGGGGCGGCCGCGAAGCCTTGAAAAACCAGCGCCGCCTCTCTTCCCTGCCGCAGCCGGGCTGGGCGGCGGCATGGCGGCGGCGGCGCAAAACGCCATCGTCCTTGAAAAACCGCCACAGCGCAAATCCATGGCCGCGGCGGCTTCCCGATCAGACGGTCATGATCTCCGCTTCTTTTTGCGCGACCATCTTGTCGATGTCGGCCACGGCGCGATCGGTCAGCTTCTGGACGTCGTCCTGGGCGCGGCGCTCGTCGTCCTCGGAGATCTCCTTGTCCTTGACCAGCTTCTTGAGGCCTTCGTTGGCCTCGCGGCGCAGGTTGCGCACGGCGACCTTGGCGTCTTCGCCTTCGCTGCGCACGACCTTGGTCAGGTCACGGCGGCGCTCCTCGGTCAAGGGCGGCATCGGCACGCGGATGGTGTCGCCCAGCGAGACCGGGTTCAGGCCCAGGTCGGATTCACGGATGGCCTTTTCGATCGGGCCGGCCATCTGCTTTTCGTAGGGCTGCACGCTGATGGTGCGGGCATCGACCAGGTTGACGTTGGCGACCTGGCCCACCGGCACCGGCGAACCGTAGTACTCCACCTGCACGTGGTCCAGGATGCCCGTATGGGCGCGGCCGGTGCGGATCTTGGCCAGGTTGGTCTTGAGCGTGTCGAGCGACTTGCTCATCCTGGAATCGGCCGATTTACGAATATCTGCGACGCTCATGGTGTTTCCTTTATTAAACGTGCACCAGAGTGCCTTCGTCCTCGCCTCCGACCACGCGCTTGAGCGCGCCGGACTTGTTGATCGAAAACACTTTGATAGGCAATTTCTGGTCGCGGCACAGCGCGAAAGCCGTGGCGTCCATGACTTCGAGGCGGCGCACGATGGCTTCGTCGAAGCTGATGCGCGCGTAGCGCGTGGCCGTCGGATCCTTGTTGGGATCCGCGCTGTAGATGCCGTCGACCTTGGTGGCCTTCAGGACGATCTCCGCGCCGATTTCCGCGCCGCGCAGGGCCGCGGCGGTATCGGTCGTGAAGAAGGGATTGCCCGTGCCGGCGGCAAAAATGACGACCTTGCCCTCTTCGAGGTAGCGCAGCGCCTTGGGACGGATATAGGGTTCGACGACCTGATCGATGTTCAGGGCCGACTGCACGCGGGTATCCACCCCCTTGTGCTTCAACGCATCCTGCAGGGCAAGCGCGTTCATGATCGTGGCCATCATGCCCATGTAGTCGGCGGTCGCGCGGTCCATGCCCTGCGCGCCCGGGGCGACCCCACGGAAGATATTGCCACCACCGATGACGATGGCCAGCTCGACGCCCATGGCGGCGACTTCGGCGATCTCATCGGTCATGCGGACGATGGTGGAGCGATTGATGCCGAAAGCATCGTCGCCCATCAGCGCCTCGCCGGAAAGTTTGAGAAGAACCCGTTTATATGATCTGCTGCTCATAGGTGATATCCCGAGAAACGATCCGACGAAAGTGTAAGACAAGAAATAGGCCGGTCACAGAGGATTTGGCCCCTCTGCGCCGGCCCTTAGGCACTAATTTGAGCGTCAGGCGCGGCCAGCGGCGGCGGCGGCGACTTCAGCGGCAAAATCGGTGGTCTTCTTCTCGATGCCTTCACCAACGACGTAGAGGACGAATTGCTTGATCGAGGCGCCCTTTTCCTTGAGCATCTGCTCGACCGATTGCTTGTCGTTCTTGACGAAGGGCTGGGACATCAGCGTGACTTCCTTCAGGAACTTCTGCACCGAACCTTCGACCATCTTGGCGACGATTTCGGCCGGCTTGCCCGACTCGGCGGCCTTCTGCTCGGCGACCGAACGCTCGGTGGCGATGTCGTCGGCCGACACGCCGTCGGCATTCAGGGCCTTGGGCTTGGTGGCGGCGATGTGCATGGCCAGGTCCTTGCCCACTTCTTCGGCGCCGGCATACTCCACCAGCACGCCGATGCGGCCGCCGTGCACGTAGCTGGCCAGCGAGTCCGGGGTTTCGATGCGCTGGAAGCGGCGGATCGAGATGTTCTCGCCGATCTTGCCGACCAGGGCGGTGCGGGTGGTTTCGACGGTGCCTTCGCCAAAGGGCAGCGCGGACAGCGCGGCGACGTCGGCGGGGTTCTGGGTGGCGACCAGCTCGGCCAGCTTGTTGACGAACTCGACGAAATCCGGGTTCTTGGCAACAAAGTCGGTTTCGCAGTTGACTTCGATGACGGCGCCTTGCTTGCCGCCGATGAACAGGCCGATCAGGCCTTCGGCGGTCACGCGGGTGGCGGCCTTGCTGGCCTTGTTGCCCAGCTTGACGCGCAGGATCTCTTCGGCGCGCGCCAGATCGCCTTCGGCTTCCGTCAGGGCCTTCTTGCACTCCATCATGGGCGCATCGGTCTTCTCGCGCAGTTCCTTGACCAGGGCGGCGGTAATTTCAGCCATGTTTGCTCCAATTCGCTAAGACATGCCCCGGAAGAACCGGGGCATATGGTTTGATTCGTGGTGACACCCGGCCAGCTGCGCCGGGCCTGAGGCGGGAGCCCGCCTCGGCATGATCGCCGCCGGATGTTTCACCCGGCGGCCCGGTGCATCAGGCCTGGCCGTCTTGCACTTCGACGAACTCTTCCTGGCCTTCGGCGATCTCTTCGACCAGGCCGTTCAGGTTTTGTTCGCGGCCTTCCAGCACGGCGTCGGCGATGCCCTTGGCGTACAGCGCGATGGCGCGGGCCGAGTCGTCGTTGCCGGGGATGACGTAGTCCACGCCATCGGGCGAGTGGTTGGTGTCAACCACGGCCACGACCGGGATACCCAGCGTGCGGGCTTCGGCCACGGCAATCTTGTGGTAGCCGACGTCGATCACGAACAGGGCGTCGGGCAGGCCGTTCATGTCCTTGATGCCGCCGATCGACTTGTTCAGCTTGTCCAGTTCGCGCTGGAACAGCAGGCCTTCTTTCTTGGTCAGGCGCTCGACGCTGCCGTCGGCGACCATGGCTTCCATGTCCTTCAGGCGCTTGATCGAGCTCTTGACGGTCTTGAAGTTGGTCAGCATGCCGCCCAGCCAGCGGGCATCGACGTAGGGCATGCCGCAGCGCTGGGCTTCGGCCGCGACCAGCTCACGGGCGGCGCGCTTGGTGCCGACGAACAGGATGTTGCCGCCGCGGGCAGCCAGCTGCTTGACGAACTTGGTGGCTTCCTGGAACTTGCCGACGGTCTGTTCCAGGTTGATGATGTGAATCTTGTTGCGGTGACCGAAGATGTAGGGAGCCATCTTCGGGTTCCAGTAACGGGTCTGGTGACCGAAGTGGACACCGGCTTCGAGCATTTCGCGCATGAGGGACATATCAAACTCCGAGGGTTGGGTCTTGCGTCTTGCCTGCACCGGCTCACCGGCACCCTGGGTGGCTAGACGCGCGATTTCCTGGTCGGCACCATTGCCGGACAGGATGGTTGCAGAAAACGGGTCGGCCGATCGCGCCCACGCCCGGGACCAGCCCGGCAACGCGCGCGACAAACCCAGACGACCGTCATGACGCAAAGGCCATGGCAAGCCCGAACCGTTTTGTCGGCGGCGGAATCCGGCATCCTGGAATCAGGTCCCGGGGCATTTCAGCCGGACTCGCGTCCGCCGAACTTAAGCCGGGCGCCCACACCGCGCCTGCACCGCCGCTCAAAAACGTGATCGAAGCTTTGTGGGGACAGCTTGCGCCGCACCCATCGCGCCCGATTTCTGTTTTACTACTTACTTGACCTTGATACGCGCTTATCGTGTCTGCCCGCGTGTCCATGGACCACCCGGCGGCTCGGATAAGCAAATAGGCGTCTCGCGTTCCTTCGCAACACAGACATACCAGCGCAAATCCCAAGCCCTCTGGGCCACCCAAGAACCCTGCTGCAGATACAAATAAGGCACGGTTTTCAAGGCAAGCCTATAATTCTACTATTTTTCCAAGCCGATACTCAAGCTGATACATGGGCATAGTTACCGACCAGGCCGATCTGGCCAAGATGCGCGCCGCCTGCCAGGACGCCGCCAAGATTCTCGATTTCCTGACGCCGCACGTGAAACCCGGCGTGACCACGGGCGAACTCGACAAGCTGGCCCTGCAGTACCTGACCGAGGAACTCAAGGTGAAGTCCGCCACGGTGGGCTATGCGCCGCCCGGCTACCCGCCCTTTCCCGGCGCCATCTGTACTTCGGTCAACCATCAGGTCTGCCATGGCATCCCGGGCGAAAAGGCCTTGAAAAATGGGGACGTCTTGAATATCGACGTCACCATCATCAAGGACGGCTGGTTTGGCGACACGAGCCGCATGTACTACGTGGGCGAGCCCAGCATCCTGGCGCGCCGCCTGACCGACATCACTTTCGAGTGCATGTGGAAAGGCATTTCCGCCGTGCGCAATGGCGCCACGCTGGGCGATGTCGGCCACGCCATCCAGAAACACGCCGAGGCGCAGGGTTTCTCGGTGGTGCGCGAGTTCTGCGGACACGGCATCGGGCAGCGCTTCCATGAGGACCCGCAGGTGCTGCACTACGGCAAGCCCGGCTCGGGCGTCAAGCTGCAGACCGGCATGCTGTTCACCATCGAGCCCATGATCAACGCCGGCCGGCGCGAAATCCGCCAGCTGGCCGACGGCTGGACGGTGGTCACGCGCGACCACAGCCTCTCGGCCCAGTGGGAGCACGCGATCTGCGTGACCGACACCGGCTGCGAGGTGCTGACCATCTCGCCCGGCATGCCCCGCCCTCCCGCCTTCGTGCCGGACACCGTCATCGTCCCGGCCATCTGACCCCGCAGGCCCCGCATGACCCTCGCCGACCTCCAGTCCATCAAGGAACGCATGCAGGCCGCGAGAGCGGCGGCGGTGGCCGATTTCCGGCGGCATCCCCGCCCGGACACGCTGCTGTCAGAGCTGCGCCGCATCGTCGACCAGGCGCTGCGCGACTTGCTCAAGCTCTGTCCGCTGCCGCCCGGGGCCACGCTGGCCGCCGTGGGCGGCTATGGCCGCGGCGAGCTGTATCCGCATTCGGACGTGGATCTGCTCATCCTCCTGCCCCAGCCCCCTTCGGCAAGCGAGGCCGGCACGATTGAAACCCTGGTGGCCGCGCTCTGGGACCTGGGCCTGGAGCCCGGACACAGCGTGCGCACCCTGGCCGACTGCGAGGCCGAAGCCGCCGCCGACATCACGGTGGAGACCGCGCTGCTCGAATCGCGCTGGCTGGCCGGCAGCCGCGGCCTCATGAAGCAGTTCGAGGCGGCCATGACGGCCAGGCTGGATCCCCGGGCCTTCTTCCAGGCCAAGCGGGTCGAGATGCAGCAGCGCCATGCCCGCTATCAAGACACCCCCTACGCGCTCGAACCCAACAGCAAGGAATCGCCCGGCGGCCTGCGCGACCTCCAGGTCATCCTGTGGATGGCGCGCGCGGCCGGCTTTGGCCGCAACTGGCGCGCCGTGGCCCAGGCCGGGTTGCTGACGGCCTCCGAGGCGCGCGACCTGCGCCGCGCCGAACAGGCGTTCAAGCGGCTGCGCATCGAACTGCATCTGCTCACGGGGCGGCGCGAGGACAGGCTGCTGTTCGACCTGCAGCCCGCCCTGGCCGAGGTCTATGGCATCCGCTCGACCGCCACGCGCCGCGCCAGCGAGCTGCTGATGCAGCGCTACTACTGGGCCGCCCGCCTGGTCACCCAGCTCAACGCCATCCTGGTGCAGAACATCGAGGAAAGGCTGCTGCCGCGCCCGGCCAGCGAGGCGCGCGACATCGACGAGGATTTCCGCAGCCTGCACGAGCGCCTGGACATCATTCGCGAGGATTGCTTCGAGCGCAATCCGACCCTGTTGCTGCGCGCCTTCCTGGTCATGCAGCAGCATCCCGAACTGACCGGCATGTCGGCGCGCACCCTGCGCGCCATCTGGCATTCGCGCCACCGCATCGACGCGCAATTCCGCCGCAATCCGGTCAACCGCAAGCTGTTCCTGCAGATCCTGCAGCAGCCGCGCGGCATCGTGCACGAGCTGCGCCGCATGACCATGCTGAACATCCTGCCGCGTTATCTGCCGGTGTTCCGCCGCATCGTCGGGCAGATGCAGCATGATCTGTTCCACGTCTATACCGTCGACCAGCACACCCTGGCGGTGATCCGCAACCTGCGCCGCTTCACCATGCCCGAGCATGCCTCGGAATACCCCCTGGCCAGCCAGGTCATGGCGGGACTGGACCGCCATTGGCTGCTTTACGTGGCGGCGCTGTTTCACGATATCGCCAAGGGCCGGGGCGGCGATCACTCCGAACTGGGCGCGCGCGACGTGCGGCGGTTCGCGCACGAGCACGGCCTGGCGCCCGAAGACGCCGAATTGGTCGAATTCCTGGTGCGCCAGCACCTGCTGATGTCGGCCGTCGCCCAGAAGCGCGACCTGTCGGATCCCGAAGTGATCAATGATTTCGCGCGCCAGGTCAAGGACGAACGCCACCTTGGCGCCCTCTACCTGCTGACGGTGGCCGATATCCGCGGCACCAGCCCCAAGGTGTGGAATGCCTGGAAGGGCAAACTGCTCGAAGACCTCTACCGCCTGACGCTCATCGCCCTGGGCGGCACGCAGGACGCGCATACCGTGCTGGCCGACCGCAAGGAAGAGGCGGCGCGGCTGCTGCGCCTGGCCGGCCTGCGCGACGATGCCCGCGAAGCCTTCTGGAAGCAGCTGGACGTGGCCTATTTCCTGCGCCATGACGCCTCGGAAATCGCCTGGCACACACGCCATCTCTACTACCAGGCCCAGCCCGAGGAAGCCGTGGTCAAGGTGCGCCCCACCGAAGAGGGCGCGGGCCTGCAGATCATGGTCTACACCCGCGATACGCCGGACCTCTTCATGAACACCTGCGGCTATTTCGACGGCAAGGCCTTCAGCATCCAGGACGCGCGCATCCACACCACGCGCCAGGGCTGGGCGCTGGACAGCTTCATCGTGCTGCCGACCGAGGCCCTGCCCGACCTGCGCGCCCAGGCCGCCCTGGTCGAACATGAACTGGGCGAACGGCTGCGCGAGGCGCGCGGCGACACGCCACGGGCCCGCGGCCACGGCCATCACCGCAGCCGGCAGTCGCGCCTGTCGCGGGTGTTCCCGGTCATGCCGCAGGCCGAGCTGCATCCCGACGAGCGCAGCCAGTCCTGGCGCCTGTCGGTCACCGCCACCGACCGGCCCGGCCTGCTCTACGCACTGGCCAAGGTCTTTGCCGAGAATGGCGTGGACCTCATCATGGCCAAGGTCATGACCCTGGGCGACCGGGTCGAGGATGTCTTCATCATTTCCGGCGCCGTGCTTGAGCGCCCCCGGACGCAGATGCAGTTCGAGCATGCGGTGCTGGATGCCCTGGCCGGCGAAGAGCCCCAGCAAAAGGCGGCCTGAAAAGGGACAAAACGCATACAATCGGTTTTTCCCCGGCCGCTGAGCGTATGGCGTACACCGACTATGCCTTGATCCTGGGCCGCAGCTTCCTGTTCGCGCTGGCGACGCTGCTGCCCTTTCTGAACCCGCCGGCCATCGCGCCCATCTTCTGGACGATGACCGCGGGCGCCTCCACCGCCACGCGCACCGCCCTGGCCAAGCGGGTGGCGATCAATGTGGCGGCCATGCTGACCGTGGCCATGGTGGCCGGCAACGTCGTCCTGAGTTTCTTCGGCATTTCGCTGGCCATCGTGCGCGTGGGCGGCGGCATACTGGTCATGTACAGCGCCTGGCGCCTGGTCAATTCGCCAGATGGCGACAGCGGCCGCGTGGCCCGCATGGCCGAGCCCTTCACCAGCGAGACCGCCCAGGCCCGCGCCTTCTATCCGCTGACCTTTCCCATTACCTGCGGGCCCGGCTCCATCGCGGCGGCCATCACGGTGGGCGCCTCGCTCAGCGATGATGACCGCCTGGTCAGCCTGCTGCGCCTGGGCGGCTCCCTGCCCGGCGTCATGGCGGTGTCGCTGACGCTGTATGTCTGCCTGCGGTTTGCCGCGCAGATCCTGCACCGGCTGGGCGAAAACGGCACCGCCGTCTTCATGCGCATGTCGGCCTTCATCATGCTTTGCCTGGGCGTGCAGATCTTCTGGGATGGCGCGCGCGAACTTTTACTGGCGATGCTTGCCCAATCCGCGCTAGCCATTCCTGTGCCCAAATCCTAGGAGGGATCAAACAACATGACGACCCATGCCTCCCCCGCCCGCCGGCGCCTGCTGCTGCTCATCGCCCTGTTCTGCTTCGGCGCGATCGGCCTGGCGCTGATCTCGCAATACGCCTTCGACATGGCGCCCTGCGCCTGGTGCGTGCTGCAGCGCCTGATCTATCTGGGCATCGGCATACTGGCCCTGGTGGCCGCCTATGCGCCCCCCCTGGCCTCGCGCCTGGGCGCGCTGCTGATCGCGGTGCTGTCGGCCTGCGGCGTGGCCGCGGCCTGGTATCAGTACAGCGTCGCGTCCAAGATGCTGTCCTGCGACCAGACCTTCGCCGACCGCTTCATGAGCGCGTCCGGCCTGGACGGCGCCCTGCCTTCGGTATTCGGCATCTTCGCCACCTGCATGGACGCCGCGGTGAGCGTGCTGGGCATCGAATACGCGATCTGGAGCCTGGCCTTGTTCGTGGTCGTGTTTTTCATGGCCATCGCCGCCTTGCGCATGCGCGCCTGAACGCCCGCTGGGCCTGCTGACGGCGGGGCAAAAGAAAAACCCCTGGCAAACGCCAGGGGTTTTCAGCAGCCTCAAGCGGCCGCCAGGCCGCTTTTTCTTGGCGCCTGGCTCAGGCGTCGTTGGCCGCGTAGCCCATGTTGAACTGCAGCCCGCCGGCCTCCTCCTCGCCGGCCGAGGAGTCGCGCGACTGGCCCAGGCGAGCCAGGTACTCGGCCGTGATATCGCCGGTGATGTACTCGCCGTCGAAGCAGGAAGCCTCGAAGCGCTTGAGCGCGGGATTGATGTCGCGCACGGCCTGCTGCATATCGTGCAGGTCCTGGTAGATGAGCGCGTCGGCGCCGATGGCGCGCGCGATTTCTTCGTCGCTGCGGCCCGTGGCGATGAGTTCCTTCTGGGTGGGCATGTCGATGCCATACACATTGGGGAAACGCACCGGAGGCGCGGCCGAGGCGAAATACACCTTGTTGGCGCCGGCGGCGCGCGCCATGTCGACGATTTCACGGCTGGTGGTGCCGCGCACGATGGAATCATCGACCAGCAGCACGTTCTTGCCCTTGAACTCCATGCCGATGGCATTGAGCTTCTGGCGCACGGATTTACGGCGCACCGCCTGGCCCGGCATGATGAAGGTGCGGCCGACGTAGCGGTTCTTGATCAGGCCCTCCCGGTAATCGAGGTTCAGGCGGGCGGCCAGCTGCATGGCGGCCGGGCGCGAGGAATCAGGGATGGGCATGACCACATCGATGTCACCCAGGCGCATGTTGCGGGCCACCTTGTCTGCCAGGTACTCGCCCATGCGCAGGCGCGCATCGTAGACCGACACGCCGTCTATCATCGAGTCCGGACGCGCGAAATAGACGTACTCGAAAATGCAGGGCACGAGCTCGGCGTTCTCGGCGCACTGTCGGCTGGCCAGGCGGCCGTCAAGGTCGATGAACACCGCCTCGCCGGGCTGCACATCGCGCACGAAGCTGAAACCGCTGCCTTCCAGGGCGACGGACTCGGATGCGACCATCCACTCGACGCCCTCGTCGGTGTCCTGGCGGCCGATGCACAGCGGGCGGATGCCATGCGGATCGCGGAAGGCCAGCAGGCCGTAGCCGGAGATCTGGGCCACCACGGCGTAGGCGCCGCGCACGCGCTTGTGCAGGGCCGAAACCGCCCGGAAGATGGCGTCGTCGTCCAGCGACACGCCGCTGGCGGCCGATTGCAGCTCGTGCGCCAGCACATTGAGCAGCACTTCGGAATCCGAATTGGTGTTGATGTGGCGGCGGTCGACCCGGTAGAGCGACTCGCGCAGCTCGCGCCAGTTGGTCAGGTTGCCGTTGTGCGCGAACATGATGCCGAAGGGGGCATTCACGTAGAAGGGCTGGGCTTCTTCTTCGCTGGCGCTGGAACCCGCGGTCGGGTAGCGAACCTGGCCCACCCCGCTGGTGCCGGGCAGCGCCCGCATGTTGCGCGTGCGGAAGACGTCGCGCACAAGGCCGTGGGCCTTGTACATATTGAAGTGATTGCCGTGCATCGTTGCGATGCCCGCGGCGTCCTGGCCGCGGTGCTGCAACAACAGCAGGCTGTCATAGAGCAGCTGGTTGACCGGCCCGCGCCCGATGACCCCGACGATTCCACACATGGTGAGTTCCTAGTAGAGATAAAACGTAAAACAATCAGTAATTCAGTACGGCAGCCAGGTCGCCAGCGACGGCGGCAGCGCGGCCTTCAGGTGCTTGACCGCCTCGGTGGCCGAGTGCGAGAACATGGCTTCCTTCCACCAGGTTTCTTCGGGCAGCGGCGTATAGCCGGCCAGCGCCACCAGCACCACGATGATGAGCAGGCCACGCGCCAGCCCGAACACCGCGCCCAGGCCGTGGTCGGCGGGCGACAGCCCCGTGCTGCGGATCAGCGCGCCCAGCGTCATGTTGACCAGGCCCACGGCCAGCAGCACGATGATGAAGACCGCCGCGTAAGACACGCCCATGCGCAGCACACCGGTTTCGATATAGGGTTGCAACCAGGTATAGACCGTGGGCCCCCACCAGATCGCCGCGGCGAAAGCCAGCAGATAGGCCACCAGCGAAAGCATTTCCTTCAGCAGGCCGCGCACCAGGCCCAGGATGCCCGACACGGCCAGAATCGCCATCACGACGAAGTCGAAGCCGGTCACTGGGCAGCGATAAAGCCGTTGTCATAACCCAGGGTGCGCAGACGCGCCTGGGCAGCCTGGGCCGCTTCGCGCGAGGGAAAAGGCCCCACGCGCAGCCGGTATTGCTGCTTGCCATTGATACTGGCCTGTTCGACAAAGGCGTTGGTCACGCCCGCCTGGTGCAGTTTGCCGCGGCGCTCTTGCGCATCGGCCTGCGTGGTATAGGACGCCACCTGCAGCACAAAGTTGCCGTTGGCGGCGGGCTTGGCGGCAGGTTTGGCCGCCGGCGCCGGCGTGGCGCGGCCCTCTAGCAGGGCCAGGGCGCGCGCGCCGTCGTCGGAACGCGCGGCGGTATCGGTCTTGGGCTTGTCGGCCGGCTTGGCCGCGGGCGGCTTTTCGGCCGGCTTGGGCGGCTCGGCGGGCTTGGGCGGCGGCGTGGTCGCGGCCACCGGCGGCGGCGCGGCTGGCGCTGGTGGCGCGGGCGGCTCGACATGGGGAGCGGCGGCCTGCGGCTCGGGCGGCTGCGCGCCTTCGGCCGGCGGCGGGACCGCGGGCGCCTGCGGCGGCGCGGCCGCGGGCTCGGAGACGTTGGGCTGGTAGGGGCTGTTGCGGTCCGGGATGCGAACCGGGATATCGTCGGCGACCGGCACCGGCTCGGAGTCGAGCATCATGGGCAGCACGATGACCGCGGCCAGCACCAGGGCGATGGCCCCGGCCAGGCGGCGCCGCGCGCGGCCCCGCAACTCGGCCGCCTGGGCCTCGCTGGAGACCGACGGACGCGGCCGGGAGGGCGAGGATTCGGAGGCGGAATCTTTGCGTGTGAACAAACCCATGGAACTCACATCCTGGCGGCCGGCGCGGCGGGAACCCTCCCGCTGCGCGCAAGCCCGCGGTTGCTGGCGCCGGGCCTTCGCATGTGACGGCGGTGTCGCGGCATGGCTAGCGTTGTCTATGCCTTGCGGCCCAATGCCTGCAAAACGCCGGCAACCGTAAGGAAAGACCCAAACACTACGATTCTATCACCCTCCCCCGCCTTTTCGCGCGCGGCGGCATAGGCCTGGGCGGGGTCGTCATAGGCGGTTACGCTTGGCGCTTCGGCGCCGGCTGGCGAGGGCGGCAGCGCCTGCCTGACCCGCTCGGCCAAGATAGCGCCATCGGCGCCGCGCGGCCCGGGCAGACCCGCGCAATACCAGTGGTCGATGCGGCTGCCCAGCTTGGCGATCACGCCCGGCAAGTCCTTGTCGCTGAGCATGCCGAACACGGCGTGCGTATAGGGGTGGAAACCCATGTTGTCCAGGTTCTGCGCCAGCACGGCCGCGGCATGCGGATTGTGCGCGACATCCAGGATGACCGTGGGCTGGCCGGGCAGGATCTGGAAGCGGCCGGGCAGACTGGCCTGCAACAGGCCCAGGCGCACGGCCTGCTGGGGCACCGGCAGACGCATGCGCACCGACTCCAGCGCGGCCAGCGCCGCCGAGGCATTGAGCAGCTGATTGGCGCCGCGCAGCGCCGGATAGCCCAGCGAACTGCGGCGCACGTCGCGGCCGCCATAAGCCCATTGCTGGCGGTCGCCCGAATAATTGAAGTCGCGCCCGAAGAGCCAGAGGTCGGCGCCGATGGCCGTGGCGTGGTCGATCAGGCTTTGCGGCGGCACGGGATCGCTGCAGATGGCCGGCCGGCCGGCGCGATAAATATGGGCTTTTTCGAAGCCTATCTTCTCGCGCGTATCGCCCAGGTAATCCATGTGGTCGAGGTCCACGCTGGTGACGATGGCGACATCCGCGTCGATGATGTTGACCGCATCCAGCCGCCCGCCCAGACCGACCTCGAGCACGACCGCATCCAGGCGGGACTGCGCGAACAGGCGCAGGATGGCCAGCGTGGTGAATTCGAAGTAGGTCAGGCTGGTGTCGCCGCGCGCGGCCTCCACGACCTGGAACTGCTCGACCAGCGCGGCGTCGGAGGCGATTTCGCCATTGACGCGGGCGCGCTCATTGAAGTCGATGAGATGGGGCGAGGTGTAGAGCCCGACGCGGTAGCCGGCCGACAGCAGGATGGCTTCCAGCATGGCGCAGGTCGAGCCTTTGCCGTTGGTGCCGCCCACCGTGAAGGTCACCGCGTCCAGACGCAGATCGAGGCGATCGGCCACCGCCTTGACGCGCTCCAGGCCGAGATCGATGGTCTTGGCGTGCAGGGACTCTAGGTAATGCAGCCAGTCGGCAAGGCCGGCTGTGGCGTCGGGACGGGAGGGCATGGCGGACACGAGAGTAAGACAGCCCTCATTTTAGCAGGGACACCTCCGTACTTACCCGGGTGTCTCCCAGGGAAATATCCGCCGTTGGTCCGATCGGGGCTTGCCGTGATTTTTCTCATATGTGAAACTATTTTCACAAACAAGAATTCTTCGGAGACTTCATGCAGGACAAGCCCAAGTGGCTGGTGCGCGAGCGCGACGTGCCCGCCTACCATCCCGCCAATCACACGGGGACCGCCAACCGGCGCCTTATCAGCCCGCAAACCGTGGGCGCGCGCCATGTGGAAGTGCTGCTGGGCACGATCGCGCAAGGCAGCGGCGCCCTGCCCCACGCCCACCCGGGCATCGAACAGGTCTGCTATCTGCTCGAAGGCACGGCGCGCGCCCAGGTCGGCGACGAGACGGCCGACATGCAGGCCGGCGACTGCTGTTATTTCCCGCCCGACATCCCGCATCTGTTCACCGTGACCAGCGAGCAGCCCGCGCGCCTGCTGGTCATCTACACCCCTCCCTACGAAGAACACCCAGACCGCGTCGTGCGCGCCTGAACCCCCGCGTCCCACAAGAGGAAACCTGCGATGAAATTGCCGCGACTTCTGGCCGCGCTATGCCTGGCCATGACGGCCATGGCCCAGCCCGCCGCCGCCGATACCTATCCCAGCAAGCCCATTACCCTGATCGTTCCCTTCCCGGCCGGCTCGGGCACCGATGCCGTGGGACGCATCTTCGCGATGGAGCTGGGCAATCGCCTGGGCCAGCAAATCGTGGTGGAGAACAAGCCCGGCGCCAACGCCACCATCGCCGCCAGCTATGTCGCGCGCGCCAAGCCGGACGGCTACACCCTCTTTGTCACCACCAACACCTCGCACTCGGCCGCGCCCTTCCTCATGAAGCAGGTGCCCTATGACCCGGTCAAGGACTTCACGGCCATCGCGCGCGGCGGCAATCTGCCCTTCATCCTGGTGACCAACCCCAAGCGCCCCTACAAGACCGTGCAGGAGTTGGTGGACTATGCGCGCAAGCATCCGGGCAAGGTGACCTATGCCAGCGGCAACAGCACGGGCATCGTGGCCGGGGCGACCCTGGCCCGCCGCGCCGGGATCGACATCCTGCATGTGCCCTACAAGGGCACGCCGCAGGCCATGACCGACGTAGTCGGCGGCCAGGTCGATTTCATGTTCACGGACCTGGCTTCCGGCCTGCCCTTCGTGCAATCGGGCCAGCTGCGGGCATTGGCCGTGTCCACCGCCGAACGCAGCGCCATCGTCCCCGAGCTGCCCTCCATGAAGGAGGCCGGCGTGGCGGATTTCGACCTGAACTCCTGGAACGGCTATTTCGGCCCGGCGGGCCTGCCGCCCGAGATCGTCGCGCGCCTGAACGCCGCCATCAACGACATCGTGCGCGACCCCGCCATCAAGCAAAAGCTGGCGGGCCTGGGCTTTGACGCCTTCTCGGGCACGCCGCAGGATTTCTCCGCCTTCGTCGCCTCGCAGCGCGATCTGTGGGGCAAGCTCATCCGCGATGCAGGCATAGAAGCACAATGACGCAACAGACCAACCCCGGCCCCCTGGCGGGCGTGCGCATCCTCGACCTGAGTTCGGTCGTCATGGGCCCTTATGCCACCCAGGTGCTGGGCGACCTCGGGGCGGACATCATCAAGGTCGAGCCACCAACCGGCGACAATCTGCGCGCCGTGGGGCCCATGCGCAACCCCGGCATGGGCTATCTCCATCTGCACCTGAACCGCAACAAGCGCTCCATCGTGCTGGACCTCAAGCAGCCCGCCGGCCGCCAGGCCTGCCTGAAACTGGCCGAAGGCTGCGACGCCCTGCTCTACAACATCCGCCCCCAGGCCATGGCCCGCCTGGGGCTGGACTATGAGACCGTCTCCGCCTGCAACCCGCGCCTGGTCTATGTCGGCGCCTATGGATACAGCGAGGCGGGCCCTTACGCCGGCCGCCCGGCCTATGACGACCTGATCCAGGGCCAGACCGGCATCGCCGACCTGGCCGCGCGGCAAAGCGGCGAGCTGCCCCGCTATGCGCCGCTGACCCTGGCCGACCGCAGCGTGGGCCTGCATGTGGCCATCGCCCTGCTATCGGGCGTGCTGCGGGCGCGCGCCGACGGCCAGGGACAGGCCATCGAGGTGTCCATGTTCGAGGGCATGGCCCATATGGTGCTGGGCGACCACTTGGGCGGCCATAGCTTCGAGCCGCCCCTGGGGCCGACGGGCTATGCGCGCCTGCTGGCGCCGCACCGGCGCCCCTACGCCACGGCCGACGGCTATATCAGCCTGCTGATCTATAACGACAAGCACTGGCGCAATTTCTTCGATCTCATCGGCCAGCCCGAACTGGCCGCCGACCCGCGCTTCCGCGACCATACCCAGCGCGCGCGCCACATCGATGAGGTCTACGCCTTCGTGGCCGAGGTGATACGCCGACGCGATAGCGCCAGCTGGCTGCGCGACCTGGAAACCGCCGACATCCCGGCCTCGCGCCTGTACAGCATCGACGACTTGATCGCCGATCCGCATCTGCGGCAGACCGGCTTCGTCCGCGAGGTCGATCATCCCAGCGAAGGCCGGCTGCGCACGACCGCGCCGCTGGGCCGCTATGCCCGCACGCCCGCCGCCCTGCGGCGCGGCGCCCCCCGCCTGGGCGAACACAGCCGCGAATTGCTGCGCGAGGCGGGGCTGGACGAAAAGACCATCGACACGCTGATGGCACAACATGCATCCCTGGACGGACAGACTGATGGACTTTGAACTTTCTTCGGACCAACTGGCCCTGCGCGACGCCGTCGCGCGCGTATGCGAACGCTTTCCCGACGACTATTGGCTGGAGCGGGACCAGGCCGGCGGCTTTCCGCATGATTTCCATGCGGCGCTGGCCCAGGACGGCTGGCTGGGCATCGCCATGCCACCCGAGTTCGGCGGCGCCGGCCTGGGCATGACCGAGGCCGCCCTGATGATGCAGACCATCGCCGCCAGCGGGGCGGGCTTTGCCGGCGCCTCGGCCGTGCACATGAATATCTTCGGCCTGAACCCGGTCGTGGTCTATGGCAACGAGGCGCAGCGCCAGCGCTGGCTGCCGCCCCTGATCGCCGGCAAAGAGAAGGCCTGCTTCGCCGTCACCGAACCGGACGCCGGGCTGGACACCACCCATCTGCAAACCCGCGCCGAGCGCCAGGGCGACCACTATGTGGTGCATGGCCGCAAGATCTGGATCTCCACGGCCCAGGTGGCCGACAAGATGTTGCTGCTGGCGCGCACCACGCCCCTGGCCGAGGCGGCCAAGCCCACGCAGGGGCTGACGCTGTTCTACACCGACCTGGACCGCGAACGTGTCGAGGTGCGCGAGATCGAGAAGATGGGCCGCAAGGCGGTGGACTCCAATATGCTGTTCATCGACGGTCTGCGCATTCCGGTCGAAGACCGCATCGGCGAAGAAGGCCGGGGCTTCGAGTACATCCTGCACGGACTGAACCCGGAGCGCATCCTGATCGCCGCCGAAGCCGTGGGCATCGGCCGCGCCGCCCTGGCGCGGGCCGCCCAATACGCCGGGGAGCGCGTGGTGTTCGGCCGGCCCATCGGGCAGAACCAGGGCATCCAGCATCCCCTGGCCCAGGCCTGGATGCAGCTGGAGGCCGCCGATCTCATGGTCCTGAAGGCCGCCAGCCTCTACGACGCCGGCAAGCCCTGCGCCCCCTATGCCAACAGCGCCAAATACCTGGCCGCCGAGGCCGGGCACAACGCCTGCCAGACGGCCGTGCTGACCCTGGGCGGCATGGGCTATGCCAAGGAGTATCACGTCGAGCGCCTGCTGCGCGAGAGCTACATCCCCCGCATCGCGCCGGTCAGCCCCCAGCTCATCATGTGCTTTATCGCCGAGAAAGTGCTGGGGCTGCCCAAGTCGTACTAAGGCCCGCCTCAGCGGTCCTGTTCGAGGGCGGTGCAGGCCGCCCGCAGGATGCGGGCATAGGTCTGCTGCTCGGGCTCGATGCGGTAGACCGGCCCGCCCACGGAAATGGCGTAGGTTTCGCCCGACAGGCTGACCGGCCAGGCAATGGCGCCCACGTCGGGGATGGACTCGCTGATATTGGAGAACCAGCCCCGCTGCTGCGACTCCCGCAGATCCGCCTCCAGCCGGGCCGGATCCACCAGGGTGCGCTCATTGAAGCGGGTCAGGGGCGCGCGCGCCAGCAAGTCGGCGCGCTGCCCGGGATCGAGCCGCGAAATCAAGGCCTTGCCAAGCGAATTTGCGTGAATTTCGCGGAACTCGCCGGCAACAGGCGCATATCTGATGGTATGCGGCGAATCCAGCACTTCCAGGTAGACCACCCGTGACAGCGCATCCAGCTTGGCGAAGACGATGGTCTCGCGGGTGGCCTCGCGCAGTTCCACCAGGCTGGGATAGACGCGGTCGAGCACGGGGTCGGCCCGGGCGATGCGCTGCGCCATGGCCAGCAGCCGCCCTGTCGGGTAATAGCCCTGCCGGCGCCCGGTTTCATAGAGATAACCCAGCTCGGCCAGGGTGCGGATCAGGGCCAGGCAGCTGGAGACCGGCGCATCCAGCAGACGGGCCAGCTCCGATAACGACAAGGCCCGCTTTTCGCGGGCATAGGTCTCGATGATCTCGATCACGCGCAGGGCGGTTTTGACGCTCATTGCCGGGCTGGGGAAATGGAAAGGCGACGCCTAAAGTTCTTATTCAGGTTGCCGTTATGGTAGCTGAGATTTCTATGCCGATACGCATGCGTCACCGATACCGGGGACGCTCAACCCAGAACCCTTACGCCGCTACGCTTGCTGGAGTGATCATGGCAGTCAGCCCCATCAGCCCCGCTTTGCATGTTCCGACGCCCAGTCTCGCCGTCACGCCTCCGGCCGAACCGGCCGTGCTGTCCACCCCCGTCGGCGCCTCGGCCGACAGCCAGGGCACGGATAACAATGGCTCGCCCGATCCGCGCCAGCCCTCCCCCACGACCAAATCGGCGATGGACGAGATCAACAGCCAGCTGCGCGCCTGGTCGACCGAGCTGCAGTTTGAAATGGACCCGGACCTGCACAAGATCGTGGTCTCGGTCCGTGATTCCGATACGGGCGAAGTGTTGCGCACCATCCCCTCGGACGCGGTCATCCGCATCGCCAAGATGATCGTGAAACTGCAGGGCAACGCCGTCGAGACCACGGCCTGAACGCAAGACCGGCTTGCACCATCGCGGTGCAGGCGGGCATAAAGCACGAAATAGCCTGACCTTATGCCTCTACCCGGCCCTTAAGGCGGCATCAATCTTTGACAGAATCGCATCGCTAGCAAGGAGTACCCCAAAATGGCCACCATCTCGTCGCTCGGCTCGTCAGGTTTGCCGCTGCAGGACACGCTGGACAAGCTGCAGGAAGCGGAAGAGCAACGGCTGAAGCTGATCACCAATCAGCAAACGAGCAACCAGACCCGCATCTCGGCGTTCGGCAAGATCCAGAGCGCCGTCGAGGCGCTGAAAAAAGCCGCCTCCGACCTGAATGGCATGGGCGGCACCAACATCCTGAGCAACAAGATCACGGGTGAAGGCGTGACGTCCAGCATCACCACGGGCGCGACCGCGGGCACCTATAACATCAAGGTGTCCAAGCTGGCCACCGCCCAGTCGCTGCAGACGCAGGCCTACGGCAGCCGCATCGACAACATGGGCACGGGCGGCACCGTCACCTTCACCATCGACGGCCAGGAAAAATCCATCACGCTGGGTTCGGACACCTCGCTCAACGGCATCGTCAAGGCCATCAACGGCGACGACTCGCTGGGCCTGAGCGCCACGGTGGTCAACGATGGCAACGACAACTATTACTTGATGGTGACGTCCAAGACCGAGGGCGAGAAAGCCGCGGTCAGCAAGATCACCGTCACCGGCAACAATGAGCTGGCCGCGACGCTGCAGTACGACGCCAGCGACAGCAGCTCCCCCATGAAGGTCCTGACGCCGGCCACCAATGCGGAACTGACCATCAACGGCATTGCCGTGGTCAGCCAGACCAACACGGTGACGACCGCCATTGACGGCATTACGCTGAACCTGACGGCGGTCACGCCCGCCGATGGCAAGGGCGCCACCCTGACCATCGCGCAGGACAACACCAAGGTCACCGCCCTGGTGCAGTCCTTCGTCAACGCCTACAACTCGCTGCAATCGACGATCGCGGACCTGACCGCCTTCAACGTCGATCAGCAGACGCAAAGCGCGCTGACCGGCGATGGCACGGCGCGCAGCATCCAATCGGCCGTGGCCACCGCCCTGCACGTGGTGACCGGCGAAGGCGCCGTCCAGAACCTGGGCCAGACCGGCATCACCACCGACCCCAAGACCGGCCTGCTCAAGTTCGACAGCGAAAAGTTCAACAAGGCGCTGAATGAAAACCCCAACGACGTGCTGCGCGTGTTCTCCGGCACCAATGGCGTGGCGGCCAAGATGGCCGATGCGACCGACAAGATGCTGGGCGACAACGGCTCGATCAAGACGCGCACCGACGGCCTGAACAAGACGCTCGAGACCCTGAAGAAGCAATACGAGTCGACCGAGAACCAGATCGAGGCGACCATGGCCAATTACCGCGCCCAGTTCGTCAAGCTGGATGCCCTGGTCGTGCAGCTCAAGAGCACCAGCGAATACCTGAGCCAGCAATTCGCTTCCCTGTCCTCATCGACGTCCAAATAGCGATGTAAATCATGACTTATGCCGCGCGCCGCCCGACGGGCTACAGCTCCGTCCGCTCCTACCAGGATATCGGCCTGGAAACCGAGGTCATGAGCGCCGCTCCCGAGCGCCTCATCACCTTGTTGTACCGTGGCGCGCGCGCCGCGATCGCGCAGGCCCGCCTGCATCTGGAGGCGGGCCGCGTCGCCGAACGCGGCCAGGCGATCTCGAAGGCGACCCGCATCGTCGACGAGGGCCTGAAGCAAGGGCTCAACCTGGAGGCCGGCGGCGAGATCGCCGCCAACCTCTCGGAGCTGTACGACTTCATCACGCGCACGCTGCTCAAGGCCAATCTGCACGCCGATGCAGCGCAGCTGGATCTGGCGGACGGGCTCCTGGCGGAGCTGGCCTCGGCCTGGGAAAGCTCGGTGGATCCGACGGCCAGTAGCGTTCCTGCCTGAACGCCGCTTTTTCTTTTTGCCCTTCGCCTCGACCGCGAGACTTCCATGATGGCTCTCATGCAGCAAGCCCCCGTTCTCGATTTGTATCAGGACATCGCCTCTTTGACCGGCGATATGCTGGCGGCCGCCCAGGAGGAGAACTGGACCCGCGTGCTGGAACTGGGCCTTCAATATGTCGAGCTCGTCGAGCAGCTGCGCTTCATGGAACCCGGCTCGCCGCTGGACGAGGCGGGACGCGCCATGAAATACGATCTGTTGGTGCGCATTCTCGAAAATGACGCCGCCGTGCGCGATCTTGCCTTGCCGCAACTGGCCCGCCTGGGCGATCTGCTGGGCCGCATGAAGCGCCAGCAGTCGCTGCTGGCCACCTATGGCGGCAAGGCGAACGGCGCATGAGCATAGGCCCTCCCGCCCTGGGCAATGTACTGGTGCAGCGCCTGGACGCGGTGCTCGGCACCACGATGGCGGCCCACGCCAACGTGCTGACCGGCGCGCGGCCCGACGCGGTCGGGCAACCCGGCGAAGCGGCCCGCACGGGCCAGACCGACAACGCCACCCGCGATCCGCGCCAGCCCGTCGATGGCGTGGGCGCACGCGGCGAGCGCCAGGCCGCCGTGGTCGATGCCAAGACGGCCGCCGCGCTCGCCCTGGCCGCCCGGGGCCTGGTCACGCGCAACGACACCACCGCCTCGGCGCCGACCACGCTGGGCACGACGGCGCGCATCATCCTCAGCCTGCTGGCCCAGTATCCGGATGCCGCTCCCGCCGCCCAGGGGCGCGCGCCGCTATGGACACCGCCCAACGAGGCCGCGGCCTCGCCGGCGGCGGCGACAGCCGGCGCGCCGGCCCAGGGCGGCCAGGCCGGGCAGGCGGCGGCCGCGGGCCAGGCCGCG
>NZ_JHEP02000015.1 GCF_000657795.2 Bordetella pseudohinzii
GCCGCGGCGGGCGATGTCCTCGGCGGCGCGCGCCACGGCGGCGGGCAGTTCGGCGCCCTGGCCCCGCAGCCAGGCGGCGATGGCGTCCACCGCGCCCTTGCGCACGCTGCGCCCGTCCGGCATATCCACGCCGCTCATGCGGGTCTGGGCCGTGAAGGGCAGGAAGGCCGCCGCGTCCGGCAGGGCGCTGGCGCGCGCGCCCAGCAGGCGGTCGGCCAGCAGCGCGATGCTGCGGCCTTCCGGCGTGTCGTCGGCCTCGGAGGCCCAGCGGGCCGCCTGCGCCAGATCGCGCTCGGCCACGCCGGGCGGCGCGCTGAAGGCCGAGGCCTGGCGGTTGCCGAAGGTGATGGTGCCGGTCTTGTCCAGCAAGAGCACGTCGACATCGCCGGCGGCCTCCACGGCGCGGCCCGAGGTCGCGATGACGTTGGCCTGCATCATGCGGCTCATGCCCGCCACGCCGATGGCCGAGAGCAGCCCGCCTATGGTGGTCGGGATGAGGCAGACCAGCAGGGCGACCAGCACCGTGACCGACACCACCGTGCCCGTGCCGTTGGCGCCGACCGCGTACAGCGAAAAGGGCAGCAGCGTGACCACCACCAGCAGAAAGACCAGGGTCAGGCCGACCAGCAGGATGGTCAGCGCCAGCTCGTTGGGGGTCTTCTGGCGCTTGGCGCCTTCGACCATGGAGATCATGCGGTCCAGAAAACTTTCGCCCGGATTGGCCGCGATGCGCACCACGATCCAGTCGGACAGCACGCGGGTGCCGCCCGTCACCGAGCTGAAGTCGCCGCCGGATTCGCGGATCACCGGCGCCGATTCGCCGGTAATGGCGCTCTCGTCGACCGAGGCAATGCCGGCGATGACCTGGCCGTCGCCGGGCACCGTATCGCCTGCCAGCACCAGCACCACATCGCCTTTGCGCAACTCGCCCGAGGGGCGCGCGCCGGCCGCCGCGCGCCAGGCCCGCACGTCCGGCTGGCGCGCCTGTTCATCGCGCCAGCCGCGCAGCAGGCGCGCCTCGATGGTGGTGCGCAGCCCGCGCAGCGTGGCGGCCTGCTGCTTGCCCCGGCCTTCGGCCAGGGCTTCGGCGAAGTTGGCGAACAGGACGGTGAACCAGAGCCAGGCGGCGATGGCCAGGATAAAGCCGGCCGGGGCGTCGGCGCGGCCCGTCAGCGCCATTAGCCACAGCACGGTGCACAGGATGCTGCCGGCATAGACGACGAACATCACGGGGTTGCGCCATTGCGCGGACGGCGCCAGCTTGCGCAGGCAGTCGCGCAGCGCGGCGTTGACAAGTCCGCGCGACCAGGTCGCGCCGCGCGCCAGCGCGGCATGCCCGGCGGTCAGATCGGTGTTGAGCATGATGGACTATCCAGGGAATGAGAGGCGGGGCTGCAGGTGTTCGGCGGCCGGGCCCAGCGCCAGGGCGGGGACATAGGTCAGCGCGCCCACCAGCAGGACGGCGCCGATCAGCAGCACCACGAACAGCGGGCCGGTCGTCGGCATGCTGCCCGCGCCGTCGGCCAGGCGTTTCTTGGCCGCCAGCGAGCCGGCCAGCGCCAGGATGGCGACGATGATGGCGAAGCGGCCGAACCACATCGCCAGGCCCAGCAGGATGTTGTAGAAGGGTGTGTTGGCGGACAGGCCGGCAAAGGCGCTGCCGTTGTTGTTGGCCGCCGAGGACAGCGCATAGAGCGCCTCGGAGAAACCATGCGCGCCGGGATTGAGCAGGCCAGCCAGGCCGGCGGGCAGGCTGATGGCCAGGGCCGTGCCCATGAGCACCAGGAAGGGGGTGGCCAGTATGGCGATGGACACCATCTTCATGTCGTAGGCCTCGATCTTCTTGCCCAGGTACTCCGGCGTGCGGCCTATCATGAGTCCGGCGATGAAGACGCCCAGCAGCGCAAAGGCCAGCATGCCGTACAGGCCGGAGCCTACGCCGCCGAACACGACTTCACCCAGTTGCATGAGCAGCATGGGACCCAGGCCGCCCAGCGCGGACAAGGAGTCGTGCATGGCATTGACCGCGCCGCAGGAGGCCGCCGTGGTGACGACGGCAAACAGCGCCGAGGCCGGCACGCCGAAGCGGCTTTCCTTGCCTTCCATATTGCCCAACGCCGCGTCGGCGGGCAGATGGGCCAGCATGGGCGTGAGCGTCTGTTCGGCGGATTGGGTGAGCCAGGCAAACCCGATGAATAGCAGCGTCATGGCCGCCAGGATGGCGATACCCTGGCGCCGGCTGCCCACCATCTCGCCGAAGCTGAAGCACAGCGCGGCGGGAATGATGAGGATGGCCAGCATCTCCAGCAGATTGGACAGCGCCGTCGGGTTTTCGTAGGGATGGGCCGAATTGGCGTTGAAGAAACCGCCGCCATTGGTGCCCAGCATCTTGATGGCCTCCTGCGAGGCCACCGGGCCCATGGCCAGCGTCTGCGTCCGGGCGACGGCCGGCTCGGTCAGCGGCTTGCCCGCGGCGTCGTTGAGCGCCTGGCCATGGGCATCCAGGCGGGGGGCCTCATAGGGCTGGGCCTGCAGCGTGGCGACCTCCTGGTAGGCCGAGGTGTTCTGGATCACGCCTTGGCTGACCAGCGCCAGGGCCAGCGCCAAGGCCAGGGGCAGCAGCACATAGAGCGTGCTGCGCGTGATATCCACCCAGAAGTTGCCGACCGTGGCCGAACCGTGGCGCGCCAGGCCGCGTATCAGGGCAAACAGCACGCAGATGCCGGTGGCCGCCGGCAGGAAGTTTTGCACCGTGAGCGCCAGCATCTGGGTCAGATAGCTCATGGTGGATTCGCCGCCGTAGCCTTGCCAATTGGTGTTGGCGACAAAGCTGATGGCGGTGTTGAAGGCGGAGTCCGGCGAGACAGCGCCCATGCCGGCCGGGTTCAGGGGCAGCCCGCCTTGCAGGCGCTGCAGACCGTAGACGGCCGCCAGGCCCAGCACATTGAACAGCAGCACGGCCAGGGCATATTGCCGCCAGGGCATTTCCCGGGCGGGGTCCACGCCGGCGGCGCGGTAGAGCAGGCGCTCGGCCCAGCGGCCCCAGGCCGTGGCCGCGTAGCGCTCGTCCTCCATCGCGCGCCGGATATAGCGGCCCAGCATGGGCGCCAGGCCGAGCAGCAGGATCAGGTACAGGGCCAGCAGGCCGAGGAATTGGCTATCCATCAAAACTTCTCCGGCTTGAACAGGGCGATCAGCAGATAAACGCCCAGCAGGACGGCGCAGGCGCCGCTGACCAGATAAAGCCAGTTCATGAGCGCTCCTCTTGCTTGAGCGCGGCGCAGAAACAGACCAGCCCCCAGGTCAGGACCGCGAACAGACCCAGCAAGGCAAGATAGAGAAAATCCACTTTCGTTCTCCCGGCGCGCACGCCCGAATTAGCCCCGTCAGGGGTATGGCCGGCAGGTTAGGGAAGCGGGGATAAAAACGGGATAAAGCTTGGGCGGGGGCGTGTAAACGCGATATAAAAATGCACCGTTTCCGGCCCCGGCAAGGCTGCCCCAAAACGGGGCATTGCGGCCGGGCGGTCATGCCGAAGGGCGCTTGCAGGCCGAAAATCGCGTTTTAAGCCGGAAAATTCAGTGTTTTGTCATCAAATGCACCAATACGGTGCGAGTTATATAGAAATAAATGCGCCGAATTAGGGCATTCCCCTAGTGTGGCAAGCCCGTATCTGGTGCAGAATTTCGTCCCATGCAGGTGAGGAGACAAGCCCTGCATGGGCAGAAAAAAAACCGGCGGCACCGGTTAAAAAATGAAGCAGTACCAAAAATAAAAAGTAAACGCGCAACGGCTGGCACCTAGGTGCCGGCCGTTGTCGCTTCCGGGACGCCATGCTAGGGTTGCAGCCAGGCGGCGCGTTCCGCGCACAAGAACGGAAAGCGATGCCAGAGACTCGCGATGCAAGCACCTCCTCCACGCCCTATTGGCGCCGCAATCTGTGGCTTATCGGGCTATTGCTGGCCATCTGGGCCGCACTGACCTTCGTTCCCGCCTATTTCGCCCGCCAGTGGAGTTTTGACTTCTTCGGCTGGCCATTTGCTTTCTGGATGGCGGCCTACGGCGCGCCAGCGGCCTATCTCATCATCATCGCCATCTACGCTTTTGTCACGAATCGCGCCGACGCGCGGGCCGAGCGGAGCGAATGATGCCGTTTTCCGGATCGACCTCGCAGGAGTTCGAGCGCCGCTTACGCTGGACCTACGTGCTGTACACCGTCGGGTTCGTGCTGCTGATCCTGCTGCTTGCCCTGGCCGAGGTGCTGGGCATGCCGCGCGCATGGATAGGCTATGTATTCCTGCTGGTCACGGTAAGCCTGTATGCCGGCATCGGCATTGTCTGCCGGACCTCCGATCAGGTGGAGTACTACGTTGCCGGCCGGCGCGTGCCGGCCTTTTATAACGGCATGGCGACCGCCGCCGACTGGATGTCGGTGGCTTCTTTCATCGGCGTGGCGGGCACGCTTTACCTGACGGGCTACGGCGGGCTGGCCTACATCATGGGCTGGACGGGCGGCTTCGTGCTCGTGGCGCTGCTGCTGGCCCCTTATCTGCGCAAGTTCGGCCAATACACCATTCCGGACTTTCTGGGCGTGCGCTATGGCGGCAATATGCCGCGCCTGGCCGGCGTGGCTTGCGCCATTCTGTGTTCCTTCACCTATCTGGTGGCGCAGATCTATGGAGTGGGCATCATCACCACCCGCCTGACCGGCATCTCCTTCGAGCTGGGCATCTTCGTGGCCCTGGGCGGCATGCTGGTCTGCTCTTTTCTGGGCGGCATGCGCGCGGTCACCTGGACCCAGGTGGGGCAATACATCATTCTCGTGATCGCCTACCTGGTGCCGGTGGTGTGGCTGTCGGTCAAGCATACCGACGTGCCCTTGCCGCAATTCTCGGGCGCGCCGCTGCTGCAGGAGGTCACGGAGAAAGAGCGCGTGCTGGTCGCCGACCCCAACGAAATCGAGGTGCGCCGCCTGTGGGCGGAGCGGGCCGCCGAAATGGCCAGCCGCCTGCAGAACCTGCCGGGCTCCTGGGCCGAGGAGAAAGAAAAGCTGCGCGGCCGCCTTGCCCGCCTGAACGCCACGGACGCGCCCATGGTGGAGATCCGCTCGCTTGAGCGTGAGCTGACCGGCTATCCCGCCACCGTGGAGGATGCGCGCACGCTCTGGTCGCAGGCCCGCGCCGTGTTCGAGGCCAGGGCCGCGCCGCCGGTGCCGCATGCCGAGGCCTATCCCGCCGAGGATGCGCGCGAGCGCGACAACATGCGGCTCAACTTCCTGGCGCTGGTGCTCTGCCTGATGCTGGGCACCGCCGGCATGCCGCATATCCTCATGCGTTCATACACCACGCCCTCGGTGGCCGCGGCCCGCCGCTCCGTGTGCTGGTCGCTGCTCTTCATCCTGCTGCTGTACTTCATGGCGCCGGCCCTGGCGCTGCTGGTCAAGTACGAGATCTACACTCAGGTGGTGGGCACGAGTTTCCTCAGCCTGCCCAGCTGGGTGCATGCCTGGAGCGCGGTGGACGCCAATCTGCTGGAAGTGCTGGACATCAACCGGGATGGCATCGTGCAGGCCTCCGAGATCAGCATGGGCGCCGACGTCGTGGTGCTGGCCATGCCGGAGATAGGCGGGCTGCCCTATGTCGTTGCCGGCCTGGTGGCCGCCGGCGGCCTGGCCGCGGCGCTATCGACCGCCGACGGTTTGCTGCTGACGCTGTCCAATTCGCTGTCGCACGACATGTGGTACCGCGTGGTTTCGCCGCGCATGTCGGCCGCGCGGCGCGTCATGGTGTCCAAGATCCTGCTGCTGCTGGTCGCCTTTGGCGCGGCCTGGGTGGCCGCGCGCAAGCCGGCCGACATCCTCTTCATGGTGTCGGCGGCCTTTTCCTTCGCCGCGTCGTCCTTTTTCCCGGCCTTGGTCATGGGGGTGTTCTGGCGCCGCGCCAATAAATGGGGCGCCACCCTGGGCATGATGGCGGGGATGGCGACGACGTTCGCCTATATGGCCCACACCCAGCCCTGGATGCGTGAATGGGTGTTCGGGGTGGTCCGTACCGAACCGGTGCAATTGTGGTGGGGCATACAGCCCATCGCGGCGGGGGTGTTCGGCGCGCCGGTGGCCTTTCTGACCATCATCGTGGTGTCTTTGCTTACGCCGCCGCCGGACCCTGCCACGCGGGCCCTGGTCGGCTACCTGCGTTCGCCGCGCTGAGGCCGGGCCTCAGTGGCCGACCGACTTGGAGAAGACGTTCATCACGATGACGCCGGCCACGATGAGCACGATGCCCAGTATGGCCGCCAGATCCAGCGTCTGCTGGAACAGAAAGACGCCGATGAGCGAGATGACCACGATGCCCACGCCCGACCAGATGGCGTAGGCAATGCCCACCGGCAGCTCGCGCAGCGTCAGCGACAGGAAGTAGAAGGACACCACATAGCCCGCCACGGTGAGCAGCGAAGGCCACAGCCGCGAGAAACCATCGCTGGCCTTCAGCGCGCTGGTGGCCACGATCTCGGCGGCAATGGCGACCGCCAGGAAGAGCCATTTCATGGGCGGGTCTCGGCGCGCATCAGCACCAGCAGCGCGCCGGCGCCGCCTTCGCGTTCGGGCGCCTCCGAGAAGGCCATGACCTCGGCCTTCTGGACCAGCCAGGTGCGCACCTTGTCCTTGAGCACGGGTTCCAGCCCCTGGGAGCCATAGCCCTTGCCGTGGACGATGCGCACGCAGCGGATGCCATGCTCCAGGCATTCGTCCAGGAAGGACAGCACCGCGTGGCGGGCCTGCTCCACGCGCAGGCCGTGCAGGTCCAGTTCGGCGCCCGCGCGCCATTGGCCGCGCTTGAGGTTGCGCGCGGTGTCGGGCGCGGCGTCGTGGCGCACGAAGGCCGTGCCGTTTTCGGAGAGCAGGGGGGCGATGTCGCCGCCGTCGGATACGCCCTGGTCGGCGCGCGGCGAGGCCTCGCCGATGGCCGAGGCGCGGCGCTGGGCGATGGCCGGCGAGAGCGTGGCCTGCGGCGCGTGCACCACCTTGCCGCTGGGCTTGATCGGCGTGGCCTGCCCCATGGCGCGGCGAAAGGCGGTGACGTCATCGGGGCTGGCCGCACGGGCGCGCGCGGCGCGGGCCTCGGCCTCGCGCCGCTGCTGTTCGGCCCGCTGCTGCTGGACGTCTTTCTGCAGCTTTTTGAGGTCGGCCAGGCCGAGCTTAGTTCCCCGCATTCTCCAACCACCGTTGAGCGTCCAGGGCGGCCATGCAGCCGGTGCCGGCGCTGGTGATGGCCTGGCGGTAGACGTGGTCCTGCACGTCGCCGGCGGCAAACACGCCCGGCACCGAGGTCATGGTGGCCAGGCCGTTCAGGCCGCTGCGGGTGACGATATAGCCGTCTTTCATGTCGAGCTGGCCCTCGAAGATGCCGGTGTTGGGCTGGTGGCCGATGGCCACGAAGCAGCCCATGGCGGCCAGGTCTTCGGTGGCGCTGGTCTGGACGTTGCGGATGCGCACGCCGCTCACGCCGCTGTCGTCGCCCAGGACTTCTTCCAGGGTGCTGAACAGGCGCAGTTCCATATTGCCGTTGGCGACCTTGTCCATGAGCTTGTCGACCAGGATGGGCTCGGCGCGGAACTTGTCGCGGCGATGGATCAGGGTGACCTTGCGGCAGATATTGGACAGGTAAAGGGCTTCTTCGACGGCGGTGTTGCCCCCGCCGATGACCACGACGTCCTGGTTGCGGTAGAAGAAGCCGTCGCAGGTGGCGCAGCCGGAGACGCCGCGGCCCATGAATTGCTCTTCCGAGGGCAGGCCGAGGTATTTGGCCGAGGCGCCGGTGGCGATGATGAGGGAATCGCAGGTGTAGACGTTGCCCGTGTCCCCGGTTAGCGTAAAGGGGCGTTGCGAAAAGTCTACTTTTGCAATGTGGTCAAAGACGATTTCGGTGTTGAATCGCTCGGCGTGCTTCTGGAAGCGCTCCATGAGGGCCGGGCCCTGGACGCCGTCGACGTCGGCGGGCCAATTGTCCACCTCCGTGGTGGTCATGAGCTGGCCGCCCTGGGCCAGGCCGGTGACCAGCAAAGGCTTGAGATTGGCGCGGGCGGCATAGACGGCGGCGGTGTAGCCGGCCGGGCCGGAACCGAGAATAAGGACTTTGGCGTGTTTGGGCGTGGACATGGCAGCTATTCTTGGAGTGACACCCAATTATAATGAGGCGCATGCCCCGGATTTCCAATGTCTCCCCGCGCGCATCGCGCAACACCCGTAACGGGCCCTCCCCCCTGCAGACGCGGATCTCCGCTTTGCTGCGCGAGGCCCGGTGGATTCTGTTTGCCGCGCTGGCGGCCTGGCTGACCCTGGTGCTCGTCACCTGGAGTCCCGCCGACCCTGGCTGGTCGCACTCGGTTTCCAACGAAACCCTGCACAACAAGGGCGGCACGCTGGGGGCCTATCTGGCCGACATCCTCTTGTATCTGTTCGGTTTCTCCGCCTGGTGGTGGGTCATCCTGCTGCTGCACCGCGTGCGCGCCGGCTATCACCGCCTGGCGTCCCATCTGCGCGCGGCCAACGGCAAGCCCATGGATGTGCTGCCGCGCGTGCGCTGGGAGGAGGGCATCGGCTTTGCCCTGCTGCTGGTCGGCTCCCTGGGCCTGGAGGCCCTGCGCCTGTACAGCTGGGGCATGCACCTGCCCGGGGGCACCGACGGCGCGAGCGGCGCGGGCGGCGTCATCGGCCAGATGCTGGCCGCCCAGCTCAAGCTGGCCGTGGGCTTCACGGGCAGCACCCTGATCCTGCTGGTGATGGTCGCCATCGGCCTGTCGCTGTTCTTCTCCTTTTCCTGGCTCCAGGTCGCCGAGCGCGTGGGCGGCTGGATGGAAGGCCTGGTGCGCAAGCTGCGCGACTCGTACTCGGCGCGCGAAGACCGCCGGGTGGGCGAGGTCGCCAAGACCGAACGCACCGAGCAGGTCGCCGCCAAGCAAGAAAAAATGGTGCACGAGCAACCCGTGCGCATCGAGCCGGCCATTACCGTGGTGCCGCGTTCCGACCGGGTTGAGAAAGAAAAACAACAGACGCTCTTCCTGCCGCCGGCCGGCGAGGGCGACCTGCCGGCCATCAGCCTGCTGGACATGCCGCCGCCCAGCCAGGAGACCGTCTCGGCCGAGACCATCGAGTTCACCTCGCGCCTCATCGAGAAAAAACTGGCCGACTTCGGGGTGTCGGTCACCGTGGTGGCCGCGCAGGCCGGCCCGGTCATCACCCGCTACGAAATCGAACCGGCCACCGGCGTGAAGGGCAGCCAGATCGTCAATCTCGCCAAGGACCTGGCGCGCGCGCTCAGCCTGGTGAGCATCCGCGTGGTCGAGACCATCCCGGGCAAGAACCTGATGGGGCTGGAGCTGCCCAATCCGCGCCGCCAGATGGTCAAGCTGTCGGAAATCCTGGGTTCGCAGACCTATCACGCCAGCAGCTCGGTGCTGACCATGGCGCTGGGCAAGGACATCGCCGGCAACCCGGTCGTGGCCGACCTGGCCAAGATGCCCCACCTGCTGGTGGCCGGCACCACCGGCTCGGGCAAATCGGTCGGGATCAACGCCATGATCCTGTCGCTGCTCTACAAGGCCGACGCCACGCACACCCGCGTCATCCTCATCGATCCCAAGATGCTCGAAATGAGCGTCTACGAGGGCATCCCGCATCTGCTGGCGCCCGTGGTGACCGACATGCGGCAGGCCGCCAACGCCCTGAACTGGTGCGTGGGCGAGATGGAAAAACGCTATCGCCTCATGAGCAAGATGGGCGTGCGCAACCTGGCCGGCTACAACGCCAAGATCCGCGATGCGATCAAGCGCGAAGAGCCCATCCCGAACCCCTTCTCCCTCACGCCCGACCAGCCCGAGCCGCTGTCGCCCCTGCCGCATATCGTGGTGGTGATCGACGAGCTGGCCGACCTGATGATGGTGGTGGGCAAGAAGATCGAAGAACTCATCGCCCGCCTGGCCCAGAAGGCGCGCGCGGCCGGCATCCACCTGGTGCTGGCCACGCAGCGTCCCAGCGTTGACGTGATCACGGGCCTGATCAAGGCCAACATCCCGACGCGCATCGCCTTCCAGGTGTCGTCCAAGATCGATTCGCGCACCATCCTGGACCAGATGGGCGCCGAAACCCTGCTCGGCCAGGGCGATATGCTCTACATGCCGCCGGGCACCGGCCTGCCGGTGCGGGTGCACGGCGCCTTCGTCCATGACGACGAAGTCCACCGCGTGGTGGAGTATCTGCGCAGCCAGGGCGAGCCCAATTACGTCGAAGGCCTGCTCGAAGGCGGGGCCGAAGGCGAGACCGGCGATGGCGTGAGCAGCGTCACCGGCATGGCCGACGCGGAGTCGGATCCCATGTACGACCAGGCATGCGAAGTGGTGCTCAAGCATCGCCGCGCGTCGATCTCCCTGGTGCAGCGCCATCTGCGCATTGGCTACAACCGTGCCGCGCGCCTGCTCGAACAAATGGAACAAGCGGGTATGGTGTCCGCCATGCAGTCCAATGGCAACCGGGACATCCTGGTGCCCGCCCGAGAGGAAGCCTGATGAATCCACGTTTTTTTGCCCGCCTGGCCGCCGCCGCGCTGCTGGCCGCCGTCCCCGCCCTGGCGCTGGCCGCGGGGGCCCAGGACCAGCTCAAGGCCTTCGTGGCCAAGGTGCAGGGCGCCACCGGCAGCTTCACCCAGGCCACGGTCGGGCCGCAGGGCCGCACCCAGCCCGCCCAGAGCGGCGTCTTCGCCTTCCAGCGGCCGGGCAAGTTCAAGTGGGCGGTATCCCGCCCCTATGAGCAACTGGTCATCTCCGATGGCAAGCAGGTCTATCAATACGACCCTGACCTGGCCCAGGTGACGGTGCGCAAGGTGGACCAGGCCATCGGCACGTCGCCGGCGGCCATTCTGTTCGGCTCGGGCAATCTGGAGCAGGCCTTCAATGTCAGCGCCCTGCCGGACCGAGATGGCCTGCAATGGCTGCGCGCCAAGCCGCGCAGCGCGGACGCGGGGTTCTCGCAGGTGGATATCGGCATGAACGGCGATCTGCCCGCCCGCATCGAACTGCTCGACGCCTTTGGCCAGACCACGCGCGTGGAGCTCTCCGGCATCCAGGCCAATCCCAGCCTGCCGGCCGCCGAGTTCCAGTTCAACCCGCCCAAGGGCGTGGACATCGTGAAGATGTAAGGCGGGGCCTCTCCCGAGGCCCCGCCGGCGATCAAGGCTTTTTAAAAGCCACGCAATCCACTTCCACTTTGGCGTCCACCACCAGGCGCGACTCCACGCAGGCGCGCGCCGGGGGGTGCTCGCCGAAGTACTCCCGGAACACCTTGTTGAAGGCCGCGAAATCGCGCGGGTCGTCCAGCCAGACGCCGCAGCGCACGATGTGCTCGGCGCCATAGCCGGCCTCGTCGAGGATGGCCAGGAGATTGCGGATGGCCACGTGCGATTGCGTGACGATGCCGCCTTCGACGACCTCGCCGTTCTGCATGGGCACTTGCCCGGATACATACAGCCAGCCATCGGCCTGGACGGCCCGCGCGAAAGGCATGTGCTGGCCGCCTTGGCCGGTGCCGCCGGCCACGCCATAGCGCGTGATGCCGTTGCGGTCGGGAAGCGCTGTCGTCATGATGGTCTCCTCATGGGGATATCAAGGGGTAAAGCCGCGGCGCAGATCGCCGGCGCGCGGCAGCCAGCGGCCGGCGCGGTCGCCGGTCGTCTGGCCCTGGAAGTAAGAAAGCACGCCGTTGACCCAGACGCCTTCGATGCCGGCCGCGGGCTGCACCGGAGCGACAAAGGTGCCGCGGTCGGCCACGGTGACCGGGTTGAACAGCACCAGGTCGGCGTGATGGCCGACGCGGATTTCACCGCGCCCGGCCAGGCCGAAGCGGCGCGCCGACAGGCCGGTCATCTTGTGCACCGCTTCTTGCAGCGGGAACAGTTTCAGGTCGCGGCTGTAATGACCCAGCACGCGCGGAAACGCGCCCCACAGGCGGGGATGCGGCAGCGGATCATTGGGCAGCCCGTCCGAACCTATCATGGTCAGGCGATGCGAGAGCACGCGCCGCACATCGTCTTCGTGCATGCCGTGATAGACCGCGCCGGCCGGCTGCAGCCGTTTGGCGGCCTCCAGCAGGCTGACACCCCAGTCCGCGGCGATGTCGGCCAGCTTGCGGCCGGCCATATCGGGGCAGGGCGTGGACCAGGTGATGTCGATATCGAAATCGGCCGTGACCTGCTTGAGGTCGAGGGTGGAGGAGCTGGCCGAATACGGATAGCAATCGCAGCCCACCGCCTGCATGCGCCCGGCGCTGTCGAGCAGCGACAGCACTTCGCCGGCGCGGCCCCAGTTGCCGGCGCCGGCGCACTTCAGGTGCGAGACCACCACCGGGACGCGGGCGTGCAGGGCGATGTCGAAGGCCTCCTGCATGGCTTCCAGGATCTCGGCGAACTCCGAGCGCAGATGGGTGGTGTAGAGCGCGCCGTGGGCATCGAGCTCCTCGGCCAGCGCCTTGACTTCATCGGTGCTGGCCTGGAAGGCCGAGGCATAGGCCAGCCCGGTGCTCAGGCCGATGGCGCCGTGGGCCAGCGCTTCGCGCAGCTGCGCGCGCATGCCCTCGATTTCGGCGGCGCTGGCGCCGCGGTCCAGGCGGTCCATATGGTTGTTGCGCAAGGCCGTGTGCCCGACCAGGGCGGCCACGTTGACGGCCGGGCGCGCGGCGTCCACGGCAGCGGTATAGGCGGCAAAGCTCGGGTAGCGGAAATCGCCCGCGGCGCCCAGCAGATTCATGGGATCGGGCGGCTCGCCTTTGAGGCTGACCGGCGAGGCGCTGATGCCGCAATTGCCCACCACCACCGTGGTCACGCCCTGGGACAGCTTGGGCAGCATCTGCGGCTGGCGGATCACATTGGTGTCGTCATGGGTATGGACATCGATAAAGCCCGGCGCCAGGGCCAGGCCGCGGGCGTCGACTTCCCGGGCCGCCGCCAGCCCGCCCAGCTCGCCCAGCGCCGCGATGCGGCCGTCTTGGAGGGCCACGTCGGCCCGCTGCGGCGCGGCGCCCGTGCCGTCATAGACCAGGGCGCCGCGGATCAGGGTGTCATGCATCGGCTCAATCTCCCAGCGGCAGGCGGTTGGGGCCGCCGCGGTACTCGTCCAGCGCCAGCTTGATGCGGCGCAGGCGTTCCTGTGTGTCTTCCTGGCGGGCCAGCGCCAGTTCGGTGGCCAGCAGATCGATCGCCAGCAGCATGGCGTAGCGCGATGCCGAGGGCTTGTAGATGAAATCGGTCTCGGCCGTGTGCACGGGCAGCACCACATCGGCCATGGCGGCCAGCTCCGAGCCGGGATCGGTGATCGCCACGATGCGCGCGCCGTATTGCTTGAGGATGCGGGCGGCCGACAGCATTTCGGGCGTGCGTCCGGACACCGACAGCAGCAAGGCGGCGTCGCGCTCGTCCAGCGTGGCCGCCACCATGCGCATCAGCACGGCGTCCGTATAGGGCGCCACGGGATAGCCCAGGCGCACCAGGCGGGACTGCACTTCGTGCGTGAGCGCGGCGGAGGCGCCGCCCATGCCGAAGACGTGGGTCATGCGGGCCCCGCCCAGGAGGGCGGCGGCGCTCTCGACCAGCGTTTCGGTGAACAGCGGCAGATGCGCCCGCAGGCTGTTTTCGATATCGGCGTACAGGCGGGCGTAGAAGGTGCTTTCTTCGTCCGGCGTGGCGCGGTCCAGAAAACGCTCGCCGATGGCGCTGGCCTGCGCCAGGCGCAGCTTGAGGTCGCGCGTGTCCTCGCAGCCCACCGAACGCGCGAAGCGCGAGATGGTGGCGATGCTCACGCCGGCTTTCTGCGCCAGCTGATCGACGGTGGCCGCCGATGCCTGGGCGATGTCGTCGAGGATGGCGTCGGCCACTTTGCGTTCGGTGGCGCTTAGCGTATCCCGGCAGCTGCGGATCTGGTAGACGATGTCGCGGTGCGAATTCATGAGGGCTTCATCCAAGTTCGTCCAGGCGGGCGCAGGCCGCGAAATGGCCTTGTCCCAGGTCTTGCGCCGCCGGCGGCGCGCTGGCGCAGATGTCGGCCGCATGCGGGCAGCGCGTGCGGAAGACACAGCCGGAAGGCGGATCGATCGGGCTGGGGATTTCTCCCTTGAGCAGGATACGCTTGCGTGCCGCGCGCGGATCCGGGACGGGCGCGGCCGAGAGCAGGGCCTGGGTGTAGGGATGGCGCGGCTGGCCGTAGACCGCCCGCGTCGGGCCGCGCTCCATGACGCGGCCCAGGTACATCACCACGACCTCGTCGCAGAGATAGTCCACCACGGCCAGGTCATGCGCCACGAAGAGCATGGTCAGGCCCAGGTCGCGCTGCAAATCCTGCAGCAGATTGAGCACCTGGGCCTGGACCGAGACATCCAGGGCGGAGACGGGTTCGTCGGCCACGATGAAGTCCGGTTGCACGGCCAGGGCGCGGGCGATGCCGATGCGCTGGCGCTGGCCGCCGGAGAACTCATGCGGATAGCGCAGCCTGTGGTCGCCATTGAGGCCCACGCGCTCCAGCAGCTCGATGATGCGGGCATCGCGGCGCTGGCGCGCCAGGCCGTGGGTGTCCAGCGCCTCGCCGATGATCTCGGAGACCGTCATGCGCGGATTGAGGCTGGCATAGGGATCCTGGAAGACGATCTGCATGCGGCGCCGCATGGGCAGCATGCGCTTCTCGTCGAAGTGCGTGATGTCCGTGCCATCGAAGACGATGCGGCCGGCCGTGGGCGCGAACAGGCGCAGGAGGGCGCGTCCGGTGGTGGTCTTGCCCGAGCCGGATTCCCCCACCAGCCCGACGATGCTGTTGCGCGGCACCTGGAAGCTGACATCGTCCACCGCGCGCACCACGGGCGCATGGGCGCCCGAGCCGGTCGGAAAGTGGACCTTGAGGCCTTCGACGGAAAGCAGCGGTTCGGCGGCGCGGGTCATCATGCGGCGGCTACCTTGAAGCATCGGGCGCGGTGCGCGGGTTGGACGGCGAGCAATTCGGGCACGGCCGCGGCGCAGCCCTCGTCGGCCAGGGGGCAGCGCGGCGCGAAGGTGCAGCCCGGCGGCAGCGACAGCACGCTGGGCACATTGCCGGGGATGGCTTGCAGCCGCTGGCGCGAGGCCAGCAGCGCGGCCGTCGGGATGCAGGACAGCAGGCCGCGCGTATACGGATGGGTGGGGCGCTCGAAGAGGGAATACACATCGGCATCCTCCACCACGCGCCCGGCATACATGACCGCCACGCGGTGGGCGATTTCGGCCACCACGCCCAGGTTATGCGTGACGAAGAGGATGCTCATGCCGCTTTCCTGCTGCAGCCGGCGCAGCAGGTCCAGGATCTGCGCCTGCACGGTCACGTCCAGGGCCGTGGTGGGCTCGTCGGCGATGAGCACCGAGGGGTTGCAGGCCAGGGCCAGCGCGATCATCACGCGCTGGCGCATGCCGCCCGACATCTGGTGCGGGTACTCGTTGACCCGGCGCGCGGCGGCCGGGATCTCGACGCGCTCGAGCATTTCCTTGGCCCGCCGCAGGGCGGCGGCATGCGAACCGCCCTCGTGCTGCAGGACCGCCTCGGCGATCTGGTCGCCCACGGTGAACAGCGGGTTGAGGCTGGTCATGGGCTCCTGGAAGATCATGGCGATCTCGGCGCCGCGGATGCGGCGCAGCGTGGCCGCGTCGGCGCGCGCCAGATCATGCGCTTTGCCGCGCCGGTCCTTGAAGCGGATGGCGCCGGCCTCGATGCGGCCGGCCGGCTTGGGCAGCAGGCCCATGATGGACAGGCTGGTGACCGATTTGCCCGAGCCGGATTCGCCCACGATGGCGAGGGTTTCGCCGCGCGCCAGCTCGAAAGTGACGCCGTCGACCGACTTGGCCACGCCATCGCGGCTGTGGAACCAGGTTTTCAGGCCGTCGACGGCCAGGACGATTTCTTTGCCGCTCATGGTCTACAGCTCCTTGCGCAGGCGCGGATCCAGCACATCGCGCAGGCCGTCGCCGACCAGTTGCAGCGAAAGCACCGACAGCACGATGGCGATGCCGGGGAAGAGCATGATCCAGTCCGCCGACCCCATGTATTGTTGGCCGGCATTGATCATGGTGCCCCAGGTGGGGATGTCGGGCGAAACCCCGACGCCCAGAAAGGACAGGCCTGCTTCGGCCAGGATGGCGTAGGCGAAGATGAAAGTGCCCTGCACCAGGATGGGCGAGACCAGGTTGCGCAGGACATGGACGGTGACGATGCGCCAGGTCGACACGCCCAGGGCGCGCGCGGCTTCCACAAAGGGCAGTTCGCGGATCACCAGGGTGGAGGCGCGCACGATGCGGGCCAGGCGCGGGGTGTAGACAATGCCCAGGGCGATGATGACATTGACCAGCGATGGCCCCAGCGCGGCCACCAGCGATATCGCCAGCAGGATGTCGGGGAAGGCCATCATGGCGTCGATCAGGCGCGAGACGAACTTATCGGCCGAGCGGAAGAAGCCGGCGATCAGGCCCAGGGCGATGCCCAGCACGCTGGACAGCAGCACGACGGCAAAGCCCACCGTCAGCGACAGCCGTCCGCCATGGATGACGCGGCTCAAGACGTCGCGGCCGAAGTCGTCGGTGCCGAACCAGTGCGCGGCGCTGGGCGCCTTGAGCCGGTTCATGATGGACAGTTTGTAGGGGTCATAGGGGCTGATCCAGGGCGCCAGCAGCGCGGCCAGCACCAGCACCGCCAGCACGATGAGGGCGATGAGCACGGTCTTGCGCGCCACCAGCAGGCGCAGGATCTGCCAGCGGTCGCTGCCGCCGGCGGTCATGGGGGTCGCGATGGCCATATCAGTACCGCACGCGGGGATCGACCAGCAGATAGAGCAGATCGATGAACAGGTTGATCAGGACGTAGATGGCGGCAATCACCAGCAAAGCGCCCTGGATGACGGGATAGTCTCGGCGCAACACGGCCGAGACCACCAGGCTGCCCACCCCGGGCAGGCCGAAGACGGTCTCCGTGACCACGGCGCCGCTGATGAGCAAGGCGGTGGTCAGGCCCAGCACGGTCAGGATGGGGATGAGGGCGTTGCGCACCGCGTGCTTGAGGATCACGCGGCGCTCGGGCAGGCCCTTGGCGCGCGCCGTGCGCACATAGTCGTCGCGCAGCACATCCAGCATGCTGGCCCGTATGAAGCGGGTGATGAGGGCCGAATTGACCAGCCCCAGCACCACGGCCGGCAGGATCAGGTGCGATAGCCGCGTGCCGATGGAGGCGTCGGGGCCGCCGTAGCCCGCCACGGGCAGCCAACCCAGCTTGACCGAAAAAATCTGCATCAGGATCAGCCCCAGCCAGAAACTCGGCACGCTGGAGGTGAACATGGAAAACGTCAGGACCGACTGGTCCAGCGTGCTGCCGCGCTTGACCGCCGACAAAATGCCCACCGGCAGCGCGATGGCGCTGGCGATCAGCAGCGACATCAGCGTCAGCCAGAACGTGGGTTCGGCGCGGTCGGCCAGGGCCGAGAGCACGGGCTTGTTCAGGAAGATGGACTGGCCCAGGTCGCCCCGCGCCAGCTGGCCCAGCCAGGTAAGGTATTGCACCGGCAGGGGCTGGTCCAGGCCCAGGCGGGCCCGCAGCGCCGAGATATCCTGCTGGCTGGCCTCCGGGCCGAGCATCACGGCGGCCGGATCGCCAGGGGTCACGCGGATGATCACAAAGACGATGGTGGCGACGATGAACATCACCGCGATCAGGCCGATCAGCCGGTTCAGTAGGTAACGCGACACAACGGGTTCCTCGCTCGGGTTTGACAGCGGCGGCCGCAAAGGCCGCCGCGGCGCTTACTTGGCCGTCTTCCAGGCGTTCCAGAAATAAGGCCAGGGAGCGGCTTGCACGCCCTGCAGCGCCGGCGAGCGCGCCGCCTGGGCATTGAAGTCGCCCACCTTGATGAACGGCACCTCGTCGAACACCGCCTTTTGCACCTCGGCCCAGCGCTGCACGCGCTCGTCCTGGGTGCGCGCCTGGTTGAAGGCGTCAAGCACCTGGTTGCGGCGCGGCGTGTCCCACCAGCCCGGCGCATCCTTGGACGGGAAGTCGATCAGCGCGGGTTCGGGCAGGAAGGGGCTGTGGGTGATGAAGATGTCCCACAGGGCCGGATCCTGGCGGCGCTGCGTCAGCGTGGCCCAGTCCACCACCTGCATGTCCACCTTGAAGCCCGCGGCCTTGAGGTATTCGGCGGCCACCAGCGCCATCTTGTAATGGAACTCGTATTGCTGGCTGGTCAGGATGCGGATGTTGCGGTCCTGCACGCCGGCGCCATCGGCCAGTTTCTTGGCCGCGGCCGCATCGCCCTTGTTGTAGACCTTGTCGCCCAGCTTGGTCGCCCAGGGGAAACCTTCGGGATAGAGGTCGCCGTTGAGCTTGTAGAACTCCTTGTTGCCGAAGGCGGCGAACAGCATGTCCTCTTCGTTCAGCGCCAGCTGCACGGCCTGGCGCACGGCCAGGTTGGACATGATGCCTTGCTTGGTGTTGAGCACCAGGCGCGGCCAGCCAAAAGGCTTGAGCATGACCGGATCCGAGCGCCCGCCCTTGAGCTTGGCCAGCGATTCCACCGGCAGCGAATCGACGTAATCGAACTGGCCGGCGATGGCCGATTCCACGCGGGTGTTGGCGTTGCTGACCGGCACGAAGCGGATTTCGTCCAGGTATTGCTTGCGCGCGCCGCCGTAGCCATCGGGCTCGCCCGCGCGCGGCTGATAGCCTTCGAAGCGCGTGAGCTGGATGTATTGGTCGGGCACGCGCGCCTTGAGCTGATAGGGGCCCGTGCCGACAAAGGCGGTCAAGGCGGGGGCGATGTTCTTGGCCGGCAGGATGATGGCCGCGCTGTTGTTCATCGCCAGCAGGGCCGTCAGCGGCGCATAAGGCTGCTTGAGCGTGATCTTGATGGTGTCGGCGTCGGGCGCTTCGATGGCGGTGATCAGCTTGGCGGCCTGTTTGCCGCGCGAGGCGATCTCGGTCCAGCGCTTGAGCGAAGCCACGGCATCGGCCGAGCTCAGCTTGGAGCCGTCATGGAAGCTCAGGCCCGGGCGCAGCTTGATCGTGTAGGTCAGGCCATCGGCGCTGATGTCCGGCAACTTCTCGGCCAGCAGCGGTGTCAGGTTCCACTTGGCGTCGAAGGTGTAGAGCGTCTCGAAGATGTGCTGCGTCAGGATGCCGACCAGGTCGGCCGTGCTGGTCATCGGATCCAGCGTCGGCGGCTCGCCGATGGTGGCGACCGAGATGGTGCCGCCCTTGACCGGGGCGGCCGAGATGGCCGTGGCATGCAGGCCCAGGCCGAGGATGCCGGCCGCGAACAGGCTGGCCAGCCGGGTGGTGCGCAGATTCATGAGCTTGTCTCCAGGGGAGTCAACAACAAACTGCTGGTTAGAAATAAGTCGCGGCCACGCCCGTGACGCTGTAGGCATCATCCAGCAGCAGGATCTGGCGCCACTTGTCGAAAGTGAGGCAGGGATGGGAGATATCGAAGGCGATCATGTCGCCCACGGCAATGTCGTCGTCCGGCCCGATGGACATGAAGGCATGCTGGTCCATCATGGCGGTCAGCTTCCATTGGGCGGGCGCGTCCTGCGGCAGCGGGGCGCCGGGCCGGTAGTGGCGGGCCGGCGCGGGCAGGCCCGCATCGAAGGCGGCGTCGCGCTTGCCCAGGCCGATGATGGCGCGGCCCGCTTCGGGCAGCGATTGCACATAGGCCCAGACCTGCAGCGCGGGCTGAAGACCCGGTTCCAGGCGCTGGGCCACGGGATTGTGCGCGGCGATGCGTTCGGCGGCGCTGCGGTAGATCCCCACGTCGTGGCTGAGATAGCAGCCCGGGCGCAGCACGATATCCAGGGCGCGCCCGATGTCCAGGCCCGAAAACTCCTCGGCCACCACGTCGAACCAGGCCGAGCCGGCGCCGGTAAGGATGGCGGCGCCTTCGTCGCGCAGCCGGCCCTCGGCGGCGAGGCGGCGCAGGGTATCGGCCGCGCGCCGCAGAAAGGCGCGGATGGCCGCCTCGTCCTGCAGCACGCCTTCGTAGATTTCCACGCCGGCCAGGGCCAGGGCGTCCGGCCAGCGGGCGATCTCGTCCAGCACGTCCTGCGCCTGGGCGGCATCGCGCACGCCGGTGCGCCCGCCCGCCACGCCCAGTTCCAGCAGCACGGGCAGGCGCAGGCCGGCCTGCCGGAAGTAGGCGCCCAATTGCGCGGCGTTGGCGGCCGAGTCGACCAGGCAGCAGAAACTGAAGGCCGGATCGCGCAGCAGCCCGGCGATGATGGCCATATTGGCGCGGCCGACCAACTGGTTGGCCAGGATGACCCGGCGCACGCCGTGGCGATAGGCCGCTTGCGTCTGCGGCGCCGTCGCCAGGGTGATGCCCCAGGCCCCGGCCTCGATCTGGCGCGCGAACAGGGCCGGGCTCATGGTCGTCTTGCCATGCGGCGCCAGCTTGACCTGATAGGCCTCCATGAAGCGCTGCATCCATTGCAGGTTGTGGCGCATGCGGCTCTCATAGAGCACGGCCGCCGGCAGGCTCAGATCTTCGCGCAGCAGATTCCAGCCCAGGCTGGCTGCCTGGGCGGTGGTACAGCCTGCGGGAAACGGGCCCAGCCCCTTGCCGTCGGGGTCCAGCGGCGTCACCTCGGCCATGCGGCCTCCTTGAAAATTTTTACCAATAATCTGATTTGTAGAGATTATCTTGAAAGAAATTTACAGGCGGGAGCTAGGACTTTCCCCTAGCCGGGCTCATGGTGTAATGGCCGCCTGGACGCTGTCCTTTTGTTTTCTGCTGCCATGAGCAACGATCTGTTTTCCGCCGACCCCGCCCACCGCCCCTATGTGCCCCTGGCCGAGCGCCTGCGCCCGCGCACGCTGGCCGACGTGGTCGGGCAATCGCATCTCCTGGGGCCGGACAAGCCGCTGCGCGTGGCCTTTGAGTCCGGCCGGCCGCACTCCATGATCTTCTGGGGGCCGCCGGGCGTGGGCAAGACCACGCTGGCGCGGCTGATGGCCGATGGATTCGATGCCCAGTTCATCGCCATCTCGGCCGTGCTGGGCGGCGTCAAGGACATCCGCGATGCCGTCGTCACGGCCCAGATCGCGCAAGGGCAGGGCCGCCGCACCATCCTGTTCGTCGATGAGGTCCATCGCTTCAACAAGGCCCAGCAGGATGCCTTCCTGCCCTATGTGGAAAGCGGCCTGTTCACCTTCATCGGCGCCACCACCGAAAACCCCTCCTTCGAGGTCAACTCGGCCCTCCTGTCGCGCGCGCGGGTTTACGTTCTGCAGTCCCTCAGCGCCGAAGAGCTCATGCTGCTGGTGGACCGCGCCGTCGCCGCCTTCAATGAAGGCCGGGATGACAAACCCATACGGTTTGACGACGCCGCGCGCGAGCAGCTGGCGGCCTGGGCCGATGGCGATGCCCGCCGCCTGATCAGCGCGGTCGAGGTCGTGGCCGAATCGGCCGAAGCCGCCGGCCGCGAAGAGGTCGACGCGGCCTGGCTGGAGACGTCGCTCTCGCAGAACCTGCGCCGCTTTGACAAGGGCGGCGACGCCTTCTATGACCAGATCAGCGCCTTGCACAAGGCGGTGCGCGGTTCGGACCCGGACGCCGCCCTGTATTGGTTCGCGCGCATGCTCGACGGCGGCGCCGATCCCAAATACCTGTCGCGCCGCCTGGTCCGCATGGCGGTGGAGGACATCGGCCTGGCCGACCCCCGCGCCACCGAGCTGACGCTGCAGGGCGCCGACATCTATGAGCGCCTGGGCTCGCCGGAAGGCGAGCTGGCCCTGGCCCAGGCCGTGGTCTATCTGGCCTGCGCGGCCAAATCCAACGCGGTCTACAACGCCTACAACGCCGCGCGCAAATTCGCCGCCGAGCATGGCAGCGCGCCCGTGCCCCTGCATCTGCGCAATGCGCCGACCAAGCTCATGAAACAGCTGGGTCATGGGCACGCTTATCGCTATGCCCATGACGAGCCCCATGCCTACGCCGCCGGCGAGCATTATTTCCCCGATGGCCTGAACCCGACCTTCTATCAGCCGACGGACCGCGGGCTGGAGGCCAAGATCCAGCAGAAACTGGCTTTCCTGCGCGAACTCGACGCCCAGGCCCGCGACAAGAAGCGCTAGCGCGGCTTAATGCCGCACTTCCACGACGACCTTCTCGCGCGCCAGCGCATCCAGGAAATCATCCGCCAGACGGGTGTGCGCGGCAGGCCTATCCGGCGGGGAGGGTAAAATCCCCGGGGTTGCCGGCGCTTCGTGCCGCGACCCAAGGCGCCCGGTCCCCGCGGCCGGCGGCGCGTTTCCCAACTTAATCGCCATCACCATGCTAGATCCGATACTGCTGCGCAAAGACCTGCAAACCGTCGTGGACCGTCTCCAGAGCCGGGGGGTTGCCTTCGACACGGAACGGTTCAACGATCTGGAGTCCCGCCGCAAGTCCGTGCAGACCGAGACCGAGTCCCTGCAGGCGCGCCGCAATGCCCTGGCCAAGCAGATCGGCCAGCTCAAGGCCAAGGGCGAGGATGCTTCGGCCGTGATGGCGGAGTCGCAAGCCCTGCCCGCCAAACTCAAGCAGCTGGAAGACGAGCTGGCGATGCTGCATCAGCAGCTCAATGAGCTGCTGATGTCGGTGCCCAACCTGCCGCACGCCAGCGTGCCGGTGGGCGCGTCCAGCGACGACAACGTCGAAGTGCGCCGCTGGCTGCCCGGCCAGGCTGGCCCGGACGGCAATCCCGCCGGGCTGGGCTTCGAGCCGCGCGATCACGTGGCCATCGGCGAACCCCTGGGCCTGGATTTCGATACCGCGGCCAAGCTGTCGGGCGCCCGGTTTTCCTTCATGCGCGGCCAGATGGCCCGCCTGCACCGCGCCCTGGCGCAGTTCATGCTGGATCTGCAGACCGGCGAGCATGGCTATACCGAGTGCTATACGCCCTATATCGTCAACAGCTCCACGCTTTACGGCACGGGGCAATTGCCCAAGTTCAAGGACGATATGTTCTTTGTGACCAAGGGCGGGGGCGATGATGACCCCAAGGTCGACGAACATGGCAAGGCTTTCGTGCGCGAAGACCAATACCTGATCTCGACCTCGGAAATCACCCTGACCAGCGTGGTGCGCGACACCATCGTGCCCGGCGCCGATCTGCCCTTGCGCATGACCGCGCACACGCCTTGTTTCCGCTCCGAGGCCGGCAGCGGGGGGCGCGATACGCGCGGCATGATCCGCCAGCACCAGTTCGACAAAGTCGAAATGGTCCAGGTGGTCCAGCCTGATCAGTCCTATGAGGCGCTGGAGCAGATGACCGGCCATGCCGAGGCCGTGCTGCGCCGGCTGGGCCTGGCCTACCGGGTCATGCTGCTTTGCACCGGCGATATGGGCTTTGGCGCGGCCAAGACCTATGACCTCGAGGTCTGGCTACCGGCGCAGAATACCTGGCGCGAGATTTCTTCGGTCTCCAACTGTGAAAACTTCCAGGCACGCCGCATGCAGGCGCGTTTCCGCGCCGACGCCAAGAGCAAGCCCGAGTTTGTCCACACGCTCAACGGCTCCGGACTGGCGGTCGGGCGCGCCCTGGTGGCCGTGCTGGAGAACTACCAGCAGGCCGATGGCAGCGTCGTCGTGCCGGAGGTGCTCCGTCCCTATATGGGTGGCATCGAGGTGCTCAAGCCCTGAGGCTTGGGCAAACCCCAAAACCCGGCCGCGGCCGGGTTTTTTTATTTTGTCGATTTATTGTTCCGATAATGGTTTGCCACATTCCGTTTCCGTGACCGAAACCGTTCTGTAGCCTTTGGCCGGTATCATGGTCTTGCGCTATTGATGTGAACAAATGTGAATGAGCGATTAAAAGGGCCGCATCTTGCGGCACAATATGTCTGCTTGGCCTCGTGTCCCTTCATTTCAATAGAGGAAGCTAACCATGACTTCACGAATGATTGGCGATTTTCGCGTTCGTTGCACTGTGGTCCCGCAAGAGGGGCAGTCCTTCAGTGTGCGGATATGGACGCGCCGCGTAGGCGGCACGGCTCCCGAAAAAGCATGGGATCTTCCCAACCTTGGCACCTACCGCAGTCTCAGCGAGGCGGAGGCAGGCAGCCAGGAAATCTTCTCGAAGATCAATGGTGTGCGTTTTAATGGTGAACCGGAGTTTGCACATGCGACCGCATAATGGCTGGTGGAAGAACACCAGCACCCCGCGCCGCTGGCTGGATGCCATGCGCGCAGCCACGCGGCAACCTACCCTGAGGTGTCAGACACCCCCAAGCACGTCTTCAGACCGCAAGGCCCTGCCGCCTGGTGTCTGACACCTCTGCGACGAGCGTCTCGCCGAACGCGGTCAAAGAAAAACCCCCGAAGGCCGGATCTATATCCGACTCTCGGGGGTTTTTTATTCTGGGCGGCTGCGGTTTGCGCCGCGTTGCCGCGTCAGTCGCGGCGCCAGTGGCCGCGGGAGTGGCCATGATGATGGCGCGGGCCGCCATGCCAACGCGGGCCGCCGTAGTAGACGGGCGCCGGCACGACCACCGGGCGGACATAGGCCGGCGGCGGCGCGTAATAGCGCGGCGGCGGGGCGGCATAGACCGGGGCCGGAGCCACATAGACCGGAGGCGGCGCCACGTAGACCGGAGCGGGGGCGACCGCGATGCCGGGGATGCCGATGGACACGCCGATGTCCACATGCGCCATTGCCGCAGCTGACATCGTCAGGGCGGCGGCGCCCAAACCAGCGACTAGCCATTTCTTCATGATTTCACCTGCCTTGCTGCACATGCAGTCTTGAGATTGCGTCGATCGTATTGTCGCCGTTTTCGCCGCGAAAGCATCTCAGACGGGTATTGCAATGGCGACAAAGCGCAACCGGGGCGCGCGGCGGTGCTGCGCCGCGCCATCGACGGCCCCGAGGGGGAGAAGAGGGTTTGAAATCGGCTGAAATCAAACCGCCCGGCGGCGGTGTTACATCCAATCACCAACAGGCCCGGCTTTGCGTCAGCGCAAGCGTTTCGCAAGGCTTGTCGGTATACTCGATGCATGACGACCGCTCACGACCTCAAGCCTGGGTACTACTGGTACACCATGGAGAAAGACCCCCTGGCCATCATCCACATTCATGCGGACGGGGGCGCCACGCTCATGGGCACGGACTTCCGCATGGAACCCGAAGGCGTCGCCGGCATGATCCGGCAGGGCGAGCGCTTTTTCTGGATCGAGCCGCCCGAAGTCCCCCGCGACTGACCCGTTTCAGATCGCTTGCTGGGCGGCATCCAGTTGGGCGATGCCGCCTTTGTCTTTGTGCTTGGCGCGGTAAAGCGCATCATCGGCCCGGCCATAGGCATGCTGCCAATCCACCATCACGCCCGGCGGCAACCACACCAAACCAAAGGTCGCGCTGGCCGGCCCGGCCTGTCCCCAGTTCAGCTGGCGGATGGCCGCCATGAGGCCCTCGGCCTGGCGCAGCGCCTTCTCCGGCGAGTCGGCCGAGTAAATCGCCGCGAACTCATCGCCGCCCACGCGGCAGACGCAATCGTCATTGCGGCGTAATTGCAGCTTGACCGCCTGCGCGACCGCGTGCAGCAGGCGGTCGCCCGCGGCGTGGCCCAGGCTGTCGTTGATGGCCTTGAAATCATCCAGGTCAAACAGACAGAGCGCCACGCCCAGTCCGCGCTGCGGCGCGTGCAGCGCCTCCTGCAAGCGTCTGGCGAAATAACGCCGATTAAAAATCCCCGTCAAATCATCCGTCACCACCAGGCGCCGCAAGCGGCGGTTCTCCGCCTCAAGCTCGTTCAGCTTGCGGCGCAGCGCTGGCTGACAGAGCGCGGGCGGGCAGCGCCCCGGCAGGCTCGGTCCGGGCTGGCTGGAAGCCGAGACGCGCTTGCGCAAGGGGATGCGATGGGCGCGAGGAGTTTTGTCTGAGGAAATCATGGCAAGGCGCATGTCGTGTGGGCCTGCTGGGGTTAGGCTCAGACTTAAGGCTACGGCGTTTCCAGATGTTTCTCCAGAAAACTAATGTCAATGATTGTCAAGCCTTTAGCGGCCGCGGCAAGCCATGTCCAGCCCGTGAGCTTGCGATAATTGGCGCCTATCTATCCATGTATTTTGTAGAGAATATTATATATATGCGCTAACGTTTTTCCCGGCGCGCTGGATTAAAAATTGCGTTAAACAAATAACAGGTTTCCGGTTTGAGTCATGTTATATGTTTGAATGCAGGTCAAACCAAAGGGAGGCGCTTTTGCAAGTGATTCGGGAAGGCCGGGCTGTCAGCTGCTCGGCCCGCAAGTACGAGTTCCTGACGGTTGATCAGGCCATGGGATTTGCCAGATTCCTGCAGCAGGGCAAGAGCCTGGAGCAGGCTTGCAAGATATGGCGGCCCAAGCGCATCACGGCGATACATGGATCGGCGTCGGGCGAGCCGTCGAGACCGCCCCAAGATTGATGTCCGGGCCGCGCGAGCATAAGGCGGCGGCCGGTTAAAATCCATGATTACTTCATGGTTAATCGCCAGCGGCAGATTTCATCCAGAAAGATAATCAATCGATGTCGACGAATAAGGCCGGAATTACGACCCGGCCAGCAGCGGGCGGATAAACTGGCTGATGCCAGTAAGGATAATCTGCACGCCCACGCAGAGCAGCAGAAAGGCGGACACCCGGGTCACTACCCGTGTCCCGCCCTCGCCCAGAAAGCGCGAGAGCGAATCCGCCCGGCTGTACACCAGATAGATCGACACCACGACCAGGGCGGAGATCGCGATGGACGACAGGCTGCCGAGCACGAATTCGCGCAGCTCCTTGGTCCGGTTGGCCGTCAGCGCGATGGCCGCGGCCACCGTTCCCGGGCCGGTGGTCAGCGGGACCGTCAGCGGGAAAAACACCATTTCGCCCAATTGGCTGGGCGCGATCTGCTGGACGGTCTGGGCGTCCTTGTTGTGGATTTCCGGCGCGTTGAGCATGGTCCAGCCCGACACCGCCACGGCCAGCCCGCCGGCGATGCGCAGCGCCTCCAGCGTGATGCCGAACATATGCAGCACGAAGGAGCCCAGGAAGAAAGCCACGACCAGGACAAAAAAGGAATACAGCGAAACGCTGTAGGCCAGCTTGCGCCTTTCCTCGACGGTGAGGGTGGCGGTCTTGTTGAGAAAGATGAAGGCGAGGCCGACCGGATTGATGATGCTGATGAGCGTGGTATAGCCGAACAGGATTTCGGAGACAAACTGGCTCATGTGGCCTCGCGGTACGAGAGAAACGGTGGCCGGTCCACCGCGCGGCACTAGTGTCGATGGCTTTGGCGGATTTGGCAACCCGCCGCTGAAGCCGCTTGATGTTGCGCAAAAGGGGAGACTGGCCGATGGTATAGGGTTGCGGTTTCCGCCGTGCTTGAAAAAAGGAGCTCATGCCATGACTGACAAGCCTCGTTCCCGTTCGCCTCGCAAGACCGGCCTGCCCCCCGAGGCCGCGGTTCTGGATCCCGAGCGCGCCCAGGCCGAGGCCCGCATGCAGGCCGCGCGCGAAGAGGCGGTGTCGGTCCTGGCGGATATCGCTTCCCGCGTCCAGGCCGAGGGCGAGGCCAAGGAGGCCTTGCTGTCGGTCATCGAGGCGCTGTCGCCCGACGATGCGCGGGCCGTGCACCAGGCGCTGGTGCAGGCGGCGGCGCGGCCCATGCCGCGCAATCCCGACCTGGAGTTGGCCGGCGACTGGCGCGGCGGCGCCTATCCCTACCGGCATCGCATGCTGCGCAAGAACTACGAAAAGCAGAAATACCGCCTGCAGGTCGAGCTGCTCAAGCTGCAAGCCTGGGTCAAGGCCACCGGGCAGCGTGTCGTCATCCTTTTTGAAGGGCGGGATGCGGCCGGCAAGGGCGGCACGATCAAACGCATGATGGAGCACCTCAACCCTCGCGGCGCCCGCGTGGTGGCGCTGGAGAAACCCTCCGATACCGAGCGAGGCCAATGGTATTTCCAGCGCTACGTCCAACACCTTCCCTCGGCCGGCGAGATCGTGCTGTTCGACCGCTCCTGGTATAACCGCGCCGGCGTGGAGCGCGTCATGGGCTTTTGCAGCGATGCGGAGTACCTGGAGTTTCTGCGCCAGGTGCCGGATTTCGAGCGCCACCTGGTCAACAGCGGCATCCATCTCGTCAAGTTCTGGTTCTCGGTCAGCCAGGAAGAACAGAAACGGCGCTTCCAGCAGCGCAAGGTCCACCCGCTCAAGCAATGGAAGCTGAGCCCGGTGGACCTGGCTTCGTTGGACAAATGGGATGACTACACGCGGGCCAAGGAGGCCATGTTCGCTCATACCGACACGGCCGATGCGCCCTGGATCGTGGTCAAGTCCGACTGCAAGAAGCGCGCGCGGCTCAACGCCATGCGCTATGTGCTGAATCGCCTGCCCTACGAGGGCCGCGGCAGCAGCCCCGATCTGGTCACCGATCCGCTGATCGTCGGCAGGGCGCTCTAGCTAGCGAGCCTCGATAGGGGAACTCCCAGGCCGGACCTGGGTGAACCGCCTATCGAGGCATCACATCTAGCGGATGAACTGATCGACATAGTCGGCGCCCAGACCGACTTCGATATAGTGCTTGCGGCACATCTCTATCTTGCTGAACACGTCTTCGTAGCCCACCTGGCGCCCTTGTTCGTCGAGATAGACCTGGGCGCCGCTGATGTTGAAGAAGGTGATCATTTCTTCCTGTTCGGCGCCCTCATCGACAACCAGGGTGTGGATCTCGCCCGGCGGTTCATAGACAAAGCTGCCGGCGCGCGCCACCCAGCTGTGTTCCAGGTAGCGCCATGAGCCCTTGATCACATAGCCGAAGACCATGCCCGGGTGGATATGGCGGCTGAGCACCCCCGAGCGCCGCACGCGCAGCAGGTTGCACCAGCCGCCCGTGACGGTGTTCAGGAAGAGGGGGCGGTACCAGACCTGCGGCGCCTGGGGCACCCAGACACGCTCGTCATCGGGGATGGCCGCGATGGCGATCTCGGGCTGTATGCCGCTGGCCTGCACCAGCGGCGGGTTGGTTTTCTGCATGGCGGTCTCCTCAAGCCAGGGCGGCGCCAGCCTGCCAGACCGAGGGATTGACCATGGCGGCCGGTTGCCGCTCCTGAAGCGCATCCAGCAGGTTCTGCGCCGCCAGGTCTATCATGGCGCGGCGGGTTTCGACCGTGGCGCTGCCCACATGGGCTTGCAGGATGACGTTGGGCAGCGAGCACAGCGGATGGCCGGCGTCGATGGGTTCGGTTTCCATGACGTCCAGGCCGGCGCCCGCGATGACGCCCGAGCGCAGGGCTTCGATCAGTTCGGCCTCCTTGATGACGGCGCCGCGCGCGGTGTTGATCAGATAGGCGCCGCGCTTCATGAGGCCGATCTCGCGCGCGCCGATGCTGTGACGGGTTTCCGCGTTCAGCGGGATATGGACGCTGAGAAAATCCGCTTCAGCGAACAAGGCGTCGCGCTCGCGGTATTGCGCCAGGCCTTGGCTCTCGGCGGCATCGTCGCGGCGGCGGTTGTGATAGACGACCTGCATGCCCAGCGCGCGGGCCATGCCGGCGACCTCGCGGCCGATGCGGCCCATGCCCAGCAGGCCCAGCGTTTTGCCGCGGATGTCGCGGGTCAGCGGCGCGGCGCCCTTGCTCCATTGGCCGGAACGCACAAAGGCGTCGCCCTGCACCAGGTTGCGGGCCAGGCAGATGAGCAGGCCCAGCGTCAGGTCGGCCACGGCCTTGTCCAGCACGCCCGGGGTATTGCAGACCAGCACGCCGGCCTGGGTGGCGGCGGGGATGTCGATGTTGTCGAAGCCGACGGCGAAGTTCGACACCACGCGCAGTTGGGGCAGGGCGGCGAGTTCTTCCGGGCCGATGCGCGTCTTCATGGTGCACAGAATGCCTTGGACGGATTCGCGCTGCGCGGCGTCCAGCGCCTGGGCGGGACTTTGCCCGGCGGGCACTTCCAGAATGCGGCAGGCGGCTTGCAGGCGTTCGCGCAGATCGGGGGGCAGCGGGGCGGACAGGACAATGGTGGGAAGGGACGATGCAGACATGAAACACTCCTGAGAAATCGGGCCGGGCGCGTCAGGGCGCCTCGGCATAGGCTTGGATGTCGGTGGCGAAGACCTGTTGCTCTTCGCCGTTGACCAGTGCGGGATTGCCGGGATGGGAAAGGTAGCGGCAGGTGATCCAGATGCCATCCTGCGGGTTCTCGATGACTTCGACGACGGCGCCATCGGTCATCAGCAGGACCGCGCCGGGTTGCAGCTCGACCAGATTGACGGTGGACGACATGGCGCGGCCTCCTACAGCGCCAGTTGCTCGGCGGGAACGCGCACGCGCATGCCATCAAGCGCCTCGCTCAACATGATTTGGCAGGCCAGGCGGCTGGTGGGCCCGCGGTCGGGAACCACGTCGAGCAAAGCCTCTTCGGTGGCGCCGGCGGGTTCCAGCTTGGCGAACCATTCCGGGTCGACATGGACGTGGCAGGTGCCGCAGATCGCGCCGCCGCCGCATTCGGCGACCACGCCTTCGATGCCTTGATCGCGCGCGCATTCCATCAGCGACCAGTCGGCGGGCGCCTGGGCGGCCTGTTCGCTGCCGTCGGGCAGCACAAAAAAGAGTTGAGGCATGTCAGGTCTCCTGAAGTTGGGGCGGCGCGGACAGGCGCGCCACGCCCTTGACGAATTCGGCCGGGCTGTCGACCGCCTCGATGGCGGCCAGCCGGCCGTCGAGATGGCGTTCCACGACCCAGCCTTTGGGCGTGGACAGGACGACATCGCGGCAGGCCGCGCCGGCGGCGACCAGGCCGGCCATTTGCAGCCGGCGTCCTTGCTGTTCGGACCAGAACGTGGCGGTTCGGCGGGGCAGGGGCGGCTTGCCGGCGATATGGGCGGCGGCGATGCGGGCCTGGGCCAGCGCGTTCTGCACGCTCTCCACGCGGGCCTGGCGCCCGAGCGTTTCGCGCCAGGCGCTGGCGCAATCGCCGATGGCATAGATGCGCGGGTCCGATGTCCGGCAGTGCTCATCGACGAGCACGCCATCGGCGCAGGCCAGTCCCGCCTGGCGCGCCAGGCTGTCATTGGGTTCGCCGCCGATGGCCACCAACACCTGCTCGGCCTCGCAGCTCTGCTGGGCGTCGAGATGCGCCCGCCAGCCCGCCGCCAGGCGCTCCCAGCGCTGCACGCGGCAGCCTAGCCGCAGGTCTATGCCGGCGTCGATATGCAGGGCCGCCATGGCTTGGGCGGTATGGGGCGAGACCCGGCCGCCCATGAGGGACGGCCCTTGCTCCAGCACGGTCACGCGGGCGCCCAGGCGGGTGGCCGAGCAGGCGGCCTCCAGACCGAGGTAGCCGCCGCCCAGCACCAGCAGGCGCTGCCCGGCGGCGATGGCCTGGCGCAGCCCCAAGGCATCCTCCTGGTTACGGATGACATGCACGCGCGGGCCGTCCAGCCCGGGCAGGCGGCGGGCGCGGGACCCGGTCGCCAGCACGCAGCGCTCAAAAGCGATCTCGCGGCCATCGGCGCAGCGCGCCACGCCATCGCCCAGGCTGACGATGGCGTGGCCGGCCAGGCGCAGGATGCCCTGGCTCTCGTACTGGGCCGGCGCCTTGAGCAGCAGGCGGGCGGGTTCGGTGGCGCCCAGCAGCAAGCCCTTGGACAGCGGCGGGCGTTCATAAGGCAGATGGACTTCCTCGCCGGCCAGCATGATGCCGCCCGTATAGCCGGCCGCGCGCAGGGCCCAGGCGCATTCCACGCCCGCATGGCCCGCGCCCACGATCAAGACACCGATAGAAGGGCTAGGCTGCATACCTCATCCCTTGCCGAACTCGATGACCACATTGGCCTGCCTGGCGATGGCGCCCCAACGTTCCAGCTCGCGCTGGTTCAGGGCCGCGAAACCTTCGGCATCGCGCGGTTGCGGCTCGAAGCCGGCCGTCTGCAGACGCTCGCGCATACCGGGCTGGTCCACGCCTTGCGCAATCACCTTGCCCAGTTCCTGCACCAGCGCCGCCGGCACGCCGGCCGGCGCGTACACGCCCAGCCAGCTGGTGACGTCGAAGTCCGCCATGCCGCTTTCCTCGAAAGTCGGCACCTGGGGCAGCTGCTTGCTGCGATAGCTGCTGGTGACGGCCAGCGCCTTGAGATTGCCCTTTTTGATCAGGGGCAGCACCGGCGGCAGGTTGCTGAAGCAAAAATCCAGATTGCCATTGGCCACATCGATGTTCAGCTCATTGCTGCCCTTGTACGGCACATGCTGCATCTTCAGGCCGGTGCGCTGCGCAAAAAACTCCGTGGTCAGGTGGGCGGACGTGCCGATGCCGTTGCTGCCATAGCTCAGGCTGCCCTCCGGCTTGGACTTCGCATAGGCCAGGAACTCCTGGACATTGGACAGCGGCGAATCCTTGGCGACCACCAGCACATTGACGAACTCGGCGATCTGCGCCACCGGCACGAAGGTCTTGGGCACGTCCAGCGGCAGGCCGCGCACCGTCACGGGCGGCAGCACATTGCCGCCCAGGCCTCCCATGATGAAGGTATAGCCGTCAGGCGCGGCGGCGGCGACCACCTGCTGGCCGATCAGGCCGCTGGCGCCGGGCCGGTTCTCGACAACGACGGGCTGGCCATACTTGGCCGTCAGCAGCTCGCCGGCCAGGCGGGCCGCCACGTCGGTCACGCCGCCGGGCGGATAGGGCACGACAAGGCGGATGGGGCGGCTGGCGTAGGCCCCGCCGGCGGCGCGCGCCAGCGGAGCCCAGGGCAGGGCGGCGGTCAATCCCAAGGTCTTCAAAACAGTACGGCGGTTCATTGCAACACTCCATGTAAGGAAGGCCGCGGCGCGGCGTGTCGTCTCCCCGGTACAGCAGGTATGGGTACAGCCTTCCCCGGGGATGGCCTGGCGGACATCCCGGAGGACAATGTAGGAACAAGAAGGGTCAGAAGAAAACGGTCAGGGCCTTGGCCTGCAGCACGTTCTGGTCCAGATGGATCTGCCGGTCAAGAATGCGCCAGCCATCCGCCTGGCGCACCAGGAGGTCGCTGCGCTTGCCGACAAAGACATTGGTCTCGGTTTGCAGACGGTTCTGGTAAAGCATGAAGCGCGAATGCACGCGCGCGCTCAGCCTGCCGTCCTGCTCCTGGCTCTCGGCGACACGTATATTGGCGACCATATGCGTGGTGCGCGAGGCAGGCTCCTCGGCCCAATGAATGCCGGTCTTGAGCTGGGCGACGCGCTGACGCAGCGTGGGCAGGCTCTCGTCTATCCAGGCGACCTGGTCCTCGGTCGTGTATTCCTCGGTGGCGATGCGGTCGCGGCGCACATTGCGCGCCAGCGGCATGCGGTAGCGCGCCTGCTCATCGAACAAACCCAGCCATTCGTCGAAGCGGCGGCTGTCCAGCAATTCGGCCTCATGGCTGAGGAACTGCTGCACTTCCCACCACAGCAGCAGCGACGCGGGAATGGAAGTCGTGCTCATTCGTCTGTCCTCCTCACGCCGACTCGGCCATCAGGGCGTCCCAGCTCATGCCCTTCATGAACTGGGCCCAGCGCCGGTAATAGATGCGGGCGTTTTCCTCGGTGTACTCGCCGTTCTCCACACAGCCCTTCAGCTCGGGCACGGCGCGGGCATGGCCCACGCCCATCTGGTAATTGAAATACAACTCGCGCGAGACCGTGCCCTGGCAGGCCTCGGTGGCGCCGGTCCAGTTTTCCATATCGTCGGATTCGGTCATGCCGCCGGGCCCGGAATAGCGCAGGTAATAGTGGCGGGCGGCCTCCTTGACCGAGGCCGGCGCGTCCTTGTCGACCAGGTACATGCGCCACATTTCCATTTCGGTCGGGCTGATGGGATGAAACACCGCGATGGTGCGCGGCTGGCGGCCATGGAAAGACATATTGGGAAAAATCGTGCCCACGCTGGTCATCACGCGCATCTTGTCGCCAAAGCGCCGTACCCGCGCCTCATGCACCTCGCGGTAATAAGCTTCCACCTCGGGATGCTGGGCATAAAGCGGCTTGTACTCGGGCTCGGCATAGAAAGGCAGCTGGCCCAGCAGCCCATGGCCGTGGCGGGGAAAGCCGATGGTCATGCGGTTGGGCGTGGGGTCGCGGCGTCCCTTGCCGCCGCTGGGCCCGATGCCCACGATATCCACCGAACGGTGGCTGATATCGTGATAAAGATCACCGATGAAATTCTCCGGCGCGAACTTCCAATTGCACTTCACGCGCCATTTCTGCACGCCGCCGATCACCTCGGAGCCGCCCGGACTGCCGTCGCGGCTATCCAGCGCCGCGTCCAGATACCACTTCATATCGCCCAGATAATCCAGGAAAGGCGGGGCGTCGGCATCCCAGGTGGCCCAGACCGTGCCCTTGTACACACAGACCTGGGCCACGGTCTTCAGGCCCCAGGCCTTCTTGTCCAGCTCGCCCTTGTAATGGGTGGCATGGCCGGGAACGCCCACCAGCTCGCCGGGCCGCTCCACCAGCTTGCCGTCCGTCGAAAAACTCCAGCCGTGATACGGACAGGTAAATGTGCGGTTATTGCCGTGGTCGTAGCGGCACAGCTTCATGCCGCGGTGCGCGCAGCTGTTGAGCATGACCTGGATATTGCCCTGCCGGTCGCGCGTCAGGATGACGGATTCCGTGCCCATGCGCGACAGGAAATAATCATCCGGATTCGGCACCAGGCTTTCGTGGCCCACGAACAGCCAGGCTCGGGAAAACACCCGCTCCAGCTCGGTCTTGAAGATTTCTTCGTCGACAAAGATGGAGCGGCTGACCAGGCCCTGGTCGGCCATCACCAATTCGTCTAAGGACTTACTCGCCATTTTTTCCCCTTGTATGCAACGGTCGTGAGCGCCGCTAGCGTTTCAAGAAACTGGTGGTATGCAAGCGTGTTTCGGTGTTCTCGATATGATTGCGCGCGCGCTGGCGGGCCTGCTCGCTGTCGCCAAGCTCGATGGCCTCGTACAAGGCCTCGTGCTCGGACTGCGCCAGGGCGCCGCGCCCGGCCGTCTTGGCCGAACGCGAACGCGAGACTTCCAGATTGCGCCGCAACAGCACGCTCAGGAAGTCGAAGAAATTGAGATAGTGTTCATTGCGCGTGGCGCGCGCGATGGCGCGATGGAAGCTCAGGTCGGCGTCCACGCCGGTGATGACATCGCCCGACGCCAGCGCCGTGGCCATGTTGTCCAGCGCCGCGCGCATATCGTCCAGGTCTTGCCGGTCGCGGCGCTGGGCGGCCAGCGCGGCCGCCTCGATCTCAAAACCGCGGCGCAGCTCGACAATACGCAGGATCTGCTCCACATTGCCTTCCTCGGCCGCCTGCATGCGCAGCACCGAAGGGCGGGTATTGAGCATGACCGTCAGCCCGCGGCCCTGCTTGCTGGTCACGATGCCGTCCGCCTTCAGGCGCGAGACCGCCTCGCGCAGCACCGTGCGCGACACGCCCAGGCGGTCGGCGATGACTTGCTCCGGGGGCAGGACCTCACCCAGCTGATACTGCCCGCTGGTGATCTCCTCGATCAGCATCTCGGCAATGCGGTCCGTGAGATTCAGTTCGCTGCGGGCGGCCGCGGGGGCCTGTCGTTTCAGAAGCGCCATATCGCCATCCTGTCCCTAAAATCCGATTATATGATTTACATATCAAACGTCGGAAAGCGAAAACCCTGACGCTGCAGGGCGCGCGCCACCCCCGCATAAGCCGGCATGGCGGCATAGCGCGCGGACACCGCATCGGTCCAGGACGGCGCCGGCGCCGCGCCCGACGCCTGGCGATAGGCCGCCATATCGCGGTCCATGGCCGTAAGCGCCGGCGCCACCCGCGAGCGGTCATAACGTTCGGCATGCAGCAGCGCCTCCAGCGGCAGGCGGGGCTTGAGCGGCCCGGCGACCGTATCGGCCGCATAACCCAGGCAGACCCCCGCCAGCGGCAAGGTCAGCGGCGGCAAGGCCAGCAGATCGATGACCGCGTCCAGCTCGCGCCGGATCCCCCCGACCGGGCACACCGCCAGGCCGGCCGCCCGGGCGGCCGACATCAGCGTCGCCAGCATGATGCCCACGTCAACGGCGCCGATCAGCAAACCATTGACATCCTCATGCGCGACCTGCTGGCGGCCGTGCCGCGCCGCCGCCTCGGCCGTCTTGTGGAAATCCATCAACAGGACCGCGAACACAGGAGCCTGCACAACCGCCTCCTGCCCGCCGCAAAGCCGCGCCAGCTCCGCCTTGCGCGCCGCGTCCCGCACCTCGATCAGAGTCACATTCTGCGCATTGTTCCAGGAAGGGCAGCGGCTGGCCGCCGCGTACACCCGGGCCAGCACCGAGGCGTCCACCTCGCGCTGGGCAAACGCGCGCACACTGCGATGCATGGCCAGATGCTGAAGAAAGGCGTCCACCCAGGCTCTCCCCGATTGAGCGTTAATGTGAAAATACTATAAAGTCTGGCGCACCTTTCACAAATGGGGGAAAACACCATCATGACCCTGCTCCAACACATCGCCGCCACCGGCTCCGCCTCCGCCATCAGCCGCGCCGTCGGCGTCCCGCCGGGGCTGACCCACTTCCAACTCAGCGCCCAATACCCCGAAGTGGTCGACCCCCAAGCCCCGGCCGACTCCCGCCAGGCCTTCGGCGACACGGCCACCCAGACCCGGACCACCCTGGCCCGCCTGGAAAAAGTCCTGGCCGACATGGGCTTGGGCTTGGAGCAACTGACCCATGCCCGAATCTATCTGGTGGCCGACCCCGAGACTGGTCGAATGGATTTCGACGGCTTTAACGCCGCCTACAACGCCTACCTCAAGGAGCGCGTCTCCGCCTTCCCCGCCCGCACCGTCGTCCAGGTCGCCGGACTGGTCAAGCCCGGGTGGCTGATTGAAATCGAGGCGTGCGCGGCGGCGGTTTGAGGGGGAAAGAAAATCTAGTCTTGTTGGCCGGTTTTGCGCATTGGAGGGCAGGGTCGGTCGATGCCGCTTGGGATTAGCTTGACGGCAGCCACGCTGAAGCAACGGAGGCAGCGTATGCCGGGCGCCGTAAATTTGCAGGCGCGCTGCGAGGAGCCCGTCATCTGAGCTATTCCCCGCCTCGGCCGTTGTTGATGTCCATGTCTACTTTTGTCTGACGACTGGATCGCGGGCGGCCTCCCCCAGCGATCCAGTCGTCAGACGACATTGCGAGTATCGCGACGCCGCAAAAGAAAAAACCCCGCAAGTCATCGAACTTACGGGGTTTTTCTCTGCCCGGGACTCGCTCGGGCAATAATCTGGCGGAGAGGGTGGGATTCGAACCCACGATACGCCTAAACGTATACCGGATTTCGAGTCCGGCGCATTCGACCACTCTGCCACCTCTCCAGGTGTCTTGCTCAAACCTGTTTCAGTCCCGGCCGTGGTCCGAACCTTGGACGCCGATCCCGGTCTGCTTGGTGTGGTGTCCACAAAACCCATGAGACCGATGATTTAACGAGGTTTGTTTCCTGTGGCTCTTGCCGAAGCAGGAAAGCCCGCTATTCTACCCAAAATTTTTCTTTCTGCAAATCTTTCCTCGTTCGGACGGGAGAGGACGCATGGGGCTAGTCACGTTGTTGCTGCTGGCGGCGGTGGTTTGTGTGCCGTTGACGCAGCGCCTGGGCCTGGGGGCGATCCCGGGTTATCTGGTGGCGGGCATCGCGGTGGGGCCGTCGGGCCTGGCCTTGGTGACCGATGTGCCGGCCATGATGAACGTGTCTGAATGGGGCGTGGTCATGATGTTGTTCGTGATCGGGCTGGAGCTGGCGCCCCGCCGGCTGTGGGAGATGCGGGTGGAGGTGTTCGGTCTGGGGGCCTTGCAGGTGCTGACGGCGGGAGTGCTGTTGGGGCTGGTGTTTGGCGCCGGGCTGCGTCATCTGGCGGGCATGAGCGTGACGGTGGCGGTGTTGTGCGGGCTGTCGCTGGCCTTGTCGTCGACGGCGGTGGCCTTGCGTCTTCTGGAGGAGCGGGGGCTGTTGCGCGCGCCGTTGGGCCGTATGGCGCTGGGGATTTTGCTATTCCAGGATATGGCGGCCATTCCCATGCTGGTGGCGGCCGGGATGTTGGGTTCGGACGGCGCGGATCCGCCGCATTTCGGGGTGGCGCTGGTGGCGGTGCTGGTGGTGCTGGCGGGCTATCGTCTGCGTTTTTTGACGTGGATCCAGCGCTCGGAGCTGCGCGAGTTGTTCACGGCCGCCACGTTGTTGATTGTGCTGGGCACGGCCCAGCTGTTCGATGCGGCGGGGCTGTCGGCCGGCCTGGGGGGATTCTTGGTGGGGGTGTTGCTGGCCGAGTCGCGCTATCGGGCCGATCTGGAGGAGACCATCGAGCCGTTCAAGGGGCTGTTGCTGGGTTTGTTTTTCCTGGCGGTGGGGATGTCGATCAATCTGCGCGAGGTCTACCAGTATTGGCATTACGTGGCCCTGGGGGTGCTGGCGCTGCTGATGATCAAGGGTTTGCTGCTCTATGGTATGGCGCGGCTGGGCGGGCTGCCGCATTATCACCGCCTGATGTTCGCCCTGGTGCTGGCGCAGGGCGGCGAGTTTAGCTATGCGATTTTCGCGGAGGCGGCGAGCAACCGTTTGATGACGGTGGTGCAGCGCGATGTGCTGTCGGTGATCGTGGCGGTGTCGATGGGTTTGATTCCCTGCGCGCTCAAGCTGGCCGAGCTGCTCCCGGCGCGCTATGGCGGCATAGGGGGGATGCGGGTGCGCCCGGCGGGGTTTGACGAGGGGGACGATGCTTCCGCGCGTTGAGGGCCGGACGGTCATGCGGGATGGCCGCGGCGGCGATACACTTGTCGGGTCTTGACCCAGCGGAGAATCTTCATGCTCAAAGGCAAAGTTGCAGTCGTTACGGGTTCCACCAGCGGTATCGGCCTGGGAGTCGCGCGCGCGTTCGCGCAGCAGGGCGCCAATGTGGTGCTCAATGGTTTCGGCGACGCCGCGGAAATCGAAAAACTGCGCGCCGATCTGGCCGCGCAGCACAAGGTGCAGGTGCTGTACGACGGCGCCGATCTGTCCAAGGGCGAGGCGGTGCGCCAGTTGGTGGCCAATGCGGTGAAGTCGCTGGGCCGCATCGATATCCTGGTCAACAATGCCGGCATCCAGCACACCGCGCTGATCGAGGATTTTCCGGTCGAGAAGTGGGACGCCATTCTGGCCTTGAACCTGTCGGCGGTGTTCCATGGTTCGGCCGCCGCGCTGCCTCATATGAAGAAGCAGGGCTGGGGCCGCATCATCAATATCGCGTCGGCGCATGGCCTGGTGGGTTCGGCGCAGAAGTCGGCCTATGTGGCCGCCAAGCACGGCGTGGTGGGCCTGACCAAGGTGACGGCGCTGGAGACGGCCGGCACGGGCGTGACGGCCAATGCGATTTGCCCGGGCTGGGTGCGCACGCCCTTGGTCGAAAAGCAGATCACCGCCCTGGCCGCCAAGGACGGCGTGGACCAGGAGGCCGCCGCGCGCGAGCTGCTGGGCGAGAAGCAGCCTTCGCTGCAGTTCGTCACCTCTGAACAACTGGGCGGCACCGCCGTGTTCCTGGCTTCGGATGCCGCCGAGCAGATCACCGGTACGACCATTTCCGTCGATGGCGGCTGGACCGCCCGCTGATAACAAGGATTTTGCCCTCATGCTGTTTTTGCTCTCTCCCGCCAAGAAACTGGACTACGATTCGCCGGTGCATGTGCAGACGCATACGCAACCTTTGTTCGTGGATCAGGCGGCCGCGCTCATCAAGGTGCTCAAGACCAAGTCGGCCGACGATATCGCCGAGCTGATGAGTCTGAGCCAGGCGCTGGCCGAGTTGAACGTGGGCCGCTATGCGGCCTGGAAGAAGACGTTCACCCAGGACAATGCCCGGCAGGCCGTGCTGGCCTTCAATGGCGATGTCTATGAGGGGCTGGAGGCTTCCAGCCTGTCGGCCAGGCAGCTGGATTGGGCGCAGGACCATGTCGTCATCCTGAGCGGTCTGTACGGCGCGCTGCGCCCCTTGGATTTGATGCAGCCCTATCGCCTTGAAATGGGCACGCGGCTGCAGACGTCCAAGGGCAAGAATCTCTACGAGTACTGGGGCAGCGCCATCGCCGGCTATCTCAATGAGCGGCAAGAGGGCGAGAAGACGCCGATCATCGTGAACCTGGCCTCGGAAGAGTATTTCAAGGCGGTCGACCTCAAGACGCTGAAGGCCCGCGTGCTGCAGTGCGTCTTCCAGGACTGGAAGAACGGCGCCTGGAAGGTCATCAGCTTCCATGCCAAGCGGGCGCGCGGCCTGATGGCGCGCTATGCCATCGAGCACAAGATCAACAAGCCCGAGGGGCTGCAGGCCTTTGACAGCGAAGGTTACGCCTTCGATGCTTCGGCCTCCAGCGCCGATAAGCTGGTCTTCCGGCGCCGGGAAAGCTAGGCCGTGATCAGCCCCGCCTCGCCGGGGTCGGCGACGGCGGTCAGCTCCTGGCGGATCATGACGGCGGCGCGCAGCATCTGCTTGACCGGATAGGCCAGGGCGGCGCCTTCGCCCGTGGTGTCGAACTGCGTCGGCAGCTCGGCCGGCTCCGGCTCGTCGGGCTGCAGGAGCTGCACCATGGCGTCGAGCGCCTGCTGGACCTCGGCCGGCGTCTGCGGCATGGCGGCCAGCGTGGGCACGGCGGCCGTGATCTGCGAGGCCAGGATGTGGTTCTGGATCAACAGGTTGTTGAATTCCGGCACGCTGACCTGATGCTGCTGCGGCTCGCTCATCATGCGATAGAAGGCCTCGGCATAATTGCTGAAGGCGATGTGCACGTTTTTGCGCGCCAGGCGCCAGGCGACGTCGGCATCGGCGATCGCATTGTCGCTGTCCGAGGCGGGCGCGCCGCCGTGCTGGCGCGCCACGTCGATGTAGTTCAGGCCGGCGCGCAGGTATTCGAGGTTGGCGCGCGAGGCGGCCCGGGCCAGGGGCTTCATGTAGCGCGCTTCCCACCAGGGCAGGACGTAGCTGCATAGCAGGGCCAGCACGCAGCCCAGCACGGTGTCGATGGCCCGCTCGCCGATCACTTCCAGCGACACCGAGCCGGGCGCCACGAAGTGAAAGACCAGCACCACGAACAGGGTATTGAAGATGGCGCTGCCCATGTAGTTGAGCTGCACCAGGCTGTTGCCCATGATGCAGGCGCCCAGCAGGACGGCGAAGAGCACGGCCGGCTTGTCGGTGGTCATGAACAGGGCCAGGGCCAGTATGCAGCCGATCAGCGTGCCCATCAGGCGCCAGCCGTTACGCTGGCGGGTGAGGGCGAAGCCGGGTTTCATGATGATGACGATGGTCAGCAGCACCCAGTAGCTGTGGGCGGCCATGTTCAGCGGCACCCAGCTGCCGATCAGGCCCAGCGCGATGGCCGCGGCCAGGGTCACGCGCAGGGCATAGCGGCAATGCGGCGAGTCCAGGCGCAGATTGCTGGTGATCATGCCCACCCGCACTTCCTGGCGCGACATGAAGCGGGTGAGGGATTTGTCGATGCGCAGCGTGCTGGTGGGGACGGCGTCGGGGTGGTGGCGCGTATGGTCGGCCAGGCGGTCGACGATGCGCGCGGCGTTGCGCAGGCGGCGCAGCACCTGGATGAGCAGCGCGAGTATCTCGGGCTCGCGCTCGCCCAGGCCCTGCTGCTTGAGCTGTTCGATTTCGTATTCGATGGCGCGCAGTTCGGCCTTGGCGCTGCTGCGGTATTGCGTGGGCCGCCCGCGCGAGAGGTCCAGCGCGATGCGGTTGAGTTCCAGCGACATCTTGACCAGCGCGTCGCGCATGAAGACCAGGGCGTCGTTGCCGGTCAGCGCGCGGCGCAGCGAGGCGTAGTCGGTGTGGGTGGCCACCAGGGTGTCGAGCAGCTGCAGCATGTCGACGAACATATTCCACAGCATGATGCGGTCGTTCTCGCGATAACCCTTGCCTTGGGGCAGGGCGCGCAAGACCAGGTCGCGGGCGGCCTGGTGGTTGTCGGTCATGGCCGATTGGCGCTGCATCAGCGTGCGGTACGACTCCTCAAGGTCGGCGTTTTCATCGTAGAAGCTGGCGCGCGAGGCCATATAGTCGGCCGTGGCGAACAGCGCCACCGACAGGGCCTGGCGCTCTTCGCGCAGCCAGAACAGGTGGCGAAAGCACAGGCTGAAGTAGAAATAGAACAGCGAGCCGCCCAGGGTGGCCAGGGAGTGCCACAGCACCTGGTCGGGCGCCATGGGTGTGTGCATGGTCAGCGTCATGAGCAGCAGGCCGGCAAAACCGATCAGGCCGCCGCGCTTGCCGAAGACGGTGAACATGGAGAACAGAAAGCACTGGCCGATCACCACGAACCAGAGCAGCAGCGGGTAGGTCGAGGCCAGCCCGGTGATGGTGACGGTGGAGACTCCAAGCAGGGCGCCGCCCAGCATTTCGTTGCTGCGGTGGCGCTGCGGCCCGCCGGGCTGGTCGATGATGGCCAGGCACTGCGCCCCGAAGGTGGCCACCAGGCCGATGCTGTATTGCCCCCAGATGCCGCCCAGCAGCAGCACGGGCAGCAGCATGCCGATGGCCTGGCGCACGCCGCCAAAGAAGTAGTGGCTGTAGAGAAAGCGCCGGATGCTGGCGATGCGCAGGTCCATGGAGCGAAAGCGAGTCTTGACCTGCCAAGTATAGAGATCCGTCCGGGTTTTTGGGGGCCGGATGGGTTGGAAAAACTCGCGGCGGCGCCAAAAAGCGGCCGCCGATGCGCCCCGGCGACACCCCGATTTGCGGAGGATGCCGCAACGCGGTAAATTGCCCCCTCTTGCGCCGGCCTGCTATCCGAATCCGGCGCGCGGGCGAGCAGGGCCCGGGCCACCTTCCGCGGCCTGCTGCGCCAGTAATACCTGCTGTTGGCCGCGCCACAAGCGTGTGTTGCCAAGGCTTCCATTTCGACCTCCGACGCCTTCTTGGGCGTTTGCACTGCGTCTCTGACGAGCGTGTGCCGGGTCGGCAGGGTGTCCGGGTGGCGTGGCTCCGTGAGCCGCAAAGCGCCGGATCATGCTGCCGTGCCAGGTACGGGTTCCGTCGCCGCCGTATCCGGGCGAGCGACAACCAGGGAAACAGGGCCGGTACAGAAAGGAAAGACAACATGGAACTCAATGGCGCCGATATCGTCGTGCGCTGCCTGGCCGAAGAGGGCGTGGAACACGTTTTCGGCTATCCCGGCGGCGCGGTGCTCTACATCTACGACGCGATTTTCAAGCAAGACAAGTTTCAGCACATCCTGGTGCGCCACGAGCAAGCTGCCGTGCATGCCGCCGATGCCTATTCGCGCGCGTCGCAAAAGGTCGGTGTCTGCATCGTGACCAGCGGTCCGGGCGTGACCAATGCCGTCACCGGCATTGCCACGGCCTATATGGACTCCATCCCGATGGTGATCATCAGCGGCCAGGTGCCCACCGCCGCCATCGGCGAGGACGCCTTCCAGGAGTGCGACACCGTCGGCATCACCCGGCCCTGCGTCAAGCACAACTTCCTGGTGCGTGACGTCAAGGATCTGGCCGAAACCCTGCGCCGCGCCTTCTATATCGCGCGCACGGGCCGTCCCGGACCGGTGCTGGTCGACATCCCCAAGGACATCACGGTCGCGCAGTGCAAGTACACGCCCAAGAAGGGCGAGATTGCCATGCGCTCCTATGCGCCCGTCACCAAGGGCCACCAGGGGCAGATCAAAAAGGCCGTGCAGATGCTGCTGGGCGCCGAGCGCCCCATGATCTACACCGGCGGCGGCGTGATCCTCTCCGATGCGTCGGATGAGCTGCGCAAGCTGGTGGACCTGCTGGGCGCGCCCTGCACCAACACCCTGATGGGCCTGGGCGCCTTGCCCGCGACGGATCATCGCTTTGTCGGCATGCCGGGCATGCACGGCACCTACGAGGCCAATATGGCCATGCAGCACTGCGATGTGCTGCTGGCCATCGGCGCGCGTTTCGATGACCGCGTGATCGGCAATCCCAAGCATTTTGCCCAGAATGCCCGCAAGATCATCCACATCGACATCGATCCCTCGTCGATCTCCAAGCGCGTGCGGGTCGATGTGCCCATCGTCGGCAACGTCAAGGACGTGCTGGTCGAGCTGATCGGCCATTACGAGCAGGCGCGCCAGGAAACCAAGCCGGCTTCCCAGGACAAGTGGTGGCAGCAGATCGAGGCCTGGCGCGGCCGCGAATGCCTGAAGTACGCGCCCTCCGACGAGGTCATCAAGCCGCAGTTCGTGGTCGAGAAACTCTGGGAAGTGACCGGCGGCGACGCCTTCGTCACCTCGGATGTGGGCCAACACCAGATGTGGGCCGCGCAGTACTACAAGTTCAACAAGCCGCGCCGCTGGATCAATTCCGGCGGCCTGGGCACCATGGGGGTGGGCCTGCCCTACGCCATGGGGGTGCAGATGGCCAACCCGGGCACGGATATCGCCGTGATCACCGGCGAGGCCTCGATCCAGATGAACATCCAAGAACTGTCGACCTGCCAGCAATACCACCTCACGCCCAAGATTGTCTGCCTGAACAATCGCTTCCTGGGCATGGTGCGCCAGTGGCAGCAGATCGACTACGGCTCGCGCTATTCCGAGTCGTACATGGATTCGCTGCCCGACTTTGTCAAGGTCGCCGAGGCCTATGGCCACGTGGGCCTGCGCATCGAGCGCCCGGCCGACGTCGAGCCGGCGCTGCGCGAGGCATTCAAGAAGCATAAGGACCGCCTGGTCTTCCTGGACTTCATCACCGACCGCACCGAAAACGTGTGGCCGATGGTCAAGGCCGGCCGCGGGCTGACCGAGATGCTGCTCGGTTCCGAGGATCTGTAAGGAGGCCACCATGAAACACGTGATTTCTGTGCTCATGGAGAACGAGCCCGGCGCGCTGTCGCGCGTGGTTGGCCTGTTTTCCGCGCGCGGCTATAACATCGAAACGCTGACCGTGGCGCCCACCGAGGATGCGACGCTGTCGCGCCTGACGGTGGTCACCGTCGGATCGGATGAGGTCATCGAACAGATCACCAAACACCTGAACCGCCTGGTGGATGTGGTCAAGGTGGTCGACCTCACCGAAGGCGCGCACATCGAGCGCGAGCTCATGCTCATCAAAGTGCGCGCGGTCGGCAAAGAGCGTGAAGAAGTCAAGCGGATGGCGGATATTTTCCGCGGCCGCATCATCGACGTTACGGATAAGTCCTACACGATCGAACTGACCGGCGACCAGGAGAAGGTGCAGGCCTTTATCGAGGCGCTGGACCGCAGCGCCATCCTGGAAACCGTCCGTACCGGCGTTTCCGGCATCGGCCGCGGCGAGCGCATCCTCAAGCTCTGACCGGCATCCGCAGTACCCTACACCCTGAATTCAACGATTTTCGAAATAAAGCATCTGGAGCAACCATGAAAGTTTTCTACGACAAAGACTGCGATCTCTCCCTCGTCAAAGGCAAGACCGTCGCCATCATCGGCTACGGCTCGCAAGGCCATGCCCACGCCCTGAACCTGCATGATTCCGGCGTCAAGGTCGTGGTCGGCCTGCGCAAGGGCGGCGCCTCGTGGAACAAGGCCGCCAACGCCGGTCTGGAAGTCGCCGAAGTCGCCGAAGCCGTCAAGCGCGCCGACGTCGTGATGATGCTGCTGCCCGACGAGAACATCGCCGCGGTCTACCGCAATGAAGTGCACGCCAACATCAAGGCCGGCGCCGCGCTGGCCTTCGCCCATGGCTTCAATGTGCACTACGGCCAGGTCGTGCCGCGCGAAGACATCGACGTCATCATGGTCGCCCCCAAGGCGCCTGGCCACACCGTGCGCTCGACCTACTCGCAAGGCGGCGGCGTGCCCCACCTGGTGGCCGTCTACCAGGACAAGTCGGGCGCTGCCCGCGACGTGGCCCTGTCGTATGCCAGCGCCAACGGCGGCGGCCGTGCCGGCATCATCGAGACCAACTTCCGCGAAGAGACCGAAACCGACCTGTTCGGCGAACAGGCCGTGCTGTGCGGCGGCACCGTGGAGCTGATCAAGGCGGGTTTCGACACCCTGGTCGAAGCCGGCTACGCGCCCGAGATGGCTTATTTCGAGTGCCTGCACGAGCTCAAGCTCATCGTCGACCTGATCTATGAGGGCGGCATCGCCAACATGAACTACTCGATCTCGAACAACGCCGAATTCGGCGAGTACGAGACCGGCCCGAAGGTCGTGACGGACGAAACCCGCAAGGCCATGCGCCAGTGCCTGACCGACATCCAGACCGGCGAGTACGCTAAGCGCTTCATCCTCGAAAACGCCGCCGGCGCGCCGACCCTGACCTCGCGCCGCCGCATCAACGCGGAATCGCAGATCGAAGTGGTGGGCGCCAAGCTGCGCGCCATGATGCCCTGGATCGCCGCTAACAAGCTGGTGGACAAGTCCAAGAACTGATCGCGTCGGTTCAGCAAAAAGGCCGCCTGCGGGCGGCCTTTTTGCGTCCGGGGGCGCCCGCCGGCGGCAAGCCCGCCGCGACGGCGGGCGCCTGCCTTGCCTCAAGCAGGGCCAGATGAGTTAACCTTTCACCTTACAAAGCTTGCGGAAGTACCCATACGCCATGCCCAATTTCAACATGCGCGATTCCGAGAATCGTCATCGCAGCATCTACCTGCTGCCCAATGCCTTTACGACGGCGGCCCTGTTCGCGGGCTTTTACGCCGTGGTGCAGGCCATGAACGACCGGTTCGAGACCGCGGCCATCGCGATTTTCGTGGCCATGGTGCTGGACGGGATGGATGGCCGCGTGGCGCGCCTGACCAACACCCAGTCGGCGTTCGGCGAGCAATATGATTCGCTGTCCGACATGACCTCCTTCGGGGTGGCCCCGGCCCTGGTCGCCTACGAGTGGATACTCCAGGATCTCGGCCGCTGGGGCTGGCTGGCGGCCTTTGTCTATGTGGCGGGCGCCGCGTTGCGGCTGGCGCGCTTCAATACCAATATCGCCGTGGTCGACAAGCGTTTCTTCCAGGGCCTGCCCAGCCCGGCCGCCGCCGCGCTGGTGGCCGGTTTCGTCTGGCTGGCCATCGACAACAAATTGCCCATCCACGACAGCATCATGGCCTGGGTGGCCTTCGGCCTGACGACCTATGCCGGCGTGGCCATGGTGTCGAACGCGCCGTTTTTCAGCGGCAAGAGCTTCGCGCTGGGCCGCAGCGTGCCTTTCTGGGGCATCCTGGTGGTCGTGGCCGTCTTTGTCTTCGTCTCCAGCGATCCCCCGGTCGTGCTCTTTGGCCTGTTCGTGCTCTATGGGTTCTCGGGCTGGGTGATCATGGCCTGGCGCTGGAGCCGGGCGCGCAGGCTGCAGCAAGAGCGCCGCGGCCAGTAAGCCGTCTCGCAAAAAGGCCGCCCCGGGGCGGCCTTTTTGTTGGGGCGCCTACCACCAGCCGCGGTCGCGCTCTTCGTACATGGGGTCCGGCCCGGGATGGAAGCGCGTGACCTGCTGGCCGTCGCGGCCCATATAGACATACATCAGCGAGTTCCAGACGCTGGATTCCCGATAGCGGTAGGCCCAGACGACCTGGCGCACGCTGGGCAGGCCGGTCTCGCGGATTTCCGCCGGCGGGCCGAATTCGCAGCGCACGCGCTCGGCCGACCAGACGCCTTCGCCCAGGCGTTTGAAATGCGCATCGGTCAGCAGGGCTTCGAGCTGTTCGATCCGCCCGTCGGCGGTCAGGTTGGTGCCCCAGGCATACTGGCCCATGGGCTGCTGCGTCCAGATCACGCGCTGGCGTCCGTCGGGCAGCTGACAGCTGAAATTGGGCTGGCCGTACTGGCTCACGACGCTGGCGTAGGGCGAGCCAGGCGGGACCTGGGTCATGGGGGCGCAGGCGGCCAGGACGGCTACCGCGGCGCCTACTGCCAAGGCGCGCGCCAGAGTGTGCGAGCGGGACATGAGTATTCTCCTGAACGGGGGCTGTCCCCGATTTTGCCATCCTCTGGGGCGGGCCGGGAGGGCGCCGCGATCCATTTTAGCGAATCGGCTATAATCCTTTTCGATCCGCATCTTCCGTGCATAGAGAGCACATGGGATATGCGGGCCGGGCGATGCGCGCCAAAACGCATCGCCGTATTGATGATAAAGCAGTGTTTTTTCAACCCACGTCCGGGCACCTCGGCCCTGACGCATGTCCGTAGAGGTCAATAATGTCTGTTGCTGACATCAAAAAAGCCGAAATCGTTTCGCAGTTCCAACGCGCGCAAGGCGATACCGGTTCCCCCGAAGTCCAGGTGGCTCTGCTCACCGCCCGCATCAACGAACTGACCGGTCACTTCAAGGAACACGCGAAGGACCACCACTCGCGCCGCGGTCTGCTGCGCATGGTCAGCCGTCGTCGCAAACTGCTCGACTATCTCAAGGGCCGCAATCCCGATTCGTACCGCGCTCTGATCGAAAAACTCGGTCTGCGCAAGTGATCGACGGGGCTGGCTCCCCATGACGCAACCGTGGTCGCTGCGACGCTGTCGCGACGGCCACGGTTTTTCATTTGCAAGGAACCATCGTCATGTTCAATAAAGTGACCAAGACCTTCCAATACGGCCAGCACACGGTCGTACTGGAAACCGGCGAGATCGCTCGCCAGGCCTCCGGCGCTGTGCTTGTGTCCGTTGAGGACACCGTCGTGCTGGCCACGGTCGTCGCCGCCAAGAAGGCCAAGCCCGGCCAGGACTTCTTTCCGCTGACCGTCGACTACATCGAAAAGACCTATGCGGCCGGCCGCATTCCCGGCGGCTTCTTCAAGCGCGAAGGCAAACCCTCCGAAAAGGAAACGCTGACCTCCCGCCTGATCGACCGCCCGCTGCGCCCGCTGTTCCCGGAAGGCTTCTACAACGAAGTCCAAGTGGTCATCCACACGCTGTCGGTCAATCCGGAAATCGATCCCGATATCCCGGCCATGATCGGCGCCTCGGCCGCCCTGGCCATCTCGGGCATCCCGTTCAATGGCCCCATCGGCGCGGCCCGCGTGGGCTATATCGACGGCCAGTACGTCATCAATCCCACCGCTTCGCAGCTCAAGACCTCCAAGATGGACCTGGTGGTCGCCGGTACGGAAAACGCCGTGCTCATGGTGGAATCCGAAGCCCAGCAGCTGTCCGAAGACATCATGCTCGGCGGCGTGGTGTTCGGCCATGAACAGATGCAGGCCGCCATCAACGCCATCCATGACCTGGTGCGCGACGCCGGCAAGCCCGAGTGGACCTGGGCGCCCGCGCCCAAGAACGAAGCCCTGATCAGCGCGGTGACCGCCGCTGCCCAGGAAGGCCTGAACGCCGCCTACCAGATCCGCGAAAAGCAGGCCCGCACGACCAAGCTGCGCGAAGTCTACGCCGACGTGTCGGCCAAGCTGGCCGAGCAGGCCGCCGCGGCCGGCCAGGAAGCGCCCGATGGCGTGACCGTGGACAACATCCTGTTCGACCTGGAAGCCCGCCTGGTGCGCAGCCAGATCCTGAACGGCGAGCCCCGTATCGACGGCCGCGACACCCGCACCGTGCGTCCGATCAGCATCCGCCTGGGCGTGCTGCCGCGCGCCCACGGCAGCGCCCTGTTCACCCGTGGTGAAACGCAGGCGCTGGTGGTGGCCACGCTGGGCACCAAGCAGGACGAGCAGATCATCGACGCCCTGATGGGCGAGTACCGCGACCGCTTCATGCTGCACTACAACATGCCTCCCTTCGCCACTGGCGAAACGGGCCGCATCGGTGTGCCCAAGCGGCGTGAAATCGGCCACGGCCGCCTGGCCAAGCGTTCGCTGGTGTCGGTGCTGCCCAAGCCCGAGGACTTCCAGTACACCATCCGCATCGTCTCGGAAATCACCGAGTCCAACGGCTCGTCGTCCATGGCTTCGGTCTGCGGCGGTTCGCTGGCCATGATGGACGCCGGTGTCCCGACCACGGATCACGTCGCTGGCGTGGCCATGGGCCTGATCCTGGAAGACGGCAAGTTCGCCGTGCTGACCGACATCCTGGGCGATGAAGATCACCTGGGCGACATGGACTTCAAGGTTGCGGGTACCGAGAACGGCATCACCGCGCTGCAGATGGACATCAAGATCCAGGGCATCACCAAGGAAATCATGCAGGTGGCGCTGGCCCAGGCCCGCGAAGGCCGCCTGCACATCCTCGGCAAGATGCGCGAGTCCCTGGATGGTTCGCGCACCGAGCTGTCGGCCTTCGCGCCGCGCATGCTGACCATCAAGATCAACCCCGAGAAGATCCGCGACGTGATCGGCAAGGGCGGCGCCACCATCCGCGCGCTGACCGAAGAGACCGGCACGCAGATCGACATCTCCGATGACGGCACCATCGTGATCGCCAGCGTGGACGAGGCCCAGGCCAAGGAAGCGCAGCGCCGCATCGTCGAACTGACCGCCGATGTCGAAGTCGGCCAGATCTACGACGGTTCCGTGCTGCGCCTGCTGGATTTCGGCGCCATCGTGCAAGTGCTGCCGGGCCGCGACGGCCTGCTGCACATCTCGGAAATCGCCAACTACCGCATCGCCAACATCAACGATGTGCTGAAGGTCGGCCAGCAGGTCCGCGTCAAGGTCATCGAGGCCGACGACAAGGGCCGCCTGCGCCTGTCGATCAAGGCCATCGGCGGCATCGAGCAGCAGCAACAGCCTGCCGCCGAGGCGGCAGCCCAGTCCGAGCCGCAGGCCGAGTAATCGGTTTGCCCCGGCAGGAAAACGGCGCCTTCGGGCGCCGTTTTTCTTTTCTTTGCAAAAAAGCGGGAACATCCCGGCTTGCGGGTTGATGCAAATCCGGTAAAGTCTTGGCAGTTCCGCGGGCTGCGGATGACGGCAGAGGACTGGCGAATCGGGCATGAGGGGATGGCGGCTGGCCGCGACGATACTGGCAACAGGCTGGGGCCTGGCGGGCTGCGTGGCGCCTGCCGCGACCCCATCGTCGGGGCGGGTGCCGCATAGCGAACCCATGTCGGCCGACCAACTGGCCCAGACCGACTTCAACCGCACCGTCACCCTCGAAGTCCGCGATAATTTCAACAGCCTGTATACCCTGCTGGACAAGCTCTACCGGCGCAATCCGCGCGAGTGGCGCAAGTCCGGGGTGGCCGACCAGGCCGCCGCCGTGGCCTACGTCAAGCGCCTGGTCGACGAGCGCCGCGCGCCGGCGGGGCTGGCGGGCCTGCGCGATATCCAGGTGCTGGCCGTGGCGCTGGATCCCAATTACCAGGGCGACCGCGTGGCCGCCTTCATCTACGGCATGGCCGACACCATACTGGCCGCGCATAACGACAAAACCCGCTTCTATGTCTCCGATGTGCTGGACGGCCAGCGCATCTTCAATGCCGCGCGCAACGTCGAGGCGGCCGCCTGGCTGCTGTCCTCGCGCCGCAATCCCCAGGGCGAGTCGCTGCTGCTGGCCAATGAAATGTCCTCCACGGCCACGAATCTCAGCTTTGAACGGGAGTTCGGCGCTATCATCGGTCGGCTGGATCTGATCGCCAACCTGCTGGGCGAAAACTCCCGGCGCGTAGGGATCAACTATGCCCAGGGCCTGATGTTCTTCAATTTTCTGCCGGTGCGCTGACCGGCTTAGCCATGATCGATTTTGCCGCCATCCAAGCCGCCCGCGACCATCTGCGCGGGCAGGTGCAAAAGACCCCGTTCACGCTGTCGCGCACGCTGTCGGACATCCTGGGCGCCGAAGTCTGGCTCAAGTTCGAGAACCTGCAGTTCACGGCTTCCTTCAAGGAGCGAGGCGCGCTCAACCGCATGCTGACGCTGTCGCCCGAAGAGCGCGCCAAGGGCGTGATCGCGGTGTCGGCCGGCAACCACGCCCAGGGGGTGGCCTACCACGCCCAGCGCATGCAGGTGCCCGCCGTGATCGTCATGCCGCGCTTCACGCCCACCGTCAAGGTCGCCAACACCAAGCGCTTCGGCGCCGAGGTGGTGCTGGCCGGCGATACCTTCGACGATGCCAAGGCGCACGGCTTCGAGCTCGCCCAGGCGCGCGGCCTGACCATGATCCACCCCTATGATGACGAGGCCGTCATCGCCGGGCAGGGGACCATAGGCATCGAGATGCTGGAGACCCAGCCGGACCTGGACGCCATCGTCATCGCCATCGGCGGGGGCGGCCTGATCTCCGGCGTGGCCACGGCCGCCAAGGCCATCAAGCCCGGCATCGAGATCATCGGCGTGCAGACCGAGCGCTTTCCGTCGATGTATGCGGCGGTGCGCGGCGTCTCCATGGACAGTGGGCACTACACCATCGCCGAAGGCATCGCGGTCAAATCGCCCGGCACGCTCACCCAGGAGATCGTCAGCCGGCTGGTGGACCGTATCGAACTGGTCGGCGAGGCCGACATCGAGCACGCCATCGTCGTCCTGCTGGAAATCGAAAAAACCGTGGTCGAGGGCGCCGGCGCGGCCGGCCTGGCCGCCTTGCTGCTGGACAAGGCGCGCGGCACCAATCACTACAAGGGCAAGCGCATTGGCCTGGTGCTCACCGGCGGCAATATCGATCCCCTGATGCTGGGCGAACTCATCGAGCGCGGCATGGTGCGGGCAGGGCGCCTGGCCCGCATACGGGTGGATCTGCGCGACCTGCCCGGCGCCCTGGCCCAGGCGACCCGGCTGATCGCCGACGCCCACGCCAATATCACCGAAGTCCATCACCAACGCGCGTTCACGGCCCTGCCGGTGCGCAATGTCGAGGTGGATTTCGTGCTGCAGACCCGGGGGCCCGAGCACATCCAGGAAGTCATCGGCATCCTCAATGACGCTGGCTTTGCCGCCAGCAATCACGATCACTGAACCAGATTCTTGACCCGATAGAGGCGCTCGCGGTGCAGGGTGGCGGCCAGGGGCTCGGCCTCGCGGCCCAGCGCCACGTAGTCCTGGGGCACGGGGGCCAGCGCTTCCAGCACGGCCTGCGGATGCTGCGCATGCCAGCGCGCGATCAGGGTGTCGGGATTGAAGGCGTCCAGCCCCTGGCGGCGCATTTCCGAGCGATTGAAATCCTTCAGGTTCCAGGTGGCGACCTGCACCACCGGCGGCACCTGCAGCCCGCAGCGCGCGCGGCGCGCCAGGCCGGCGGCGATGACATGGAAGTCCTTGGGGTCGCTATAGCGCAGCCCGGCCTCGTAGGGCTCGATATCGGGCTCCAGGGCTTGCGGGAACTGCGTATTCATCTGCGCCCATTGCTCATCCAGAAAGGCCGGCGGCACCTCCCATAGGCGCGCCGCATTGCGCCGCCATTCCTGGCCGATGCGTTCCGTCCACACCGGCTGGTAAACCTGGGCCGCGGCCAGGCGCAGCATCAGCCGGCGCACGATGTTGGACATGAGGACGCAGGCGTCGAGGACGATATAGGGAGCGGGCTGGGACAAGATGAGGCGGGAGCGGCGGGACGCCGACGCTTGGGGCAGGGACGGGGGCAGTATAGCGCTGGCCGGACGAGTCTTCTCTGCCAGGTCCGATATGGGGTGTATCCGTGAGACCGTCAGCGGCTTTTCGGCAAGCATGCCTGTGTCGATAAAGGAGTGCCTATGACGCCGGAGCAACGTGCCGCATTGCGAGATTGGGTGCAGATTTTTGCCGCCGTGGCCGTCCCCCTGGTGGTGGCCGTGCTGGGCTGGATGTTCCAGACCTCCTGGAAGGAGCGCGAGATCGGGCGCGACTATGTCAAGCTGGCCGCGGATATCGTGGCCGCCAAGGATGTTCCGCCCGCCTTGTGCGATTGGGCCAGCGAGATCATCAGGGCGACCTCGCCGGTTCCGTTCGTGGTTTCCGACCCGAGCCGCCTGGAGAGTCCATCGAAGTTCTCTCCGGACCGTGCCGAATCGCGGATCGAGCCGCTCAGGCGCGCCCTCGAGACCAAGGTTCGGCCCTGAGCATGGCCGCAATCCCCGGTGTCCGCATCGGGGGCCAAGTGCTTGTTTTTATCTGGTGCACCCACCCGGAATCGAACCGGGACGCCTTGCGGCGAGGGATTTTAAGTCCCTTGCGTCTACCAATTTCGCCATGGGTGCGGCAGAGCATGTGGCGGAAGCGGTGGGATTCGAACCCACGAAGGGTATAAGCCCTTGCCGGTTTTCAAGACCGGTGCCTTCAACCACTCGGCCACGCTTCCTTGATCTGGCGACGCGCGAGGCGCCAGGAAACCCTGATGCCCGCCGGGGCGTGGCGCAGGTTTTCCGCAAAGGGCGTCATAATAATCCATTTGCTCAACGAAGGACGGAGACAAGTCATGCGCGCAGTAGAAATCACCCATCCTGGTGGTCCCGAGGTCCTGGTGCCGGCCCAGCGCCCGACGCCCGAGCCGGGGCCGGGCGAGGTCCTGATCAAGGTGACGGCGGCCGGCATCAACCGTCCGGATGTGTTCCAGCGCCTGGGCAATTACGCGCCGCCTCCGGGGGCGTCGGACCTGCCGGGCCTGGAAGTGGCCGGCGAAATCGTCGCCGGCGATGCCGCGGCGGGCGGCTTCAAGGTGGGCGACAAGGTCTGCGCCCTGGTGGCCGGCGGCGGCTACGCCGAGTACTGTGTCGCGCCGGCCCTGCAATGCCTGCCCATTCCCAAGGGCTTGTCGGACATCGAGGCGGCCGGCCTGCCCGAGACGTATTTCACGGTCTGGAGCAATGTCTTCGACCGCGGGGCCTTGTCGGCCGGCGAAAGCCTGCTGGTGCACGGCGGCGCCAGCGGCATCGGCACCACGGCCATCCAGATCGCGCGCGCCCTGGGCCACACGGTGTTCGCCACGGTGGGCAGCGATGACCGCGTCGCCGCCGTCGAGCGGCTGGGCGCCAAGGGCATCAATTACAAGACGCAGGATTTTGTCCAGGAAATCAAGGCGTTGACCGGCGGCAAGGGGGTGGATGTGGTGCTGGACATGGTGGCCGGCGACTACATCGGCCGCGATCTGAGCTGCCTGGCCGACGATGGCCGCATCGTCATCATTGCCCAGCTGGGCGGCGCCAAGGCGACCATCAACACCGCCGAAGTGATGCGGCGCCGCCTGACGGTGACGGGTTCCACCTTGCGTCCCCGTTCGGTCGAGTTCAAGGGCGCGATCGCCCGTTCGCTGCGTGAAAAGGTCTGGCCTTTGCTGGAGCAGGGCGCCATCAAGCCCATCATCCACGCCACGCTGCCGCTGGAGGAGGCCGCTCGCGGCCACGCCATGATGGAGGCGGGCGAGCAGATCGGGAAAATCATCCTCACCGTGTAACACGGGCGGGGCGGCGAAAACCGCCCCAACACGATACAATCATGGGTTTGACCCAGGGTGCGGGTTTTCCGCGCCCTGCTTTTTCGCCTGGTAGGCCGTAATGGCTGACTCCCGGCGGATGCCCGGCGGGCCGCTTTTCGGCCAGGCCGGCTTCGCCTTTGAACAGCCCCCAACCCATTGAGCGCATGACCGAAAACGCCGCCACTCGCCGTACCCGCCTGGTGCTGGGCAACTGGAAGATGCACGGCAGCCTGGCCGAGAACGCCAGCCTGCTCGCCGCCCTGCGCGCCGCCGACCCTGCCTCGCACTGCGAGATCGGCGTCTGCGTGCCGTTTCCCTATCTGGCTCAGGCCAGCGCCGAGTTGTCGGGCAGCGCCATCAGCTGGGGCGCCCAGGATGTCAGCGCGCAGGCCAAGGGCGCGTTTACCGGCGAAGTCTCGGCCGCCATGCTGAAGGAGTTCGGCTGCCGCTGGGCGCTGGCCGGCCATTCGGAGCGCCGCAGCCTGCATGGCGAAACCGACCAGCAGGTGGCGGACAAGGCGCGCGCCGCCCTGGCCGCCGGCCTGGTGCCGGTGGTGTGCGTGGGCGAGTCGCTGGCCGAGCGCGAAGCGGGCCAGACGCTGGCCATCATCGAGCGCCAGCTGGCGCCGGTGCTGGCGCTGGGCCGCGAGGCCGTCGCAGGCATGGTGCTGGCTTATGAGCCGGTCTGGGCCATCGGGACCGGCCTGTCGGCCACGCCCGAGCAGGCCCAGGAAGTCCACGCGGCCATCCGCGCGGCCCTGGTCAAGCTGGGCGCCGGCCAGGTCCAGGTGCTGTATGGCGGCAGCGTCAAGGCCGCCAATGCCGCCAGTCTTTTTGCCATGGCCGATATCGACGGCGCGCTGGTCGGCGGCGCTTCGCTGGTGGCCGAAGAATTCTTGCGCATCGCCGCAAATTAAAGTTTCCGTCCGGAGTCTGTAATGTCTTTGATGCTTACCATCCTGCTGGCCGTCCAGGTGATCTCGGCGCTGGCTATCATCATCCTGGTGCTGTTGCAGCAGGGTAAGGGCGCCGATATGGGGTCCTCTTTCGGTTCCGGTTCCGCGGGCAGCCTGTTTGGCGCCTCGGGCGCCGCGAACTTCCTGTCGCGCAGCACCAAGTGGGCGGCCGTGGTCTTCTTCGTCACGACGGCCGGCCTGGCCTATGTCTCGCACAAGGGCAATAGCGGCCCGGCCATCGAGAGCGGCGTGATGCAGAACTTCCAGGACCGCTCGGTGCCTCAGGCGCCGGGCACGCCGGCCACCGGCGGCGCCGCCTCGGTGCCGCAGGTGCCGTCCGCGCCCTCGACCGTGCCCGGCACGCCGGCCGAGGTGCCCCAGGCGCCGGCCGCTCCGGAAAGCAAGCCCGCCGAAAACAAGTAAGCGGCAGGCTGGACCCAAACGGCGCCTTGATGAGGCGCCGTTTTTATTGGGTTCGGCAATCAGCGGAAACGCGCCGGCGCCACTTCGCGCAGCCAGCGCCGGTAGACGGCTTCGGTGTGTTCGGCCAGGCGGCGCAGCGAGAACCTGTCTTCGCGGCGCACCAGGCATTCGCCGGCGCGGCCCATGCTGCGGCGCAATTGGGGCTCGTCGATCAGGCGCCGCAGCGCGGCGCGCAAGGCCTTGATGTCATCGGGCGGCACCAGCATGCCGGTCTCGCCGTCGCGCAGCATTTCGCTCACGCCGCCGACATCCAGGCCGACGACCGGCAGGCCACAGGCAGCCGCCTCGACGAAGACGGTGCCCGAGGCTTCCTTGCGGGTGGGCAGGGCGAAGATGTCGCTGCCCGCCATGATGTTGGGCACGTCGTCACGAAAGCCCAGCATATGGATGCGCGCCTGCAGGCCGAGTTCGCCGATGAGGGTTTGCAGGGTCTCGAACATTGGCGAGCCGCTGCCGACGATGACCAGATGCAGGCGCGCATCGGCTCGCATCAGCGGGCGCAGGGCTTCGATCAGTTCGCGGTGCCCCTTGCTTGCGCGCAGGACGGCGACGCTGCAGATCACGATGTCCTCGTCGGACAGGCCCAGCTCGGCGCGCAGGCCGGATTGCAGATCGGCTGGCGGCAGCTTTATCGGCGAATAAATCGTCTCCACGCGCGCGGGCGGCACGCCGCGCTCGATCAGGTAGTCGCGCACATGATTGCTGACCGTGCTGATGCGATGCGGGACCCAGGTATAGGCCAACATGGAATTGACCCGGTTGCTCAGGTGCCGGGTGCGCACCACCAGCGGCGTGCGCGCAAGCCGGGCGCCCAGGCCCGCGAGCAGGGTATCGATGCGGCTGTGGGTGTTCAGGACGTCGAACCGGCCTTCCTTCAGGAGGCGCCGGATTCGCGGCAAGCCTCGGATCAGGTTGGCCATGCCTCCCATGCGCAGCTGATGCACGGTGAAGCCGAGTTCGGCCGCCCGGGCCGCCATCCGGGCCTGGGGCTGGCAAAGCAATTCGACATGGTGCCCGCGCTCACGCATGGCAGTCATTTCCTTGAGGATACGGCGCTCCTGGCCGCCCAGGCCGGTGGCGGCTTCGGCGTGGAGAATGCGCAAGGACGGGGCGGGAACGGACATCGGGGCAGGAGGCGGGCCGCGCGAACATCGGCCGGGAAGTGAAGCAAGCCCTAACCATACTTTTTATTCGGGCCCGAATTGGCGGTGGAAAACAGTTTTCCACGGCTGCAAAACGCCCTTCCCTGGGGAAGGTGAGAATCCTGAAATCACCCGAAACATTTTCGCTCGTGATCGTCTGGGGCCGCCCGCGTCTATTATCGTTGGCATGCGCCGGGCCGGCCGTATCGGCCTGTCGTGATTGTCATGTTCTGTAGACCTGCCGGACGGCAGGCAGGCTACATTGCGCCGTCTCCTCTTTTCATAGGTGCTCTCGTGCGACGCATGCTCCTGGTTCTGACCTGCTTGGCATCGCCCGGCCCGGGCCTTGCCGCCACGCTGCCTTCCGCCATCGGCGCGGTCACGGTCTACCAGGACCGCGCCGTCGTGACGCGCCAGGCCAGCGCCGAACTCGCCGCGGGCGAACATGAGCTGGTGTTCGAGCGGCTGCCCGCCACGCTGCAGGACAACTCTCTGCAGGTGTCGGCCAGGAGCACCGGCCAGGCCGCGCTGCTCGACGTCAAGACGGGCACGGCCTTCCAGGTCGAGAGCAGCAATGAGCGCGTCAAGGCCATCGAGGCGCAGATCCGCCAGCTGGAGGCGCGGCTGGGCGGGCTGGACGACGAGGCCGCCGTGCTGGAAAACCAGCGCGAATGGGTCGGCCTCATGCAGCGCGGCGCGGCCGAGCCCGCGCGCGAAGGTTCGCGACTGACGCTGGAGCAGCTCAATGCCATCCAGGCCGCCAGCGCCGAGACCCTGTCCCGGGCCCTGGCCGGCCTGCGGCGCATCGCCGCCGAGCGCGAGCAGGCGCAACGCGAACTGGAGGCCTTGCAGGCCAGCCGGCAGCAACTGCGCGGCGAAATGAGCCGGCGCAGCAAGACTGTCACGCTGCGCGTCAAGCTCGCCCGCGCCGGCAAGGTCGATGTGGCGCTTTCCTATGCGGTGACCGGCGCGCGCTGGACACCGGCCTATGACGCGCGCTTGCGGCCGGCCGAGGGGCTGGTGGACCTGGCGTACTTTGGCGTCGTGCGGCAGAACACTGGCGAGGACTGGAAGAACGTCAAGCTCACCTTGTCCACGGCCCGCCCCGCCCTGGGCGGCGCCGCGCCCGGGCAAAGCCCCTGGATCCTGGATGCGGCCGCGCCGCCTGCCGCGCCGGCGCCCGCCCTGCGTTATGAGGCCAGGCCGGCGCCCGGCGTGGCCATGGAGCGCGCCACGGGCGGGGGCGCGGCCGATGATGCGGCGGCCGCTGTCGTCGAGGCGCCGGTGGCCGCCGTGCAGAACCAGGCGACCAGCGCCTCCTTTCTGATCGACAGTCTCGCCACCCTGCCCGCGGACAATACGGCCCAGCGCGTGGCGATCACGGTGGCGCGCCTGCCCGCCGTCCTGCAATACCAGGCGGTGCCGGCGCTGCGCGAAACCGCATTTCTCATGGCCAAGGCGAGTAACGACACGGCCTATCCTTTGCTGGCCGGTCCCTTGAACAGCTTTCTGGACGACGCTTTTATTGCCGCCAGCACCATCAAGACGGTGATGCCTGGCGAAAAACTGGAGCTGGCCATGGGCGCCGACGAGGGGATCGCGGTCAAGCGCGCGCTGGTCAATCGCCTGACCGAGAACACGGGTTTTTCGGGCAGCGGCCGGCGCGTGACCTATGAGTACAAGATCAGCGCCAAGAACAACAAGGCCGCCCCGGTCCAGCTCGGTTTTTCCGACCGGCTGCCTGTCTCGCGCAACGAGAAGATCGTCGTGAAATTGCTCTCGCCCGCCGATGTCGAGAAAGGCGAGGAGGGCAAGCTCAGCTGGAACTGGACGCTGGCGCCCGGGCAGTCGCGCGAGACGGCCTTGAAGTTTTCGATCGATTATCCAGGCGATATGGAAGTCTCGGGCCTTTGAGGGCGAGGCGCGATGAAGTCCATGTCCAGTCCGGACACGTCGCGGCAGCCCAGCAGGCCCAGGTTGCGGTCGATTTCGCTTCCCAGGATGTCGATGACGCGCGCCACGCCGGCTTGGCCGGCCACGGACGCGCCATAGAGAAAGGGGCGCCCCAGGAAGACCATGCGCGCGCCAAGCGCGATGGCCTTGAGAATGTCGGTGCCGCGGCGAAAGCCGCCGTCGATCATCACGGGGAAGGTGGAAGCCACGGCCGCCACCACCTCGGGCAGGGCGTCCAGGGCCCCCTGGGCGCCGTCGAGTTGACGCCCGCCATGATTCGAAACGATGACGCCGTCCAGCCCCATGTGTTCGGCCCTCCGCGCATCGTCGGGATGCGCCACGCCCTTGAGCACAATGCGGCCCGGCCAGATCTCGCGCATCCATGCCAGGTGCGACCAGTCCAGCCGGTCGCGGCCGCCGCGCAGGCCGCCCTTGGGTTCTTCCGTGATGCGGTAGCCGCGCGCGTCGGCGGCCACGTTGCAGAAACGCGGTATTTCGCGGTCGGAGAGCAGGGTGCGGGCGAACACGTTGGCGGACCAGCGCGGATGGCGGATGCCGTCCCAGAGCAGACCGCCGCTGAACCGGAACGGAATGGTGAAGCCGTTGCGCTGGTTGTTCTCGCGATTGGCGCCCAGGGGCGTGTCGATGGTCACGACCAGCACTTTGACGCCATTGGCCCGCAGGCGCTCCAACAACGGTGCAATGACTTCCTTGTCGCCGGGGAGGTAGCCCTGATACCAGAAATCGGCGTCCGCCTCGCGCACGGTTTCCATGGCAAGCGTGGACAGGCCGCTCAGGACGAACGGGATGCCCGCTTCCGAGGCGGCCTTGGCCAGATCCCACTCGCAGCGATGGCGGCACATGGCCGTCACGCCCATGGGCGCGATCCCGAAAGGATGGCGGTATCGGCGTCCCCAGAGTTCGACCTCCTGCGTCCGGTCGGCGACGCCGACCAGGCCGCGAGGGCGGAACTGAACCGAGCGGAAGGCGCTCCGGTTGGCTGCTAGCGTAAGGCAGTCTTCCGTGCCGCCGTTGACGTAGCCGAAAACCGCGCGCGGCAGGATCGCTTGCGCTGCGCGCTCGAAGTCCGCCACCGACAAGAGTTTCTTTGGATTCATTGCAGTTGGATATGGGTTTCGGTGATTTTCGCCTTCCAGAAATCGCGCTCGGCGCGCACGCGCTGCGTGAAATCGGCGGAAGAGGTGCCGGTGATCACGAAGCCCAGCGACTCCATCTTTTGCTTGAATTCCGGGGTCTTCTTGACTTCGGCAATGTCGGCTTCCAGTTGCTTCAGCACGGCGGGCGGCAGTTTCGCCGGGCCCATCACGCCTGTCCAGCCCCCGACGTCCACGCCCTTGAAGCCGCTTTCTTCCATGGTGGGCACCGTGGGCAGCATGGGATTGCGTTCCTTGGCGGTGATGCCCAGCGCGCGCACCTTGTCGCTCTTGGCCAGGCCGATGGCGGCATCGGTCTGGGCAAAGACGAAGCTGACCTGCCCGGCCATGACGTCGTTGAGGGCGGGCGCATTCCCCTTGTAGGGCACGTGCAACATGGGCGCGTTGGCCGAGCGGGAGAAGAGTTCCCCCGCGAGGTGGTTGGTCCCGCCCAGGCCCGAGGACCCATAGGTGACGGCCGTCGGGTTCTGCTTGGCGAATTCGACCAGTTCCTTGAGATTCGTCGCCTTGGTTTGCGGGCCGGCAAGCAGGACCAAGGCATAGTCCACCAGATCGGCCACCGCCGTGAAGTCCTGGGTCACGTCGTAGCGGAAGCTGGGCTGCGTAAGCGGCGCGATGGCGGTCACGGGAGACACCATGATGCCCAGCGTGTAGCCATCCGCGGGCGCGCGCGCCAGGGCGGTCAACGCGACGATGCCGCTCGCCCCGGTGCGGTTCTCGACCACGACGGCTTGGCCCCAGCGCTTGCTCAGGCCAAAGGCGAGCTGGCGCGCGATCAGGTCGGTGGGGCCTCCGGCGGCATAAGGCACCAGAAAGGTGACCTGCTTGGCGGGATAGGCGGCCTCGTCCTTGGCATGCGCGGGGGCGCCAGCCATGCCGAGGGCCGTCATGGCCAGAGCCAGTCCGGTCTTGATGATGGATCGTCGATTCGCTTTCATTTTTTTGTCTCCTTGGGTTGTTCTTGGTTTCGCGGTCCTGCCGTCTTGTCCGGCGGCCGCGGGGCGCCTATTGTCCGTCCAGGGCGATGTTCGCGGCCTGGACCGTCTTGCCCCACATCTCCCTTTCCTGAAGGATGAAGCGCTGAAACTCTTCTGGCTGCATGGCGCGGGGCGTCACGCCCATGTCGGCGAAGCGCTGGAGCACGGCGGGTGCGGCCAGCGCCTGGACCATCGCCTGGTGAAGCTTGCTTATGACCTCCTTGGGCGTGCCGGCCGGCGCCACCATGCCGTTCCATGCCGAGACGTCGAAACCGGCAAGGGTCTCGGAGATGGAGGGTACATCGGGCGTCATGGGCGAGCGCTTGGCGGTCGTGACGGCAATGGCCTTGAGCTTGCCGGCCTTCACATGGGGCAGCGCCGAGATCATCGTGTCGAAGCTCAACTCGCACACGCCCGCGATGGTGTCCGTGATCGCCGGGGCGCTGCCTTTGTAGGGCACATGGGTCATCTGCACGTGCGCCCGGTGGCAGAAGAGTTCGCCGGCCATATGGGTGGAGTTGCCGGTGCCGGAGGTGGCGAAGTTCAGTTTGCCGGGGTGCGCTTTCGCGTAGGCGATGAGCTCGGGCAGGGAGTTGATCGGCAGGCTGGGGTGCGCAACCAGCATGATGGGCCCTTCCTGCAGAAAGCCGATTGCCGAGAAGCTGCTTTCGAGGTCGTAGCCCGGCTTTTTGTACAGCCAGCTGTTGATCGGATGCGCGGTTGTGAGAATGCCGATGGTGTAGCCGTCGTTGTCCGATCGGGCCAGCGCCTCCAGACCCAGATTGCCACCCGCGCCGGGACGGTTTTCCACGATGAAGGTCTGGCCCAGCGTGCGCGCCATGCCCTCGGCCGCCAGCCGGGCGGCGATATCGGTCGAGCCTCCGGGCGTAAAGGGCACGATGACTTTGATCGGCCTGCGCGGCCAATCGCTGGAGGCCAGGGCCCGCGGGCCGATGGCCCCGATCAGGGCTCCGGCCGATAGTTGTCTGAGCAAGGTACGTCGAGCGTCACGCATGTATCCAGTCTCCTTGTATTCGGACCTTGGCAGTCCAGATAGGCAGAGCTGTCGTCGTCTAGCCCTGCTACTCGACTACAAACAAAGGCCGTTCATTAGACGAAATTAAATATTCATCTATTGAAAGTTTTATTTCTTTATTGTAATTTTGGACTGCATCATCATTCAATTCGGAGAAGAACGCAAGTGCCTATCCATCAAGGAAGCCGTCCGGACACGTCCCCCGAGCTCATCCAGGCCTTCCAGGGGCTTGCCACCAGCACCATCGGCAATGTGCTCGACGATCTGGGCATTGGCAGCATCGGCCTGAACCTCAGGCCCGTCGCGCCGGGGATGCGCTTCGTCGGCGCCGCGCTTACCGTCAAGGAAGTCACGGGGGCGAAGAACGCCTATAAGCCCTCCGAGTTTGGCTTGGGCGCCGTCATCGACCTGTGCCAGCCTCTGGATGTGGTCGTGATCGACAACGGCGGCCAGCAAGTGTCCACCTGGGGCGGCGTTGCCTCGGTGGCCGCCGTCCGGAATGGCGTCGCCGGGCTGGTTGTGGACGGCGGCGTGCGCGATGCCGACGAGATCATCGAGCAAGGCTTCCCTGTGTTTTCGCGCCATGTCGTTCCGCTGTCGGGCAAGACGCGGGTGAAGGTCATCGAAATCAATACCACCGTCAAGATCGACGGCATGCCCGTGCATCCCGGCGACATCATCATCGGAGACGCCAGCGGGCTCGTGGTCGTGCCGCGTGATCGCGCGGCCGAAGTGGCGCGGCGCGCCAGCGAGCTGGAGCTGCAGGACAGAAAGGCCAGCGAGGAAATCCGCGCGGGTCTTTCGTTTACGGAAGCCTTGCGCAAGTACGCTAAACTCTGATCCGCAGCTTGGCCGGGGCGCGTCAGCGGTTGGACGCCGGCGCGCCGCTTTGTAGACCAGACTATGCCGAGACCACGTAAAAATCCCGCAGCTTCCGCCGTCGCCGAGACGGCCGAAATGACCGAGAGCGCCAAGGGGAACGGGCCGCTGGCCGGCACCTTGCTGCGCGGCCTCGCCTTGCTGGATACCTTGATTGCCGCGAGCCATCCCATGACGCTGGCCGAGCTGGCCGCCGACGTCAAGCTGGATCTGAGCACCACCTTGCGCTTGCTGAGAACGCTGGAAGACGCCAAGCGGGTCATCCGGATCGGCGATGGCAAGCACTATCTGGCGGCGCCCTCCACCCTGCGGCCTTTGGCCTTGAAGCACCCGCTGGAAGAGTTGCGCCGCCAGGCCGATCCGCTGGTGCGCGGCCTGGCCAACAAGGTGGGCCAATCGGTCGTGCTGGTGGCCTATATCGGCGGCGAACGGGTTGTCGTCGACGTGATGCAGGCGGGAACTTCCCTCAATCCGTATTACACGACCTGGCTGCATGGCCCGCTGCATGCTTCGGGGCCGGGCAAGGCGCTGTTGCTCGCGTCCGACCCCGCCAGGCGCGAGTCGCTGCTGGGCAAGCCGCCCTATGTCGCACGGACCAGCAAGACCCTGACCACAAAGGCGGCGCTGGAGGCGGATCTTGAACGCGCCGCGGCGAACGGCTATGTGCTGGTGCGCGATGAATTCTACGATGGGCTGAGCGCCATCGCGGCCAATTTCTATTCCTGGGACAAGACCGCGCTGGGTTGCCTGGCGATCACGGCGTATTCCGAGAGCTTTGACGACGAGACGATCGCGCTTGTCGCCAAGGAGCTGCTGGCCTGCACCCGGCTGATGCCGCTTCAAGTGCCCGCATTGCAGCAGATCGCGCAGCTATCCGGCCGCTGACGCAGGCCGGACCGCGCGGCCAGGCGCTCAGTCCTGCGGCTGGATGCCCGACGCGCTTGCCACATGTTTCCAGCGCTGGTTCTCCGCGACGATGAAGCGGCGGAACGCCTCGGGCGAAGAGGGCGAGGGTTGCACGCCCGCGGCCGCGAAATTCCGCTTGATCTCTTCCGAGGCGAGGATTTTCACCAAGGCGGCGTTCAGTTTCAGGACGATGTCTCGAGGGGTGCCGGCCGGAGCGAGCAGACCCTGCCATGACGAGGCCTCGAACCCCGGCATCCCTTCTTCTATCACCGTCGGCAATTCCGGCGCGGCGTCGGAGCGCTGCTCGGCCGTCAGCGCCAACGCCTTCACCTTTCCGGCCTTGATCAGGGAGCCCATGGTGGAATAGGGGTCGATCATGAAGCCGATCTGCCCGCCCAGCATCGCTTCAATGGCGGGCGTCGTGCCCTTGAAGGGGACATGCGTCATCTTCACGCCCAGCTGCGCATTGAAGGCCTCCGTGATCAGCTGGTAGGAACTGCCGGAGGTGCCATAGAACATATCCCCTGAGGGGCGTTTCTTAAGATAGTCGCCAAGTTCCCGGATGTTGTTGGCTGGCACGGCACGGCTCACCACCACGACCAGCGGCTGCTTGGCCACCAGCCCGATATGCTCATAGCTCTGGACCGGGTCATACCGGATCTGGCGGTACATCACGGGATTCGTGCCCAGCGGAGCAATGCCGGCCATCAACAGGGTATAGCCATCGGGTTCGGCCTTGGCGGCGGCTTCGCAACCGATCATGCCGCTGGCGCCCGGCCGGTTTTCGACGATGACGGGCTGGCCAAGCTCTGTGCTGAGATGACTGGCTATCGTGCGCCCCATGACATCGGTGATACCGCCCGCGGCAAACGGCACGATGATGCGGATGGCGCGTTGCGGATAGCCTGCCGCATGCGCCGCGGTCGCCAATACGGCCGCCGAGAACAGAAAAAAGCTGCTGATCAGTTTCTTCATCTTTATGTCTCCTCTTTTGCATGGGTGCTGCGGGGCCGCGCGATGCCGCGGCAGGCCGAATCAGGCCGAGGTGTACGCCGTATCCCGGGTGGCGTGCCTCGCGTCAGGGCCGCCCGCGCCCGGCGGCCAGCGCGGAGTCGCGCACCTGCGTAAGCGTGAAGGCGGGGCTGATGGCCTCCGGGTCGATCAGGCAATGCAGAATGGCCGGCTGGCCGGACGCCAGCGCGCGTTCCAGGGCGGGGGCGAAGTCCTCTGTTTTCTCGATGCGCTCGCCGTGTCCGCCGAATGCGCGGGCGTAGGCGGCGAAGTCGGGATTGCGCAATTCGGTGGCGCTGACGCGGCCGGGATATTCGCGCTCCTGGTGCATGCGTATCGTGCCGTACATGCCGTTGTCCACCACGATGACGATGATGGGCAGGCGGTATTGCACGGCCGTGGCGAACTCTTGCCCATTCATCAGGAAACAACCGTCGCCGGCGAAGGCGACCACGGTCCTGTCCGGAAAGACGCGCTTTGCGCCCACGGCGGCCGGCACGCCGTAGCCCATCGAGCCCGAGGTCGGCGCCAACTGGGTGCCGAAGGCCTCGAAGCGATAGAAGCGATGGATCCAGGTGGCGTAGTTGCCGGCGCCGTTGCAGACGATGGCGTCGCGCGGCAGCACGCTGTTCAGATGCTCCATCACCCGCGCCATCTGCAAGGCGCCAGGGGTATGCACCGATTCGGTGTTGCGCCAGGTTTCATAGATGCTGCGCAGACGGGCCGCATAGGCGGCGCGGGATGGCGAGGCGGGCAGCGGGGCGGCGCACAGCGCCTGGACAAAGGCCGAGGGCGTCGCGCAGATGCCCAGCGTGGGCGCGTAGACGCGGCCGAGTTCGGCCGCCTCCGGGAAAACGTGGATGAGTTTCTGCCGGGGGACCGGGATGTCGAGCAAGGTATAGCCCTGGCTGGGCGTTTCGGACATACGGCTGCCGATCAGCAGGATGAGATCGGCCTGCTTGACTTGCTCGACCAGGGCCGGGTTGGGGCCGAAGCCCAGATCGCCGACGAATGATGCATTGCTCGTGGGAAAGAGCATCTGGCGGCGCAAGGACACCGTGACGGGCAGATGGGAATCGCGGGCCCATTGGGCGAAGCGACTCACCGCCTCGGCATTCCAGCGCGTGCCGCCCAGCACCACCAGGGGATGTTTGGCCGCCGCCAGAAGCGCCAGCGCGTCGGCGATCTGGCCGGCACCAGGGTTGGCCTGCACCTCCTGGGCCGGCTGCGCGTCGGCGCATGCGACGCGGTCCACCAGCATGTCTTCCGGCAGCGCGATCAAAACCGGCCCCGGCCGGCCGGACATGGCCGTGTGGACCGCCCGCGACACGATCTCCGGTATGCGGCGGGCATCATCGATTTCCGTGACCCACTTCGCGAAGTGGCCGAAGGCCGCGCGGTAGTCCAGCTCTTGCAGCGCGCCGCGCTCGCGCACCCCACGCTCGATCTGGCCGACAAAGACCAGCACCGGAGTGGAGTCATGCGATGCGATATGGATGCCCGGCGTGGCGTTCGTGGCCCCCGGCCCGCGCGTGACAAAACAGGCCGCGGGCCGGCCGGTCAGCTTGCCATGCGCCTCGGCCATCATCATGGCGCCGCCCTCCTGGCGGCATACCGTCACCTTGATGTCGGCGTCGTGCAATGCGTCCAGCACCGCAAGATAGCTTTCCCCCGGAACACAAAAGACATGATCGATCCCATGTATGCGGAGTTGGTCGACCAGAATCTGCCCGCCGGTGCGGGACATCGGGGCGGGAGCTGAAGGCGTTGCGCTCATGGTTTCTCGGGAGATAGCGTGAAGGAATGGAGGGGACGATCCCGCCCGGACGAAAGAGGTCATGCCCCTGCTCGCGTTCCGGGGAGGGCCGAATATTCTGGTCTGAATCATAATAATGAAAGTAAAATTTCACAAGAAGCAAAATTAATTTTGATAAATGCCGTCGAGGCGGCCTGGGCGCGTCCCGGCGCATAGAGGGAGGAAGACGATGGACCTGGGTATTTCTGGAAAGCGGGCCTTGGTATGCGCCGCGAGCAAGGGCCTGGGCTATGCCTGCGCCCAGGCATTGGCGCAGGCGGGCGTGCATCTGGTGATCGTCGCGCGCAACGAAGCGCCTTTGGCCGCCGCGGCCGAGCGGCTCAGGGTGTCGGGGCGGATCGTCGTGGAGGCGGTCGCCGCGGACATCACGGCCGAGCAGGGGCGCGCCAGCGCCTTGGAGGCGGCGGCCCGCCTGCCTGGCGGCGCGCGGGCAGAATTCGACATCCTTGTCACCAACGCGGGCGGACCGCCGGCGGGAGACTTCCGTGATTGGGACGAGGGCGTCTGGCAGGCGGCGCTGCAGGCCAATATGCTTACCCCGATCGCCTTGATGCGCGCGACGCTGGACGGAATGATGTCGCGCGGCTGGGGGCGGATCTGCAATATCACCAGCACGACGGTCAAGGCGCCCAGCCCTTATCTGGGTCTTTCCAACGGGGCCCGCAGCGGCCTGACGGGCTTTGTGGCGGGGCTGGCGCGCCAAGTGGCGGGCAGCGGCGTCACCATCAACAATTTATTGCCCGGCACCTTCGACACGGACCGGCTCAGATCCAATCTCGCCGCGGGCGCCGGCCAGGCGGCGATGGCGCTGGATGCCTACACCGCCAAGCGCCTGGACGGCATTCCCGCGAGGCGTTTCGGCCGGGCGGAGGAATTCGGGGCCGCCTGCGCCTTCCTGTGCAGCCAGCAGGCGGCCTACATCACGGCGCAAAACCTGCTGATCGACGGCGGGGCCTATCCCGGCACCCTGTAAGCGGTTCGCGGAGCAAGAGGAGATTTCATGACTTCAGCCATCGTCATGCATGCCACCGGGGGACCCGATGTTCTCCAGTGGGAAGCCGTCGAGCTTGCCGAGATGCGGGCGCACGAGGTGCTTCTGCGCCACACGGCCATCGGCGTGAATTATCACGACACCTATGTGCGCTCGGGCTTGTACAAGACGCTCGCCTTGCCGGGCATACCCGGGATAGAAGCGGCCGGCGTTGTCGAGGCGGTCGGCGGCGATGTGCGGGATTTCAAGCCAGGGGATCGCGTGGCCTATGTCACCCGCCAATACGGGGCCTATGCGCAACGGCGGGTCATCGCCGCGGAGCTGCTCGTGCCGCTGCCCGATACCATGTCCGAGCTCGTGGCCGCCTCGTCGCTGCTCAAGGGATTGACCGCGCAAATGCTGGTGCAGCGCGTGTATGCCGTGAGCGAGGGCGATTGGGTCCTGGTGCACGCGGCCGCGGGCGGTGTGGGCACGCTGCTGTGCCAGTGGGCCCGGCATCTGGGAGCCCAGGTGATCGGCACGGTCGGTTCCCCGGAAAAAGTGCCGCTGGCCTTCGCGGCGGGTTGCCACTCGGTGCTGCGTTACCGCGAGGAGGACTTCGTGGCGCGGGTGCGCGAGATTACCGGAGGCGCTGGCGTTCAGGTTGTCTACGATGGGGTGGGCAAAGACACGTTTTTGGGGTCGATGGAATGCCTGGCGCCCTTCGGGCATCTGGCCAACTACGGCCAGGCGTCGGGCGCCGTGCCGGCCTTCGAGGTCTCGATGCTCTTTCCCAAATCAAACTCGCTTTCGCGTCCCAGCGTCTTCCAGCATGTCCGTACGCCCCAGCTGTTGCGCGACGCGGCCAGGCATTACTTCGCGGCCTGGCAGGACGGCGCCCTGGACATCCCGGAAAGCCAGTCGCTGGCCTTGCGCGATGCCGCCAAGGCGCATGCCTTGCTGGAGGACCGTTCTCGCCTGCGTCCGCTGGTGTTGCGCGTCGAGGACAGCTGAACAGGCCGCGCCGGGAGGCCGCGGGCGGCGCTCAGGCGCCCGGCAGCATGTAGCGCGCGGACACGGCGAGAATCCGCTGGACGGACTCGCGCAGCAGGCGCGCCTCGCGGTAGGCCTGGAGCGATACGACGGCGTCGTAGCGGCGGGAGCTGAGCGGGCCGGCGAGCAGCACCGGCCGGCGGGTGAGGATCGGGGATATCAAGCGTTGCATGTCTGGATCTTCCTGCGGGCGCTACGCCCGGCATCTATGGCTGGCATCGTAAGCCGCCCTCGGATGCGCGCCAACGATTTCCCTTCTATATGGATATCCGGGCTTTCCCCAGGGGCTGGCGCGCCTTGCGCCGTCAGTATGGCCGGCGCATATGACAGCTTGATGCCAGCGCGGGCATCAGGAGCGCTTCAGGCGCCAAGGCACTCGGCCAGCGCGGCGTGGATGCCCCGCGCGCAGTCTTGCAGGGCATCCAGCAACTGGGTCCGGTCGCGCGCGGCCAGCGTGGATTGCCGGGACACCAAGCCTAGCGAGGCCACGATATGGCGCTCGGGTTCGGTAAAGGGCAGGGCCAGGCCGGCCAGGCCCGGATCCAGCGCGCCCTCGGTGTAGGCATAGCCTTGGCGACGCAATTGCTTGACCTGGGCCAGCAGCGCCTCCCAGGAAATATCGGCGGCCTCGGCGCCGGACTCCTCATGCAGCTTGCGCAGCTGCGCGCGGGGCAGGGCGGCCAATATGCACAAGGACATGGCCCCGCGGAACATCGGCATGCGCCGCCCGCGTCCGAAGCTCATGCGAGCCGGTTCGGCGCCCAGTTCGTGGTGCACGGTGATGATGCGCGCGCCGCAGATGGTGGCCAACACGGCGTCCATGCCGGTTTCGGCCGCCAGCGCCGCCATGGGCGCTGCCGCGCCGATGATGAGCGGGTCTCCGGTCCGGATGTGGTAGTCCAGCTCGGTGGCCGCGGGGCCAAGCACAAAGGTGCCGCCCACGTCGCGGCGCAGCAGGCCGCAGGCCACCAGTTCGCGGACGTAGCGATAGACCGTGGGAACGCTGTAATCCATGGCGCTGGCGATGGCGTCGGCCGTCCAGGCCGCCCGGGGGCTCTTGAACAAATCCAGGATGGCGATCATGCGGGCGAGGCTGGTTTCGGCCATGGGGCGCTAGGCGTAAAAAATTGTCGAATTATCACTATAAGATAATTGACTGATTTTTGCAGTGTCGCTAATATAAATCGATGATTTATCAAATAGCGATAAAATAATGAAAACATCAAGCCTGGAAGAAGGCCCCGAGCTGGCCTTTAGCCATATGGGTTTTTATGTCCATGATCTGGCCGGCATGGCGCGCTTCTACCAGCAGGCCCTCTGTTTCACGGTGACCGATGAGGGCACGATGGGGGCCGCGCAATTGGTGTTCCTGAGCCGCGATCCGGCGGAGCATCATCAAATCGTGCTGGTGTCGGGCAAGCCGCAAGCACTGGTTTTCAATGTGATCAACCAGGTGTCTTTCCGCGTGCCGGACCTGCCGGCCCTGCGGCACTTTCATGCGCGCCTGCTGGCGGCAGGGGCCACGGACATGCAGGCCGTCACCCATGGCAATTCGGTGTCCTTTTACTGCCGCGACCCGGAGGGCAACCGGCTGGAGATCTTCATGGACACCCCCTGGTATTGCGAGCAGCCCCTGCGCCAGCCCCTGGATCTGGCCTTGGATGACTCCGCCATCCTGGCGCTGGCCGAGCGCATCGCGCGTGGGCGGCCCGGTTTCAAACCGCGCGACGAATGGCTGCAAGCCATGCGGCTGCGCATGCGCGCCGATCGGCGCGCGCACTGATTTTTCTTCCGACTCGAGATCCTTGCATTATGAAACTCATCAGTTTTCTCCATGAAAACCAGGCATCCTATGGCGTGCTGAGGGACCAGCAGGTCCTTGATCTGGGCGCCTGCTTCGGGGCGCGCGCGCCCGATCTCAAGACCTTCCTGGCATCGGGCCTGCCTGTCGATGAGGCCGCTCCGCGCCGCGAGTTCGCCGGCCTGCGTCTGCTGCCTGTCATCCCCAATCCGGGGCAGATTTTCTGCGTGGGCCTGAATTACGCCGACCACGTCCAGGAAACCGGCCGGCAATCCACCGAACATCCCACCATCTTCATGCGCGTGGCCGAGTCCCAGGTCGCCCACGGTGAAGCCATTGTGCTGCCTCCGGAATCCGGGCGCCTGGATTACGAGGGCGAGATCGCCATCATCATCGGCAAGGCCGGCCGGCGAATTGCCGAGGCCGACGCCGCCGATTACATCGCCGGTTACGCCTGCTACAACGATGGCAGCATCCGCGATTGGCAGACCGCCACGTCGCAATGGACCGCGGGCAAGAACTTCTGGCGCACAGGCGGTTTCGGCCCCTGGATGGTGACGGCTGACGACATTCCCTTTGGCACCCGCATGAGCCTGGTTACGCGCCTGAACGGCCAGGAGATGCAGCGCACCACCACCGATCTGCTGATCCATTCGTTTGCGCGCCAGATCGCGCATCTGTCGACCTTCACGCCGCTGGCCGTGGGCGACGTGATCGTGACCGGCACCCCGGGCGGCGTGGGCGCCAAGCGACAGCCGCCGGTTTTCATGCGTGAGGGGGATGTGGTGGAGGTCGAAGTCGACCGCATCGGCATTTTGCGCAATACCGTGCGGGCTGAGTAGTCCGTCCCGGCCACGACAATAACAGGGAGAAGACAATGCAGCAGAAAAAAATGTGGCTGGCCGGTGTGCTGGCGCTGGCCTTGGCCGGCGCTTGCCAGGCCGGCGATTTCCCGTCCAAGCCCATCACGGCGGTCGTACCCTACGCCGCGGGCGGCCTGACCGATCAGCTTGCGCGGGAGGTTGGCGCCCGCATGGCCAAAAGCCTGGGCCAGCCTGTCGTCGTGGAAAACCGGCCAGGCGGGGCAGCGCAGATTGCCATGAACTACCTCAAACAGGCGCCGGCCGACGGCTATCTGCTGTTCTTCGGCGATGTGCCGTCGCTGGCCACCAACTTGGGCTTGTTCCCCAAGCTGAGCTACGACCCGCGGCGGGATCTGCGGCCCGTGACCCAGCTGATCGAATCGCCCGCCCTGGTCGTGGTCCCCAATGATCGCCCCTACCGCGACTTCCCGTCTCTGGTGGAGGCCGCGCGCCGGCAAACGCTGGCCTACGCTTCGCAGGGGGTGGGCACGGGCGGTCAGTTGTTCGGCACCTTGCTGTCGGCCAAGATCGGCGCGCCCATGACGCATGTGGCGTATCGGGGGTCCACTCCGGGCCTGGCCGACGTGATGAGCGGGCAGGTGGATTTCATGTATGACGCCATTCCTACTTCCGGGGTCTACGCCAAGGCGGGCAAGCTGCGGGCCCTGGCCATCGGTTCGCAGGCGCGATCGCCGCTCTTGCCCGACGTGCCTACCTTGAACGAACTGGGCTATGCCTCCATCGTGCCCACGTTCTGGTGGGGCGTGGCGGTCAAGGCCGGTACCCCGGAGCCAGTGGTGTCCAAGCTGCACGACGCCATTGTCGCGGCGATCACCGACCCCGAAGTCGCGGGCAAATTCACCGGTCAGGGCGTCCTGATCAAAACTTCCACGCCGGACGCCTTCGCGGCCTATATCGACAGTGAAATCACGCGCTGGACGGCGGTGATGAAAGACGCGGGTATGTCGGCCCAATAAAGGAAAACATCATGCAACGCTATACGGACCGGGTGGTCTTTATTTCGGGCGGCCTGGGCGATATGGGCCAGGCTATCGCGCAACGGCTGGCCGACGAGGGCGCGACCGTAGTGCTGGGCGATATCGCGCGGCCAGACCCGGCGCGGCGCGACGGCCCGGCGCCCTGGGTGCTGCCGCTGGATGTCACACAGCCGCGGAGTTGGGACGAGGCCATGCAGGCCATTGTCGAGCGTCACGGGCGTCTCGATGTGCTGGTCAACAACGCGGGCGTGGTATCCACGCAATCGGTCAATTTCGATGAGATCGACGCCGGCGAATGGCGGCGTCTGTTCGCCATCAACGTGGACGGCGTCTTTCATGGCGTGCAGGCGGCCATGCGCGTGATGAAACGCCAGGCCGATGGCGGGGCCATCGTCAACATGGGCTCCATTGCCGGCTTTGTGGGATCGGCCACCGGCGGCGCCTACGGCGCGAGCAAAAGCACGTTGCGCAATCTTACCCAGCAAGCGGCCCTGAGCGCGGCGCGTGCCGGCTATCGCATCCGCGTCAACGCCGTGCATCCCGGCTATGTCTGGACCGCCCTCATCGCCGATAAGCTGGCCGCCCAGTTTGGCGGCGTGGAGGCGGCTCAGGCGGCCGTGCGCGCCATGAATCCCATGCAGACCATCGTGACGCCGGAAGACGTGGCCGCCAGCGTGGCTTTCCTGGGATCGGACGACGCGAGGATGATCACCGGCGCCGACCTCGTGGTCGACGGCGGGCGGCTGATCCAGTAGGCCAGGCGAGGCCCGGCCTTGGCGCTGCGGAAATAATCGTGCTAGAATGCCCGACTTCCCTGGATGCCAGTCTTTTTAGGCCCCGGGGCAGCAAGGCCCAAGCCGACGTGGTGAAATTGGTAGACACGCTATCTTGAGGGGGTAGTGGCGAAAGCTGTGCGAGTTCGAGTCTCGCCGTCGGCACCAAGAAATAGAAATCCGTTGATCGTATAGAATCAAAAACTATCTAAATCAACGGTGTAGCGGCAGTCAGTGGAATCCGTTGACTGCCGATTCACAAAAATTCGCAGTCTTCGGCCCCATTCTGGCCCCGCTCTCGGCCCCACGAAAGGCCCACATGGCGAGCATCCAGAAGACTGCGAAGGGCTATAGAGCCCAGATCAAAATCCAAGGCACGCGCGATAGCCAGGTGTTCGCCACCAGGCGAGAGGCCGTTGAGTGGGCAGCGCGGCGCGAATCCGAGATCCGCGATCAAGCAACGATGCCACTGGGCGAGCAGCACACGTTGCAGCAGGCCCTGCGCAAGTACGCCGAAGAGGTTTCTCCGCAGAAAAGGGGCGAGCGCTGGGAGCAGACCCAAGCTGGAAGTCCCTCAAATGAAAAAGCCACCCGGAGGTGGCTTTGAGGTTGGTGTCACGCAGCCCCGCCTGGGGGGCAGAAGTCTATGGGTCGTTGGCCGAAGCCCAACTGCGCGAGAATCCGTCGCCTCATTGACAGGCATTCAGGCTGGACGGCTTTCCCCTCGGCAGCGTCTTGCTCGTCTTGGCAAAGTTGGACCAGGCCGCGCAGTTGTGGCGGTTCATCCGCTTCCAACTCGTGGTACTCATGCCGAAGTTGTTTGAGTGCCTCTGGAGAATCCTCGGCTAGCACTGCTTTGGACAGTATGGCATTGAAGCGATTGGCCAGGCTCCCGTGTCGAGCAGCCATTCCCGGGCAGTCAATGACAATTGTCGCGATGGTAAACACGCCACTGATGATAGCCGCAGCCAGCGTAAATGCACTTGCATCGAATCCGATCGATGCAAGGGCAATCAACGACATCGCCTTGGATGAGGCGTCCAGCACGCGGTAAAAGCCCTCACGCTTACGGTGATAGCTGATACTCAATTTTGCGTCGTACTGGATGTCGTCGATTGTGTCGTTCATCACTTATTTTCCGTTTCCGCCTGAGCCGCTACCGCTTCCTCCGCCGTCGCGCCGAGGCTGAACTCGCGAGACTGTATTGCCATCGCTTCGTTCACTGCGTTCCTGCACTCGGCCAGGGATGTAGTGCGGTTGTCTGTCATGGCCGAAGCCGCTGTCGCGGCTTGGAGTTGGCGTCTTAGACTTTCCGCCATTACCGGGTTTTGTTGCCATTATTGCCTCTCCTGTGAAAATGCGCTATTGGTTCGTACCGCGCTTTTTGTTGTGAATGCCATGCAACTTAATTTCTTTTCATTGCGCCATTACGACCGCACCCACTGGCCCGCCTCATCATCCCGCAGCCTGGCGCCAGCCCACACGACCTGGCCAAGCACCCGTATGGGATGCCCATTCTCAAGAGGAACGTCCGCGTAGGCAGGGTTGAACGACCGAGCCACCCAGCGCCCGGAGATCCGGTCCTTGACCACCGTCTTTACGATCATCTTGCCGTCGTAGTTGATTGCGTAGACGCCGCCTGCGGCCAGGTCGCGTAGAGTCAGGCTCTCATTCGGGACCACGAGAAGGGCAGCTCCGTCCCGAATGATGGGCTCCATACTGTCGCCTTTTGCATACACCACTCGTCCGCGGCCACCGTCTGCTCCTACTGAACGCAGGAAAGAGCGGCGGAACTGGATCATTCCAGTCTGCTCTTCACCGTCGGCCTCGATCCCATCGCCGGCAGATAGCCGCACATCGGCCAGTTCTGGCACCTTTTCAAAGCGGTCATTGGCTGCTGGCGGGTCGCCTGCTGCAACATTGGCAATGACCGAGTCGGCGAGGCTGAGCTTAAGCGACCCCTCCCGCTCCATCTGCTTGGTCGTCTTGCCGCCTTCCCATGGGCCAGGGAGGCCGGGTATCCGCATGGGGAACTCGTCCGTGGCTTGGTTTATATCCACCAAGGACCCGCGAGCCGTAGGCACACTCTTTGGTGGCGGGGCAATCGTGATCCCTAGGTTCATTTGAGCGATAGCAAGAGCCATCGCGCCCTGGAGAGCGTTGAGCTTGGCCGGGGGGAGAGCTCGCACCTGTTCTTCCGATATTTCCGGAAAAGGCCAAGAAGGTGCGGGTGAGCTAACAACGGCCGGCATGGATCCAGCCTCGACCTCAAACCAGCCTTTCATCCCAGGCATTGCTTCAATCGCCCAGACTGTCTTTTCAGTTACGGGCCGAATGCCTGAAAGCATCTGGCGAACGAATGCGCCGTCCTTGTAGCCGAGTCGCCGGCCAAAGTCGGTTTTATTCCCTTTCGATACGTGTTCCACGGCGGCCAACAAGCGGCTCATCCTGAACTCGTTTAGCTCAACTTCATTCATGCGCCGGAAAGTAGCATGCGCTACGGGCGCATTTGCTACTTTAAATGAGTAGCAAACGCTACTAGAATGCGAGTATAGATCTGAACTCATACCTGTCTTCTCTGGGAGCTCCCTCTGTGTCGCAGTTGCGCATGCGAATGGTGGAGCTCGGCTACGACGTCAAGAATGACGCGCAAATTCGACAGTGGCGCACTCGCTACAAAGGGCGCGTTCCGACCCCTGAGTACTGCGTAGGTCTTGAACTCGCCTCTCAAGGCGCGGTTTTGCGTCAGCACCTGCGCGACGACTGGCAGCGCATCTGGCCCGAGCTTGCCCACCAGTCGGACGCTGTCCGGCGAGAGGAGGCTGTGTGATGTCATCGAGCCATCCATCCATTCGTCCCGAGGCCGGGCCCAGCACTTTCAACAGCTGCGGCACTGATCTTTATGGACCCGTCGGACATGAAATTGATGCTGCCATGCGCGGGGCAATGCAGAAATCGCTTTGCCGACTTCGGTTGGAGAGACGTAGTTTTTCCTTCCTGGAAGCAATTTATGCAGCGGTAAATCGGATTCGAGGTCGGCTCCTCTGCTTCCTTGTGACGAAGCACAACGCCGCCGCCTTGCGTGGTGTGCGGTATCCAACTTTCCCAATCATCAAAGCGTTGTATGAGCTCGGCATTCCGTGTCTTAAGGGCCAAATTCTCTGCGCCCAGCGCCGCGTTCTCATTAGCGAGTCGCTCATTCTCCGCCGTCAGGAGCTCATTCGTTCGCTTCAGGCCAAGTATGGTGCGAAGCCAACGAACTGGGGCGTAGAGCCATTTGCCAATCGTGGCGGCGTTCTTGATAGCGGCCACGACAGCACCGGCCACTGCGGCCCAGGTGAGGATTTGGTGCCAGTCCATAAGGGTTCCCCCAACGTAGAAAAGGGCGGCGTAGGAACCCCCGATTCTACGTTGCGTGGGAACCACGGCGGGGAGGGCGCATGACGCCATCAATGCAGAGTCTCCGCAATGTGGGCATCCGCCTCGCATGTCATGCGCTCCCGCTCCGCGCACAGCTCTCTAAAGATATCCAGCACGGCCGCTTCCGAAGGGTCAACAAGGTGCGTTTCGCAACTTCGGCGGCCTCCTTCAACAACTTATCAGTTTCGGTCACGAAACACCCCTCGCTCTTTGTCCATAAGGAAGTACTCGATGAGCACCCAGACAGTTTCCACCGATGAGGTTGAAAGCACACGCAAGATCGCTACACGAATTCACAGCGAGATTTTGCAGCGCCTTGCAGACGTCACGCAGGAACGTGCAGCCGATTTCATGGGCACTTCGGCGAGCACCGTTAGTCGGGTGAAAGAGGATCTGGAGAAGGTCTGTCAGCTTCTGGCGGCCATCGACTTCCAACTGGCGCCCAGCGATGCGGTCGTGGTCGACCAGCGCGAACAGCAGGCCATTGAAAGCCTGGCTTTCAAGTACTTGCAGGCACGGCAAGAGACGTGGAAGAGGAAGAGCTAATGGACAAGCAGGTCTTTGTCCTCTCCCATCCGTTGGCCCGGCGCAACGCTGCGCATGCTTGCGCGAACGCGCCTGAAGGCTATCGCGTGGAGATTAAGCCGCGGACTCGCACGTTGGCGCAAAACGACATGCTCTGGTCGATCCTGACCGACATCAGCCGCCAGGTTGAGTTCGTTGTGAACGGCGCTCTGGCAAAGCTCAAGCCTGAGGAGGTCAAGGACATCCTGACGGCGGGCCTGCGCCGCGAAACTCGTATGGCTATGGGTATCGACGGCGGCATGGTCTTGCTCGGACATCGAACCAGCAAGATGACCGTGCGCGAGATGAAGGACCTGATCGACCTGGCCTACGCCTTCGGCAATGAGCGGAGCGTGGAATGGTCCAGGACGAGCATGGGACGGGACGCCTAATGCGCACCTCCACGCTCCAGCGCAAGATCCCCATGCGCCGGTCCAAGCCGAAGCGCGAAAAGGGTCTTGGTCACAAGCTGGAAGTTGTCATGGGCTTCTACCGGCCTCCAGGGCACAAGCTTCCCACGCTGCTTCGCAGCGAGCAGCACCGCCGCAATGTCGTGGCGCTGGGTTGCTTGGTGACTGGCGGCCCGGCACAGGCTTGTCACGCAAACATCACGAAGGGAACGGCCCTGAAGGCCTGCGACAGCCTGTGCTTTCCGCTATCGCCAGAGCTGCACCGCCAGCATGACCAGGGCGGGATCCTGATTTCCACTGAGCAAGCAGAGCTTGTCTGCGAGTGGATTCGTGGCGCCTCGAATGCGCTTCAAAAGAGCGGGAGCGTGTAGCAATGCGCGACTACGGGAAGGTGTCCCCGCAATTCTGGATCGGGGAAACAGGCAAGCGTTTGCGTAAGGCCGGGACCGAAGCTCAGGTGGTTGCTTTGTATCTCATGACTTGCTCGCATTCCAACATGATTGGCCTGTACTACCTGCCCGTCATGTACATCGCGCATGAGACCGGATTGGGTATGGAAGGGGCTTTGAAGGGGCTTCAAAGGGCCTCGGAAGCTGGGTTTTGTCAGTACGACGAGACCACTGAAATGGTATGGGTCACCAACCCAGTAGCGTGATCCCTTCGCTGGGACAGATCGGTGCGCCGCCCGGAAGACAATCCTCGCTAGTACTTTGCGGGGAAATTATTGTATGTACAATAAGTGTGTGGTCATTACATTCGACCCGGCTAAAGACAGCAGCAACCAGCGCAAGCACGGCGTGTCGCTGGCCGACGCGGGAGCGTTCGAGTGGGATGACGCCGTGGTGCGGGAAGACACGCGCCGTGAATACGGCGAGCGCCGCATGGTCGCGCTGGGCTACATCGGCGTGCGCCTGTATTGCGCGATATACGTTGATCGCGGCGAGGAGCGCCGGATCATCAGCCTGCGCAAGGCAAATTCAAGAGAGGTGAAACACTATGCCGAAGCTTAAGCCTGGGACTATCGTCCCGACCCCGGAAGAAGACGAGGCCATCAATCGCGGGATCGCTGCCGACCCCGATACCTACGAGCTGACTGCCGCTGACCTGAAGCAGATGAAGCGCCTGGGCCGGCCGAAGGCTGCTGTCACCAAAGAGCGCATCACCATCCGGCTGTCGCCTGAAGTGGTGGAGGCGTTCCGGGCTCAGGGCAGTGGCTGGCAGACTCGGATGGATGACGCTCTGCGCGAGTGGCTGAGAGAGCACGAGACGGCATAAGAAAACCGGGTAGGATTGGACTTGTTATCTATAGTGTTCGCGTCTCGCCGTCGTACTACCTGGCGCAAGGGGCTGTTCGCCTTCAAGTGCGCCGCGGCCGGTGCTCGCTGGCGGCGCTGGCGGCGTGCTGGCGCAGGTAGGCCAGCACGGCCTGCTGGTCGCCCGCGAACACAATGCGATCCTGCTTGAGCTTGCGCTGATAGGCGTACATGGGGTCGTAGTACTGGGACAGCAGGGCGGCGATCCATTCGCGGTGTCCGTCCACCGCGCCGCTGGCGGCCTGTTCGGCCAGCGCCGCGTCCATCATGGCCGAGAGCTGCTGGTAGCGCAGGCCGCCCAGGCGCTTGCGTATGCCGGCAAGGCTTTGCCGCAGGCGTTGGGCGAAGGCTTCATCGCCCGGGCCGGGGCCGTAGTGCTGGACGAAACTGGCGCGCAGGTCCACGACATAGTCGCGCAGGATGCGCTGGATGCGGTTTTGCAGGCTGTCTTCCAGCCAGACCACGGGGCAGTCCTGCATGAGGCGATAGAGTTCGACCGGCAGGCTGCAGCTGCCTATGGCCTGCCCTTCGTCCTCCACCACGAAACCGGATTGGCCCGCATGGCGCTTGCGCAGCACGTCGATGGCCAGCGCGTTGTCGAAATCGATTTGCACGGGCTGCGGCAGGACCTGTTTGCCGAAGCTCGATCCGCGGTGCCGGGCGTGGTGTTCCAGGTCCAGGGCGTTGGGGAGTTCGCCCAGCACATCGGTCTTGCCCGTGCCGGTCATGCCGCCCAGGACGACGAAGCGGCATTGGCCGAAGGCTTGCTCCAGGGTGCCGAGCAGAAAGTTCCGCATGGCTTTGTAGCCGCCGGCCACGCGCGGGTAGGCGATGCCGGCCTCGGTCTTGAGCCAGGATTGCACGATCTGCGAACGCATGCCGCCGCGAAAGCAATACAGATAGCCATCGGGGTGGGCGCGCGCGAAGTCGGCCCAGGCCTGGATGCGGGCCTGCTTGAGCGGGCCGCTGACCAGGCGATGCCCCAGCGCGATGGCCGCTTCCGGCCCTTGCTGCTTGTAGCAGATGCCGACCTGCTCGCGCTCGCCGTCGTCCATGAGCGGCAGGTTGACCGCGCCCGGGAACGCGCCCTTGGCGAATTCGACGGGCGCGCGCGTGTCCAGCAGCGGCACATCGGTGAGAAACAGGTCTTGGTAGTCGAGGCAGTCGTCGCGCATGGCGATCCCGGGGCAGTTCAAGGTGGAACGGCCCGGATTTTACGCCTGCCTGGCCTCAGCCCTTTTCGCCGTGCGCGGCCAGCGCCGGTCCGTGCTCGTGCAGGAACCAGGCTTCGAGCTCGGCGGGCGGCAGCGGGCGCGAGAAAAGATAGCCCTGCGCGACCGGATAGCCTTGCTCATGCAGCATGAGGTTCTGCGCGCTGGTTTCCACGCCTTCGGCCACCACGGTCAGGTCCAGGCTCTTGCCTATGCCCAGGATCGCCGCGCTCAGGGCGCGCGCGGCGGCATCGTGACCCAGGTCCGCCACGAAGCTGCGGTCCAGTTTGAGTTCCGATACCGGCAGGCGCCGCAGATAGCTCAGGCTGGAGTAGCCGGTGCCGAAATCGTCCATGGACAGGCGCACGCCCTGGGCATGGACTTGGGCGATGGTCTGCATGGTGCTGGGGTTGGTGTCCAGCAGAATGCTTTCGGTCAGCTCCAGGGTCAGGTCGGCCGGCGCCAGGGCGTTCTTGCGCAGAATGTCGGCGATCGTCCGCGGCAGGTCGAGGTTGTGGAAACTCGTGGGCGAGAGGTTGACCGAGACGGCCGGCACGGTCAGGCCCTTGGCGCGCCAGGCGGAGAGCTGGCGGCAGGCCGCCCGCACGGCCCACAGGCCCAGGTCGGCGATCAGACCGCACTCTTCGGCCAGCGGGATGAAGCGTGACGGCGGGATATCGCCCAGGGTGGGATGGGTCCAGCGCGCCAGCGCCTCGACCCCGTACAGCCGGCCCGTGCCCAGTTCTATCTGCGGCTGGTAGTTCAGGCGCAACATGCCTTTCTTCAAGGCGTGGCGCAGATCGGTCTCCAGGGCCAGCCGTTCCTGGGCCAGCCGGTTCATCTCGCCGCTAAAGAAGCTGAAGCGGCCCCGCCCGCCGCTCTTGGCCTGGTACATGGCCAGATCGGCGCGCTGCAGCAGGGTTTCCATGTCGCTGCCGTCGGCCGGGAACATCGCCACCCCCACACAGGCCGAGATGGACAGATCCGTGTCGGCCAGTTGCAGCGGCAGGGCGAGTTCGGCTTGCAGACGTTCGACGGCGTCGGCGGCCCGGTCGGCGTCGGCTTGCGGCAGCACCACGACGAATTCGTCGCCGGACAGGCGTCCCAGGAGATCAGTGGGACGCAGTTTGGCGCGGATGCGGTCGGCGGCGGCGCGCAGCAGCTCGTCTCCCGCCACGTGGCCCAGCGAATCGTTGACCTGCTTGAAGCGGTCCAGGTCGATGAAGAGCACCGCCAGCGGGTCCTTGTTGCGCGAGGCCGAGGCGATGGCCTGGTCGGCCTTGGCCAGCAGCAGACTGCGATTGGCGATGCCGGTCAGGCCGTCATAGAAGGCCAGCTGGCGGATGCGCTGGCGCGCATGTTCACGCTCCAGCGCCAGGGCGCACAAGTGCGTGCAAGCGTCCACCAGGCTTTGATGGAAAGCCTGCGAGGCGGCGCTGCGCGGTTGCCGGTAATAGAAGGCGAAGCAGCCGATCACCGCGTTCTGGCTGTTGCGGATGGGCGTGGACCAGCAGCCGGTAAAGCCCAGGGGCAGCACGATGTCGCGATAGTCCGCCCACAGCGGATCGGTGGCGATATCGTCCACGCAGACGCTTTCATTGCGCCAGGCCGCCGTGCCGCAGGAGCCGGCCGCCGGCCCGATCGATTGGCCCTCTAGCACCTGGCAGAAGTGCGGCGGCAAGCTGGGCGCGGCCAGGGGGCGCAGATGCCCCTGGCTATTGACCTCCAGGATGGAGGCGGCGATTTCGGGGGCAATGCGCTCGACCTCCTGGCAGATCAGTTCCAGGACTTCGGTCAGGGGCTGCTCGCGAACCATGGCCTCCAGCACCTGGTGCTGCAAGGCTTCGTGCATCTTGGCGCGCGTGATGTCCGTGAACATGGTCACGATATGCGTGAGCCGGCCCTGGCCGTCGAACATCGGATTGGTGATGATCTTGGCCCAATAGCGCTGGCCCTGCTTGCCGACGACGATCTCCTCACGCTGCGAGGCGATGCCCCTGATCAGCCGCTTGCGGCGCACATGCACATAGCCCGGACCCAGTTGGGGCGTGAGCAGATCGATGGTGTTCTTGCCCATGACTTCCTGGGCGGTCCAGCCGAACATGCGCGTAAAGCCGGCGTTGGCATAGACGAAGCGGGCTTCGCTGTCGGCCATGATGACGGCGGTGTCGGTGGCATCGGCGGCCAATGTCAGCTGCTGCAGGCTGGCTTTTTGCGCTTGTTCGCGCCGCACCTGCGCGCTGATGTCCGTGGCCGCCTTGAGGATGTGGAGGATGGCGCCGTCGGCGCCGCGCACCGGCGTGTAGCTGGCTTGCAGCCAGCTGCTTTGGCCATCCTGTCCGATCTGCTCTTCCCTGACTGAATGCGACTCGCCTGCCAGCAGCCTGGGCCAGAAGTCTTCCGCGCGATCGGCGCCGGGATGGAAGCTGTCGCGATGGCGGCCCAGGGCTTCCTCGCGGCGATAGCCCAGGATGGCGAGATATATATCGTTGGCGCGCCGCAGCACACCATCGGGGCTGTACTCAGCCAAGGCCATCAGGCGATTGAGAGCCTCCAACTGCGCCATGGGCCGGTCGACCGGCTCGCTTTGCTTGAACATGGCCCACCTTCTCGCAAATTGCTGGCGGTGCAACGCACCGTTGATCATGGGCTCGCGCCCGAACGTTTGCTGCGGGAATCTCGTGAGGCGCCGGGTTCCCGGGTGCCTCGCCAGGCCCAGGCGTCTTCAGTGCCAAGCTCGTTTGCTCCACATGGTGGAGTACGGCGGTTCTTTGCTGGACTTTAGACGCTAAAACGGGAATTTCAAATTAATTCTGACCTGTGAAATATATTGAAATTCAAGCGAGGCGGGCGCATCGGCCGCGGCAAGACGCTTGGCGGCGCGCTCGGCCTACAGTAAGCTGCCCCGGCGATAGTGGTGACAACAACGGTGCAGATGAGCAGACTATCGGGCGCGATGCTGCTGCGCCGCTATGAACAACGCAAGAAGGCGCGCTGGCAGCAACGTTGCCGCGAGCTGTTATTTACAAAAGATCCGGCCCGCGCCCGCCTGGCCGGGTTGCTGGCCGTCAGTCTGGTCTATCTTCTGGCCGAGTTTGCTTTCAGCGCCTGGATCGTGGAAGCCACGGCCGTCAATGCGGATGCCGCCACGCTGTGGGGTGCCCGCGTCTATGGCTGCTTGTTGACCGGCTGCGCGATTGCCCTGGTCGTCTGGCCCATGCTGCGCGACCGCGGCGGTCGTGGCCGGGCGCTGCTGTTTTTTCTCCTGATCTCGGGCAGCCTGGCGTGGGCGGCCCATGCAATCGAGCGTGCCGTGCTGGCCGAGCTGGTGCGGGGCTCCAGCGCCCAGGCCCGCGCGGCGGCTGTGACCGGCATGCTGCTGCGCCAGGGTTTGGCCGTGGATGCGGTGGATGCGACGGAGTTCGAGGGGCTGTGGCATGAAGACCTGGGAGGATCGGTCCCGGGCAAATCCTTCGCGGCCCTGGCGGCGTTTCTGGCCGCGCCCTATCTCGATGGCGCCGTGGGCGCCATCGATGTGGATGAAGCCTATGCGCGTTTCGTGCGCAGCCAGCTGACGATGCAGAAGCGATTCCAGGCCTATCGCGATCCCGACACCTTCAGGCGGCAGGCCATCAAGCAGTGGGAGTCGCGGCGGCCCGCGCGCCCGGCGCGCGAGCCGGCCAACGAAGACCGCGCGGCCTTCATCGCGCGCACGGAATCCGCTTTGCGGCAACGCGCCGGCCTCGACGGCCTGCCGCCCGGCTTGAGCCTGGGCGAGTTCGCCGCCCATCCGCGCATGCAGGCGGCCTGGCGGGCGTTCCTGGCCTATCCCGACAGCAGTCCGCGGCTGTCGCTCGCGCCGATCGGGCGCGAGACCTTCGCCGCGCGCTATTACCGCCCCGTGAGCGATGCGCGCCAGCAGTTGCCGCCGCGCGACTACGGGCACCAGCCCGCGGCCTATGGCAATGGCGCCGAGCGGGCGGCGCAAGGGCGGCGGGCTTTTGAATTGATGGTCGCGCCCATGCTGGGCCTGGCCTTGTCCATGTTCGGCATTCTGTTGCACGTATGCCGAGGCGGGCTGCTGCTGATGCAGTACGCCAGCGGCTGGCGCTTTCGTCATGCCGGCGTCGAGCTGGTGGCGCTGCTGGCCGGTATCTGGGCGATTTGCCAACTGGCCAGGTTTTTGCCGATGACGCTGGCGGCGCAGCCGGCCTACGCATCCTGGGCGGCCGATGGCGGCGCCGCCACCGCCTGGCTCGATGCCGTGATGCGCCTGCAGACCTTCGGCTATCCCTTGTTTGACTTCGTGCTTCGGCTGCCGCGCTGAGGCCGGCGTTGTTCAGGGCAGCGGAGCTGCCGCGACATCCAGGCGCTGCAGGAGCGGCCGCAAGTCGGGATCGCCGTCCGTCCAGCGCAGCTCCACATAGGCTTCCAGGGGGGCCTCGATGCGTTGCACGCCGATGGCGCGTGCCTGTTCGGCGTCCGTCGGCGTGAAGGCCCGGCCCGGCAAGGCCATCAGCTGGCCATAGAGAATGGGCACGGCGCAGTGGCCGCAATGATTGGTCCAGACGTCTTTGCGCTTCGGGTCTGGCGCAAAACCCGGCGCCTGCCGGGCCAGGATCTCGCCCACCTCCTGGGCCAGCAGGCTGACGCCAGACAGCACCGCGGCGCTGGGATCCCGGCGCCAGCCATCGTCGCGCGGACCGTCGGTGGAAGGCTCCGGCGGCTCGTCGGCGCCGTCGTCCGGGGCCAGCGTCTCATGCGAGGGCGGCACGGCCAAGGCATGCACGGCCGTGTCCTGGCCGCAGGCGGCGCAGGCGCACTGGCTGCTGAGGATGAAGTAATAGGGCGCGCGCAGGTTCGGAGTCATGGGGCGGCGAAGGGGTGGCGCTGGCTTTGATTGTGGCACAGCTGCGGCGCGAAGCGTCAGCGCGGCCGATGCACGGCGATGACCGGCGGGCATAGGCTGGCCGGGCGCCGTGGCCAAAAGACGGATCGGGCGGCTCATCCGGGCGGGATCGCCAGCCGGTTTACGGGTAAGCTTGGAGCTGGCGCCGGCCCAGGCGCCTTTGCTCATGGAGTCGCGATGAAGATACAGTCCATGGCCCGGCGAGGGCTGGCGGTGGCGGCCTTGCTCATGACGGGGCCGCTGTTTGCGCAAGACACGCTCGGCGAGGCCGACAAGCAATTCCTCGAACGCGCCATCCAGGGCGGCCATGCCGAGGTCGCCGGCGGCAAGCTGGCGGTGGCGGCTTCGCCCAGCGAGGGCGTCAAGCAGTTCGGCCAGCGCATGATCGCCGACCATACGCGCCTGACGGACGAGCTGCTTGCGCTGGCCCGCAAAAAAGGCCTGCAGCCGCCCGATGACCTGTCTTTTGCCCAGAAGGGCAAGCTGGCCGTCATCGGCTCGGAAAGCGGCGCTGATTTTGACAAAGCCTACATCGACCAGGTGGCCGTGGCCGCGCACGAGGACGCGATCAAGCTCTTCCAGCAGACCGAGGCGCAAGGCAAGGATGCCGAGGTCAAGGCTTTTATCGCCAAGGCCTTGCCCGTCCTGCAAGCGCATCTGGATATGGCGCGCCAATTGCAGGGCCCGCAGCCCAAATGACGGCCGCGCCGCGGCGCTGAGACAGGACGCCGGGATGGCTATCCCATGGCGTGGGGCGGGCATGCCCGGCGCGCCCGCCCCAACACATCCGTTTGCTCCTTTCGGCGCCAGCTTCTCCCATTGCCCAGCCTAGGGGGAAACCCCGCTTGTTGCCCCGGACGAGCTGCTCCTAAAATTGGCGCCAATTTGCGCAATTATTTTGCTCTGCTCCACGCCCGCGCCGTGTTGGCGCGGGCGATTCTGTTCCCGAGGAATCCATGTCTGAAGTCAATGCCACCGAGGCCGCCGCGGCCGTGAATGACCGGGCTCGCGCCATCTACGACCTGGGTCACAGCACGATTTTCGCGGCGCGCACCGATCCGCGCTTTTCGTACTGCATGTACGTGCCGCCGCATCTGGATCAGGCTCGCCGGCCCATGGAACTCGTGGTGATCGTGCATGGCACGGGCCGCGCTTTTGTCGAGTACCGCGATTCCTTCTCCGAGTTCGCGCGCTGGAACGATTGCATCGTGCTTTGCCCGCTCTTTCCGGTAGGCGTGCGCGGCGATGGCAACCGCGACGGCTTCAAGCACCTGGTCGAAGGCGATATCCGCTATGACCAGGTCCTGCTGGACATCGTCGGCGAAGTGGGCGAGAAGTTCGGTCTGGACGTGTCGCGTTTCGGGCTGTTCGGCTTTTCGGGCGGCGGCCAGTTTGTCAACCGCTTTACGCTGCTGCACCCGCAGCGCCTGTGGGGCGTGTCGATCGGCGCGCCGGGTTCGGTCACGCTGCTGGACACCGAGCGGGATTGGTGGGTGGGGGTGCGCGACATGAAGGCGCGCTTTGGCCGCGATCTGGACATCGAGGCGTTGCGCCGGGTGGCCGTGCATATGGTGGTGGGCAAGGCCGACCTGGAAACCTGGGAAATCACCCACAAGGAGGGCGGCAAGTTTTATATGCCCGGCGCCAACGACGCCGGCCGCAACCGCCCCGAGCGCCTGCAGTCGCTCAAGCGCTCCTTCGAGCAGGCCGGCGTCAACGTCACCCTGGACATGGTGGACAACGTGCCGCACGACGGCCTGAAGTGCGTCGGCGAGGTCCAGGACTTCTTCGCTCGTGTCCTGCGCGACAAGCGCGGCGACAAATCCTGATCCGGAGGTCGCGATGCTGCGCTTTGCGCTTTCACGTATCGTCATGGCCATTCCCACGCTGCTCATCGTGGCGGTGGCCGTGTTCGTTCTCATACGGCTGATACCGGGCGACCCGGCCCAGTTGCTCCTGGGCGACCTGGCCACGCCGGCCTCGCTGGCCGACCTGCGGGCCCGCCTGGGTCTGGACCAGAGCTGGCCGGTGCAGTTCGGCATATGGTTCAACAATATGCTGCACGGCGATCTGGGCCAATCCATCAACACGGGCCAGCCGGTCCTGGGCCTGGTGTGGGAACGCTTTCTCGTCAGCGCGCGCGTGGTCGTCGCCGCGGTCCTGTTCGCCACCCTGGTCGCGGTGCCGGCCGGCATGATCGCCGCCTGGAAGCAGAACAAGACGCCCGACCTGTTCCTGGTCAGCGCGGCGACCCTGCTGGTGTCCATCCCGACCTTCTGGCTGGGCCTGCTGCTGCTGCTCTTCTTCGGCCTGAAGCTGCAGTGGCTGCCCGTGGTCGGCTATGTCTCGATCAGCACCGATTGGAAGGCCGGCCTGCTGTACCTGGTCATGCCGGTGCTGACGCTGTTCCTGCACGAGATCGGCGTGCTCATGCGCATGGCCCGCGCCAGCACGCTGGAAGTGCTGCGCCTGGACTACATCACCCACGCGCGCGCCAAGGGGCTGTCCGAGTCGGCAGTCCTGATCCATCACGCCTTCCGCAACTCCTTCGGACCCACGTGGACGCTGATCGGCCTGGTGCTGGGCAATCTGCTGGGCGGCATCGCGGTGGTGGAAACCGTGTTCACCATCCCCGGCCTGGGCCGGCTGCTGGTGGACGCCATCTTCGCCCGCGACTATCCCGTGATCCAAGGCTGCCTGCTCTTCGTGGCCGTGACCTATGTGATCGTCAACCTCGTGGTGGATCTGTGCTATCCGCTCTTTGACCCCAGAGTGACCGCAGAATGAAGAAATCCCTAGCCGCCAATGCCTGGGTGGGCGGAGTCATCGTGGCCGTCATGGTGGCGGCCGCCATCATGGGCGCCGTCTGGACGCCCTATGACCCGCTCAAGATCAACTTTCTTGCCCGCTTGAAGCCGCCTGGCGCCGAATTCCTGCTGGGCACCGACGAGTTCGGCCGCGATGTGCTGTCGCGCCTGCTGGCCGGCGCGGCCAGCAGCGTCTGGATCAGCGTGCTGACCGTGGGTTTCGCCATCGTCGCCGGGACGGCGATCGGCATCGTCACCGGCTATGTGCGCGGCTGGACCGACCGCATCATCATGGCGTTCAACAATGCGCTGCTGGCCTTTCCGGGCCTGTTGCTGGCGCTGGGCCTGCTGGCCGTGGTCGGCGCCAACAAGTACGGCATCATCCTGGCGCTGGGCATGGCCTATACGCCTTCGGTGACCCGCATCGTGCGCGGCACGGTGCTGTCGCTGCGCGAGAAAGAATTCATCGAGTCCTCGCGCGTGCTGGGCAATTCCGAGCTGTACACCATGTTCCGCCATGTCCTGCCCAATTGCGTGGCGCCCTTGACGGTGCTGGCGACCTCGATGTTCGGCTGGGTCATCCTGGCCGAGAGCGCGCTGTCCTTCCTGGGCCTGGGCGTGCCGCCGCCGGCGCCCACCTGGGGCAATATGCTGGCCTCCGCGCGTCCCTTCATGGCGCAAGCCACGTATCTGTCCATTTTCCCGGGGGTGTGCATTGCCCTGGCGCTGCTGGGCATCAACCTGCTGGGCGACGCCATCCGCGACCGCCTGGATCCGCGCATGAGGGGATCGCGATGAGCGCCCTGGTATCGGTTTCCCATCTTTGCCTCACGGTCGGCCGCGGCGGGCGCGAGATCGTCAGCGATGTTTCCTTCGAGGTCGCGCCCGGCGAGATGGTCGGCATTGTCGGCGAGTCGGGCAGCGGCAAGACGCAGGCCGCCCGCGCCATCCTGGGCCTGACGCCGCAGCCGCTTGTGGTCAGCGGCGGCCAGATCCTGTTCGAGGGCCAGGACATCGTCAAGGCCAGCCAGGCGGAACTGCGCAAGCTGCGCGGCGCGCGCATCGGCATGGTGTTCCAGGAGCCCATGACCTCGCTGAACCCGTCCATGCCCATCGGCCGCCAGCTGGACGAGGGCCTGGCCCTGCACCGCAAGGATCTCAAGCCCGAGGCGCGGCGCGAACGCATCCTGGAGATGCTGCGCCGCGTCGGCATCCGCGATCCCAAGGCCGCGATGACGGCCTGGCCGCATGAGTTCTCCGGCGGCATGCGCCAGCGCATGATGCTGGCCTCGGTGATGCTGCTGGAGCCGGCGCTCCTGCTGGCCGACGAGCCGACCACGGCGCTGGATGCGGTCGTGCAGCGCGATGTGCTGGAACTCATGGTGGACCTGACGCGCGAGCACAATACCGCCGTGCTGATGATCAGCCACGACCTGCCCATGGTGGCGCGCTACACCGAGCGCATGGTGGTGATGCGCCATGGCAAGGTGGTCGAGACCGGCCGCACCGACGCCATCCTGGCGCGTCCGCGCGAGGACTACACGCGCAAGCTGCTCGATGCCATGCCTCGCCGCCAGGCCGCGCGCCCGCCTATTGTCTCGCCGCCCATCGTCGAGGTCAGGAATCTGGTGATCGACTATCGCGGCCATCAGCGCCTGTTTTCGCGCACGGCGGGCAAGCGGGCCCTGTCGGGTATCGACCTGCAGGTGCGTCCGCGCGAAGTGGTGGCGGTCGTGGGCGGCTCGGGCTCGGGCAAGACCACGCTGGGCCGCGCCATTGCCGGTCTGCTGGCGCCGACTTCGGGCGAGATCCTGTTTCGGGGGCAGCCGGTCAGCCGGCGTTCGGCCGGCTGGGCCGATTACCGCCTGAATTGCCAGATGGTGTTCCAGGACCCGTATTCTTCGCTCAATCCGCGCATGACCATAGGCCAGCTGGTGGGCGAAGGTCTGCGCTTGCTGCAAGGCATGAGCGAGCGCGACAAACAGCGGCGGGTCGATGAGGTGCTGGCCGAAGTCGGCCTGGGTTCGGAGTATGCCGCGCGCTATCCGCACGAGCTGTCGGGCGGACAGCGCCAGCGCGTGGCGATCGCGCGAGCGGTGGTGCGGCGTCCGGCCTTTGTCATCGCCGATGAACCGGTGTCGGCGCTGGATGTCACGGTGCGGGCCCAGGTGCTGGACTTGTTCGCCGACCTGCAGGAGAAGCATGGCTTTTCCTGCCTGTTCATCAGCCATGACCTGGGCGTGGTCGAGCAGGTGGCCGACCGCGTGATCGTGATGCGCGACGGCGCCATCGTGGAACAGGGCCGGCGCGACGAGGTGTTCGACCATCCGCGCGAGGAGTACACGCGCACGCTGCTGCGCGCGATTCCGGCGCTGGAGCCGGTGGACACCGGCGGGGTGCGGCTGCGCTGGCGGCTGGACGGTGAAATGCCTCGGGCCGCGCAGGCCTGAAAGAGGATGCAGGGCCGGTCCGGACCGATGTTGGCCGGACGGGCTTTTGCATAAAATGACTGGTTTCGACACGCGGGAGCGATTCAATGCCCAAGGTGGCAGCCACGCAGCCAACCCTGGCCGACCGGATCGCCCGGGACATTCAGTCCGGGGTGTATGGGCCCGGGGCCTGGCTCAAGCAGATCGATTTGCAGGAGCGCTACGGCGCCAAGCGCCTGGATGTGCGGCGCGCGCTCGACCATCTGGCTGGCAAGCGGGTGATTTCGCACATCCCCAACCGGGGCTACCACGTGTATGTCCCGGATCCCGAGCTGCGCGACCAGATCCGCGATATCCGCGTCATTCTCGAAACCGGCGCCGCGGTCGACCTCATCCCCCATGTCACCACGGCCAAGCTGCGCGCCTTGCGCACGCTGGCCGAGCGTTTTGCCGACATGCTCGACGACGGCACGCTGATGGAGCAATACGAGGTCAACCTGGCTTTCCACGCGGCGCTCTACGATATGTGCGCCAACCGCGAGCTGGTGGCCCTCATCCATGAGATGCGCGGCCGCTCGCCCTCGGCGCCGAGCGCCGAGTGGGTCACGCGCTCGCGCGTCGAGCAATCCGCCCGCGAACACTTCGAAATCGTCGACGCCGTCGAGGCCGGCGACCTCAAGCGCCTGCAGAAAATCATCACCGTGCACATCCGCCAGGACATTTCCTGAACCGGCCTGGCCGGGGCAGGGATAGTCCGGATGGTGCCCTTGCCCCGCCGCCGCATAATAGCCACTGTTATTGGCGCCAATTTATGTACCAATGGTGCCTGCATGGAGCTTTCATGATCTTGATCTCTCGCCCCTTGGGCGCGCTGGGCGCGCTGGGCGCCGCCCTGGCGCTTGCCGGCGCCGCGCAGGCCGCCACCTTGACCATCGCCGAACCGGCCGACATCCGCTCGACCAATCCCGGCGTCAACCGCGACAACACCACCGACGGCGTGGTGCTCAACATGGTCGAAGGCCTGGTGGGTTATCGCGAGGACGGCTCCGTGGGGCCGTTGCTGGCCAAGTCGGTGGACGTATCCGGAGACGGCCTGGTCTATACCTTCAAGCTGCGCGAGGGCGTCAAGTTCCATAATGGCGCGACCCTGACCTCGGCCGACGTGCTGTGGAATTGGCAGCGCTATATGGACCCCAAGACGGATTGGCGCTGCCGCAGCGATTTTGACGGCCGCAACGACCTCAAGGTGACCGAGGTCAGCGCCCCGGACGCGCATACGGTGGTCATGAAGATCAGCCATAAGTCGGCCGTCTTCCTGGACTCGCTGGCCCGCACCGATTGCGGCATGACCGCCATCGTGCACAAGGATTCGGTCAAGGCCGATGGCGGCTGGGACAAGCCCATCGGCACCGGGCCCTTCAAGTTCCGCGAATGGAAACGCGGCGAATACACCCTGCTTGACGCCTTCAAGGAATACCAGTCGCCGGCCGGCGACAAGCCCGACGGCTATGTGGGCCGCAAGCGCCCGCTGGTCGACGAGGTGAAGTTCCTTGTGGTGCCGGATCCCTCGACGGCCAAGGCCGGCTTGCTCTCCGGCGCCGTGGACGCCAGCCAGATCACCAATAGCGACGCCGGGCAGCTGCGCGCCAATCCCACGCTGCATGTTTTCGTGCCGCACGACGCCACCAAGCATGTGCTGCTGCTGCAGACGCGCGATCCGCTGCTCAAGAATGTGAAGCTGCGTCAGGCCATTGCCTCGGCGCTGGATGTGCCGCAGATCGTGCAAGCCGCCTCCGAAGGCCTGGGCACGCTGAACAGCTCGGCCGTGCCGGCCGGATCGGCCTACTACAGCCAGGCGCAGAAGCGCAGCTACGCCTACGATCCCGCGCGCACGCAGCAGCTGCTCAAGGAAGCGGGTTACAAGGGCGAGCCCATCGTCATCTACGCCAACAAGCGCGCCCATGTGCCCAGCTATCAGATCGCCGTCATGTCCCAGGCCATGCTGCAGGCCGCCGGCGTCAATGCGCAGATCGAGGTGATCGAATGGGCCACGCAGCTGGACCGCTACAACTCCGGCAAGTACCAGATCAGTTCGTTTAGTTATTCCTCGCGCCTGGATCCGGCCCTGAGCTATGAACAGTTCGCCGGCGACAAGGACAAGCAGCCGCGCAAGGTCTGGGAGGATCCCAAGGCGCTGGGGCTGATCGACGCCAGCTTTCTGGAGTCCGATCCCGCCAAGCGACAGGCGCTGTTCGACCAGCTGCATGGCCTGATGCTGGAGCAGGTGCCGCTGATCATTTTCTTCAATGGCGCCGACGCCTGGGCCGTGAACAAGCGCGTCAGCGGGTTTTCCGCCTGGGAGGGCAAGCCCCTGGCCTGGGAGGCCGCCATCCGCTGATGCCTGCCTGGCGGGCGTTCGTCCCCAAGCCCGGTCTCGGCCGGGCTTGACCTTTATCAAGGTCCGCCGGGCCCTTCCTGACTACCATGGGTTTGTCGCGGCTTCCCCGAACCGGTCGCGACAATTCGCAATAGGAACCTCGAGTTGGCCCTGGAGGCTTGCCTCCAGGGCACTTTTTTTGGTCGGGCGGCATGGCTTATAGTGACGCAACGGGGTCACTGCGAGATGCCATGCTGATCAATATGCTGTTGCTCCTGGCCTGCCTGCTGGCCATCATTTCGCTGGTGCAGGCCGTGGCGGCGAGGCTGGTGCTGCCCGAGGCCAGCATGCTCTGCCTGGTCGGCATCGGCATGGCGGCGCTCTATGCCTGGCTCACCTCCTCTGCGCCTCACGAGCAGCGCCTGTTCTTCGATCCCATCATCGCGCCCACGCTGCCGGCGCAAGCCTATCTGTGGATTTTCCTGCCGCCGCTGTTGTTCCAGGCGGCGCTGGCCGTGGATGTGCGCGAACTGCTGGTCGATGTCGCGCCCGTGCTGCTGCTGGCCGTGGTGGCGGTGTTTGTCTCCACCGCCGTGGTCGGCCTGGCCGTGGCCTGGCTGGGCGCGGGCGGGCTGGCCGCCGGCCTGCTGCTGGGCGCGGTCATCGCCACCACCGATCCTTCCGCCGTGATCGCCATCTTCGAGCGCGTGGGCGCGCCGGCCAGGCTTACCCGCCTGGTCGAAGGCGAAAGCCTGCTCAACGACGCGGCGGCCATCGCCATCTCCACCGTGCTGGCGGCTTATCTGACGGGCGACGCGGCCACGGCCACGCCGGCCGCCGGTCTGAAGCAGCTGGCATGGACCTTTCTTGGCGGCCTGGTCTTCGGCGGCCTGGCGGGCCGGCTGGGCGTGGCCTGCTTTCCTTTCATGGGCGCGCGCGGCAAGGCCGAAATCGCCCTGAGCCTGGCCCTGCCTTACCCCATTTATCTCGTGGCCGACCACTACCTGGGCCTGTCCGGCGTGGTGGCCGTGGTGGCGGCCGGCCTGGTGGTCAGCGGCATGGCGCCCACGCGGCTGCCGCCCGTGCTCTGGGGCCATATGCGCATCGTGTGGGACCAGGTGGCCGCCATCGCCGGCGCGGCGGTGTATCTGCTGGCCGCGCTGCGCATCCCCTATCTGCTGGAGGGAGCCACGCTGCGCGACCTGCTCGTCCTGCCCATCGTGGTGCTGGCCGCCCTGGGCGCGCGCATGATGGTGCTCTTCGGTCTGTTTCCGCTGCTTAGCCGCTATAAGCTGGCCGAACCCATCAGCTCGGCCTACAAGCTGGCGATCACCTGGGGCGGGCTGCGCGGCGCCGTCACCCTGGTGCTGGCGTTGGGCATCGCCGAGTCGTCGCAACTGCCCACCGAGACGCGGCATTTCATTGCCATCCTGGCGACCGGCTTCGTGCTGTTCAGCCTCTTCGTCAATGGATCGACGCTCAGCAAAGTGATCCAGATGCTGGGGCTGAGCCGCCTGTCGCCGCAGGACGAGGCCTTGCAGCAGCAGGCTTTGCGCCTGTCGGCCGAAGAGGTGGGCCGCGCCGTGCAGGCCGCCGCGGCGGCGTTTCGCATCGACGCCAAAGTGGCCGACGAGGTCAGCGCCGAGTACCGGCGCGACATGGACTTGAGCGCCGCGGCGCTGGACCTGGACAGCGCCATCTCGGAGCGCGACCGCCTGTCCATTGGCCTGGTCGCCCTGGCCGCCAAGGAGCACGACCTGATCCCGCAGTATGGCGAGGGCGTGCTGACCGTCGCCAACCTGGACGCCATGATGCGCAATGCCGGCCTGATGCGCGATGCGGCGCGCAGTGAAGGCCGCCTGGGCTACAACCGCGCCGCGCGCCGCATCCTGGCCACCACCTGGGTCGACCGCCTGGTGCATTGGCTGCACGAGAAACTGCATATCGACTACCCGCTCATCTACCGGCTGAGCAACCGCTTCGAGCTGCTGGTGTGCCGGCGCGCGGTGCTCGAACAGCTGCGCGACTATGTGCGCCAGAGCATGGTGCCGCTGTTGGGCTCGCGCATGGGCGATGTGCTGCAGAACGTGCTGCAGACGCGCATCGATTCGGCCAACGAGGCGCTGACCGAATTGCGCACCCATTACGGCCAATACACGGCCGTGCTGGAGCGGCGGCTACTGGTGCTGTATGCGCTGCGCGACGGCCGGGAGCAGATGGAGCGCATGATGGCCGAGCATTCGATCTCCAAGGAGGTCTACGACTGGGTGATGCGCGAGATCGACCAGGCCTGGAAGAAGGGCATACGCCGTCCGCGGCTGCATGGCCATCATGGCGACGCATCCCGCTCCTGAGCGCGGTCAGCGCGGGGCGAGGGCGGCGACCTTGGCCGGCATGGAATCGAGCACGCGCTGCACCAGGCCGGCATGGCCCTGGGGATCATCCTCGCGCGAGACGATCTGCACCACCACCAGACGCGGGCCGGAGCCTGCCAGCAGGCTGGTGTTCAGCGTGGGAGTGCCTGCGAAACTGCCTTTGGCATCGATGCGGCGCAGGCCCAGGACGCCGGCGCGCAGCGCGTCTTCGCCCAAGGGCCGGTAGTCCGCCGAGGCCTGCTTCTGCTGGCTGACGAAACCCTGGGCCGCGCCGCTCAGGAACACCTTGTCATCGTCGGCGGCGGCCACTCCGCCGGGCGTGGGCGCTTCGCTCACCACGACGACTTGCCGCGCATCGGCGTTGACAAAGAGCCGCCCGCTGGCGCCGGCGGTGCCATCTTCGGCGCGGCCGGGCGGCAGATCGCTGGCGGTGAAACCGGCGGGCAGGTTGAACTTGAGCTTGCCTTGCAGCAGGCTGACCGCCTGCGGCGGCGCGGGCGCGGCCTCCTGGGCCTGGACGCCCAGCGCGCACAGCATCAAGGCCAGGCTGGTGAACAGACGGCGGTACATGGCGGTCTCCGAATCGTCGGGCAGGCCAACATGCTACACGGCGCGGCGCTTCCGGGCCGTGACAAGATCTGTCTCGGGGACGGATCTTAAGGCACGATGGACAGGCCGATACGGAACTGCGATTCGTTGCGCTGGTTATAGCCCAGCAGGGTTTCGCCGTAGCCGTTGAAGTACTGCAGGTGCAGATAGCCGTTCATATCCAGGAAAGTGCGCTTGAGCGGCCAGCTGAAATCCAGCTGGGTGGTGCGCCGCCGGCTGTCGCCCTGGCGGTACATGGCCGACACGACCGCGCCGCCGTCCTGCTCCCAGCGCAGCTTCCAGTCCACATGTCCGGCGTAGTCCGCATAGTCGCGGTTTTCGTCGGCCACGCCGAAATAGGCGCGCACGCGCGGCGCGAAGGACAGGGTGCTGCCGCCGCTCAGGCGGTAATAGAGCGCCGGTTCCACATAGGCGTCGTTGAGCGACCGCGAGTCCTCGCCGTCCTTGCCGTTGGAGCGGTGCTCGACCCCGGTATTGACGCCCGCGCGCCATGTCGCATCCGCGGAGGACCACAGGCGATCGGATTTCCAGAACAAGCTGGGATTGAAGGTGGTGTCGATGAAGGGCATCGAATCGCCTTGCAGATCCCACAGCGAGGTCTGGGTGTATCCCAGATAAAAGTTCTCGAACCAGCGCGGATCGCGGCCGTCGGCCGGGCTGAAGAGCCGGTATTTGGCGCTCAGCTGGAAGCGCGCGGTCGTGCGCCCTCGCCAGCCGATGTCGAAATACATGGGTTCATAAGCCGATATGGCGCTGCGGAAGCGGTCAAAGCCCGAGTTCTGCGTGACGGCCTGTTCGCGCGCCACGCTGTCGGGCGCGGGGCCGCCTTGCGGCGAGGCTCCGGCGGCCACCACGGCCGCTTCGGGAACCGGCTGGCCGCTGCGCGCATCCGTCACGGGGACATCGGCCGATTGGCTGGCCAGCGTGCCAGCTTCGCGTCCGGTGGCATCCAGGGCCATGAGGGCCGGCTCGCCTTCGATGCTGACGGCCTGCAGGCCGCGGGCCGAGACGGGCACCACGGCCGCCCAGGACAGCCGCGCAAAATTATTGACCGGCACGCTCAGGGCCGAGGGATCTCCCTCCAGCCGCGCAAAGGTGCGCACCACCTGGCCTTGGGGATCGCGCCACTGCAGGACCAGCCGCGCGGGCGGCTCCCAGCGCGCCAGGTCGTTGCCGTCATTGAAGTAGACGGCCTCGATGCGTACGGTGTCGCCGGGGGCCGCGGAGGGGCGGTCCAGTCGATAGGAAACGCCTGCGGCGGCGGGCAGGCCGGCGGCCAGCAGGCCGGCCAGTGCTAGGGCGCGCAGGGCACCCGAGGCAGTCGCGTGGGACATGGCTTAGAGATGGCAATAAAGACGGGGCAATTTAGCATTTTGTCCCGGCGCAATGTTCAACCGCTGCGTGCCGCGCGCAACCGCATGTAATGGACCTGTCACCCGCCCGCCGTGTTCGCGGGGCCGCGACTGCTCGCCGAACCGTCGCGCGCAACGGGTTACAATGCCGCGCGCTGCCCTTGGCCCGGCGGGATAGCGCCCTGTCTTCCGGGCCAGTGGTCACGCGCTGATATTACGATTGATAGAATTGCGTGGCTGGCAGTGTTTCATCGCGATGCGACGGTAGCTCAGTTGGATAGAGCAACAGCCTTCTAAGCTGTGGGTCACAGGTTCGATTCCTGTCCGTCGCGCATTTTCCAGTCCCGAAGCCGGGCCAGCGCTAACATGGCTTCGGCCTGCGCCAGATCGTCCTGCGTGTCGATGTCCATGGCGATCCCCGGATCGTCCAGATCCAGCGCGTGCACCGCGTCTCTATCCCGATAGGCCCGCACGATGGCGGCCGCGCCCCTGTCCCCGCCCAGCGCCATCAGCGCCTGGGCGCATTCGGCGCGGAAGCCAACAGGATGTCCCTGCTGTCCCTTCCAGGACGGGACCACCACGGGTTTGGAAGCCAGGGCTTGCGCCACCCTGCGCAGGCTGCCCGGGTCGATAAGCGGCAGATCGCCGGGCAGGATCAGCCAGCCGGCGGCGTCCTGGGTCGCACCGACGCCTCTGGCAATGGAGTCGCCCATGCCGCCCTCCGGGCAGGCGCCTTCTCGCCGGACCACGTGCCAGGGCAGGCCGGAGGCGGCGACGGCGCCAAGCACGCGCTCCAGCACGGGCAACCCCGCCAGCATGGCATCGAGTTTGTGCATCGCGCCGCCAGACCGCTTGAAGCGCTCCCCCCGGCCGGCGGCCAAGACGATGACGGTAGGCGCCTGCATGGCCCTGGCCTCAGGCGATCCGGCGCACGGGCAGCTTGCGTATCCGTTTGCCGGTCGCGGCGAATATCGCGTTGCATAGGGCGGGCGCCACGGGCGGAACGGGCGGTTCTCCCACGCCGCCGGGCGGCAGGGCATGGTCATCATTGACCAGATGCGTACGGATCACCCGCGGCGACGCATTGTGGCGCAGCACTTCATAATCATGGAAGTTGCTTTGCTTGACACGCCCCTTCTCAAAACTGATCTCGCTGGTGAGCGCCAGGCTCAGGCCCATGATGGCGCCGCCCTCCATTTGCGCGCGGATGCGCTCGGGGTTGATCTGCGGGCCGCAATCCATCGCCATGTCCACGGCAATGATCTGCAGCTCGCCCTTCTCGTCCACGGCCACTTCGATCACGGTGGCGGTGTAGCTCACGAAGCTGTAGCAGAAGGCCAGGCCGAGGCCATGGCCCTTGGGCAGCTTCCTGCCCCATTGGGCGCCTTTGCAGGCGGCCTCGATCACGCCGCGCAGGCGGCCCGTATCGTAAGGGTAGCGCTCGGGGGATTCCGAATAGTTCCAGGTGTCGGCCAGCGAGCCCGGGTCGATGCGGCGCGCCGGACCAATAAGGTCGAGCGCGAAATCCCTGGAGTCCTTGCCAGCCTTATGGGCCAGTTCGTCGATGAAGCACTGGGCCGCGAAGGCATGGGGGATGTTGGCGACCGAGCGGAACCACCCGATGCGGGCATGGGCTTCCACTTCGGCGGTTTCCACCTGGACGTTGGGAATCTGGTAGGGCATGTTGATGGCGGACATGGCCGATTCAAACATCTGCTGGCCTTTGGCGCCTTCGGAGAAGAGCGAGGCGATGGTGGGCGCGGCGCTGCGGTGCAGCCAGGACTGAACCTGCCCGCTCTTGTCGATGACCGCCTCCAGGCGCTCGACCGACACGGTATGCAGGTAGTCGTGATGGATGTCGTCCTCGCGCGTCCAGACCAGCTTGACCGGCGTGCCCTCGGGCATGGCGCGGGCGACGATCGCGGCCTCGTCCACAAAGTCGGGCTTGGACTTGCGGCCGAAGCCGCCGCCCAGCAGCAAGACATTGACCGTGACGTTGGCGGGTTCGAGCTTCAGCCGGGCCGCCACGGCATCCCGCGCCGCGGCGGGGTTCTGCACAGAGGTCCAGACTTCGGCCTTGCCTGCCTTGATCTGGACGGTGGCCACGGGCGGCTCCATCGACGCATGGGCCAGATGAGGGACGTAGTACTCCGAGGCCAGGCGCTCGGCCTCGGGCGCTTTGCCCCAGGTTTGCGCCGTATCGCCTTGCTTGCGTATGGTCTTGCCGGGTTTGCGCGCCGCCGCCTCCAGCGTCTGGCGGTAGGCGGTGGAGTCGTAGCCGGCGTTAGGGCCATCGTCCCATTCGATCTCCAGCGCATCGCGGCCCTGGCGGGCCGCCCAGGTGTTGCGCGCGACGATGGCGACGCCGCCCAGGGGCTGGAAGGCCGGCGCGCCTTGCATGGGCGGGATTTCCACGACCTTCAGCACACCCGGTAGCGCCAGGGCCTTGCTGCTGTCCAGGCGACGCAGCTTGCCGCCGACGACGGGGGGGCGCGCCACCACGGCATACACCATGCCAGGCAGGCGCACGTCCATGCCGTAGGTCGCCTGCCCCTTGCCGATCGCCTCCAGATCCACGAGGCGGACCTGGTCCTTGCCGATATAACGGAACTCGGCCCGCTCCTTGAGCTTGAGCGCCTCGCCCTTGGGCACCGGCTGCTTGGCCGCTTCGGCCGCCAGCTCGCCATAGGCCAGGCGGCGTCCCGATGGCTGATGCACGACCTCATGCTGCACGGCCTTGACCTCCGCGACAGGAACGGCCCATCGCGCCGCCGCCGCGGCTTCCAGCATCTGGCGGGCCGCCGCGCCGGCGCGCCGCATGGGCATCAGGAAGTGGCGGACGCTGCGCGAGCCATCCACGTTCTGATTGCCATAGCGCGCCTCGTCGGCGGGCGCCTGCTCCACCTTGACGCGATCCCAGCGCGCTTCCATCTCGTCGGCCACGACCATGGGCAGGCTGGTGCGCACGCCGGTGCCCATTTCCGCGCGGTGCGCGACGATGGTGACCGTGCCGTCGGCGGCGATGCTGATAAAAACCAGCGGATCATCGACGGTGCCGCCGGGCATGCTGTCGGCGCCGTACTTCCGGGGGGCGGTCTCCGCGGCCCAGACGGTGGTGATCAAGCCCTTGGCGGTGACGGCCAGGGTAAGCGCGCCCAGGCCGCCCTGGAGAAAGCTGCGCCGGGAAAAATTCGCGGTGTCCATCATTGCTTTCCTCCCTGGGCCAGGCGCTTGGCGGCCTGGTGAATGGCGGCGCGGATGCGGGGATAGGTGCCGCAGCGGCAGAGATTGCCGCTCATGGCGTCCTCGATGTCTTGATCCGTCGGCTGGGCGGTGGTTTTGAGCAGGCCGACCGCCGTCATGATCTGGCCAGCCTGGCAATAGCCGCACTGCGCAACATTCTGGTCTATCCAGGCCTGCTGCACCGCCTGGCCGACAGGGTCCGCCGCTATGCCCTCTATCGTGGTGACCGCGCGGCCGGCCACGGCAGAGATGGGCGTGACACAGGCGCGGATGGGCGTCCCATCCATGTGCACCGTACAGGCGCCGCACAATGCCATGCCGCATCCGAACTTGGTGCCGGTCATGCCGAGCTCGTCCCTCAGGGTCCAGAGCAAGGGCGTTTCGCCGGGCACGTCGACATCCTTCGCCTGGCCGTTGATGTGAAGTTGGGTCATAGCGGAATCCTTGGAGGGGCGCGCGGGACAGGCGGTGGCCTGCCACAGACGGGGGAAGACGCCTTATTTATATCGGAATTCCGCCAAAGATTCCCAGAAAGTTTCGTTACCTCTTTTGGCGGCGCCTCAGCGCAGCTCAAGAAAGGCGGTCAGCTTGGCCAGCATGGCGTCGCAAGCCTCGATCTGCGAGACGGCGACATATTCGTCGGCCTTGTGGGCCACCTCGATGCTGCCGGGTCCGCAGACCAGGACGGCCGTCTCTTTCCAGCATTGCTGGAACAGGCCGCCTTCGGTGCCGAAAGCGACCTTGGTCAAGGGCGTGCCGGCCGGCAGCCAGGAGGAGAGCAGCGCGACGGCGCGCGAGTCGGCTGCGGTGGCCAGGCCCGGATAGGTGTTGACCAGCTCCACCTTGGGCGGCTCGGCCTCGGGCAGTGTATGTGCCTGGCGCATGCGCGCCTGGGTCAGTTCCAGCACCCGCTGGAGAATCTCGTTGGGGTCGTCTTGCGAGACATTGCGGATCTCGAAATTGACCTCGCATTCGGCCGGCACGATGTTCAGCGCCGCGCCGCCCTTGATGGTGCCGGCGTGCACGGTGGTGTAGGGGACGGCGTAGCCATCTTCGCGCGCGCCGTGCTCGGCGAGGTCGCGCTGCACGTCGCGCAGCGCGCCGATCAGGTCGGCCGCCGTGTGGATCGCATTGACAAAGCGCGGCGCCAGTCCCGAGTGGCCGGCCTGGCCGCAGCACAGCGCGCGGTAGGCGGCCTTGCCCTTGTGCCCGGTGCCTATCTTCATCAGCGTGGGCTCGCCCACCACGCAGAGCATGGGCGCGGGTTCGAAATGCTCCAGCGCCCGGATGAGGTGGCGCACGCCCACGCAGCCGATCTCTTCATCGAAGGACAGGGCCAGATGCAGCGGCCGCCGCAGGGGGCGGCCGGCGGCGGCCAGCATGGCCATGACGGCACAGGCGACAAAGCCTTTCATGTCCGAGCTGCCCCGGCCGTAGATCAGGCCGTCGCGCTCGGTGGCCGCGAAAGGCTCCACGGTCCAGGGCTGTCCCGCCACGGGCACGACATCGGTATGGCCCGAAAGCAGGATGCCGGGCACATCGCGGGGACCGACCGAGGCAAACAGATTGCAGCGGCTGCCGTCCCGCGGGTCGGCGACCACCATGCAGGCTATCCCCGCTTCGGCCAGCAAGTCCTTCACGCGGGTGATGAGGCCGGCGTTGGGCGTCAGCGTGACGGACGGAAAGGCCAGCAGTTCGCGCAGGAGTTCGATGCTGTTGCGGGGAGCGGGCAGGGTCATGGCGATTTGGACTCGGGAAGATCCGGGACATAAGGGTCGAAGAAGCTGCCTTCGCTCATGCCCGGTATGTATTGATCCGAAATATAGGCGCGGCAGCGCTGCATGAAGACGTCCGTCAGCCGCGAGGGTTTCATGGGTTTGTAGGTGCTCAGGCCGAGCAGCATGGGGCGGTGCTCGCCCGCCAGCCGCAGTCTCACCAGGCGCTTGCCGTCGAGCGACTGCGTGGATTTGGGGCGCACGTTAAAGAGGGCATAGCCGATGCCGTTGGCCACCATGGACCGGACCACGTCTTCCGAGCGGGAGCGGGCGACGATATTCGGTTCCAGGCCGAACTTGGCGAACAGCGACATGAAGTAGTCGCGGCTCAGGGGCAGGTCCAGCAATACCATCGGCAGCTTGGCGAGGTCTTCCAGCGTGACGGCGATCTGCTCCGACAGGGGATGGAGCTCGCTGACGATGACATGGGGCGGCAGGCGCGCCAGCGTCTCGAAGTGGATCTCGTCGCCCAGGCGCAGGTCATAGGTGAGCGCCACGTCGATATCCAGCGTATGCAGCTTGTCGATCAGCAGCTGCTGGTCGCCCTCGATCATATGCAGGTCGACCTTCTCGAAGGCGCGCGAAAAGCCGAAGATCACCTCGGGCGCGATCATGGCGGCCAGGGACTGGAAGCAACCCACCCGCAGGGTGCCCTGGATGGCGTTGCTCGACAGCGAGGCGATTTCGTAAAGCCGCGAGGCGCGCTCCAGCAGTTCTTCGCATTCGCGCATCACTTGCTGCCCCAGCACGGTCAGGGCCAGCCCCTTGGAGGGATGACGCACGAACAGCTGTACGTCCAGCTCGGTCTCGACGTGCGCGATGGCGGCGGAAATCGAGGGCGCCGATATATGGATCTGGGCGGAGGCGGCAGCGATGCTGCCATGCTTGGCCGTGGCGACGAAGTACTCCATCTGGCGCAGAGAAATGCGATTGAGCATGGTCCGGGGAGAGAAAACAAGGGCAGGCGGGGCGCCGGAGGGCGGATGGCGATCCCTTGCGGGAGCATCCACCGAAGCCGGGCGCCGGCCTCGGCCGGCGCCACGGTGCAAAAGTTTAGCCACTATGCCCGCATTGCGGGGCACGGCGCTCCTCGGGTTTTCTCGCACGCCAGGGCGGCGCCTACAGATTGCCAGGCACGCCGAAACTGGGCGCGGCTCGGGGATCTCTGGCGCGGGTGATGTAATCCTGGATCTGCGGTTCATACACTTTCCAGGCGGCATAAAGCGCCTGCACCGGGCCGTCGTCCACCCAATCCATGCGCAGATCGACCATGGGCCAATCGAGTCCGCCATAGACCAGCAGGCCGGCCGAATGCACCGGCCCTTCCTCGCCGCCGGCGGCCTGGCCGGCGAGCATGGCCTGCATGAGGCGTTCGGCCAGGCTGCCCTGGGTCTGCTCGAAGGCGGCGAGCATGGCGGCCGGCACATCCAGTGTCGCGAGCATGTTGCCGGCGCAGGCCGCGTGCTCGCCTTGCGCGCTGGCCAGGCGGCCCAAGGCATTGTCCCCCGTGAAGACAACCGGCGCATGCCGCGCATCGATGGCCATCAACTGCCGGTAGGAGATGAAGGGGCGGTCCTGCAGCGACCGCAGCGCCTGTTCCGGCGTCTGCCCGGCGGCCATGGCCTCGAGCATGAGCGGACCCAGGGCGGGATCGGTGATGTTCTGGCTGACGGCGGCGCCCACGCCCGCGCGGGCGCGGATGCAGCGGGCAGCGACCGCCGGCGACGAGGAGGAAACAGCCGCGCCGAATTGGCCCGAGGCCGGGCAGCGCGCGATGATCGAGAAAGTCATGACCTTGGCCTTTGCTCAGTCAATCGGGAATAACGGCAGTCGCGTCGACCTCCACCAGCCATTCGGGGCGCGCCAGGGCCGAGACCACGATGCCGGTAGAGACCGGGAAAACACCCTTGAGCCATTTGCCGACGACGCGGTAGACCGGCTCGCGATAGCGCGGGTCGATGATGTAGATGGTGATCTTGCAGATGTGCTCGAGCTCGCCGCCGGCCTCTTTGAGCAGCATGGCGATGTTCTTCATGGCCTGCTCCGTCTGTCCGGCCACGTCGCCGATGCAGACGCTCTCCGAGGTGTCCAGGTTCTGGCCGATCTGCCCACGCAGGAACACAGTGCTGCCGCGCGCGACCACGGCCTGGCACAGGTCGTTGTCCAGGTTCTGCTCGGGATAGGTGACTTTGGTGTTGAAGGTGCGTATGCGCTTGTGTTTCATGGCTCTCGGAGTATTAGGGTTTATCCGGGGAAGCGGCGCCTGCGTGGCGCGTCGACCGGCTTGTGCCGCACACCGATGGTCGGTCCAACGTTAGGCCGCGCCTATTTGTTTTTTCTGGTGTCCTGTCTCGGAAATCCTGACGCGCCCGCCGCGGCCGCGGCGAGCCATCAGGAAAACCTATCCCGGTCTAAGGAAAAGGCGACTTGGAGCCTTTGGGGGCTCTCTCTCATCATTGGCTTTCGCTGGGGCGGCCGGTCGGGCGAAGGGCGATGTCCCCGGCGCGAACCGGCCTTCGGCGATGGCGCCACCGGCGCGCACTATCACAGACAGGGGTACCAGATGCTTCGGGGAAATGCATGGCTGGTTGACCGGCGCCATTCGATGGCGCACGCCGTGATGCCTGGAGCGAGGGCCCGCCACATGGAGGTTCCGCGTTGAACACCGCTTCAAAACAGGCTGCAAATGCCTATCCCGCTTTCCGCTATGACGGCTCGGGCGATCTCGCCCGCATCGGCCTGATCTACATCGCCTCCAGTGTGGTGATGGAAGAGGAAATGTGGGCGATGTCAGCGCCGGGAGTCTCCACGCATACTGCCCGCATCAAGTTGCCGAAAGTAACTGTCCAGGGCATCGAAGAGATGATGAATGCGCCGGAACTCGAACAGGCCGCGCGCCTGGCGGGCGCGGCTCCCATCGATGTGCTGCTCTTTGGCGGCACCAGCGCCTCCTTCCTGCACGGCACGGCCTATGACCATGCCCTCATCAAGAAGCTCCAGCAATGGGTGCCGGGCCCCCGGATCACGACCGCCTCGACCGCCACGCTGGCCGCGCTGAAGAAGGTCAAGGCCGGCAAGGTGGCCCTGGCCACGCCATATCTGCCGGAGATCCACGAGCGCGCCATCCGCTTTCTGGAAGAAAACGGGCATGAGGTCGTCAAGAGTGCCTGCCTGGGCATTTCCGATGATCATGCGCTGGCCGAGGTACCCCTCGAAAAAGTCTATGACCATGTGCTCTCGGTCGATCATCCCGATGCGACCGCGGTTTTTGTTTCCTGCACCAACTTTCGCACGGTCGGCGCCATCGAGGCCCTGGAAAACAAACTCGGCAAACCCGTCATCTCGGCCATCCAGGCTTCGTTCTGGCATTGCCTGGAACTGACGGGGGCGGCGGGCGCCAAGCCCGGCTACGGCCAACTCTTCGCGGGGAACGTCGCCCGGGACTGAACACAGCGCAAGTCCGCCGGGCCCGGACCTCACAAACGGCCCGAACAGTCGATACAAGGGGAATAACAAATGCACTTTCGACACAGCATCACGACGCTCGCCATCGCTGGCGCGGCGCTTCTGGGCCATGCGCCCGCCCAGGCCGAAAAACTGGTGCTGGGCAACGAGGGCAGTTACCCGCCCTTCAGCATGGTCGATCCTTCCGGCCGCCTGACCGGCTTCGAGCCAGACCTTGCCCGCGAGATGTGCAAACGCATGAATGCCGAGTGCGAATTCGTGGTGATGGACTTCAAGGCGCTGATCCCAGCCTTGCTGCAGAAAAAACTCGATGCCGTGGCCAGCCAGACCAAGCCCCTGCCCGAGCGCAAGGAAAAAGTGCTCTTCGGCCGCCCCGTGCTGTTCAACCCGGATTCCTATGTGGTGCCCGAGTCCAAGAACTATACCTTCACGCCCGAGGGCCTGAAGGGCGTGCGCATCGGCCTGCAGCGGGGATCGGCCCAGGCCAAGTACGTGGGCGAGAAGTATGGCAACGCCGTCCAGATAGTCTTCTATGACAACCCGGACCAGATCCGCCTGGACCTGGCCAACGGGCGGCTGGACATGAGCCTGGGACCCAAGATCAGCTGGACCAATGAGTTCCTGTCCAAGCCCCAGGGCAAGGGCTGGAAGTTCGCCGGCGGCGATCTGTGGACGGGAGGCGGGGAGGCCGGATCAAGCTGGCTGGCCAGAAAGGACAGCGGCGAACTGCTCAATCGCATGAACGCCGCGCTGGACACCATCATCAAGGATTGCACCTTCACCAAGCTGCGCAAGCCGTATATGGATGTCGAACTCCTGCCGGAAGAGTCGGCCTGCAGGTAAGGCAAGCCAGGGCCCGCGCCGGCGGCGCGGGCTGTATTTTCCACGCGCTAGCAAGGATGACGACATGCCTTCTATGGGTTTCGTGCAGCAACTGGCGATCGGCGGCATGACGACCATACAGGTCGCCGTCTGCGCCTATCTGCTGGCGCTGGCCATCGGATGTTTTTTTGCCCTGATCACGCTCAAGCCGACCTTGCCGGCCAAGCTGGTCTGGCTGCCCTATGCCTCGATCTTCACCGGCGTGCCCTCGCTGTTGGTCGGTTTTCTGTTCTATTACGGCGGATCGGAAATCGTCGCCGGCCTGCTGGCGCCCTTCGGCCTGGACAAGCGCGTGGAAATCACGCCCTTCATGGCGGCGGTGGCCGCGCTGGGCATGGTCTATGGCGCCTACCTGGCCGATCTCATACGCAGCGCCATTCAGAACGTGCCGCAGGGACAGTTCGAGGCGGCCCGGGTATTGCTGATCCCGCGGCATACCATCTGGCTGCGCGTGATATTGCCCCAGATGCTGCGCCTGGCCCTGCCAGGCATGACCAATATGTGGATCGTCGTCCTGAAGGACACCGCGCTCATCTCGCTCATCGGCCTGAAGGAAATCATGGCTTATGCCAAGCTGGCCTCGGGCGTGACCAAGGAGCCCTTTGTCTACTACATGCTGGCGGCGGCCTTCTTCCTGGCGATGACCTGGCTGACCTATTACGTGGCGCGCCATATCGAGGTCTGGGCCGGCCGGGGTTTCCATCCCGCGGTTGAAGGACGGAGGGCCACCCATGCACTTTGACTTCCAGGTGGCCTGGGAGAGCCTGCCCAAGCTGCTGGCCGGAACGGCCACGACGTTCGCCGTCCTGCTGCCCGTGCTGGTAATCGGGCTTTTGCTGGCCATCCCCGTGGCGCTGGCCTGCTTCAGGCCGGGCGCCCGTTCGGTCTTCGCCGGCGCCTATATCGGCTTCTTTCGCGGCGTGCCCAGCCTGGTGCTGCTCTACCTTATCTATAGCGGCTTGCCGCAGTTTCCCATCGTGCGCGAGACCTTTCTGTGGAAGGTCTTCTCCAATGCCTATGTTTGCGCCTGGCTGGGCCTGGCCTTGACGCACTCGGGCTATTTGGCGGAGATCATCCGCGGCGGCCTGGCCGCCGTCCCCAAGGGCACGCTGGAGGCGGCCGAAACGCTGGGACTCAAGCCCAGGCAGATCCTGTTCCGCCTGCGCCTGCCCCTGGTGGCCAGATACATCATCCGGGCGTACCAGAACGAACTGCTCATCATGGTCAAAAGCACGGCCGCCGTCAGCGCCATCACGCTGGTGGACCTGACCGCCGCGGCCAACACCGTCTTTGACTACACCTACGATCCCTTCACCCCCTTGATCACGGCGGCGGCCATCTACTGGTGCATCACCAACAGCATAAGGCTCGGTTTTTCGGCGGCGGATCGAAAGCTGAACCGCTATCTCGTCAAGACCTGAGCGCAGAGCGTCCAACACCATGACTGCCATTCTCACCCGCGTCACACAACCGCCCGCCTCCGCCGCCTCGGACACGACGCCCGCGGTATCCATCGCGGGGCTGAACAAGTACTACGGCAAGTTCCACGCGCTGCGCGACATCCATCTCGACGTGTCCAACGGCGAGATCGTCGTGCTTTGCGGACCTTCCGGTTCCGGAAAGTCCTCGCTCATACGCTGCATCAATCATCTGGAACAGCATGATTCCGGCCATATTCATGTCAACGGCCTGCCCTTGACCCGGCGCCCCGAGGACGTGGAGAAAGTCCGGCGCCAGCTGGGCATGGTGTTCCAGGGCTTCAATCTGTTTCCGCACATGACGGTGCTGGCCAACTGCACGTTCGCGCTCAAGCTGGCGATGCATGTGCCGGCCGGGGAGGCCGAACAGACCGCGCGCGAGTACTTGCGCAAGGTCAACGTCATCGAGCAGGCCGACAAGTACCCGATACAGCTTTCGGGAGGGCAGCAGCAGCGGGTCGCCATTGCGCGGGCGCTGTGCCTGCGTCCGCGCATCATGCTGTTCGACGAGCCGACCTCGGCGCTGGACCCGGAGTCGGTCGGTTCGGTGCTGCGCATCATGGAAGACCTGGCCCAGACTGGCATCACCATGATCTGCGTCACCCATGAAATGGGTTTCGCCCGCAAGGTGGCCGATCGCTGTGTCTTCATGGAGCGCGGCGAGATTCTCGAAACCGGCCATGCCCAGCAGTTTTTCGATGCTCCCAGGAGCGAACGCTTGAGGAGTTTTCTCGACCAGGTGTTGTAGGGCGGGCGCCGGCCGTCGGGTCGGATGAAGCCTTTGCATGCCGATCCCGGCATTTCACAGTAGTACTTCGATCGCAAACAAATTGACAAGGGGTTGTGATGATTAAAGAACTGATTTCGGCCGGTCTGCTGGCCGGCGCGGTCGTGGCGGGCGCGGCGCAGGCCCAGGACGCCCTGGTCGTGAGCACCTGGGGCGGAAGCTTCCGGGATCTCATCGACGAAAACATCGGCAAGGAGTTCACGCGCCAGACCGGGGTGCCGGTGAAATACATCACCGGCGGCACCATCGACCGCCTGAACAAGGCCAAGCTTGCCGGCAAGCCGGAAAGCGACATCACCTTCACCACCTCGCACATCGGCTGGCTCTACGTCAACGCCGGTCTCTACGAGAAGCTGGACCTGAGCAAGATCCCGAACTATTCGCACCTGGTCGACCGCGCCAAGATCAGCCCCTACCATATCGGCAGCTGGGCTTATGTCTACACCATCGGCTATCGCCCCGACCTCGTGCCGGCCGGCATCAAGTTCGATAGCTGGAACGATTTGTGGAATCCCGCGCTCAAGGGCAAACTGTCGGCGCCGGACTTCGATCCCAGCCATATCATCGCGGTGTCGGCCATGCTGTCCGGCGGCGACGCGGCCACCTGGCAGAAGGGCGAAGAAAAGCTCAAGGCGCTCAAGCCCAATTTCAAGGCCTTCTACACCAATGACGCCAATAGCCAGCAGCTGATCGCCGCCGGCGAGACGCCCGCCCAGGTCTTGCTGTCCATGAACGCCTATTACATGATCGGGCAGGGCGTGCCCATCAAGGTGGCGATGCCCAAGGAGGGCGCGGTGCTGGGCGTGGACACCATGGCCATCATGAAGGGCAGCGCCAAGGCCGACCTGGCCTATAAGTTCATCGACATCGCGCTCTCGCCCCAGGTGCAGGCCAAGATCGTGGCGGCCAAGAAGGCCAGCCCGGTGGTCGATAACGCCCAGGTCTCGCCCGAGGATGCCGCCTTGCCCGGCGTGTTCACCACCAAGCAGCAATGGGACACCCAGGCCATCGTCATCGACGACAAGCTGCGCGCCGAGAAGACCGCCGAATGGCGCAAGTGGTTCACGGAAAACATGATGAACTAAGCGTAGTCCGGGGCGCCGCCGGCCGTCACGGGCGGCGCCTGTCTTTGAACGCAGAATAGGGATGGACCTGCCTATGGACGCACGCAACACGCTCAGGGGATGGCTGATTTCCCCGGCAAGTTTCGTGGCGCTTTGCATCTGTGTCGCGCTGGCGACCGTGCTGCAATACAGCTTGCGTACTTTTATTCCCGGCTCGCTGGATGTCGGCGGCCTGACCCTGGCCAATTTCTCGGGCCTGACCAAGCCGATCTACCTGGACGCCTTCGTCAACACACTCAGGCTGAGCGTGGAGACGACGGTTTTTTCCTTGCTAGTGGCCTATCCACTGGCCTATGCCTTGGTCCGGGTGCGCAACCGCTTTATCAAATCCTTTGTCCTCATCGTTTCCATCACGCCGCTCTTCCTGGGTGAGATCGTGCGCACGTATTCCTGGATCATCGTGCTGGGGAACAATGGCTTCATCAACACCATGCTGCGCAAGCTGGGCTTGATCGACCAACCGCTGACCCTGATGTTCAGTCATCTTGGGGTGCTGGTGGCCCTGGTCCACGTGACCATTCCGGTGGTCGTGCTCATGCTGGCCACCGCCATCTCGCATATCGACCGAGACTACGAAAAAGCGGCCGAGAGCCTGGGCGCCGGGCCGGTGCGCACCTTTCTGACAGTCACCTTGCCCTTGTCCATGCCCGGCATCCTGGCCAGCATCACCACTTCCTTTGCCTGGACCTTCAGCGCCTTCGCCACGCCGCAGATGATAGGCGGCGGGCGCGTGCCCACGGTGTCCACCCTGGTCTATCAACTGGGCTTTTCATCCATGAATTTTCCGCTCGCGGCCAGCCTGAGCGTGGTGGGGCTGGGCCTGACGGCGATCGCGTTGATGTTGCTTGGTCGGGTGACCCGGCGCCTGAAAGCCATCGGAGGACACTGATATGAGAATCCGCAGCGCCGCGCCCCTGTGGCTGCGCATCGGGGCGCCCATCTTGATTGCGCTCATCCTGGCCTTCGTGCTGTTGCCCGTGGTGGTGGTCTTCCTGGCGTCTTTCAATGACAAGGCCTTGCTGACGTTTCCGCCGGAATCCTGGTCCTTGCGCTGGTTCCGCCGGGTCTTCACCTATGCCGATTTCCGCGATGGTTTTCACGCCAGCCTGGTGGTCACGATCTGGTCTTCCGTGCTGGCGCTGGTCATCGGGACCGGCCTGGCGGTCGCGGTCAAACGCATGGAGTTCCCGGGCAAGAACCTCCTGCAGGCCATTCTGCTGTCGCCCCTGGTGATTCCGCACTTCACCGTGGGCCTGGGCCTGCTCATCCTGGTGGCGCAGCTGGATATCGAGCGCGGCTATGGCCTGGTGATCCTCTGCCACGTCATGCTGGTGCTGCCTTTCGTGCTGCGCAGCGTCTATGTGTCCATGGAGAACCTGGACGAGCGCCTGGAGCAGAGCGCGGCCAGCCTGGGCGCTTCGCCGCTGCGCGTCTTGCTCACCATCACCGTGCCGCTGCTGGCGCCGGGCATGTTCGGCGGCTGGATGTTCGCGGCCATCATGTCGTTCAGTGAGTTCACCGCCTCGTTGTTCGTGACCACGCAGCGCACACAGACGCTGCCCGTCACCATGTACAACTACGTGCGCGAGTTCGCCGATCCGACGCTGGCCGCCTTGTCGGTGGTCTATATCGTGCTGACGGCGGCGCTGCTGATCTTTGCCAACCGCTTCCTGGGCCTGGGCCGTGTCCTCAACATCGAAGAGCCGCGCTGACAGGGCGGCGGGCCGGCGGCCC
>NZ_JHEP02000016.1 GCF_000657795.2 Bordetella pseudohinzii
GGGTGTCTGACACCGCTGCGCGGGCCGCCGCCAGCCTCGCCGCCATGGCGGAGCCGTTGCCGCGGTGTCAGGCGCCGCCAGGCGCTGCCGGGGATGGCGAGGGCGTGCCACTGGGTGTCTGACACCGCTGCGCGGGCCGCCGCAAGCCTCGCCGCCACGGCGGAGCCGTTGCCGCGGTGTCAGACACCGCCAAGCGCTGCCGGGCATTGCGAGGGCGTGCCGCTGGGTGTCTGACACCGCTGCGCGGGCCGCCGCAAGCTTCGCCGCCATGGCGGAGTCGTTGCCGCGGCACTCAGGCTTTATCCGCCGTCTTGGTATCGAAGTCGCTGGCGTCGTGGCGTTCGCGCAGTTGTTCGGACAGCGGGCCGCGCAGGCGGTTGACGATGCGGCCGCGTTCGACGGCGGGGCGGGCGAGCAGGGCGTCGGCCCAGCGCTGCACGTGGCGGTATTCGTGCACGGCGAGAAAATCGGCCGCGTCATAGAGCCAGCCCTTGATGAGGCCGCCATACCAGGGAAAGACGGCGATGTCGGCGATGGTGTATTGGTCGCCGGCAAGGTATTCGTGTTCGGCCAGGCGGCGGTCCAGTACGTCGAGCTGGCGCTTGGTTTCCATGGTGAAGCGGTCGATGGCATATTCGATCTTCACGGGAGCATAGGCATAGAAGTGGCCGAAACCGCCGCCGACATAGGGCGCGCTGCCCATCTGCCAGAACAGCCAGGACAGGCATTCGGCGCGTTGCGCGGGATCGGCGGGCAGGAAGTCGCCGAATTTCTCGGCCAGGTAGAGCAGGATGGCGCCGGATTCGAACACCCGTATCGGCTTGGCGCCCGAGCGGTCCACCAGGGCCGGGATCTTGGAGTTGGGGTTGACGTCGACAAAGCCGCTGCCGAACTGGTCGCCTTCGCCGATGCGGATCAGCCAGGCGTCATACTCGGCCTGCTTGTGGCCGCGCGCCAGCAGCTCTTCGAGCAGGATGGTGACTTTCTGGCCGTTGGGCGTGCCCATGGAGTAGAGCTGCAGCGGATGGCGGCCCACCGGCAGGGCTTGCTCGTGGGTGGCGCCCGCGATGGGACGGTTCAGGCTGGAGGCGTTGGAGGCGGTGCTGGCGCTGTGCTTGTTCCAGGTCCAGACCTTGGGCGGGAGGTATTCCGTCGTCATGGGTGCGCGTTCCGTTGGGAGGGTGACAAGGGGGATTCTGCCGTGTTTTCCGGCCGGCTTGCCGATTACCCCTACCGCGTCCGCCAGTTTCCGCGGCCTTCAGGCGGCCAGGTGCTGGCGCACCAGGTTCAGCAGCAGGGGCAGGCAGCGGGAAAAAAAGTGGTCCGCGCCCGGCACCACGATGACTGGATGGCCGCTGGGCCGCGCCCAGTCCAGCAGCGGGGCCAGCGGCGCCTGGGCATCGTTTTCGCCATGGATGAGCGCGACATCTTCGGGCAGTTGCGGCGTATCGTAGACGCGCTCGGCCGGCACTTCGCCCACGGGCAGGCCGGCCAGGACCACGCGGTCGGCCGGTGTGCCGGCATCCAGCAGCGCGCGCGCCACGCGGGCCTGGACGTAGGCGCCAAAGGAGAAGCCCACCAGGGCCAGGGGCAGGGCGGGGGCCTGGACGCGCAGGGCGCGCGCCAGGGCCAGGATGTCTTCGCTTTCGCCGTCGCCATGGTCATAGCGGCCGGCGCTGCCGCCCACGCCCCGGAAGGCCGGCCGCAAGGCCAGCCAGCCATCGTCGCGCAGTCCGTGGGCCAGGCGGTGCGGGATCTTGTGGCGCGGGCTGCCGCCCAACAGGGGTTGGGGATGGGTGATCAGGGCGATGCCGCGCGGCGTCTGGGCCGGCGCGTCGGCCAGCACTTCTATGTCGCCGGCCGGACCGGCAAAGACATGGGTTTCGGTCTTGCCGGCGGCAGCGGCGAGGACGGATCCGGGCATGGAGGCTCCATGGATTGAGGCAGCCGCCATGGTAGCCGGCCTCGTGGACGAATTCGACCGCCCACTGAGGCGGGCCATTGAAGACCCAGCCGATCTTGCGGTAGAAACGCATACCCTGCGTGGCGGGCGCCAGCCTGCCGCGCACCCGTTCAATATGAGCAGAGCTGGACATGAGCACACAGGGCAGTCAGAAAGGTTATATCCCGGCCGCCGGCGAGGCAGGCGCCGAGGCCGATGTCATCGTGGCCGGCGCGGGCATGGTGGGCGCGGCCATTGCCTACGGCCTGGCGGGCCAGGGCCAGCGCGTGCTGCTGGTCGATGGCGGCGACACCGACTATCGCGCCGCCAAGGCGAACTTCGGGCTGGTGTGGCTGCAGGGCAAGGGCTACGGCAATCCGGACTATCAGCGCCTGTCGCACCGTTCGGTATTGGATTGGCCGGACTTCGCGCGCGAGCTGCAGGCTGAAAGCGGCATCGATCTGCAATACGAGCGCCAGGGAGGCCTGCATTTCTGCCTGGGCGAGGCGGAGCTGCGGGCGCGCGCCGAGCGCATGGACGCCTGGCGCCGCCAGTCGCCCGAGGCCGGCGATAGTGTCAGCGTGCTGGCGCGCGACGAGCTGCTGCGGCGCTTTCCGGGCCTGGACCTGGGGCCTGAGGTCAGCGGCGCCAGCGTGGGCGAGCTGGATGGGCATGCCAACCCGCTGCGCCTGCTGGCGGCCTTGCAGGCGGTCTTTCTGGCGCGTGGCGGCACGCTGTGGGGCAATGCGCCGGTGCGCGTCATCCGGCCTCTGGACGGCGGCGGCTTCGAGATCGAGGCCGGCGGGCGGCGCGCGCGCGGCGCGCGGCTGGTCATCGCCGCCGGGCTGGGCTCGGCCGCCCTGGGCGCGCAGGTGGGGCTGGCGCTGCCCTTGCGCCCGCAGCGCGGCCAGATCCTCGTGACCGAGCGGCTCGCGCCGCTGCTGCCCGTGCCGGCCAGCAGCATCCGCCAGACCGGCGAGGGCACCGTGATGGTGGGGCTGACCCAGGAAGAGGTCGGCTACGACCTGTCCACCACCACGAACGCGGCCGTGCACATGAGCCGCAATGCCTTGCGCATCCTGCCCGCCCTGGCCCAGGCCAGGCTGGTCCGGCACTGGTCCTGCCTGCGCGTCATGACGCCCGACGGCTGTCCGGTCTATGCGCAATCGCGGCAGTTTCCCGGCGCCTTTGTCGCGCTATGCCATTCCGGCGTCACGCTGGCCGCCTTGCATGCGGGCCGTTATGCCCGCGCCCTGGCGGCGGGCGCCCCGCCTTCCTTCCTCGATGTCTTTCATCATGAGCGCTTCCATGTTCAGAAAGTTGCATGAATCCGGTGCCGCGTCTGTGACGCTCACCATCGACGGCCAGCCCGCGCAGGCCGAGCCCGGCGAGAGCGTGGCGGCGGTGCTGCTGCGCCAGGACGACATGCCGGCCAGCCGCAGCACGCCGGTCAATGGCAGCCCGCGCGCGCCCTATTGCATGATGGGCGTGTGCTTCGAATGCCTGGCCATCATCGATGGCGTGGCCTCCACCCAGTCCTGTATGGTGCCGGTGCGCGAAGGCATGCGCGTCGAACGCCAGCATGGCAAGCGGAGCGTGCGGGCATGACGCGCGAATTCGATGCCGTGGTGATCGGCGCCGGCCCGGCCGGCATGAGCGCGGCCATTCGCCTGCGCGAGCAGCATATGCGGGTGCTGGTGGTCGACGAGCAGCCCGCCCCGGGCGGCCAGATCTGGCGCGCGGTGGAAACCGTGGCGGGCACGCGCACCGGGCGCCTGCTGGGCGATGAATACCGCGCCGGCGCGGCCCTGGCCGAGCGTTTCCGCCAGTGCGGCGCCGTCTACGAGCCGCTGACCCAGGTCTGGCAGATCGAGAGCGGCTGGCAGGTCTATATGACGCAGGGCGGGCGCGCCCAGGCCGTGCGCGCGGGCCAGGTCCTGCTGGCCATCGGCGCGCAGGAGCGGCCCGCGCCTTTCCCCGGCTGGACCTTGCCGGGCGTGCTGACCGTGGGGGCGGCGCAGATTCTGCTCAAGACTTCCAATCAAGTGCCGGCCGGGCCGGTATGGGTGGCCGGCAGCGGTCCCTTGCCCCTGTTGTACATGGCGCAGCTGCTGCGCGCCGGCGGCCGGATCGCCGGCTGGCTGGACACGGCGGCGCCGGGCGCCTGGCGCCGCGCCTTGCCCTGGGCCGGCGCGGCCTGGGCTTCCTGGAGCGAGATCCGCAAAGGCCTGGGCTGGCTGCGCGAACTCAAGGCCGCCGGGGTCAGGCGCGTGCGCGGCGTGACGGCGCTGCGCGCGCTGGGCGAGGGCGCCCTGCGCGAGATCGAATACACGCTGGCCGACGGCAGCCCGCGGCGCGAAGCGGCCTCGGTGCTGCTGTCGCACGAGGGCGTGGTGCCCTCCATCCATATGACGCGCGCGCTGGACTGCGATCACCATTGGGATGCGCGCCTATCCTGCCTGGCGCCCGATCTGGACGATTGGGGCCAGACCAGCCGCGAAGGCGTGTATGTGGCCGGCGACGCGGCCGGCATCGGCGGGGCGCTGGCGGCCTGCGCGCGCGGCGAGCTGGCCGCGCTGGGCATGGCCCAACAGGCCGGGCGCATCACGGCGCGGGCGGCCGGGCAGGCCGCCGCCCCGCTGCGCGAAAAACTGCGCAGCCTGTTGCGCATCCGGCCCATGCTCGATGCGATCTACCCGCCGCGCGCCGGGATCTTCAACCCGCCGGACGAGACCATCGTGTGCCGCTGCGAAGAACTCACGGCCGGCGACATCCGCCGCGCCGCGCGCATCGGCCAGCCTGGACCCAATCAGGTCAAATCCTATACCCGCGCCGGCATGGGGCCCTGCCAGGGCCGCCAGTGCGGCTACACCATTGCCCACATTGTCGCCGCCGAAGAAAAACGGCCGGTCTCGGAAGTGGGTTTCTTGCGCATCCGGCCGCCGCTCAAGCCCCTGACGCTGGGCGAACTGGCCTCGCTGGACATCGGCGGCGACGCGGCGGTGCTGGCCGGCGCGCCCGAGTCGCCGGGCGAAATGCCGGCTGGCGGCGGAGAGCCGCGGCCGTAAGCGCAGGGGGTTGTGGGTTGACCCCTCTGGGCAGGCCGCCGTGCGGCGAGCGGCAGATGCCAGCCATGGGCCGGAGGGTATATTTTGCTGTCCGGCCCCTCCGGGCCATGCCGTTCCCCGCACAAGGAGATCCCCATGAAGATCCCGTTTCTGGTCCTGGCGTTGGCCGCCGCGGCGGCGCAGGCCGCGCCCGCCTTGCGCACGCCGCGGGTCGGTGTGTTGTGCGACAGCTATTTCTGCGCGGACCAGCAGGGGGTTTCCCGCGAGTTGACGCGCAAATACCTGGGCGCCGAGGCCGCCGCCCGCTTGCCGGCGCAAGGCGAATTCGACCGTGGCGCCTTCACTTTTGCCACAGGCCTGTTCTGCGACACCCGGGAGCGCGTGTGCCGCGAGGACCGCTATTTCGGCCCCGACGGCAAGCGCAGCGGGGCCGTGGATCCGGTTCATACCCGGCTGCTGTTTCCCCAATGAAACGGCTCGGTTGGGGGCGGCGCAATTCAACGATGCATCCAGAAGGCATAGGCCTAAATTAATGGAATACAATTAGTTTGTATGCCATCTAATTAAGCCTTCCATGCCTGATTCCTCCTCCGCCGCGGCGCGCTTCGGCTCGCTGCTGTCCCAGGCCGCGCGCAGCTGGCGCCGCGCCGCTGATCGCCGCCTGCTTCCCTTTGGCCTGACCGACGCCACCTGGCTGCCGCTGCTGCGTGTTTCGCGCGCCGGCCGCCCGATGCGTCAGAAAGAATTGGCCGCCTCGCTGGGCCTGGACGGCTCGTCCATCGTGCGGGTGCTCGATGCGCTGGAAGCTGGCGGCCTGTTGGCCCGGCGCGAGGATCCCGAGGACCGCCGCGCCAAGGCGCTGACCCTGACGCCGGCCGGCCAGGCCGTGGTCGAGCAGGTCGAGGCCGTGGCGCGCCAGGTGCGCGAGGTCGCGCTGGCCGATCTGCCGTCCGAGGAGGTCATCCGGGCCTGCGCCCTGCTCGAACGTATCTGCGAGCGGCTGGACGCCGAAGGGGAGGGCGTATGAACACGTCCGTGCCCCGCGTGCAGCTATGGATGCTGGCCGTCTTCACGTTCAGCGGCACGCTGGCCATGCATATCTTCGTGCCGGCGCTCGCCATGGCCGGCAAGGATCTGGGAGCCAGCAATGCTTCCATGCAGATGACGGTCAGCCTCTACATCCTGGGGCTGGCCGGCGGCCAGCTGATCTACGGGCCCTTGTCGGATCGCTTTGGCCGGCGCCCGGTGCTCATGGGCGGCCTGGTCGTCTACACCCTGGCCGGCCTGGCCGCGGCCCTGGCGCCGGACGCCCATGCCCTGATCGCCGCCCGGCTCTTCCAGGCGCTGGGCGGCTGCGCGGGCCTGGTGCTGGCGCGCGCCATCGTGCGCGACACCGCGACCGACAATTCGGCCGCCAAGCGCCTGGCGCTGATGAATATGATGGTGATGATTTCGCCGGCGCTCGCGCCCCTGGTGGGCAGCTTTCTGGCGGCCACGCTGGGCTGGCGCTCCATCCTGGCGGTGCTCTGCCTGCTGGGCGTGGCCAATTTGCTGCTGGCCTGGCGCAAGCTGCCCGAGACGCTGGTCCAGGCCGCGCCGCTGACGCCGGCCAGGCTGCTGCGCGACTATGGCGCGCTGTTCCGCTCGCGGCGCTTCGTGGGCTATACCCTGGGCGGCGGCTGCGCCACGACGTCGATGTATGCCTTCGTGGCGAGCGCGCCCTTTATTTTCATTGACCAGCTGCACCGCCCCGAGCACGAGGTGGGCGTCTATCTGGCCCTCCTGGTCTCCGGCGTGTGGCTGGGCAATGCGGTGTGCGGCCGCCTGCTCAATGTCATCCCCATCGACCGCTTGCTGACGGCCGGCAATCTCTTGAGCGCCGCCAGCGTGCTCACGCTGCTGGGCTGTGTGCTGGCCGGGGTGATGGACACCACGCTCACCATGACGCTGATGTTTATTTTCTGCGTGGGCGCGGGCGCCTGTTCGCCGGCGGCGCTGACGCTTGCCATGAGCGTCAACCCGCAGGTGATAGGCTCGGCCTCCGGCCTGTACGGTTGCACCCAGATGGCCATCGGCGCGATCTGCACCAGCCTGGCGGGCCTGGGCGCCTCGCCGCTGCGCTCGGCCGTGCTGGTGATCGCCGTGGCCTGCGTGCTGTCGCAGCTGGCCTTGCGCATGGCGCAGTCCCGCCCCGGCGACCGCCAGGCCGCACATTGATTTTTACGGCGCCCGCATTGGCGTTATGCTCTGCGAGTCGCGTACCCCTGATGAGAGCTGGAGACAGAAATGAGTCAAGACCAACCCAAATTCCTGCTTGAGCGTCACCCGAATCCGGTGGCGCCCGCCGAGCGCGAGCGCCTGCTCCAGGACCCGGGGTTTGGCCGGATTTTCACCGACCACATGGCCACCGTGCGCTACAGCGCCGACCGCGGCTGGCATGACGCCAAGATCGTCGCGCGCGGCGATCTGAACCTCAACCCCTCGACCCTGGTGCTGCATTACGCCCAGGAGATCTTCGAGGGGCTGAAGGCCTATCGCCTGCCCGACGGCGGCGCGACGCTGTTCCGCCCCGACGCCAATGCGCGGCGCTTTCGTAACTCGGCCGCCCGTCTGGCCATGGCCGAGCTGCCCGAGGACCTCTTCGTCGAATCCGTCGAGGCCCTGGTGCGCCTGGAGCGCGACTGGATCCCCTCGGCCGACGGCGCTTCGCTCTACCTGCGCCCCTTCATGATCGCCACCGAGGTCGCGCTGGGCACCAAGCCGTCGGCCGACTATCTGTACGCCGTCATCGCCTCGCCCGTGGGCGCTTACTTCAAGGGCGGCGGTTCGGCCGTCACCATCTGGGTCTCCGACAACTACACGCGCGCCGCGCCCGGCGGCACCGGCGCGGCCAAGTGCGGCGGCAATTACGCGGCCAGCCTCCAGGCCCAGGCCGAAGGCGCGCGCGAAGGCTGCGACCAGGTGGTCTTCCTCGATGCGGTCGAGCGCCGCTGGGTCGAGGAGCTGGGCGGCATGAATGTCTTCTTCGTCTTTGCCGACGGCTCGCTGCAGACGCCGCCCTTGACCGGCACCATCCTGCCCGGCATCACCCGCGACTCGCTGATCACCCTGGCCCGCGACCTGGGCATGACGGTGCGCGAAGAACCGTATTCCATCGACCAATGGCAGGCAGACGCCAAGAGCGGCAAGCTGGTCGAGTCCTTTGCCTGCGGCACGGCCGCCGTGGTCACGCCCATCGGCCAGGTCAAGGGCCGCAAGCACGGCTTTACCATCGGCACGGGCGGCGCGGGCGACGTCACGCTGCGCCTGAAGGCCGCCTTGCAGGACATCCAGCGCGGCCGCAGCGCCGACAAGCACGGCTGGCTGCACAAGGTGGACTGAAACCGCGCGCCCGGACCGCTTCCCGGAGCGGGGCGATGCGCCAAGCCTGAGCCCGCCGGCTCAGGCTTTTTTATTGGCCGAGACTCAGGCCGCCAGCCGCTGCGGCGCTTCCTGGGCCAGGGTCATCTGGTAGAGGGCGGCGATCAGGTCCGATTGGGTGATCAGGCCCTGCAGGCGGCCGGCCGCATCGAGCACGGGCACGCAATGCAGGCCGTCGGCCATGGGGCGCGCAAGCTCGACGGCGGGCAGGTCGGGCGTGGCGAAAGCGCCTTCGGAGCGCATGCATTCGGCCAGCGCCGCGCCGCGCGCCTGGCCGGCCAGGGCGTCATGCTCGGCCAGGAGGCCCAGGTATGCGCCGCTGGCGGTGTCGACCACGGGCAGCACGCCCAGGCGGTGGCGGCGCATGAGGTTCAGCGCGTGCTCCAGGTTGTCATGGGCGTGGAGGCTGACGACGTCGCGCGACATGATGTCGGCGCAATGGACCCTGCCGTGGCGGCGCGTCGCGGCGCGGGTTTCGGCCGCCAGGACGATGGCCTGCAGATCTTCTTCGCTGATGTCCAGCAATTCGTCGCGGGCCGCCAGGGTCTGGCGCAGGTCTTCGGGGGAGAAGCCCAGGCGTTGGCTGGGAATCGGATCGCGCGTCTGGTGCGGCGTGGCGCTGTCCTGCGGGCGCCGGGGGTAGTGGCGCTTGAGCAGGCCGTTGAAGGCGATGGCGATGCTGACCAGCACCAGGGAGTTGATGCCCACCGGCCAGAGCGCGAAGCCAAAGCCCAGCTGGCTGACGGCGGGGCCGCCCAAGACGGCGGTCAGGGCCACGGCCCCGCCCGGCGGATGCAGGCAGCGCAGCGCGAACATGGCGGCGATGGCCAGGCTGCCGGCCATGGCGGCTGCCCAGGCGGTGTCGGGGATATACAGGGCGCAGGCCACGCCCACCAGGGCGGACACGATGTTGCCGCCCAGGATGGACCAGGGCTGGGCCAGCGGGCTGGCCGGCGCGGCAAAGAGCAGGACGGCCGAGGCGCCCATGGGCGGAACGAACCAGGGACTGGCCTGGCCGAGGGCGTGGCGGCCTATCCATTCGGTGCACAGCAGGCCGAGCAGCGCCCCGATGGCGCCGTAGCATTTTTCGCGGGGGCTGGCCCCCACGGGGACGGGGGCGAAGGCGCGCAACCAGTTGGCGAAGCGGGCAGACAAGACTTTCTCCTCGTGGCCGGCCGGCCACGCGGGGGAGGACTGTAGCATGTGCGCCCAACCCGAATCTGAATAAGCTTATGACGCGCCGGCCGCGAGCTGGCGGGCGGGTCCGCATTTTGGTTCAATCGGCAGGCCGTCCGCGGGGCGGGCGGCCGCTTCCAGGAGCATGCGATGACGTCCTCTCATTTCCGGCCGGTGGCGCTTGAGCACGCCAGCCGCCTCATCAATCACGGCCCCACGGTCTTGATCACCACGCGCCATGGCGCGGTGCGCAACATCATGGCGGCGGCCTGGTCCATGCCGGTGGAGTTCACGCCGCCGCGCGTGTCGGTGGTGATCGACAAGCACACCTATACGCGCGAGCTGATGCAGGCCAGCGGGCATTTCGGCCTGCTGATCCCGGGCGCGGCGCTGGCGGACCTGACCTATGCGGTGGGCAGCGTGTCCGGCCGGCAGGGCGACAAGTTCGCGCGCCATGGCATCGAGGCTTTCGAGGGGCCGGCGCTGGGCCTGCCCCTGGTCGAGGCCGGCATGGCGGCCTGGATGGAGTGCCGCTGGATCCCCGAGCCGCATACCGAGGACGCCTACGATACCTGCTTTGCCGAGGTGTTGAGCGCGGCCGCCGACAGCCGCATCTTCGCGGACGGGCACTGGCATTTCACCGAGGCCAACCGCGAGCTGCACACCTTGCACCACCTGGGCGCGGGCAATTTCGCGGTGGCCGGCACGCCCATCAAGGCGCGCGGGGGCTAGTCAGGCGGGCGCGGCGCTCAGGTGTTCGTGGAGAATGGCCGAGCCGATGGCGATGAGGGCCAGCCCGCCCAGGCTTTCGGCGGGATCTCAGGGCGTGGATGCGGCCCGGCCCGGACGCCGCTTTGCCGGCTTGCCCGCGCTTGCCTTGGGCGTCGGCGCGGGCGCCGTGTTCAGGCGTTCCAGCCAGGACAGGGTTTCCACATAGGCCATGAACTGATGCAGATAGTCGGGCGAGAGCGCGCGCATGTGCGACAGCGCCCGGTGCACCAGGTGGTCGGAGTTCAAGGGGCCGGCGTTCTCCGGCAATTGCTCCAGGGATTGGCGCAGCTGCTGGTCGGCGCTCAGGCGCGTCCAGATGGCGCGGAAGGCGTCCAGCAGCGGCAGCTCGGGGTAGTGCTCGCGCAGCTCGCCGGGCGGCATCGCGGCGCGTTCGGCGATATGCGCCAGCAGGTCGGGCAGCGCGCTGGCGGCCGTGGCGGGCGGCTCGGCCGCGGCCGGCGTTTCGGCCAGGCGGGCATCATAGTCTTCGATGAGGCGCGCCAGCTTGTCTTCGACCACCTGGCGCGCGCCGCCCGTGAGCTGGCCGGCGCGCCGCGCCAGGGCCTCGAGCAGGGCGAAACGCACCGGGTCGGCGCGATGGGCGCCCTGCTCGCGCCAGGCCTGCAGGCGGGCCGCGCTATCCACCCGCGCTGCCTTCGGGCTGGCCGGCGCCGGTCTGGCGCGGCACCGGCGCGATTTCCACGCGGCGATTCTTGGCCCGGCCCTCGGCATCGGCATTGGAGGCCACGGGCTGCTGCGCGCCGAAGGCCGCCGCGAACAGCGTGTTGGCGGGCACGCCGGCCTCGATCAGCGCGCGCGTGACGGTCAGCGCGCGCTGGGCGGAGAGGTCCCAGTTGTCGGCAAAGCGCCGGTTGAACTCGCTGACGGGCTGGTTGTCGGTAAAGCCGCTGACCATCAGCATCTCGTCGCGGTTGCGCAGATAGGCCGTCAGCGGCGCGGCCAGGCTCTTGAGCACGTCGCGTCCTTCAGGCTGGAGCTGGTCGGAATTCAGCGCGAACAGCACGCTGCCGCTGATGCCGATGCGGCCGTCGACCAGGGTCACGCGGCCGGCGGCCAGCGGGCCGGCCAGGGCCTGCTCCAGCGTCTCGCGCCGCTGCGTCTCGGCCTGGCGCTCCTTGACCTCTTCGTCCAGCTTGACCGAAAGCTGCAATTGCAGGCCGATGATGCCCACCAGGATGAGCACGAAGGCGCCCAGCAGCACCGACATCAGGTCGCCAAAAACCGCCCAGGCGGGGGCCGGGGTGTCCGGGCCGGCGTCGAGCTCGTCTCTCATGCGGCCTCGGCGCCGTCGCGGTTGAGCTGCCGCAGTTCATGCATGATCTGCTTTTGCGACAGCAGGGAAAGATCGACGACCTCGCGGGCCTGGGCCACGTAATAGGCCAGCTGCTCATCGCTGCGGGCCAGCGACTTGGCCAGCGCCGATTCGATGCGCTCCAGCTGGGCGACCAGCTTGACGTTGGTTTCGTCGAACAGGCGCACGGCCGCGCCCAGGGCTTCGCCCAGGCTTGCGACCTCGACCGCGCTGCCGGTGACCTGGTCGGCCACGGCGCCCAGCTTGCCGGTCTCGCCTTCGACGTGTTCAGTGAAACGCCGGCCCACGCGCTCGAGCAGTTCGGACGAGGAGGCCACCAGCGCATCCACCGCGCCGCGCTGTTCGTGGCTGGCGTGGTTGATGGCCTTGAGCAGTGTATCCACGGTGTCCAGGAGATGGCCGCGCTCCTGCAGCATGGCGTTGTCGCGCGCCATGCTGTCGGAGAGCTGCTGGCGCAATTCGGCCAGCATGCCGGCGGCGGCCTTGGGCGCTTGCGAGGCGGCTTCCAGCAGGCGCTCGATCTCGGCGATCATGCGCTCGGACTGCGCCGCGGCCTGGGTCGTGAGGCCGCCGACGGCGGCCGAGAAGTTGTCGCAGATCTCCTGCTGACGCGCCAGGGTGCGGTTGCCGGTGTCTTCCCATTCGGCGCGTAGCGCCGCGGCCACGCCGGCCAGCGATTCGGTCCAGGCGGCCAGGCGCGCCTCGTCGCGCGCCGCCAGTTCGCCGTGCAGGCGGCCATGGGCCTGATCGACCGTGGCCAGCAGCGAGGCCGAGTGGCCTTCGAAGCGTTCGGCCGCCGCATCCAGGGCGGCGCGGTGGGCGTCGGCCAGCGCGCCGCTGGCCGCATCGTGGCGCGCCAGGGCTTCGTGCCAGGCCTGGGCCAGTTGCTCGGTGGTCTGGTCCATGCGGGCGGCGACCTGGTCGACCAGACCGGCCGAACGGGTCTCGAACGCCGTCGCGAAGCCATCCAGCGTCTCGCGCAGCCGCGCGGCCAGCTGGGCCTGGCCCTGCGCCTGGTCGGCCAGGGCGGCCTGCCAGCCCCGCAGGGCGCCGGCCGTGCCTTCGGAGACGGCCAGGGCCGCGCCGTCCAGGCGGGCGGCGATGTTGTCGACGAGGCTGCCGGAGCGCGCCTCGAAGGTGGCGCAGAAGTGTTCCAGCGCGGCGCGCAGCCCCTGGGCCGCGTCCTGCTGGCCGCGCTGCTGCTCGCCCAGCGCCGCCTGCCAGGCGCCCAGGGCGGACTGCACATTGCCGGCGATGGCGCCGGCCGTGCCGTCCAGGCGCAGGCCCACGCTGTCGACCAGGGCCGTGGCGCGGCTGTCGAAGCCCGTGCTGAATTGCTCCAGGGCCTGGCGCAGGTCCCCGGTCAGGGCGGCCTGGGCCGTCTGCTGTTCGGCCAGCGCGGCCTTCCAGATGTCGGCCACGCCGGCCGTGGTGGCCGCGACGCTGTCGGTGGTGCTGGTCAGGCGAGCGGCCACGTCGTCCAGCAGGCGGGCCGAGCGGGTTTCGAAGGTGGCGGCAAAGCGGCCCAGCGCGGCGTCGAGCGCTTCGGCCTGGGCGGCCTGTCCCTGGCGCTGCCGGTCCAGCGCCTCGCTCCAGGCCTGGGCGGTGGCCTGCGAGCTGGCGGCCAGGGCCGAGGTGGTGTGCTCCAGGCGGGACGAGACATCGGTCAGCAGGGCCGAGGCGCGCTGCTCGAAGCCGGCGGCGAAGTGTTCCAGCGCTCCGCGCAGGTCCTGGTTGAGCGCCTGGTTGGCCGTGGCCTGGCCGGCCAGGGCCTGGGTCCAGTGGCCGGCCAGGGCCGCGCTGGTGTGTTCCAGGCGCTCGGACAGGCGGTCCATCTGCTGCTGCAGGGCCTGGGTGACGGTGTCGCGCCAGGCGGTGGTCTCGCGCGCCAGCGTCTGCATGGCGCTCTGCACGGCGGGCTGGATGGCCGCGCCGGCGGCCTGGGCGCTTTCGGCCACGCTGTGCGTGAGCGCGGTTTCCACCGAATCGGCCAGCCGGCCGTAGACGGCCTCGGTCTTGCCGTGGAAGGCTTCCTGGCCGGCCAGCAGGCGCTGGTTCAGGGCCTGGCTCTGGCTTTCCATCGCGGCCATCATGGCCGCCAGTCGGTCGGCCAGCAGCGGCAGGGCCTCGGCCTGGCCGCGCAGCAGCTTGAAGCTTTCTTCGCGCTGGTGGGCCAGCGAATAGCCGCGCAGCGTCGTGGCGGCCTTGGTGTCGAGGTATTCGCCGGCCTGCAGGCGGGCGCGGCGGCACAGGGCCGACAGCAGGCCCAGCATGGCCGAGGCCGCGACCCCGGCCACCGAGGTGCCGAAGGCAAAGCCCAGGCCCTTGACCGGCGCGGCCAGCGAGGCGCGCATGGCGGTCAGGTCGGTGGCGCTTTCGAGGGCCAGGCCCGTGCCGCGCAGCGTCGCCACCATGCCCAGGAAGGTCCCCAACATGCCCAAGAGCACCAGCAGGCCCACCAGATAGGGGGTGAGGGCGGGGCCGGGCAGGCCGGCGCGTTCGCCCTCGATGCGCAGCCTGGCCGCATTGCGCAGGCTGGGATGCAGGCCGTCCAGCCAGCTGCCCAGCTGCGCCGGCGCCTCGGCCAGGCCCTCCAGGGCGCGCGTCAGGCCGCGCGTGGCCTGCTGGTAGCGCAGCAGTTCCAGGGCGCCGGCCAGGTAGCAGACCCCGATCAGGGCGGTGATGGACAGGGCCAGCGGATTGCTGCCGATGTAGCCGGCGCCTATCCAGCCGATGGCGGCCAAGCCCGCGAGGAAGACGATGAGGGGGAGGATGCGAGTCATGAGGGCCTGATTAGCGGGCGCGAAGGGCCGCAAGCAGCCCCTCGACCGGTTGTAGTCGAACATCCAGTTCGGCGAGCAATACGCTCTGCATGTCCTTGCGGAAACGCTCTAGCCAGCCGCCCCGGCGGGCGTCGGGCTGTTCCGCCGGCGCGGCCGCTTCGGCCTCGCGCAGGCGGTTGAAATGCTTTTCGAGCAGCCCCGGCACGGCCGCCAGCAGGCTGCGCTCTCGCGGCAGCAGGCCGCGCTCCATGATGGCGTCCATCACGGCCAGCTGCGTGAGCGCCGGCGTGCTGGCCGCCAGCGTGGCGCGCAAGCGCGTGCGCAGGTTGCCGATGCGCGTCTCCATGGTCTGCTGCAGGGCCAGGTAAAGCTGCCGGTAGGTCTTGTAGTCGTCTTCGGCGGGCGCGTCCTTGGCCTGGAACGGCGAGGGGCCGCGCTGCTTGATGTCGCGGGCGATGGCGTTGGACAGGCCGGCGCGCAGCAGGATGAGGTCGCGCTCCTGGACGCGGTCCAGGCGGGCCTCGCCGGGCACGGGCTTGCTGTTGAGCGCCGCGGCCAAGGCGAGGCCGTCGGTCCAGCCCAGCCATTGGCTGAGATGGTCCGACAGGAGTTGGCCGGATTCGGGAACATCGGCGTCGGTCAATCGGGTCAGCAGACGGATGAAAGCCGGTCCGCCGACGCCGGGGCGCCGGGACGATTGCACCATGCAGCAGAACCAAAAAGCCAGGAGTTTACACGCGCCCGGGCGCCGTGCCCGGCCGCGCGCGCGCGATCGAGCCGATAGGTCCGAGCCTGTAGCAATATTTCACAAAAGCCGGGAGGGCGCCGGCTTCAGCGATAGACCTCGGCCCGCGCCTGCTGTAATTCGTGCCTGGCCTCGTCCAGCTTGCGCTGCGCCTTGGCGATGTCCTTGACCTTGCCTTCGGCTTTTTCTTCGGCCAGTTCGGCCTCGCGCTCCTTGACCTTGGCCTCGGCGGCGCGGACCTTGTCCTCGCGTTCGCGCTGCAGCTGGGCGTCATTGCAGTCCTGCGAGGCCGACAGGGCGCGCTCCAGGCCGCGCAGCCGCTGGGTATTGCCGGTTTCACGCGCGTAGGCGATCTCGCGCTCGATGGCCTGCTTCTTGGCCGCGCAGCCGCGCGGCACCTCCTGGGCCTGGGCGGCCGCGCTGCCCAGGCAGAGCGCCAGGGCCAGGGGGGCGTGCTTGATGAATGACATGCCGGCTTCCTCCGCGTCAAAAGCCAAGCATACCGGTCCTAGCCGCGGTAAGGCGGCGCGGCGCCGAAAAACGCCAGCCGCAGACCGGCCAGCGCGGCGAGGATCTCCGTCAGCCCGCGCGCCGGGGGCGCCAGCCTGACCTGGGTCAGGGCGGTGTCCAGATAGCGCAGGGTTTGTTCGTCGGGCCCTTCGCGGCGCTTGCGCCGGGCATCGAACAGGCGCGCCATCGCGCCCAGCAAGTCGTCCATGGCCGCGCGCGAGGCCAGCGGCAGTTCGCCGCGCAGGCGCTGCAGTTCCACCAGATTGACGGCCGCGCCGAACTCGAAACTGGTGCGCAGCGCCCGGGCGCGCACGGCGGGCGCGGTGGCGCTGGCGCGCGGGGCCAGCATGGCCACGCGGTCATACATGCGGCGCGCGAAGGAGTCGCGCGTGAGCGCCACGCGGCCGCGCGCCACCTCGCCGAGTTCGGCCCAGCCGCCGGCGATCAGGCGGCGCACGCTGGTGTCGGGATTCATGGCGCGCACAAAGCTGATGACGATGGTGGGAATGGCGAAGCCGATCACCGAGGCGATGGCCCCGTTCAGATAGGTGTCGAAGACTTCGCTCTGCACGTTGTGCAGGTTCAGCAGCAGGATGCTGTTGGCGATCATGGGCAGCGCGATGCCGAAATGCGCCATCGAGGCCTGCATCATGCCCAGCGGCAGCAGGAACACGGCCAGCACCATCACCAGCAGCGCGAAGTGATGGATCATGGGCAGCAGGCCGAAGAGATAGAGCGCCACGATGAGGGCCGACAGCAGCGTGCACTGCAAAAAAGTCTTGAGCGCCGGCACCGGGTCGTCCATGAAGGACAGGATGCAGGAGCCGACCGAGGCCATCTGCACGGCGAGCACGCCGGAGGGCCAGCCCGTGCCTATCCAGACCAGGGCGCAGAAACCGACGGACAAGGCGGCCGCCACGCCGCAGCGCAGCGCCACGCCATGGTCGCGCAGCTCTCCGCCGTGCAGGTGGCGGGCCACGCGCCGGCGCGGAGCCTCGCCGCGCCGGATGTGGCTCCAGAGGTCGTGCGCGTCCTGGCGCAGCTCGATGAGGCGCTCCAGGCGCATGGCCAGGCTGCCGCGCAGAATGCTTTCCCAGGCCGCCGTGCCGGGCCGGCCGTCGGGCGCGGCCGTGCGCAGGCGGGCGATGGCCGCGCGCAGGGCCTGCAGTTCGGCGGCATCGTCGGCGCCGGCGCGCAGCCAGCGTTCAAGCACCGTGGTCAGCTCGGCGATGTCGGCCGGACGCTGGCCGCCGGCCAGGCTGGACAGCGCCGTGACGCGGTCGGAGATGGCGCCGATGATGGGCAGCATCAGCGACATGCGGTCGTGCAGCACGCGCAGCGCGCCTTCGCCCCCGCGCAGCTGGGGCTTTTCGTAGGCCAGGTGGACAAAGAGGGTGCGCAGCTCGGTCACGCCGGCGGCCAGCTGCTGCATGTCCTGCGGCAGGCGCTTGCGGCCTTCTTCGCCGTGCAGGCTGTCGATCAGCAGCTTGGCCGAGTCGCGCAGCCAGCCCTCGATGCGCATGGCGATCAGGCCGCCGACGTGACGCGGCAGCACCAGATGGCTGACCAGGGTGGCGCAGAGGATGCCCACGGTGATTTCTTCGCAGCGCGCCAGGGCCGTGTCGAACACATTGAGCGGTTCGGTGGCGCTGGCGAAACCGACGATGGCGGCGGTGTAGCCCGCCAGCATGAAGATGTAGCTGCGCGGGCGCCGGTCCAGCATGGAGACGTACAGGCACAGGCCGACCCACAGGGCCAGCACGCCCGACATGAGCAGCGGCGCGTTGACCAGCCGCGGCACGATCAGCACGGCCACGGCCGCGCCGAACAGGGTGCCGATCACGCGGTAGATGGCCTTGGAGGTCAGGGCGCCGGACAGCGGATGGGCAATGATGTAGGCCGTCGCCATGGCCCAGGCCGGCCGCTGGAAATCCAGGCACAGCGAGATGTAGAGCGCCAGCATGGACGCGATGAAATTCTTGGCCGAGAAAATGGCGTCGTTCAGGCTGGGGCGGTAGCTCAAGATGCGCGCGATCATGCTTCGTGGCCTGGCGCGTTGAGGGTTTCGAGCCGCTGCTGCACGGCGCGCAGCACGCGCTCGGCGGTGGCGAGTTCGGCCGGATCGATGCCGCTGACGACTTCGGCGCGCACGCGATCGACGATGCGCGCGATATCGGCCGCCTTGGCCTGGCCCGCGGCCGACAGGGTCACGCAGCGGGCCCGGCGGTCCTCGGGGTCGGCCAGCCGCTCGATGAGGCCGGCGGCCTGCAGCGCATCGATCACGCGCACCAGCGAGGCGCCTTCGATGCCGATCTCGTCGGCCAGGACACCCTGGCGCAGCGGCACGCCATGCACCCGCAGCACCAGGAGCGGCCAGGCGGTTGCCTGCGACAGGCCCTCGACAGCCAGGGCCTGGTCGATGCGCTTGCGCCACTGGCGCCCGCTATTGACCAGCAGGCGCCCGATGGAGGCTGAGGGAGGAGGGGACATGGCGGGCTCGATTATATAGTTAGCATTCTAAATGTTATCATACTAAGCATATCTGTGGTTTCAAAACCACGCGCCCGCTGCGCAACCTCATGGTTTTCCCTGGGGCGCCGCGATAGAATGCGCAATATCGGCGCAACGCCGATGTTTTTGCCCTTTATCACCCTCAACACACAGGGAGGCTGGAAGATGCACAAGCAAGCCCACCCGCGCGTGTTCCCGCGACACGCTTAAGTCGTCGCCCGCGCGGCCTCCGCTCCCGGCTCCCGCCTGGCGCGCGGACCGCCGCAAGCCGTCCCGACCCTCCCGACATCCTGAGCCGCCACAGCCGCGGCCGCCAGCGATTTCCCTTTCTCTATCGAGCGCCGGTCTGAAGGCCGGTTTACCAATATGGCTAGAACCAACAAAGAACGACGTGGCCAGACATTCCGCAATGTGCTGGGATTCACTTTCCGCCATTGGGCCAAGCAGCCCGGGCGCCTGACCATCGTGGCCGTGATGGCCTTGCTGTCGGCCGTGGCCGACGTGCTCACCCCCATGTACGCCGGCCGCCTGGTCGACGCCGTGGCGTCGGGCGCGCCGGGCGATGCAACCGCCTGGCAGGCCGCGCTGACCGCTTTCTGGCTGCTGGTGGCGCTGGGCGTGGGCGGCACCCTGCTGCGCCAGGCGGCATTCCAGAACATCATTCCCTTTACCCTGAGCATGATGCGCGGCATGGCCACCGACGCCTTTCATCGGGTGCAGCGCCTGTCTTCGGACTGGCATGCCAACAGTTTCGCCGGCTCCACGGTGCGCAAGATCACGCGCGGCATGTGGGCGGTCGACCTGCTCAACGACACCCTGCTCACGGCCCTGCTGCCTTCCTTCGTGATGCTGGTGGGCGCGACCGTCCTGCTGGGCCTGACCTGGCCGGTGATGGGGCTGGTGGTGGGCCTGGGCGCGGTGCTGTACATCGGCGTCACCGTCATCATGACGCTGCGTTTCGTGGCGCCGGCCGCGCGCCTGTCCAATGCCTGGGACACCCGCATGGGCGGCGCGCTGGCCGACGCCATCAGCTGCAACGCCGTGGTCAAGGCCTTTGGCGCCGAGGCGCGCGAAGAAACCCGGCTCGAAGGCGTGATCGCCAAATGGCGGGTGCGCACGCGCCGCTCCTGGGTGCGCGCGACCATCAACGGCGGCCTGCAAGGCGCCATGATGACGGCCATGCAGGCGGCCATGATGGGCGCCTCGCTCTACCTCTGGGCCAATGACAAGGCCAGCGTGGGCGACATCACCTTTGCGATGACGATGTTCTTCGTTCTCAAGGGCTATCTGCGCGAAGTCGGCATGGACCTGCGCAATCTGCAGCGCTCGGTCAACGACATGGAAGAACTGGTCATGCTGGACCGCCAGCCGCTGGGCGTGGACGACCGTCCGGGCGCGCGCGCCATCAAGGTGAGCGCGGGCGAGATCCGTTTCGACCACGTCACCTTCCGCTACGGGGCCCAGCAGCGGCCGCTGTATGAAGATTTCTCCATGCGCATCGCGCCGGGCGAGCGCATTGGCCTGGTGGGGCATTCGGGCTCGGGCAAGACCACCTTCATCAAGCTCATCCAGCGGCTGTACGACGTCGACAGCGGACGCATCACCATAGACGGGCAGGACATCGCCCAGGTCAAGCAGGCCTCGCTGCGGCGCCAGATCGCCATCGTGCAGCAGGAGCCCATCCTGTTTCATCGCACGCTGGCCGAGAACATCGCCTACGCGCGCCCCGACGCCTCGCGCGCCGAGATCGAAGAGGCCGCGCGCCAGGCCAGCGCCCATGACTTCATCATGGCGCTGCCCAAGGGCTATGAGACCCTGGTGGGCGAGCGCGGCGTGAAACTGTCCGGCGGCGAGCGCCAGCGCGTGGCCATCGCGCGCGCCTTCCTGGCCGATGCGCCCATCCTCATCCTGGACGAGGCGACCTCCAGCCTGGACAGCGAAAGCGAAGTCCTGATCCAGGAGGCCATGACGCGGCTGATGCAAGGGCGCACCACGCTGGTCGTGGCCCACCGCCTGTCCACGGTGCGCGCCCTGGACCGCCTGCTGGTGATGGACCATGGCAAGGTCGTGGAAGAGGGCAGCCACGACATGCTCATCCGCCGCGAGGGCGGCATCTACCGCCGCCTCTTCGAGCGCCAGGCCCTGGAATTGACCAAGGGCCTGGAGGATGTGCTGCTGGAGGTCTGAGCCCGGCCGCGGCCGATTGCGCCGCGGCCGCGGCTTGAAGTAATGTCGGCCAGGGGCGGGCAGGCTTGGGTTATGCTCGCCGGTTTTCCGGCCGCCTGGCGGCCGCAGCCGGAGGATAGTCTTGACGCCAACGCCTTCCCGCCGGGCCCAGGGCATGCCCGCCGCCTCGGTCAGCACGCCCACGGGCCTGAGGCGCACGCTATCGGCGCGCCATCTTTCCATGATCGCGGTCGGCGGCTCCATCGGCACCGGCCTGTTCGTGGCCTCGGGCAACACCATCGCCCAGGCCGGCCCGGGCGGCGCCCTGCTGGCCTACGGCCTGGTCGGCCTGATGGTCTACTTCATCATGACCAGCCTGGGCGAGCTGGCCGCCAGCATGCCCGTGTCCGGTTCCTTCGCCACCTATGGCGCGCGCTATGTCGAGCCGGGCTTCGGCTTCGCCCTGGGCTGGAACTACTGGTACAACTGGGCCGTCACCGTCGCCGTGGACCTGGTGGCCGCGCAGCTGGTGATGGCCTATTGGTTCCCGGACGTGCCGGGCGTCTATTGGAGCGCGCTCTTCCTGGCCATCACCTTCGGCCTGAACGCGCTGTCGGCGCGCGGGTTCGGCGAGGCCGAGTTCTGGTTCTCGCTGATCAAGGTGATCGCCGTGCTGGTCTTCATCGCCATGGGCGTGCTGATGCTGCTGGGCATCGTGCGCGGCGGCGAAACCGGCGGCTGGCATAACTGGACCGTGGGAGACGCGCCGTTCGCCGGCGGTTTCGCGGCCCTGATCGGCGTGGCCATGGTGGTGGGCTTTTCCTTCCAGGGCACCGAGCTCATCGGCATCGCCGCCGGCGAATCCCGGAACCCCGCGCGCGACCTGCCGCGCGCCGTGCGCCAGGTATTCTGGCGCATCCTGCTCTTCTATGTCCTGGCCATCGGCGTGATCGGCCTGCTGATCCCCTACACCGATCCGCAGCTGCTGCGCAACGAGGTGGGCGATATCGCGGTCAGCCCCTTCGCCCTCATCTTCGACCGCGCCGGCCTGCTGGCGGCGGCTTCCATCATGAACGCCGTGGTGCTGACCTCGGTGCTGTCGGCCGGCAATTCGGGCATGTATGCCGCCACGCGCATGCTGTATGCGCTGGCTCGCGAAGGCAAGGCGCCGGCCTGCTTCGGCCGCGTCTCGGCCCAGGGCGTGCCGGTCATGGCGCTGCTGGCCACGACCGCCATCGCGGCGCTGTGTTTCTTGTCCTTTCTGTTCAGTCCCAACGAGGTCTATATCTGGCTGCTGAACACCTCGGGCATGACGGGTTTCATCGCCTGGCTGGGCATCGCCATCAGCCACTACCGTTTCCGGCGCGGTTATCTGGCCCAGGGCGGCAGGCTGGAAGCGTTGCCCTATGTCTCGCCTTACTTCCCCTTCGGCCCATTGTTCGCCTTCACGCTTTGCCTGGTCATCACCCTGGGGCAGAACTACCAGGCTTTCCTGCAGGACCGCATCGACTGGACGGGCGCGGCCGCCACCTATATCGGCATCCCGCTCTTTTTCCTGATCTGGGGCGGCTATCGCCTGGCCCGAGGATCGCGCTTCGTGCGCTATGCCGAGATGGATTTCCCCATCCGCCGGCGCGAAAGCTGAAGCGCGGCGCGGCTCAGATCTTGCTGCCCTGGGTCACGGCCAGGGCCAGGTGCAGCGTCTCGGTGATGCGCTTCTTGGCCGCGGCCTTGTCCCCGGCCGGCAGGGCCAGGCTCCTGGCCAGATATTGCAGCAGCGAGTCGGCCACGTCTTCCAGGACGCCCAGCGCTTCTTGCGGTTTTTGCTGGCGCATGGCGAACAGCGCGATATGGGCGGCGTTCAGGGCCAGGTCGCCCAGGGCTTGCGGGTCGGTGGCGTTGGCGGGCGGGGTGGCGGATGCGCTCATGGTGTCGGCTCCTGTGGCCAGAGATGCGGCGACGGCGGCGAACGCCGGCGCCAAAAGGCGAGACTATAGGGAAAACGGGTCCGCGGAACAAACCGGCCGCCGCGGGCGCAAGTTCGGCGCGCTTGAGCCGTTATAGACGCGAACGCACTGAACAGGTTGTGGAACGTGGAAATCCTCTGGAAAATCATCCCCGTGCTGGCCGCCGTCGTTGCCAGCGCCAAGATTTTGTACGAGCTGGCCCTGGGTGGCCGGGGCCGCCTGCGCGAGGAGTACCGATTCGCGCATGATTTCATGCAGCAATTGAAGAACGAGCCCGATATGCATCCCTTTGTCAGGGACAAGGGATACCAGGCGATCGCGGGAGACGCCAGCCTGGCGGCCGAAGAGGTCGCCTATCTGCTTTCGCTCGAAAACCCGGGTCGGGCGCTCAGGGACTATGCCTTGGGTCGTCCCTATCTTGAACATCTTACGGCACAGGGCAATCTGCGCCTGGATTTCCGGCCCGAGTATAAGAGCGCATATGCACGGGGGTGGCGCAAGCTGCTCTACAGTGCCCTTTATTTCGGGCTGGCTTCGACGACGTTTGCGCCGCTCTATTTTTCCGCGGCGCTCGGCATGAGCGTCATGCAGTCCCTGGCCGTCTTCCTGGCCAGCATACCGATTTTCTTCTGGCTGGCGCGCATGGCCCTTACCGCGGCGGTGCGTGTGCACCGCGCGGAAAAACTGGTGAAGAACCAGGCCAGGCACAGCCAGCGCATCGTCATTGCGCCGACGCGGCCCGCCAGCGCCAGGCTGGTGGTCAAGTAGGCGCAGCGCCCGACATACGGATCTTCGTATGGATAATAAGAAAATATGATTTGAACCGGCATGGCTGTGTCCACATAATGGCCGCACTCTAATAATTCCCATGCGGAGACAAACATGCCCACAGCCAAGCTGCTGCGCGGGGCAAAGCACGCCCTTGCTCTTGCCCTTCTGAGCGCGCTCGCGCCGGCCCAGGCCGCCGACGCCTATCCCAGCCGATCCATCACCATCGTCGTGCCCTTTGCCGCCGGTGGCGGCGCCGACGTGGTGGCGCGCCTGATGGCCGCCAAGCTGCCCGCCCATCTGGGCGGCCAGACCGTCATCGTGGACAACAAGGCGGGCGCCTCGGGCAATATCGGCGCCGGCCAGGTCGCGCGCGCGCCGGCCGATGGCTATACCTTTCTGCTGACCAACAGCACGCTGACCATCAACGCGGCGCTGAACATGCGCGGCACCCCCGATGTGCGCAAGACGCTGGCGCCGGTGTCGCTGCTGGTGAGCGCGCCCGTGGCCCTGGGCGTGAACCAGGCCGTGCCGGCCAAGACCGTGCCGGAGCTGGTGGACTACATCAAGAAGAATGGCGACCGCCTGAGCTACTCCTCCTGCGGCAACGGCACGCCGCAGCATTTCACCGGCGAGTCCTTCAAGCAATCGGCCAAGCTGGACATCGTGCATGTGCCCTACAAGGGTTGCGCGCCGGCGGTCAATGACGGCCTGGGCAACCAGGTGCCCATCCTCTTTAGCACCATCCCCAATCTGGCGCCGCATGCCGACGCCGGCAAGCTGCGCCTGCTGGCCGTGGCCTCCGCCAAGCGCGTCTCCTTCATGCCCGACATCCCGGCCATCGCCGAGACCCCGCCCTTCGGCCAGCTGGATATCTCGGTCTGGTTCGGTCTCTTCGCCCCCCAGGGACTGCCCCAGGATGTGAAGGAAAAGTTCGAGAAGGCCGTGACCGCCACCATGGCCGACCCGGCGGTGCAGAAAGAATTCCGCGACCGCTATTACGAAATCGAGAAGACCGGCTCGGCGGCGATGGCCGAGCAGATCGGCAAGGACCTGAGCATGTACGATGCGCTGTCCAAGCAGTCCGGCATCACCCTCGAATAAAGTTGCAAGGAAAGACCATGAACGCAGAAATCAAGCGCTGCATCGACGATCTGGTCGTCGCCAACCGCGTGCTGGCCCGCTTCGGCGTGCTGGACGGCTTCGGCCACGTCAGCGTGCGCAATCCCCAGGACCCCACGCGCTTCTTCCTGTCGCGCTCGCTGGCGCCCGAGCTGGTCACCGCCGAAGACATCATGGAGTTCGGCATGGACTCCGAGGTGGCCGGCGCCGATGACCGCAAGCCCTATCTCGAACGCTATATCCACGGCGAAATCTACCGCGCCCGCCCTGATGTGAACGCCGTCGTTCACAGCCACTCGCCCTCGGTGATTCCCTTCGCGGGCTCTTCGGTGCGGCTGCGGCCCATCTACCACATGGCGGGTTTCCTGGGCGGCGGCGCGCCGGTGTTCGACATCGCCTGCTGCTTCGGCCATACCGACATGCTAGTGCGCAACCGCGATCACGGCCGCGAACTGGCCAAGACCCTGGGCGACGGCCATATCTCGCTCATGCGCGGCCACGGTTTTGTCGCCGTCGGCCCGGGCATTCCCACCGCCGTCTACCGCGCCGTCTATACCGAGATGAACGCCGGCATGCAGCAGAAAGCCATCGGCCTGAACGGCGACATCACCTTCCTGACCGCCGAAGAGGCGCGGCTGGCCGACGAGATGATGGCCGGCGTGATGAACCGGCCCTGGGAGCTCTGGAAGAAAAAGGCGTTCGACTGAGGCCGGCCCCGGCCGCCTTCACTGGGGCCACTCGGGATTCCAGACGATTTCCCAGAGATGTCCATCGGGATCCTGGAAGTAGCCGGAATAGCCGCCCCAGAATGTGTCGTGGGGCGCCTTGACGATCGTCGCTCCGGCCGCGCCGGCCTGGGTGATGATCCGGTCGACTTCGGCCTTAGCGTTGACGTTATGGCCCAGCGTCATCTGCGTCGGGTTGAACGGCGCTGCCGCCAATCCGGTGTCATGCGCCAGGCTTGCGCGCGGCCAGAGCGCCAGGCGCAGGCCGGGCTGCAGGTCCAGGAAGACAACGGCGCCGTATTCGAACTCGGCGCCGATGATGCCGTCGGTCGGAAGGCCCAGGCCATCGCGGTAAAAACGCAGGGAGGCCTCAAGGTCTTCAACGCCGAGCGTGATGACGGTAATTTGTGGCTTCATGGGGGTGTCTCCATTCCAGTGGCCAGTGTATCGCCGCCGCATCCGGCGGCCCCGCGCCAGGCAGGCGCCCCTGGGCGGCAGGGTAAAATCTCTTCCCCATGCGCTTTTCCGACTTCGACCAACGCCTCGCCGCCTGCGGCGCCTTGCCCGTGCATCGCGGCCGGCTCGTGCGCGCCTGGCTGCAAGGGCAGGCGCTTGACGCCGGCACGCGGCGGCAAAGCTCCGAACACTTCCTGCCGCTCGCGGTGCGCGGCGCCATGCCCGCCCTGACGGCGGAGCTGGCCGGCCTGGCGCGCGTGCGCTCCGAACACGCCGGCAGCGATGGCTCGCGCCTGCTTGTCGAACTGGCCGACGGGCAGATGGTGGAAAGCGTGCTGCTGCCGCGCGGCGGGCTGTGCGTGTCCACCCAGGTGGGCTGCGCGGTGGGCTGCCGCTTCTGCATGACCGGCAAGAGCGGCCTGATCCGCCAGATCACGAGCATGGAGATCCTGGCCCAGGTGGTGCTGGCGCGGCGCCTGCGCGCCGTGAAAAAAGTCGTCTTCATGGGCATGGGCGAGCCGGCGCACAATCTCGACAACGTGCTCGAGGCCATCGACCTGCTGGGGGCCGAAGGCAATATCGGCCACAAGAATCTCGTGTTTTCCACCGTGGGCGATCCGCGCGTGTTCGAGGCCTTGCCGCGCCAGCGCATCAAGCCCGCGCTGGCGCTGTCGCTGCACACGACCAAGGCCGCGCTGCGCGAACAGCTGCTGCCGCGCGCGCCTAAGCTTGCGCCGCAGGCGCTGGTCGAGCTGGGCGAGCGTTATGCGCGCGCCACCGACTATCCCATCCAATATCAATGGACGCTGCTCAAGGGCGTCAACGATGGCGACGACGAGCTCGATGCCATCGTGCCGCTGCTCAAGGGCAAGTACGGCGTGCTCAACCTCATCCCCTTCAACAGCCTCGAAGGGGATGACTACCAGCGCCCCGATGCCGAACGCATCCGCGAGATCGTCCGCCAGCTGCACCGTAGAGGAGTGCTGGCCAAGGTGAGGAATAGCGCCGGGCAGGACGTGGACGGCGGCTGCGGCCAGTTGCGCGCGCGCGCCGTCGGCGCGGCGCGGACGGTCGAGCTGCGCCGCAGGCCCGCGGCCAGGCCGCAAGCCGTCTAGGCCGGGCGGTCCATCCGGCGGGGCAAGGGCGCAAGGCGGCCTGCCGCGCCGACCTCGGGTTCTTCCCAATATTCCAGCGGCGCTGCCGCAAAGTAGGATGTCCAACATCCAACAACTAGATGATGAGACAGCCCCATGATGTTTTCTCCCCTCAAGCGCTTTGTGGTCCTGGATCTGTCGCGCGTGCGCTCGGGGCCGGCGGCGGTGCGGCAGTTCGCCGATTGGGGCGCCGATGTGATCAAGATCGAGGAGCCCAGCGAGGTCAAGGACGACAAGCCGGGCGGGGCGGCCAAGTTCAGCGATTACCAGAACACGCATCGCAACAAGCGCAGCCTGACGCTCAATCTCAAGCATCCCGAGGGCCGGGCCGTCTTCCTGGAGCTGGTCAAGCGCGCCGATGTGCTGGTGGAGAACTACCGGCCCTCGGTCAAGGCCAAGCTGGGCATCGACTATGCATCGCTGTCGCGCATCAATCCGGGCCTGGTCTACGCCAGCATCTCGGGCTTTGGGCAGGATGGCCCTTATGCGGACCGTCCCGGGCTGGACCAGATCGCCCAGGGCCTGGGCGGCTTGATGTCGGTGACCGGCGAGGCCGACCGCGGCCCGATGCGGGCCGGCATCCCCGTGGCCGACCTGAGCGCCGGCCTGTTCGCGGCCATCGGCATCCTGATCGCGCTGCTGGACCGCGAGCAGACCGGCAAGGGCCGCTGGGTGCAGACCTCGCTGCTGCAGTCGCAGATCTGGATGATGGATTTCCAGGCCACGCGCTGGTTGATCGACGGCGAAGTGCCCGGCCAATCGGGCAATGACCATCCGACCAGTTCGCCCACCGGCGTCTATCCCACCGCCGACGGCTACATCAATATCGCCGCCATGGGGTCGAGCATGTTCACGCGGCTGTGCGAGGTGCTGGAGCTGCCGGCCCTGGCCGAGGATCCGCGTTTCGCCTCGGCGGGGCTGCGGGTGGAGAACCGCGCGGCGCTCAATGCGCAGATCGTGGCGCGCACGCGCCAGCGCGGCAGCGCGGAATGGATAGAACGCCTGAACGCGGCCGGCGTGCCTTGCGGTCCCATCTTGAGCATGGATGGCGCCTTCGAGAACGAACAGGTGCGGCATCTGAACGTGACGCGCCGGGTCAGCCATCCGCAGCGCGGCGAGATCGATATCCTGGCCCAGCCCGTCATCTTCGGCGACACCGAGCCCGGGCCGGTGACACCGGCGCCCGAAACGGGGGCGCACACCGATGACATCCTGCTGTGGCTGGGCTTGGACGAGGCGGCGCGCGGGCGTTTGCGCGCCGTCGGCGCTGTGTGACACCATCGGGGCTTTTGCTTCCATCAGGATTCCCATGGCAACGTCCGCGTCCGACACGCTGTTCGGCAGTCTCAACCGGCCCGAGAACCTGGCCGATGAGATCGCGCAGCAGATCCGCCAGAAGATACTCAGCCAGGCTTTCGAGCCGGGAGAGCGCCTGCCCACCGAGTTCGAGCTGGCCCAGCGTTTCGGGGTCAGCCGCAATGTGGTGCGCGAGGCTATCGCGCGCCTGAAGCTGTCGGGCTATGTGGAGACGCGGCGCGGGGTGGGCAGCTTCGTGGCCGCCGGCGGGCAGGCCAACTTCGAGATCCTGCCCGAGGACCTGCTGCGCGCCGAGGCGCTGGAGCAGATCTACCAGCTGCGCGTGGAGATCGAGGCCGGCGCCGCGGCCCTGGCGGCCCAGCACCGCAGCGACGCCCAGCTTGAAGCCCTGCGCGGCGCGCTGGCCCAGGTGGACGCCGCCCGCGAAGACTGGCGCCAAGGGGCCGACCGGGCGCTGGACTTCCACATGGCGGTCTGCCAAGCCAGCAACAACCCCTATTTCGTGCGGCTCTTGTCGCTGTTCGGCCGGGCCATCGGCGATGCGGTGCGCACGCTGCGCTATGGCAGCACGGGCACCGGGCGCATGGCCGAGGTCGAAGCGGAACACCACCGGATTTTCGACGCTATCGCCGCGCGCGATAGCGAAGGCGCCCGCGCGGCGATGCGCGAGCATTTGAGCAACGGCATGCTGCGCCGGCAGGCGCAGCTGCGCACACGCAGCGATTGATCACGAGACAGCCCATGGATAGCCAGCGCATTTTGCAGGATCGCATCACCGACAACCTCATCGTGGAAAAGCGGGGCGCGGCCGGGTGGATCACGTTCAATGATCCGGCGCGGCACAATGCCGTGTCCTTCGCGATGTGGGAGGGGATCCCGATCGCCCTGCGGGCGCTGGCCGAAGATCCGGCCATCCGCGTGGTCGTGCTGGCCGGCGCGGGCGAGCGCGCCTTTGTCAGCGGCGCCAATATCTCGCAGTTCGATACGCTGCGCTCGGGCGAGGAGGCGGTGCAGGCCTATGAGCGCGTGGCCGAGGCCGCCCAGCTGGCCCTCTATGACTATGACAAGCCCACCATCGCGCGCATCAAGGGCTATTGCATTGGCGGCGGGCTGAACATCGCGCTGTGCTGCGATCTGCGCGTCGCTTCGGAAGACAGCAGTTTCGCCATCCCGGCCGGCAAGCTCGGCCTGGGCTATCGCATGACGGCCATCCGCAATCTGGTCACCGCCGCCGGGCCGGCCCGCGCGCTGGAGATTTTCCTGACGGCGGCGCGTTACACGGCCGCCGAAGCCGCGCAGCTGGGGCTGGTGCACAAAGTGGTCCCGGCCGGCGAGCTGGACCAGGCCCTGCGGACCTATCTCGACCAGATCGGCGCCAATGCGCCGCTTACGCTCATGGCCGGCAAGAAGATGATCCGCCAGATGCAGCAGCTGGGGCCGCAGGTCGACATGCGGGCCATGAACGAGCTGGTGCTGGCCTGCTTCGAGAGCAATGACTACCGCGAGGGCCGGCGCGCCTTCGCCGAAAAACGCGCGCCGGTGTTCACCGGCAGCTGATTCCGCCTTTGGCAGTGTGTTGTTTGATGCCGGCCTGGCCGGCAGGACCGCGTGCGCCCGCCACGCGGCGGGCGCGCGCGCCCATCGCGGGACGCCGGGCCGGGCGTGGCGGCCAACAAAAACAATGACGGAGACCTTCATGAAAAAAGCCCTGGCAGCCCTGCTGCTGACAACCGCCCTGCCGGCCGCCCAGGCCGCCTATCCCGAGCAGCCCATACGCATCGTCATCGGCTATGCCCCCGGCGGCACCACCGATATCCTGGCGCGCGCGCTGGCCGAACAGCTGGGCAAGACGCTCAAGCAGTCCATCATTGTCGAGAACAAACCGGGGGCGGCGGGCAATATTGCCGCGGCCTCGGTGCAACAGGCCGCGCCCGACGGCTACACGGTCTTCATGGCCACGGTGTCCAGCCACGGCATCAATCCCGCCTTGTACAAGAAGTCGCTAGGCTATGATCCCGTGGGCGGCTTTGTGCCGGTCGGCATGGTGGCGGCGATCCCGCTGGTGCTGGTGGCCAACCCCAAGCTGCCCGCCACCGATGTGGCCGGCCTGGTGGCGCTGGCCAAGTCCAAGCCGGGCGAGATGAACTATTCATCAAGCGGCAATGGCTCGCCCGTGCACCTGGCCGGGGCCATGTTCGCGCAGCAGGCGCATCTGGACATCGTGCACGTGCCTTATCGCGGCGGCTCGCTGGCCAACACCGCCGTGATGACGGGCGAGGCGCAGTTCAGCTTCGCCACGCTGCCTGGCGCCATGCCCCAGGTCAAGGCGGGCGCGCTGCGCGCCCTGGCCGTCACCACCCGCGAGCGTTCGCCGCAGCTGCCCGATGTGCCGACGGTGGCCGAAGCGCCGGGCTTCAAGGGTTATGAAATCAACACCTGGAACGCGCTGCTGGCGCCCAAGGGCACGCCGCCCGAAGCCATCGCCACGCTTAACGCCGCCCTCAAGCAGGCCATGAGCTCGGACAAGCTCAAAGCGCATTTCCAGCGCGAAGGCGCCACGCCGGTCTCCAGCACCCCGGATGAACTCGCCGGCTTCATCCAGGCCGAGCTGGCCAAATGGGCCGAGGTGGTCCAGAGCGTCAATATCCGGGTGGACTGAGGTCTTGCGCGCTGTCGGTCCGGATCTTATGCCGGCAGCGCGCGCTCGATGCGCGGCAGCTGCCGTTTTTTTGCCCGTGCTTGCCAAAATATGTATAAAACTGGATCTGGAATCAACCAGCCCCTGGCGCGCAGAATACCGCATCCCACACGGAGAAAAACATGACCGCCGCCCATCCCGCCAGCTATCCCGTCGATGACATCAACCGCGCCAAGCGCCGCTACGACCGCGCCGCCTATGACCACGCCACCGTGCATGCCCTGCTGGACACGGCGGCCCTGTGCCACGTGTCATATGTGATCGACGGCCAGCCCTATTGCACGCCGACGCTGTTCTGGCGCGACGGCAACCGGCTGTACTGGCATGGCTCCAGCGCCAGCCGCATGCTGCGCAATCTGTCCGAAGGCGAGCCGGCCTGCCTGACCGTCGCCCACCTGGACCGCCTGGTGCTGGCGCGCTGCGGTTTCAACCACTCGGTGGACTATCGCAGCGTCATGGCCTTTGGCCATGCGCGCCTGGTCGAGGAGGGCGAGGAAAAGCAGCACGCCCTGGCCATGATGGTCAACCGCCTCTACCCCGGACGCACGGCCGGCCTGCGCGCCTCTCATCCCCAGGAGCTCAAGGCCACCTCGGTGGTCTACATGGATATCGAGCGCGCCTCGGCCAAGGTGCGCGACAAGGGTGTGCTGGACGACGAGGAGGATTATCCCTTGCCCATCTATGCCGAATCCATTCCGGTGCTGACCGTGCTGGGCCAGCCCCAGCCCTGTCCGCGCCTGGCGCCCGGCGTGGCGCGGCCGGCCGGGCTGGACGGCTACCAGGCGGGCCGGCGCCTGGACGAGGTGCTGGTCCAGGCGCATGCGGCGACCTTCGGGGCCGACAACTGACGCCGCCCTAAATCGCGTCGCGCGCCTGCCGTTAAGCCTACGTCAGAGGCCCGCTTTGGCCTCGCGTTCACAAAGGCTGTCATGACCGGCATTTCCGTCCTGACGGCAAGCATGCGCACGCCGCTTGCCGATTCTGCGCTGACGCCAAGCGCGTCAGCGCCCGTCCCGTCCATCGAGAGCCAGGATGGCGTGCGCGTGGCCCTGGGCGTGCTGGTAGATCGGGCGGGTGGGTCCGGCAGGTGTCAGACACCGAGCGGCACTCCCTCACGCGCCAAGCCGACGCTTGTCGGTGTCTGACACCTGGGGGTTAGAACTTCACGCTCGCGCTCAGGCTGTAGGTGCGCGGGTCGCCGGGCTTGATGTATTCGGGCGTCTGGTAGAGCCAATAGCGTTTGTTGGCGAGGTTGTTGATGCCGGCGCGGAAGGTGGTTTCGTAGCCGGCGATGCGGGTGTCGTAGGTGGCGCCGATGTTGAGCAGGGTGTAGCTGTCGACCTGGATGTCGTTGGCCTGGCGCAGTTCGGTCTTGCCGGTAAAGCGCAGGTCGGCGCGCAGTTTGAGGCCCGGCAGCTGCGGCACGCTGTAGGCCAGTTGGGCGGCGGCCACGAAGCGCGGGGCGCCCGCGACGCGGTTGCCGTTGTAGCGGGTGCCTTGGCGGTACTCGCTGTCCAGGAACATCAGGCTGCCGCCGAGGTTCCAGTTCTTGGCCAGCCGGGCCGAGGCGGCCAGTTCCAGGCCCTGGTAGCGCGACAGCCCGTTCTGTTCCAGGCGCGCGCGGCCGCTGTCCGGATCCACCACGGGGTTCTCGGCTTTTTTCTCGATGCGGAATAGCGCCGCGGTGGCGGCCCAGTCGTCCTGTTCGGTCTTCAGGCCGAACTCATACTGCTTGCTCTTGAGCGGGTCGAGCAGCGCGCCCGCGTTGGTATAGGTGTTGCCCACCACCGAACCGGCTTCCAGCGATTCGATATAGCTGGCATAGGCCATGGTGCGCGGCGTGAGGTTGTACATCAGCGCCAGCGTGGGCGTGAGCACGCCGTTCTTGTCGTACTCCGAAGTCCGGGCGCCGTCGGCGCCCAGGCCCTTCTGGCTGTAGTCGGTCAGGCGCAGGCCGGCCAGCAGGGACCAGCCATGCGTCAGATCCACGGTGTCGCTGGCGAAGACGGCTTTTTGGGTGATTTCGGCGGCGCGGTACAGCGACATATTGCCTTCGCTGTAATAGGCGTTGCGGTTGCGCGCATAGAGGTTGCCGCCGCCGACCGAGCCATAGAAATAGTTCGAGGAATAGTCGTTCTTCTGTTTCTGCCAGGACGCGCCCACCACGATCTGGTGCGCGAGCGCGCCGGTGTTGAAGCGGCCTTCCAGCATGGCGCGCCACTGGTTGTAGCCATAGGCTTCGCCATAGTCCGAGCGCTGGTCGTCGTAGTTGCCGGCGCTGTCCTGCAGCGCCAGCACGACCTCGTTGCGCCGCGTCTCGGTGGTGCTGTAGCTGTAGTTGGTGCTGACCGACCAGTCGTTGTTGATCTCGTATTTGAGGCCGGTGTTGTAGTAGCGGAAGTGGTTCTTGATGTACGAGCCCTCGCCCACCAGGGCGTCGTCGTCCTGCCGCAGCGGCGAGGGCAGGCGGGTGCCGGCCAGGCCGAAGGTGTTGATGGTCGGGTCCTGGCCTATGGTCTTGCGGTCCTGGTAGATCGTCTGGAAGTCCCAGCTCAGTTTGTCGCTCAGGCGCGCATCCAGCGCCAGCGAGGCCGAGTCGCGATAGAGCGAGCCATCGTTATAGGTGCCGCCCTCTTCGTGGGTGGCGTTCAGGCGGTAGCCGAAACGCTCATCCGGGCCGCCCCGGCCGCCCAGGTCCAGATGCTCATGGATGAGGCTGTTGGACAGCACGCCGATGTCGATGCTGCGCAGGGGCTCGTCGGTGGGCTTCTTGGTCACGTAGTTGATCATGCCGCCCGGCGAGCCAAAGCCGTACATAAAGCCCGTGGCGCCTTTGAGCAGGTCGATCTGCTCAAGCTGTTCGTAGGGCAGCACCGTGACATAGGTCGGGAAGGGATTGCCGTCGATGCGGAAGGAGTTCTGCCAGTCCAGCGGCAGGCCGCGCACGGTCAGATAGCTGGCCCAGGCGCCCGAGGATGCGCCGTTGTCATTGACCGAGGCGTCCAGGGCGAAGACATCGCCCAGCTTGGTGATCTGGCGCTCTTGCAGCTCGGCATTGCCCACGACCGTGGTCGAAAACGGCGTTTCGAGCTGGCTGCGGCTGCCCAGGGCGCCGGTGTTGACGGGCGCGCGCAGGTTTTCCAGGTCATCTTCGGCGGCGGCGGCCTTCACCGAGACGGCGGGCAGCTGGGTGACGTCCGCGGTCTGGGCATGGGCCGATGCGCCCAGCGCCAGGGCCAGTGCGGTGGGAATGAGTCGGGGCGAGGGCAAGACCTTTCTCCTGCGGAGTCTTTCAAAGGATGCGATCCTATATGCAAATGGGATTGATTTGCAATAAAGATTTGAAGCAGGAGGCGAGATTGCGCCCAACATCCCCTTAACATCGCCGAAAATCCGCGACCGGGTGAGGCGGGCGCGCCACAGTTGCTCAGGCCGGTTCGCGGTCTTCCCAGTCCACCCAATCGATCTGGTGGCGGTCGAGATAGACGCCCACGGCCTCGTCCACGGTGGTGAAGAAATAGGCATCGAAGCGCGAGTAGAGCTCGAAGCGGCGCAGCTTGTCCTTGACCGGGTCCTTGAGTTCGGCGAAGCAAAGCTGCACCTGGCGCTGGCGCAGGGTTTCATCCAGGCCGGCGAGCATATCGGCGGCCGTGATGTCCACGCTGGTGATGGGCTCGGCGGCGATCACCAGCCAGCGCGGCGGGGTGGGCGAGGCCTGCAGCGCGCGCAGCACGGCGGTCTGGAAGCCATCGGCGTTGGCGAAAAAGAGCGGCGCATCCCAGCGGAACAACACCAGGCCGTCGATCCGCCGCGCCTTGGGATGGCGGCGGATGTCGTGGTAGCCCTTCATGCCGTCGACACGGCCGAGCACGGTGTGATAGGGGCGCCAGCCGTCCCACAGGAATTCGATCACGGCCAGCACCACGGCCAGGCCGATGCCGGTGATGGGGCCGGCCATGACCACGCCCAGCGAACAGCCCACCGAAAGCCAGCATTCCCAGGGCTGCATGCGGTGGAGGCGCAGCAGCTCACGGAAGGAAAACAGCTTGCAGACCGCGGCGATCACCACGGCGGCCAGGGCGGCCTGGGGCAGGTCGCGCAGCAGGCCGGGCGCCCAGACCAGCAGGGCGGCCACCGCCAGCGCGCCCACCACCACGGCCACCTGGCTGCGGCCGCCGGCCGCTTCCAGCACGGGCGTGCGCGAAGCGCTGCTGCTGATGGGAAAACCCTGGAACAGGCCGGCCATGATGTTGGCCGCGCCCAGGGCGGTCATTTCCTGGTTCTGGTCCACCCGCATGTCCAGGCGCGCGGCATAGCTGCGCGACAGCACGGCGGTTTCGGCCGAGGCCAGAAAGGCCACGGCCAGTCCGCCGGCGATGATGGGGCCCAGGTCGCTCCAGCCGATGACCGGCCAGGCAAAGGCCGGCAGCCCTTGCGGCAGCTCGCCCAGCACGGCCACGCCTTGGCGCTCCAGCCCGAAGCCCGCGGTGGCCGCGAGGGCCGCGATGACGGCGACCAGGATGGCGGGCACGCGCGGCCAGCGCGCCAGCAAGGCGATGATGGCCAGCGTGCCCAGGCCCACCAGCAGGCTGGGCGTATGGATGCTGCCCGCGGCGCGCAGCAGGGCCGCCAGGCGTTCGGGCGTGTTGTCGATCTGGCCCAGCGAGATGCCGGCCAGGGCAGGCAGCTGGCTGATCAGCACGGTGAGCGCGATGCCGTTCAGGTAGCCATGGCGGATGGGCGTGGACAGCAGGTCGGTGAGAAAACCCAGCCGGGCCAGTCCGGCGACGATGCCCGCGATGCCGGCCACCAGGGCCAGGGCGCCGGCCAGCGCCACGGTGCGCTGCGGGTCGCCGGCGGCCAGCGGCACCACGACCGACAGGATGACGCCGGCCAGGGAAGAATCCGGGCCGATCACCAGGATGCGGCTGGGTCCCAGCAGGGCGTAGACCAGCAGGGGCACGATGGTGGCGTACAGGCCATGGATGCCCGGCAGGCCGGCCGCCACGGCATAGGCGATGCCTACCGGCACCAGCATGGCCGCCAGCACCAGTCCGGCCGGGATGTCGTGCCGCAGCGATTGCGGCCGGTAGGCCGACAGCAGGGTCAGTCCGGGCAGCCACCGCTGCCCGCGCTCGCGCAGAGAGGTCATGGCGGCTAGCTTGCCACAGTTCCCGCGCGCCGGGGGCCGCGTCGGCGCCGCCGGCCGCAAGCTTCCACCGGCGTCGAAGCATCGGCGCCTGGCGCGCGCCACAATGCGCGCCTGTTCATGCGCCATGGCGCGCGGGAGAGGGGATATGCAGGCGTCGAAGTTCTTTGGCGGCACCGTGGTGCGCGCCGCTTTCGTGCTGGCGATGTTCGGCTGGGGAGTGGGTTTTTATGGGCCGCCCATTTACCTGGCCGAGATCGTGGCCACCCGTGGCTGGCCGCTGACACTGGTGTCGGCGGCGGTGACGGTGCATTTTCTGGCCGGCGTGCTGGTGGTCGCGCGCCTGCCCCGGCTGTATGCGCGCATCGGCCTGGCCCAGGTCACGGCCGCCGGCGCCCTGCTCACGGCGCTGGGCGTGCTGGCCTGGAGTCTTGTGCGCGAGCCCTGGCAGCTGTTCGGCGCGGCGCTGTTGAGCGGGGCGGGCTGGGTCACGCTGGCCGCTGTCGCGGTCAACGCCATCATCGCGCGCTGGTATGCGCGCGGCCGTCCGGCCGCCCTGTCCAAGGCCTATAACGGCGCCAGCCTGGGCGGGGTGGTGTTTTCGCCCTTGTGGGTGGCCCTGATCGGCCTGTGGGGGTTCCGCGTGGCCGCGCTTGTCGTGGGCGCGGCGATGGTGCTGGTGGTGGGGGTGCTGGCGCGGCGGGTATTCGCGTTCACGCCGCAGCAGCTGGGCCAGGAGGTCGATGGCGCGCCGCCCGCGCAGGCGGCGCCGCAGCCGGCGTCCGCCGCCTTGGTGTTGCGGCATGACCGCCGCTTCATCACGCTGGCGTTGAGCATGGCCCTGGGCCTGTTTGCCCAGATCGGCCTGCTGGCGCATCTGTTCAAGCTGGCGCAGCAGCCCCTGGGCGCGCAGGCGGCCGGCTGGCTGATGGGGTCGGCCACCGCCTGCGCCGTGGCCGGCCGCTACCTGGGCACGGCCGCGCTGGCGCGTCTGCCCGACCGCCGCCGGGTGGCGGCCGCCAGCTATCTGGCGCAGGCCTGCGGCGCGGCCCTCCTGGCGGTCTCGGGCTTCGAATCGGTGCCGCTGCTGTGCCTGGGCGTGTGGTGTTTCGGCGCCGGGATAGGCAACGCCACCTCTTTGCCGCCGCTTATCGCCCAGCAGGATTTCGCCAGCGGCGACGTGGCGCGCGTGGTGGCCGCCATCGTCGCCATGTCGCAGGCCGCCTATGCCTTCGCGCCCCTGGTGTTCGGCGCGGTGCAGCTGCTGCCGGGCGGGCCGGCCTGGCTGCCGCTGCTGGCCCTGGCGCTGCAACTGGCCGCCGCGCTGCTGCTATGGCGCGGCCGCGCCTTCACCGTTGCCGCAAGGACGTGAGGGCGTCCAGGACATGGCGCGTGGCCGCCTCCATCGCGCCGGCGCGATGGGCGATGCCCAGCGGGCGCCACAGGGCCGGCCGCAGGGGGCGCATGGCCACCCGCGCATCCGGCGGCGGCGCGGTGGCCTCCTGCGGCAGCAGGGTCGCGCCATAGCCGGCCGCCACCAGGCTCTTGATGGCGTCGTTGAAGTTCAGGTGGATGCGCGCCCGGGGCTGCAGGCCCGCCGCGCCAAACCATTCGCTGGTGATGCGCGACAGCCGGGTGGTGGCGTCGTTGAGGATAAGAGGACGTTCGGCCAGCCATTGCGGCGTGATGCGGGCCGGGGGCCGCCAGGCCGAAGGCACGAAGGCCATGACGGGATCGCGCCGCCAGGGCAGCACGGCCAGGCCGGGCGCCGGCGCCTGCGGCAGGGCGACCAGGGCGATGTCCAGCGTGCCCAGGGCCAGGCGGGCCAGGCTTTCCTGGGAGGTCAGGACGGCGACCTGGACATCGATGCCGGGGTGGTCGCGTCCCAGGGCTTCCAGCGCCTGGGGCAGCAGATGGGCGATGGCGCCGGTGGAGGCGCCCAGCCGCACCCGTCCCGCCAGGCCCAGCACCTGGCGCTGCACGTCATCCAGGGCCTGGTCGGCCTCGGCCAGCAGCCTGCGCGCGCGCTCGAGCAGGGTTTCGCCGATGGCGGTGGGCCGGACCTGGCCGCGCTGGCGCGTGAGCAGCGGCGCGCCGATGCGGGCCTCCAGCTCGGCGATATGCAGGCTGACGGTGGGAGGAGCCAGGTGCAGCGCGCGCGCCGCCTGCGCGAAGCTGCCGAGATCGGCGATCGCCACCAGGGTGCGCAAGCGGTCCAGGCTGATTTCGCGCATGGGGTCTTCCTTCAGGAAAACTGAATCTGATGGTTATGAAATTCAACTTTTCCTAGTTTATGCCATGGCCGAAGATAAGCGCATCCGACACCGAGGCATGCACCATGACCCAAGCTCTTGTTTTCATCGATGGCGACCAAGGCACGACCGGCCTGCAGATCCATGAGCGCCTGCGCGGGCGCGACGATATGCGCATCCTGACCCTGCCGGCGGCCGAGCGCAAAGACAGCGCCCGCCGCGCCGAGGCCATCAATAGCTGCGATATCGCCATCCTCTGCCTGCCCGATGCGGCCGCGCGCGAGGCGGTGGCCGCCATCCGCAATCCCGCCGTGCGCGTGCTGGACGCCAGCTCGGCGCACCGGCTGGGCGAGGGCTGGGAATACGGTTTCGCGGAATGGCGGCCGGGCCAGGAAGGGCGCATCGCCACGGCCAGCCGGGTCAGCAATCCGGGCTGTTATCCCACCGGCGCGATCGCGCTGCTCTCTCCCCTGGTGGCCGGCGGCTGGGTTCAGGCCGATTATCCGGTCACGGTGCACGCCGTCTCGGGATATTCGGGCATGGGCCGCGCGGGCGTGGACGAATACGAAGGCCCGGACGCGGATAAGGCGCTGCCCTATGCGGCCTATGGCCTGACGCTGGCGCACAAGCACACGCCCGAGATGCAGCGCTATGCCGGCCTGGCGGCGCGGCCCGTGTTCACGCCGGCCTATGGCGCGTATCGCCAGGGCATCGTGCTGACCATAGGCCTGCAGCGCCGGCTGCTGCCGGCCGGCGTGGACGGCGCGGCCCTGCGCGCCAGCCTGGAGCGCCACTATGCGGGCAGCCGCTATGTCCATGTGGTGCCGGCCGAGGCGGCGCCCGAGCGGCTGGATCCGCGCGTGGCCAATGACAGCAATCATCTCTATCTGCATGTCTACGAGAACGCCGAGCATGGCCAGGTCCTGCTGGCGGCGGTGTACGACAACCTGGGCAAGGGCGCCTCGGGCGCCGCGGTGCAAAACCTGGACCTGATGTTGCAAGGCGGCCGCCAGCGCCGTTGACTTCCGCCCGGCCGCGCTCTAGGCTTGGCTCGCAAGTCCCGCCAGGCCAGCGCATACGGGGAGAGGCGATGTCGACGTCCAGCAGGCAGGAGCAAGGCAAGGCATTGCGCGCCAAGGTGGGCCGCGCCGATCAGGCGGTCTTGGGCAAGCTGGACCGCGATCCGGTCGCGCTGCTCAAGCTGAGCAGCGAGGGCCGCGTGCCCCGTCTGGCGCCGCTGCGTTTCGGGCGCATGCTGGCCTCGCCGCTGGCCTTTTTTCGCGGCAGCGCCATCATCCAGGCCCACGACCTCGCGCATACGCCCCACAGCGGGCTGACGATGCAGATCTGCGGCGATGCGCATCTGTCCAACTTCGGGGGCTTCGCCTCGCCCGAGCGCACGCTGCTCTTCGACCTGAACGATTTCGACGAAACCGCGATCGGCCCCTGGGAATGGGATCTCAAGCGCCTGTGCGCCAGCCTGGTCGTGGCGGCGCGGCACCTGAACTACAAGCGGCCGGTCGCCGAGGCGGTGCTGCGGCAAGCCGTGCTCGACTACAGCGCCCAGATGAAGCGCTATGCCGGCATGGGCACGCTGGAGATCTGGTACGACCGCATCCGCTTCGAGGATCTGATGGCCGAAGCCGCCGATGGCGACGTCCGCCGCCGCATCCAGCGCGCCATGGAAAAAGCCGCCGGGCGCACGGGCGATGCCTTGCTGCCCAAGCTTTCCATGGACGTCAATGGGCGGCGCGTCCTGCGCGATGAGCCGCCGGCGCTGTTTCACGTCCGGGGCAAGAACACCTTGTTCACGGCCCAGGACGATTGGCTCAAGTTCAAGGACCACGCCGCGGTCCTCGGGCAGTATTTCAAGGACTATCTGCAATCGCTGGCCACCGACCGGCGCGAGCTGTTGAGCCATTTTTCGCATCATGACGTGGCCTTCAAGGTGGTGGGCGTGGGCAGCGTGGGCACGCGCTGCCTGGTTCACCTGATGATGGATCCCATGGGCAAGCCCATGTTCCTGCAGAGCAAGGAGGCCGGGCGTTCGGTGGTTTCGCGCTACTTCAAGGCGCGGAGGATGCGCCACGAAGGCCAGCGCGTGGTCCATGGCCAGCGCCTCATGCAGGCGGCCAGCGATCCTTTCCTGGGCTGGGCCAAGGGCCCCAATGGCCGGCATTTCTACGTCCGCCAGCTGCGCGACATGAAATGGTCGGCCCAGGTCGAGCTCATGCCCGAAGCGATTCTGCAGGCCTACGGCGGCCTCTGCGGCCGGGTGCTGGCGCACGGCCATGCCAAGGCCGGCGGCCAGGCGCCGGAGCTGGCCGGCTATCTGGGCAGCGGCGAGCGCATGGCCGATGCCTTGACGCGCTACTCGCTTGATTACGCCGACCAGGTCGAACGCGATTACGAGGCGTTCGCGCAAGCCTGCCGCAAGGGCGCGTTGGAAGCGCGCACCGACGCCGACATGGAAGCGGACTTCCGCATCTGAGGCGGATCCCTTCCGCCCGTCCCTGAAGGGGCGGCCCCTCCCGGGTATCTCCCACCCAAAAAAAACGGTTGCACGCGCAAATTTTCAGGTTGTTGTCAGAAACCTGGGCGCGGCCGAGCTTTTCTTGTTGCTATTACACGACAAGCGCCCTGGCGGCTCACGGATTGGCAGTCATTCTCATTAGAATTCCGGCCTGCGAATAAGAATGATTAACATCACATTTCCGGAGAAGTAGCGTGTCAGACGCGCAGAGCCAATCTTCCTCTTCCACGGTCTGGGCGGGCAGCCTGGCCACGGCCATTGTTTCGCCGGCCTTCCTGATGCTGCCGCAGGCCGCCCTGGCGCAGGAATCCAGCGTGCCCCAGCTGGCCCCGGTGCAGGTGCAGGGCGAGGCGGAATCCTTCGATGTGAAGGACTCCGCTTCGTCGAAGTTCACCGCGCCCTTGCTGGATACCGCCAAGACGGTGCAGGTCATCCCCCAGCAAGTGATCGAAAGCCAGGCCGCCGCGTCGCTGACCGATGTGCTGCGCAACTCGCCGGGCATCACCTTCGGCGCGGGCGAGGGCGGCAACCCCTTGGGCGACCGTCCATTCATCCGCGGATATGACGCCCAGTCGAGCACCTTCATCGACGGCATGCGCGATATCGGTTCGACCTCGCGCGAAGTCTTCAACCTGCAGCAGGTCGAGGTCATCAAGGGCGCCGATGGCGCCTTCGGCGGCCGCGGCGGCGCGGGCGGCACCATCAACCTGATCAGCAAGACCGCTCAGGCGAGCGACTTCACCAATGCCTCGCTGGCGATCGGCACCGATGATTACTATCGCGGCACCATCGACTCGAACTGGAAGCTGGGCGAGACCAGCGCCTTCCGCCTGAACCTGATGTACCACGACCAGAATGTGGCCGGCCGCGATGCGGTCGATTACAACCGCTGGGGCGTGGCGCCGACCTTCTCCTTCGGCCTGGGTACGCCCACCCGCGTGACGCTGAGCTACTACCACCTGCAATCCGACGACACGCCGGACAGCGGCATCCCCTACAAATATCCCAGCTCCAAGATCAAGCCCGACGGCAGCTATCTGGGCGTGACCCGCACCGGCCCGGCCAATGTCGACCGCGACAACTTCTATGGCCTGACCAGCGACTACCGCAAGACCCAGACCGATATGGCCACGGTGGGCATCGAGCACGACATCACCGACCGCCTGATGCTGCGCAACACCACGCGCTACACCTATAGCAAGCAGCGCTACGTGGTCACGCAGCCCGACGACAGCCAGGGCAATGTGCTCAACGGCCTGGTCTGGCGCCGCGCCAACACCCGCGTCAGCGACGTCGAAACCATCGCCAACAATACCGAGCTGACCGGCAAGTTCGATACCGGCTCGCTCAAGCACAGCTTCTCCATGGGCCTGGAGCTGTCCTCGGAAGAGGGCAAGAAAGACGCGCTGGCCGTCAATCGCGGCACCGGCGCCGTCTGCGCCAAGGGCGCGGGCGCGCCCTCGGGCTACAACTGCACCAGCCTGTGGTCGCCCAATCCCCATGATCCCTGGGTCAATACGCTCGATGGCGGCGCGGTGGGCGATCCGACCCGCTCCAAGACGGTCACCAAGGCGCTCTATGCCTTCGACACCGTGGAGTTCAACAAGAACTGGCTGGGCAACGTGGGGCTGCGCGTCGACGACTACGACACCAAGTTCACGCAGAACAAGGCGGCCAAGAACGCCGTGGTGCGGCGCGACGACACGCTGTTCAACTACCAGCTGGGCCTGATCTACAAGCCGGTCGAAAATGGCAGCTTCTATGTGTCGTATGGCACGTCGTCCACGCCCGCCAATGCCTCCATGGGCGAGGGCAGCGAAAGCCAGAGCCTGACTCCGGGCCGCGGCGGCGTGGGCCTGAACGCGGCCGACCTCGCGCCGGAAAAGAACAAGACCTACGAAATCGGCACCAAGTGGGATGTGCTGGACCGCCGCCTGACGTTGACCGGCGCCTTGTTCCGCATCGAGACCACCAATGCGCGCATCACCGAACCGGATGGCGATTACGCCATGGCCGGCAAGAAAAATGTGCAGGGCCTGGAGCTGGGCTTCTCGGGCGCGATCACGCCCAAGTGGCAGGTCTACGGCGGCTACACCTACATGAAGTCCAAGATCAAGGACGATGGGGTGGCGACCGACAAGGGCAATGCCTTCCCCAACACCCCGGAGAACGCCTTCAGCCTGTGGACGACGTATGCGCTGCTGCCGCAGCTGACGGTCGGGGGCGGCGCCTATTACGTGGACAAGCAGTACGGCAATGCCGCCAACACCACCTATATCCCCTCGTACTGGCGCTTCGACGCCATGGCGGGCTACGAGTTCAGCAAGAACCTGAACGTGCAGCTCAATATCTACAACCTGTTCGACAAGCAGTACTACGACAAGGCCTATGCCGCGCACTACGCCAACATCGCTCCGGGGCGCTCGGCCATCCTGACCTTCAACGTCAAGTACTGAGCGGAAAGGCGCCGGCCGGGCCGCCAGGCCAGGTCGGCGCGCTCGATATGATCACCACGCAAGACCTCAACGCCGTCACGCCCGGGCAGTTCGCGGCCATCCTGGCCGGCCCGCCCGAAGAGGCGCTGGCCTGGATGCGCGCGGCGGCGAAGGCCGGCGTGACCGAGGCCCAGGCCGTGCTGGGCCAGATGCTGCTCGACGGCCATGGCCAGGCGCGCGACCCGGAGGAAGCGCTGCAATGGTTCCAGCGCGCCGCGCGCAGAAACCACCCCATGGCGATGAATATGCTCGGCCAGTGCCACCAGCATGGCTGGGGCCTGCCGCCCAATGCCGTCATGGCCGCCTATTGGTTCCGCCTGGCCGCGCAGGCCGGGCTGGACTGGGGCATGTACAACTACGCCACCGCGCTGGCCCTGGGCCAGGGCGTGGAGCGCGACCGCAAGGCGGCCTTGGCCTGGCTGAACCAGGCGGCCGAGCTGGGCCATGCCAAGTCGCTCAACATCCTGGGCGGATTTCACGAAGACGGCTGGGAAGTGCCGGCCGACGAGGACGCGGCGCTGGCGCTGTACCGGCGCGCGGCCGAAGGCGGTGATTTCCGCGGGCATTTCAATCTGGCGCGCCTGCTGGCCAGGCGCGGTCGGATCGACCAGGCCCTGGAAAGCCTGGACCGCGTGCCCGAACATGCCACGCCGGCCTTTCTGGCGCAGGCGGCGGACTTCCTGCTGGCCAGCGGCGATGCGCGGCTGCGCGCCAAGGGCCAGGCGTTCAGGGCTATGCTGCGCACTGGATAAGGAGAAACTTCATGCTGCTGCATCTTGCCTCGGTATTGACCAAGGCGCAGGTCGCGCAGGCCCGCGCGCGCATCGATGCCGCGCAATGGGTCGATGGCAACGTGACTTCGGGCGCGCAATCGGCGCTGTCCAAGCACAACGAGCAATTGCCCGAGAACGCGCCCGAAGCGCGCGAGGTCGGCCAGATGATCCTGGATGCGCTGGGCCGCCATCCGCAATTCATGTCGGCGGCGCTGCCATTGAAAGTCTTTCCGCCGCTGTTCAACCGCTACCAGGGCGGCCAGCAGTTCGGCAACCATATCGACAATGCCGTGCGCCAGCTGCGCGGCACGGATTTCCGCATCCGCACCGACCTGTCGGCCACGCTCTTCCTGGCCGAGCCGCAGGACTATGACGGCGGCGAGTTGTCCATCGAGGACAGCTTCGGCGTGCAGCGTGTCAAACTGGCCGCCGGCGACATGGTGCTCTATCCGGCCAGCAGCCTGCATCATGTCACGCCGGTGACCCGGGGCGCGCGCGTGAGCGCGTTTTTCTGGATACAGAGCATGGTGCGCGCCGACGCCGACCGCGCCACCCTATACCAGCTGGATCAGTCGGTGCAGCAGCTGGCGGCCGAGCGCGGGCAGAACGACGCGGCGGTCGTGCAGCTCACCGGCATCTATCACAACCTCATCCGCCGCTGGGCCGAGCTGTAGCCAGGTCGGCCAGCAGGCCCAGGGCGGCGGCCTTGCCGCTGGCCATGCAGGCGGTCAGCAGATAGCCGCCGGTGGGAGCTTCCCAGTCCAGCATTTCGCCGGCGCAATAGACGCCCGGCAGCGCCTTGATCATGAGGCTGGCCGTGAGCGCCTCGAAGCGCACGCCGCCGGCGCTGCTGATGGCTTCGTCGATGGGACGGGGCCGCGTGAGCCGGATGGGCAGGGCCTTGATGCGGCGGGCCAGCAGATCGGGGTCATCGAAGTCGGGCAGGCATTCGCGCAGCAGCGCGGCCTTGACGCCCTTGAGGCCCAGTCGGCTTTGCAGATGGCTGGACCAGGAGCGCGCGCCGCGCGGATGATGCACGGCCTGGGCCACCCGTTCGGCGCTCCATCCCGGCAGCAGGTCCAGCCAGGCCGTGGCCTGGCCCTCGGCCGCGATGCGGTCGCGCAAGGGCGCCGACATGGCATAGACCAGGCTGCCTTCGATGCCCTGGGCGCTGATCACGCATTCGCCCAGCCGGCCCGGCGCGGCTTCGTCCAGCGACAGCGCCACGGACTTCAGGGGCTGGCCGGCATGGCGGTCGATGAAGTGGCGGCTCCACGCCACATCGAAGCCGCAGTTGGCCGGCAGCAGCGGCGTGACTGCCACGCCGCGCGCGGCCAGCGGCGCCAGCCACGCGCCGTCCGATCCCAGGCGGGCCCAGCTGGCCCCGCCCAGGGCCAGCAGCACGGCGTCGGCCGAGGTCTGGACCAGGCCTTGCGGGGTAGCGAAATGCAGCTGCCTCGGGCCGGCCGGCATGGCCTCGGGCCAGCCCAGCCAGCGGTGGCGCATATGGAAGCGCACGCCCTGGGCGCGCAGCCGGGCCAGCCAGGCGCGCAGCATGGGAGCGGCCTTCATTTCCTTGGGGAAGACGCGGCCCGAGCTGCCCACGAAGGTCTCCACGCCCAAGCCGTGGGTCCAGTCGCGCAGCGCCTGGGGGCCGAGCAGCTCCAGCCAGGGGGCGATCTGGTCGGCGCGCGCGCCATAGCGGCCGATGAAGGCCGGCGGGGCCTCGCTATGCGTCAGGTTCAGGCCGCCGCGGCCGGCCAGCAGGAACTTGCGGCCCACCGAGGGCATGGCGTCATACAGGTCGACCTGGGCGCCGCCCAGCGCCAGCGTCTCGGCCGCCATCAGGCCGGCGGGGCCGCCGCCGATGATGGCAATGCGCAAGGGAGAGTGAGACATGAAGAAAGAAATGCCGGCTGTTCAGGCCGGCATTGTCGCACGCGGCGGCTTCAGGGCAGGGGCGTCCAGTCCGCGCCCGTGGCTGTGCCGGGCCGGCCGGGCTGCGGACTCTGGCGTATGCCCTGCGGTCCGGCGATGAAGCGGTGCACGCCCGTGACGCCGAAGCGCGCCGGCCAGGCCGCCACGCGATAGCCCTGGCCGTCTTCGCCCGGCAGGATGGCGTAGCGATAGCCGTAGTAGGCGGCCCGCAGCGGCGTGTCCGGCCCCATGACCAGGGCCTCGATGCCCAGCGGGCTGGGCGGGGCATTGTCGGCCGAGGGCCAATACAGGCCGTCCTGCTGGCCGCGCCGGCTCACCAGGCGCTGGGCGTATTGGCCGCCGTGCTGGCTGGCATAGCTTTGCTGGGCAGCCTGGATGGCGCGCAGGGTTTCGATGGCGCCGAGCTCGTTGCGGCCGATTTCGCGGCGGCGGATCTCGGGCGCGGCCGCCTTCAGGTCAAAGCGCCATTGGCCCTTGTTCTCGGCCAGCGGAATAGGCAGGCGCCAGCGCGAGGGGCCCACGTCCATCCAGGCCCGGCCATCGGCATCGCGCGCCATCTCGTGGCTGTGCGACCAGGCGGCCAGGAAATCATAGACATCGTCATCATCGATGTCGTTGGGCAGGACCTGTTTGTAGTGGGCGCCCAGGATGCCGCCCAGCGCGGCGCGGTCGCCGGTCGACAGGGCCCGCACCAGGGCGTCGCCGGCGGCTTCGGGCGAGGCGTAGCCCGTCTGGGCCTGTGCGGCCGGCAGGGCCAGCGATAGCGCCAGCAGGGCCAGGACTTTCCGTGTGGATGGGTTCATGGTTATCTCCGGCCCCTGCCGAGATGGGCGCCGCCGCGCTGCATATGGAAGGAAGATTGCGCCGCGCCGCCGCGTTCGAGCTGGCCGCGCATGGCTTCGCCATTGCCCGCGCCCCGGAAGGCCGAGGAGCGGTTCATGGTTTCGGCATGATGCTGGGCGTTGCGTTGGTCCATGCGCTGGCGCTGCTCGGGACTCAGCTGCGCCTGCCCGGCGCGCGGGCCGAAGCCGCCGTCGTGGGCGCGCGCCTGGCCGCCCTGGCCCATGCCGGCTTCGCCCGCGCGGCCCGGGCGCTGCACCGCGTGTCCCGGTATGGATTGGCCCGTGCGGTTCTGGAAGGCTTGCGCGGCGCGCTCGCGCTCGGCATCGCGCCCCTGCATGGCCGGACGGCCCGCGGGCGTGGCGCCGCCGGGGCGGCCAGCCTGGCGCGCGGCATCGAAGCGCTGCGCCACTTCCGGGTTGCGATAGGGCACGTTGCCCCGGTTGGCCGGGTTGTGCTGCCAGGCGGCGCGGCCGTTGGCATTGGGCGGCGGCGGGGGCATGCGATGGCCGGGATTGATGTTGTTGTAGCGGTTCACATTGATGTCGACATCGTAGTGCCCCCAGTTCATGCCGCCCCACAGCGAGTTCACCGCGGCCACGCCCAGGCCGAATCCGATGCCGCTCACCAGGGCGGTGGCGAAGACCGAGCCGGGCGGCGGCGGGTAATAGGCGGGCGGATAGGCCGGATAGGGCCAGGCGCCGTAGACCACGGTGGGGTTGTAGCTGGGCACGTAGACCACCTGCGGATTGGCCGGCGCGATGCTGATGACCGTGGTGTTGCCGGGCCCGGACTGGGTGCTGACCGTCTGCTGCGGCGTGCTCTTGAGCGTGCCGGCCTGCTTGGCTTGCGCGCGCAGGCGCTGGGCGGCGTTCATCACGTCGTCGGGCTGGGCCAGGAAGGCGTCGCCCACCGAGGCGACCCATTGCGGCTGGCGGCCCATCATGTCCAGCACGGAAGGAAATGCCGCCAGCGATTTGACACTGGGATCCCAGCCCTGGTCTTGCACGGCCTTGACGGCGGCGTCGCCGGACAGCGACGTGTGTTGCGCGGACCAGGCGGCCGCGGCGGCCACATCGGCCGGATAGGTGGCCGCCATCAGGATCTGGGACAGCAGGGCATCGGGGTAGAGCGCGATCGGCGCCAGCATCTGGTCCAGCTGGGCGCGGTCCAGCTTGGCCGAGGGCGCCTGGGCGGCGGGCGCGGCCTGGGCCCAGGCCGCTGGCGGCGGCGCCGCGATGAGACAAAGCACCCACAAACCCGCCAGCAAACCAGAACGTGCACGCATCGCAGCCTCCGCCGTCAGGCAAGAACATTAGGGGGCCGCCCGGCGGCCCTGCGGTCATGCTTGGGTTCGCCCATTCTCGCGGGAAATCCGCCGGATTTCAAATCGCCCGGACCAGGCGGACCAGGCTGATTTCGGAAGGGGCGGCCAGCCGCATGGGCGGCCCCCAATAGCCGGTGCCCCGGCTGGTGTAGACCCAGAGGCCGTCCTGCCGGTGCAGGCCGGCCGTGAAGGGCTGCTGCAGGCGCACGAAAAACCCCCAGGGGAAGAACTGGCCGCCATGGGTATGGCCCGAGAGCTGCAAGGTATAGCCCAGCGGCGCGGCGGCCAGGGCGCTGCGCGGCTGGTGGGCCAGCAGAAGCTTGACCGGAGCACCGGCCGGCGCGCCGCGCAGGGCCTTGGCGGGGTTGCTGCGCTGGCCGGGGTCGAAGGCGCCGGCGCCGAAGTCGGTGACGCCGGCCACCACCACCTGCCGGCCCTTGATCGTCAGCGCCACATGCTCGTTGAGCAGGACTTTCAGGCCCAGCCGGCGGAACTCGGCGATCCAGGACGCCGCGCCCGAGTAGTACTCGTGGTTGCCGGTCACCAGATAGACGCCGCCGGGGGCGCGCAGCCCCGCCAGCGGCCGGGTGTGCGGCGCGAGCTGCGCCACGCTGCCGTCGACCACATCGCCGGTGATGGCGATGATGTCCGGTTGCTGGGCGTTGACCGCGTCCACGATGGCCTGCACATAGGGCGCCTTGATGGTCGGACCCACATGGATGTCGCTGATCTGCGCGATGCGCAGGCCGTCGAGCTCGGGCGGCAGGCCGGCGATGGGCACATCGACCTGCGTCACGCGCGCCAGGCGCCGGGCATTGAAGAAGCCCAGCGCGCTGCCGGCCAGGGCCAGGAGGGGCACGGCCAGGGCCGTGCCCTGCCGCCACCGCGCCAGATCCGGCCAGCCGGCGGCCAGCCGCAGCAGGCCGCCGGCCGCCAGCGTCGCGTCGCGCAGCACGGTCAGCACGAAGAGCGAAGAGAAAAACCCCATGGCCAGAAAGCCCGCCCAGGCCAGGCGGTCGGCCCAGGGCGGGCGTCCCGAAGAGCGGCTGAGCATGCCCAGGGGGATGAGGAGGCAGGAGGCGATGAGCACCAGGGCCGCGCCCGCCCGCCAGGCCGGGCCTAGCGGGGCGTCGGGGATCAGGCGGATACCGACATAGACATGGGCCAGCGCGCCCAGCGCCAGGAAGCGGATGAAGAAAGAGGACTTGCGTAGCGCCACATTGGCTCCGGGGAGTACGCGGACGGGATAGGCTAACCCATCCCGTTCTTGGACGGCCGGCCTAAAATCGGCTTTTCCCATCCTGCGAAGGCCCGTCCATGCATAGGCTTGTCCGCGCTCCCAGTCTGTTGTTGGCCCAGCATTGGCTGAACCTGCTCAGGCAGGCCCGCGTGGCCGCCGAGCTGCACAACCGGCATTTGCAGGGCGCCTTGGGCGAGATTCCCGTCGATCAGTGCGGTCCGGAAATCTGGATCGAGCGCGAGGCCGACCGCGAATTGGCGCTGCGCCTGATCGGCTTGTCGCCGGCGGCCGAAGCGCCCGCCCTGTCCTGGGCCTGCCCGGACTGCGGCGAGCGGCTGGAGCCGCAGTTCAGCGCCTGCTGGCGCTGCGGCGCCGACCGCTCCTGAGGGCTTGCCGGCATGACCGTCTGGCGTCCTGTCAGGCCGGCGCGCTGAGCGACTTCAGCTTGCGCAGTTCCGGAAACCGCCACATCCACAGGCCGGCCACGGCCATGGTGCCCAGGCCGCCCAGCACCACGGCCGGCACGGTGCCGAAGAGGGCGGCCGTCAGGCCCGACTCGAATTCGCCCAGCTGGTTGGAGGTGCCGATGAACAGCGTGTTGACGGCGCTGACCCGGCCCAGCATGTCATCGGGCGTGTTCAGCTGCACCAGCGAAGAGCGCACCACCACGCTGATCGAGTCCGCCGCGCCCAGGACGACCAGGGCGCCCAGCGACAGCGGGATGGAGGTGGACAGGCCGAAGACCACGGTGGCCAGGCCGAACAGAAAGAGGGCGCCGAACAGCAGCCGGCCCACATGGCTGCCCAGGGACAGCCGGGCCAGGGCCAGCGACATCAGGGCCGCGCCCACGGCGGGCGCGGCGCGCAGCGCGCCCAGGGCCCAGGGTCCGGCGTCCAGGACATCCTTGGCGAACACCGGCAAGAGCGCGGTCGCCCCGCCGAGCAGGACGGCGAACAGATCCAGCGACAGCGTGCCCAGCAGAATGCGCCGGCGGGCGATGAAGCCGATGCCGGCAAACAGCGTGCGCCAGGTGGTTGGCGCCTTGCGCGCCGGCGTCCGATCCGTGCGCACGCGCAGAATGCATACCAGGCCGAAGAGATACATCACCGACGCGGCGCAATACACCCAGCCCGCGCCGATGCCATAGCCGATGCCGCCCAGGGCGGGGCCCGCGATCTGCGCGATCTGGTTGGAGGAGGCCGACAGCGCGGTGGCGCGCGGGATCCACTCGCGCGGCACGATGGCCGGAATCAGCGTCGGCAGGGTGGGCGCTTCGAAGGCGCGCGCCGAACTGATCGCCACGACGGTGAGATAGACCAGGGCCTTGCCGCCGAAACCCTGCAAGGCCGCCGCCGCCAGCAACAGCGTGGCCGCCGCTTCCAGCGCCATGCAGATGGCCACGATGCGCCGGCGGTCGTAGCGGTCGGCCACATGGCCCACCAGCAGCGTCAAACCCATCATGGGAAGGAATTGCGCCAGCCCGATCAGGCCCAGGTCCAGCGCGCTGCCGGTCAGGGCATAGATCTGCCAGCCCACGGCCACCGAGACAATCTGGTAGGCCAGCGAGGTGCAGAAGCGCGCGGCGAGAAAACGCCGGAAGGCGGGGCGGGCGAGCGGTGCGTCGGGGAGAGAAGCGTCGGCGGAGCGGGCCGTGGACATGAGGGGCGCGGCTAGGGTGGGGTGGCCGGGCCACCGAAGGCGACGATTGTAAGGACAGCCCGCTGACGCCGGCCTGGACGCGCCCGGTTCGGTCCCTGGTTTCCACGGCCCCGAGCGCCGTGTCCAGGGAGCCGGGCCGGCTTATTCACCGGCGGGAGGGTAGTCCTCCTGGTCGCTTCCCATCATGCCCATATGGCGGGCCCGGTCCATGTCATCGACGACTTGCTGGCGCGAGGCCGTCGGGTTGGCCAGGATGGGGGGAGGATAGTCTTCCTCGCCGAAACCGTACTGGCCATTGGCCTTGGCGGCCTGCAATTCATCCTGGACCTGCTGGGCGCTTTTGGCGGGCGGCGGCGTGTAGTACACCTTCCAGTCGCCGCTGCGGTCGCGCTCATAGTGGGCATCGGCGGCCTGGGCGGCCGCGCCTGCGCCCAGGGCGGCACAGACAAACAGGGTAGTAGTCAGGATCTTCATGAAAAAGCCTCCTTCGCTTGCGGCGGCCCGGGCGGGCCGCCTCATCGGCCTTGTGGGCCGATCCTGTCATGGGCTTTTGACCGCGCGCTGGCCGCGCAAGTTGCAGCAATAAACAGGGGAGGATTCCCGCAGTTGTCACCGATCGTAAGAGGACGGATCAGAACGAGCCGAAAAGCGTCCCCAGCACGATCACGGTGACCAGGGCGGTGACCGGCATCAGGATGGTGACGGCGGCGATATCGCCATATGACTTGCGGTGGGTCAGGCGGCAGATGGACAGCAGGGTGATGATGGCGCCGGAGTGCGGCAGGGTGTCCATGCTGCCGGAGGCCAGCACCGCCACCCGGTGCAGCAGTTCCGGGCTGATGCCGGCCTGCTGCGCCATGGCCAGGTAGTCGCCGCCCAGCGTGGCCAGCGCGATGCTCATGCCGCCCGAGGACGAGCCGGTGATGCCGGCCAGCGTGCCCATGGCGATGGCCTCGGAGATCAGCGGATTGTGCGGCGCGACCTGCAGCACGGCGTCGCGGATGACGATAAAGCCGGCCAGGCTGGCGATGACCGCGCCGTAGCCCACTTCGGAGGCGGTGTTGAACAGCGGCAGCATGAAGCCGAACACGCCCTTGTTGACCGAGTCGCGCAGCGAGACCCAGTGCTTGAGGCGCAGCGCGATCAGCACGACGCAGGCCGTGGCCAGCGCGATGATCAGCGACCACAGGCCGGTGACCCGCTGAGGCTCCAGGCCGGCGTAACGCTCGCTCATGGCGCTGAAATCCATGTGCGGAAAGATGCCGTAGGTGAACAGGGCATTGATGCCGATCACCAGCAGCAGGGGCAGCACGGCCAGGACCAGCGGCATGCCGGGATGATCGCCCTCGTCTTGCGGCGCGGACGGCTCATCGTGCTCGCCATAGCCTTCGCCCGCGCGCGCGGCGCTCGCCGCGCGGCCGCGCAGCCAGGCCATGCCGGCCAGGAGCATGATGGCCGCGGCGATCAGGCCCAGCCCCGGCGCGGCGAAGACATTGGTGCCGAAGTAGGGGATGGGAATGGCGTTCTGGATGGACGGCGTGCCGGGCAGGGCGGTCATGGTCAGGGTGAAGGAGCCCAGCGCGATCGAGGCGGGGATGAGCCGCTTGGGGATGTCGGCGTCGCGGAACAGGGCCACGGCGATGGGATACACCGCGAACGCCACCACGAACAGCGACACGCCGCCATAGGTCAGCACCGCGCAGGCCAGCACCACGGTCAGGATGGCGTGGCGGGTGCCGAGCTTTTCCTTGATCCAGCGCGCGATGGCATGGGCGGCGCCGGAGTCGGCCATCAACTGGCCAAACAGCGCGCCCAGCAGGAAGATGGGCAGGAACTGGACGACATAGCTGCCCAGGGCGGTCATGAAGGTCTGCGTATAGGCCGGCAGCAGCACGGCCAGGTCGCCGGAGAGGATGACCGCCAGCGCGGCCATGATGGGCGCGAGGATCAATACGGTCACGCCGCGATAGGCGAAGAACATCAACAGCAGCAGCGAAATGACAATGGCCAGCGTTCCCATCGGTGGATTTCCCTTGAAGCGTGAAGAGATGCCCTTGCATGGTAGCAGCCGGCGGTTGCGCCCGCGCCAGGCCGCAACGGTATCTGTCGTTATCCCGGCCGCCGCCGTAGACTGGCGTTTTCAATCTGGCGGCGGATAGGCATGCGTATCCTGGGCAAGGCTTCTTCCATCAATGTGCGCAAAGTCCTGTGGGCTTGCGACGAACTGCGCGTGCGCTACACGCGCGAAGACTGGGGCTCGGGGTTCCGGGCCCTGGACGAGCCGGGTTTTCTGGCGCTCAACCCCAATGCCCAGATTCCGGTCCTCGTCGATGGCGATTTCGTGCTCTGGGAATCCAACAGCATTCTGCGCTATCTGGCCAACCAGTATGAGGGCGCCTGGCTATACCCGGCCGCGCCGCGCGAGCGGGCGCGGGTGGATCAATGGATGGACTGGCAGGCGACCGACCTGAACTCGGCCTGGCGCTACGCCTTCATGGCCCTGGCGCGGCGCGCGCCGGCCTTCCAGGACGCGGCGCAGATCCGCGCCTCCTGCCTAGCCTGGTCACGCGCCATGGGCGTGCTGGAGGCGCGCCTGGCCGACACTGGCGCCTATGTGGCGGGGGCGGCTTTCAGCCTGGCCGATATCGTGATCGGCCTGTCGGTGCTGCGGTGGCGCGCGACCGATTTCGACCGGCCGGCGCTGCCGGCCGTCGAGGCCTATTGCGCCAGGCTGGCCGAGCGGCCCGGCTTCACGGCCTACGCCGAAGCCTGAGCCCGGCGCCATTCCTCGGCCAGCGCCGCCACCAGCTCGGCGGCGGGCAGGCCGCGGGACAGGGCGGCGGCCTGGCCGGCCCATTGCGCGGCATAGCCGTGCTCGCCCTTGGCTTTGGCTGCCGCGTTCAGCGCCTTGCCGGCATCGTAGGTCATGGGGTAGTCGGGCGCGGGCGGGGTGCCGGCGGCTTCGCCGAACTCGGTAAAGCGGTTGACGACGCTGCGCGCCAGCCGGCCGGAGATGGCGCGCGTGAAGGCGGTGGCCACATGCTCATGGCCCAGCAGGGCCTGGCGGTAGGCGGCGTCGGCCGAAGACTCCGGGCAGCTGATGAAGGCCGTGCCCAGCTGGGCGGCCTGGGCGCCCAGGGCCAGGGCCGCCGCGATGCCGCCGCCATCCATGATGCCGCCGGCCGCGATCACGGGCCGCTGCAGGCGGGCCGCCAGCAGGCGGGTCAGGGCCAGGGTGCCCAGGCGCTCGTCGCGCGGCGTGTCATCGAAGGTGCCGCGATGTCCGCCCGCCTCGATGCCCTGCGCCACGATGGCGTCCACGCCGGCCTCGGCGATGCGGCGCGCCTCGTCGGGCTGGGTGGCCGTGGCCATCAGATAGATGCCGGCGGCGCGCAGGGCGTCCAGTTTCTTGCGCGCCGGCAGGCCGAAATGCAGGCTGACCACGGCCGGGCGCGTCTCCAGCAGCATCTGCAGCATCTCTTCGTCGGTCTGAAAACTGGTGTAGATCTCCTTGAGCGCGGCGGGCGGCGCGGCGCCGAATTCGGCAAAGCGCGGGGCCAGCGCCCGCAGCCAGGCGGCCTCGCGCGCCGGGTCGGACACGGCCGGGCGATGGCAGAAAAGATTCACCGCGAAGGGGCGCGAGGTCAGCGCGCGCGTTTCATCGATGGCTTTGCGCGCGGCCTGCGCATTGCCCGCGCCCAGGCCGAGCGCGCCCAGGCCGCCGGCATTGGAGACGGCGGCGGCCAGGGCAGGGGTGCTGACGCCGGCCATGGGCGCCTGCACGAGCGGCAGCGCCAGGCCCAGGCGGGAGGTGAAATCGTTCATGGGGAAACTCCGTAAAGTCAGTCGCGCAGCGCCCCGAGCAGCGCTTGGTAATTGGCGCTGTCATGGCCTTCGCGGCGGATGAGAAAACAATGGGCCGGGCCGATGACGCGCGTCGGCAGGGACGCCGGCTGCAAGGCCAGCACCGAGCGCGGCAATACGGCCATGGCCGAGCCTGCCATCACGCAGGCCAGGATGGCGTGATAGGAGGCCAATTCCAGCATCTGCAGCCGGGCCGGGTCCGTGCCCGCCTCGCGCAGCCATTGTTCGGCGCGTTCGCGATAGGCGCAGCCCCGCGCGAAAGTGGCCAGGGCGCGTGGCTCGGCGCCGCCGGGCGGCATGACCAGCAGCAGTTCTTCGGTGAACAGATATTCGCCATGCAGCCCCGCGCCCAGCGCGCCGACGTCGGCGGGCCGTTCGGCGGCGGGGTGGGCGACGATGGCGCAGTCCAGCGCGTGGCTGGCCACGGCGTCGGCCAGAAAGCGCGTCGTGCCGGTGCGCAGCTGGATGTCCAGGTCCGGCCAGCGGCCATGCAGGCGGGCCAGCGGCGCGGGCAGGCGGCTGGCCGCCGTGCTTTCCATCGAGCCCAGGCGCAGGCGGCCGCCCGGCTCGGCCGCGCTCAGGGCCTGTTCGGCTTCCTGGGCCAGGTCCAGCAGGCGCACGGCGTAGGCGGCCAGGGTCTGGCCGGCGTCGGATAGCTGCATGCGCTTGTTTTCGCGCGTGAACAGCGCGCGGCCCAGGCGGTCTTCCAGCTGCTGGACGCGGGTGCTGACATTGGACGGGACGCGATCCAGGGCCTGGGCCGCCCGCGTCACGCTTTGTTCGCGCGCCACCGCCAGGAAGATGCGCAGATCGGAGAGTTCCATGCGGGGTTCCTTGTGCTGCCGGCCAGCATAATACAAATTCTTTTTCAGAGAACAAAATACTAGAATAATTCTTTTTTTGGAAATTCATGGCCGGCGGCGCTATCATCCAGGGAACCGAGGAGGGCTCATGCAAGACTGGCTGACCGCGCTTCCCAAGGCCGAATTGCACATCCATCTGGAGGGGTCGCTGGAGCCCGAGCTGCTGTTCGCGCTGGCCCAGCGCAACGGCGTGCGCCTGCCCTGGCCCGACATCGATGCGCTGCGCCAGGCCTACCGCTACCAGAACCTGCAGGAATTCCTCGACCTCTATTACCTGGGCGCCCAGGTCCTGCGGACCGAGCAGGATTTCTACGACCTGACCTGGGCCTATCTGCTCAAGTGCGCCCAGCAGGGCGTGAGCCACACCGAGCCCTTTTTCGATCCCCAGACCCATACCGACCGCGGCGTGCCTTTCGAAGTGGTGCTGGCCGGCATACAGGCCGCTCTTGCCGACGGGCGCCGGCAGCTGGGCATCAGCAGCGGCCTCATCCTCAGCTTTCTGCGCCACCTGCCCGAGGCTGCCGCCATGCGCACGCTGGAGCAGGCCCTGCCGCACCGCGACGCTTTCGTGGCGGTCGGCCTGGACAGCAGCGAGGCGGGCTTTCCGCCGCGCCTGTTCGAGCGGGTGTTCGCGCGCGCCCGCGCCGAAGGCCTGCCGGGCGTGGCGCACGCCGGCGAAGAAGGGCCGCCGCACTACATCTGGGAAGCGCTGGACCGGCTCAAGGTCAAGCGCATCGACCATGGCGTGCGCGCCTGGGAAGACCCACGCCTGATCGATCACCTGGCCGACCAGCAGATCCCGCTGACCGTCTGCCCCCTGTCCAATGTGCGGCTGCAGGTCTTCTCCCACATGGGCGAGCACACCGTGCTCGACATGCTGGACCGGGGCCTGAACGTCAGCGTCCATTCCGATGATCCGGCGTATTTCGGCGGCTATGTGCTGGAGAATTTCATCGCCTTGCGCGATCACCTGGCGCTGACGCCCGAGCAGGCTCGCAAGCTGGCCGACAACAGCCTGGCCGCGGCCCTGGCGCCGCGCGCTTGAGCCAGCGCCGCCGCGCCCGGTTCAGGCCCCGCCAGCGCCCAGCCGGCGTATCAGCGCCTCGTGCGAGGAATAGGCCCGCAGCAGCGCCGCGGTGTCGCCCAGCTCAAACTCGCTGAATTCAAAGCCCGGCGCGACCGTGCAGCCCACCAGCGCATAACCGGCGGGATCGGCCAGCTCGGCGCCGAACCAATTGCCCGCGCGCACCACGGCCTGGAAAGCGGTCTCGCCCGGCGTGGCGCCCAGCCGGTGCGTCACGAGGCCGCCCTGGGCCTGCAATTCGTGCACGCGCAATTCGCTGCCGGCATAGAAATGCCAGATTTCATCCGACTGGATGCGGTGCCAGGCGGAATACGCGCCATCGCACAGCAGGTAGTAGATGGCCGTGCCGGCCGCGCGGCTGGCGCCGTCGCCGCGGCGCACGGTTTCGGCGGCGCGATAGGTTTCGCGGTAATAGCCGCCCTCGGGGTGCGGGATGAGCCCCAGGCGGCGCACGATGTCTTCAGGGTTCATGGCCGTATCCGCCGGCAAAGCCTTTATTCTGCCGCGATATCGAGCAGGCGCAAGAGGTTGTCCACGACCGCCGAGCGTCGGCCATGGCGGATGGCCAGGCCCAGCACCGCGCGCGGCCAGTCCAGCTCCAGCGGCAGGTAACGGATGCCCCGGGCGCGCATATGCCGCATGGAGGCCGGCACGACGGCCACGCCGATGCCGGCGGCCACCAGGTTGACGGCCGACGAGAGCTGCGGCGCGCGCTGGCGGATGGCGGGATTGAAACCGTGGCGGCGGCAGGCGGCGATGATGTCGGCCGACAGGCCATAGCCTGACTTGCGCGAGTAATCGATGAAACGCTCATGGCGCAGATCGGCCAGCGTGAGCCGCTTGCGGGCGGCCAGGGCATGGCCGGCGGGCAGGGCGGCGATCAGGGTCTCTTCGGCCAGCGGCAGATAGCGGATCGCGCCGGACAGGGCAAAGGGCGGCCGCACGAAAGCGGCGTCGAGATCGCCGGCGGCCACGCGCTTGACCAGGGATTCGCTCTGGCTTTCATCCAGGCGCAGCTCTACATCGGGATGGCGCTGCTGATAGCCGCCGATGGCCTGGGTGACCGTGTCATTGAAAGAGGCCGATTCGGTGAACCCCAGCCGCAGCACGCCGACCTCGCCGCGCGCGGCGCGCCGGGCGATATCGCCGGCCTCGGCCACGCGCGCCAGGATGTCCTCGGCGCAGGGCAGAAAGGCGCGGCCCGCGTCGCTCAAGGCCACGCCCCGGCCCACGCGGTCAAACAGGGGAGTGCCGATTTCGCGTTCGAGTTCGCGGATCTGCTGGCTCAGGGGCGGCTGCGCCATGCCCAGCAATTCGGCGGCCCGGGTGAAATGCTGCGTCTGGGCCGTCACCACGAAGTACCGCAAATGCCTCAACTCCATTGCCTGAATCCATACTTTAAAGGTACTGGTAAGTCATTTTCCATATATTAGACATTTGGATTGAATCTGACCATCATGGCGACCCCTGGGGCCGCGGCCCGCATGCAAGGAGTTTGCTGATGAAACCCACCCAACAACTGCGCCAGGCCCTGTCGGCCGGCAAGACCCTGGTGGCGCCTGGCGCCTATGACGGCATGTCGGCCCGCCTGGTCGCCATGGCCGGCTTCGAGGCGGTCTACGCCAGCGGCGGCGCCATCGCGCGCGCCGCCGGCTATCCCGACCTGGGCATCCTGAGCTTTACCGAAGTGCTGGACCGCATCGAGAAAATCGTCGAGGCCAGCGGCCTGCCCGTGGTGGCCGATGCCGACACCGGCTTCGGCGGCTCGGCCAATGTCGAGCGCACCGTGCGCGCCTTCGAGCGCGCGGGCGTGGCGGCCTTCCATATCGAAGACCAGTCTTTCCCCAAGCGTTGCGGCCATCTGGATGACAAAAGCCTGGTGGACGCTGACGAGATGTGCCTGAAGATCCGCATCGCGCGCCAGACCCTGGCCGATCCCGATTGCCTGGTGATCGCGCGCACCGACGCGATTGCCGTGGAGGGCTTCGAGGCCGCCATCGCGCGCGCCGAGCGCTATGTCCAGGCCGGCGCCGACATGATCTTCGTCGAGGCGCCCGAGACGCTCGAACAGATCCGCGAGATCGCCCGCCGCCTGCCCGGCCCCAAACTCATCAATATGTTCTACGGCGGCAAGACCCCGCTGGTGCCGATCGACGAACTGTCGGCCCTGGGATACCAGCTCGCCATCATTCCTTCGGATCTGCAGCGCGCCGCCATTCATGCCATGCAGAAGACGCTCGCCCAGATCCGTGCAACCGGCGATTCCAGCGCGTTGGCCGAGGAGCTCACCAGCTTCAAGGAACGCGAGGAAATCGTGCAAACGCGCCGCTATCTGGCGCTGGACGCGCTGTAGTCCGCGCGTTCTTGTTTTTAGAGGAGACACTCCCATGAAACCTTCGTTCAAGGCCGCCGCCGCGCTGGCCCTGGCCGGCCTGGCCTTCGGCGCCCAGGCCGCCGAATGGCCCGCCCATCCGATCACCTTCGTCGCGCCCTTCTCGGCCGGCGGCGCCAATGACCTGGTGGCCCGCATCATCGCCAAGGCGGTGGGCGCCGAGCTCAAGCAGAACATCATCGTCGAGAACCGGCCAGGCGCCGGCGGCGTGGTCGGCTCGGCCCATGTGGCCCGCAGCGCCCCCGATGGCTATACCTATCTGGTCGGCAGCAATGGCACCGTCACCAACAGCCTGATCCGTTCCGACCAGCCCTATAAGGACGAGGAACTCACGCCGGTGGCCCTGTTGTCGGTCACGCCCTCGGTCATCGTCACCAGCCCCGACAATCCCGCCAAGGACCTGAAGGAATTCGTCGCGAACGCGCGCGCCAAGAAGACCGACCGCATCACTTTCTCGACGGCCGGCAACGGCAGCACGCCGCACTTCGTGGCGGTCATGATGAAGGAGGCCACCGGCCTGCCGGTCGAGCCTATCTCGTACAAGAGCGGTTCGGAAGGCGTGACCGCCGTGGTCGGCAAACAGGTCGACGCCACCTCCGAGGCCAGCATCGTCACGCTGCCCCTGGTCAAGTCGGGCAAGCTCAAGGCCCTGGCCACCACGCTGGACAAGCGCATGGCCAGCGCGCCGGATATTCCGACGACCAAGGAGGCCGGTTTCCCCGGCATCCTGATCGGCCACTGGGCCGGCCTGTACGCGCCGGCCGGCACGCCAGCCGACGTGATGGACAAGATGAACGCCGCCGTCAACCGGGCGCTGCAGACCAAGGAGGTGCAGGACGCGCTCAAGCAGAGCAGCATCGAGCCGGGCGGCGGCAGCCGCGCCGAGTTCAGCGCCTTTGCGACCAACGAGCGCGCCCGCCTGGGCGAGGTGGTCAAGCAGGGCCATATGCGCGGCGACTGAGCGGCCCTCGTGGCTTGCCGCAACGCAAAAACGCCGGGCACGTCCCGGCGTTTTGTCTTTTTTCACAAGAGTAGAATGGCCGGCAATGTTTCTAGGGGGAAACCTATATGTCCAAACTCCGTCTCGCCCTGGCCATCGCCGGCCTGGCCGCCACCACCGCCGTTTCGGCACAAACCCTGCGCATCGGCCTGCAGGATGATCCCGATGTGCTGGACCCCGCCCGCGCGCGCACCTTCGTGGGCCGCATCGTGTTCGCCTCCCTGTGCGATCGCCTGGTGGACATCACGCCCGACCTGAAATTCGTGCCCCAGCTGGCCGAGTCCTGGTCCACCTCCGAGGACGGCAAATCGCTGACCTTCAAGCTGCGCAAGGGCGCCGTCTATCATGACGGCACGCCCATCGACGCGGCCTCGGTCAAGGCCAATCTCGAGCGCGCCATGACCCTGCCCGACAGCAACCGCAAGAGCGAGCTGTCCTCGGTGGGCAGCGTGGAAGCGCCCGATGCCCAGACCGTCGTGCTGCGCCTGAAGGACGCCGACGCCTCGCTGCTGTCGCAGCTGTCCGACCGCGCCGGCATGATGATTTCGCCGGCCTCCTTCGACAAGGATCCGGGCAGCAAGCCCGTCTGCTCCGGTCCCTACCGCTTCAAGGAGCGTGTCCAGAACGACCGCATCGTGCTGGAAAAATTTCCGCAATACTGGGATGCGGCCAGCTACCACTTCGACCAGCTGGTCTTCACGCCCATCCCCGATTCGACCGTGCGCCTGAACAATCTGCGCGCCGGCGGCCTGGACATCGTCGAGCGCATCGCGCCCACCGATGCCGATGCGGTCAAGAACGATGCCAAGCTGACCCTGGCGCCGGTCACCGGCCTGGGCTTCCAGTCCATCGCCGTGAACATCGCCAACGGCGCGCGCGCCGATACGCCCCTGGCCAAGGACGCGCGCGTGCGCCAGGCGCTGGACCTGGCCATCGACCGCGATGTCATCAACCAGGTCGTGGGCCAGGGCATGTTCCAGCCGGCCCACCAGCCCTTCCCGCCGGCCAGCTTCGCCTATGACAAGCGCGTCGAGCACGCCGGCCGCGATCCCAAGAAAGCCCAGGCCCTGCTCAAGGCCGCCGGCCTGGACCGCGTGAAGTTCGAGCTTACCTACGGCAACAACACCACCATGCAGCAGGTGATGGAGCTGATCCAGGCCATGGGCGCCGAAGCCGGCTTCGACATCACCCTGCGTCCGCTGGAGTTCGCCGCAGTCCAGGCCGCCCTGGCGCGCGGCGATTTCCAGGTCGGGCAGACCGGCTGGTCCGGCCGCGTCGATCCGAGCGGCAATATCCATCAGTACGTCAGCTGCAAGGGCAATCTGAATGACGGCCGCTTCTGCGACGCCGAGATCGACAAATGGCTCAACGAAGCCCGTTCGATCGCCGACGAAGGCAAGCGCCGCGCGCTCTACAGCCAGGTGCTGCAGAAGATGACGGCCGAGCGTCCGCAGATCTATCTCTTCTACCTGCCTTGGATTTTCGGCGTGCAGAAGACGATCGACGGCTTTGTCGCCTACCCCGATGGCCTGATCCGCCTGAAGGACGTCAAGGTGGCCAAGAAATGATCATGGACACGCGCATGTTCACGACCCGCCCGGAGATCCTGGGCAGCTTCGGCGTGGTGACCTCCACGCACTGGCTGGCCAGCGCCAGCGGCATGAGCCTGCTGGAGCGCGGCGGCAATGCTTTCGATGCCGCGGTGGCCGCCGGCTTCGTGCTGCAAGTGGTCGAACCCCACCTGGTGGGTCCGGCCGGAGAAGTGCCGGTGCTGTTTCACGCCGCGCGCACGGGCAAGACCGAGGTGCTTTGCGGCCAGGGCCCCACGCCGGCCGGCGCCACGCTGGAGCACTACCGCGGACTGGGGCTGGACCTCATCCCCGGCAACGGTCTCCTGCCGGCCGTGATCCCGGGCGCCTTCGACGCCTGGATGCTGCTGCTGCGCGACCACGGGTCCATGCGCGTGCGCGATGTCCTTGAACCGGCGATCTTCTACGCCGAATCCGGCCATGCGCTGATGCCCCGCATCAGCAACACCATCGCCGGCCTGAAAGACTTCTTCCAACAGCATTGGCCGACCACGGCCGAGGTCTACCTGCCCGGCGGGCAGGTGCCGGCCGCGGGCAAGTTGTTCCGCAACCCCGCGCTGGCGCGCACCTGGCGCCGGGTGCTGGAGGCGGCCGAGGCCGCGGGCAATGAGCGCGAGCGCCAGATCGACGCGGCGCGCGACGCTTTCTACCGGGGCTTTGTCGCCGAGGCCATCGACCGCTTCGCCCAGACCGAAGTCATGGACGAAAGCGGCCGCGCGCATCGCGGCGTGCTGCGCGCCAGCGACCTGGCCGGCTGGTCGGCCAGCTACGAGGCGCCGCTGACCTACGACTACGGCGAATACACCGTCGCCAAGGCCGGCGCCTGGAGCCAGGGGCCGGCCTTTTTGCAGACCCTGGCCCTGCTCAAGGGCACGGACCTGGGCGCGCTGGGCGCCAACAGCGCCGCCTTCATCCATCGCGTGACCGAGGCCATGAAACTGGCTTTCGCCGACCGCGAGGTCTATTACGGCGATCCGCGCTTTACCGAGGTGCCGCTCGACGTCCTGCTCTCGGATGCCTATAACGATGCGCGCCGCGCCCTCATTGGCGAGGCGGCCTCGCATGAATTGCGGCCCGGGCAGGTGCCGGGTTTCGAGGCCCAGCTGGCGCGCGTGATGGACACGCTGTCGCGCCTGTCCAAGGTCACGCCGGTGGGCGCGGCCGGCAGCGAGCCCACTCTGGCCGACATGCGCGCCTCGGTCAAGCGCGGCGACACGACCCACGTGGACGTCATCGACCGCTGGGGCAATATGGTGTCGGCCACGCCTTCGGGCGGCTGGTTCCAGTCCTCGCCCGTCATCCCGGAGCTGGGCTTCGGCCTGAACACGCGGGCCCAGATGTTCTGGCTGGAGCCGGACCTGCCCTGCTCGCTGGCGCCGGGCAAGCGGCCGCGCACCACGCTCACGCCCTCGCTGGCGCTGCGTGGCGGCAAACCGTATATGGTGTTCGGCACGCCGGGCGGCGACCAGCAGGAGCAATGGCAGTTGCTGCTCTTCCTGCGCCACGTGCACCATGGCCTCAATCTCCAGGAGGCCATCGACATGCCCATGTCGCATACCCAGCATTTCCCGACCTCTTTCTACCCGCGCGACCGCAAGCCGGGCCATCTGGCGCTCGAAGCCAGCTTCGGCGCCGAGGTGATCGACGACCTGCGCGCGCGCGGCCACCAGATCGAGGAAGTGCCAGCCTGGAGCGTGGGCCGCCTGACGGCCGCCACGCGCGACGCAGACGGTCTCCTGCACGCCGCGGCCACGCCGCGATTGATGCAGGCCTACGCCATCGGCCGTTAGCCGCCATGGCCGGACGCCATCCGCTGTTCGAACCGCCCCGGAAAAAGACGCGCGCGCGCCTGAATTCCCTGGCCTGGGTGTTCGAGCCGCTGGAAGACGAGCCCGGCTATGCGCGGCGCAAGATGTTCGGCTGCGACGCCGCCTATCTGGACGGCCTGCTCTGTCTGGTTGTCGCGGACCGGGCGGAGCCCTGGAACGGCCTGCTGGTCTGCACCGCGCAAGACCAGCATGCCAGCCTCATGGCGCAGATGCCGGCCTTGCGGCCGCATCCCGTGCTGGGCAAATGGCTGTATCTGCCGCAAGACCACGAAGACTTCGAGTCGCTGGCCAGCGCCATCGTCATGGGCGTGCGGGCGCGTGACGGGCGCATCGGCGTGGCGCCCAGGCGGCGCGCGCGCAAGACGGCGTAGCCGCCCGTCATAAAAAAGGCCGCCCCGCCGGCGGCCGTTGTCAGGTCCTCTCGCGGGGCGGCCCGGTCTCAGTTTTCCATCATGTCGCGGCCGCTGCGGGCCTGCAGCCACTGCTGCGTGTCGTGACGCAGGCTGCGGACATACTGCAGCAGGAAGGCCTGCACCGCGCGCATCTGCTGCGCGTCGAACTGCCGGCTCAGGAAGTGCACCTCCTCCAGGACGGCCTGGCGGGCCTGGACCAGCGCCTTGCAGCGCTCGGCGATGGGGCGGATCACGATGATGCGCCGGTCCAGCGGATGCCGCCCTCGCTGGATAAAGCCCGCGGCTTCCAGACGGTTGATCAAGGCCGTGGCGCCGCCCCAGCTGATTCCCAGCAGTTGGCCGAGCTGGCCGGTCGGCAAGGCATCCAGTTCCTGAACCAGCTCCAGGGCCTTGAGCTCCGTGATGGACAGGCCGAGTTTTTCGGCGACCGCGGCCTGCCTGGCCGCGGCGTACACCGCCAGTTGCTGGCTCAGGATCGCCGCGATGTCGGCGATGGCGCCGGCCTGGGGAGCCGGCGGCTCCCCGCTGGCGCCGAACTCGGCATCGTTGTGGCGTTCTTCGGTGACGATACGGGCTGCTTCGAACATGGCGTCGCTCCGGGAGGGTTGCTCGTTCCGGGGGATTACTTCTTGCCGCCCAGGCCGCCCAGCACGCCGCCGAGCAGACCGCCGTTGGTCGCGCCGGTGGCCGTGCCGCCTGTCGTGCCTGCGGTAACCCCGCCCAGCAGTCCGCCGAGCAGGCCGCCGCTGGCCGCGCCGCCGCCGGTCGAGCCGGTGCCGCCGGTCGCGCCGCCGGTCACGGTGGCCACGGTCGTGGTCACCGTGTTGACCACGCCGCCCACCAGGCCGCCGCTGGCGCCGCCGCCCAGCACGCCGCTCAGCGCGCCGCCGTTGGCCGCGCCGCTGGCTGCGTTATTGGCCGTGCCGGTCGCTCCGGCGAGTACGCCGCCCAGCAATCCGCCATTGGCCGCGCCCCCGGTCGAGCCGCCGCCCGACGCGCCGCCGGTCAGACCGCCCAACAGGCCGGCATTGCCGCCCGTGCCGCCGGCCGCGCCTCCCGTCAGGCCACCCACCAGGCCTGTCACGGGCGAGAGCAGGCCGCCGTTGGCATTACCGCCGGTCACGCCGCCCAGCACACCACCGGTGATCGGCGAGAGCAGGCCGCCGTTGCCGGCCAGGCCGCCGGTCAGCGAGGCGACCGCGCCGGTGGCGTCCTTCAGCACCGCGCCGAGCGGATTGGGGTTGTGGGCGTCGGCCTTGACCAGGCCGCCGGCATGCGCCACCGCATTGCCCACGCCTTGCAGCACGCCGTTCAGACTGCCGACCGGCAGCCCGCCGCCGAGATTGCCGCCGGCGCCGGCGATGGTGCCGCCCACGCTGGTGAGCAGGCCCGAGACCGGCGTGCCCAGGGTGGTCGTGGCGCCCACGGTCTGTGTCAGGTTGGTCACTGTCGCGGCGATCGGCGCCGCGGTCGGATCCAGCCCGGCGCCCACGGCGCTCAGGGCCGGCTGCAGGCCCAGCGGCAGCACATTGTCCGCGGCCTTGCCGGTATTGTTCAGGGCGGGTTCCAGCAGGGGACCCTTGGATTGGCCCAGCACACCGCCGGTCAATCCCGTCACGGTTTGGGTCACGGGCTGCAGCAGGCCCCCGTTGCCAGCCAGGCCGGCGGTGAGGGCGCCCACCGCTCCGGTGGCGTTCGTGGCCACGGTGGTCAGGGGATCGGGGTTCTTGGGGTCGGCCACCAGCAGGCCGCCGACACTGCTCACGGTGTCGCCCAGGCCGCTGACCAGGCCGCCGACGCCGGTGCTCAGGCCGCCGGGCAGGCCGGTGCCGGACAGGGTGTCGCCCAGACCGCCGACGGTATCGCCCACCGACCTCGTCGTGCGGGCCAAGGGCTGGCCCAGGCCCGTCGCGCTGCCGACGGTCTGGGTCAGGTTCTCGACGGTGTCCACCACCGGCTTGACCGTGGGATCCAGCGCTTTGCCGACCCCGCCCAGCGCGGCCGATGTATTCAAGGGCAGGACATTATCGACCGCGCCGCCGGTGCCGCCCAGCGTGGCTTGCAGCAGACCGGCCGTGGTCGTATTGGTCGGGGGATTGGTGGGCGTGTCTCCGCCTCCGCCGCCTCCACCGCCACCACCTCCAATATCACCGCCGCCGCCCAGCCCCAGGCCGGCGGCGCTGGCGGAACGGTGGCTGCCGCCGCCGCCGCCGCAAGCGGTCAGGGCCGCCAGCATCACGGCGCTCATCACGGAAAGCGCAAACCGGGTGGTCTGGCGGCGATTTTGAGTCTTCACTTGCATGATGTGCTCCTTTGGATGGGAAGTCAGGCCGTTTGCCGCCCGATGCCTTTCCCTACGCAGGATTCATGCCAAGTTTTTACGGATTATCCCTGATGCCGGAATTTTGTTCCGTCATGGATTATAAAAATCCATAAATATCAACTAGTTATGAATGAAACTGGAGATTTCTCGCCAAAATGAAAGGCCTGCTTTTTGCGAAAGCAGGCCGATTGTGAATGTTGTTTTTCCACGAAATTCGTCGGGTGTTACGGGGAACGTTACGTGCGGCGTTACGTAACGCCGGAACGTTTTTTATAAGGCGTCGTAGAACAAAGAGTAGTTGGCGTTGAAGCGAAGATCGCGGTCGCGGTCATTCAGGGTGGCCGCGCCGACGGGCTTCGCAATATTGAAATCGAACAGATAATACTTATCGTCCGTCACCCGGAAACCCAAGGCCACAGAGGAGAGATGCTTGGGATTGACGGGCTTGAGCGCCGCGTTGTTATACCAACTGCGGGCGTAATCGACCATGACGTAGGGCTGCAAGGCCCGCAGATACTGGTAGCCGATATTGAAACGCCGGTTGACTTCGGCCGACAGGCCCAGGCCCTTGTCGCCGCTGATCTCGCCTTGCGGATAACCCATGCCGTAGCGCCAGCTGCCGAAGGACACTTGCTCGGAAGTGGGCAGGATATCGCTGCTGTACTGGCCCGCGCCGCTGAACACCAGGCCGAACTGGGCCGGCAGGGTGAAGGCCTGGCGCGCGCTCAGGTTCCATCGCGTGAAATCCAGGTCGGTGGGGGGCGTGGCTTCGTAGCCATAGTTGCTGGTGACCTTGGCCCGCGCGCCCATGCTGTCAAAGCCCTTGGAGACGCTCAGGGTGGCGTCGGTGGAGCGTTCCGGCAGCACGTCCAGGTAGCGCAGCTCGGCCGTGGCGGCGCGCACGCGCGAGTCCTCGCGCAGCCATTTGTCGGTGTGGCGCAGGTCATAGCGGTCCTTGGCGTTGGTGGCGTACACCCCCAGCGTGCCGGTAAGCGAGCGCCGGTTGTTCAGCAGGATGGGGTAGCTCACCCCGACGCCTATCCTGTCGGTCGTCACCTTGCGCTCGAAGCCCAGGTATTGGATGGCGTCATCCTGGGGCCGGGCTTCATAGTGATAGCCATCGACCTTGACGGACCAGCCGTCGTTGCCCACGGGGATCCGGACCTCGCCGGCGAAGTACTTCACATCATCGGTATTGAGCGGGATGCTGGCCGTCAGGCGCACCTGCTCGCCCAGCGGCGTGAGGCTGTTGGAGCCCACATTGACGATGGGCTGCATGCCGGTGCCCATATCCGCGATGCCGCCATTGCCGGTGAACTTCTTGCGCGTGGCCGCGAGGCTCAGTTCGGTGGCGCCGTTGGCGCGCTTGGGCAACTCCAGCGCTGGCGTGAACGATACGCCTGGCACGGTGCGCATCAGATTGAGCACGCGCTCCAGCGTGGCCTGCTTGAGCGGTTTTTCCTGCAATAAAGGCTGGGCCAGGCTTTCCAGTCTTTGTCGGGCATTACCGATATCGCCGTCGATGCGGACATTGTCGATATAACCCTCGACCACGGTCACCACGACCAGGCCATTGGCAAAATCCTGGTTTTGCACCAGGGCAAAAGAAAGCGGATAACCGCGCTCCCGATAAAGCGCCGTGATTTTATCGACCTCGGCCACCAATTGCGCGACGGTTATATCCTTGCCGGCCAGGGGCGTCAGAAAAGCCGCAACTTCCTCGAAGGGGAGGGTCTTGACGCCCGACACATCGAAATGTCGCGGAACAATATGTTGCGCCAGCCGGGCGGCCACCGCCTGCTGTTCCGGCGTGGGCGCGACCGGCGTGGGCGGCGCCGCAGTCGGGGGGCGCTCGATCTGCGGCAGCGCGTCCACGGGATTGCCTCGCAGCGGCCCGTCGGCCCAGGCCGTGGTGATGCCCAACGAGAGGCTCAAGGGGATCAGCAAACTGCGATGGACGGAATGCTTCATCGATGCGGCTTGACGGATAGGGCGCTCGGGCGCCGGATAGTTTTCAGTTCGTTACGGGCTCGATTTTGGTTGCATCTTGCCAGCAAGCCATCGGGGCAGCAATCCTGAACAAACCCCCATGAATTTAGATTGCGTTTATTGCACCGCCAGGCCCGACAAGAGGTCGGCACGGGCAGATTTTGCCGCTTTTTTGCTAAAAAATTCCATTTATTGCCAGATTTATGAATATCGGTTGCATTTCTCATGTCGCAATATTACGAATGTTCGGGAAAACCCTGATGTAAAGCGAATGTTAATAGATAAGACTAGATAAACATTTCAAAACAAAAATTTCAGTATTCCTCGGCTGAATCAAAACCGCAGTTCTGGGTTAACAGGGTGCGCGCAAATGATTAGGTTTCTAATAGTGCGCGTTGCGCATTGACCGCGGAGTCGACATGAATCCCGGAGACGTGGTTCCGCTCTCGTTCCAGATGGCTCTGGTGATTTTGTCGTTTGTCGTCGCTTTTCTGGGAGCCTATGTCGCATTAAGCGCGGCAGCCAGAATCCGCTTGAGCGTGCAGTTTGGAGACAGCTGGCGGGGTTTTGTGGTGGTGGGCGCGGTCGCGATGGGCGGCATTGGCATCTGGGGCATGCATTTCATCGGCATGCAGGCGCAGGACCTGCCTTTCGACGTGAGCTACAGCCTGGGACCGACACTGTTGAGCGCGCTGGTGGCGATCTGCTTTTCCGCCGTGGCCTTTCTCTATGTGGGAGGCAGGCCGTTTTCGCTGATGCGCTGCCTGGTGGCTGGCGTGACCGTGGGCCTGGGAGTCGCGGCCATGCATTACATCGGTATGAGCGCCATGCGCATGCCCGCCTTCTTTCGCTGGAATAGTGCGCTGGTCGCGCTGTCGGTGCTGATCGCCATTCTTGCCGCCACGGTGGCGGTGTGGCTCGCATTCAATGTGCAGCGCGAGTGGCAGCGGGTGGCCGCGGCGGCGGTGATGGCGGTGGCGATCTGCGGCATGCACTACACGGGAGCCGCCGCCGGCATGGTGGTGTGCCGTGCGCCGCTGGACCCTGCCGAGGCCGGGCTGGTGGGCGGCGCCTCCTTGCCCTATGTGGCCTTCGCCGGGGCCTTGGCGATCCTGATCGCCATGCGCTGGCAGATGCACCGCAGCTACAAGGACTATCAGTTGCGCATGGCGGCGCGCGTCGATGATCTTCTGGGAGGCGGTTCGCGCCCCGCAGGGCCGGCCTGACAACAGGCCGGGTAGACAGATGTTGAGAAGTCGTAGGGATTGACCCGCTCCGGGCGTGCCGGGGGGGCAATGGCAGCGCCCGGGTGCCGCGGCGTTTTTTCAACCTGTAGTACCTGTATTTCGCTTTTGGAGGTGTCTATGTTTGCGCAACTTTCTGCTTTCTGGCGCGACGAAGACGGCGCGACCGCGATTGAGTATGGCCTGATCGCGGGCCTGGTCGCGGTGGCGATCATCGGCGGCCTGACCATACTGGCTGGCGGCCTGAACGGCCTGTTCGAACGCATCAATACCGCCTTGACCAGCGTCGCGCCGGCTGGCGGCGGCGGTGGCGGCGGGAACACCACTCAGTAACCATTCTGCTTCAAGCGATGAAGGCCCGAGGGTCTTCATCGCCGCGGTTTCGTCCGGAGTCTTCGCGCGCTTCGGGCATGTCTCGCCTTGATGCCGTTGATCAACGACGGGAGTCTTACCTTGTTGAAGGAGAATGCGTGGTGGATGGCTTGGCTCGCCTTCAACGCTGCGGTCGTCGTCTACGACCTGGGCTGGCGGCGCGTGCCCAACTGGCTGGTGTCTATCGCCGCCTTGGCCCAGCTGGGCTGGCTGGCCTGGCACAGTCTGGGCGGCGGTTGGCCCGCCAGCGGCCCGCGCGCCTGGCTGGACGCGATCTTGCCGTTTGCCATCGGTTTGTTGTTCATCGTGTTCTGGCGCTTGCGTCTCATGGGCGCGGGCGACGTCAAATATCTCGCCGTCCTCGGTTTGTGGCTGGGGTTTCTTCCCTGGCTGACGGTGCTGCTCCTGGCCAGCATCCCGGCGGGCATCCATGCGCTGTGCCAGGCGCTGGCCGTGCTGCGCAACCCCGGACGCAAGCGGCGCGGCGTGCCCTACGCGGGCTATCTGGCCCTGGCCGCGCTCAGTCTGGCAGCTATGCCGTCGAATTCGCCCTGGTGTTCCTGGTGTTCTTCCTGGTTGTCTACGGCATTCTGACCTGGGGCCTGATCTTCGTGGCGCAGCAATCCCTCAATCATGCGGCCCAGGAGGGCGCGCGCATGGCCTTGCAGTGGCAGGGCGCCAACGCCATGGGTCCGCGCGCGCTGCGCGCCCGCGCCGAGGCGCTGCGCCAGCTGTCCTGGGTGCAGAGCATGGGCAATGCCGATGCCGCCATCGCGGTCTGTGGAGCGAACGGGCTGTTGCAGGGCGAGGGCGCCTGCAGCGGCGCCGCCCTGGATCCCGACCAGATCGAGGTCCTGGTGCGCTACCCCTATCTCGCGGGCCCGCTGGTGCCGGTGCTGCCTGGGGTGCTGCCCTGGCTGCCGGCGCAATTGACCGCGCGCGCCTCGGTGCGGCTGGGCGGTCCGGTGGCGGGAGGCTGAGATGCGGCGCAGCTTTCATCAGCGCGGCGCGGCGGCCATCGAGTTCGCCATCACCCTCTTGCTCATGCTCATGCTGGTGGTGGCCATCGCCGGCTATGGCGCCTGGTTCTGGGCCCAGCAGAAAGTCACCAAGGCGGCCGGCGAGGGCGCCCAGGCCATGCTGCAGACCGGTTTCCGGACAGGCGTGGCCAATCTTGGCGCGGCCTGCGCGGCCGCGCGCCAGGAGGCCGCCTGGATGACCATCAGCTGTAATACTCAGGTCCAGCCCTGCGCCTGGACCACGGCCACGGGCGCGGCCCCGCGCTGCGCGCGCGTGTCGGTCTCCTATCGCGCCGACACCTGGCCGCTGCTGGCCACCATGAATTCCCTGGTCAACGTCTTTTCTTCTCGCCCCTGGTTTCCCAGCACCCTCAATGCCTGGGCCGTTGTGCAGATTCCGCAGGATGTGACGCCATGAACAGTCTGACCAAAGTCGCCGCCGTCTTCTTCCTCCTGGTGGCCCTGGTGCTGGGCTATCTGGCGGTCCGTCTGGCGATGCGCGATGCGCCGCCGCCGCCGTCCCCGCCCGTGGCGCAGAGCGCGCCCCAGCAGGCCGAGACCCGGGTGCCCGTGGTGGTGGCGAAGGAAAACCTCGACGCCGGCGCCCGCTTGAGCGAGACCATGCTCAAGGTCGAGCAATGGAAAGTCGCGCCCGAAGTCGCGGTGGCCGACCCCGGCCTCGTGACGGGCCGCATCCTGCGCGAAAAAGTGGTGGCCGGCCAGCCCGTGGGTCCCTATGTGCTGGCCATCGGCCTGGCCTCGCACCTGGAGCCGGGCGAGCGCGCTGTCACGATCGCCGTCGACGAGATCGCCGGCGCGCAGAACCGTATCCGGCCGGGCGACCTGATCGATGTCTTCATGCTGATGGAGCGCGGCGCCGAGGTGCAGGGCTCGCAGATGCGGCTGCTGCAGTCGCGCGTCAAGGTGCTGGCCTATGGCCGGGATTCGGTCGACGGCCCGGCCGAGCCCGACCACGCGGCGGGCGCGGGCTCCGGCAACCCGGCGCCGGTGGCGCGCAATGCCATGCTGGCCGTGCCCGTGGCCAAGGTCAACGAGCTCTTGCTGGCCGCGCGTGCCGGGAAACTGCAGCTGGTGCTGCGCTCGCCCGCCGATGAGGCCGTTCCCGATCCCGCGCTCTTCCCGGCCCGCACGCCGGTCCTGGCCACGCGCGCCAACCTGACGCCGGAACAGAAGGCGGCCGCGCAGGATGGCGTCAACCTGGCTTTCGCCGGCGACGGCCTGACCCAGCTGGCCGGGCCGACGCCGCCGCCCCAGCCGCCCGCGCGGCCGCAGGCTTCGGGCGGGGGCCGCAGCGTCGAGGTGTTGCGCGGCTCGACCGTGCAGAACGTGGCCTATTGATGACCGTCCTTCCAGACCTATCCGTGAAAACGCGCATGACGACAGTACGCAACGCAGGAAAATGGACGCTGCTCACGGCCGTGCTGGCCCTGCCGCCGGCCCTGCCCGTCCAGGCCCAGAAGACGCCGGCGCCCGCCGCCGCGCCCAGTCCCGCCGCGGCGGGCGAGATCGTGGTGGCGGTCAAGGGCCAGGAGCCTTTGCGCCTGGCGGCGGCGCCTGCCCGCATCGCCGTGGCCGATCCCGAGGTCGCCGACGTCAAGGTGCTGCCGGCCGGGCCGAACCGGGCCGGTGAAATCATCATCATCGGCCGCAAGGCCGGCACCACCGAGCTGCGCGTCTGGGCGCGCGGCCAGCGCGATCCCCAAGTCTGGGTGGTGCGCGTGGCCACCGATGTGCAGGCGGCGCTGGCCACGCGCGGCGTGCAGCCGGGCGCCTTCGTGGACATGGCCGGCGGCACCGGCCTGGTCAGCGGCGTGGCGCCCTCGGCCGAAGCGCATCGCGGCGCGGTCGAGGCCGCCGGCGGCGACAAGAATGTGGTGGATGTCTCGCAGATCAACACCAGCGGGGTGGTCCAGGTCGAAGTCAAGGTGGTCGAGGTGTCGCGCAGCGTCATGAAAGACATCGGCGTGAGCTTCAATGCCGGCGGCTCGCGCTTTAGCGGCGGGGTGAACCTGCTGCCCAATCTGGCGGGCGGCTTCATGGGGTCCATCAGCTATAGCAGCCGCGATTTCAATGCCACGCTGCAGCTGCTGCAAAGCAATGGCCTGGCGCGCGTGCTGGCCGAGCCCACGCTGCTGGCCCTGTCCGGGCAGAGCGCCAGCTTCCTGGCCGGCGGTGAAATCCCCGTGCCGGAATCGGGCGGCCTGGGCACGCAGAACGTGACCTACAAGCCTTTCGGCATCGGCCTGACCGTCTCGCCCACCGTGATCTCGCGCGAGCGTATCGCGCTGAAGGTCGCGCCCGAGGCCAGCGAGCTGGACTACGCCAACGGCACGACCATCGTGAATTCCAACAACTCGACCACCATCATCCCGGCCCTGCGCACGCGGCGCGCCGACACCATGGTCGAGTTGGGCGACGGCGAGAGCTTCCTGATCAGCGGCCTGGTCTCGCGCCAGACCAAGGCCAACGTCAGCAAGATCCCGCTCTTGGGCGACCTGCCCATCATCGGCTCATTCTTCCGCAATGTGCAGTACTCGCAAGAGGATAACGAACTGGTCATCGTCGTCACCCCCCGTCTGGTCCGGCCTATCGCGCGCGGCGTCACCCTGCCGCTACCCGGCGCGCGCCAGGAAGTGACCGACTCCGGCTTCAATGCCTGGGGGTATTACCTGCTAGGCCCCATGGGAGGCCAGCAAATGCCGGGTTTTTCACAGTGAACGATATGAAGACTCACGCCCAAGAATGGGTTGGCCTGGACAAGGCCAATTGCTTCCTGTTCTGCTCAAGCGACAACGGCGTGGCGCAGCAGCTGGGACAGGCCGTGGGCGACCTTGGCCTGCTGACCCAGGAATCGCCCGCGCTGGACGTGCTGGCCCAGCGCCTGGCGGAAATCAATCCGCAGGTCGTGTTCCTTGATTTCACGGGCGGCCAGGCCGACCCGGGCAAACTCCTGATCGCCGCCGACTTGGCCCGGGTGCTCATGCGCGTGGCGCCTTCGCTGCCGCGCGTGGCGGTGGGCTATCTTTCGCAGCCCGACGGCGCCATCGCGGCGCTGCGCGCCGGCGTGAGCGATTTCGTCGATCCCTCCATCTCGCCCGACGAGGTCAGGGCGGTGGTGCAGCGGCTGATCGCCAATCGCCGCCAGGCCGACGGCGGTGGCGGCGCGCATCGCAGCGTCCTGGTGCTGGGCGCGCGCCCGGGCGTGGGCGCGAGCACCCTGGCCGTGCATGTCGCCGGCCTGGCGCAGCAGCATCTGGCGCAGGCCGCGCTGGCGCGCCAGAATGCCCAGGGCGCGAAGTCGCAGGCCAAGGGCGAGCTGATGGCCGCGCAACTGCCGCTCAATGAGCGGGTCTGCGTGCTGGACCTGGGCTGGCCCATCGGCGACTGCCTGCTCTATCTCAACATCAACAGCGACTTCGATTTCGCCGAGGCCGTGCGCAATCTGCGCCGGCTGGACGGCACTTTGCTCGGTTCGGCCATGGCCCACACGCCGGCGGGCATCAGCGCCATGGCGCTGCCGCGCGACGTGGCCCAGGTGCGCGCGCTGTCTCCGGCCGATTCGCTGTCGCTGTTCGAACGCCTGCGCCAGCACTATGGTTTCCTGGTCACCGACGCGGGCGGTTTTTCCAATCCCGAGTTCGTCGCCAAGCTGGCGCGCAGCTCCCAGGAGATCTGGCTGGTGACCGATCAGAGCGTGAGTTCGCTGGTCTCGCTGGCTGGCGTGCTGCAGGAGCTTGAGCAGCAGCATGTGCAGCGCGAAACCATCAAGCTGGTGGTCAACCGCTACGACGAGCGCTACGGCATGACCTCGCTGCAGATCGCCGAACGCTTCGGGCTGGCGCTGGCCGGCACGCTGCCGGACCGCACCCTGCCGCTGATGCTGTGCACCAACCAGGGACGCCTGCTCTACCAGCAGGCCGAGCGGGATCTGTATGTGAAGGCCGTGCAGAGCCTGGTCGACCGCATGCTGGCCGAACGCATGGCGCCCGGCGCTCGCCAGGGCTGGCTGGCCGCCTGGCTGCCCGGGGTCCACAAGCGCATGATGCCGCACTGAAGGAATCGCCCACCATGATCATGTCGGCATCGATGGAATTCGGCAGCGGCCAGGAGCCGGATGAGTTCGCCAGCTCGCAGCGTTTCCAGGACGTCAAGAGCCAGGCCTACGAGCACCTGCTCTCGCGCATCGAGGAGCTGGGCGCCGAATTCGGCCGCTGGACGCGCGCGGCGATCCAGGAATTCGTGGAGATCGAGGTCGCCAGTTTTGCGCGCATGCGGCGGCTGGCGATCAACGAGGCCGAGCTGGCCCAGATCAGCAGCTCGCTGACCAAGGAGCTGGCCGGGCTGGGGCCGCTGGAAGATCTGCTGGCAGATCCCGCCGTCGAGGATGTGCTCATCAACGGCTACAACAACGTCTTCGTCTCGCGCCGCGGCGTGCTGGCGCGCGAGAGCCTGCGTTTTACCGACAACCAGCATGTGCTGCGCATCGTGCGGCGCATCCTGGCGCCGCTGGGCCGGCGGCTGGACGAGTCCAGTCCCATGGTGGACGCGCGCCTGCCCGACGGCGGCCGCCTGAATGTCGTGATCGAGCCTCTGGCCGTCGACGGCCCCATGGTGTCCATCCGCAAATTCCGCCAGGATCCGCTCAAGCCGAACGACCTGCTGGTGCTGGGGACCTTCAACGAGGAGATCCATCGTCTCCTGAACCTGGCGGTCAAGCACCGTTGCAACGTGCTGGTCTCGGGCGGGACGAGCTCGGGCAAGACCTCGCTGCTCAATGCGCTGGCCTTCTTTATTCCGGAGAGTGAGCGCGTCGTGACGGTGGAAGACACCGCCGAGCTGTCGCTCAACCACCCGCACGTCGTGCGGCTGGAGTCGCGCCAGGGCGGTTTTGACGGCGCGGGCGCGATCACCATCCGCGACCTGATCCGCAACAGCCTGCGGATGCGGCCCGACCGCGTGGTGGTGGGCGAAGTGCGCGGCGCCGAGGTCATGGACATGCTCCAGGCCATGAATACCGGGCACGAAGGCTCCATGGCCACCATCCACGCCAATTCGCCGCGCGAATGCCTGTACCGGATCGAGATGTTGGCGGGTTTCGCGGGCTTTCAGGGCAGCGAGGACAGCCTGCGGCGCCAGATCGCCAGCGCGCTGGACTTCATCGTCCAGATCGGCCGCCTGCCCAATGGCAAGCGGCGCGTCATCTCGGTGACCGAGGTGACGGGCATGGGCGACAACGTCATCGCCACGCAGGAACTCTACCGTTACGAGTCCTATGTGACGCCGGACGGCGAAGACAAGGACAACTGGGTGAGCCTGGGCATCAATCCTCACACGCCCAAGCTGGCGCGCGCCTGGACCGAAATGCGCGCATCGCTGGCGCCGGACGACCCCGAGTCCACGGGCGGCGGCGGTTTCTGGGGCAGGCGGCGATGACGGCGGCCCTGATCCTGCTGGGCGCGGCCCTGCTGCTGGCGGCCGCGGCCTTTGTGCTGCTGCGCCGCGCCAGCGCGGGCGCGCGGCGCACGGCCAGCTCGGCCTTTCTGGCGTCGCGGCTTGACGCGGCCGCCGACCGGGGCGCGGCCGAACGGCTGCTGCGTCCCATACGCATGGGCGGCAATGCCTGGGCCCGAATGCTTCTGCTGGCCGGCGAGCGTTCGGACGGCAGGCTCTACGCCTTCTTGCTGCTGCCGCCGCTTTTGGCTGGCGGTCTGGGCGCGGCATTCGGCGGCCCGGCCTCGGCGGCGGCGGCCTTCGCGCTGCTTGCGCTGCTGGGTATTTTCCGGCTCTGGCGCAAGGCCGACAAACGCCGGCGCCGCATGATCAACCAGCTGCCCGGCTTTCTGGACGGCGTGGTGCGGCTCATCACGATAGGCAACAGTGTCAACGCCGCCTTCCAGGGCGCCATGACGGCCGTCGATGACCCTCTGCTCGAAGTGCTGGAGCGCGCCGACGCGCTGACGCGCTCGGGCAAGGACCTGGACAGCGCACTGCTCATCGTCTCGCGGCAATACGGCCTGCAGGAACTCTTCCTGGTGTCGTCGGTGATCGCGCTGGCCCTGCGCTTCGGCGGGCGCAGCGAGCAGGTGCTCGAACGCATGGCGGCCTTCATGCGCGATCTGGAACAGGCCCGCGACGAACTGGTGGCCTTGTCGGCCGAGGTGCGTCTGTCGGCCTGGATCCTGTCCTTGCTGCCCATCGGCCTGGCGCTGTTCATCATCATCTTCAACAACGACCTGTTCATGAATATGTGGCGCGACCCGGTGGGCTTCAGGATGCTGATGGGCGGCCTGGGCCTGCAGATCGCCGGCAGCTATTGCCTGTTCCGCATGGCGCGGGGGGTGTAAGGAGCGTCGATGGAAGCCATGCTCAACGATTCCGGCGCCCGCTGGTTCCTGATCAGCGCCGTCATCGCCATGATGATAGGCTGCCTCATCGTCAGCGTGGCGGTGTTCGTGCGCATCGGCCGGGCCGACCGCAATCGCGCCGTGGTCGACCGCGCGCTGGCCGCGCGCGACGGCGTCGCGCCGCCCGCGCCGCACATCCCCAAGGGCGCCCGGCAGCGCGCCGCGGCCGTGACCGAGGCCGCCAGTTCGGCCGGCCTGAAACTCGGGCGGGGCAGGCTGGGAGAGTCGCTGCTGGCCGCCGAGGACCGCCGCCTGGCCGAGCTTTGCTTTCTGGAGCAGTCCGGCCGCGCCAAGGGTCTGTTCATCATCGCCCGCGCCGTGCTGGCGCTGCTGCTGCCGCTGCTGGCCTGGCTGTCGCTGGACGACCTGCTGGGCGGCCGCGGCTTCCTGGTCTGGTTCATCACGGTCTTCCTGGGTTTTGCCCTGGGCTGGATGCTGCCCAAGTGGTGGCTGATGCGGCGCTGGCGGCAGCGGCGCAAGGCGGCGGGAAGCGAGCTGCCGCTGCTGATCGACTTGATGCGGCTGTTGCAGGGTGTGGGCCTGTCGGTGGACCAGAGCATCCATGTGCTGGTGAGCGATTTCCGGACGGTGATGCCGGTGCTGGCCTCGGAGCTGCGCTATTCGGCCGACCTGTATACACGCGGGCGCAGCCGCGAGCAGTCGCTGGGCCGGCTCGCCGTCGACTACGAGAACGATGATCTCACCGCCATCTGCCGGCTCATCGTGCAGGTGGACAAGCACGGCGGCGCGGTGCAGGAGCCGCTGGCCCGCTTCAGCGAGCGCGTGCGCGACCGCCGCAAGCTCGATCTCAAGGCCCATGTGGCGCGCCTGACGGTCAAGATGACCGGCGTCATGGTGCTGACGCTGCTGCCGGCCTTGTTGATCGTGACCGGCGGCGCCGGATTCCTGGCGGTGATACGCGGCCTGTCGCGCATCAATGGAGGCTAGACATGAGGATGGGCAGACTGATGGCGGCAGGTTGGGGGCTCACGCTCCTGGGCGCCTGCGCCAGCACCAACGTGGACACGGCCTGGCAGCTGATGCAGCAACAGCAGCAGGAGCAGGCCTTGATGCAGCAAAAGAGCGAGGAGGCCGAGCGCCAGCGCGCCATGGCTTCGCGCCCGGCCATGGCCCTGTCGGTGATCCGCGAGGCCCAGCAAAGCGGGCGTTATTTTGCTTCGCTGGCCTATCTGGACGCCTACCGCCAGACCTATGGCGAGACGCCCGAAGTGCAGGTCATGCGCGCGGACGCCTTGCGCATGACCGGGCAGGGCGAGGCCGCCGAAAAGCTCTACCGCGGCCTGCTGTCGGGCGAGCAGGCTCCGGCGGCCTGGCATGGCCTGGGCCTGCTGGCCGCCGGCCGCTCGGATTTCCCCGGGGCCGTCGACGCCCTGGCGCGCGCGGCCGCCTTGCGGCCGACCGATGCCCAGTATCTGGGCGACCTGGGCTATGCGCGGCTGCGGGCCGGCGATCTGCAGGGCGCGCGCCTGCCGCTGGGCCAGGCCGCCGAGCTGGATCCGGGCAATGCGCGCGTCCTGGGCAACCTGGCCTTGCTGCTGGTGCTGCAGGGCGAAGAGGGCGGGGCGCAGCAGGTCATGACGCGGGGCCAGCTGAGTCCCCAGGCGCGCAACCGCGTCTATCAGCTGGCCGCGGAGATCCGCCGCCCGGCGGCGGTCTCGGCCAATAGCGGGCCGGGCGCGCCCGGCGGACCCGTGGTGCGGGCCGTTCCCGCGGGCCCGCCCGCTGCCCCGGCCGCCGAGCCCGCCAGCGCGATCCCCATGGTGCAGCGCCCTTTGCTGGACCGCTTGGGCAATCCCCCATTAGTGCAATAACGCCGACGGAGGTCCGACGTGTCCCGATCCCTGAAATACTGCCTCCTGCCGGCCCTGCTGACCTGCGCCCTGGCCCATGCGCAAACCCAGGCGCCGCTGACCGGCGGGGCCGCCGTGAGCGCGCCCGCGGCGAACCCGCCCGCCGCCGCGCCGGTCGCCAGCGGCGAGCCCGCCGCGGCGCCGCCCGTGGTGCGCCAGGTCGATGCGCCCGCGGCGCCGTCCGCGCCCGCCGCCTTTGTCGAGGAAAACCCCGGCGACGTCACCCGGGCGCTGATGGAGGCCCAGGCCGACGGCCGCCGCGCGGGGCCGGGACTGCGCCTGCAGGGGCCCGTGGCCACGGCGGCCTGGCGGCGCTATCTCAAGAGCTTCGAACACCCGCTGCCGCAGTGGTTCGAGAGCGGCGCGACCAGCGGCAAGAGCGGCTCGGGCGGCGGCCTGGGCATGAGCCAATAGGCCCGATCATGCATGGGCGCAGCCGAGCCTGGCGTCAACGCGGCTCCATCCTGGTGTCGGCCGCGCTCATCATCCTGGTCGGCATCATCCTGCTGGGCGGCGCCCAGCTGGGCTATTTCTATTACGTCAAGCGCGAGCTGCAAAAAGCCGCCGACCTGGGCGCCTTGACGGCCGCCCAGGTGCTGGACGGCACGACCTGCACCTGGGCCAGGACGGCGGCCACGGCCAATGCGCGCCAGAACCTGGGCAGCTATGCGGCGGCCCTTTCGCCGCCCCAGGTCGATTGCTATCGCTGGGACCCGGGCAATGCCGCGCTGGCGCCGCGCTATGTGCGCGCGCCCGGCGCCGGCGAGCGCCTGAACGCCGTGCGGGTGCAGCTCTCCCTGCCCGTGGCGGCGCTCTTTCCCTATGCCACCTCCCGCAATCTGGAGGCCGAGGCCGTCGCCGCGCGGCCGGCCGAGCCCGTGGCCGCGTTCTGGGTCGGCACGACGCTGGCGGCGACCCAGGCCGGCGTGCTGACCAACCTGCTCAAGCAGGTCGGCCTGGACCTGAGCGGCACCTCGCTGGCCGGCTATGACGCCGGCCTGGCCACGGCCAAGATCACGCCGGCCGGCCTTTTGCAGCAGCTGGGCATCCCGGTGCCGGCCGATATTTCGCTGGGCGACTTCAATCAATTGCTGGCCGCCAATACGCGGCTGCTGGGCGACGTCCTGAATGCCGTGGTCACGGTGGCCGGCCGCCAGGAACTGCTGGCGGCCAATGTCGGCCTGCTCAATGCCGTCCAGAGCAAGCTGGGCGTGTCCAACCTGAATCTGCGGCTCGGTTCGGCGGGCAACCTCTCCGGCCTGTTCGCCAATATCACCGGGCCGGACGTGGGCTCGGCGCTCAATGCGCAGCTCAACGCCCTGGATGTGCTGGCCACGGCCATCGGCGTCGGAAGCAAGGGCCATGCCGTCGAGGTCGGCCAGTCCCTCACGGTGCCCGGCCTCTTGACCATCAGCGCCAAGGCCAGCGTGATCGAGCCGCCTTCGATCGCCATCGGCGGCGTGGGCGCCCAGGCCTATACCGCCCAGGTGCGCGCCTTCGTCCAGATCAGCACGCCCAACAAACAGCCCGTCTCCCTCCTGGGCAATCTGGTGAGCTTCAACCTCAATATCCCCCTGACCGTGGACGTGGTCTCCGGCAAGGGCACGATCACCAGCCTGTGCACGGCGCGCGATGCGCAGAGCCGCGACCTGGCGACGGTGCGGGCCGACGCCGCGCTCATGCGCATGTGCATCGGCGGCCCGCCGGCCGGGGCCGACGCCAATTGGCCGTTTTCCACCCAGTACAGCTGCGATGACAGCTACGCCAGCCAGCAATTGCTCAACCTGTCCGTCCTGGGCGTGAGCCTGGCCAATCTCAACACGGCCAAGGTCAATGTCGCGGCGCTGCCGTCCACCGGGCAGGCCGATTTCTATGCCGGCCAGACCCAGACCCTGCCGCCGGGCGGCAACCCCCTGGCCATCGGCGCCACGGTCAAGAATCTCACCGACGCCCTGCTGGGCCTGGTGGTGGGCAGCGGCCTGAACAATAGCTCGCTGCTCAACGCGACCAACCAGGGCAAGGTGCGCGACCAGCTCGCGCAGCAGCTCTGGGACGGCACGGCGACGTCGGTCTGCTCGGCCAACACCCCCAGCTGCCGCGGCAACCGCCTGACAGCGGCGCTCAACCAGGTCAAGGACGCCTCCTCCGGCCTGGGCGGTTTCCTGGGCGGCCTGACGGGATCGACGGTCAATATCCTCGGCAGCCTGCTGACGCTCAATATTCCGGGTCTGCTGCAAGGCGTGGGCAGCCTGGTCAACGGGGTGCTGGGCGTGGTGGGAGGGCTGCTCAATGGCTTGCTGGACGTGCTGGGGCTCAATAGCTGCAGCGGCTATATCGCGGGCAGCGAAGCCGGCTGCCTGAATCAGCTCAAGAGCGCCTTGAGCACCACGCCCAATAATGCGCCCGGGGCCGGCAATGCATCCAATGCGGTCACGGCCCTGGTGGGCCTGCTGCTCAAGATCCTGCAGCCGGCGCTGGACGCCGTGGGCGTCTCGGTGCTGCAGCCGCTGATCAACAATACGCTCGGCCTGAAGCTCGGCCTGACCGATGTGCACATGCTATCCGTGGATTGCGACGGGAAAGGAGTACAGCTTGTCTACTGAGAGGGTGTCATGAGCGAAGCGCGGCTCAACGACGGCCTGGACGTCTATGTGTGGGAGGGCAGTTCGGATATTGCCCTGAGGACCGAACACGCCCTGACGGGCTACGACGCCACGGTCATCCACGCCGATGCCTCGGCCACCTCGCTGCCGCAGGATCGCGATGCGACGCGCCTGGCGGTGGCCGTGGTGTCCGTGACCATCATGGGCGATGGACGTTTTTCCAGCGACTGGCTGGCCACGCAAGGCATCCCCGTGATCTGGGTGGCCGGGGAGGAGCGCAGCCATGACCGGCGCTTCTATCCCCCCGAGTACTCCTACACCCTGCCGCTGGCCTTCAGCGGCGCCGAACTGCGCCGGCTGTTGTTCCGGGTGGCCGGCATCGCCCAGAGCGCCACGGCGCCCGATGGACCCAGGCCGACGCCGGCCCTGGTGGCCGAGTCGCCGGCCATGCGCAATCTCCTGGCCGAGGCCGGCATGTTCGCCGACTGCCGCTCCAATGTGCTTATCCATGGCGAGACCGGCGTCGGCAAGGAGCGCATCGCGCGCCTGCTGCACGACGCGGCGTCCTGGTCGGCCGGGCCCTTCGTGGCGGTCAATTGCGGCGCCATCCCGGAAGGCCTGTTCGAGGCGCATTTCTTCGGCCACGCCAAGGGCGCCTTCACCGGCGCGGTCGGCGCGCACAAAGGCTATTTCGAACAGGCCCATGGCGGCACGCTGTTCCTGGACGAAATCGGCGACCTGCCGCTCTATCAGCAGGTCAAGCTGCTGCGCGTGCTGGAGCAGAACACCGTGACCCGGCTGGGTTCGGCCGTCGAGGTGCCGGTGGCCTTCCGCCTGGTGGCCGCGACCAACAAGGACTTGCGCGCCCTGGTCGCCGAGGGCGATTTCCGCGCCGACCTGTATTACCGGCTGGCGGTCATCGAGCTGCGCATCCCCAATCTGGAGTCGCGCGGGCCGGCGGAAAAGCGCGCGCTCTTTTCGGCCCTGCTGCGCCAGCACGGGGTCCAGGACGAGGCGCCGGCCTGGCTCCTGCAGCGCGTGGAAAGCCTGCGTTTCCCCGGCAATGTGCGCGAGCTGTCCAATCTGGCCGAGCGCGTGGCCATCGTCAGGCGGCAGTTGCAGGGCTGGGACCCCGGCCGCCTGGAGCGCATCCTGGACGGGCAGGGCGCGGGCGCGGCGGCCGGCGGCGCCCCGGCGGCGGCCGCCGCGCTGACCGAGGCCGAGCGGGCCGAGCGCGAGCGCATCCTGGCCGCGCTGGAAAGCCATGGCTGGCGGCGCCAGGATACCGCGCATCATCTGGGCATCAGCCGCAAGGTGCTTTGGGAAAAAATGCGCAAGCTGCGGCTGGGCGAAGCCCAGGGCGAGGCGGTTGACGGGATGGCCGATCTATAACGCGGGAAAAACGGTATTTCCCCCCCGGGTTTTCTGGGGGGAAACTGATACGAATATTCTCGATTAGTTGCTATAGTTCGGTACTCACCGCATAGGGGAAGGAATGAAGATCGATATCCTGGGGAAAGGCGCGCGCCTGGCCATGGCCGGCACGATCCTGTCCGCGCTGGCCGCCTGCGCCACCACCCAGCCGGAAGCCGAGCGCCCGGTGGTGCAGCAGGTCGAAAACAAAGACGCCGCCACGACGCCCGTGACGCCTCCGCCGCCCCCTGCGCCCGCGCCGCGGGCCGGTTCCACCGCGACCGAGCTGCAGGGGCTGATCCAGTCCCGCCAGGTATCGGAATTGCGCACGGCCTATAACGGCAGCTACGGCGCCAGCCTGTTGTTCAAGCCCGACGATCAAACTTATTTCGTCGCGCTGTTCCAACAAAAAGACTTCTGGCGCGTCGTGAAGACCCAGAGCTCGGCCCAGGCGGAAGCCACGTATCGCAGCTTCGTCACCCGTTCCGCCGAGCTGGCCGATATCGAAATCCGGCGCATCCGCCTGCAGGCCGAGTACAACAAGGCCGAGCAGCAGTTGGCGGCCCGCAATGCCGAGCTGGCCGCCTTGCAGGCCGACCAGGCCTTGCGCCAGGAGCAGGAGCAGCAGGTCGCGGCCCGCCAGGCGCAATCGCGCCAGGAGGCCCAGGCGCTCAACGACCAGAACAAGGACGTGCGCGAGCAGTTGCGCAAGCTGCAACGCCAGATCGACAGCCTGCAGGCCGAGCAGATGCGCCTGAACGCCCCGCGGCGCAAGTAAGGGGAGGCGCCGGCCGGAGCGGCTTTTCCAAGCCCTTGTTTTTCCGGCCGGATTCCCCATCTATCCGGCATGGCATTGAAAGTTTTCGATCTCCAATGCGAGCACGGCCATGTGTTTGAAGGCTGGTTTGCTTCGCATGACGACTATGACGCCCAGCAGGCCCGCGGCCTGCTGACCTGTCCTGTCTGCGCCTCGGCCGCGATCACCAAACGCCTGTCCGCGCCGCATCTCAATGTCGCGCATCTGCATCAGCCGGCGCCCGCGCCCGCCCCCGCCCCCGCCCCCAACGCCCTGCAGGCCGAAGTCATGCGCAAAGTGCGCGAGCTCATCCGCCAGACCGAGAACGTCGGCGCGGGCTTTGCCGCCGAGGCCCGGCGCATCCACGAGGGCGAGGCCGCCGAGCGCCCCATACGCGGCACCGCCACGGCCGACGAACGCGCCGAGCTGGCCGAAGAGGGCATCGAAGTGCTGTCCCTGCCGGCCTTTCTGGACGACGACCAGCTGCAATAGTCCCCCGCCTTTCCTGGCCGGGCCCGGACTGTAATCCCACTTTCCATTCTGCTTTCCTTTTTTCCGGTATTCGCCGCGGAAATCGCGGCGCTCCCGCGCGCGCCCGCACATTGCCTGCCGTCGGCACAGGCCGCAGAGGAGACCAGAATGAAGAAGACATTCGCCGCCGTGCTGGCGGCCGTGGTGTGTCCCGCCGCCATGGCGCAGTCGTCGTTGACGCTGTCCGGCGTGATGGACATGGGCATGAGCTATCGCAGCGGCGACGCCCAGAGCCGGATTTCCACGCGATCGGGCGGCCAGTCCGTGTCGCGCTGGACGCTGCGGGGCAGCGAAGATCTCGGCGGCGGCATGACGGCGTTTTTCAACCTGACCAACGTCTTCAATGCCGGCACGGGCAAGTCGGCGTTCGATGGCCGCCTCTTCAATGGCGCTGCCTACGTCGGTCTGCGCGCTTCGGCGGGCGAACTGCGCCTTGGGCGCCAGGCCGTTTTCGGCGGGGCCTGGGGCAGCCTGGATGCGGGCTTCGATGGCGGTTGGGCCGGCGCTGGCGACCTGGTCATGCCGGCCGGGCATGGCGACGTGGGGCCCAGCGCCATCGTCGACAAGCTCGTGAGCTACCGCTCTCCCGCGCTGGGGCCTTTCAAGCTCGGCCTGGGTTACAGCTTTGGCGTGTACGAGGCCGCCGAAGCGAAAGACGTCCGGCGCGACCATCTCTACACCGCCGGCCTGCGTTACGAAGAAGGCCCATGGTCGGCCGGCCTGACGGTCGATGGCCTCTTGCCGCGCGACGCGGAAACCCGCCGCCGCACGCGCAACCACCAGGCGACCCTGGCCTACCAGCAAGACCGTTTCGGCGCCAGCCTGGGGCTTGCCTGGCTGGTCAATGCCAACCGCGGGCCGGTCGCCGACCTGCGGCATTACTCGGCCATCGCGGCCGGCATGCATGTCGGCCTGGGGGCCGCCTCGACGCTGCGCCTGGCCGTGCAGCGCGCCGCCGCCCTGGATTTCTACAGCCTGGCGGCCGGCTACCAATACGATCTGTCCAAGCGCAGCAATCTTTACTCCTATGTCATCCATCGCCACGGCGGGCCGTTCGGACGCCAGATCTGGACGGCCGGCCTGCGGCATCGTTTCTGAGGCCCAAAAACAAACGCCCACCGGGAGGTGGGCGTTTGCGGCGCGTCGCGTGCTTAGTTGACGCGGCTGCGATACTCGTTGGTGCGCGTATCGATTTCGATCTTGTCGCCGATGGCGCAGAACAGCGGAACCTGCAGTTCGTAGCCGGTGTTGATCTTGGCGGGCTTGAGCACCTTGCCCGAGGTGTCGCCGCGAACGGCCGGCTCGGTGTAGGTGATTTCGCGGACCAGGATGGTCGGCAGTTCGACCGAGATGGCGCGGCCGTCGTAGAACACCACTTCAACCGGCATGGCTTCTTCGAGGTAGTTCAGGGCGTCGCCCATGCTTTCGGCCTCGATCTCATACTGGTTGTAGTCGGCGTCCATGAAGACGTACATCGGGTCGCCGAAGTAGGAGTAGGTGCACTCCTTGCGTTCCAGCAGGACGATGTCGAACTTTTCATCGGCCTTGTAGACAGACTCGCTGGCCGAACCCGTCAGCAGGTTCTTGAACTTCAGCTTGACCACGGCGGCGTTACGGCCGGACTTGTTGTATTCGGTCTTCTGGACCACGAGCGGGTCCTTGCCGACCATCACCACGTTGCCGACTCGCAATTCCTGAGCGGTTTTCATCGATTAAAACTCCGGGGGGTAAAGTGCGCGCTCGCCGTGCGTGCGCCTGAGCGGAGTTAACCATCTATGCGCGCCCCGGGAGGCTGTCAAAAAAGATCCTTGCAAGCGCCTGGGATACACGGGCGGGCCGGCCGGCAGACTCGCAGAAAACTCTCTATTCTAGCGCGTCTTGGTCAATTCCGCGCAGAAATCCGCAAGTGTGTCCCCTAAATCAGGGCGCGCGGCAAAGCCGGCGTCCCAGTCGCGGGCGGCCTGGCGCCATGCCTCCCAGGACGGACCCCGCAGGGCGGCCAGCAAGGTGGCGTGCCAGTCGGCGCCGGGCCGGGGCTCGTTCCAGAGAGAAAACAAGGCCCGGGCGGGGGCGGGCGCGGGGTAGCGCGCCAGCCAGGCCTGGAGTTTTTCCAGGTGGACGTTCTCTTCCTGGGGGTAGATCTGCCAGACCAGGGGGCGCGCCGCCCAGGCGGCGCGCACGAAAGAATCTTCGCCGCGCACGAAATTGATGTCGGCGCACCACAACAGCCGGTCGAAATCCGGCTGGCTGACAAAGGGCACGCGGGCGACCTGCAGCGCCGCGCCGGCGGCGTCTTCCAGGCCCGGGGCCACGCCCTGGGGCACGAGCAGCAGGGTGGGCGCATCGCCCAGGGCCGCGGCCAGCTCGCGGTAGGGCGCCTGCGGGTAGCAGAACAGGGTCAAGGTCCGGCTGTCCGGGTGGGCGCGCGCCACGCCCAGGCCGCGCAGAAAATCCGCTTGGGCGGGGCGGCTGGCCTGGAAGGCGTCGCGCGCCGCCGTCAGGCCGGGCTCGCGTATCAGCCCGCCCGTGGCGGGCGTGAAGCCGGGGAAGAAAAAGTGCTTCACCAGGCCGTCAGGGCGCTGCGAGGGCAGGCCATGGCAGCTTTCCACCCAGTCCTCGGCGCTCAGGTATTCCAGATTGATCCAGGCCGGCGGCGGCTGGCGCTGCCGCATGGCCTGGACAAAACCGGCCGGCGGATCGCAGGCAAACGCCTCGATCACCACATCGCCGGGCGTCAGATCGGGATGCTCGCCCCAACGGATGATGTCTATGCCCAGCAGCTGCTGGCGCTCGGCATGCGGATCGACCTCGGGCTGCAGGCGGGCAAAGGCCCGCAAATCATCGACCCAGAGGCGGATCCGCCAGCCGCGGCCCTGGCGCAGCCGCCGGGCCAGACGCCAGCACACGCCGATATCGCCGTAGTTGTCGACCACGCGGCAAAAGATATCGGCGCGCATGGCGGCTTAGTGGAACTTGGCCGGCACGGCCTCGGCGTCTTCCGGCAGTTCGGCATGCACCAGCACGCCCAGGGGATCGGGGAAGTAGGGCGCGCCGCAATCGTCGCAGAACTCGGCCTGCAGGCGGCCGGGGATGCGGCGGATCTCGCTCACGCCGTATTCCTTGAGCAGGGCGGCGATCTGGTCGGCCACGTCGGGCGCTTCATCGTCGGCCTGTTCTTCCTCGCGGCCGTACACCGGCCAGACGCAGCCGTAGTACACATCGTTGCTGTTGCGCGGCGTGAAGCCGATGCGGTATTCCTCGATGTGCTCCTGGCCGCAGGCCGCGATCACGGCGCGCAGCTGGTCGGCGGACAGATTGGTGGCGCCCTCCAGCCAGCTGACCGCGGCGCGCAGCGACAGCGGCCGCACGCGGCGGTCGGCTTCGCGGTTGCTGACGTAATAGGCGTCGGGCAGCAGGCACTCCAGGCCGCAGCCCGGCAGCAGCGTCGCCAGGGTGGGCATGGCCTGTTCCGACCAGCGGGCCAGGCAGGCATCGCGGCTGGCTTCGGCATCCTCGGGGCGTTCCTGCCAGCGGAAAATCGGCGCATGCTCGGGCACCGCCACGGCGGCGACCAGATAGCGCGTGTCGGCCAGCATATTGGCCGTCTCGGCCTCGGCGTCGATGATGGTGCGCGTGGGCGCGCCGCCCAAGGCCTGGCCGGCCAGGCGCTGCATCCATTGCGCGGTTTCGGCGAAGCTGCGCGGCATCTGGTCTATGCTCACCAGGTGCGGCAGCAGCGCCACGCGCGCGTCGCTCGCCAGCACATGCCCATGCAGCTGCGCCAGCAGCGCCTGCTGCGCGGCGGCCGGGATGGGGCCGGTGGGGATGGCGTAGCGCGTCCAGGCCACCACGGGCGCCACCAGCAGCAGCACGTCATGGCGCACGCCGTTCTTGTCGGCCTTCATCGACTCGGACAGCGTTTCGGCCTGCTCGATCAGCACTTCGTAGGCGCCGATATCCTGTTGCGCCAGGTGGTCCAGGGCCGCTTCCAGCGGCCCGTCGCTGCTTGGGCGCAGCAGCTTGCCGATCGCCTCGGCGAGCTGGGCTTCCCAATAGAGGTCCTCGAGCCGGCTGCCCGAGCGGTTCAGGGCCTGGGCAAGGCTGACCAGCCGGGTGGCATCGCGGTTCAGGCGGGGAGCGGTGGTGCTGCGGGTACGGGCCATGACTTCGTCGGGTCAAAAGATGCGTAACAGCGTAGTTTACCGCTCCCGACGTCCCGCCTCCTCAATTGTTGCCAATTCCGGAATGGTTCATGTGCGGATATGGGCTTTATTGCCAAAGCCCGTGCGCGCACAATGACATCATTCTCTTTCGGAAGGTACTGCCATGTCCTGGCCTGTTCTCTTCGTTTCCCATGGTTCTCCCATGCTGGCCGTCGAACCCGGACGCACCGGCCCCGCGCTGGCGCAGTGGAGCGCCGCCCAGCCGGCCAAGCCCGAGGGCATACTCGTGGTCTCGCCCCATTGGATGGGGCATGGCCTGGCCGTGTCCACCCGCGACCGTCAGATTGCCTGGCACGACTTTGGCGGCTTCCCGCCCGAGCTGTATCAGCTGCAATACAGCCCCGCGGGTTCGCCCGAGCTGGCCGCGCGCGTGCGGCGGGTGCTGGCCGCCGCGTCCATCGACGCCGCCGACGATGCCCGCCGTCCGCTGGATCATGGCGCCTGGGTGCCGCTGCGTTATCTGTATCCGCAGGCGGATGTGCCCGTCGTGCAGCTGGCGCTCGATGTCGGACGCGATGCCCGCGCCCAGTACGAGCTCGGCCAGGCCCTGGCGCCCTTGCGCGATGAGGGCGTGCTCATCATCGGCTCGGGCTCGCTCACGCACAATCTGCGAGATGTCCGCATGCCCCAGGCGGCGCCGCCCAGCGCCTATGTGCCGGGCTTCCAGCAGTGGTATGCGGACCGCCTGGCCGAAGGCGATCTGGAGGCGCTGTTCGATTGGCAGGCGCGGGCGCCGGGCGCGAGCCAGGCGCATCCGCACGACGACCACCTCATGCCGTTCTACGTCGCGCTGGGAGCTGGCGGCCTGCCCGCCCGGCGCCTGAACGACGAGATCAGCTATGCGGCGCTGGCCATGGACGCCTACCAGTTCGGCAAGGCGGACTGAGGCTTTTCCTCCGCGCCAGACAAAACGCCCCGGGAGACCGGGGCGTTTTGCTTGCCAGGCGCCGATCAGGCCGCGAGCAGCTGGCGCAGCACGAAGGGCAGGATGCCGCCGTGCAGGTAGTAATCCACCTCGATGGGCGTGTCGATGCGCAGCAGCAGGGTGACTTCCTGCTTGCTGCCGTCCTTGCGATGGATGGTCAGGGTGACGTCCTGCATGGGCTTGATGCCATGCTCCAGGCCAGAGATATCGAACGTCTCGTCGCCGCGGATGCCCAGCGATTGCGCGCTGTCGTCGCCCTTGAACTGCAGGGGCAGCACGCCCATGCCGACCAGGTTGCTGCGGTGGATGCGCTCGAAGCTGCGCGTGATGACCGCCTTTACGCCCAGGAGTTGGGTGCCCTTGGCGGCCCAGTCGCGCGACGAGCCCGTGCCGTACTCTTCACCGCCGAAGACGACCGAGGGCGTACCCTGGGCCACGTACTTCATGGCGGCGTCGTAGATGGACATCTGTTCGCCCGTGGGCTGGAACAGGGTCTCGCCGCCTTCGAAGCGGCTGCCGTCGGCGCGCGGCGGGATCATCAGGTTCTTGATGCGCACATTGGCGAAGGTGCCGCGCATCATGATCTCGTGGTTGCCGCGGCGCGAACCGTAGCTGTTGAAATCGGCCTTGAGCACGCCATGGTCCTTGAGCCACTTGCCCGCCGGCGAGCTTTCCTTGATGGAGCCGGCCGGCGAGATGTGGTCGGTGGTCACCGAGTCGCCGAAGATGCCCAGGGCGCGGGCGCCCTTGATCACCGGGATGGCGCCCGGCGCCATGCCGAAGTCCTCGAAGAAGGGCGGCTCGGCGATATAGGTCGATTCAGGCCAGTTATAGGTGTCGCCGGTCACGCCCTTGATGTTCTCCCACAGCTTGCCCGGATTGCTCTTGACCTGGCTGTAGTTGGCCTTGAAGGCCTCGGGATTCATGGCGTACTTCAGCAGCGCGTCGATTTCCTCGGTCGAGGGCCAGATGTCGCCCAGCCAGACATCGCCATGCTTGCCCTGGCCGACCGGCTCGGTCATGAGGTCGCGCGTCATGGTGCCCGCCAGGGCGTAGGCCACGACCAGGGGCGGCGAGGCCAGGAAGTTGGCCTTGATGTTGGGATGGATGCGGGCCTCGAAATTGCGGTTGCCCGACAGCACGGCCGCGCAGACCAGATCATTGCCGGTGATGGCTTCGTTCAGGTCGGCGGCGAGATCGCCGGCATTGCCGATGCAGGTCGTGCAGCCATAGGCGGCGATGTCAAAGCCCAGTTTTTCCAGGTAGGGCAGCAGGCCGGTCTTGGTCAGGTACTCGGTGACCACGCGCGATCCGGGCGCCAGCGAGGTCTTGATGTGCTTGGGGACCTTCAGGCCGGCTTCGACCGCCTTCTTGGCCAGTAGGCCCGCGGCCAGCAGCACGCTGGGGTTGGACGTATTGGTGCACGAGGTGATGGCGGCGATCAGGATGTCGCCGTTCTTCAGCTTGGTGCCGGCGCTGGTCGTGAAGACTTCGGACAGCTTCTGGGCGGGCTGATTGAAGCCGTTTTCGGCGATGGGCTTGGAGAACAGGTCGATGAAGGTGTTCTTGACGTTGCCGATCTCGATGCGGTCCTGCGGGCGCTTGGGGCCGGCCAGGGACGGCGCGACGGTGGACAGGTCCAGCGTCAGCAGCTTGCTGAAGCCGATATCGCTGGCCTTGGGCACGCCGAACATCTTCTGGGCCTTGAAATACGCCTCGAAGGCGGCAATCTCGGTCTCGCTGCGGCCCGTGCCCTTGAAGTAATCGATGGTGCGCTCGTCCACCGGGAAAAAGCCCATGGTCGCGCCGTACTCGGGCGCCATATTGCCGATGGTGGCGCGGTCGGTCACCGACAGGCTGGCCGTGCCCTCGCCACAGAACTCCACGAACTTGCCCACCACCTTCTCGCGGCGCAGCATCTCGGTGATGGTCAGCACCAGGTCGGTGGCGGTCACGCCGCCGCGCAGCTTGCCCTTGAGTTCGACGCCGACCACATCGGGCGTCAGGAAATACACCGGCTGGCCCAGCATGCCGGCTTCGGCCTCGATGCCGCCCACGCCCCAGCCGACCACGCCGATGCCGTTGATCATCGTGGTGTGGCTGTCGGTGCCCACCAGCGAGTCGGGGTAATAGACGTCGTTTTTCTTGTCATAGTGCACGCCGCGCGCCAGGTACTCCAGGTTGACCTGGTGCACGATGCCGAAACCCGGGGGCACGACGCCGAAAGTGTCGAAGGCCTGCATGCCCCACTTCATGAACTGATACCGCTCGCGGTTGCGCTGGAATTCCAGCTTCATGTTCAGGTCGAGCGCGTTCTTGGTGCCGAAATAATCGATCATGACCGAGTGGTCCACCACCAGATCGACCGGCACCAGCGGCTCGATGCTCTTGGGCGACTTGCCCATCTTCTCGGCCACCGAGCGCATGGCGGCGATGTCGGCCAGCAGCGGCACGCCGGTGAAATCCTGCAGCACCACGCGCGCGACCACGAAGGGGATTTCTTCTTCGCGCTTGGCATTGGGCTGCCAGTTGGCCAGCTGGCGGATGTGCTCCTCGGTCACCTTCTGGCCGTCACAGTTGCGCAGTACCGACTCAAGCACGATGCGGATGGACACCGGCAGGCGCGAGACATCGATGCCCAGGGACTTGCCCAGCGCGGGCAAGGAGTAGTACTGACAGGTCTTCTTCCCGATCTTGAAGGTCTTCAGGGTGTCGAACGTGTTGTGCGGCATGATGAACTCCAGTTGTGTGACCGCGTAAAGCCGCCATTTTCTGGCGATTCTGCGCGTTTGTCATGATAGGGCGGGCTCGGGCCCGCATCGCCTTATGTCTTGTATCTTATATAAGACCTGGGGGGCGGTCAAAAGTTCGAGCGCCGGCAGGGCTGTGCGGCCTTCCCTGTCCCTCGCTGTCTATTATTACCAAGTTTCCATGACGCGCGGCTTGCTGCCGCGCAAACCGCGGCTAGAACAGCCAGCCGCCGCGGCCCAGCTCGCGCTCGCATTGCTTGTACTGCGCGCCGAAGCGCTCGGCGCGGGCCTGCACCTGGCGCGCCACCCGCTGCAGCCAGGCTTTGCGCTCGTAGCTGCGGTTGCGATAACCGGTCCAGCCTTCGTGGTAATTCAGGTATTGGCCATAGGCGTCCCATTTGGAGACGCCGTTGATGCGCTGGGTCTTGCTCATATACCAGCCCATGAAGTCCAGCGAGTCGGCGAAGTTGTCGCGGCTGGAGAACCAGCCGCCCGCCTCGCGCTTGTAGTCGCTCCAGGTTTCGTCCTTGGCCTGGGCATAGCCATAGGCCGAGCTTACCCGGCCCCAGGGGATGAAGCCGAGGAAGTAATAGCGCGGGGGCAGGGCGTCATGCCGGAAGCTGGATTCCTGGTACATCATGGCGATCGGCACCTGCACCGGCGCGCCCCATTTTTCCTGGACTTTCAGCGCGGCATCATGCCAGTCGGGTTTTTCGCGGAAGATGGCGCAGATGTTTTCCGGGTCGCCGGGCGGGCGCGTGCTGGCGCAGCCCGCGAGCGCGAGCAGGCAGAGCAGGAGGGCCAATCGTGCGGGCATCTTTCCACAAGTCGTATCCGTGAATGTCATCGGAATTCTAAGTGTTAATCCGCGCGGCCGCCGGCTTGCCCATGCCGGATGGGCGGATCGCCCTGTTGCGGCCTTGCGACGGCTTGCAACGAAAATAGGCCTACAAATGAGAATCATTCGTCATATTGGTTAATATCGGTCCAGGCCGGCATCGTATCGGCCCGGCGCGGCCCTGGCGGGCGCGTCCCCGGACAACTTGATTCAACACGGACGAAGCAATGAAGAAACTCCCCCGCGCCGCCTATCTGGCGGCTGCCCTGCCCTGGAGCGCCCTCCAGGCCCAATCGGCCCCGGCCGCCGACGCCTCCGTCACGCTGGGCTCGATCAAGGTCGAAGCCAGCGCCGACGCCTCGGCCGCGGGTCTGGCGCCCGCCTTCGACGGCGGGCAGGTCGCCACGGGCAGCCGCGCCGGCATCCTGGGCACGCGCGACAATCTCGAAACGCCGTTTTCCATGACCAGCTACACCAGCGAGCTGATCAAGGACCGCCAGGCGCGCAGCGTGGCCGACGTCCTGCAGAACGACCCGGGGGTGCGCATCGCGCGCGGTTTTGGCAACTTCCAGGAGTCATACTTCATCCGGGGCTTCATCCTGAGTTCCGAGGACGTGGCCTACAACGGCCTGTACGGCCTCATGCCGCGCCAATACATCTCGTCGGAGTTCTTCGAGCGCGTCGAGGTGCTGCGCGGCGCCTCCAACTTCCTGACGGGCACGCCGCCCACCGGCGGCGGCGTCGGCGGCGCCATCAACCTGGTGCCCAAGCGCGCGCCCAACGAGCCGCTCACCGAATTCACCACCGGCATCTCCTCCGGCGGCACGGCGCAGCTCTCGGCCGATATCGCGCGCCGCTTTGGCCCCGGCGACAGCACCGGGATCCGTGTCAACGTCGGCCAGCGCGGCGGCGAGAGCGGGGTCGATGGCGAATTCGGCCGCACCACCTCGGCCCTGGTCGGCCTGGATTGGCGCAATGACCGGGCCCGCCTGTCGGCCGATGTCGGCTATCAGTTCAACCGTATCAAGCGGGGCCGGCCCAACGTCACGCTGGCCGGCGATGCGGCCTCGGTGCCCGATGCGCCGCATGCCGGCAGCAACTATGCCCAGGACTGGAGCTATTCCAATGAGCGCGATGTCTTCGGCACCCTGCGCGGCGAGTACGACCTCAGCGACCAGCTGACGGCCTATGCCGCCTATGGCCATCGCGACAGCAAGGAAAAGAACTCCCTGGCCAATATCAACAACGTCGATGCCTCGGGCAACGGCCGCTTCTACCGCTTCGACAATGCCCGCAAGGACACGGTCGACACCGGCGAAATCGGCCTGCGGGCCAAGCTGGCCACGGGACCGGTCAAGCATGACATGGTGCTGGCGGCCTCCTACTTCGAACTGGAGAAGAAAAACGCCTACGCCATGGACTACACCAACACCACGGCGACCAATCTCTACAGTCCGGTGCGCATTGCCCAGCCCGCTTTCAGCGCCAAGACGCTGTTCGGCAACGATCTGGGCGACCCGGCCTTGAACGGCCGCGTGCGCATGACCAGCGTGGCCGTGGGCGATACGCTGGCGATGCTGGACGACCGTGTGCTGCTGACGCTGGGCCTGCGCCATCAGCGCCTGTACAGCCGCGACTTCGCCTACAACACGGGTGTGGGCTCCAAGGCCTACGATGAAAGCCGCAATTCGCCGGCCGCCGGCATCGTCTGGCGCGTCACGCCCGAGGTCTCGCTGTATGCCAACTATATCGAGGCCCTGACCGCGGGCGACACCGCGCCGGCCTATGCCAACGGCCTGCCCGTAACAAACGCGGGCGCCATGCTGCGCCCCTATGTGTCCAAGCAGAAAGAAGTGGGCATCAAGGTCGAGCGCGACGGCATTGGCGCTGGCCTGGCCTATTTCTCGACCGACAAGCCGCGCGCCTATGTCAATGCGCAGCAGACGTTCACGGAGTCGGGCAAGGATCGCCACCAGGGCGTCGAACTGACCTGGTACGGCCAGCTCACGCCCGGCGTGCGCGTGCTGGGCGGCATGACCTGGCTGGACGCCAAGCAGCGCTCCACCGGCAGCGCCGCCACGGACGGCAAGCGCGTGATCGGCGTGCCGGATTACCAGGCCAACCTGGGGGTGGAGTGGGATATCCCCGGCGTGGACGGTCTGACGGTCGACGGCCGCTTGGTGTACACCGGCGCTTCCTACGTCGATTCGGCCAACACCCTCAAGGCGCCCGGCTGGACCCGCCTGGACGCCGGCCTGCGTTATTCGACCGAGATCAGCGGCCACACCGTCATCTGGCGGGCCCGCGTCGAAAACATCGCCAACCGCGATTACTGGGCCTCGGTGGGCGGCTACCCCGGCAATGGCTATCTGGTGCTGGGCGCGCCGCGCACCTTCACCCTCACGGCCAGCATGGCCTTCTGATCCCTTACCCAAAAAAAAGCCCGCACATGCGTGCGGGCTTTTCGGGCTTGCCGGTTTAGACGGCGACCGAGTCGGCCACGTCCTTGTAGTCGGCGATCTGATCGAAGTTCAGGTATTTGTAGATCTGTTCGCCACTCTTGTTGATGACGCCCATATCCGCCAGATACTCTTCCTTCGTCGGGATGCGGCCCAGACGCGAGCAGATGGCCGCCAGCTCCGCCGAACCCAGGTAGACATTGGTGTTCTTGCCCAGGCGGTTCGGGAAGTTGCGGGTGCTGGTCGACATGACGGTCGCGCCTTCGCGCACCTGGGCCTGGTTGCCCATGCACAGCGAGCAGCCCGGCATTTCGGTGCGGGCGCCGGCGGTGCCGAAGACGCCGTAATGGCCTTCTTCGGTCAGCTGCTGGGCGTCCATCTTGGTCGGCGGAGCCACCCACAGCTTGACCGGGATGTCGCGCTTGCCTTCCAGCAGCTTGGACGCCGCGCGGAAGTGGCCGATATTGGTCATGCAGCTGCCGATGAACACTTCGTCGATCTTGGCGCCGGCGACTTCCGACAGCGTCTTGACGTCGTCGGGATCGTTCGGGCAGGCGACGATGGGTTCATGGATGTCGGCCAGGTCGATTTCGATCACGGCGGCGTATTCGGCGTCGGCGTCCGGCTCCAGCAGCTTGGGATCGGCCAGCCAGGCTTCCATGGCCTTGATGCGGCGCGAAATCGAGCGCTCATCTTCGTAGCCATTGGCGATCATCCACTTGAGCATCACGATGTTGCTGTTGATGTACTCGATGATCGGCTCTTTGTTCAGACGCACCGAGCAGCCGGCGGCGGAACGCTCGGCCGAGGCGTCGGAGAGTTCGAAAGCCTGTTCGACCTTCAGGTCCGGCAGACCTTCGATTTCGAGGATGCGGCCGGAGAAGATGTTCTTCTTGCCCTGCTTGGCGACCGTCAGCAGACCCTGCTTGATGGCGTACAGCGGGATGGCGTTGACCAGATCGCGCAGCGTCACGCCGGGCTGCATCTTGCCCTTGAAGCGGACCAGCACCGATTCCGGCATGTCCAGCGGCATGACGCCCGTGGCGGCCGCGAAGGCCACCAGGCCCGAGCCGGCCGGGAAGGAGATGCCGATGGGGAAGCGGGTGTGCGAGTCGCCGCCGGTGCCCACGGTGTCGGGCAGCAGCATGCGGTTGAGCCAGGAGTGGATCACGCCGTCGCCCGGGCGCAGCGAGATGCCGCCGCGGGTGCTGATGAACTGCGGCAGCGTGTGGTGCGTCTTGACATCCACGGGCTTGGGATAGGCGGCGGTGTGGCAGAAAGACTGCATTACCAGATCGGCCGAGAAGCCCAGGCAGGCCAGGTCCTTCAGCTCGTCGCGGGTCATGGGGCCGGTGGTGTCCTGGCTGCCCACCGAGGTCATCTTCGGCTCGCAGTAGGTGCCCGGGCGCACGCCCTGGCCTTCGGGCAGGCCGCAGGCGCGGCCGACCATCTTCTGGGCCAGGCTGAAACCGCGGCCGCTGTCGGCCGGGTTGGTGGGCAGGCGGAACAGCGTCGAGGCCGGCAGGCCCAGCGCTTCGCGGGCCTTGGCGGTCAGGCCGCGGCCGATGATCAGCGGGATGCGGCCGCCGGCGCGCACTTCGTCAAACAGCACATCCGACTTGACCTGGAATTCGGCGATGACTTCGCCGTTCTTCAGGGCCTTGCCGTCGTAGGGGCGCAGTTCGATGACATCGCCCATCTCCATCTTGGAGACATCCAGCTCGATGGGCAGGGCGCCGGCATCTTCCATGGTGTTGTAGAAGATGGGGGCGATCTTGCCGCCCAGGCACACGCCGCCGAAGCGCTTGTTCGGCACGAAGGGGATGTCTTCGCCGGTGAACCACAGCACCGAGTTGGTGGCCGACTTGCGCGAGGAGCCGGTGCCGACCACGTCGCCCACGTAGGCGACCAGGTGGCCTTTGTCCTTCAGCGACTCGATGAACTTGATCGGACCGCGCTTGCCGTCTTCCTCGGGCTGGAAGGCCGCGCCTTCGCGCTTGTTCTTCAGCATCGCCAGGGCGTGCATGGGGATGTCCGGACGGGTCGTCGCATCGGGGGCGGGCGACAGATCGTCGGTGTTGGTTTCGCCGGGCACCTTGAAGACCGTGATGGTCAGGCTCTGGGGCACTTCGGGGCGGCTGGTGAACCATTCGGCGTCGGCCCAGCTTTGCAGCACGGCGCGCGCATTGGCGTTGCCCTTGTCCGCCTTTTCCTTCACGTCATGGAAGGCGTCGAACATCAGCAGCGTTTTCTTCAGGCCGTTGGCGGCAACCGTGCCCACCTCGGCGTCGTCCAGCAGATCGATCAGCGGGCCGATGTTGTAGCCGCCGAGCATGGTGCCCAGCAGTTCGGTCGCCTTGGCGCGGCTGATCAGCGCACACGATTCCTTGCCCAGCGCGACGGCGGCCAGATAGGAAGCCTTGACCTTGGCGGCGTCGTCCACGCCGGCCGGGACGCGATGCGTCAACAGCTCCAGCAGGAACTGTTCCTCGCCAGCGGGCGGATTCTTCAGCAGTTCGATCAGGTCGGCGGTTTGTTGGGCGGAAAGCGGCAGCGGGGGGATGCCCAGCGCGGCGCGTTCAGCCACATGTTGGCGATACGTTTCCAGCATGAGAAGCCTGCGTAGTGTCGGTTGGTGGGAAGTGTGGGCATTTTAGAACCAACCGGCGGCCGCAAGCAAATGTCTTATATCTTATATAAGACCTGTGGTCTGCGCGCCACGCCGGCCGGGCCGCCCTACAATGGCGGCTTTCTTTGTTCGGCCGGGGTTGGACTTGCCATATTTTCCTGCGCAGCGCCGTCGCGCGCCCGCCAGCGACACCTCCCGCGCCCTGGCGGCGCTGGGCGGAGAATTCGTGGTCGCCGACTTGGAGACGACCGGATTGTCGGCCGCCTCCTGCGAAATACTCGAGTTCGCCGCCGTGGCGGTCGATATCGAGGGGCGGATCACGCGGGAGTACAGCCAGGTCGTGCGCATCAGCGGCAGCGTGCCCAGCTTCATCGCCCGCTTGACCGGCATATCGCAGCAAGAGGTCGTCCAGCACGGCCAGCCCATCGAGCAGGCTTTCGGGGCTTTCCGCGAATTCGTCGGCGCCGCGCCGGTGTTTTTCCACAATGCGGCTTTCGATACGCGCTTCCTGCTCGCCACCTCCCGGCGCTGCGGCCTGCCGTTCGACAACGAGACCTATTGCACGCTGATGCTGGCGCGCCGCGCCTGGCCCGAGCTGCCCTCGCACAAACTGGGCATCCTGGCCGAGCACTTGGGCGCGTCCACCCCCACCCACCGGGCCCTGGCCGACGTGCGCACCACGGTGGCCGTCGCCCTGGCCGCGCGCGCCCGCCTGGCCGCCGGGAGTTCCCATGTCGGACCTTGAATCGATCAAGCTGGCCCTGCGGCGTTTTACCGCCGAGCGCGAATGGCAGCCCTTCCACACGCCCAAGAACCTGGCCATGGCCCTGGCGGGCGAGGCCGGCGAACTGGTCGCGGTTTTTCAGTGGCTGACCGAAGCGCAGTCGCGCGCCCTGGACGAGCGCCAGCGCGAAGCGGCGATGGACGAAATCGCCGACGTCCAGATGTATCTGGTGGCCCTGGCCGACCAGCTGGGCGTGGATATCGCCCAGGCGGTCGAGCGCAAGATGGTCAAGAACGCCGCCAAATATCCCGCCGAGGCGTTTCGCGGCAGCGCCCGCAAATACAACCAGGACTAGATGATCTGGGCCTCGTGATGGACCTGGGGTGGGGCGGCGAAGTACTCGCCCACCAGCCGGCGCCACTCCTGGAAGTTCGCCGAATTGCGGAAATCCACCATATGGTGGTCCACGGTCTCCCATTGCACCACCAGGGTGTAATCCTGCGCCGACTCTTCCCAACGATGCAGCTCCACGCCGTGACAGCCCTTGGCGCGCAGAAACAGGGGCACGGCCGCCTTGACGCCGGCCTCGAAGGCGGCTTCCTGGCCGGCCTTGACGCGAATACTGGCAATTTCCTGGATCACGACAGATCTCCCTGAAAGGCGGCCTGCGGGCCGCGGGTCCGGCCATCCTAGCGTGAACCCGGCATCGCTGCCTATGGGGCGCCTCGCCAAGGCTTGCTGAACGCAGGCTGAAAGCCTCGCCAGCGAGGGGGGCGGCACTTCTGTACACTCGGTTCCTTTCTCACCCGCCGCCTGCCGCGCCGCCATGCCATTCACCCATTTGTTGCTGGCCCTGATCGTGGTCTTCATCTGGGGCACCAACTTCGTTGTCATCAAGTGGGGACTGGCCGACTTTCCGCCCTTTCTGTTCGCCGCCTTGCGCTTTGTGCTCTGTGTCCTGCCCTGGCTGTTTTTTTTCCGGCGCCCCAAGGTGTCATGGTCGGCCCTGGCCGCGGTGGGGGTCCTGCTGGGCGCGGGTCAATTCAGCCTGCTCTATTGGGCCATGCAGGGCAGTATTTCGCCAGGCCTGGCATCCCTGGTCGCGCAATCGCAGGTGTTCTTCACCATCATGCTGGCCGTGATGCTGACCGGCGAGCGGCCGCGCGCGGCGCAATATGCCGCCCTGGGCCTGGCCGTGGCCGGTTATCTGCTCGTGGCCTGGCATAGCGTGGCGGATCCCGCCGCCGCCGTCACCCTGGGCGGCCTGGGCCTGGTGCTGGCCGCCGGCCTGTGCTGGGCCTGCGCCAACACCGTGGTGCGCGGCGTGGGCCGGGTGAACATGGGGGCCTTCATGGTCTGGAGCAGTGTGTTCGCCATTCCGCCGGTGCTGGCCATCAGCCTGGCCGTCGAAGGGCCGGCGCGTATCGCCGACGCTCTCGCCCACGCCAGCTGGCCGGGCTGGGCGGCCGTGTTCTGGCAGGCCGTGGGCAATACCGTCGTCGGCTTCGGCGCCTGGAACTGGCTGCTGGTGCGTCATCCGGCCGCGCTCGTCACGCCGCTGGCCCTGCTGGTGCCCGTGTTCGGCATGCTCTCGTCCACGCTGCTGCTGGCCGAGCCCCTGCCCGCGTGGAAAATCCTCGCGGCCCTCCTGGTCATGGGCGGGCTGGCCTTGAACATCCATGCCGGCCGGCGCGGAGCGCGCGCATGACGCCGACCCAGCATCTGCTCTTTCTGCTGGCCGTCGCGGTGGCGACCTATGCCCAGACCATGACGGGCTTTGCCTTCGGCCTGGTGCTGCTTGGCCTGTCCAGCCTGTTCGCGCTGGCGCCGCTGCCCGATATGTCCAATACCGTCAGCATCCTGACGCTGATCAATGCCCTGGTGGCCATCGGCCGCAGCCGGCCCCATGTGGACTGGACCCTCTTGCGGCCCGCCCTGATCAGCAGCCTGATCGGCGTGGGCCTGGGGGTCGCGGCCCTGGATCTCATCCATGGCCGCATGTCGGTGATTCTGCAATGGCTGCTGGGACTGACCATCCTGGTCTGCGCCTTCATGCTGGTGATGCAGGCCCGCCAGCTGGCCCGCGTGTCGCGCAAACCGGTTTTCGTCTTTTTCGGCATTATTTCCGGCCTGCTGGGCGGCCTGTTTTCCAGCGCCGGGCCGCCCATGGTCTACCAGCTCTACCGCCAGCCCCTGCCGCTGGCCGTCATCCGCAACTCGCTGCTGGTGATTTTCGCGGCCAATGCCGTCGTGCGCCTGAGCCTGGTGACCTGGCAGGGCAGCATCCACGCCAATACCCTGTGGATGAGCCTGGAAGCCTTTCCCATCGTGGTCGTCCTGACCTGGCTGGTGCGCCGCTTTGCGTCGGCCGATTCCATCAAGACGGTCAAGCGCATGGTCTTCGTGCTCTTGATCGCGGCCGGCTTGGGTCTGTTCGTGCCGGCCTCGCGCACCCTGCTGAACATGGTCTTCTAGCGGGCGCAGCGCCTATTGCGGCGCGGCCGCGCTGGTCTCGGGCGGACGCGGCGGCTCGGCGCCGGGCTCGGTGCGCAGCAGCATGGTGCTGGGCGGCGCCATGTCCAGGCCCGCCCCGGCCAGGCGGCCGAGAATCTCGAACAGCAGGGCGCTGCGCACCCCGTAGGCCGAGCGCGGCGAACTGACATAGCCCTTGGCGTTGAACATCAGGTGGCCGTTGTCGATGCCGTCCAGGAACACATTGGGCGCGGGCGCCTCCAGGATGTCCTCATGGGCGCCGAAAGCCTCCAGCATGATCTCGCGCACCCGCTGGGCGTCGGTCGACAAGGGCATGGGCAGCTTGATCTGCACCAGGCCGAGCGGATTGGCGTGGGTCACATTGCGCACGGTCTTGGTGATGAACTCGGAATTCGGCACGATGACCGTCGAGCGGTCGCTCATCTGGATTTCGGTGGCGCGCACATTGATGCGCTGGATGTCGCCCTCGATGCCGCCCAGCGAGACCCAGTCTCCCACCTTGACCGGCCGCTCGGCCAGCAGGATGAGGCCGGACACGAAATTCTGCACGACGGCCTGCAGGCCGAAACCTATCCCCACCGACAGCGCGCTGGCGATCCAGGCCACGCGCTCCAGGCCTATGCCCAGCGCCGACAGCGCCAGGGCGACCGAGATCACCACGCCCGCATAGCCGAACAGCGTGGCGGCCGAGCTCTGCATGCCCGGGTCCAGCTCGGTGGTGGGCAGATAGCGGGTCGACAGCCAGCGCTTGAGCAGGCGCACCGACAGCAGCGCCAGCGCCAGGACCAGCAAGGCCTGCGCGACGGCGCCCGGGCGGATCTGCACCTCGCCGATCTGCAGGCCCTTGTACAGCTGGTCCAGGCGGTGCAGCAGGTCGGCGGGCGCTTCGCCAAACGGGGCGAGCAGGAGCACGGCGGCGACCAGGATGGCCATCAGCCGGCCGACGCCGGACAGCAGCACGGCGGCCTGGCCGCGCAAGCGGGTCTGCAACGTGGGCGGTTCGTCCTTGACCGGCCCGCCGACCAGGGTGGTGAAACCGTCATCGATCAGGACCGACGCCAGATAGGTCGTGGCGAAGACAACCACGGTCCACATGGCCTGGCGGACCAGGAAACTGCCCAGCGCCGCGTAGCCGGTCAACAGCGCCAGCAGGCTCAGGGCCAGCACGATCCAGGCCACGGTGTTCAGGGCCGCCAGCCAGAACGGCCGGGCCGGCGGCGTTTCGCTCAGGCCGCGCCGCAGCCGTTCGGCCCGCGTCAGCGCCGCCATCAACGCCAGCGCCATGATGCCCGCCGCCAGGCTGTTCAGCGCGATCGTTCCGGTCAGGCTGGCATTGATCAGCACCGGCAGGCGCTCGGCCAGCCAGGCGGCCACCACCAGCACGCCCAGCGTCAAGGGCAGCCAGCGCAGGCCGTCGGCGATGGCGTCGGGCAGGGGCGGCAGGCGCCATGAGGGCCGATGGATGGACAGCAGGGCATAGCCCAGGCCGGCCACGAAACCGCCGAAGGCCGCCATCTCCACCAGGCTGGTGAGCAGGGTCTGTGTGTCGTCGGCGACCTCGCCGTGCCAAGTCAGGCCGATCACGGCCAGTTCGGCCACCAGCGCGGGCGTGACGGTGGACAGCGCCACGACGGCGACCGCCAGCACCGAGCGCCGCAGGCGGCCGGCCGGCACGCGGGTCGCGGTCAGTTTCAGGAGCAGGCGGCCGGTCCAATAGCGCAGCCCCACCACGGCGGCCACCAGCAGGATGAGCGCCGTCCAGACCCAGGACGGCGTGCTGCCGATCATGTTCTTGATGTCGTCGAACAGATCGTCCAGCCGCGCCAGGTCGCGCGGCAGCTCGCCGCGCAGTTCGGACCAGAAGCCCGACGACAGCAGCGAGCCGCGGCGCTCGCCCAGCCGGGCCTGGAACTGGGTGCGCCGCAGGGCCGAAATCTGTTCGGCGGTCTGCGCGGCCTCGACCGACAGCAGGCGCGCCAGCTTGAGCTGGGCGTCGAGATTGCGGTTGTTTTTTTCCAGTTGGGCGCGCTGCGCGGCGACGTCCGGGGTGTCCTTGCCCCCGGCGGGCACCGGGCCGAGTTCGGTCAGCCGCGCCGCGACGCTGGCCTGCTGAGGCGCCAGCGCCTCGGCGATGGCGTCGGCCTGGGTCTGGATTTCCAGGGCCTGGCCGCGGCGCTTGACCAGCACATCGTCGTTGGTTTGCTCATCCAGGTCTTTGCGTAGCGCGTCGATGTCCTTGCGGGCTTGGGACAAGGTGGCCTCGGCATCGGCCACCGTCGCCGGCGGTTGGGCCCAGGCCGCGGCGCCCAGCGCCAGCCACAGGACGACGAACAGGCGCATGCAGATCGTGCGCCAAAAATAAAGGGTCGGATTCATTATCAATGCTCAATGACTGAGCCAGCATAGCAAGCGCCAGGCTGCGCCGTGCAACAAGACGCCCGGGCGGTGCAACAAGACATGTCGGGCGCAGTTTACGCCTGCGCGGCCGCCTGGGCGCGAGACCGGCCGCGCGTGCCCAGCACGGACTCGCAGACCTCCAGCCAGGCGCGGGCCGCATAGGAAAGATAGCGGTCGCGGACCCAGATATGGCCGACCTCCCATTGCACGCCGGACCGCGCCAGCCGCGCCGTGCTCAGGCCGCGTGTTTTCAGGCGCTGCACCAGCGGTTCGGGCAGGATGGCCGTGCCCAGGCCCGAGCCGGCCATCGCGGCCAGGAAGTCCCAGTGCGCGCTCTGCGCGGCGACCTGGGGCTCGAAGCCCGCGGACTCGCAGGCCTGGCGCAGCCGCCGCGTGAGCGCGAAGTCTTCCGTGGGGATGAGCAGCGGCACCTCGCGCAGCGCGCCCAGGGGCAGGGTGGCCTTGCCCGCCCAGGCGGCATCGGCCGGGCCCACGGCCCAAAGCGGATAGCTGCCGAAACGCCGGGCCTGCAGCGGGCCCGGCGCGGCCACTGGCAAGACGGTGGCCCCCACTTCGAGCTCGCCGGCGGCCACCAGTCTTTCGACGGCCTGGCCCGTGCCTTCGCGCAGGCTGAGCCGGATCTGGGGATGACGCTCCCGGAAGCGCTGCACGACGGGAATGAAGAGCAGATTGATCATCGGCGGGATCCCGACTTCGAGTTCGCCGCGCTCCAGGTCCACCGCCTGGCGGACCTCGGCGCTCAATTGGCGCATGGCGCCCAGGATATGCAGGCCGCGCTCGTAGACGATGCGCCCGGTGTCGGTCGGCCTGGCCGTATGGCCGTCGCGGATCAACAGCGGCGTGCCGACCTCGTCCTCCAGCTGCCGGATCATCTTGCTGACCGTGGACTGGGTGACGAACAGTTTCTTGGCCGCCTGCGTGAAGCTGGCGCAACTGACGGTCTCTACGAAATAGCGCAGCGCGCGGACGTCCATAAGCGGTAATGATGAAAAAAACGACTGATTTTGATGATTTTAAGTCATTACGAGATTCTTCTGCACATTTCTATACTCCGTTCAACACGTCGTCGGCCGGCCAGAAGCCCGTCGATGGCGAATCGGAAAACGCCGCGCAAGACGGTGTCCAGGCATGTGGAGACCCTGACTGTCAGCAACGTGCCGTGGGCGCGCGTCGGCCGGCACCAGAAGTCTGGAGACACCATGGACCTCGATCGTATCCGTCACGCCGGCCTGCGCTCGCGTGTGACGACTGCCCAGGCCGCCGCCGAACTGATCCAGAACGGCATGACGGTCGGCATGAGCGGCTTTACCCGGGCCGGCGACTGCAAGGCCGTGCCGGCGGCGCTGGCCGAACGCGCCGAAAAACATCCCCTGCAGATCACGCTGATCACCGGCGCTTCGCTGGGGCACGATACGGACAAACTGCTGGCCGAGGCCGGCGTTCTGGCGCGCCGCCTGCCTTTCCAGGTCGACACCACGCTGCGCCGCAAGATCAACCGGGGCGAGATCCGCTTCATCGATCAGCATCTGTCGGAGACCGCCGAACAGCTGCGCGCCGGCCATATTGGCCCGGTCGACGTGGCCATCATCGAGGCGGCCGCCATCACCGAGGACGGCGGCATCGTGCCGACCATGTCGGTGGGCAATTCGGCCTCCTTCGCGGAACAGGCCGGCATCGTGATCATCGAAATCAACGAAAGCGTGCCGGCCGCGATCGAAGGTCTGCACGACATCTATGTGCCCGCCGCCCATGGCCGGCGCGAACCGCTCGCGCTGGTCGCGCCCGACCAGCGCATCGGCGGCACGGCCATCCACGTCGATCCTGAAAAGATCGCGGCCATTGTGTTCACGCGCGCGCCGGACAGCCCCTCCAATGCCCTGCCGCCTGACGAAGAAACCGGCCAGATCGCCGGGCATATCGTCCGCTTTCTTGAGGGCGAAGTGGCCGCGGGCCGTCTGACGCCGTCGCTGCTGCCCCTGCAGGCCGGCATCGGCACCATCGCCAACGCGGTGCTGCATGGCTTTGGCGAAGCCGCCTTCGAAGGCATGACCATGTATTCCGAGGTGCTGCAGGACAGCGCCATCGCCCTGCTCGACAGCGGCAAGCTCGCTTTTGCTTCGGCCTCGTCCATCACGGTGTCGCAGCCGGTCTACCAGCGCCTGCTCGACAACATGGCGCACTATCGCGACCGCCTCGTGCTGCGTCCGCAGGAAATCAGCAACGCGCCCGAGATCGTGCGCCGTCTGGGCATCATCGCCATCAATACCGCGCTGGAGTTCGACATCTACGGCAATGTGAATTCCACGCATGTGGGCGGCACGCACATGATGAACGGCATCGGCGGCTCGGGCGACTTCGCGCGCAACGCGCACCTGGCCATCTTCGTCAGCAAGTCCATGGCGAAAAACGGCGATATCTCCAGCGTGGTGCCCATGGTGGCCCATGTCGATCACAATGAGCACGATGTCGACATCCTCGTGACCGAATGCGGGCTGGCCGATCTGCGCGGCCTGGCCCCGCGCGAGCGCGCGCAGGCCATCATCGACAACTGCGTGCATCCCTCCTATCGTCCCGCGCTGCAAGACTATTTCGACCGCGCCTGTCAGCGGGGCGGCCAGACGCCGCATCTGCTGGAAGAAGCCTTCTCCTGGCACCAGCGCTACAACGAAACCGATTCGATGCGCCAGCCTCTGCCCGCGGCCAGGCGCGTGGCCTGATCGACGTCTCCGGAGCGCCTTGCGCGCGCTTTCAAGGGCCCGACGGGCCCTTTTTTTGCGCCGGTTTGCCTGCGTTGGCCGCCAGCTCCGCGCGGGCCAGGGCGATTTCTTCCCGCAGCCACAGGCGCAGGGCCGCAAGCGGCGGCCAATCCTGCAGGGCAGGGCGGCAGACCAGATGGTAGGTATACCGCTCCTCATAGGGAATCGACATGGGGAAAAGCCGCAGCAGCCGACCGTCGCGCAGCGCGTCCGCGGCCAGCAATTCGCGCGCCAGCGCCAGGCCAAGGCCCTGTTCGGCCGCCTGCAGCAGCAGGCCGGCGTCATTGAAGACGGCCACGGGCGTCACGCGGGCAGCGACGCCGCAGGCCTGGAACCAGGCTTCCCATAGCGCGCGCTCGCCCAGCAGCGGCTCGGTCACGATGCGGGCGGGGGCGGCGCCCGCCAGGCGCCTGGCCGTGGCCGGGGAGGCCACCACGACCAGGCGCATGGGAACCTGGAACAGGGGCTCGGAAACGACGCCCGGCCACAGGCCCTCGCCATAGCGCAGCGCGGCATGGAAATCCTCTCGTTGCAGGTCGACCAGGTTCTGCGAGGCTTCGATCTCCAGCGAAATATCCGGATGGCGCTGGCGCCAGCGCGCCATGCGCGGCAGCAGCCAGCGCTGGGCAAAAGATGGCAGCACGCTCACCCGCAGGCGCAATGCGCCCTCCTGCGCCGCGGCGGCGGCCGCCAGGGCGCTTTCGTCCAATTGCGCCAAGGCCGGCGTGACGCCGCGCAGCAAGGCCGCCCCGGCCGCATTCAGGCGCAGGCGGCGGCCCTGCCGGTCGAAGAGGGCGAAACCCAGCTGCTCTTCCAGATGCCGGATCTGCTGGCTGATGGCGCTATGCGTCAGATGCAGGCGTTCGCCGGCGGCGCGCAGATTCTGCAACTCCGCGACGACACGAAAGACCGGCAGGGTGTTCAAAGGCAGGCGGCTGGGCATATTGGTTAGCTTAACTTACCAATATGGCAAAAACAATGCGATTCCGTCCAAACGCCTGGATGGCTACGCTGAACAACATCTTGAGGAGCCATCATGAACGACAGCACATTGCCCGCCCCGGCGATCAGGCCCGGCATCTGGCGCCTATGTCTGGCCTGGCTGCGGGGGCAGGGCGCCTCCGTGGAGGAGCTGGACAGCCATATGCTCAAGGATATGGGCTTGCAGGCCTCCCTGCAGCACGATATCGAGCGCCTGCGCTTCCTCCAGGGGACGCATCATCCGCAGATCTGGTGAACTGTTCTATCTATATAGGTAGATGCGGGTTCCGCCATGGCCTAGGGCTATCCCTGTCAGGGCAACTACCAGTGCTGTTTTGACAGTTCAAAAAAGCGTGCTATAGTTCGCCCCCTCGCAACACAGACAGCAACGCAGACGCGGCGCGGTAG
>NZ_JHEP02000017.1 GCF_000657795.2 Bordetella pseudohinzii
GGGGGGGGGGGCGAGGAGAGGTGGCATAACTACCTGCTGATCAGATGTGTGGGATGGCCGGGTACTCAGACGTCACACATATGATCAACAGGGCTGTATTCGGCCGAGCGGCTTGCCGTCCGAATCAGGCCAGTCCGTAACCAGGAAAGGCGTTCTTACATGGGGCTTGCAGATGTCGTACAAGCCGATATCGGTATTCGCGCCTCTGTGCCGGCATGGTCCGCGTGCTGTGTTCTTCCCGCCCGGCCTGCGGCATGTCCCCGCCATGAAAAAACCCCTCCCGTTGCGGGGAAGGGCTTGCCGGCCATCCGATGGCCCGTTGTTTTATGGGCGCTTCAGGCGGCGATCAGCCGGCGACGCTCGGATACGCTCGAAGCCAGGTCCAGGAAATGGCCCAGCGAGCCGGTGGCCATAGTGGGGGCCTTGGCCAGGTCGTCCCAGCGGCGCAGGCGTATGGCATCGGGCGCGCCCGGCAGGGCGGCGAAATCCATGGCCTGCCCCGCATCGAAGCATCCACCTTGCAGATTGAGGCTGCGCCGCGAATCTTCCGTCAGCATCAAGGCGTACTCGGGCTCGACATAGCAGAGATAGCGCTTGGCTTCGACGTGCAGGCGGATAGGGTCGAGCACGCGCGCGCCGAACAGTCCGCGCAGAAAGGGCAGCACGAAGTACTGGTGTTTGTCGTCCACGCCGCGCAGCGTGGGGGTCTCCGGATGGTCGGCGATGAGATGGCCGAGGTCATGCAGCAGGCAGGCCGTCACCAGATGGGCCGGGGCGCCGGCCTGTTCGGCCAGCGTCGCGGTCTGCAGGGCGTGCTTGAGGTGGCTGACGGGCTCGCCGTCATAGATGCGGTGGCCGCGTTCAAGAAACACTTGCTCGATATCGTAGAGGCTCAAGGGCATGGGCTTCCCCGGTTGATCCGCGCGCCAGAAGGGAGGACCAGTAGACCAGAGGCTCTTGACCGTTTGATGACAGATATCTAAATCGCTTCGCGCCGGCAAGAAAAAGCCCGGCCGAAGCCGGGCTCGCGGGGCGGGCAGGGATCAGTCGCCCTGCTCGTCCATGATGCGCCGATACCATTCATGGAAGTGCTGCATGCCGTCTTCCATGGGGGATTGGTAGGGGCCGGCTTCGTTGACGCCGCGCTCCATCAGGGCGCGGCGGCCGGCGTCCATGCGTTCGGCGATCTCGTCGTCCTCGACCGCCGTTTCCATATAGGCCGCGCGCTGGGCCTCGACGAATTCGCGCTCGAAGGCGACGATTTCCTCGGGGTAATAGAACTCGACCACATTGACGGTTTCCTGCGGGCTCTTGGGGTAGAGCGTGGACAGGACCACGACGTGCGGGTAGAGCTCGATCATATGGGTCGGAAAGTAAGTGACCCACACGGCGCCGAAGTCCGGCGCCTGGCCGGCGCGGAAATCCAGCAGGCGGTCATGCCACTGGCGATAGACGTCCGAACCCGGCTGGGCCAGCGCCTGGTGCACGCCGACTTTCTGCAGGCTGTACCAGTCGTTGAACTCCCAGCTGAGGTCGTCGCAGGTGACAAAGCGCCCCAGGCCGGGATGGAAAGGCCCGACGTGGTAGTCCTCCAGATAGACCTCGATGAAGGTCTTCCAGTTGTAGTTGCACTGATGCACCTCGACGTGGTCGAGCACATAGTCGCCGAAGTCGAACTCGGGCCGCGCGAACAGCGGCGCCATGTCGGCGGCGGGGTCGCGCGGACCTTCGAACAGCAGGCCATGGCAATCGCGCAGGCGGAAGCGCTGCAGATTCATGCAGGGCGTGGCATCGAACTGGGGCGCGCCCAGCAATTCGCCGCGGTTGTTGTAGGTCCAGCGGTGCAGCGGGCAGACGATGTTGCCGCCGGTGCCCTGCAGGGAGCCGCTGGTGTTGACGTTGCCGCTGACGTTGCCGGTCTCGCCGCCGAGCATCAAGGCCTGGCGGTGGCGGCAGACATTTGAGATGAGTTCTACCCCGTTCTGGTTGCGTACCAGAACGCGCCCTCCGTTCTCTTGAACCAGGGTACGCCAATCCCCGATCTCGGGCACGAGCTTTTCGTGGCCGACATACAAGGAGGATTGCTTGAAAATGAGTTCTTGCTCGCGCGCAAAGCGGGCTTCGTCGAAATAGGCGCTTACCGGAAGCTGGGTGCGAGCTGGCACGACATGTGCCATCCGACCAATGTCGGTCATGATTCCCTCCGCTCGGATGAAAAAGCCAGGACGGGGGAAGGCATTCCTTGTGTAGCCCTCAGTCCGTGCTGGCGCGAAGAAAAATCGGACTGGCCGATCCCAAACGGAGAATTGTACCCCATCCCCCAAGCCGGGGGGGATCAAACCAGCCGGCGCGTAAGCCGGTGTTGCCGCAAGGCCCAGACCATGGCGGCCGACAGTGAAAATACCAGTATCGCCACCAGTGGCAGGCGCCAGACGGCCCCGGTATCGGGGGCCGTCAGCCCGGCGCGCTGCGCCAGGTCCAGCAGCGCGGGATGGACCAGATAGACGCCGAAGGTCAGCGGCGCCAGCGCGGGCAGCCGGGGCAGGGCCGGCGTATCCACGAACCACTGGAAGGCCGCCAGCGACATCAGCGGCACGGTCAGGCTGAAATAATCATAGAAATACAGGTTCAGGGCCTGGGTATTCGACAGCCAGGCCACGCCGCCCGCGGTGAGCGCGATGCCGGCCAGCAACAGCAGGCCGGGCCGCGGGATCCGCCACTCGCCCTCGAAAATCATCCGCCCGGCGATGAAATACCCCAGATAGGGCAGAAACCAGGTCAGGAAGAAGCCCGGCGTCGCGCCCAGGGCCTGGCGGTAAAGGCTGTCGAGGACGGCCACGCCCAGGATGCCCACGACCCAGAGCTTGCGCCCGGCCACGCTGCTGCGGGCGTAGAGCAGCCGCACCACGGGCGCGAAGAGATACAGGCCCACGACCATGTACAGATACCAAAGGTGGTAGTAGGGCCGGCCCTCGGCCACTTTGCGCGCCCAGAAGGAAAAATCGAAATAGCCGGCGTCCCAGCGCCCCAGCGTCGTCGTCCACAGCAGATAGAACAGGGTCCAGAAGATGAGCGGGGCCTGGATGCGCGCCAGACGGCGCTGGTAGAACTCGCGCGGCGGCAGACTGCGCCGCGGGTCCAGCAGCAGGGCGCCGCTGATCATCACGAAGACGGGCACGCACCAGCGCACGGCCGAGTCATAAAGGTTGGCGGCCAGCCAGCCCCGGCTGGCGTAGATGGCGGGATCGGAAACGGTTTGCGCGGCGCTGTGCAGCATGACCACGGCGAGGGCGGCCAGCCAGCGCGCCGCGTCCAACCGTTCGAAACGGGCAGGGGACATGGCGCTCCGGTAGGGATGAGGCGCCCGACGACGCCATTGTCACCACACTATCAGCGCGCCTGTCCGTCCCTGTATCGACCGGTTAAGGGGTGTGTGCCGGGGTGAGCCGCCTGCCGGCGGCGGCCCGTCCGCCGGGAAGAGTTTGTTGCAAAAACAGGGCCTTATTGCAGGGCGACGTTGGCCTGTTTGACCAGCTGTTTGATGATGGGCTGTTCGCTGGCGATCTGGGCCTGCAGCTCGTCGGCGCGGCCCGAGCGCGGGTCGATGCCCATGTCCAGCATCTTGGCGCGCACGGTCTCGTCCTTGAGCGTGGTCTGCAGGGCTTGCTGCAGGCGCGCCAGCACCTCGGGCGGCGTGCCCTTGGGCGCCACGAAGCTGAACCAGGCGCTCATGTCGAACTTGGGATAGCCCTCTTCGGCCAGGGTGGGCAGCTGCGCCTCGGTAGGCAGCCGGGTCTTGCTGGTGATGCCGAAGACATGGATCTTGCCCGCCTTGGCCTGCGGCATGCCGGTGGCGACCATGTCGAAGAAGATGTCCACGTCGCCGCTGATGAGCGCGGGCAGGGCCTGGGTCGCTCCCTTGAACGGCACGTGCAGGATGTCCACGCCCGCCTGCTCCTTGAACAGCTCGCCGGCCAGGTGCGAGGAGGTGCCCGGGCCGAAGCTGGCGAAGGTCAGCTTGCCCGGATGCTGCTTGGCATAGGCCACCAGTTCGCCGGTGCTCTTGAAGGGCTGTTTGGGGCTGGACAGCAGGACCAGGGGCCCGATGCCGACCATGCCGATGGGCGCGAAACCGTCGGGATCGTAGGGCAGGGATTTGTACAGGAAGCGGTTGGTGACCAGGGTGGAGTTGGTCGCCATCAGGATGGTGTAGCCATCGGGCTGTTCGCGCGCGACATAGGCCGCGCCGATGGTGGTGCCGGCGCCGGCTTTGTTTTCGACGATCAGGCTCTGGTTCAGGTCCTTGCCCATGCGCTCGGCCAGGATGCGGGTCAGGACGTCGGTGGCGCCGCCGGCCGGAAAGGGCGAAATCACCTTGATGGGGCGGCTGGGGTAGGTGTCGGCCAGGGCGGGGGCGCAGGCGGCGCCGGCCAGCAGGGCGGCCATGCAGAACTTCAACGTGCGACGAAACATGATTTTCCCTTGATAACAGAGGGCTTTCGCTAGAAGCCCGAATGTTATAAATTCCGATATACGGAATTTAATTTTGTAATTCGAAATTCAAATATAAAAACCCACGGCTCGAAATGCAACCGATTTCCGACACATCAGGCCCGGCGCGCCGCAAACGGCAGGCGGGCGGGGCGGGCGCGGACTCGCCGGACTTCATCACCGCGCTGGCGCGCGGCCTGGATGTGCTGCGCTGTTTCCGGCTGGGGCCGCGAACCCTGGGCAACCAGGAGCTGGCCCGCCTGACCGGGCTGCCCAAGCCGACGATCAGCCGCATCACCTTCACGCTCACCGAGCTGGGCTATCTGCGGTATCACGCGGATACCGGCAAATACTCGCCGGGCCATGCCGCGCTGGCGCTGGGCTTCGGGCTGCTGGCCGGGCTGGCCATCCGCGACCTGGCCAAGACCGATATGACCGCGCTGGCCGCCGAGACCGGCGCGGCCGTGGCGCTGGGCGCTTTCGATGGCGATGCCATGGTCTATGTCGAAGCCATCCACGGCTCCTCGGCGCTCTATCTGCGCCTGCCGGTCGGTTATCGGGCCAGCCTGGACACGGCCATGGGCCGGGCCTATCTGGCGGCGCTGGAGGCGCCGGCGCGCCAGGCGCTGGCGGCCGGCGCGGGCATCGCGCGGCCAGCCATGGACGAGGCGGTGCGCGACCGCGAGGCCACCGGCTGCTGCTTCGCCATCGGGCAATGGCAGTCCGGCATCAACGCCGCGGCCATCGCATTCAGCGCCTTGACCGGGGAGGGCCTGTTCGTGTTGAGCTGCGGCGGCCCGGCCGCTTTGCTGCCCGAGGCCGTGCTGCGCGAGCGCGTGGCCCCGGCCCTCAAACGGATCGCGGGACGGCTTAGCGGCGGCTGACGCGGGGCATTACGCGATCTCGTACAATTCAGGATTGCCCGATCAATCCTTGCCGCGCCGCTCCGGAGACCCGCTTGGCCTCATCACCTCTGCCTCAAGATTTCGAAACCGCCCTGGCCGAGCTGGAGGCCCTGGTGCAGGCCATGGAAAACGGCTCGCTGCCGCTGGAGCAGTCGCTGGCGGCCTACCGGCGCGGCGTGGAGCTGACCCGCATCTGCCAGGAGCGGCTGTCGCAGGCCGAGCAGCAGGTCAAGGTGCTCGAAGGTGAATTGTTGCGCCCCTTGCAGCCGGGCGCCCTGGATGACGAATAGAGTCTCGGATGAAGCAACCCCATCTCGCCTGCGCCGATTGGCTGCGCGAACGCGCCAACCATATCGAGCAGGTACTCGAAGAACTGATGCCCGCGGCCGATGCTGCGCCCGCGCGCCTGCATGAGGCCATGCGCTATGCCGTCCTGGGCGGCGGCAAGCGTGTGCGCGCCGCCCTGGTCTACGCGGCCGGGCAGGCCTGCCCGGTCAATGGCAGCGTGCTGGCCATCGAGGCCTCCATGGATCGCGCGGCGGCCGCCGTCGAGCTGATCCACGCCTACTCGCTGGTGCACGACGACCTGCCCTGCATGGACGATGACACGCTGCGCCGCGGCCGCCCGACCACGCATGTGCAATTCGACGAGGCCACGGCCATGCTGGCCGGCGACGCCCTGCAGCCCCTGGCTTTCGAGCTGCTGGCCGGCATGCCCATCGCGCCGGCGCTGGTGGTCCAGGCCACCCAGGTGCTGGCCCGCGCGGCCGGCAGCCTGGGCATGGCGGGCGGCCAGGCCATCGACCTGCACAGCGTGGGCAAGACGCTCAGCCGCGACGAACTGCAGACCATGCACAGCATGAAGACCGGCGCCATGCTGGCCGCCAGCGTGACGCTGGGCGGCATCGTGGCCGGCGCCAGTTCGTCGGCGCGCCAGGCGCTGGACAGCTATGCCCAGGCCATGGGCCTGGCCTTCCAGGTCGTGGACGATATCCTCGATGTGACGGCCGACAGCGCCAGCCTGGGCAAGACGCCGGGCAAGGACGCCGTCGAGAACAAACCCACTTATGTGTCGCTCCTGGGCCTGGACCAGGCGCGCGAACTGGCCGAAGAACTGCGCCGGGCCGCTCTCCTGGCCCTGGGGCCCCTGGGAGACTCGGGCGCGCGGCTGGCCCAGCTCGCTGATTTCATCGTGCTACGCGATCGTTGAATACCGCGGCGCCGGATGGCGCGGATAACCACTCAAGCTTCAAATGACGACGACAGAACACCTGGACCGCATTCATTCGCCGGCCGACCTGCGCAAATTGGATTGGCGCGATCTCAAGCCCATCGCCGATGAGCTGCGGGCTTTCGTGCTGGAATCGGTCTCCAAGACGGGCGGTCACCTGTCGTCCAATCTGGGCACGGTCGAGCTCACCTTGGCCTTGCACTATGTCTTCGACACCCCCCATGACCGCATCGTCTGGGACGTGGGCCATCAATCCTATCCGCACAAAATCCTGACCGGCCGCCGCGACGGCATGGCCCATCTGCGCCAGCAGGGCGGCATCTCGGGCTTTCCCAAGCGCAGCGAATCCGAGTACGACGCCTTCGGCACCGCGCATTCCTCGACCTCGATCTCGGCGGCGCTGGGCATGGCCGTGGCCTCCCGCAATGCCGGCGTGGCGCGCCAGCACATCGCCGTGATCGGCGACGGCGCGATGTCGGCCGGCATGGCCTTCGAGGCCATGAACAACGCCGGTGTCACGCCCAATGTCAACCTGCTGGTGATCCTGAACGACAACGACATGTCGATCTCGCCGCCGGTCGGGGCCCTGAACCGTTATCTGGCGCGCCTGATGTCGGGCCGCTTCTATGCCGCGGCCAAGAATGTCGGCCGGGCGGTCCTGCAGCATGTGCCGCCCGTGCTCGAGCTGGCCCGCCGTCTCGAAGAGCACGCCAAGGGCATGATCACGCCGGCCACGCTGTTCGAAGAGCTTGGCTTCAACTATGTCGGTCCCATCGACGGCCACGACCTGGATGCGCTGGTGCCCACCTTGCAGAACCTCAAGGCCCTGCAAGGCCTGCAGTTCCTGCATGTGGTCACGCGCAAGGGGCAGGGCTACAAGCTGGCCGAGGCCGACCCGGTGCTGTACCACGGCCCCGGCAAGTTCGACCCGGCCGTGGGCATCCAGAAGGCCAAGACGCCCGCCAAGCAGACCTTCACCCAGGTGTTCGGCCAGTGGCTGTGCGACCAGGCCCAGGCCGACACCCGGCTGGTGGGCATCACCCCGGCCATGCGCGAGGGCAGCGGCCTGGTGGAGTTCGAAAAACGCTTCCCGACCCGCTATTTCGATGTCGGCATCGCCGAGCAGCATGCGGTCACCTTCGCCGCCGGCCTGGCCTGCGAGGGACAGAAACCCGTGGTGGCGATCTACTCCACCTTTTTGCAGCGCGGCTACGATCAGCTTATCCACGACGTGGCGCTGCAGAACCTGGACGTCACCTTCGCCCTGGACCGCGCCGGGCTGGTGGGCGCCGACGGCGCCACCCATGCCGGCAATTACGACATTGCCTTCCTGCGTTGCGTGCCCAATATGGTGGTGGCCACGCCCTCCGACGAGAACGAAACCCGCTTGCTGCTGTCTACCTGTTACGCCTACCCGGGCCCGGCCGCCGTGCGCTACCCGCGCGGCGCGGGCCGCGGCGCGGAGGTCGCCGCGGGGCTGGGCACCGTGCCGCTGGGCAAGGGCCTGGTGCGCCGGCGCGGCCGCAAGATCGCCGTGCTGGGCTTCGGCACCCTGGTGCCGGCCGCCCTGGCCGCGGCCGACAAGCTGGACGCCACCGTGGCCGACATGCGCTTTGTCAAACCGCTGGACCGCGAACTGCTGCGCGAGCTGGCCGCCGGCCACGATGCCCTGGTCACGCTCGAGGAGGCCGCGATCATGGGCGGCGCGGGCAGCGCCGTGACCGAAGCCCTGAACGACATGGGCCTGACGCTGCCGGTTCTGCAGCTGGGCCTGCCCGACGAGTTCATCGATCACGGCGACCAGGCCGCGCTGCTGGCCGGCCTGGGCCTGGATGCCGCCGGCATCGAGCGCGCGGTGCGCGAGCGCTTCAGCGCGCTCCTGCATTGCCAATAAGCCTGGCCGGGCGCTTTATTCCAGGCGGAACAGTGCGTTCCGCCTGGCCGACACACGATCAACAGGGTCTTCCCGACCCCGTGCCGGAGTTTGGGCGATAATGCCCTTCCGGTTCTTAATTCCAGGGATGGCTGTATCCCATGCCCTGATAGGTAAGCGACATGAATTCCCCGATCGACCCCGCCATCGTGATGCCCGACGTCCAGAGTTCGGCGGACACGCGCCATATCCCGATTCAACGTGTGGGTATCCGCGGCGTGCGCCACCCGATGCTGGTCGTGGCCGGCGATGGCTCGGCCCAGCCCACGGTGGCCAACTGGACGCTGACGGTCGCGCTGCCCGCCGAAGAAAAGGGGACGCATATGTCCCGATTCGTGGCGCTGCTGGAGCAATATCGCAGCACGCCCATGACGCCGGCCCTGTTCGCGCAGATGGCGCGCGACATGCTGCCGCTGCTGCATGCCGAGCGTGGCGACCTGACCGCCTCCTTCCCGTATTTCATCAACAAATCCGCCCCGGTCTCCGGCGTGCAGAGCCTGCTGGATTACGAAGTCACCTGGACGGCGCGCGCCGCCGGCGACCAGGTCGAGTTCGAGCTGCGCGTGCTGGTGCCCGTGACCAGCCTGTGCCCGTGTTCCAAGGCCATCTCCGAGTACGGCGCGCATAATCAGCGCTCGCACGTGACGGTGTCGGCCATCCTGGAGGGCGAGGTGGCCATGGATGCCATCATCCGCCTGGTCGAGGACGAGGGCTCCTGCGAGCTGTGGGGCCTGCTCAAGCGTCCGGACGAAAAATACGTCACCGAGCGCGCCTACGACAATCCCAAGTTCGTCGAAGACCTGGTGCGCGACGTGGCCGCCCGCCTGAAGGCCCACCCCTCGGTGGCGCGCTTCTGTGTCGAGGCCGAGAACTTCGAGTCCATCCACAACCATTCGGCCTATGCCGTGGTCGAGGGCTGAGTCCCGCGCCGGCAGGTCCGGGCGCAGACGCCCGGAGGCAGCGGCCGCGTGGTTTCACGCGGCCGTTTTACATTTTATATGTCCCCAAATATATGCCCGAGCCGGCGGCGGGGCGGGGCCGGATGATAGCGCTTGCATCTGTCCGCCCCATGGGCGATAATCGAGAGCTTTCTTGCTCGCTCCATTTCGATGGCGGGCTGACCCTTCTGCGGGTTTACATGTTTCCCGCGAAGACATCCACAAGGAGTAATACATGCGCCACTACGAAGTAGTGTTCATCGTTCACCCCGATCAAAGCGAGCAAGTGCCCGCCATGGTCGAACGCTACCAATCGCTTGTCACCGGCCAAAGCGGCACGGTGCATCGCCTGGAAGACTGGGGTCGCCGCCAACTGGCCTACCCGATCCAGAAGCTGGTCAAGGCACACTATGTTTGCATGAACATCGAGTGCAACCAGGCTACCCTGGACGAGCTGGAGCATTCCTTCCGCTACAACGACGCCGTGCTGCGCCACCTGGTCATCAAGACCAAGAAGGCCCCCGCTGGCGCCTCGATCATGATGAAGTCGGTCGAGCGTGAAGAAGCCCGCAAGGCGTCGGCTGAAGCCGCCGCTGTCCAGGCTGAGTAAACGTCGGTACAGAATCGCAGGGCCGGTTAGGCAGTAACCGGCAAGCGATACAAGCAGGCGACATCGCCCAGCCCCATGAATCAACTGCAACTCAGCGTCCGTGTTCTTGAATGCGAGCCGCTGCGCCATACTCCGGCAGGAGTGGCGGCCCTGGAGATGCTCCTGGGCCATGAGTCCGAAGTCACCGAGGCGGGACATCCGCGCCGGGTTGAACTGACGATACACGCGGTTGCCCTGGGGGATCTGGCGCAGATGTTGGCAGGCGTCGCACTGGGGACCGAGATGCAGGTGGAGGGCTTTCTGGCCCCGGCCCGCAAAGACTCGGTCAAGCTGAAGCTGCATTTGCAGCGCGCCCGTAAAACGGGCGGCAGCGCCGGTGCCGATCCCATGCTTGCTTGAGTCGCTTGGCGCTGGCCCGGCACGGATTACGGCGACAAGATCCATGGCTGGATCTGTCCCAAACAAACTAAGAGGCACATATCATGGCTTTCTTCGGAAAACGCAAAGAAAAACGCAAGTTCACCCAGCAGAACCCGCTGTTCAAGCGCCGCAAGTTCTGCCGCTTCACCGCTGCCGGCGTTGAAGAGATCGACTACAAGGATCTCGACACCCTGCGCGACTTCGTGCAAGAAAACGGCAAGATCATTCCGGCTCGTTTGACCGGCACCCGGGCAATCTACCAGCGTCAGCTGGACACCGCCATCAAGCGCGCGCGCTTCCTGGCCCTGTTGCCCTACACCGACAACCACAACTAATCCGGGGCAACGTCATGCAAGTTATCCTGCTCGAAAAAGTCGTCAACCTGGGCAACCTCGGTGAAGTCGTGCGTGTGCGTGATGGCTACGCCCGCAACTTCCTGATCCCCCAGAAGAAGGCCCGCCGCGCCACCGAAGCCGCTCTGCAAGAGTTCGAGGCCCGCCGCGCCGAACTGGAAAAAGTCCAGGCCGAGAAGCTGGCCGTCGCCCAGGCGCTGGGCGAGCGTCTGAACGGCTACCAGCTGAAGATCGCCCAGAAGGCCGGCGTCGACGGCCGTCTGTTCGGTTCGGTCACCAACGCCGACATCGCCGCGGGCCTGCGCGCCGCCGGCTTCGACGGTGTTGAAAAGGCTCAGGTCCGCCTGCCCAACGGCCAGCTCAAGGCCGTCGGCGAGTACCCGGTCCAGGTCGCCCTGCACGCTGACGTGCTGGTCGATGTGACCATCCTCGTCGAAGGCGAGATGAACTGATCGGTCCACCCGCATCGGTCCAAAGAAAAAGCCGGCCTGGTGCCGGCTTTTTTCTTGATACGCTTTGATATTGTCCCCCGCGGCCTTGCGCCGTCCGAGCCTTCTTGAGGAATTGCGTGACACAGACGCCGTTACATCACAATGCGCCGCCCGGCCTGCGCGCCTGGCTGGACAGCCCCGAGGCGGAGGCAGTGACATCGGTGAAGGAAGTCGTCGTCGACGGCGAGCGTTGCGTCATCAAGCGGCGCAAACCCGGCCTGAGCCGCGGCATCAGCTATGTGCTGCGCTATCTGCGCGCCCTGATGCTGGCCATAGGCTGCAAGCTGACCCTGGGCGAGTTTCCGCGCCCCAGCGTGCTGCTGCGCAATGGCCTGGCCTATGAGGCTGAACGCTTGCGGCGGCTGCTGCAGGCAGGCTGCCGCGTGCCCGAAGTGTGGTGGCAGCAGCCCGGACTGGTGGTGCTGGAGCATGTGGGCGATGACCTGCCTTACTTCCTGCGCCGCGCCGACGATGCGCATCGCCTGGAACTGATCCGCATGCTGGCCGACGACCTGGCCGCCTTTCACCGGCGCGGGCTGTGGCATGGCGGCGCCCAGGTGCGCAACGTCACGCTACGCGATGATGGGCAGCTCTGGCGCATCGATTTCGAGGAGAACATCGGCGCGGCCCTGTCCCTGCCGCTGGCCCAGGCCTACGATGTGTTCCAGACCCTGAGCTCGGTCGTGTCCCTGAGCAAAATACCGCGCGAACATATCCCACTCATAGGTAAACTGATCCTAGAGACTTATTTCGAGGCCAACCCCGACCCGGCCGTGCGCGCCGCGCTCAAGCGCCTGGCCCGCCCGATCTGCGGCCTGGCCCGTATCCTCAAACCCCTGGCCGGCCAACTGCCGTGGCGCGATGTGCGCACCTTCTTCCAGGTCAGTGACACCCTGAGGTCAGTATTGCAATGAACACTCCCGCCGATTCCCAACTTGAATACCTGCGGGTCCCGCCGCATTCCATCGAGGCCGAGCAATCGGTGCTTGGCGGCCTGCTGCTGGATAACGGAGCCTGGGATCGCATTGCCGATGTGTTGGCCGAAGAAGACTTCTACCGGCACGATCACCGCCTGATCTGGCAGCACATCGCGCGTCTGATCGGGCTGGCGCGGCCGGCCGACGTGATCACGGTCAATGAGTCCCTGGTGGTCGCCGGCAAATCCGAGGACGTCGGCGGGCTGGCCTACCTGAATGCCCTGGCGCACAACACGCCGTCGGCGGCCAATATCCGCCGCTACGCCGAGATCGTGGCCGAGCGCGCCACCTTGCGCAAGCTGGTCACCATCGCCGATGAAATCTCGGCCGCCGCCATGAGCCCGCAAGGCAAGGAGGCGCGCCAGCTGCTGGACGAGGCCGAGTCCAAGGTCTTCAAGATCGCCCAGGAGGGCGCGCGCGGCTCGGGCGGCTTCCAGGAGATCCAGCCCCTGCTCACGCAGGTGGTCGAGCGCATCGACGAGCTCTATCACCGCGATAGCGAATCGGATGTCACCGGGGTGCCCACGGGCTTTACCGACCTGGACAAGATGACATCCGGCCTGCAGCCGGGCGACCTGGTCATCGTGGCCGGCCGTCCGTCCATGGGCAAGACCTCCTTCTCGATGAATATCGGCGAACACGTCGCCATCGAGCAGGGCCTGCCCGTGGCGGTGTTCTCCATGGAAATGGGCGCGGTGCAGCTGGCCATGCGTATGCTGGGTTCGGTCGGCATGCTGGACCAGCACCGCATGCGCACCGGCAAGCTCATCGCCGAAGACTGGCCGCGCGTCACCCATGCCGTGCAGCTCATGCAGGACGCCCAGGTCTATATCGACGAAACCCCGGCGCTGTCGGCCATGGAAGTGCGGGCCCGGGCCCGGCGCCTGGCGCGCCAGTGCGGCCAGCTCGGCCTGATCATCATCGACTATATCCAGCTGATGTCGGCCAGTTCCGCGGGCGAGAACCGCGCGACCGAGGTCTCGGAAATCAGCCGCTCGCTCAAGGGCCTGGCCAAGGAGCTGAACTGCCCGCTGATTGCCCTGTCGCAGCTCAATCGCAGCCTGGAGCAGCGTCCCAACAAGCGGCCCGTGATGAGCGATCTGCGTGAATCGGGCGCCATCGAACAGGACGCCGACGTGATCCTCTTCATCTACCGCGACGAGGTCTACAACCCCGATTCTCCCGACAAGGGCACGGCCGAGATCATCATCGGCAAACAGCGTAACGGCCCCATCGGCACGGTGCGCCTGACCTTCCAGGGCATGAGCACGCGCTTTCTCAATTTCACCTCCGCGCCGCAGTACTGAGGCGGCTCGACAAAAAAGCCCAGGCCATGGCCTGGGCTTTTTCATGGGCGGGGGGCCTTATGCTTCGGGGCGGCGCGCATAGCGGGCGGCCAGCACCGCGCAGACCATGAGCTGGATCTGGTGAAACAGCATCAGGGGCAGCACGATGGCGCCCACGGCCTGGCCGGCGAAGATGACCTGGGCCATGGGGATGCCGCTGGCCAGGCTCTTTTTCGAGCCGCAGAACAGCAGCGTGATGCGGTCTTCGATATTGAACTTGAACACCTTGCCCAGCAGCAGCGAGGCGCCCAGGGCCAGCGCCAGGATGATGCCGCAGGCCGCCACCAGGCCCAGCAGCGCGGGCGCCGGGGTGTTATGCCACAGCCCTTCATTGACCGCCTCGGAAAAGGCCGTGTAGACCACCAGCAGGATGGAGCCCTGGTCGACCCACTTGAGCATGGCCTTGCGCTTGTGCACCCAGGCGCCTATCCAGGGGCGCAGCAGCTGGCCCAGCACAAAGGGCAGCAGCAGCTGCAGCATGATCTTGCCCACCGCGTCGAAGGAGATGGGCGCCGCGGCCGCGCTGGCCAGGACCGTGCCCACCAGCAGCGGCGTGAGGAAAATGCCCAGCAGGCTGGAGGCCGAGGCGCTGCACACGGCGGCGGGGACATTGCCGCGCGCCATCGAGGTAAAGGCGATGGCCGACTGCACCGTGGCGGGCAGGCAGCACAGAAAGAGGATGCCCAGGTAGAGCTCAGGGGTGACCAGCGGTTCGAGCACCGGCTTGAGGATCACGCCCAGCAAGGGAAAGATCAGGAAGGTCGCCGAGAAAATCGTCAGGTGCAAGCGCCAGTGCGTGACGCCGGCCACGATGGCGTCGCGCGACAGGCGGGCGCCATGGAGAAAAAAGAGCAGGGCGACGGCAATATTGGTGATCCACCCGAAAATCTCGATACCCTGGCCATGAGCGGGCAAAAGACTTGCAATGATGACGGTCGTGATCAGCAGCAGCGTAAAGCGATCGGGCAGGAAGCGCATAGATAGGATAGAGGTGGAAACAGGACAGCGCCGCTATTGTAGTCGGACTGGATCCAGTTTTCCGGCCGCCACCCGGTCAGCTTTCCGTCAGCCGGGTGTCATGGCCAGCGCGAGGTCGAAGGCCACGAGCAGCGAGCTGGCGTCGGCCACGCCTTGCCCGGCGATATCGTAGGCCGTGCCGTGGTCGACGCTGGTGCGCACGAAGGGCAGGCCGACCGTCACGTTCACGCCGTGATCGATGCCCAGGTATTTGACCGGGATCAGCCCCTGGTCGTGATACTGCGCCACGACGATATCGAACTCGCCGCGCCGCGCGCGCATGAAGATGGTGTCGCCCGGCCAGGGGCCGCTGGCGTCTATGCCTTCGGCGCGCGCCTCGGCGATGGCCGGCGCGATCGCATCGATGTCCTCGCGGCCGAACTTGCCGTCTTCGCCGGCATGCGGGTTCAAACCCGCCACGGCGATGCGCGGCCGCGCGATGCCCATCTGGCGACAGGCGCGCTCGGCCAGCCGGATGGCGCGCAGCTCGGCCTGGCGCGTGATGCGCGCCGGCACCTCGGCCAGCGCGACATGGATGGTCACCAGCAGCACGCGCAACTCATCGTTGGCCAGCATCATGGCGTAGTGCTCGGTGCCGGAGCGCTCGGCCAGGATTTCGGTATGCCCGGGCTGGTCGATGCCGGCCAGGTGCATGGCGTGTTTGTTCAGGGGCGCGGTGACGATGGCGCGGATCTCGCCGGCCATGGCGGCGTCGATGGCCCGGCAGAGATAGTCATAGGCGCCCTGGCCGGCCTCGGCGCTCACGCCGCCCATGGGCAGGCTGGCGGGCAGGGCCGCGCCGGCCTGCACCACCTCGATGACATCGGCCCCGCCTCGGGCTTGGCGCGGCGAGGCGATGACGCGCACCTCCAGGCGCGCGCCCAGCTGCCGCACGGCGCGCCGCAGCGCGCCCGCGTCGCCGAACACGATGGCGGGCGCCTTCAGTCCGTGGGCAAAGGCTTTGACGATGATTTCCGGGCCGATGCCGGCGGCATCGCCCAGGGTGAAGCCGACTGGGGTATTCATGAGTCAGGTGCGAGGAAAACGGCCAGGCCTTCATGCTACACCCCGGCGCCGCGCAAGGGCGGGCCCGGAAAGAAAAAGGCCCCGCGCGAGGCGGGGCCGGGAGGCGGCCGGGCTCAGAGCACGTCGCCGGCGTAGTCGGCCAGCCGTGAGCGCTCGCCGCGCTGCAGCGTGACGTGGCCCGCATGCGGCCAGCCCTTGAAGCGGTCGACCACGAAGGTCAGGCCGGAGCTGCCCTCGGTGAGGTAGGGCGTGTCGATCTGGGCGATATTGCCCAGGCAGACCACCTTGGTGCCGGGGCCGGCGCGGGTGACCAGCGTCTTCATCTGCTTGGGCGTCAGGTTCTGCGCCTCGTCGATGATGAGGTATTTGTTCAGGAAGGTGCGCCCGCGCATGAAGTTGAGCGACTTGACCTTGATCCGGGAGCGGATGAGGTCCATGGTCGCGGCGCGGCCCCAGTCGCCGCTGCCTTCGCCGTCGCCCATGTTGAGCACGTCGAGGTTGTCCTCCAGCGCGCCCATCCAGGGCAGCATTTTTTCTTCTTCCGTGCCGGGCAGAAAGCCGATGTCCTCGCCCACCGGGACCGTGACCCGCGTCATGATGATCTCGGTGTAGCGCTTGGTTTCCAGCACCTGGGTGATGCCGGCGGCCAGCGCCAGGAGGGTCTTGCCGGTGCCGGCCTGCCCGAGCAGCGACACGAAGTCGCATTCGGGATTCATCAGCAGGTTGAGGGCGAAATTCTGCTCGCGGTTGCGCGCCGTGATCCCCCAGACATTGTTCTTGCCATGGGTATAGTCGCGCAGCGTGGCCAGCACGGCCGTCTTGCCGCTGACTTCGCGCACCTGCGCATACAGCGGCATCTGGCCTTCGAAGTAGACAAACTGGTTGACGACGAACTGCGAGCACAGGGGGCCGCGGATGCGGTAGAAGGTCGTGCCGCCCTGTTGCCAGGATTCGACATCCTTGCCGTGGCGGTTCCAGAAGTCCTCGGGCAAGGGCATGACGCCCGAGTACATCAGGTCGGTGTCTTCGAGGACGTGGTCGTTGTAGTAGTCCTCGGCCGCCAGGCCCAGGGCCCGCGCCTTCAGGCGCATGTTGATGTCCTTGGACACCAGCACGACCTCGCGCTGCGGGTATTTTTCGGCCAGGGCGCGCACCACGCCCAGGATCTGGTTGTCGGCCTTGCCCATGGGCAGGTCCGAGGGCAGGGTGCTGTGGATGGCGGTGGTCTGCAACAGCAGCCGGCCGGTGGCTTCCTTGTTGCCGAGCTTGCTCAGGGCGATGCCCGCGTCGAGCTGCGTCGTGTCCTGCACCAGGGAATCCAGCGAACGGCTGACCTGGCGCGCGTTGCGCGCCACTTCAGACATGCCTTTCTTCTGATGGTCCAGCTCTTCCAGCGTCATCATGGGCAGGAAGATGTCGTGCTCTTCAAAGCGGAAGAGCGAGGACGGATCGTGCAGCAGGACATTGGTGTCCAGCACGAAGAGCTTGCTGGCGCCGTCGGCGCCGGATTTGCCGGCGCGCTTGCCGGCGGTCTTGGCCGCGCGGGGCTGCGCGGCCGGTTTGCCGGCCGGCGCCGGTTTGCCGGCCGGCGCCGGCTTGCCGGGCGCGGCGGGCGCCTTGGCCAGCGGGACGCGCGCGATCACGGCGGGCTTGATCCCGTCGAGTTCCGGCTGCACCGGCGCGATGTCCTCGTCGTCCCTCGCGGACCGGGCCGCGGCGGCTTCGCCGCTGGGAAAACTGAGGATGGCTGCCGGCCGGGTAGGCATCTTCGGAAGCGGCATAAGGGTGTATCTCCTGTGTAAGCCGGTACCTGTAACGGTTGCCCGAAGGTCAACCGATGCTTTTTGCGGCCTGGAGCACTTCCTTGGCATGGCCGGGCACCTTCACCCCGCGCCATTCCTGCACCAGGACGCCATAGGCATCGATGAGGAAGGTGCTGCGTTCGATGCCGCGCACCTGTTTGCCATACATATTCTTCTGCTTGATGACGCCGTACAGATTGCACACGGTTTCGTCGGCGTCGGAGATGAGAGGGAAGGGAAGCTCGTACTTGGTCTTGAAGTTTTCGTGCGACTTGATCGAGTCGCGCGAAATACCGATCACGACGGCGCTGGCGGCCAGGAAATCGGCGTGCAGATCGCGGAAGTCCTGGCTTTCGGTGGTGCAGCCCGGCGTGTTGTCCTTGGGATAGAAGTACAGAATCACCGCGCGGCCCTGGCATTGCTCCAGACTGATCGGGCCGATGGTGCTTTCCGCCGTGAACTGAGGGGCGGGCTTGCCGATGATGGCGGTCATGCGGGGGGATCTCCGTCGGTGGGCAGAAGGGCGACGACCACGCGCCGGCCCTCGGCCATCAAAATGTTGTAGGTCCTTGCAGCGGCCTGGGTATCCATGACCTCGACGCCAACGCCGGCCATCAAAAGGGGACGCAATGCCTCCGGGGGCAGCAGGCGCTGCCGCAGCCCGGTGCCGACGATGAGCACTTCCGGCGTATCGGCCGAACGCTGCAGGGCGGGGGATTCTGGCTCATCCAGGAAGGCCAGCGGGTCGCGCTTGGCGGCCACCAGGCCGGCGGCCTGCTGGAGATGGGCGGAAGAGATGTCGGCCGGTGCGCGAACGGGCCATTCGGTGACGTCGCCTTCGGGGCCGAAGGCGACCGCGTGGGAAAATCTAACCTGGTTGACCTCAATGTAGCCTTCGCCGTAGGCGGTGACGGTATTGAGGGCCGTCGCAGGATCGGTATGCAGCTTCAATAAACACTCCGGCTATACACGCCCGATGATAGCGCATCGGACTTTACCCATGTTGCAGGGTATCCACTGTGAGCGGGGGGACGGAACGGGGCCCATTTGCCCCTGGGCCGTGCTTGCGATAGATTACAAGGTTTTGTTGCACCGCAAGCCTGCAGCGCCGCTATTCCTGGCGCATCGCACCATCCCTCCGACCCCGCCCTCGCCAAATTAGGATCCGTCCATCATGAGGAAGTTTTCGCGCATCGAGCGTTTGCCGCCCTATGTTTTCAATATCACCGGTGAGCTCAAGATGGCAGCGCGTCGGCGGGGAGAGGACATCATCGACATGTCCATGGGCAACCCCGATGGCGCGACGCCGCAGCATATCGTGGACAAGCTGATCGAGGCCTCGGCGCGTCCGACCACGCACGGCTATTCCGTCTCCAAGGGCATCCCGCGCCTGCGCAAGGCCATCTGCGACTGGTACCAGCGCCGCTACGCGGTCGAGTTCGACCCGGATTCCGAGGCCATCGTCACCATCGGCTCGAAGGAAGGCCTGGCGCACCTGATGCTGGCCACGCTGGATCGCGGCGACACCGTGCTGGTGCCCAATCCCAGCTACCCCATCCATATCTATGGCGCGGTCATCGCCGGCGCCAACATCCGCTCGGTGCGCATGACCCCGGGCGTGGACTTCTTCGAGGAACTGGAGCGCGCGGTGCGCGAATCCATTCCCAAGCCCAAGATGATGATCCTGGGCTTTCCCAGCAACCCGACCGCGCAGTGCGTGGACCTGTCCTTCTTCGAGCGCGTGGTCGCCCTGGCCAAGGAGCATGACATCCTGGTGGTGCATGACCTGGCCTACGCGGACATCTGCTTCGACGGCTATGTGGCGCCGTCCATCATGCAGGTCCCTGGCGCCCGCGACGTGGCGGTCGAGTTCTTCACCATGAGCAAGAGCTACAACATGGCCGGCTGGCGTATCGGCTACATGGTGGGCAACCGCGAATTGGTCGGCGCGCTGGCGCGCATCAAGAGTTATCACGATTACGGCACCTTCACGCCCATCCAGGTGGCTTCCATCGCCGCCCTGGACGGTCCGCAGGACTGTGTGTCGGAAATCGTCCAGCAGTACCAGAGCCGGCGCGATGTGCTGGCCCGCGGTCTGCATGAAGCAGGTTGGAATGTGGAGATTCCGAAGGCGTCCATGTACATATGGGCGCAGATCCCCGAACCCTACAGGGCGATGGGCTCTTTGGAATTCGCCAAGCGTGTCCTGTCGGATGCGAAGGTGGCCGTGTCCCCCGGGATCGGCTTCGGCGAGTACGGCGACGATTATGTCCGCTTCGCTCTTATCGAGAACGAGCAGCGCACCCGCCAGGCGGTGCGCGGCATCAAAGATATGTTCCGCAAGGACGGTTTGTTGAAATGAATCCGATGAAGGTAGGCCTGCTGGGCCTGGGCGTCGTGGGTGGCGGCACGTGGAGCGTGCTCACCCGCAACGCCGAAGAAATTGCGCGCCGCGCCGGGCGGCGTATCGAAGTCAGCCGCATCGCCGTGCGCGATGTGGCCAAGGCGCGCGCGCGCGTGGGCGAAGGCATCGAGGTCTCGACCGATGTGCACGCCCTGGTGCGCGACCCCGAGATCGACATCGTGGTCGAGCTGATCGGGGGCGATACCCTGGCCCGGGAACTGGTGCTGGAAGCCATCGCGCAGGGCAAGCACGTGGTCACGGCCAACAAGGCCTTGCTGGCCAAGCATGGCAACGAGATCTTCGCCGCGGCCTCCGCGCGCGGCGTCATGGTGGCCTTCGAGGCGGCGGTTGCCGGCGGCATTCCCATCATCAAGGCGATCCGCGAGGGCCTGACGGCCAACCGCATCCAATGGGTGGCCGGCATCATCAACGGCACCACCAATTTCATCCTCTCGGAGATGCGTTCGCGCGGCCTGCCGTTTGGCGAGGTGCTGGCCGAGGCGCAGCGCCTGGGCTATGCCGAGGCGGACCCCACCTTCGACGTCGAAGGCGTGGACGCGGCCCACAAGCTCACGCTGCTGGCCTCGCTGGCCTTCGGCATTCCGGTGCAGTTCGATCGCGCCTATATCGAGGGCATTTCGCAGCTGGCCCAGGAAGACATCGCCCATGCCGAGCGCCTGGGCTATCGCATCAAGCTGTTGGGCATCACCAAGCGCCGCGCCGAGGGCATCGAGCTGCGCGTGCATCCGGCCCTGGTGCCGGCCGAGCGCCTGCTGGCCAATGTCGAGGGCGCGATGAACGCCGTGCTGGTGCGCGGCGACGCCGTGGGCCCGACGCTGTATTACGGCCAGGGCGCCGGCGAAGAGCCGACCGCCTCGGCCGTGGTCGCCGACCTGGTCGACGTGACCCGCCTGCACACCGCGGATCCGGGCAACCGGGTGCCGCATCTGGCCTTCCAGCCCGATGCCATGGCCGACACGCCGATTCTGCCCATCGAGCAGATCAGCACCTCGTATTACCTGCGCCTGCGCGTGGACGACCAGCCCGGCGTGCTGGCCGATATCGCCCGTATCCTGGCCGATCGCAGCATCTCCATCGGCTCCATGATCCAGCAGCCTTCGCATATCGGCGGCGCCGATATCATCTTCCTGACGCATGAGGCGCTGGAAGGCAATGTGAACCAGGCGATCGAGCACATCGAGTCGCTGTCTTTCGTGCGCTCCAAGGTGACCCGCCTGCGCGTGGAGAACCTCACATGAAGTACGTCTCGACTCGTGGCGGCATGGCCCCCCAGGATTTTTCCGACATCCTGCTGGAGGGCCTGGCGCCCGACGGCGGGCTGGCGGTGCCGCAGCAGCTGCCCAAGGTCGATGGCCAGACCCTGGAGGCCTGGCGCGGCCTGTCCTATGCCGACCTGGCCGTCGAAGTCCTGTCGCTGTTCGCCACCGACATCCCGCGTCAGGACCTGAGCCGGATGGCGCATGCCGCCTATAACGGCGAAGTCTTTTCCAGCGATGAGATCGTGCCCCTGCGGCCCCTGTCCGGCGGCCTGCAGCTGCTGGGCCTGTCCGAAGGTCCGACGCTGGCCTTCAAGGACATGGCCATGCAGTTCCTGGGCCAGGTCTTCGAGTATGTGCTCGCCAAGCGCGGCACGACGCTGAACATCGTGGGCGCCACCTCGGGCGACACCGGCTCGGCGGCCGAGTACGCCCTGCGCGGCAAGCGCGGCGTGGGCGTGTTCATGCTGTCGCCGCACGGCCGCATGAGCTCCTTCCAGCGCGCCCAGATGTATTCGCTGCAGGACGAGAACATCCATAACATCGCCGTCAAGGGCGTGTTCGACCAGGCGCAGGACATCGTCAAGGCCCTGGCCGCGGACCTGGCGTTCAAGACACGCTATCGCATCGGCGCCGTGAACTCGATCAACTGGGCGCGTATCGCCGCCCAGGTGGTGTATTACTTCCATGGCTGGCTGCGCGCCAGCCGTGCGCCGGGCCAGGAGGTGTCGTTTGCCGTGCCCTCGGGCAATTTCGGCAACATCCTGTCGGGCCATATCGCCCGCGGCATGGGCCTGCCGGTGCGCCGCCTGGTGCTGGCCACCAACGAGAACAACGTGCTGGAAGAATTTTTCCGCACCGGGATCTATCGTCCGCGCGCGCCCGAGCAGACCTATGCGACCTCCAGCCCGTCCATGGACATCTCGCGCGCGTCCAACTTCGAGCGCTTCGTCTACGACCTGGTGGGCGGCGACGCCGAGCGCGTGCGGGCATTGTGGCGCGAACTGGCCGACAAGGGCAGCTTCGACCTGTCGGCCCAGCGCGCCGATTTTGCCGCGCGCTATGGTTTTGTCTCGGGCGTGAGCACGCATGAAGACCGCCTGGCCACCATACGCACGGTGTTCGACGAAACCGGGGTGCTGATCGATCCGCATACCGCCGACGGCGTGAAAGTGGCCCGCGACTTCATCGAACCGGGGATTCCCATGCTGGTGCTGGAGACGGCCCTGCCGGCCAAGTTCTCCGACACCATCGAGGAGGCCCTGGGCCGCCCGGTTCCGCCGCCGGCCGAACTGGCGGACCTGGAGTCCCTGCCGCAGCGCGTGACCGTGCTGGATTGCGACGCCGGTCAGGTGCGCGCCTTTATCGAGGCGCACGCCAAGGTCTGATCCGCGCAACACAGGCAAGCGAAAATCCCCCGCGGCCCGAGGCCGCGGGGGATTTTTCATTAGCTCTGTTACATTTTCGGCGGCTCATGGTTGCGGCAATTACAGTCCCACGCATTTTGCCGACATCCCGTCACTGCATCGGCCGGGCAGGGGACCTACAGTGGAACTACCGCTTTGTGATTGACTAACGGAGGATAACCATGAGCCTTAAACACCTGACTCTCGCGCTGGCCGTCACCGGATTCGGCGTATTGGCGGGATGCTCGTCGCCGTCGGTCGTACACAAGTCCGATGGCAGCCAGGTCATTACCCCTGATGAGCCTGAATACAACAAGAAATCGGGCATGTATGAGTATGACCAGGACGGGCGCAAGGTGCAGATCAACAAGGACGACATAAAGTCGATCGAGCAGATCAATTAACGTCCAGGACAAAACGAAAAGCCCCGCAAGGGGCTTTTCGTTTTTGGGCCATTATTTGGCCTGGGCCTCGGCGTGATATTTACCCAGGCGCTCGACTTCGTTCTTCGAGCCCAGGATGACGCTCACGCGCTGGTGCAGCTGCTCGGGCTGGATGTCGAGGATGCGCTGCTCGCCGTTGATGGCGGCGCCGCCGGCCTGTTCGACGATGAAGCTCATGGGATTGGCTTCGTACATCAGGCGCAGCTTGCCCGCCTTGCCCGGTTCGCGGGCATCCCAGGGGTACATGAAAATCCCGCCACGGGTCAGGATGCGATGCACATCGGCCACCATGGAGGCGATCCAGCGCATATTGAAGTCCTTGCCCAGGGGGCCGGTCTTGCCAGCCAGGCATTCGTCGATATAGCGCTTGACCGGGGCGGCCCAGTGACGCATGTTCGACATATTGATGGCGAATTCCTTGGTGTCGGCGGGGATGCTCATGGTTTCGTGGGTCAGCACCCACGAACCCATTTCGCGGTCCAGCGTAAAGCCGACCACGCCATTGCCTATGGTCAGCACCAGCATGGTCTGCGGCCCGTAGACCGCATAGCCGGCGGCCACCTGGTCGCGGCCCGGCTGCAGGAAATCGGCCTCGGTGACCTCTGCGCCCGAGACATGATGCGGAGCGCGCAAGACCGAGAAAATCGTGCCGATCGAGACGTTGACGTCAATATTGGACGAGCCGTCCAGCGGATCGAACAGCAGCAGGTATTCGCCCTTGGGATAGCGGTTCGGGATGCGATGGATGGTTTCCATTTCTTCCGAGGCCATGGCGGCCAGATGGCCGCCCCATTCATTGGCCTCGAGCAGGATTTCATTGGACAGCACGTCCAGTTTCTTCTGCACCTCGCCTTGCACGTTTTCGCTGTCCAGGCTGCCCAGCACGCCGCCCAGGGCGCCCTTGCTGACCGCATGGCTGATGGCCTTGCAGGCGCGCGCCACGACTTCGATCAGCAAGCGCACTTCGGGCGCGAGCGCCTGGGCCGAACGCTGCTGTTCGACCAGGTATTGGGTGAGGGTTTTACGTTTCATTGGAATTCCTATGCGGAGAACTCAAGGGATTTGGAGACGATTTCGGCGACGTTGCGCGACAGGCCGCTATGGGCGCGCACGCGCTCCAGCGCGGCGCGCATGCTGTCGCGCAGGGCGGGCGTGAAGCGCGACCAATTGTCCATGGCGCGCGCCAGCCGGGCGGCGATTTCGGGATTCAGGGCGTCGAGGGCCAGCACCTGCTCGGCCCAGAACTCATGGCCGGAGCCGTCGGCCACATGCATGCCGCGCGCGTTGTTCAGGCAGAACTGGAACACCAGGGCGCGGGCGCGGTTGGGGTTGCGCAGGGTGAAATCGGGGTGCTGCATCAGCGCGCGCACCTGGGCCAGGCCCGTGGAGCGGGCCGTGGCCTGCAGGGTGAACCATTTGTCGATCACCAGCGGGTCATCCTTCCAGCGCGCATGGAAGCGCTCCAGCGCGGCCTGGGCGACGGGCGGCTCGGCGTAATTGACCAGGCAGCCCAGCGCGGCCAGGCTGTCGGTCATATTGTCCGCCTGCTCGTATTGGCGCGCGGCGCGGGTCTGGGCATCGGCCACGCCGGCGGCCATCAGATGCGACAGCGCCTGGTTTTTCAGGGCCCGCTGTCCGGCCGGTCCGGGCGCCGGGCTGTAGGCGCCGCGGGTCTGGTTGGACTCGAAGGCGTCCAGCCACTCGGGAGCCAGCTGCCGGCCAAGCTCGGCGCGCAAAAAGTCGCGCGCCGCGGCCAGCGCGGGCGGATCGATGGCCTGCATGCGTTCGGCCAGGGTTTTTTCGGAGGGCAGCGCCAGCACGCGGGCGCGATAGGCCGCGTCCAGCGAGGGATCGGTCAGCTGGGCGCGCCAGGCCTCGATGAAGGCGGTGTCCGCCACCAGGGGCTGGCCGGCCTGGTGGCGGCCGGCCAGGGCCAGCAATTGGCGGCTGGCCAGCTCCTGGCCGGCCTCCCAGCGGGCGAAGGGGTCGGTGTCGTGGGCCGAGAGCAAGGCCAGTTCGGCGTCGTTCCAGTCGTATTCGACGATCACCGGCGCCGAGAAGCCGCGCAGCAGCGAGGGCACGACCGGCACGTCTATGCCCTCGAACACCCAGCTTTCGACCGCCTCGCGCAGTTCCAGCAGGACGGTGTCGCGGGCGGCTGGCTCGCCGGCCAGTTTCAAGGGCAGGGCGCGGCCCTGGCGGTCCAGCAGGCCGATGGCAAAGGGAATATGAAAGGGCTGCTTGGCGGCGGCGCCGGCCCGTTTTTCCACGCCCACGGGAGCGCAGCGCTGGCTGAGCGTGACCGTCAGGCGCGCCGCCTCTTGCTTGAGCGTGACCGCCACGCGCGGCGTGCCGGCCTGGCGGTACCAGTTGCGGAAGACGCTCAGGTCGCGCCCAGGGTGGAGCTGGCGATAGACCGAGTCCATGGCGTTGACGAAATCGTCGCAGGTCACGGCCTGGCCGTCATGGCGGCGGAAGTACTCGTCCATGCCGGCGCGGAAACCGTCTTCGCCCAGCAGCGTGTGCTGCATGCGGATCACCTCGGCGCCTTTTTCATAGACCGTGGCGGTATAGAAGTTGCCGATTTCCTGGTAGCTGTCCGGCCGGATGGGGTGGGCCATGGGGCCCGCATCCTCGGGGAACTGCGCCGCGCGCAGCGTGACCACGTCGTCGATGCGCTTGACGGCGCGCGCGCTGGCCGCGGCGGCCGCGTCCATGTCGCGGGCCATCATGTCGGCGCTGAACTCCTGGTCGCGGAACACCGTCAGGCCTTCTTTCAGGCTCAGCTGGAACCAATCGCGGCAGGTGACGCGGTTGCCCGTCCAATTATGGAAGTACTCGTGGCCGATGACCGACTCTATGCCTTCGTAATTGACGTCGGTCGCCGTCTGCGGGTCGGCCAGCACATAGGCCGCGTTGAAGATATTGAGCCCCTTGTTTTCCATGGCGCCCATATTGAAGTCGCGCACGGCAACCACCATGAAGCGGTCCAGGTCCAGCTCCAGGCCGAAACGGGTTTCGTCCCAGCGCAGCGCGCGTTCCAGCGATTCGAGCGCCCAGCCGGTGCGCGACTCCGAGCCCGGGTCGCTATAGACCTGCAGCAGCACTTCGCGGCCGCCGCGGGTGCGGACGCGCTTTTCGCGGTGGGTCAGCTTGCCGGCCACCAGGGCGAACAGATAGCAGGGCTTGGGGAAGGGGTCTTCCCATTCCGCCTCCTGGCGGCCGTCGGGCAGTTGCCGCGTGGCCAGCAGATTGCCGTTGGACAGCAGGACGGGATAGCGTCCGTCGGCGCGCAGCGTGACCCGGTAGCGCGACATGACATCGGGCCGATCGGCAAACCAGGTGATGCGCCGGAAACCCTCGGCCTCGCACTGCGTGAAGAAATTCCCGCCGGACACATAAAGGCCCATCAGGGTGGAGTTGGCCGAAGGCCGGCAGCGGCTGGCGATCTCCAGCGAACACAGGGGCGGCAGGCCGAGCACCTGGAGACGGCGCTCGTCGAGCTGATACCGCGGCCAATCCTTGCCGTCGACCCGCAGCGACACCAGTTCGAGTTCCTCGCCGTCGAGCTCCAGCGCCGCGTCGGCCGGGGCATCGGGCTTGCGCTCCAGGCGCAGCGTGGCGGTGACCAGGGTGCTTTCGGGATCGAGATCGAAACTCAGCGCGACCTCGGGAATCGCGTAAGGATAGGGCTGATAATCCTTGCGATATACGGTGACTGGCGTGTCGGTGCGCATGGGATCCCTTCTAGGCGGTAAACAACCGCACTATTGTAGTGGTTGGCGGACAGGGGCAGGCCTTGCAGGACGATATGCAACCTTTCCTTGCGGGCGCCGGTCCAATTATCATTGCTGCGCACGTCCGAGGAGTTGCGAAATGTTCAGTTCTATGGGCGCCGCCCGGTGGAGCCGCCTTGCGGCGGCCTCGCTCGCCGTGGCCGCGGCCGTTCTTATCAGCGGTTGCGCCGCCCCTACCGTGTCCGCCCGCGTCACATCGTTCCAGCAATGGCCCCAGGGCGTGGAAGGGCAGACCTACCGCTTCCAGACGGCCAATGCCGGCCAGGAAAATAATCTCGAATACCAATCCTTCCAGGACATGGTGCGCGCCGGCATCGGCCCGACCGGCCTGGTCGAGGCGCGCGATGGGCAGGCCGCCCGCTTCATCGTGAGCTTTACCTATGGGGCGACGCAGACCCAGGTCATGGTGCGCCGCGCCTACGACCCGTATTTTTATGGGGGGTATGGCGGCTATTATGGTCCGCGCGGCTGGGGCGGCCCCTGGGGCCCGGGGCCCTTCTGGGGACCGGAGTGGGTGGATGTGCCGACCGTCGCATTCCGCAATGGCCTGAACCTGCAGATCCGGGATTCGGCGCGCGGCGATGCGGAGGTCTATCGTTCCAGCGCCTATATTGTCAGCCAGCGTGAGGACCTTTTGCGCGCCATGCCTTACCTGGTGCGTGCCATTTTCGACCACTTTCCGGGAAATAATGGCGCCGAACGCGAAGTCGAATATCCCTTGAATCGATAGTGTCCCCAAAAAATAACGGCGCCCGAGGGCGCCGTTATTCAATAAACCTTGATTATCATTTTATGAGAAAGCTCTCGCGCTTTGCGCCCTTGCTTTCTTCCGCGACCAGCCAGCGCGGGGCTTTGCCACGGCCGCTCCAGGTTTCGCCCGATTCGGGGTGGCGATACTTCGGGGCCACGGCCCGCTTGGCGCCGTCGGCCGCGGCCTTGCGGCGCGGCGAGGCGGCGCGCGGCGACTTGGCGCTGCCCAGGGCGGCGACGATTTCCTCGGGAGTGATATTGTATTCGCGCATCGACTTCACGATGGACGCGATGACCGGTTTGCGGCGCCGCGTCTGCAGCGCTTCGGCGCGCTTTTGCAGGCGGTTGATTTCTTTCTCGATCTTGGCTTGCTGTGCTGCGTAAGTCTCTCGGGGCATGTTTCTTCCTGGTTATGGACTTCGATTCGCCGGCTTGCTTGTATATATAGTTGTTGTATTTCAATAATACATAAATTGTCTTCGACAGTCTTTAACTTTGTCGGCAGATAATTGTTTCAGATGACTGACATTCTGGACAGCTTGATGACAGAATCAGAAGCATGGCCGGGCCCGCAAGACGTCGCCCGCCGGCTGCTCCGCGGGCGGGCGTCCAAATATCAGCAGGTTCTGATCGGCGCCGCCATACTGCTTTTAATGAACAGGCTTGTCGCCGGCATGCTCGGAAAAAACCAGGGCATAGGCCGGGCTCGCCGGGTTTTATCCCTTTTGCGAACCGGCTTATTCGGCAACCCAGGTTTCGGCGGTCATATGATGAGTGAGGCCGGCCGGCGATGTTTGAGAAAGTGAAAACTTTTGCTGCACCATTTTGGCGCGCGCTTGCCCGCGCCGTTCGGCGGTACGATAACGGTTGCGCGCCTCGAGACGGTTCGCGAGGCATGCCCGCCGGTTCTGTGCGGGCCCTAAATACGGAATTCCATGAAACTGATCGATCCCGCGATTCAATCCCTGGCGACTGCCAAATCCCTGCTGCTCGACCCCTGGGGCCTGACCGAAGCCGATCTGGCCCGGGCCTTGGGCGAAATCTTCGCTCACAAGGTCGACTACGCCGACCTGTATTTCCAGTACACGCGCAGCGAGGGCTGGAGCCTGGAAGAGGGGATCGTCAAGACCGGCAGTTTCTCCATCGGCCAGGGCGTGGGCGTGCGCGCCATCAGCGGCGAGAAAACCGCCTTCGCCTATTCCGACTCCTTGTCGCCGCAGGCCTTGCTGTCTTCGGCCCGCACCGTGCGCGGCATCGCGCGCCAGGGGGCGGGCAAGGTCAAGGTGGCCGCGCATCGGCCGCCCGAGGACAGCCGCAGCCTGTATGCCGACATCGATCCGCTGGCCACCTTGAGCGCCGCCGACAAAGTCGCCTTGCTCGAACGCATCGAGCGCATGGCGCGGGCGCGCGACCCGCATGTGATCCAGGTGATGGCCGGGCTGGGGGCAGAGTATGACGTCATACTTGTAGCCGGCAGCGATGGCCGCCTGGCCGCCGATGTGCGTCCCCTGGTGCGCCTGTCGCTGACGGTCATCGCCGAGCGCAACGGCCGGCGCGAAATGGGTCATGCCGGCGGCGGCGGCCGCAGCGGCCTGGCCTACTTCTCCGACGAGATCTTGCGCGACTACGTCGAACGGGCCGTGCATGAGGCCATGGTGAATCTCGAGGCGCGGCCGGCGCCGGCCGGGGAAATGCCGGTCGTGCTGGGTTCCGGCTGGCCCGGCATCCTGCTGCACGAAGCGGTGGGCCACGGGCTGGAAGGGGATTTCAACCGCAAGGGGTCGAGCGTCTTTTCCGGGCGCATCGGCCAGCGGGTGGCGTCCAAGGGCGTGACCGTCATCGACGACGGCACCCTGGAGGGCCGCCGCGGCTCGCTCAATATCGATGACGAAGGCAATGCCTCGCAGCGCAATGTGCTGATCGAAGACGGCATCCTGCGCGGTTATATGCAGGACACCCTCAATGCCCGTCTCATGAAGACCCAGGCCACGGGCAATGGCCGGCGCGAATCCTTCGCCCACCTGCCCATGCCGCGCATGACCAACACCTATATGCTCAGTGGCGACAAGGCGCCCGAGGAAATCATCGCCTCGGTCAAGAAGGGCCTGTATGCGGTCAATTTCGGCGGCGGCCAGGTGGACATCACCAGCGGCAAGTTCGTCTTTTCGGCTTCCGAGGCCTATATGATCGAAAACGGCAAGATCAGCTATCCGGTCAAGGGCGCCACCCTGATCGGCAACGGCCCCGACGCGATGAACCGCGTCAGCATGATAGGCAAGGACATGCGGCTGGATTCCGGCGTGGGCACCTGCGGCAAAGAGGGGCAGAGCGTGCCGGTCGGCGTGGGCATGCCCACGCTGCGCATGGACGGCCTGACCGTGGGCGGCACCGCCTGAACGGCCGGCCAGGCCGCCGCCGGATGACGCGCGGCTTTTTTTGTGCTAGAGTTTTTGCCTATGAAATTCGCGTCCCCCGCTTTTTATTTTTATTTTTTTGGTTTTCTGAAGCCGCTGGCGGAGGAAGGGACGCGCTCAACCTAGTACAGAATCCCCCCGAAAAAGCCGCCAGCGTAATGGCGGCTTTTTTGTTGCCGTCAGCCTGGTGGGTTTGCGGGAATGACCCAAGCAAGCCATACCCACCCCAGGAGCACAACCGTGTCACACAATACCGACGACCTTCGCATCCGTGAAATCAAAGAGCTGAACCCGCCCGCGCACGTCATGCGCGAGTTCCCGTGCACCAAGGAAGCGTCGGAAACCGTATTTGCCGCCCGCAATGCCATGCACCGCATCCTGCACGGCATGGACGACCGCCTGATCGTCGTCATCGGTCCTTGTTCCATTCATGACACCCGCGCCGCCCTGGAGTACGCCAAGCGGCTCAAGCCGCTGCGCGACAAGCTCTCGGCCGACCTGGAAATCGTGATGCGCGTCTATTTCGAGAAGCCGCGCACCACCGTCGGCTGGAAGGGGCTGATCAACGATCCCAACCTGGACGGCAGTTTCGACATCAACAAGGGCGTGCGCGTGGCGCGCGAACTGCTGCTGGAGATCAACAGCCTGGGCTTGCCGGCGGGGTGTGAGTTCCTGGACATGATCACGCCGCAATATATTGCCGACCTGGTCGCTTGGGGGGCGATCGGGGCGCGCACGACGGAAAGCCAGGTGCATCGCGAGCTGGCCTCCGGACTGTCCTGCCCGGTGGGGTTCAAGAACGGCACGGACGGCAATGTGAAGATCGCGGTCGATGCCATCAAGGCCGCCTCGCAGCCGCATCATTTCCTGTCGGTGACCAAGGGCGGCCATTCGGCCATCGTGTCGACCGCCGGCAATGAAGACTGCCATGTCATTCTGCGCGGGGGCAAGACGCCGAATTACGACGCGGCCAGCATCGAGGCGGCGTGCCAGAATCTGTCCAAGGCGGGCCTGGCGCAGCGCGTCATGGTCGACGCCAGCCACGCCAACAGCAGCAAGAAGCCGGAGAACCAGCCCCTGGTGGCCGAAGACGTGGCGCGCCAGATGGAAAGCGGCGATTCGCGCATCGTGGGCATCATGATCGAAAGCCATCTGGTGGGCGGCCGCCAGGACCACGTGCCGGGCCAGGCGCTGACCTATGGCCAGAGCATCACCGATGGCTGCATAGACTGGGACGCTTCGGTCCAGACGCTGGAACGCCTGGCGCAGGGCGTGCGCGAGCGCCGCCGCGCGGCGCTGGTCAGCGGCAAGTGAAGCCGTCTTGCCGAGAAACCCGGTCCTGGACCGGGTTTTTCATGCGCTGGCTCAGCCAGCACGGCGGCCTGTCGGCGTAGAATGGCCGGATACCAACCTCTCTTCCTGCTCACCATGAACGCTCCCTTGCACTCCGAAACCCTGCGCCGTCCCGTGCCCGCCGCCTGTCTGGATGCGCTCAAGGCGCTGTTTGGCGATCGCCTGTCGGTGTCGGCGGCGGTGCGGGAGCACCACGGCCGGGACGAGTCGCCGTATCCTCCCATGCTGCCCGATGCCGTGGTCTTCGCGCAGTCCACCGAAGAGGTGGCCCAGGTGGCCAGGCTGTGCAATGAGCATCGCGTGCCCCTGATCCCCTACGGGGCCGGCTCCTCGCTCGAAGGGCATCTGCTGGCCATCCAGGGCGGCATCAGCCTGGACCTGTCGCAGATGAACCAGGTGCTTGCCGTCAATGCCGAAGACCTGACCGCGACCGTGCAGGCCGGCGTCACGCGCAAGCAGCTCAACGAAGAAATCCGCAGCACCGGCCTGTTCTTCCCGATCGATCCGGGCGCCGACGCCAGCCTGGGCGGCATGGCCGCCACGCGCGCCTCGGGCACCAATGCCGTGCGTTACGGCACGATGCGCGAGAACGTGGTGTCGCTGACCGTGGTGACGGCGGACGGGCGTGTCGTGCGCACCGCCGGCCGCGCGCGCAAGTCCTCGGCCGGCTATGACCTCACACGGATTTTCGTGGGCAGCGAAGGCACGCTGGGCATCATCACCGAGGTGACCGTCCGCCTGTATCCGCAGCCTGAAGCCGTGTCGGCCGCCGTGTGCAATTTCCCGACCCTGGACGACGCGGTGCAAAGCGTGATCGAAATCATCCAGATGGGCGTGCCGGTGGCGCGCGTGGAGTTCATGGATGCGGCCGCCGTCAAGGCGGTCAACCTGCATAGCAAGCTTTCGCTGCGCGAGACGCCCATGCTGGTGTTCGAATTCCATGGCAGCCCGGCCGGCGTGCAAGAGCAGGCCGAGACGGTGCAGGCCATCACCGCCGAACATAGCGGCATGGATTTCGAGTGGGCCGAGCGCCCCGAGGACCGCAACCGCCTCTGGACGGCGCGGCACAATGCGTATTTCGCCGGCCTGCAGCTGCGCCCGGGCTGCCGCGCCAGCACCACCGACGTCTGCGTGCCGATTTCGCGCCTGGCCGATTGCGTGCGCGAAACGGTCGATGAGCTGGACCGCGCCAGCTTTCCGTACACCATCGTCGGCCATGTGGGCGACGGCAACTTCCACGTGCTGATGCTGCTCGATGGCGACAGCGAAGCCGAATGGCAGGAGTCTGAAACCATTAATCACAATTTGGTCCGCCGCGCGATCGCCGCCGACGGCACCTGCACGGGCGAGCACGGCGTGGGTCTGCACAAGATGCAGTTCATGGCCGAGGAGCATGGCGAGGATGCCCTGGCGCTCATGCGCAGCCTCAAGCACGCCTTTGATCCCAACAACATCCTCAACCCGGGCAAGATCCTCGCCTGGTAGGCCGCCAGCGGCTCGACGCGGCAGGCGCCCGTGAGGGGCGCCTTTTTCTTGGCTGGTGGAAAACCCGCTCTGCGGGTAAATCCCGGCATGAACAAAGCAGTTACGCACGCTATCTTTCCGTTCATGACTTCAATCGTCGAAGCCGGCCTGAGCCATACCCAGGCGCCCTTTTCTCCGCGAACGCTGGTACAGGCACTGCAGGCCGTCCTGCCGGCGCATTGCGTGCTGTATCGCGAGGAAGACACTCGCCCCTATGAGTGCGACGGCCTGTCGCTGTTTCGCGCACTGCCCGCGGCCGTGGCCTTGCCCGAAACCGAGGAACAGCTGCGCGAGGTCCTGCGGGTCTGCAAACGCTTGAACGTGCCCGTGGTGGCGCGCGGCGCCGGCACGGGCCTGTCGGGCGGATCGATGCCGCATGCGCAGGGCGTGCTGCTGGGCCTGTCCAAGTTCAACCGCATCAAGCGCATCGATCCGGCCGCCGGTCTGGCGGTGGTCGAGCCCGGGGTGCGCAACCTGGCCATTTCCGAAGCCGCCGCGGCCTACGGTCTTTACTATGCGCCGGATCCCTCCAGCCAGATCGCCTGTTCGATCGGCGGCAATGTGGCCGAGAACTCCGGCGGCGTGCATTGCCTCAAATATGGCCTGACCGTGCACAACGTGCTCAAGGTGCGCATGGTCACCATCGATGGCGACGTGGTCGAGCTGGGCAGCGAGGCGCCCGATGCGCCCGGCCCGGAGCTGCTGCCCCTGTTCATCGGCTCCGAGGGCATGCTGGGCGTGGTGACCGAGGTCACGGTCAAGCTCATTCCCAGGCCGGTCTGCGCCCAGGTCGTCATGGCCAGCTTTGCCAGCGTCGAGGCGGCCGGCAACGCGGTCACGCAGATCATCGCGGCCGGCATCATCCCGGCCGGGCTGGAGATGATGGACCGGCAGGCCACCCATATGGTCGAGCCATTCGTGCAGGCCGGCTACGACCTGGACGCCCAGGCCATCCTGTTGTGCGAATCCGATGGCACGCCGGAGGAGGTGGCCCACGAGATCGAACGCATGGAAGCCATCTTCCGGGCCGCCGGCGCCACGCGCTGCCAGGTGTCGTCCTCGGAAGCCGAGCGCCTGCGTTTCTGGGCCGGCCGCAAGAACGCTTTTCCGGCGGCGGGGCGTGTCTCGCCGGACTACTACTGCATGGACGGCACGATTCCGCGCCGTCACCTGGCGCGCGTGCTCAATGCCATCGAGCAGATGGAGGACGAGTTCGGCCTGCGCTGCGCCAATGTCTTTCATGCCGGGGACGGCAACCTGCATCCCCTGATTCTGTTTGATTCAAACAAGCCGGACGAGGTGGAGCGCGCCGAGAAATTCGGCGCCGCCATCCTTGAGCTGTGCGTGCAAGTCGGAGGCACCGTGACAGGAGAGCACGGTGTGGGTATGGAGAAGATAAATCAAATGTGCGTGCAATTTTCGCGTGACGAGCTTGACGCCTTTCTCGCGGTCAAACGGGCATTCGACCCGCCAGGCCTGCTCAATCCTGAAAAAGTGATTCCCACCCTGGCCCGCTGCGCCGAGTACGGCAAGATGCACGTGCATGCGGGTGAAATGCGCTTCCCCGATCTGGCCCGCTTCTGAGGCGACGCCTGATGGATTTCGTCCTGTCGGAATTATGCGACCAGGTCATGACGGCGCACGCCGGCCATAAGCCGCTCATCATCGCGGGCGGAGGCAGCAAGCGCTTTTATGGCAATCCTCGCCATGCCGCGCCCGGCCACTATGTGCTGGACATGACCGCCTATCGCGGCATCCTGAATTACCAGCCCTCGGAACTGGTGGTGACCGTGCGCGCGGGCACGCCCCTGGCCGAGCTTGAGGCGGCGCTGGCCGAACAGCGCCAGATGCTGGCCTTCGAGCCGCCCCATTTCGAGGCGGGCGCGACCGTGGGCGGCTGCGTGGCGGCCGGGCTGGCCGGCCCGCGGCGCCAGGCCTGCGGCGGCGTGCGCGACTACGTGCTGGGCGCGCGCCTGCTGGACTCCCAGGGCCGCGTCCTGTCCTTTGGCGGCGAGGTCATGAAGAACGTCGCCGGCTACGATGTCTCCCGCCTGTTGAGCGGCTCATTGGGTATCTTCGGCGCCATCCTGGACATCTCGCTCAAAGTGGTGCCGCTGCCGGCCGAGGAGGCCACGATCGTGGGCCACGGCACGCAGGCCGAGGCGCTGCGGCAGTTCGCGCAGTGGCGCGGGCAGCCGCTGCCGGTGTCGGCCACGGCCTGGGTGCCCGATGGCGATGGCGGGGAGGGCGGACGCTGGATGGCGCGCCTGTCCGGCACGGCGCCGGCCTTGCGCGCCGCGCGCCAGCGTCTGGGCGGCGCCGAGCTTGATCCGGCCGCGGCGCGTGCGGCCTGGCAGGCCCTGCGGGAGCAGACGCATGCCTTCTTCCAGGGGGGCGTGCCGCTGTGGCGCCTGGCCGTGGCGCCGACCGCGCCGCCGCTGGCGCTGGGGCCCATGCTCGTCGAGTGGGGCGGTGGCCAGCGGTGGTTGAGCGCCCGCGCCGATGCCCGCGCCGTGCGCGAGGCCGCCCAGGCCGCCGGCGGGCATGCCACCCTGTTCCGCGCCCAGGGCGGCGCCATCCCGGACGACGGCGTGTTTCATCCCTTGAGCCCCGGCGTGGCGCAGATCACGCGCCGGCTCAAGCAGGAACTGGACCCGGCGGGATTGTTCAATCCGGGCCGCATGGTGCTGGACCTATAGGCAGATCCTGATGCAGACTCAGCTCGCTTCCTGGGCGCGCGGCACCGACCTTGGTCAGGAAGCCGACGCCATTCTTCGCCGCTGCGTGCATTGCGGCTTTTGCACCGCCACCTGTCCCACCTACCAGGTGCTGGGCGACGAGCGCGACAGCCCGCGCGGACGCATCTACCTCATCAAGCAGGTCCTGGAAGGCGCGGCGCCCACCCAGGCCACGCAATTGCACCTGGACCGCTGCCTGACCTGCCGCAACTGCGAGACGACCTGTCCTTCGGGCGTGCAGTACGGCCATCTCATCGACCTGGGCCGCAAGGTCGTCGACGAGCGCGTCGCGCGCGCCTGGCCGGACCGCCTGCGCCGCTGGCTGTTGCGCAAGGGCATGAATTCGGCCCTGTTCGCGCCGTCCATGCGTCTGGCGCAGACCTTGCGGCCGCTGCTGCCCAAGGCGCTGCGGTCCAAGGTGCCGGCCTGGCGCGCGCCCGGCCGGCTGCCCGATGCCGCGCGCCACGCGCGCCAGGTCCTGATGCCGGCCGGCTGCGTGCAGCCCAGCATGATGCCTTCCATCGATGCCGCCACGGTGCGCGTGCTCGACGCCGTGGGCATAGGCGTGCGCCAGGCCGGCGGCGCCGGCTGCTGCGGCGCGGTGAATTTCCATCTCGATGCCCAGGAGGCGGCCTTGGCGCAGATGCGCGCCAATATCGACGCCTGGTGGCCCTTGCTGCAGGAGGGGCAGGCCGAGGCCATCGTCATGAACGCCTCGGGTTGCGGGGCCATGGTCAAGGACTATGCGCATCATCTGCGGCATGATCCGGCCTATGCCGGAAAGGCCGCCTATGTCGTGGCGCGGGTCAAGGACGTGGCCGAACTGGTCGCGCCGCATGCGGCCGCGCTGGCCGAAAAGCTTGGCCCGGCGCCGCGCGCGGCCTTCCATCCGCCCTGCACGCTGCAGCATTGGCAGGGCCTGCGCCCCTTGAGCGAGCGCCTGCTGGCCGAGCTGGGGTTCGCGCTGCAGCCTTTTGCCGACACCCATCTGTGCTGCGGTTCGGCCGGGGCGTATTCGGTGCTCAACCCCGGCATCTCGCAGAACCTGCGCGACCGCAAGCTGGCCGCCATTGCCGACACCGAGGCCGAGCTCATCCTGTCGGCCAATATCGGCTGCATCGGCCACCTGCAGGCGGGCACGGGCACGCCCGTGCGCCATTGGGTGGAAGCCGTCGATGAGCGGCTGCGCGCCGCGCAGCCGGCGGCCTAGTCGATGGCCTTGCCTATTTCCTCGACGACCTTCTTGGCGTCGCCAAAGACCATCATCGTGCGGTCCATATAGAAAAGCTCGTTGTCCAGGCCGGCATAGCCGGCCGCCATCGAGCGCTTGTTCACGATGATGTTGCGCGCCTTGTAGGCTTCGAGGATGGGCATGCCGGCGATGGGCGAGGCCGGGTCGTTCTTGGCCGCCGGGTTCACCACGTCGTTGGCGCCCAGCACCAGGACCACGTCGGTCTGGCCGAATTCGCCATTGATCTCTTCCATTTCGAAGACCTGGTCGTAGGGCACCTCGGCTTCGGCGAGCAGCACATTCATATGGCCGGGCATGCGGCCGGCCACGGGGTGGATGGCGTACTTGACGCTGATGCCCTTGGCGCTCAGTTTGTCGGTCAGTTCTTTCAGGGCGTGCTGGGCGCGCGCCACGGCCAGGCCGTAGCCGGGCACGATGATGACGGTCTCGGCATTGGACAACAGGAAGGCCGCGTCTTCCGGGCTGCCCGATTTGACCGGGCGCTGGACGTGTTCGCCGGAGGCGCCGGCCGCGGCGGCCTGGCCGCCGAAGCCGCCCAGGATCACGTTGAAGAAAGAGCGGTTCATCGCGCGGCACATGATGTACGACAGGATGGCGCCCGAGGAGCCGACCAGCGAGCCGGCGATGATGAGCATGGGGTTGTTGAGCGAGAACCCGATGCCGGCCGCGGCCCAGCCCGAATAGCTGTTGAGCATGGAGACCACGACGGGCATGTCGGCGCCGCCGATGGGGATGATGATGAGCACGCCCAAGAGGAAGGCCAGCGCCGTCATGATCACGAACGGCGTCCAGGACTGCGTGGCCATGAACCAGAAGCCGCAGGCCAGCATGACGATGGCCAGCAGCAGGTTCAGCAGGTGCTGGCCGCCGAAGGTGACCGGCGCGCCCTGGAACAGCCGGAACTTGTATTTGCCGGACAGCTTGCCGAAGGCGATGACCGAGCCCGAGAAGGTGATGGCCCCCACGAAAGTGCCGATGAACAGCTCCAGGCGGTTGCCGGTCGGGATGGGCATGCCCGGCGCGGCGATGCCGAAGGCATGCGGCTCGGCCACGACGGCGACGGCGATCGCCACGGCGGCCAGGCCTATCATGCTGTGCATGAAGGCGACCAGCTCGGGCATCTTGGTCATCTCCACGCGCTTGGCCATGAGCGTGCCGACGCTGCCGCCGACTAGCAGGCCCAGCAGCACCCAGCCCAGGCCGATGCCGGCGCCCGGGCCATCCTGGCGCGCCAGGCCGACGATGAGCGCGGCGGTGGTCAGCACGGCGATCGCCATGCCCGCCATGCCGAAGCCATTGCCCAGGCGCGAGGTGGCCGGGTGCGACAGGCCCTTGAGCGCCTGGATGAAGCAGACCGAGGCGATGAGGTAGAACAGCGTGACCAGGTTCAGCGAGATCATTGGCTGCGCTCCTTGGCCGGACGGTCTTTTTTCTTGAACATCTCCAGCATGCGGCGGGTGACCAGGAAGCCGCCGAACACATTGACCGCGGCCAGCGCCACGGCCAGCACGCCCATGGCGCGCGCCAGGCCGCCTTCGGTCAGCGCGGCGGCCAGCATGGCGCCCACGATGATGATGGCCGATATCGCATTGGTGACCGCCATGAGCGGCGTGTGCAGGGCCGGCGTGACGTTCCAGACCACGTGGTAGCCGACATAGATCGCCAGCACGAAAATGATCAGGTTGATCAGGGTAGGGCTGATGCCTTCCATCTTATGACCTCCGCAGGACCTGGCCGCCTTCGCAGACCAGGCAGGCCGCGACGATGTCGTCGTCGCGCCGAATGTCGAGCGCGCCGCCTTCGCCGGTGATGAGTTTCAGGAAATCCAGCAGGTTGCGCGCATACAGCGCCGAGGCGTCGGTGGCCAGCCTGCCGGGCAGGTTGGTCAGGCCGATCAGCGTCACGCCATGCTTTTCGACCACCTGGCCTTTTTCGGTCAGCGGGCAGTTGCCGCCGCGCTCGACGGCCAGGTCGACCAGGACCGCGCCGGGCTTCATGCCCGCCAGGGTTTCGGGGCTGATCAGCACGGGCGCGGGGCGTCCGGGGATGAGGGCGGTGGTGATCACGACGTCGGCCTGCTGGCAGCGCTGGGCCACCAGCGCGGCCTGCCGCGCCATCCAGGCGGCGGGCATGGGGCGGGCATAGCCGCCGGCGCCCTGGGCGATCTCGCGTTCTTCGTCGGTTTCAAAGGGGACGTCGATGAATTTGGCCCCCAGCGATTCGATCTGCTCCTTGACGGCGGGCCGCACATCGGAGGCTTCCACCACGGCGCCCAGGCGGCGCGCGGTGGCGATGGCCTGCAGGCCGGCCACGCCGGCGCCGAGCACGACCACGCGCGCGGCCTTCAGCGTGCCGGCGGCGGTCATCATCATGGGAAACAGGCGGCCGCTGTGGCTGGCCGCCAGCAGCACGGCCTGGTAGCCGGCCAGGTTGGCCTGCGAAGACAGCACGTCCAGGCTTTGGGCGCGGGTGGTGCGCGGCGCGGCCTCCAAGGCAAAGGCGGTCAGGCCGGCCTGGGCCAGGCGCGCCAGGCCCTCGGCGTCGAAGGGATCCAGCATGCCGACCAGGACGGCGTCGCGGCGCATATGCGGCAGCTCGGTCTCGGACGGCGCCCTTACCTTGAGCACGAGCGGGGCGCCCAGGGCGGCCGCCGCGTCGGCCAGGCTTGCGCCGGCGGCCTGGTAGTCGTCATCGCGGTAGCGGGCCGCGGCGCCGGCGCCTAGCTCCACGATGACAGCGTGTCCGGCGGCCACGTACTTCTTGACCGTCTCGGGCGTGGCGGCGACACGAGTCTCCCCGTCTCGGGTTTCTTTGGGTATCCCGATCTGCATCTGCGCTCCTCCTCCGAAGGCTTGCGTAGTTATACACGAAAGCCTCCCGCGGGCGCGCGGGCATCAGGGCCGCGCCGGCAGACAAAAAAAATCCCCCGGGGTCTTATGGACCTCGGGGGGCTGAACGGATGACCGGGGCCTTGGCCGCCGGATCCATCCCGTGCGCGCAGCCGTCCGGCGTCAGGCCGTCTGCGCGCGCGTCCAGTCGACCAGCGCGGCGGTCAGTCCGCGCAAGTCCGATTTGAGCCGGGCGTAGCCGTCGTTGGGGCGCAGGCTGACTTCATCCATGTACAGCTTGCGGTTGATCTCGATCTGCAGGCTGTGGCGGCCCTGGGCCGGGCGGCCGAAGACGCGCACCAGTTCGACGCCCTTGTAGGGATCGTTGACCGTCACGTTGTAGCCGCGCTCGCGCAGCCACTGGGCGACGAATTCGCGGAAAGCCGGGTCGCTGGTCGACCCATCACGGTCGCCGAGCACGAAATCGGGATGCACCAGGCCCGGGCGGTCGGTGGCGAAGGCGCCGGCCACGCTGGGCATGGAGTGGCAGTTGATGTGCCAGACCTTGCCGAAATGGGCGTGGACCTGGTCCAGCACCTCGGACAGCTTGGCGTGATAGGGCTTCCAGCAGGCTTCGATGCGATGCCGCACTTCGTCGGCCGAGAGCTTGCGGTCGTAGAGCGGCGTGCCGTCATCGAGCATGCGCCAGATCAGGCCCTTGCCCAGTCTGACCTTGGGCGAATCGCTCATCGGGCCGTCCCAGGGACCATCGAGCAACAGCGGATCGACTTCGTCGGCCGAGCGGTTGGCGTCGATATAGGCGCGCGGGAAGCTGGCCGCGATCAGCGGCACGCCCAGGTCGATGGCGTCGCCCCAGAGGTCATCCACCCAGGTGTCTTCCGCGGTCCGCAGGGCGCCGGGATCGACCGAGGGCGCGAAATCCGGCGGGTAGGTCGTGCCGCTGTGAGGCGAATCGAGCACCAGGGGCGCGGCTTGCGGAAAACGCTGCGGCAGGTCGAGGCGGTAGGACAGGGGATGGATGATAGGCATGACAAGGGGTGCTGCGAAAATAAGAGAGGTCCCCGCGCCGGGCGGGGACCGAAGACCGCTTAGTCGATCTTCACGTTGGCTTCTTTGGCGACGCGCTTGTTCTTGGCGATTTCGTCGGAAATCTGCTTGGCGAACTCAGCGGGCTTGTTGCCCACGGGCGCGGCGCCCAGACCGTTGAGGCGGCCCTTCACATCGGGGTCGGCGCTGACCTTGGCCACGGCGGCGTAGAGCTTGTCCGTGATGGCCTGCGGCAGCTTGGCCGGGCCGACCAGGCCGAACCAGGAGGAATCGTTCACCGGGGTCAGGCCGACTTCGGCGAAGGTCGGGACGTCGGGCAGGTTGGCCACGCGCTGCGGGGCGGCCACGGCCAGGGCGACCAGGGCGCCGGACTGGATGTGGGGCAGCGAGGAGGGCAGGTTGTCGAACAGCACGTCGACCTGGCCGGCCAGCGTGTCGTTCAGGGCCGGGCCCACGCCGCGGTAGGGGACGTGCATCAGGTCCACGCCAGCGGACATCTTGAACAGCTCGCCCATCATGTGCGAGACCGAACCGTTGCCGGCCGAGGCGTAGGTGATCTTGCCCGGCTGGCTCTTGGCCAGCTTGACGAAGGCGTCCATGTTCTTGGCCGCGACCTTGGGATTGATGGACATCACATTGGGCACGGCCGCCAGGTTCGAGATGGGCGTGAAGTCTTTCTCGGCGTCGAATGCCAGATTGGAATAGATGGCCGGATTGATGCCATGGGTCGACACGGTGGCGATGCCCAGCGTGTAGCCGTCCGGCGCGCTGTTGGCGATAAAGGCCGAACCGATCGAGCCGCCGGCGCCGCCGCGGTTTTCCACCACCACGGTCTGGCCCAGTTCCTTGCCCAGCTTGTCGGCGAACAGGCGGCCGACGATGTCGGTCGTGCCTCCGGGCGGGAAGGGCACGATGAGACGGATGGGCTTGGTCGGGTAGCTGTCTTCGGCGTGCACGGCGGTGAACGGGGCCGCCAGGGCGGCGGCGGCCAGGGACAGGCCCAGGATGAGGTTGCGACGTTGCATGAATTCCCCTGAATTGGCGTGGGTCTTTAAGACTGACTCCGAATTCTGAAAGCCCCGGGCCGGTTTGCGCAAACGAAAGATTCTCCGTAAGCTATTACTTTTTTTCATGCCAGAGGTGTAAGCATTTCTGGCCGAGTATTGCCCATGCGCCGATTCTGCCCCTCGCTTACCGACCTGCAGGCCTTTGAAGTGGCCGCCAGGCATAGCAGTTTCACTCGCGCCGCCCAGGAGCTCTGCGTGACCCAGGGGGCGGTCAGCAAACAAGTGAAACATCTTGAGGAATTTGTCGGTGTTGAATTATTCCTACGCATCAGGCAAGGCCTGGTCCTGACCGAGGCGGGGCGCAGCTACCTCAAACAAGTGCAGGCCGGCCTGAGCCAGATCGAGGCGGCGACCGTGGAGCTCATCGCCCACCAGGGCAAGGGCGGCACGCTGCGCCTGACCTCCATGCCGACCTTCGGCGCCCGCTGGCTCATCCCCAGGCTGACGGCCTTCCGGCGCCTGCGGCCGGACATCCATGTGGAGTTCCTGCCGCACCGCCAAGGGTATGACTTTTCCACGCCCGAGCTCGACGCGGCGGTGCGCTTCGGCGAAGGCGTGTGGCCGGGCAGCGGGGCCGATTACATCGTCGGCCGCGAGATCCTGCCGGTCTGCAGCCCCCGCCTGATTCCCCAGGCCTGCGACGAGGCCGGCGACCTGATGCGCTACCCCCTGCTGCACCATACCTCGGCGCTGGAGGGCTGGCGCGACTGGTTCGAGCAGGCCGGCTGCGATACGCGGCGCGCCCTGGAGGGCGCGCGCTTTGACCAGTATTCCCTGTTGTCGCAGGCCGCGGCGGCCGGTTTCGGGATCGCGCTCATTCCGCGCTGCCTGATCGAAGACGAACTGCGCGACGGCAAACTCATCGTTCCCATCCAGTTGCCGATCCGCGCGCGCCAGGGCTACTACCTTTGCTATCCGGAGCAGAAAGCCAGCTCGCCCACCTTGCAGGCCTTCCGCTCCTGGCTCATGGAAGTCTCGCGCGCGGCGGAACCGGTGCCGGATGACACGGCGCCCTTAAAATAAGCAGCATCATGGTTCAGACATCACACAAGAAAGGCCGCGTCGTGGTCGGCATGTCGGGCGGGGTGGACTCCTCGGTCACCGCCTGGCTGCTCAAGCAGCAAGGCTACGAGGTCGTCGGCCTGTTCATGAAGAACTGGGAGGACGACGACGATTCCGAATACTGTTCGACCCGCCAGGATCTCCTGGACGCGGCCAGCGTGGCCGACCGGGTCGGCGTGGAATTCGAGTACGTCAATTTCGCGGCCGAATACAAGGATCGCGTGTTCGCCGATTTTCTGCGCGAGTATTCCGCCGGCCGCACGCCCAATCCGGACGTGCTGTGCAATGCCGAGATCAAGTTCAAGGCCTTTCTGGATCACGCCATGGCGCTGGGCGCCGAGCACATCGCCACGGGCCACTATGCGCGCGTGCGCGCGGTCGACAGCCAGCGCGGCCGGCGCTTCCAGCTGCTCAAGGCGCTGGACGGCTCCAAGGACCAGAGCTATTTCCTGCACCGGCTGAACCAGGCCCAGCTGGCGCGCACGCTGTTTCCGCTGGGCGAGCTGCACAAAACCGAAGTGCGGCGCATCGCCCACGAGATCGGCCTGCACAATGCGGCCAAGAAAGACTCCACGGGCATCTGCTTCATCGGCGAGCGGCCTTTCCGCGAGTTTCTCAACCGCTACCTGCCCACCGCTCCCGGCCCCATCCTCACGCCCGAGGGCAAGCGCCTGGGCCAGCATCACGGCCTGGCGTTCTACACGCTGGGCCAGCGCAAGGGCCTGGGCATAGGCGGGGTCAAGGGCCAGCAGCGCGAGGACGGCACGGCCGACGCCTGGTACACCGCCCGCAAGGACCTGAAGAACAACGCGCTCTACGTCGTTCAAGGCCATGACCATCCCTGGCTGCTGTCCAAGACCCTGCAGGCGCAGGACGTCAGCTGGATAGACGGCCAGGCGCCCGAGGCCGGCGACTATGCAGCCAAGACGCGCTATCGCCAGGCCGATGCGGCCTGCCGCCTCAGCCCGGAATGCGAGGGCTTTTCGCTGTCCTTCGTCCAGGATCAATGGGCGGTCACGCCCGGCCAGTCCGCCGTGCTGTATGACGGCGAGGTCTGCCTGGGGGGCGGCATCATCCGCTGATTATTTTTTGCGCCGGCGCCCGGACCTCGGGGGAGGCGGGCGCCGCCGCGCTCGCGCCGGTTCCATCAAAAACGAGAGGAGAACAGAAGTGGATGTGACGATGGTGATTTGCCTGCTCATTCTGGGCGGGGTGGTCGGCTTCGCCGCCGGCCTGCTGGGCATAGGCGGCGGCATGGTGCTGGTGCCTTTCCTGACCATGTTGTTCAGCTGGAAGGGCGGCATGCCCGCGGACATGATCGTGCATGCGGCCATTGCCACGTCCATGACTTCGATTCTCTTTACCTCCGTCTCCAGCGTGCGCGCCCATCAGAAAAAGGGCACCATCGACTGGAAGATCGTCTTTGCCATGGCGCCGGGCATCATCGTCGGCGGGCTGCTCTCGGGCGGAGCGGCCTTTGCCGCCATCAGCACCGCCTGGCTGTCATTGTTTTTCGCCGTGTTCGTCGGCTATTCGGGCTGGAGCATGCTGCGCAATAAAAAACCCAAGCCCAGCCGGCAGATGCCGGGCATCGCCGGCACGACGGCCGCCGGCGCCGGGATAGGCTTTATTTCGGGCCTGGTGGGCGCGGGCGGCGGTTTTCTGTCCGTGCCATTCATGGTCTGGTGCAATGTGTCGCTGCTGGCGGCGGTGTCGACCTCGGCGGCGCTGGGCTTTCCGATCGCGCTGGCCAATAGCGTGGGCTATGTGGTCTCCGGCCTGGCCGAAGGCGTGCAGCGTCCGGGGATGCTGGGCTTTATTTACTGGCCCGCGCTGCTGGCGCTCATTTGCACCAGCGTGCTGACCGCGCCGGTGGGCGCCCGCCTGGCGCATCGCCTGCCCGTGGCCACGCTCAAGCGCGTCTTCGCCGGGCTGTTGTTCTGCCTGGCCGCCTATATGCTGCTCAAGGCCTGGCAGGCTTTCATGGCCTGAGGCGGGGCCGGCGCAAAAAAAAGCCCGGGCGGTCGCCCGGGCGGTTCTGGCCGAGGCCGGCTTCAGGTCGGCGGCAGGGTGTCGACGAACGAGGCGCGGGCCGCCAGCTTGTCGTGCAGGCGCGCCAGGTTGGCGTGTTCGGCGCGCCAGTCCAGGCTGGCGAAGCGCAGGTCCAGGTAACCGAGCCCGCAGCCCACGGCGATATCGGCCAGCGTGTAGTTCACGCCCATGCAGTGCGCGTTATCGCCCAGGCTGCTGTCCATGGCGCGCAGGGCGGCGCGGATCTTGCCGTACTGGCGTTCGATCCATTCGGGGCTGCGTTGCGCTTCCGGGCGCTGGTTTTCCTTGACGATGGTCACGCAGGCGTCGAGCAGGCCGTCGGCGATCGCCTCCCAGCACTTGACTGCCGCGCGCTCGCGGCCGGATTGCGGAATGAGACGCGCGACGGGCGACAGCGTGTCCAGATATTCGACAATGACGCGCGAATCGAAGAGGGCGCCGCCATCCTCCATGACCAGGCAGGGCACCTTGCCCAGCGGATTGAATTGCTGGATCTGCGTATCGGGGGACCAGACGTTTTCGAGTTCCAGCTGGTAGTCCAGCTTTTTCTCGGCCATCACGACGCGAACTTTGCGCACGTAGGGGCTGGTAAGCGAACCGATAAGTTTCATGGAGTTATAGGAGAGTCGGAAAGCGGCCGCAGTATAGCAGGCTGGGCCGCCCTCGCGGGGCCGTGGGGGGCGGGCGTCACAGTGTTACATGACCGGGATGATAAAATCGGAACCCGCTTTCAACCGCCATTTTTTCCGATCATGCAGATTGCCGACCAGCTTACCCAACTCAATGCCCTTTCGCCACTGGATGGGCGCTATGCATCGCGCGGCGATGCCTTGCGGGGGCTGCTGTCCGAGGCCGGCTTCATGGCGCACCGCGTCGAAGTCGAGGTGGCCTGGCTGGTGGCCCTGTCGGATGCCGGCCTGCCCGAACTGGCCGCTTTTTCCGCGAACGCCCGCGCCCGCCTGGCGCGCCTGGTGAGCGACTTCTCGGAGGCCGACGCCGAGCGCATCAAGGAAATCGAGCGCGTGACGAATCATGACGTCAAGGCGGTCGAGTATTGGCTCAAGGAGCGCGTGGCCGATGACGCCGAACTGGCGCGGGCGGCGGAGTTCATCCACTTCGCCTGCACCTCGGAAGACATCAACAATACCTCGCACGCCCTGATGCTCAGCCGCGCCCGCGACCAGGTCGTGCTGCCGCGCCTGCGCGAAGTGCTGGCCAAGCTCAATGCGCTGGCGCTGGCCAATGCCGAGCAGCCCATGCTGTCGCGCACGCACGGCCAGCCGGCCAGCCCGACCACCCTGGGCAAGGAGTTCGCCAACGTGGCCGCGCGCCTGTCGCGCGCCATCGCCGCCATCGAGGCGGTCGAGCCGCTGGCCAAGCTCAACGGCGCGACCGGCAACTACAACGCCCACCTGTCGGCCTATCCGGAAATCAACTGGCCCGAGTTCAGCCGCAAGGTATTGGCCGGCCTGGGCCTGACCCAGAACCGCCACACCATTCAGATCGAACCGCATGACTGGATGTCGGCGCTGTTCGACGCCGTGACGCGCGCCAATATCATCGTCCTCGACCTGGACCGCGATATCTGGGGCTATATCGCCCTGGGCTATTTCAAGCAGCGCCTCAAGGAGGGCGAGGTCGGCTCCTCGACCATGCCGCACAAGGTCAACCCGATCGACTTCGAAAACTCCGAGGGCAACCTGGGCCTGGCCAATGCCGTGTTGCGTCACCTTTCGGACAAGCTGCCTGTGTCGCGCTGGCAGCGCGACCTGACCGACTCGACGGTGCTGCGCAACCTGGGCGTCGGCTTTGGCTACTGCCTGGTGGCCTGGGATGCCTGCCTGCGCGGCCTGAACAAGCTGGAGGTCAACACGGCGGCCATCGGTGCCGACATCGACGCCTGCTGGGAAGTGCTGGCCGAGCCGGTGCAGACGGTGATGCGCCGCTATGGCCTGCCGCAGCCCTACGAGCAGCTCAAGGCCCTGACCCGCGGCAAGGGCATCACCGAGACCGCGCTGCGCGAGTTCATCGCCGGCCTGGCCTTGCCGGCCGACGCCAAGCAGCGCCTGCTGGAAATGACGCCGCGGAGCTATGTGGGGCTGGCCGTCGATCTGGCCCGGACGGTATAGTGTGCGCACGCCGGTGCGGCCCTGAGCACACCGGCGATTCGCCCCGTCTCAGGAGATCCCCATGAAGAAGTTGACCGCCCTCATTGCCCTGGCCTGTACGGCCGCGGCCATGCCGGCCGCCGCGCAGTTTGCCAAGCCCCAAGACGCCGTCAAGTACCGCCAGGCCGCCCTGACGGTGATGGCTTCGCATTTCAGCCGCATGCAGCCGGTGGTGCGCGGCCAGGCGCCCTATGACGCCGCGCAGATCAAGGCCAATGTCGACATCCTCAAGACGCTGGCCGCGCTGCCCTGGGCCGGCTTCGGCCCGGGCACCGAAGGCGGCGACGCCAAGCCCGAAGTCTGGAGCAATGCGGCCGACTTCAAGGACAAGCAGCAGCGCCTGATCGACAACGTCGGCAAGCTGTCGGCGGCGGCCGACAGCGGCGATCTGGCCAAGGTGCGCGCCGCCTTTGGCGACGTTGGCGCCAGCTGCAAGGCCTGTCACGATGTCTATCGCAAGAAATAAAGCCCCGGCAAAACGATAACGCCCCGCAAGGGGCGTCATCGTTTTTGGGGCGGCCCATCCCGGGCCTAGAAGGCGGGCGCGCTCTCCAGGCCGAGCAGCCAGAGCGCCACGGCGGCGCAGCACAAGGCGATGAGCAGGGCGCGCAGGCGCATGCCCAGGTCATCGCGCGCCGGCGCGGCATCGGCGGGCAGCTCCCCGGCGGGCGCATCGCCCGTGACCATGGCCCGCAGCAGCGGCCGGCGCTTGACGCCGGCATACCACAGCAGGGCCAGCAGGTGCAGCCCGACCAGGGCGATCAGCACCCACTCATTGGCCTTGTGCAGGCTGGTCAGGGTGGAGGCCAGGCCTTCGTCGACGCGGTCATAGAGCGGACCCTGGATCATGATGTCGTCGCTGGCGAACAGGCCGCTGACGGCCTGCAAGCCGAAGGCCAGCAGCATGGCGATGACCGAGAGGGCGCCCAGCGGATTATGGCCCGCGGTGCGCAGGCCGCCGCGCAGATAGGCGGCGACGGCGCGGGGGCCGCGCAGGAATTGCGAGAAGCGCGCATAGCGCGAGCCGAACAGGCCCCACAGCACACGAAAAAGAATGAGGCCCAGGGTCGCCAGCCCGAAGCGCACATGCCATTCCATGTACAGGCCGCCCAGCTTGACGGTGATGAAGGCGCCCAGCACGCAGGCCGCGAGGGCCCAGTGGAACAATCGGGTCGGCAGGTCCCAGATGCGCAGCGTGGAGGGCATGGGGCGGGCGGCGGGCGGTTTCAGACGCGGCCAATGTAACACGCCCGGCGACAGCGATCAGGCCGACAGCCTGCGCTGCCGGGCCACCGGCTCGATGCGATGCACATGCTCGTGGCGAAAGCGGATGCGCTCGCCGCGGTTCGTGCCGCAGGGACGGATGACTTCGGTCGTATAGGTGGTCGTGCCGTTGATGGGCGCGTTGTAGATGACGGCGGCGCGGATGGCCTTGCCGTCGGCCAGCTTCAGGTGCACCACGTCGCCCACGTTGATGGGCATGTCGTCCAGTTTGGAATGGGCCGGACGGCGCACCAGGTCTTGAATGTTGAACAGCGTATTCATATGTTTTCCTCGTTCAATTTTTTTTATGGAAACACGGCTCCGGTCGCCCGGACAGCGTACTTCTATGCCGGCGCACATCAGATGCGTCGGAATCCGTCCTTGGTGGACGAACGATTGCGGGACGTGAGTTTCCCGAGGGGGTCGTACGCGATAATCCGGCGGGAGGCCACACACTGGCCGCCGGCGGACAAACCGCGGATTAACGAAAGCGCCTGCGCTGCGGCTGGCATGGCCGGCCGAGGGAGGCGATATCGATGCAAAGGCCGCCTGTATAAATATTGGATGTGGCGGGACCAGACAGCATCGACGTGGGGGCGGACGGGGATCATGCAAGGGCCGATCCGTGGACAGCATTGTCCGCCTGTCAGTTTGTCGCCCGGTAGGGCTGCTGACATCATGCGCGCCATGGCTAAACCATAAACGCGCGTGGTCAATCTATCTATAGTAGAGATAAGTCTTTGTTTTGTCAAGCCTTGTTGTGACATCAGGCTTCGTTGGCAACAAAATGCCCGCCGCGCCGGGCCGGGGGACGGCTTGGGCTAAGCTCAGGGATCTTCTTTCCCGGATAGACGTCTACTTGCTGTCCCTTTTTTCTTTCCCTCCGTTTCGGCGGCGGCCGGGCGGGGCGCCGCGCGCCGTGCTGGCGGCCTGCCTGGCGCTGGGCTTGCAGGCTTGCACCCAGCACGAGCCCGAGGAGCGGGCCGCGTTCATTCACTGGCTGCGGGAGGCTGGCGGGGCCGCGCCTGACGCGGCAACCCTCGAGCATTTCGGGGACTACGCCAGGCAATACGCGGTGATTGGCGATTACCAGCAGGCCTTGCGGCGCGCGGCCGGGACGATCCGCCAGGCGCTGGCCGCGCTGCCGGTGCATGCCCTGGAAGACCTGTCGGCGCGCCGCGAGCGTCTGCAGGCCTTGCGCGCCAGCCTGCACCGCGACCAACAGGACCTGGAGCAGGCCTATCGGCAGGCCCTTTCCCAGCGCGCCGATCTATTGCAGGCCGCCGATCTCAAACAGGCCTACGACCAGGCCTTCGAGCGCCTGGTGATCGGCCGGCAGGCGGCCATCGGCCCGCTGTGGGACCTGCTGGAAGCGCCGCTGTCCCTGTCGCTGAAGGTGGCCGATTTTGCCGCCGTGCACCAAGACCAGATCGCCACCTTCGGTTCGCTGACCCAGGTGCGCGATCCTTCGGTGCGCGATGCCCTCAATGACCTGCTGGCGGCGCTCAATGCGCAGTCGCGCGCCCTGGAGCAGGCGGCCGCGCTTTGCGCCGCCCAGGCCTGGTGTCCGAGCGGGCCGGCCTCGCCTACAATGGCGCCCGCGCCCCGTATTCAGGACGACTCATGACGCAATCGCCTCTTTTGCACAGCCGGACCTTCATCGGGCTGCTGATCGCCGTCTCCCTGGCGTTCATCTGGCTGCTGTGGCCCTTCTATGGCGCGGTGTTCTGGGGCACCATCCTGGCCATCATCTTCTCCCCCTTGCACCGCAAGCTGGCGCGGCGCCTGGCGCCGCGCAACAATCTGGCCGCGCTGCTGTCGCTGTGCCTGGTGCTGCTGGTGGTGATCCTTCCGCTGATCGTGATCACCGGCTCGCTGGTGCAGGAGGGCGCCAACCTCTATCAACGCATCCGTTCGGGCTCGCTGAACTTCGGCGCCTATTTCCAGCAGGTCATGGACGCCATGCCGCCCATGGTGCACGAACTGCTGGCGCGCTTCGACCTGGCCGACCTGGGCAGCATCCAGGAAAAGCTTTCGGCTGGCGCCATGCAACTGAGCCAATTCCTGGCCACGCAGTTGGTCAATATCGGGCAGGACACGGCGCAGTTCCTGGTGAGCTTCGGCGTCATGCTCTATCTGCTGTTCTTCCTGCTGCGCGACGGGCCGCGCCTGTCGCGCAGGCTGCGCCGCGCCGCGCCGCTGGACGAGGCTTACAAACAGCACCTGTTCCGCAAGTTCACCACCGTCGTGCGCGCGACGGTCAAGGGCAATATCGCCGTGGCCGCCGTGCAGGGGGCGCTGGGCGGCCTCATCTTCTGGGCGCTGGGCATCCAGGGCGCCTTGCTCTGGGGCGTCATCATGGGCTTCCTGTCCCTGTTGCCGGCCGTGGGCGCCGGCTTGATCTGGGCGCCGGTGGCCGTCTATTCCCTCGTGACGGGCGCCATCTGGCAGGGCGTGGTGCTCATCCTGTTCGGCATCCTGGTCATCGGCATGGTCGACAATGTGCTGCGGCCCATTCTGGTGGGCAAGGACACCAAGCTGCCGGACTACGTCATCCTCATTTCGACGCTGGGCGGCATGGCCTTGTTCGGCCTGAACGGCTTTGTCATCGGACCGCTCATCGCCGCGCTGTTCGTGGCCTGCTGGGACCTGTTTTCGCCGCCCGATCCCGACGATCTGGCCAAGGACGCCGAAAGCCTGCCGCAGGGCCGCGACCGCGCCGAATCCTGATATCAAGCCCCCCGGGGGTGCCGGATGTTGTTGCCAGGCCGCGTGGCGGCTTTCGATGTAGACGCCCAGAAGGGCTTCACCCCTTTGTGTCCGGACGAGCTGCCGGTTCCGCGCGGCGATGAAATCGTCGCCGAACTCAATGCCCAGGCGCGCTTTGCCTGCTGGCGCCTGGGCTCCAAGGACGCGCACAGCCCCTACGCCATCTGGCGCGCGACGGCCGACAAGCCCATGTTCACGCCCTTGGACGCGCCGCATGCGGACACGCATTGGGACATGCACTGCGTGCCGGGCACCAAGGGCTTCGAATTGCTGGACGGCCTGCCCCGGCCGGCCGACTACGATTTTTTCGTCTGGAAGGGGGTGGAGCCCGATATGCATCCCTACGGAGCCTGCTACCATGATCTCGCGGAGCGCCGCTCGACCGGCGTGCTTGAGTTTCTCAGGAGCCGGGACGTGCAGGCCGTCATCGTCGGCGGGCTGGCGCTCGATTACTGCGTCAAGAGCACGGCGCTGCAGCTGCGCCGCGCGGGCCTGGACGTGATCGTCAACCTCGCCGCCTGCCGGGCCATCGCGCCCGACACGGCGCGCCAGGCCATGGAGATGTTCGCCCGCGCCGGCGTGCGCACGCTCGAACGAGCGGCCTTGCTGCGGCGGCCTTGACGACCCCAAGGAGAATGGCATGACAGCCACTGCCAGCGACATCCAGCTGCGGCCGCTCGAACGCGGCGATCTGCACTTCGTGCATGCCCTGAACAACAATGACGCCATCATGCGCTATTGGTTCGAAGAGCCCTACGAGGCCTATGACGAGCTGATGGCGCTCTACGACAGGCATATCCATGACCAATTCGAGCGGCGTTTCATCGTCGAGCGCGAGGCTGGCCAGATGGTGGGCCTGGTCGAACTGGTCGAGATCAACCATATCCACCGCCGCGCGGAATTCCAGATCATCATCGCGCCCGGCTTCCAGGGCCATGGCTATGCCAAGGCCGCCACGCGGGTGGCCATCGGCTACGCCTTCCGGGTCCTCAATCTGCATAAAGTCTATCTGGTGGTCGACAAGGACAATCTGGCGGCCGTGCATATCTACAAAGCCTGCGGGTTTTCGGTGGAAGGGGAGCTGCGCGAGGAATTCTTCTCCAACGGCCGCTATCGCGATGCCTATCGCATGAGCATCCTGCAATCCGATTATCTGCGCGCCTATGGCAGTATTCCGGAGCATGCTTCGGTATTGCGCGACTGGCTGCCGGAATCGCCGCCGGCCTAGCGGGGGCGGCAGGCCGGGCGCGCTATTGGTATATTGCGCAGTGGGTATTTCCCCAGGAGAAGACTATGAGCGTTGCGCGTTTTGTCGCGGTGTCGATATTGGGATTGGCGGGGATGACGGCGGTCCAGGCGGCTCCGCCCGTGTTTCTCAACCACACCATCATCAATAACATCTCCAAGAGCGACCGCCCTCAGTTCCAGGAGGCGGTGGCCGCCGCGCTGAACCAGTCGGCGGATGGGCAGACCACCCGCTGGACCAGCACGGCCACGCGCCGGCAGCCCGCCATCGAGGTGAGCCTGACGCCGCGCCAGACGAGCACGACCTCCAAGGCCAATCGCTGCCGCCAGCTCGAAGCGCGCGTGGCCCAGGGCACGGGCAAGGAAGACTGGACGTTCTGGTTCTGCCAGCAGCCCTCCGGCGCCTGGCGCGCCAGCACCAATTAATCGGCCAGCACGCAGGTGTTGCGGCCCCGCGCTTTGGCCGCATAGAGCGCGCCATCGGCGCGCTTGAGCAGGCGCTGGTAGTCGGGATGGCCGTCGTGGGCGGCCACGCCTACGCTCATGGTCACGCGCCGCTGTGAGCCGTCCGGCAGGGCCAGCGTCCTGCCGGCCAGGCGCTGGCGCAGGTTTTCCGCCACATGCCGTGCCTGGTCGGCATTGGCGTCGACCAGCACCACCAGAAACTCCTCCCCGCCCAGGCGAAAGGCATAGTCGCCGCCCCGGCTATACGTCGAAATGAGGGTGGCGACCTGCTGCAGCACGAAATCGCCGGCATCGTGCCCATGCTCGTCGTTGACGTTCTTGAAGTGATCGATGTCGACCATCAGCACCGCCAGCGGCGAGCCGGTCTTGCGCGCATAGGCGACTTCCTTGCTCATCACCACGTGCAGGAATTTCCGGTTGAGCAGATGGGTCAGCGTGTCCCGTCCTGACTCCAGGTGGTTGGCCTTTTCGAACAGGATGTCCAGCAGGTAGGCGATGGCCCTGGTGGCGTCGCGCACGGCGTGCAGCAGGCCGATGCGGTCCGGCGCATCCGCCGCATCCAGCAGGCGGTCCACCGCCTCGATCCGCAGGCGCGCGGCCTCGGCCTCCTTGGCGCCCTCGAACGCATGCTCGGCCTTGTGTGTGAACCACAGGCCGAATTCCGACTTGCGCAGGCGCGGCAGGCTTTGGGCGCTGTCGCCCACGGACAGGCCGAAGAGCAGCTGGTTTTCCCAGTCCAGCAGGGCCGCGCGCTGGCGCTCTTTCTCGGTGCCGATGTTCTGGGACAGGCTCAACAGGCGATAGCCTTCTTCGGCGCGGGCATTGCGATCATGCGAGCTGGCATAGGCCAGCGACATGAGCTCGATGGCGAACAGCATGATTTCGCCCAGATAGCTGGACAGCGGCCAGCGCAGCGTCTGCTCAACGGCGGGGTCGTCGGCCAAGGTGGCGCGCATGCGGCGTATCAGCATGCGCGTGCCCTGCATCACCAGGTGGATGGGGATGTCGATGCGGGCGTGCACCTGGCCCACGCGCTGCTGGAAGGCGACGGCCGCTTCGTAGTCATGATGCACCGCGGCGCCGAACACCGAGCGCAGCCAGGCTTGCAGGGAGGCGTGCAGTTTCTGGCGGACCAGCTGGTCGGAAAGAAAATACGCGGCCGCTTCGTCGGCCAGCATGCTTTCGTAGAAAGCATCGGCGAGCTCGTGCGCCTGTTGGTCGACGCGCGCATGGGCCAGGGTGAGGATGTCGCTTGGGTATGGCGCGCAGGTTTCCTTCCAGCGCAGCACGAACGTATCGATAGGGAGTTTCAAAACGGGGCGTAGTAAAAGAAGAAAGGCCGCGACGCGCTCAGGCGGCGGCCGACTGCAGCACCACCTGGTTGCGGCCGTCGCGCTTGGCCTGGTAGAGCAGGGTGTCGGCGCGCCGCATCCAGAGGGAGACGGTATCGCCGGGTTGTAGCATAGTCAGGCCGGTGCTGGCGGTGATCACGTGGTTCTCGTCCAGTTCGGCGATGCGGGTCTCGGCCAGCACGCGGCTCAGGCGCTGCGCGAGCAGATAGGCCGCGGACAGCTCGGCCGGCACGACAATGGCGAATTCCTCTCCGCCCACCCGGCCTGTCAGCGCGTCATCGCCCGCGCAGTCGCGGATCAGGCTGCTGACCACGCGCAGCACATGGTCGCCCACCGCATGGCCATAGCGGTCATTGATGGACTTGAAGTGGTCGATATCGATGAGCAGCAAGGCATAAGGCCGCTGCCTGGCGCGCGCGATCAGGGTCTCTAGGCGCTCGTCGAGCGCGCGCCGGTTCCACAGGCCGGTCAGGCCGTCGAGGTCTCTATCGTCGCGCAGCCGCGTGATCATGTCGGCCAGGCTGGCCGCGAACAGCAACAGGGCCAGCACCAGCCCGGTGAGCACCAGCGTCAGCTGCAGGATGAACCAGAACGCCAGGCTGCCGAAGACTTGCGGCACGAAATAGGCGGGCAGGGCGAGCGTGAGCAGCGTGCGGGCAAAGAAACTCAGCGCGAACAGCGCAAACACCCAATAGACCGTCTTGTCGATATGGCTGGCGCGCCGCGCGCGCCGGATACGCCAGGCGGCGGTGCACAGGATGGCGCCGATGCCGAAATTCAGGACATAGCTGCGCGCATCCGCATCGGGCGCGACATAACAGAAATACGCCACGGCCATCCAGATGGCCAGGCAGGCAAGCGCCAGCGGATAGCCCGCATGCTGGTCGTAGCGCCGCAACAATCCTTCGGTCATGCAGGCGATGCTCAGCAGATAGATCGCCGCGGGGATGGTGACGTTCAGGTCGCGGTCCTGCGGCCATTGCAGGATCTGCATGGCCGCGCCGGCCGCGTAGAGCAGGAAGGCGCCTGCCAGCAAGGCGAGATAGGCGCGGCGATCCAGGAACTTCCAGATGCACAGGAAGCTTCCCGAGATGACCAGGGCGATGGCGGGGCTGCCCAAGGTAAGCACCTGGGTAGCGCTTAAGTTCAGAGTCACGGCGAAGAGCCAGGGAGAGCGCCACGCGGGAGGTGGCGGAGCTGCGGAAAGACTAGGTCTTCGCGATGACGTCGTGCCGGACCCAAAGCCGCCGGCGGGCCCGGTGAGCCAGTAATCGCGCGCGCGGCGCGCAAGCCAAGTCCAGCAGAACCAGCGGATTACGATCCATCAACGACTCCCGGGAGAGATAGGCGAGCTTGCTTGGTGGTGTCGGCCACCCGTGATGCCCGCAACGGGCCCCGCGCCTGCGGCGGGGACGCCGGTGTCCGCTGCAAGCCGGCAGGACCGGATCGCGCGACAGGCGGCGCGGGGGAGTTCCCCAGGGCATCGAATGTTTTTGCCGGCTTCGAAATAATAATTTCTCGCTGGCAGCAGAAGCGCAGCTGCTAATCGTAGCGCAGTCGCCGCGGGATTTATATAGATGCTTGAAGCCTATATTAAATTTTCCCGTTTTGCCGGCCGGCCAGTAAGTAATATAAGTCCTTGCTTTCGCGGGAAAAATTTCAAAAGTTTCAATAAAAATGAAAAACGCGAATGCCGTCGGGCGATGTTTTCATCCGTGCTCGCAAGATAACGCAATTGTCTGCATTGAAATGAAAATATGGGAATCAACCAATCATTATTGGAATTATTATGACAGCACGGTGAGGCTATATCGGGGTTATCCCTGGATGTCGCAAAACTGACAGGCCCCGTGGTTTATTGCGGCTGCAATTGCCCCAGCACGAAACCATCGACCTCGGCCAGCCGGCCGCGCCAGAGCGTCGGCTGCAGGCTGATGGGCTCGCCGTCCGTGGTGAAGAACAGCGCGCCGTCCAAATGAATGTAGTTGGGCAAGGGGTCGACGGGCTGCGGCTGGCGAAAGACATCGCCCAGTTCGGCCAGGGCGCGCCGCACGCTCTCCCTGTCCGCGGCCGAATCCACCTCGCCAGCGAAGTTGTCGGCAAAGCGATCGAAATAGGCGGCGCCCGAGATGATGGTGCCGCCCACCAGGAGGCCTCCCATCTGCAGCGTAACGCCGATGCCGCGCAGGGCGCCGCCGCTGTTCACGAGATTGACCAGAAACTGCAGAAAAGCGTCGGCGCGCGGCGCTTCGGGTTGGGGCAGGGATGACATGCCTGGCCTCATGGGGTTGGAGATGCGCCATTATCGAAGCGCCATGCCCCTGCCCAATGCCTGGATCAGACCGGAAATTGCCGGCCAATCCGCGCCACTCGCGGCGCGGCGCCCGCTGACGTCAGGACCGGACAAACCAGGCCCAGGCCGCCGCGGCGATGGCCGCCCAGAGCAGCACGATCATCACGGCGCCCGCCCGGCTGCGCAGCCTGCCCGCCTTGGATTGCGTCCAGGCATCCGCCTCCTGGCGCGCCTGCGCCAGCACGTCCTTGGGCAGCAGGCGCACCGCCAGCCAGATCAGGCCAGGCAGCAGGATGGCGTCATCCAGATAGCCCAGGATAGGAATGAAGTCCGGGATCAGGTCGATGGGGCTCAAGGCATAGGCGACCGCGAACAGGCCGACCGCCTTGGCGTACCAGGGCGTGTCGGGATGCTTGACGGCGAACCAGAGCGTCAAACCGTCACGTTTGATGCGTTTGGCCCAGGTCTGGATGATCTTGCGCATGATATTGCAAGCGGAGGCGGGTCCGCCGCCATTATGCGCCGGTCGGCTTCAGCCCGCCCGCTTGATGGCGATATCGACATGGATGCCGCGGTCCAGGTCGGCGCCCGGCGCATCCAGCCATCGCGGCAGTCTGGCCAAATACTGCCGCAGTTCGGCTTTTTCAAGCTGCCGTGCAATATCTTCGAGCAACTCCGTTCGTGTGCGGAAGCCCTTTTGCCGGTCATCGCGCATGCCCAGCAAATAATGCAGGTCCGGTTCGGCGCCTTCTATCAGGCCCAGTTCCAGTACCTCGCCCTGCTCGGTGCGCACCAGAATCGTCTCGCCGCGGGCATACAGACGATAAACGTGCCAAGGCGAAGCGATAGCCGGATGCGCCGAGCCTGCCCTGCGGGTCTGGCCGTGCTCGGGCAGGCGTTGCGCCGGCGGGAGCAGCCTCACGCAGGCCTGCCCGATGCGGGCGACGAAGGATTTCAGCTTGCTCAAGATGCGCCCTCAGTCTTTTATCTTCGTGCGCAGATGGGTTTCGAGTCCGCTCCAGGTGCGTTGGGCGACGGGCTGCGTGGCCTGGAACCAGAGTTCGGCCAGTTGGATGCAGGGGATGACCGGCACGTCGTGCAGATAGGCCCAGAGCGTTGCGATCTTCCTGGCTTCCTGGCTCTCGGCGATGATTTGCCGGCCGCTATGCGCGCCGCGCATCACGAGCGCGCGCCCTGCGCGTGCCGCGGTTCGGTATCGCCGGCCTCGGCATCCGTTTCATCAGATTGCCGTTGGGCGATTTCCTCGCCTATCAGGCGGATGTGCGTGGCGTGCTCCCCTCGCGGGCTGTGGCCGATTTCATAGCTGACCCGCTGGTTGTCCCGCAGCACGTTGGTGCCGTCGTGCAACTCGACTTCCGAACCATGGGCAAAAATATCGTTGCCCCCGCCATCGGGGGCGATAAAGCCGAAGCCCTTGCTCGGGCTGAACCATTTGACTGTGCCGGTGTTCATGGTGTTCTCGCATGAATGCCTGCGTGCCCGGGCTTGCGCGTGGGCGCGGCCAGGGGATGGGCAGGCGTGGTGAAGAATTCGAACGCTTGCTTCGACACGCGCGCCAGGGGCGGTCGAGGCCCTGCCGGGATCAGTCGATATCGCGGTATGACGGCTGATGGCGGATGTCGTGTTGCTTTGGGGGCGCCGTTTGCGTGTCTTGCGCCGACGGCGCATCGGATGGCGGCAGGGGAGGGCTGTCGGAACCCGGCTTGAGGGGGAGTTGTTCGGGAGGAACCGCGGGCGTGGACGGATACAGCGGCGGCGGCGCGCGGTCGGGCCCGCCGTCTTTGGTATGGCCGGGCCCGAATCGAGTGGGGAATGGCATGGAGATCACCTTGGGTGTGATGTGATCATGATGATCACCATCCCACCATACGCGCTATTGATGGCGCACCCTAACGCTCAATTGAAACAGTCCTGGCGCTGAAACACGATACTGCTTGACTTGTGCGCCCCATGCGTCCACTGTGTCCATGGCTTGTCAAGCATCGTGATTCCTGTTCGGTTCTGCGCCCAGGCGCCTGTCCACCATCCTTTCCTTGATCGGCCTCTCTAGCTAGGGAGAGGTGTCCCTATATTCAAGGAAATAACATGCAAACCGGCATCGTTAAATGGTTCAGTGACGAGAAGGGCTTTGGTTTCATCATGCCCGAGAACGGTGGTCCCGATCTCTTCGCGCACTACACGGAAATCCAGGGCGAAGGCCATAAAGGCCTGGTCGAACAACAGCGCGTGAGCTACGTCCCGGGCCAAGGCCCCAAGGGGCCGATGGCGACCAAGATCACGCCGCTCTAAACGCTTTCAAACGGACCCGGGCGCCCGCGCGGCTTGACCGCGCGGCCTGACGCGCTCGCCGGCACGGCAAGCATTACCTCGTCGCCGGCCGGCGGCGAGGGGGCGGTACTCGGCGCTGGTCTTCGAAGCAGCAATGCAGAGCGACCAGAAGCGCGTCAGCGGCCATGGCTTCGGCTTTCTCGCGGGTCTGTCCGGCGGAAAGCGCTTCAGGGATGTCGCGGAAAGTCACCACGAAGCCGACGGTATCGGTTTCGATCTTTGCGGGGTAGCGCAGCATTGCCTGCATCCTATGGGATGCGGAGAATGCGAGCGCCAGGTAGGCAAAAGATTGCCAACCGCCTTTGCTGAGACGGCTTTGCGCGCCCGGGAAAATTGCTCGAAACAAAGCGGGTTTCGACGTGCGCCGGATGCTTGAGTCCTGGCTCGGGGCCGGCGTTCCGGTGGCAAGCCGGTCTTGCGCGGCGATTTCCGAATAAGCGGCATGCCCCTGGATATTGGACGCTATCTAATATTCCGTCCAAAACGCACCAAAGAAAAAAGCGCCCACTTACGTGGGCGCTCTCGAATTCCTTGGTGGCGCATCCCTGATTCGAACAGGGGACCTGCGGATTATGATTCCGTCGCTCTAACCGGCTGAGCTAATGCGCCATCTCGCGTCGATCCCGCAAAAGCAACCGCGTGATCAGCGAAGAACGAAATTCTAGCACAAAGATTTTTGCGTTTGCAAGAAGGCCGGCAAAAAACGTTCAGCTGTCTCGTGCCAGGCGGATGCCGCTGAATTGCCAGCGCGCTTCGGGCGGGAAGAAGTTGCGGTAGCTGGGGCGGATGTGGCGCTGGGGGGTGACGCAGGAGCCGCCCCGCAGGACGTATTGATTGCACATGAATTTGCCGTTGTATTCGCCGATGGCGCCGGGCGCGGGCTTGAAGCCGGGATAGGCGTCGTAGGCGCTGGCGGTCCATTCCCAGGCGTCGCCGATGAATTGCACGGGGCCGCCCGCCACGCCCGGGCGCGGGGCCGGGCAGGGGGCGAGGCGGCCGCTTTCGAGCAGGTTGGCGCGCGCGCCGGCGTGGCGGCGCGCGGCCAGTTCCCATTCGGCTTCGCGCGGCAGGCGCACGCGGGCCCAGCGGGCATAGGCATCGGCCTCGAAATAGCTGACATGGCAGACGGGCGCCTGGAGATCCAGGGGCTGCGGGCCCGCGAGGGTGAAGACCTGCCAATCGTCTTTCTGGCCCTGCCAGTAGAGGGGCGCGCGCCACCCGTAGGCGCAGACCATGTCCCAGCCTTGCGAGAGCCAGAGTTCGGGCCGGCGATAGCCGCCGTCCTGGATGAACGCCAGGTATTCATGCTGCGTGACCAGCCGATTGGCGAGATGAAAGGGCGGCAGAAGCACGTCATGGGCGGGCGCTTCGTTGTCAAAGGCAAAGCCCGGGCCACTGTGGCCAATGCGCGTCTGGCCTCCCGCGTAGTGCGTCCAGCCGGCCGGCGTGCCGGGCGGCAGCGCAACCGGGGCGGCGGGCTGGTAGGCGGGCAGCGTGGGGTTGCAGGACAGCAGATGCTTGAGATCGGTGAGGATGAGCTCCTGGTGCTGTTCTTCGTGGTTCATGCCCAGCTCGACGATGCCGCGCAGGGCCTCGTCATCGCCGCGCCGCGCCACGAGCGCGGCCACGGCCTGTTCGATGTCGTGCCGGTAGTCCATCACCTCTTTGAGGCTGGGCCGGGTGAGCAGGCCGCGCTGCGGGCGCGGGTGGCGCTCGCCCACGGCCTGGTAGTAGGAATTGAACAGCACGCGGTACTCGGGATGGCGCGGCCGGTAGCCCGGGTCGTGGCGGCCCAGCACAAAGGTCTCGAAGAACCAGGTGGTGTGCGCGAGATGCCATTTGACCGGGCTGCAATCCGGCATGGACTGGGCCTGGCAGTCTTCGGCGGACAAGGGCGCGGCCAGGGAGGCGGTCACGGCGCGCAACTGCAGCAGCCGCGCGGCCAGATCGGCTGGCTGGGCGTTGGACTGGGGATGGGTGAGCGCGCAGGCCGGCGCATCGGCGGCGAAATAGCGGGCGGGCGTCATGGCTGGCCTGTCAGCGGCGGGCATGAAACACGGTGAACCAGTCGCGCGTATCCGACCAGTGCCGGATGTTCCGGTAGCCGGCTTCACGCAGCAGGCCTTCGAAACCATCGATGGTGTATTTGTAGGAGTTCTCGGTGTGGATGGTTTCGCCGGGCGTGAAATGCCGGCGTTCGCCCGGCCAGGCCACGCGCACATCGCGCAGGGCGCGCAAATGCATTTCTACTCTTTGCTCGGCCTCGTTGTAGCGCGCGTGATGTTCCCAATCGCGGGCGTCGAAATCGCTGCCCAGCACATGGTTGACGTGGCGCAGCAGGTTGAGGTTGAAGGCCGCGGTCAGGTGCAGGGCGTCGTCGTAGGCCGGCTCGAGGATGTCGCGGGCTTTGACGCGGTCCACGCCGATCAGGATCTGGGCATCGAGGCTGGCGAGATTGCGCAGCAGGGCCAGCGCGCGCGCCGGGTCCAGGTTGCCGATGCTGGAGCCGGGAAAGAACACCAGCCTGCCGTCTTGGGCAAGCCGCGGAGGCAGCGTCAGGCCGGCGCTGAAATCCTGTTCGATGGGCACGATGTCCAGGTCGGGGTGGCCGCGCTTGAGGCGCTGGACGGCCTGCCCGAGATAGTCGACCGAGATGTCCACCGGCATATAGCATGCCGGCCGCAAGGCAGGCAGCAGTCTCTCGGCCTTGACGCAATCGCCCGCGCCCAGGTCGATGAGGGTGCGCACGGGCTGGGCAAGCGCGGCGATGTCCTGGTCGTGCGCGGCCAGGATTTCCGCTTCGCATCGCGTGGGGTAGTACTCCGGCAGCAGTGTGATCGCGCTGAACAGCGTCGAGCCCAGGGCGTCGTAGAGGTATTTGGGTTCGATGCGGGCGTTCGGGGCCAGCAGGCCCGCCTCCAGGGCCAGGTGTTCGGCCGGCGTGCCCGGGCGCGCGGCGGCCTGCTCGACCAGGCGCAGGCGGGCGGCGTGGGGCGCCGCGGTCTGGAGCGGCCGCGCTGGCTGCGGGTGCTTCTGCGGGTGGGCCATGATGGATTCCCTTTGAAGTCGCGCTGGACTGCCATTGTCGGCGGAGCGGCCAGGGAACTGTCAAGATTAAAGCGCTGATTGCAATGGACTTTTACGAAAAGTCCCGGGTTGCGCAGGCGTTGCATGCTGCAACACGGTCTTGCTGGGCGCGGGGCTGCCCGGGCGCTGGAAATAAGGCTTTACGGCTGGTTGCCAAACCAGAGGACTGGGGCCGGCGAGCACGACAGAATGGGGGTCAGGTAATGCCGCCAGGAGGCCATATGACTCGCATTGTGCTCGCGCGTTTTGACAGTATGGCATCGGCTCGCAGTGCGGCGCACGCCCTCGTCGCCGAGGGCATCAGCGAGCAGGCCGTGAGCCTGCTGCTGGAAGAGGGCAGCCAGCCGGTGCGCCGCCGCCGCGGGCGGGACCTCAATTCGCCTTCCGCATGGTACGGCGCCATTGCCAGCGCCGCGGCCCTGGCCACACTGGGCGCGATGCTGGGGGCCTTCGCGCTCTTGCTGCTGCATGAGGATGGCGCCGGGCTGATGCTGATCGGCGCGGCGGCGGGCGCTTATCTCGGGGCCGTGATCGGCACTGTCTGGGTGTTGCGCGGCGTGCGCCGCGCGCGCCGCCGGGCCGTGGAAGCCGAAGAGGAGGAAGTCAGCCACGGCGTGGTGCTGGCCGTGCAGATCCACCCCGACGAGGAGGCCGCCGTCCTGGGGCTGCTCAATGACGCGGGCGGCAGGCATATCCAGCGCCAGCAGCATATGGGCCGCGCCCCGGCCAGGTGGACGCCGCGCAATCCTGGCATGGGGCGGACCCGGCGCACACAATGGCAAAGCTGAGCGCGCGCTGCTGCCTGCCGCTGCTGCTGGCGCTGCTGGGGGCCTGCGCCTCGGTGCCCGGTCCCCAGGTGCTGCAGGAGCGCCGCGAGCAGGCGGGGCTGTCGGCCCAGTCGGCGCGCAGCAGCCAGCTCAAGGGCCAGGACCTGGCCGCGCGCGCGGGGGGCGATGCGCAGCGGGATTTCCTGAGGCAGCATCTGGCCGTGGAGAGCGCTATTTCGGGGGCGCCCCTGGTGGCGGGCAACCAGGTCCGGCTGCTGGCCGACGGCGAGGCGACCTACCGGGCCATGCTGCGCGCCATTGGCCAGGCGCGGCACTACGTCCATATGGAAACCTATATCTTCGACGCCGGACAGGCTGGCGAGGATTTCGTGGACGCGCTGATCGCGGCGCGCGGACGCGGCGTCGATGTCGCCGTCATGGTGGACGCCGTGGGCACGCTGCAAACGCCCCAGGCCTTGTTCAAGCGGCTGCGCGACGCCGGGGTGCAGGTGGCGGTATTCAATCCGGTCAATCCGGCGCGTTCGCGCAAGGGCTGGTCGCCCAACCAGCGCAATCATCGCAAGCTGCTGGTGGCCGACGGCGAGGTGGGGTTTGTGGGCGGCATCAACGTCAGCGACGTGTATGCCTCGGGCAGTTCGCCCGGGGACGGCCAGGCCCAGGCGCCCTGGCGGGATACCCATATGGAGATACGCGGGCCGGCCGTGGCGCAGATCGAGCAGGTGCTACTGGCCGGATGGCAATCCCAGGGCGGGCCGGTCCTGCGGGGCGGGCGTTTTCTGCGCGTGACGCCGCGCCAGGGCGATATGGTGGTGCGTATCCTGGCCAATGACCCGCGCAGCGCCGAGGGCTATACGGTCTACCTGACGCTGATGTCGGCCTTCGAGAGCGCGCGGCGCTCCATCCATATCACCATGGCCTATTTCGTGCCCGACCCGGCCTTTGTGCAGGCCCTGGCGCAAGCGGCGCGGCGCGGCGTGGACGTGGCGCTGATCCTGCCGGGCTTCAGCGACAGCTCCCTGGTCTGGCATGCGGGACGCTCCCACTACGAGACCTTGCTGCAGGCGGGCGTGACGATCTACGAGCGCCGCGATACCTTGCTGCACGCCAAGACGGCCATCGTCGACGGGGTATGGTCCACCGTGGGGTCCAGCAATATGGATTGGCGCAGCTTCGGCCTGAACTACGAGATCAATGCCGTGGTGCTGGGGCCGGCCTTTGCCCAGGAGATGGAGGCCCTGTTCCAGCGCGATGTGGCCGCTTCGGTGCGGGTCGATGTCGCGGCCTGGCGCGATCGCCCGGTGGGCGACCGCTTCATGGAGTTTTTTTCGCGCCTGTTCGAGCGCTGGCTGTAGGCGCGCCGCCTCAGGCGGTCTCGGCCTGGGCGTGGCGCAGCTCGGCCAGCGCGGTCGTGATGTCGGTGACGGGCTGGAAGGAATCGGGCGTGGCCATGCTCCAGCCCACCTTGAAGACGTTGTGGCGGAATTCGCCGCGCAGCAGTTCGCCGGGCGCGAGCTCGGGGAAAAGCGCCGATAGCAGCCGCACTTCGCTGGAGGAAATGCGCCGGGCGATGTGGTGGGTGCGCAGCTGGTTGGGATGGGTGAGCCCGGCGGCTTCCAGCAGTTCGGCCAGCGCGTGCAGGGTGTTCTTGTGAAAATGCGCCACGCGCTGGGCCTTGTCGGGCACCACCAGGGCGCGTTGCCGCAAGGGGTCTTGCGTGGTGACGCCGGTCGGGCATTTGCCGGTGTGGCAGGCCTGGGCCTGGATACAGCCGATGGCGAACATGAAGCCGCGCGCGGCATTGCACCAATCCGCGCCCATGGCCATGGCGCGGGCCATGTCGAAGGCCGTGATGATCTTGCCGGAAGCCCCGATGCGGATGCGGTCGCGCAGGTTGGCGCCCACCAGCGTGTTGTGCACCAGGCGCAAGGCCTCGCGCAGCGGCGTGCCCACGTGGTCCACGAACTCGACGGGGGCCGCGCCCGTGCCGCCCTCGGCGCCGTCGACGACGATGAAGTCGGGCGTGATGCCGGTCTTGAGCATGGCCTTGACGATGGCGAACCATTCCCAGGGGTGGCCCACGCACAATTTGAAGCCCACGGGCTTGCCGCCCGACAGCTCGCGCAGGCGCGCCACGAATTGCAGCAGGCCCACCGGCGTATCGAAGGCGCTGTGGCTGGAGGGCGAGTTGCAGTCCTGCCAGGCCGGCACGCCGCGCGCCTCGGCGATTTCGGGCGTGACCTTGCCGGCCGGCAGGATGCCGCCATGGCCGGGCTTGGCGCCTTGCGAGAGCTTGATCTCTATCATCTTGACCTGCGGCGTACAGGCGTTGCGCACAAAGGCCTCTTCCGAGAAATGGCCTTGTTCGTCGCGGCAGCCGAAATAGCCCGAGCCGATGTTCCAGATCAGCGCGCCGCCGGGCTGGCGGTGGTAGCGGCTGATGCCGCCCTCGCCGGTATCGTGGGCGAAATTGCCGATGCGCGCGCCTTCATTGAGCGCCAGCACGGCATTGGCCGACAGGGCGCCGAAGCTCATGGCCGACACATTGAAGGCCGACATGGAATACGGTTGGGCGCAGTCCGGCCCGCCGACCTGCACGCGGAAGTCCGGGTCGGCGATATGCGCGGGCGACATCGAGTGGTTGATCCACTCGTAGCGGTCGCCATAGACGTCTTCCTGGGTGCCGAAGGGGCGTTTGTCGATCTCCTGCTTGGCGCGCTGATAGACGATGGAGCGTTGCGCGCGCGAGAAGGGCGCGGCATTGGTGTCGTCTTCGAGAAAGTACTGGCGTATCTCCGGCCGGATGAACTCGAACAGGAAGCGCAGATTGCCGATGACCGGGTAGTTGCGCCGGATGGCATGCCGTGTCTGGACCATGTCGTAGACACCCAGCAGGCTGAGCGCGGCCAGGGGCAGGGCGGCCCAGAGCCAGCCAGGGCCGCGCAGGCCGGCCAGCACGAAGCTGAGGGCGGCGCCGATCAGGATGAGGGCGAAGGCCGTATAGCGGCCGGCGATCCAATGCATATGCCACTCCGAAGGACGGGGTTGCCGCCAACCTTAACAGAATCCTCGGGCCGGGCCTTTTTCCAGGGGCCCCATGAAAAAGCCCCGCGGCGCGGCGGGGCTTGAGGTTCAGCAGCTCGAGGGCGCCGGGGTCTTTTCGACCGCCAGGCCGAAGTGGGGCCGCAGACGCACGCCCAGGGCGCTGCCCAGGAAGGCGGCCGGCAGCCAGAGCCAGGCATGCAGGCTGCCCGACAGGATGCCGCTGAAGTAGGCGCCGATATTGCAGCCGAAAGCCAGGCGCGAACCATAGCCCAGCAGCAGGCCGCCGATGACGGCGCCGGCCAGCGAACGGGCCGGCACCTGCCAGACGGGGGCGAACTTGCCGGCCGCCGAGGCCGCGGCCAGCGCGCCCAGCATCAGGCCGATGTCCATGACGGAGGTGACGTCGCGGGTGACCGGCGCGGCCAGCGCGGCCTGCTGCTTGCTCCAGTAGGCCCAGCTTGCGACGTCGCCGCCGAAGGCGTTGAGGATCTTGGCGCCCCACAGCGCGAAGGCCGAGGTGATGCCCCAGGGGCGGCCGGCCAGCGCCAGCGTGGCGAAATTGAGGATCACCAGGGCCACGCCGCCCCAGATGAGCGGCCAGGGGCCCTGCAGCAGCGTCGCCGGACGGCTGGTGCGCGCGGCCGAGGAGATCAGCTGGCCGTGGCGGCGTTTCTCGAGCACCGTGGTCAGCCAGGCGATGAAGGCGAAGACCGCCAGGTTGGCGATGAGCGCGGCCGGCAGCCCCCAGGTCTTGATCAGCGACGTCGGCGGCAGCGCCGGCAGGCTGGACCACCAGGGGAAGTTGGCCGTGGCGATGACCGAGCCGATGATGAAGAACACCAGGGTGACGATCATGCGGGTATTGCCGCCGCCCACCGCGAACAGCGTGCCGGAGGCGCAGCCGCCGCCCAGCTGCATGCCGATGCCGAACAGAAAGGCGCCCAGCAGGACCGAGACGCCCGGCGGCGAGACCAGGCCGTTGACCGGCTGGCCAAAGACGGTGCCCGCGGCCAGGAAGGGGAAGAACAGGATGACACCGAACGCCAGCATGACCATCTGCCCGCGCAGGCCGGCGCCCCGGCGGTCGGAGACGAAGACGCGCCAGGCCTGGGTGAAGCCGAAGGAGGCGTGATAGAGGGTGACGCCCAGCAGCGCGCCCACGATCCAGAGCGCGCTCTGGCGCCAGCTGACGGTTTGCAGCAAGTAGGCGGCGCCTGCCAGGACCAGCAGCAAGGCCACCAGCAGCGGCTTGCGGTTGATCCGGATGGGGGCGGCGGCCGGAGAAAGGGGCAGGGTGGAGGCGGGTGTGCTCATGGGTTCGGCGGGAAACAGAAAAAGGGCGCTTGTGCGCCCGTCACGCCAGTGTAGGCGGGGCGTGAAATTTCAAAAAATAATAATTTATTGTTTTTATATATCTAAAAGATATATGGTCATGGGCCCAGCCGCCAGGCCAGGGCCGCCAGCGTGGCCAGGAGCACCGGCACGGTCAGCACCAGCCCGACCCGGAAGTAATACCCCCAGGAGATCACCAGGCCTTTGCGCGCCAGCACATGCAGCCAGAGCAGGGTGGCCAGGCTGCCGATGGGGGTGATCTTGGGGCCGAGGTCGCTGCCGATCACATTGGCATAGATCATCGCCAGGCGGCTGCTGTCGTGCGCGACCTGGGCGTCGGCGATGGACAGCGCGCCGATCAGGACGGTGGGCAGGTTGTTCATGACCGACGACAGCACGGCCGTGGCGATGCCGGTGCCCAGGGCGGCGCCCCAGACGCCGGCCTCGGCGCAGCGTTCCAGCAGGCTGGTCAGGGCCTGGGTCAGGCCGGCATTGCGCAGGCCGTAGACGACCAGATACATGCCCAGCGAAAACACCACGATATGCCAGGGGGCCTCGCGCATGATGCGGCGGGTGCCCACGATATGCCGGCGGCCGGCGATCAGCAGCAGGCCGGCCGCGCCCAGCGCGGCGATGGCGCTGACCGGCACGCCCAGCGGTTCGAGCAGGAAAAAACCCGCCAGCAGCAGGGCCAGCACGATCCAGCCGGCGCGAAAGGTCAGGCTGTCGCGGATGGCGGTGCGCGGCGCCGGCAGGCTGGCCACGTCATAGCGCGGCGGGATGTCGCGGCGAAAGAACAGCCACAGCATGAACAGCGACGCGCCCACGGCCACCCCATTGACGGGCACCATGATGGCCGCGTACTGGCCGAAGCCCAGTCCGAAGAAGTCGGCCGAGACGATGTTGACCAGATTGGAGACGATCAGCGGGATGCTGCCCGTGTCGGCGATGAAGCCGGCCGCCATCACGAAGGCCAGCGTCGCGGCCGGGCCGAAACCCAGGGCCAGCAGCATTTCCATCACGATGGGCGTGAGGATGAGGGCGGCGCCGTCATTGGCGAAGAGGGCCGTGACCGCCGCGCCCAGCAGCACGATGAGCACGAAGAGGCGGTGGCCGCTGCCCCGGCCCCAGCGCGCCACATGCAGGGCCGCCCATTCGAAAAAGCCCGCTTCGTCGAGGATGAGGCTGGTGATGATGATGGCGATGAAGGTGGCCGTGGCATTCCAGACGATATGCCAGACGACGCCGATATCCGAGAGCTGGACCACGCCGGTGGCCAGGGCCAGCGCCGCGCCGATGCAGGCGCTCCAGCCGACGTTCAGGCCGCGCGGCTGCCAGATGACCAGGGTGAGGGTGAGGATGAACAGGACGAGTGCAAGCATGGGTCAGGCCGGATGGAATTGCTGGATCCAGGCCACCAGGGCCGAAATGGTGATGACCGACAGCACGGTCGACAGCAGGATGGCGCGCGAAGTCGTGGTGGCCGAGCGGCCATAGAGCTGGGCCAGCATGAAAGGGCCGGTGCCTATGGGCAGCGCGCTCATGAGCACCGCGCACCAGGCCCATAGCGGGGGCATGGAAAACACCCCGAAGGCCAGCGCCGCGGTGGCGGCGGGCTGCAGCAGCAGCTTGCCGGCCACCAGCCGGCCGACGGCCGCGCCGCCCGAGGCCGGTTGGGCCTGGGCAAGAAACAGGCCGATGGTGACCAGGGCGCAGGGGCTGGCCGAGGCGCCCAGCAATTCGACATAGCGGTCCAGCCCCTGGGGCAGGGCGGGGCCCAGCGCCGCCCACAGCGCGCCCGCCAGGGGCGCGATCAGCAGCGGGTTGCGCGCCAGCGCGCGGCCCACCTTATAGAGCGTGGCGCTCCAGTGCTGCTGGCGGTGCTGGTCGTACTCGATGAGGGCGATGGCGCAGGCAAACAAGGCGCAGGCGGTCAGCAGGGTCGTGATGATGGCCGGCGGCATGCTGGCCGGGCCCAGCACGGCCAGGCAAAGCGGGATGCCCATATAGCCGGCGTTGGCGTAGGAGGCGGCCAGGCCTTCGATGCTGCGGTCCGCGAGGCGGGCGCGCAGCCCGCCGGCCAGCATGGCCGCCGCGAAGGTGATGCAGATTCCGCCCCAGAAGGCCGCGATAAAGCCCCAGTGCAGCAATTCGTCCAACCTGGCCTGCGCCATGGCGCGAAACAGCAGGGCCGGCAGCGACAGGTAGACGACATAGCGGTTCAGGGCGTCGGTGGCGCCAGGCCCCAGCACGCGGGCGCGGGCGGCGAGCCAGCCGGTCAGGATCAGGGCAAAGACCGGCAGCGTGGCATTGACGACGGCGGACATGGCGCTTGGCGGGTTTGGAAAAGCCGCCATTCTACTGAAGGCCAGGGGGGCTTGGAGCCGGCTCCGCGGCCTGAGACAATCGCCGAACGACAACTTGCTGGAATTGCCGCCATGAGCACCCCGTCCACTTTTCCCGTCCGCATCGTCATCGGCACCTGGGACCGTCTGCGCGACCACGCCACCGAGGTGCGCCACGAGGTCTTCGTCCTGGAGCAGAAGGTGCCGCCGGAGGTCGAGCTTGACGACGAGGATGCGGTGTCGGTGCATGCGGTGGCCTACGACACCCAGGGGCGGCCCGTGGGCACCGGCCGCCTGTTGCCGGATGGCCACATCGGGCGCATGGCGGTGCGCAAGCCGGCGCGCGGCTCGGGCGTGGGCGGCCGCCTCCTGGACGCCCTGATCGAGCAGGGGCACGGCGACGGGCATCGCATGCTGGTGCTGCATGCGCAGACCCACGCCAAGGCCTTCTACGAGGCCCATGGCTTTCAGGCCGATGGCGACGAGTTTGTCGAGGCCGGCATTCCGCATGTCGTCATGACGCGGGAGCTGGCGCGCGCCTGATGCGCCCGTAAAGCAAAGACCCCGGAGGCTTGCGCATCCGGGGTCTTTTACTTTCTTGGCGCACCGCGAAGACATCGCGGTATCTGTATTGGTGCCCAGGAGAGGACTCGAACCTCCACACCTTGCGGCACATGGACCTGAACCATGCGCGTCTACCAATTCCGCCACCTGGGCATGAGCTGTGATGCCTGCATCGTTCCGCTCACAGTCAAACGGACGACCATGCTGTTTTGCGTGCCGGGCATGAACCGGCGATCCGGAAAGAAAAAACCCGAAGTGGATTCGGGTTTTTTGGCGCATCGTGCGGATCATCACGATGTTGATATTGGTGCCCAGGAGAGGACTCGAACCTCCACACCTTGCGGCACATGGACCTGAACCATGCGCGTCTACCAATTCCGCCACCTGGGCTCTGTCGATTTCACGTTGCCGTGTCATCAGCAGGACGCGAATTATGCACACTTTTCGCAGGCCGCGCAAGTTATCCGCAAAAAATGTGGGCGGATGGGGCGGGCGGGTATGCTTACGGCCTGGCCGCCGCCCATTTTTCCATCCCATTGCCATGTCCCGTCCGCATTGCGTCCGTTGCGAGCGTCCGCTTTCGCATTGCCTGTGCGCCCTCATCCCCAAGCTGGAGTCGGAGACGCGGGTCCTGATTCTCCAGGACCCGCGCGAGGCCGGACACGCCCTGAATACCGCCCGCCTGGCCTGGCTGGGCCTGGCGCGCGCCGCGCGCGTGGTGGCCGAGCGCTTCGACGAGGCGCTCTGGACACAGCCGGGATGGCAGGCCTTTTTGCTGTTTCCGGGCCAGGATGCACAGCCCGCCGCCCCTGGCGCGCCGGGGGCGGCGCGGCGTCTCTTGGTCGTGCCGGACGCGACCTGGCGCCGGGCGCGCGCCATGGTCGCGAGCCACCCCGCGCTGGCCGCGCTGCCCAGGCTCGGCCTGCCGGCCCCGGGGCCAGGGCGCTATCGCGTCCGGCATGCCGACCTGCCTGGCGCCCTGTCCACGCTGGAGGCTGTCGCCGCCGCCCTGAACGCGCTGGAGTCCACCGACCGCTTTGATGCCTTGCTCGCGCCGCTGGAGCGCCTGGTGCAGGGGCAGATCGATGGCATGGGCCGCGCGCGCTACGAGGCGCATCATTTGCGGCGCGAGGGCAGCCGCGCCAGAAAGCAGGAAGGCTAGGGGGAAAATGGCCGGCAGAATCATGCGGCCGGCAAAAGCGGCGGGCGCCGCCCAAAACAAAAACCCCGTCCGCTTGCGCGGTACGGGGTTTCTTTACTTATTATCAGGCAGTTTGCGGGCAAACTGCCTGAAAGAAACTGTGGTGCCCAGGAGAGGACTCGAACCTCCACACCTTGCGGCACATGGACCTGAACCATGCGCGTCTACCAATTCCGCCACCTGGGCACTGTGCCTGACAATATTTTTGCGGTGGATTTCACGTAGACTAGCTACTTCGCAAAAACCTGTGCTTGGCTTTCAGTGTCGCACTGGGCTGACCACAGAAGCTGCGCATTATATACGGGATTTTCAGCTTTGGCAAAACGATCGAACAACGACGCGAACAAAAATAATAGATCTACACCGGTCCTGCCCGATGCTCCGCCGGATTTCGATCCGGACGTCCCGTCGCGCGAACAGATCCTCAATGCCTTGCGCACGGCCGGCGCGCCGCTGTCGCCCGCCGAACTGGCCCAACGCATGGGCGTCGAGCGTGAAGCGACCATGGTCGGTTTCGAGCGCCGCCTGGCCGCCATGGAGCGCGACGGCCAATTGCTGCCCAACCGCAAGGGCGTGCTGCTGCTGGCCACCAAGCTGGACTTTGTCGCCGGGCGCGTGCAGGGCCACCGCGACGGTTTCGGTTTCCTGGTGCGCGATGACGGCGGCCCGGATATCTTCCTGTCGCCGCGCGAGATGCTCAAGGTGCTGCACGGCGACCGCGTGCTGGTCAAACCGTCGGGCGAGTACCGCGGCAAGCCCGAGGGCACCATCGTCGAGGTGATCGAGCGCCGCACCAACAAGCTGGTGGGGCGTTTCCTGCACGAGCATGGGCTGTCCATCGTGGTGCCGGAAGACCAGCGCATCAAGCACGACATCCTGATCCCGCCGGGCGACACCAATGGCGCGCAGCATGGGCAGGTGGTGTCGGTGGAAATCATCGAGCAGCCGACCCGCCATACCCAGCCGCTGGGCAAGGTGTTCGAGGTGCTGGGCGAGATCGACGACCCCGGCATGGAAATCGAAATCGCGGTGCGCAAGTTCGATGTCCCGGTCGAGTTCTCCGAGGCCGCGCGCAAGCAGGCCGCGCGCCTGCCCGACAGCGTGCGCAAGAGCGATCTGAAGGAGCGCGTGGATCTGCGCGATGTGCCGCTGATCACCATCGATGGCGAAGACGCGCGCGATTTCGATGACGCCGTTTATTGCCAGCCGGTGGACCTGGGCACGGGCCAGCGCAAGCGTCCCGGCTGGCGGCTGCTGGTGGCCATCGCCGACGTCAGCCATTATGTGCGTCCGGGCGACGCCCTGGATGACGACGCCGCCGAGCGCGGCACCAGCGTGTACTTCCCGCGCCGCGTCATTCCCATGCTGCCCGAGTCCCTGTCCAACGGGCTGTGCTCGCTCAATCCCAACGTGGACCGCCTGGTGCTGGTCTGCGACATGGTGATCCCCGCCACGGGGGCCAAGGCCGGCACGGTCTCGGCCTATCAGTTCTACAACGCCGTCATGCATTCGCATGCGCGCACCACCTACACCAGCATCTGGGAAGCCCTGCAGCAGCCCGGCGGTCCGGCCGCCCACGCGCTGGGCAAGCTGCTGCCGGACGTGCAGCACCTCTACGAGCTCTATCAGCTGCTGGCGCAGCAGCGCAAAAAGCGCGGCGCGATCGACTTCGAAACCGTCGAGACGCGCATTGTGTGCAATGAGCTGGGCCGCATCGAACAGATCGTGCCCATGGTGCGCAACGACGCCCATAAGCTCATCGAAGAGTGCATGCTGGCCGCCAACACCTGCGCGGCCGACTTCATGCAGCGCAGCAAGCACCCCGGTCTGTACCGCATCCACGAAGGCCCTACGCCCGAGCGCCTGCAGGCCTTGCGCGATTTCCTGCGCACCATGGCGCTGTCCCTGGGCGGCGGCGACACGCCCACGGCCAAGGACTACGGCGAGTTTCTCGATTCGGTGCGCGCACGCCCGGATTTCCCGCTGCTGCAGACCATGAGCCTGCGCTCCATGCAGCAGGCGGTCTACAGCCCGGACAATATGGGCCACTTCGGCCTGGCCTATCCGGCCTATTCGCACTTCACCTCGCCCATCCGGCGCTATCCCGACCTGCTCACGCATCGCGTCATCAAGGCCTTGCTCGCCGGGCAGCGCTATGTGCCCGAGCTGCTGTCCCAGCCCATGGTCATCGGGCGCAGCCAGCGCGAGCACGAGCATGCCATCTGGGAAAAGCTCGGCCTCATCCTGTCGGCCAGCGAGCGGCGCGCCGACGAGGCTTCGCGCGATGTCGAGGCCTGGCTCAAGTGCTGGTTCGTCAAGGAGCGGGTCGGCGAGGATTTCAGCGGCACCGTCACCGGCGTGGCCAGCTTCGGTATCTTCGTGACGCTGGACACCCTGCACGTCGAGGGTCTGGTGCATGTCTCGGAGCTGGGCAGCGAGTACTTCCAGTTCAATGATTCGCTGCACGAATTGCGCGGTGAGCGCACGGGCATGCGCTACCGCCTGACCGACAAGGTGCAGGTGCAGGTCTCGCGCGTGGACCTGGAGGCGCGCCGCATCGAGTTCCGGCTGGTCAAGGGCACGAGCTACGAAGCCTTGCGCAAGCAGAGCGCGCGCAATCCGGATGAGCCCCGGCGCGTCAAGAAGGCCGCCGCGCCCAAGCCGGCCGCGCTCAAGGGGCAGACGGCCAAGCAGCGCCGCGCCGAGGCCAAGAAGGCCAACAAAGTGCCGGCCACGCCGGCCAAGCGGGCAGGGGCGCCCGCCAAGAAGGCGGTGCGCGGGCGCCATTAAGCGCCGGGCGCGGTAACATTGCGGGATTCCAGGGGCGAGCCTTCAGGCGCCGTCCCGGCCCGCCGCCGTCGCGGCGGGATGTCCTGTTTTCAAAGGTAGTCATCACCATGGCGTCGACCCAGGTCCTGGCGGGGTTTCACGCAGTCGTCGCGCGTTTGCGCCACGCGCCCGAGTCCATCAAGGACATCTATGTCGAGGCCTCGCGCCGCGACAAGCGCATGCAGACGCTGATCGAGCAGGCCGAACGCGCCGGCCGGCGTGTGCATCCCGTGCCGGCCGAGCGGCTGGACGGCATGGCGCGCGGCACGCGCCACCAGGGCGTGCTGGCCCTGGCCGACGAACGCCCGCTGGCGGTGGGCGTGGACGAGGTCCTCGACGAAATCGAGGGGCCGGCCTTTCTGCTCATCCTGGACGGCGTGACCGATCCGCACAATCTTGGTGCATGCCTGCGCACGGCCGATGCCGCGGGCGTGCATGCCGTCATCGCGCCGCGGGACCGCGCCGTGGGCCTGAACAGCACCGTGCAGCGCGTGGCCTGTGGCGCCGCGGACACGGTTCCCTACATCATGGTCACCAACCTGGCGCGCACCATGCGCGAGCTCAAGGAGCGCGGAGTCTGGCTGGTGGGCACGGATGACCAGGCCAGCCACGATATGCACGCCGTGGACGCCCGCCAGCCCATGGCCTGGGTCATGGGTGCCGAAGGCGAGGGCATGCGCCGCCTCACGCGCGAGACCTGCGACCAGCTGGTCAACATTCCCATGCTGGGCTCGGTCGAGAGCCTGAACGTCAGCGTCGCCAGCGCGGTCTGCCTGTACGAGACCGTGCGCCAGCGGCGCGCTTCCTAACCTTTTCCGCCACCTTTTCTGCCGGCAACCCGGCGCCGGGCACCACCATGCACCAGAACGGCTTCACCACCACGATTCTCCATTCCGACCGCACGCAGGCCGTCGAGCACGGCGCGGTGCACAAGCCCATGCACCCTTCTTCGGAGTTCGCCTACGAAGATTCCCGCGAACTGGCGGCGGTGTTCCAGGGCAAGGCGGGCTTTACCTATGCGCGCCAGGGCACACCGACCACCAACGCGCTGGAAGCCAAGATCAGCAAGATGGAGGGCGGCAAGGGCACGGTGAGCTTCGCCACCGGCATGGCCGCGCTGGCGGCGATCTTCACGACGCTGCTGCGCCGCGGAGACCACCTGGTGTCCAGCCAGTTCATATTCGGCAATACCAACAGCCTGCTCGGCACCCTGATCGAGCTGGGCGTGGAGGTGACCTCGGTCGATGCCACCGACGCCGAGCAGGTGCGCGCCGCGCTGCGCCCCAACACCCGCATGGTGTTTACCGAAACCATCGCCAACCCGGGCACCCAGGTCGCCGACCTGGCGGCCATCGGCCGGATCTGCGGCGAGCACGGCCTGGTCTATGTCGTGGACAACACGCTGACCTCGCCCTGGCTGTTCCAGCCGCGCGAGGTGGGCGCTTCGCTGGTGATGAATTCGCTGTCCAAGTACATCGGCGGACATGGCCATGCCCTGGGAGGGTCAGTCACCGATACGGGCCTGTTCGACTGGTCGGGCTATGCCAATATCTTCGAGGCCTATCGCAAGGGGCCGCCCACCACCTGGGGGCTGACCCAGATCAAGAAAAAGGGCCTGCGCGACATGGGCGGCACCCTGGCCGCCGAGCCGGCGCACCGCATCGCCATCGGCGCCGAGACGCTGGCGCTGCGCATGGACCGGCATTGCAGCAACGCGCTGGCGCTGGCGCGCCTGCTGGCGTCGCATCCCGGCGTGGCCAAGGTCCATTACCCGGGCCTGGCCTCGCATCCGCAGCACGAGCGCGCGGGCAGCCTGTTCCGGCAGGGGCGCTACGGCGGCCTGCTCGGCGTGGAGCTGGCCGACGGCATCGACTGCTTCGACTTCCTGAATCGCCTGAACATCGTGCTCAACGCGACCCATCTGGGCGATACGCGCAGCCTGGCCCTGCCGGCTGCGCACACTATTTATTACGAGATGGGTCCGGAACGCCGGGCGCAAATGGGGATCGCCGACAGCCTCATCCGCGTCTCGGTAGGCATCGAAGACGAGGCCGACCTGCTGCATGATTTTGATCAGGCGCTGAAGGGATCGATGGCCTGAGGGCGGGCGCGCGGTGTTGCGCGCAGGGCATGCGCTTAGCGTTTTTGTTTATTGCGCAAAGCGCTAAAAGCTAGTATTGGCGCGGCTTCTCGCGTGGTTAATGCTTGACAGTCGCAGTCGCCCGGGGCCTAATACGTCTCAGCGTCGCAGATTTCCCGCAGCTTGAAAAAGCTGCTCCGGAACTGCGACGCAGCAGTTAAAAGGTTGTGCTTTTGCAGCGCAAGAAATATTAAATCGTCACTCGTCTGTTCTGGCGCGAGCCCAAGATCGGCGCTTTCGCGCTGCGCGGGGCGCGTAATTCATACCTTGTGAGGGGTAATTCTGAATGAACAAAACCGAACTCATCGATCACATCGCCAGCAAAGCCGATATCTCCAAGGCTGCCGCCGGCCGCACGCTTGACGCTTTGATCGGTGCCGTCAAGACCACGCTCAAGAAGGGCGGCACGGTCACGCTGGTGGGTTTCGGCACCTTTGCCGTGTCCTCGCGCGCCGCCCGCACCGGCCGCAATCCGCGCACGGGCGAGACCATCAAGATCAAAAAGGCCAAGGTGCCGAAGTTCCGTCCGGGCAAGGCCCTGAAGGACGCCGTCAACTGACGGGCTGCCAGGCAAGTCGGAAGCCTCGCGCCTATTGCGGGTTGCCGATTTGCCGACGCAGGCGCGGTTCGCTATACTTCGGGCCGCGCAAGACTTTGAGTAGTAGCCCCGCGCACGGGTGCTTAGCTCAGTTGGTAGAGCGGCGCCCTTACAAGGCGTAGGTCACAGGTTCGACCCCTGTAGCACCCACCAAAGCTGCGCGCCAGGCTCAAAGCCCTTGGACCATAGGTTCAAGGGCTTTTGTGCTTTTTGCCTCTCCGGATATGCCTGCCTCGGCTGGTCTTTGCGCGCGCAACCGTCAGCCGGCGCCGGCCATACCGGGATGGGGCGTCGATGCCAAGCGGATTAAACTTGCGAATCATTCGCATTTGATATATCGTGGGGGACTTGGAAACGCCAGCCAGTGGCCGGGGATAAGCCTCCCGGTTGCGCGCTGGCGTACTCGTTAATGTTTCTGGCTGATTCATGCCTAGCCTTCAATACGGTTGGACTACTACCCCGCAGGCGTCCATGGGGTTGCGTGTGGGAGCCGGCATCGCCGTGCTTGCCGCGCACGCGGCGGTGATCGGGGCCATCTTCCTGAACCACACCGAGGCGCCCGTCCTGCTCGAGCAGGAGCCTGTCATGGTGAGCGTCATCGAGGCTCCCGTCCCCCAGGTCGCCAAGGCCGAGCCCAACCCCGAACCGCCCGTCGAAGAGACGCCGCCGCCCGAGCCGGCGGTCGAGCCTCCGCCGCCCGAACCGGAGCCCGAGCTCAAGCCCGAGCCGGAACCCGAGCCCATCGTGGAAAAGGCGCCCGAGCCGGCGCCGCCGCCCAAACCCAAGCCCAAACCCAAACCTAAGCCGCAGCCCAAGCCGCAACCCAAGACCGAGGTCCAGGCCGAGCCCAAGCCGCAGACGCCGCCGGCCGGCGCCACCGATGGCGAGCAGGTCACGCAGGCGCCCAAGCAGGGGCCGGCGCCGGATGAGCCGATCTTCATGTCCAGCGTCGAGTACCTCGGCGATCGGCCGGCGCCCAGGTATCCCTCGGAGTCCATCCGGCGCCGCGAGCAGGGCCGCGTCATCGTGCTGGTCACGATCAATCCGCAGGGCTATGTCGACAAGGCCAGCATCGATACCTCCTCGGGATTCCGCCGGCTGGACAATTCGGCCCTGGAGGCCGTGCGCAAGGCGAGATTCAAACCACTGACACGCAACGGGGTTCCCCAGACCGCCATGGCCAGGATTCCGTTCGATTTCGGACTTAAGTGATACCAGCAAAAGGGAACTGAAATGTTCAACGCACTCCAAAACGCCATGATGGTCGTGGCCCAGGCAGCGGCCCCGGCCGCGCCCGCCACAGGCGCCGCTCCGTCCGCCGTGCCGCCGGCCGCCCCGGAGGCCTTGCAGCAGGCCGCCACGGCCCTGAACGCCGCGGCCGGCGCGCCGGCTCCCGCCGCCGCGCCGGACATGGGCTTTCTGCATTTCGTGGCCCAGAGCGATTTTGTCGGCAAGACGCTCTTCATCATCCTGATCCTGATGTCGCTGGTGACCTGGTATCTCATCGTGGTCAAGGCCTTCAGCAACCTGCGCATGCGCAAGCGCGCGGCCAACTTCCTGAACCACTTCTGGAATGCCAGCTCCTTGCAGCAGGTCGAGAACGAGATCATCACGCACGGCGCGCGCGATCCCTTCTCGCACCTGGCCAGCCATGCTATCCACGCGCAGAGCCACCACGCCAAATTCGGCGCGACCAAGCTCGAGGAGGCCGGCAGCAACGGCGAGTTCGTGACCCGCACGATGCGCAAGGTGATCGACGAGGAGACCGCCAAGCTCGAAAACGGCCTGACCGTGCTGGCCTCGGTAGGCTCGACCGCGCCTTTCGTCGGCCTGTTCGGCACGGTGTGGGGCGTGTATCACGCCCTGGTCGGTATCGGCCTGTCCGATGGCGTGACCATCAACCGCATCGCCGGCCCCGTGGGCGAAGCGCTGATCATGACCGGCCTGGGCCTGGCCGTGGCCATTCCGGCGGTGCTGGCCTATAACGCCTTCGTGCGCAACAACCGCGTCTTCCTGTCGCGCCTGGATGCCTTCGCGCATGACTTGTTCGCCTTCCTGACCACCGGCCAGCAGGTCGCCGTGTCGGATGGCAAGGTCCGCGCCCTGCGGCGCCAGGGCGCGCAGGCCGATGCGCGGGGGAGCGAATAATGGCTTTCGGCAGCTTCGACAACAAAGGGTCGGGCGGCCACACCGTGTCCGAGATCAACATGGTGCCGCTCATCGACGTGATGCTGGTGCTGCTGGTGATCTTCATCATCACGGCGCCGCTGCTGGCGCATTCGATCAAGATCAATATGCCGCAGGTCTCGGCCGAGCAGATCCAGGAGGATCCCAAGACGATAGACCTGGCCATCGACGCCAGCGGCGCGCTCTTCTGGGACGAGCAGCCCGTCGCCCTGGAGGACCTGCCGTTCCGTTTCCAGGCGGTCGCCGGTGACAAACCCCAGCCGGAGATCCGCATCCGCGCCGACCAGAACACCCGCTACGAAACCCTGGCCAAGGTCATGGCCTCGGCTCGCCGCTCCGGCATGAGCCGCATCGGCTTTATCACCACCCCGGCGCCGGCCGATCCGGCCGCCCAGCCCGCGCCCTGAGAGCAGCCGCCGGGGAGGGCATCCTCCCCGGTGTCCATTCCGGGGCCACTCGCGAATTCCGCTTGGGCGCGCCGCCCAGGATCGCGCTAGAATCGCGGGATGCGAGTACTCGTAATCGAAGACGACACCACCCTGGGCCACGCGCTCCAGGAATTCCTGTCCGACCAGGGCTATGCCGTGGACTGGCTCACCGAGGGTGACAAAGTCCAGGGAGCGCTGGCGGGACAGCCCTACGACCTGCTTCTGCTCGACCTCAACCTGCCCGGCCAAAGCGGCCTGGAGGTGCTGCGCCAGCTGCGCCAGGAGGGCAACCAGGTCCCGGTCCTCATCCTCACCGCCCGCGACGGGCTGGACGACCGCGTCGCCGGCCTGGACGCCGGGGCGGACGACTACGTCACCAAGCCCTTCGACCTGCCCGAGTTGGCCGCCCGCGTGCGCGCCCTGGGGCGCCGGCGCACCGGCCAGGCCCAGCCCCTGATCGAAGTCGGTCCTCTCGTGTTTGACACCGTGGGCCGCGAAGTCCGGGCCAACGGCCAACGCCTCGCCCTGTCGGTGCGCGAGCTGTCCGTGCTGGAGATGCTCATGGCCCGCGTCGGCCGCGTCGTGACCAAGCGCCAGATCGTCAATTCCCTGTCCGCCTGGGACGCCGATTTCAGCGAAAACGCGGTCGAAGTCTATGTCTACCGCTTGCGCAAGCGCCTCGAAGGCACCGGCGCCAGCATCCAGACCGTGCGCGGCTTTGGCTATATGCTGGATGTCGAAGCGGCTTGAGCCCGCCGGACGCCGGCCCGCCAGGGCGGGCGTAAACCGCTTCTTCCAATATGCCGGATTCCCCCACTGAACCGTTGCCGCAACAGCCAGCCTGGAAGCTGCCGGCCGGTTCGCTGGCGCGCCACCTGGTGGTGCGCCTCATGCCTCCCATCTTGCTGCTGGTCCTGCTGGACCTGGCCGCCACCTGGGTCATCACGCACAAGATCGACATGTCGGTCTGGATGCTGGAAGACTTCTTCTGGCTCATGGTGGCGGGGCAGGTCCTGCTGATCGCCCTGTTTGCCGGCGTGATCATCCAGGGCGTGCGCTCCGGCCTGCGTTCGGTCAACCATCTGTCCGAAGAAATCCGCCTGCGCTCCATCGATGACATGCAGCCCATGGCGGTGCAGGGGCTGCCGGCCGAGATCGCGCCGCTCGTGACCCATATCAACGACCTGCTGCTGCGCCTGGACGCTTCGCTGGCCGCGCAACGGCGCTTCATCGGCCATGCGGCGCACCAGCTGCGCACGCCCCTGAGCGGGCTGCGGCTGGAGTCCGAGCTGATGCTGGCCCGCCCCTTGCCGGAGGATGTGCGGGCGCGCGCCGAGCGCATCAAGGTCGTGAGCGACCGCATGATCCGCCTGGGGCAGCAATTGCTGGTGCTGGCCAAGGCCGATCCCAATGCCCGGCCGCAAGACCGTTTCGTGCGCCTGGATCTCTGCGAATGGGTGCGCGCCAGCGGCGCCGAATGGATTCCGCGCACGCGCGCCTCGCAGGTCGACATCGATCTGCTGGCGCCCGACCATCCCGTCTGGATAGACGGCGACCCCCTGCTGCTGGACGAGCTGCTGGGCAATCTCATCGACAACGCCCTGCGCTACGGAGCGGGCCGGGTCACGCTGACCATCGGCGAAAATCCGCCTTCGCTCACGGTCGAGGATGATGGCCCGGGCATCAATCCGGAAGAGCGCGAGCGCGTCTTCGAAGCCTTTTACCGTTCGCCGTCGGCAAGCGCCGACGGCTCCGGCCTGGGGCTGGCCATCGTGCGCGAGATCGCGCATGCGCATGGCGCCTGGTGGAAACTGAGCAGCCGTCCCGAGTTCAGCGGAACCCGGCTTACCGTTGTCTTTCCGGGCCCCCGCAAGGGCGCCCAACTTACCCGCCAAGAGCGCCCTTATGAGCCAGACCTCTGACGCAGGCACCTCCCGGCCCATGGCCCTGATGATGGGCGCCCTGGGGGTGGTCTACGGGGACATCGGCACCAGTCCGCTGTATACGCTGCGCGCCTGCCTGACGGGTTTCGCCGACCTCGAGCCCTCCCATATCCTGGGCGTGCTGTCCATCCTCTTCTGGCTGCTCATGGTGGTGGTGTCGCTCAAGTACGTGACGCTCGTGCTGCGGGCGGACAACCAGGGCGAGGGCGGCACGCTGGCCCTGCTGGAGCTGGCGGTGCGCGGGCGCAGCGCCAGGATGCGCTTGTTCCTCATCATATTGGGCATCTTCGGCGCCGCGCTCTTTTACGGCGACAGCATGATCACGCCGGCGATTTCCGTGCTTTCGGCCATCGAGGGCATAGGCGTGGTGTCGCACACCATGGACGCCTGGGTGGTGCCGGCGGCCATCGTGGTGCTGGTCGGGCTGTTTGCCATCCAGTCCCATGGCACGGGCGCGGTCGGCAAACTCTTCGGCCCGGTGATGGGGCTTTGGTTCGGCACGCTGGCCGTCCTGGGCGGCTGGCAGATCTGGCAGACGCCGGAAGTCCTGGCCGCGCTCAATCCGATGTGGGGGCTGCGCTTCATCATCGAGTTCCCCCTGATGAGCTTTCTGCTGCTGGGCGCGGTGGTGCTGGCCCTGACCGGCGCCGAGGCGCTGTATGCGGATATGGGCCATTTCGGGCGCCCGGCCATCCGGCGCGCCTGGTTCAGCATGGTGCTGCCCTCGCTTACCCTGTGCTATCTGGGCCAGGGCGCCCTGTTGCTGCGCGACCCCTCGGCCATCCGCAATCCCTTCTTCTTGATGGCCCCCGAATGGGGCCTGGTCGCCCTGGTGGCCCTGGCCACCGTGGCCACGGTGGTGGCCTCCCAGGCCGTGATCTCGGGCGCGTTTTCCGTCACCCGCCAGGCGGTGCAGCTGGGCTTCTGGCCGCGCATGCAGATCCTGCACACCTCGGCCATCGAAAAGGGCCAGATTTACCTGCCCCAGGTCAATGCGCTGCTGCTGTGCGCCGTGCTGCTGCTGGTGCTGGTGTTCCGCAATTCCGAGAACCTGGCCGCGGCTTATGGTTTCGCCGTCACCGGCACCATGTTGACGACATCGGTGCTGGCCTTTGCCGTGCTGCCCAGGGGCAGCACGGGCGGCAGGCGGCTGGCCTGGATGGTCTTGCTCGGGATCCTGCTGCTCATCGACGTCTTGCTGTTCGGCGCCAATATCTTCAAGATCCACGAAGGCGGCTGGATGCCGCTGCTGGTGGGCGTGATCGTCTTCACGCTGATGATGACCTGGCGGCGCGGCCGCCAGCTGCTGGCCGAGCTCCAGGCCCGGGATCGCCAGCCCCTGAAGGAATTCATGGAGCAGCTGGAGGCCTATCCGCCGGCCCGCGTGCCCGGCACGGCCATCTTCATGACCATGAACAGCGGCAACGTGCCGCCGGCGCTGCTGCACAATCTCAAGCACAACAAGGTGCTGCACGACCACGTCGTGTTCCTCTCCATCAGGGTGGCCGACGTGCCCTATATCCCGGATAGCGGACGCTTCGAGGTCGCGCAGGTCAGCCCGTCGAGCTGGCAGGTCATCATCCATTACGGCTTCAAGGAGGATCCGGACGTGCCCGATGCGCTGCGCGAAGTGGCCGAGGCCTATCCGGAAATCGACCTGGAGCCCATGCGCACGTCCTTCTATCTGTCGCGGCAGACCGTGGTCTCGGCCAAGCGCTCGGCCATGTCGCGCTGGCGCCGCGCGGTCTTCGCCTTCCTGGCGCGCAACTCCACCCGCAGCACCAAGTTCTTCAAGATTCCGCCCAATCGCGTGGTCGAAATGGGCATGCAGGTGGAACTCTGACGGCGGAAACCCCTCGCCGTCTCCCGTCCTCATCCTACGGCGAACGCCGCCCCGCCTGATTGTCCCCGCCCCGCCGGTCGCCGCACACTTGCAACACACTGCCGGCTCCCTGACTGCCGGCTCCCTGACTGCCGGCTCCCTGACTGCCGGCTCCCTGACTGCCGGCT
>NZ_JHEP02000018.1 GCF_000657795.2 Bordetella pseudohinzii
CGCGGGCAGGGCGCGGGCCAGTCCGGCGCGGCCAAGCCGGCCGGCGCGCGCGGCGGCAAACGGGCCGCTGGCGGCCGCGGCAAACCCGCGGCGAATGCGGCGGGCGGCGCGGCGGGCAAGCCCGCGGCCGGCAAGCCGGCGGGCGGCCGGTCGGCCAAACCGGCCGCGGCCGGTCCCAAGGCCGCCGGCAAGAATCCGGCCCGCGCCAAGAACGCGGCCAAGCCGGCTGGCGGCAATAAATCGCGCCCGCGCCGTGGCGGCGAGGCCCGTGGCGACGACTGGCAGCCCAAGGGCGCCGCGGCCCACGAATCCCGCCTGGGCTTTCTGGGCGGGCGCGGCGGACGCGGCGATCGTTGACCGCCTGTGGGGCGCGAACCACCATTGCCGGTGGGGCGCGTCCCTTTATCGCGTAAACCCTGGATGAATCAGGAAAATTTCCGGTTTATCTGGTAAAATCATTTGTTTCCTGGCGCGTCTTTACCGTAGTTGATCCGTGTTTGCCCTTAACCTGCTTGCCCCTTGAGGTGGCTGAGCAAGGCCTGGGGCAACTGGCGTTTGCGGAGTCCCAACACTGGGATTTCGGCAAAAAGGCAATCGAAAGAAAGACGAGCTACGCTATTGCACTCGGCCCTGGCCGGGAGTTGAGCCTGGCGGCGCCTGGCCGCGGGCAGTGGCGACAAAGGTCGCAGAGCGTTCGGTCTGCTAGGCCGTTTCCGCATGGGCGGGGACAGAGCCGGCAGTCCGGGCAACACGGTGGGCTGGGCATGCAGCCCATTTTTTTTGAGCGTATGGCAGATTTATTCGCACTGACCGAAGAAGCGTTGGCGGGCATGGGCATCGAACTGGTCGATGTCGAACGTGCCGCGCTGGGCTTGCTGCGCGTGACCATAGACCGCGAGGGAGGCGTTCGCATCGAAGATTGCGAACAGGTCTCCCGCCAATTGTCGCGCGTCTACGAGGTCGAGAACATCGATTACAAGCGTCTTGAAGTGGGCTCGCCCGGCGTTGACCGTCCCCTGCGTACCGAGGCGGAATTCCGCCGGTTCGCGGATGAGCGCGTCGAGATCAAGCTGCGCGAGGCGGTTGACGGGCGCAAAGTGTTTACCGGCATCCTGCGGCTGGCGGAACCATCTGCCGACGGCAAGACGGTGTTCGGTCTCGAATTTGAGGCAAAGAAGGACGATATTCAGGTACTGAGCTTCACGCTCGATGACATCGAGCGCGCCAAGCTGGATCCCGTTCTGGATTTCAAGGGCAAAAAGCGATGAGTCGCGAAATTCTTCTGTTGGTCGACGCTCTGGCGCGTGAAAAGAACGTGACACGTGAAGTCGTGTTCGGGGCGCTGGAAAGCGCGCTGGCTTCGGCCATGAAAAAGCGTTTCAAGGAAGACGCCGATATCCGCGTCTCGATCGATCGTGAAACGGGCAGCCATGAAGGCTTCCGTCGCTGGCTCGTGGTGCCTGACGAGGCCGGCCTGCAGGAGCCGGACAAGCAGGAGCTGCTGTCGGATGCGCGCGAGATTTCGCCCGACCTCCAGGAAGGCGATTACATCGAAGAGCCGCTGGAGCCGGTCGAGTTCGGCCGCATCGGCGCGCAGGCCGCCAAGCAGGCCATCCTGCAGAAGATCCGCGATGCCGAGCGCGAACAGGTGCTCAATGACTTCCTCGACCGTGGCGAGACCATCATCTCGGGCACGATCAAGCGCATGGACAAGGGCGATTGCATCGTCGAGACGGGCAAGATCGAGGCCCGCCTGCCGCGCATCGAGATGATCCCCAAGGAAAACCTCCGGGTGGGCGACCGTGTGCGCGCCTTCGTGCTGCGTGTCGATCACGCCGCCCGCGGCCAGCAGGTCATCCTGTCGCGCACTTCGCCCGAGTTCATCCGCCAGCTCTTCGAAAACGAAGTGCCCGAGATCGAGCAGGGCCTGCTCGAGATCAAGGCCGCCGCCCGCGACCCCGGCGTGCGCGCCAAGATCGCCGTGGTGGCCTACGACAAGCGCATCGACCCCATCGGCACCTGCGTGGGCATGCGCGGTTCGCGCGTGACCGCCGTGCGCAACGAGCTGGGCGGCGAGCAGGTCGACATCGTGCTGTGGTCGGAAGATCCGGCGCAGTTCGTGATCGGCGCGCTGGCCCCGGCCAATGTCGAGTCCATCGTGGTCGATGAAGACAAGCACGCCATGGATGTCGTGGTCGACGAAGAAAACCTGCCCAAGGCCATCGGCGCCAAGGGCCAGAACGTGCGTCTGGCCTCCGAGCTGACCGGCTGGCAGATCAACATCATGACGCCGGAAGAAAGCCTCAACCGCCAGGAGAACGAGCGTGCTTCGCTGCGCGCCACCTTCATGGACAAGCTGGATGTGGACGAAGAAGTCGCCGACATCCTGATCGACGAGGGCTTTACCGGCCTGGAAGAAATCGCCTATGTCCCCATGCAGGAACTGCTGGAGATCGAGGCTTTTGACGAAGATACGATCAACGAGCTGCGCGCCCGCGCCCGCAATGCCCTGCTTACCGAGGCCATTGCCCAGGAAGAACGCCTGGAAACCGCGCAGGACCTGCTCGAACTGGAAGGCATGACGCCCGAACTGGCCGCCAAGCTGGCCGAGCGCAACGTGCACACGCGGGATGACCTGGCCGAACTGGCGACCGACGAGCTGGCCGAGATTGCCGGCATGGACGAGAAGCAGGCCAGCGAGCTGATCATGCGTGCGCGCGCCCACTGGTTCGACGAGGAATGAGCGCGCCGCTGCCTGGCGTTGCTGGACCGCCCCGCGTTGGAATTTGTAAATAGCTGCAGATAGGGAAGAGAGCCTAATGTCGAGTAATACTGTCGCCCAGTTCGCTACCGAGCTGAAAATGCCTGCCAACGTGCTGCTGGAGCAGTTGCGTTCGGCTGGTGTTGACCTCAAATCGGTCGACGATGCCGTCACCGACAGCGACAAGGCGAAATTGCTCGACTCGCTGCGGCGCGCGCATGGGGCGACCGAAGGCAAGAAGATCACCCTCACGCGCCGCCAGACCTCCGAGATCCGCCAGGCGGACGCCACGGGGCGGTCGCGGACGATTCAGGTCGAAGTCCGTAAAAAGCGCGTCTTCGTCAAGCGCGATCCGGCCGAGCTGGCCGCGGAAGCCGCCGCCGATGCCAAGGCCGCCGCCGAACAGGCGGCCGCCGAGGCCGCGCAGGAGCCGGCCGACGCGCCGGTGACGGCGCCCGAGACCGCTCCTGTGGCCGAGGCGCCGCAGCTTGCCGCTCAGGCCGAGGCGCCCAAGACTGAAGCGCCCAAGACCGAAGCTCCCGAGGCGGACAAGCCCGAGGAGGCCGCGGCGGCCGAACCGGCGCCGCCGGCGCCCGAGCCGCAGGCCGCCGAATCCAGCAAGACCCCGGCGGCAGATGCCGCCACCGAAACCCCGGCTCCGGCGGAAACGCCGGCGCCTGCTCCCGCGGTCAAGGCTGAAGCAGAGCCCCAGTCCGCCCAACCCGCGGCTTCCCGCAAGCAATCCACGGCACAGCCGGTCGAGCCCGAAGCCAAGAAAGAATCTGTCGCCGCGCCCACGACTCAAGAAGCCGGGCCTGAATCCGTTGTGCAAGCTCAAACTGAAATAACTCCCAAGTCCTCGGCCCCGCTGGCCCAATCCGAATCCGCCCAGACCGCGCCCAAGGCCGACGCGGCGCGTCCGCAGGCCGTCGAGCGCCGCGTGGCCGCGCCCGCGGCCGCCGACCGCGCCCGCGAAGACGCGCGCCGCGCCGCGGAGGCCGAAGCGGCCGCCCTGCGCGAAATGCTCAACCGGCCGCGCAAGGTGCTGCGCGCTCCCGAGCCCGAGCAGGCGCCCGCCAGCAATACGGCCCTGTCCGGCACCCTGCATAAGCCGGCCGGCAAGAAAGACGCCGCTGGCGCGCCCAAGAAAGAGGGCGGCGCCAACAAGCCGGCTGTCGGCGCTGGCGGCAAGAAGACCATCAAGACGGCCGAGGTGTCCTCGACCTGGAGCGATGACGCTTCGCGCAAGAAGCCGGCCGACAAGGCGGCCGCCACGCCTGGCACCCGCGATGGCTGGCGTGCCGGCGGCAAGGGCGGCGGCAAGGGTGGCCGCGGCGGCCGCAATCAGCACAACGATCGCCGTCACGAGCCCGCGCCGCAGGAATTCATCGCGCGTGAAATCCACGTGCCGGAAACCATCTCCGTGGCCGATCTGGCGCACAAGATGTCCGTCAAGGCCGCCGAGGTCATCAAGCAATTGATGAAGCTGGGCCAGATGGTCACCATCAACCAGGTGCTGGACCAGGAAACCGCGATGATCGTCGTCGAGGAACTGGGCCACGTCGCGATCGCCGCCAAGCTGGACGATCCGGAAGCCTTCCTGGACGAAACCCCGGGCGCCGCCGAGGCCGAAGCCCTGCCGCGCGCGCCGGTCGTGACCGTCATGGGCCACGTCGACCACGGCAAGACCTCGCTGCTGGACTACATCCGCCGCGCCAAGGTCGCCGCGGGCGAAGCCGGCGGCATCACGCAGCACATCGGCGCCTATCACGTCGAAACCGATCGCGGCAGCGTGACCTTCCTGGATACCCCGGGCCACGAAGCCTTTACGGCCATGCGCGCCCGCGGCGCCAAGGCGACCGACATCGTGATCCTGGTCGTGGCCGCCGATGACGGCGTCATGCCGCAGACGCGCGAAGCCATCCACCATGCCAAGGCGGCCGGCGTGCCCCTGGTGGTGGCGGTCAACAAGATCGACAAGCCCGAAGCCAACCCGGACCGCGTCAAGCAGGAGCTGGTGGCCGAGGAAGTCGTGCCTGAAGAATACGGCGGCGACGTGCCCTTCGTGCCCGTGTCGGCCAAGACCGGCGCCGGCATCGACGAGCTGCTCGAAAACGTCCTGCTGCAGGCCGAGATCCTGGAGCTCAAGGCGCCGATCGATGCGCCCGCCAAGGGCCTGGTCATCGAAGCCCGCCTGGACAAGGGCCGTGGCCCGGTGGCCACCATCCTGGTGCAAAGCGGCACGCTCAAGCGTGGCGACGTCGTGCTGGCCGGAGCGAGCTTTGGCCGCGTGCGCGCCATGCTCGACGAGAACGGCAAGCAGATCCAGACCGCGGGTCCCTCGATTCCGGTCGAGATCCAGGGCCTGACCGAGGTGCCCGCCGCCGGCGACGAGCTGATTTCCCTGAGCGACGAGCGCAAGGCGCGCGAAATCGCCCTGTTCCGCCAAGGCAAGTTCCGCGACGTCAAGCTGGCTCGCCAGCAGGCCGCCAAGCTGGAGTCCATGTTCGACAACATGGGCGAAGGCACGCAGACCCTGCCGCTCATCGTCAAGACCGACGTGCAAGGTTCGCAGGAAGCCCTGGTGGCCGCGCTCACCAAGCTGTCGACCGACGAAGTGCGCGTGCAGGTGGTGCATGCCGCCGTGGGCGGCATCTCGGAAAGCGACGTCAATCTGGCGATCGCCTCCAATGCGGTGGTCATCGGCTTTAACGTCCGCGCCGACCAGAGCGCCAAGAAGCTGGCCGAAAACAACGGCATCGACCTGCGCTACTACAACATCATCTACGACGCCGTGGATGAGGTGAAGGCGGCCATGTCGGGCATGTTGGCGCCCGAGAAGAAAGAAGAGGTCATCGGCCAGGTCGAAGTGCGCGAGGTGTACACCATCTCCCGTATCGGCACGGTCGCCGGCTGCATGGTGCTCGACGGTGTGGTCCGCCGCGATTCCCAGGTCCGCCTGCTGCGCAACAACGTGGTCATCTGGACGGGGCAGCTCGATTCGCTGCGCCGCTTCAAGGACGACGTCAAGGAAGTCAAGTCGGGCTTCGATTGCGGCCTGACGCTGCGCGGCAGCAATGACCTGGAGGTGGGCGACCAGCTCGAAGTCTTTGAAATCAAGGAAATTGCGCGTACCCTGTAAAAAACAGGGCCCCGCGCGGGTTGTTGTTACATGAGCCGTCATAAGTCTAAATCCATCCCCGGCCGCAATCTGCGGCTGGCCGAACAGATCCAGAAGGATCTGGCCGGGATCATCCAGCGCGAGATCGACATGACCCGCGCTGGCCTGATCACGCTCTCCGGGGTGGAGCTGTCGGCCGACTACGCGCACGCCAAGGTGTTCTTCACGGTCTTGGGCGCCGAGCCCGAGACCGCCGCCGCCTTGCTGAACGAAAAGGCCGGCTGGCTGCATTCGCAGCTCTACAAGCTTTTGCATATCCATACGGTTCCCACGCTGCGTTTCGTTCACGATCCGCAGCTGGAGCGCGGCATCGAGATGTCGATGCTGATCGACCGCGCCAACCGCGGTCCGCAGTCGGGCGTCCCCGACGAGCCTGAAGACCAGTCCTGATCGGGCTGTCGTCGCTTTTTTCTCTGTTTCGGATCTCGACGATGGCTAAACGACGCGGGCAGCCGCTCGATGGTGTGTTGTTGCTGGACAAACCGGTGGGTTTGTCGAGCAATCACGCCTTGCAACGCGCCAAGCGCACGCTGGATGCGGCCAAGGCCGGCCATACCGGCACGCTGGACCCCTTCGCCACGGGCCTGCTCTTGTGCTGCATGGGCCGGGCGACCAAGATCTCCGGCGCCATGCTGGAGGCCGACAAGACCTACCGGGCCACCTTGCAGTTTGGCGAGGAGACCGATAGCGGCGACCTGACCGGCAATATCGTGGCGCGGGCCGAGCCCGGCTGGGATGGCGCCGACGAGGCGGCGCTGCGCGAAGTGCTGTCACGATTCCAGGGCAGCATCGAGCAGATCCCGCCGATGTATTCGGCGCTCAAGCGCGACGGCAAGCCGCTGTACGAGTATGCCCGCGCCGGCATCGAACTGGAACGCCCGCCTCGGCGGGTCACGATTTATCGCATCGAACTGCTGTCGTTTACAGGGCGCCAGGCGGAGATCGATGTGGCGTGCAGTAAAGGGACTTACATCCGCACCTTGGCCCAGGATATCGGGCGCGCGTTGGGGTGCTATGCCCACCTGGCGGCCTTGCGCCGCACCCAGGTCGGGCCGTTCTCCCTGGACCGCGCAATCACCCTGGATGCCCTGCAAGCGATGCCCGATCCCAAGGCGGCCTTGCTTGCGATCAATGAATTGCCGGCGGGTTTGCTGCCCGCCAACTGAACTTAAAGGACCTGCTATGACCCGCGCATTGCGCAACGTCGCCATCATCGCCCACGTGGACCACGGCAAGACGACCCTGGTCGACCAATTGCTGCGCCAATCCGGCACCTTCCGCGAAAACCAGGCGGTTGCTGAACGGGTCATGGACTCGAACGACCTGGAAAAAGAACGCGGCATCACGATTCTGGCCAAGAATTGCGCCGTCGAATACCAGGGCACCCACATCAACATCGTCGACACCCCGGGACACGCCGACTTCGGCGGCGAGGTCGAGCGCGTGCTGTCCATGGTCGATGGCGTGCTGCTGCTGGTCGACGCGGTGGAAGGCCCCATGCCGCAGACCATCTTCGTGACCCGCAAGGCGCTGGCCCTGGGCCTGAAGCCCATCGTCGTGGTCAACAAGATCGATCGTCCCGGCGCCCGTCCGGATTTCGTCATCAACGCCACTTTCGAACTGTTCGACAAGCTGGGCGCCACCGAAGAGCAGCTGGACTTCCCGGTGATCTACGCCTCGGGCCTGTCGGGCTACGCCGGCCTGAGCGAGGACGTGCGCAGCGGCGACATGCGCCCGCTGTTCGAAGCCATCCTGCAGCATGTGCCGCAGCGCGACGATGATCCCAACGGCCCGCTGCAGATGCAGATCATCTCGCTGGACTACAACAGCTACGTCGGCAAGATCGGCGTGGGCCGGGTCAACCGCGGGCGCATGCGCCCCGGCATGGACGTCGCCTTCCGCTTCGGCCCCGAAGGCCAGGTCCAGCGCGGCCGCATCAACCAGGTGCTGAAGTTCAGCGGCCTGGAGCGCGAGGTGGTCGAGGAGGCCGAAGCCGGCGACATCGTCCTGATCAACGGTATCGAAGATCTCAACATCGGCACGACCGTGACCGATCCGGGCACGCCCGAGGCGCTGCCCGTGCTGCGCATCGACGAGCCCACGCTGACCATGAACTTCATGGTCAACACCTCGCCGCTGGCCGGCCGCGAAGGCAAGTTCGTGACCAGCCGCCAGCTGCGCGACCGCCTGGACCGCGAACTCAAGTCCAACGTGGCGCTGCGCGTGCGCGACACCGGCGACGACACGGTGTTCGAAGTGTCGGGCCGTGGTGAACTGCACCTGACCATCCTGCTGGAAACCATGCGCCGCGAAGGCTATGAGCTGGCCGTCTCGCGTCCGCGCGTGGTGTTCAAGGACATCGACGGCGTGAAGTGCGAGCCTTTCGAAGCCCTGACGGTGGACGTCGAAGACGCGCACCAGGGCGGGGTGATGGAAGAGCTGGGCCGCCGCCGCGGCGACCTGCAGGACATGCAGCCCGATGGCCGCGGCCGCACCCGCCTGGAATACATCATTCCGGCGCGCGGCTTGATCGGCTTCCAGAACGAGTTCCTGACGCTCACCCGCGGCACGGGCCTGATGAGCCATACTTTCCACGAGTACGCGCCGGTGCGTGAAGGCTCGATCGGCGAGCGCCGCAATGGCGTGCTGATCAGCCAGGACAACGGCGACGCCGTGGCCTATGCCCTCTGGAAGCTGCAGGACCGCGGCCGCATGTTCGTGAGCCCCGGCGAGCCGCTGTACGAAGGCATGATCATCGGCATCCACAGCCGCGACAACGACCTGGTCGTCAATCCGATCAAGGGCAAGCAGCTGACCAACGTGCGCGCTTCGGGCACGGACGAGGCCGTGCGCCTGGTGCCGCCCATCCAGCTGACGCTGGAGTACGCGGTGGAATTCATCGATGACGATGAGCTGGTCGAGATCACGCCCAAGTCCATCCGCCTGCGCAAACGCCACCTGCAAGAGCACGAGCGCCGCCGCGCCGCCCGCGAAGGCGCATAAGCGCGCTCCGCGCGAGGGCCCAGTCCCCGAAGGCCCGGATCCGGCATCGCGCCGGGTCCGGGTTTTTTTTGCGGGCGCGCGGCGGCTCTCAGGCCGCGCTCAAGGGGAGGGAGCCTGGCTCAGGAAGGCTGGATCGGGCGGGCCTGATGTTCGGCCAGCGCCGCATCGCCCCAGGGCGACATGATTTCGGTGCAGCCCTGGTTGCCCCGGCCGTCGCGCAGCACGCCGCTGGGGCAGGCGTAGGCGAAGGGATAGACGCCGCGCCGGGCCTGGGCATGCGGAAAGCGGCCGGCCAGGGCGGCCAGCGTCAGTTCGCCCAGGGCCGGGTCGACGATCAGGGTGTCGGTGCTGGCGTCGATGCGGGGATGATGAAAGGCCTCTTCCAGCGACATGCCGTAGTCCATCAGGAAGGACGTGAGCTGCAGCACGGCGGGCAGGATCTTGCGTCCGCCGGAGGCGCCCAGGGCGAACAGGCGCTCGTCCTGGCGGCCCACGACGGGGCAGATATTCATCAGGCAGCGCTTGCCCGGCGCCAGCGAATTGGGTTTGCCGGGCTCGGGGTCGAACCACATGATGCCGTTGTTCAGCAGCATGCCGGCCGAGGGCGCGACGACGTGCGAACCGAAGGCCGACAGCAGGGTCTGGGTGACCGCGCACAGATTGCCGTGGCGGTCCACGATGCTGAAATGCGTGGTGCAGGCCGGCGAGCGCGGGTCCTCGTTGTCGCCCATGTTGCGGAAGCGCCACTGGTATTCGTCCAGCAGGACCTCGGCATAGCGCTCGAAGGCCTCCGGGCCGGGGCGGCCCTCGGGTCGCAGCAGGGTTTCGAGGCGGCCCAGGCAGCGGGCCAGGTTGGGGCCCGAGGTCATCTGGGGCGTGGCATAGACGGTGCCGCCCCGGTAGGGGATGGCCAGCGCATCGAGCCACTGGGCTTCATAGGATTGCAGATCGCTCAGGGCCAGGCGGCCGCCCAGGGCCTGGACGTCGGCGGCCAGCGCGCGGCCGATGTCGCCGCCATAGAGCGCCCGAGCGCCTTCATCGGCCAGCTGGCGCAGGGTCTGGGCCGCGCGCCGGAAGTCCAGCCGGTTGCTGGCCGTGGCCGTCCAGCCGCTGGCCTTGGGCCACCGGCCCTCGTCCAGGAAGAGGGCGGCGGCCGCGGGGTCGCGGGCCAGCCAGCGGGCCGAGCCGGCGATCATGAGCGTGGTGTACCAATCGATGAGCGGGCCTTCCTCGGCCAGGGTGATGGCGGCTTGCAGCGTATCGCGCCAGGGCAACCGGCCATAGGCCTGGTGCGCGGCGGCCATGCCGGCCACCGTGCCGGGCACGGCCACGGCGCTGGCGCCGCGGCAATTGCGGTCGTCCACCACGGCAGGCCAGGGAAAGAGATCGGCCGACACACTGCCATCGCCGGCCAGGGGATAGTCGGCCGGATCCAGGGCGGCGGGCGAACGCATGCCGAAATGCACCACCCGGGCCTGCTGCGTGTCGGCGCGATAGATGACCATGGCGCCGCCGCCCATGGGGCCGCTCATCCAGGGTTCGACCACGCCGGCGGCAAAAGACGTGGCCACGGCGGCGTCGACGGCGTCGCCTCCGGCGGCCAGGACGGCCGCGCCGGCCTCGGCGGCCTTGCGATGCTGGGCGGCGACGACACCGTCGGCGCTATGCAATACGACCTTGCGGGTGATCTGGGTGCTGGAAAAATTGTCGTGCACAATGGTCTCCTCCGGGCTATCGCTACAATGCCGCGATGTCGCGACGCAATCAACCCTCCATGCTTGACCAGCCCTCCCTGTCGGAAGCCGACGGCATTCGCTACCTGCACTTCGGCAGCGAATGGATACAGGGCGCCATGCGCATCAAGAATCCGGCCGAACTGGTGCTCGAATACACCGCGCAGATGATGGCCTGGCTGCTGTTCCTGGAGCCGCCGCGCGAGCAATCCATCGGCCTGCTGGGGCTGGGCGCGGGTTCGCTTGCGCGCTTCTGCCTGAAACACACGCGCAGCTCCCTGGACGTGGTGGAGTGGAATCCCCAGGTGACCGCCGTCTGCCAGATGTTCTTCAAGCTGCCCACGCCCGCGCGTCTGGCCGTGCACCATGAGGATGCCGCCGTCTGGGTGGCCGATCCCTTGAACGCGGGACGCTGCCCGGTGCTGATGGTGGATCTCTACGACGCCAAGGCCGAAGGACCGGTGCGCGACAGCGTGGGCTTTTACCGCGATTGCCGCCGGGTCCTGGGCGAGGTCGGGGTGCTGGTGGTCAACCTTTTCGGCCGCCACGAGAGCTTTGGCCGCAACATCGACAACCTGTCCAAGGCCTTCGACGATCGCATCATTCTCCTGCCCGAAATCGACGCGGGCAACCAGATCGTGCTGGCGTTTGCCGGCCCGCCGCTGGCGGTCACGCCCGCCGAGCTGCTGGCGCGGGCCGAGACGGTGGAGTCCCAGTACGGGCTGCCGGCCCGGCGCTGGGCCCGCTCGCTATCGCGCCATGCCGTCAATGGCACGCTTTATCTCTGATTTTTAAGGGTTTCTCCCGGGGCAGACAGCGCTTCTGGGACGGTTTACCATGGCTGTAATTATGAATTATGGATAGGCCATGGCTGCTCCCATCGTCCGCCAGGCGCTTTACCTGGAGGTCGCCGACCGTCTGCGCGACATGATCCGTTCGCATGCCCTGGCATCGGGGCAGTGGATAGACGAGGTGCGCCTGACGGAGCAGCTGGGCATTTCCCGCACCCCCTTGCGCGAAGCCCTGAAAGTGCTGGCCAACGAGGGCCTGGTGCGGCTGGAGCCGCGCCGCGGCAGCTTTGTCAACGAGCTGGCGGTCAGCGACCTGGAGCAGATATTCCCGCTCATGGCCATGCTGGAAGGGCGCTGCGCCTACGAGGCCGCCCAAAAGGCCACGGCGGCCGACCTGCAGGCGCTGGGCCCCTTGCACGAGAGCCTGCGCGAACAGGCCGCGGCCGGGCGCGTGGACGACTACTACGACACCAACTACCGCATCCATGTGGCGGTGCAGGCGCTGGCGGACAATCGCTGGCTCTCCGACATGGTGGACAAGCTGCGCAAGGTGGTCGGCCTGTTCCGGCACAAAAGCCTCGCGCTGCCGGGCCGCCTGCAGGAGTCCTGCGCCGAACACCTGGCGATCTATGCCGCCTTGCAGGCGCGGGATCCCGAAGGGGCCGAGGCGCTCACGCGCAAGCACCTGCTGCGGCAGATGGATGCCCTGCGCCGATTGGCGGCAATGCAGCCCAGCGGGGGGCTGCCCGATTCGGAGGATCAAGATCATGTCATCCCTGGACAGACCCATGTCCGCGCGCGTCGCGGAACCGCGCGAACCGGCTGATGAGGCCCCCGGCGGCAACAGCCTGATGGCGCGCCTGGGCCGCCTGCTGGAGCGCGACCGCCTGGCCGATACCGAGATCCTCGCGCTGTTCGAGGCGCGCGCCACCGATGTGCGCGCCAACAAACTGGCCGCCGCCTGGTGCGCGGCCTACCAGCAGGGCGATGGGGCGCGCCGCCGCGCGCTGCTCGCCGGCCTGGTGCGCGCGCACGCGCGTTTCAACCCCGCGGGCGAAGAAGCCGCGCGTTTGTTCAAACGCCTCAATGCCCAGCGCGAGGGCCTGCGCTTCCTGGTGGCGCTGCGCGCCGACATGCTGCGCTGGCGCAAGCAGGTGGCCGGCCTGCAGCCCCTGGAACAGGTGCTGGAAGGCCTGCTGTCGGCCTGGTTCGACGTGGGGCTGCTGGAGCTGCGCCCGCTGACCTGGGATTCGCCGGCATCGCTGCTGGAAAAGCTGATCAAGTACGAAGCCGTCCATGCCATCCAGTCCTGGGATGACCTGCGCCACCGCGTGGCGCCGGACCGCCGCTGCTATGCCTATTTCCACCCGCAGCTGCCGGATGTGCCGCTGATCTTCGTGGAGATCGCCTTCGATGCGCGCATGTCCGACAGCGTGCAATCGCTGCTCGATCCCCAGGCGCCCATGCAGGATCTGGGCCGGGCGCGCTGGGCCATTTTCTATTCCATTTCCAATACCCAGGAGGGCCTGCGCGGGATCAGCTTCGGCAATTTCCTGCTCAAGCGCGTGATCGAACGCCTCCTGCAGGAGCTGCCCCAGCTCAAGTCCTTCGCCACGCTGTCTCCCATACCGGGCTTTGCCGCCTGGCTGGCGCGCCTGAAGGGAGCCGAGGTCGAGCGCATCGTGCGCGGCGACCAGGACAGCGAGCACCGCGCGCCCGACGGACAGCGCTGGGTGGCGCGCCTGGGCCGCGCCGCGCGCGGCAAGCCTTCCGAAGCCTTGCGCCGGGCCGGCGTGAAACTGGCCGCCCATTATCTGCAGACCTTGAAGAACGACCAGCCGCTGGATCCGGTGGCGCGCTTTCATCTGGGCAATGGCGCCCGCCTCGAACGACTGAATTGGGCGGCCGATGTCTCCGACAAAGGCCTGGAGCAATCCTGCGGCATGATGGTCAACTACCTCTATGTGCTGGACGACCTGGACAGCAATCTGGCGCGCCTGCAGGACGGCAAGATCACGGCCAGCCGCGCCTTCGGACGGGTGGCATAGCGCATGGACGGCACCGTTGACTGGCGGCGGCAGGGCAGGGTGGCCTGGGTCGAGCTCGCCCATCCCGGGCGTCTGAACGCCATCACCGTGGCGATGTGGCAGCGCCTGCGCGAGGTTTTCGGCCAGATCGCGGCCGATCCTGGCGTGCATTGCGTGGTGCTGCGCGGCGCCGGGGGCAATTTCGCCGCTGGCGCCGATATCCGCGAGTTTCCGCGCGTGCGCGCCGGGCAGGCCGCGGTCATGCGCTATCACCGCGACATCCTGGCCCCGGCGCTGGCCGCCATCGCGGAGTGCCCCCAGCCCGTGGTGGCCGAGATCGATGGCGTCTGCGTGGGCGGCGGTCTGGAGATCGCCGCGCAGTGCGATATCCGCATCGCTTCGCCTCGGGCGCGCTTTGGCGCGCCCATCAACCGCCTGGGTTTTCCCATGGCGCCCGACGAAATGCAGGGCTTGCTGGCCCTGGCCGGCCGGGCGGCCACCGTCGCCCTGCTGCTGGAGGGCAGGATTTTCGATGCCGCCGAGGCGCTGCGGCTGGGCCTGCTGACGCGGGTGGCCGAGGACGGCGCGCTGGCGGGCACGGTCAAGGCCTCGGTCGAGGACATCCTGCGCGGCGCGCCGGATGCCGCGCGGCGCAACAAACGCCTGGCCCGCCGCCTGGCGCAGGGCACGCCCCTGAGCGAAGCGGAGTACTTCGAATTTTTCTCGTATGCCGACAGCCGCGATCATCAGGAGGGCGTGCGCGCCTTCCTGGCCGGCGAAAAAGCGCAATTTCATGGAGACTGAACACGGTGAGCAATGCCAATCTGTACGCCGTCCTGGCGTCGGGCTTTCCCAAGGACCGCAACAAGGTCGCGCTGGAGACGCCCGAACTGAAATACACCTGGAAGGACATCGACCAGGCCAGCGCCTGCCTGGCGAATCTGCTGACCTCGCTCAAGCTGCCCAAGGGCGCGCGGGTGGCCGTCCAGGTCGAGAAGTCCCCCGAGGCATTGCTGCTTTACCTGGCCACGCTGCGCGCGGGCTACGTCTACCTGCCGCTCAATACCGCCTATCGCGAATCGGAAGTCCAGTACTTCCTGGAGAATGCCGAGCCGGCCGTGGTGGTGTGCGCGAGCAAGAATCTTGATTGGGTCCGGCGCGTGGCCGATGCCGCCGGCACGCGCCATGTGTTCACGCTGGACGAAGATCGCCAGGGCACGCTGTTGACCGCCGCGGCCGGCATGCCGCGCAGCTTCCGGACCGTGGCGCGCCAGCCCGATGACCTGGCGGCCATCCTCTACACCTCGGGCACGACGGGCCGCAGCAAGGGCGCCATGCTGACGCACGGCAATCTGGCCGCCAATGCCCGGGTGCTGCATGACTACTGGGGCTGGCGCCAGGACGATGTGCTGCTGCACATGCTGCCCATCTTCCATGTGCATGGGCTGTTCGTCGCTTCGCACGGCGCCTTGCTGGCCGGCGCGCGCATGATCTGGCTGCCCAAGCTGGACCTGGAGCAGGCCTTGCACTACCTGCCGCAAAGCACGGTGATGATGGGCGTGCCGACCTATTACGTGCGCCTGTTGAGCGATGCGCGGTTCAACCGCGAGGTCTGCGCCAATATGCGTTTGTTCATCTCGGGCTCGGCGCCGCTGTTGACCGAGACCTTCAATGCCTTCCGCGAGCGCAGCGGCCACACCATCCTGGAGCGCTATGGCATGAGCGAGACGGTCATGCTGACCTCGAATCCCTATGCGGCGCAGCTGGGCGAGCGCCTGGGCGGCACGGTGGGCCGGGCCTTGCCTGGGGTGCAGGTGCGCGTGGTCGATGATCAGGGCCGGCCCCTGCCCGCGGGCGAGATCGGCAATATCCAGGTGCGCGGTCCCAATGTCTTCTCGGGCTATTGGCGCATGCCCGAGAAAACGCGCGAAGAGTTCACCGCCGATGGCTGGTTCAAGACCGGCGATGTGGGCCGCTGGGGCGGCGAGGCGGCGGCCGGCGCCGTGCCGGCGGACTATCTGTCCATCGTCGGGCGAAGCAAGGATTTGATCATCTCCGGCGGCTACAACGTCTACCCCAAGGAAATCGAAAGCGTGATCGACGACATGCCCGGGGTGGCCGAGTCCGCCGTGATCGGCGTGCCGCATCCGGACTTCGGCGAAGCGGTGGTGGCCGTGGTGGTGCCCAAGGCGCAGGCCAGGCTGGACACCGAGGCCATGCAGCAGGTCCTGAAGTCGCGCATCGCCAATTTCAAGGTGCCCAAGCGCATCCATGTCATCGAGCAGCTGCCCCGCAACACCATGGGCAAGGTGCAGAAGAACGTGCTGCGCGAGACCTATCAAGCCTTGTGATGTTTCTGCGAAGGGGGCGAGGCCCCCTTTTCCGATTTCTCTTTCCAGTCGAGGTGCAAGAGGCGCAGACCGAGAGTGACCGCAGTTCGTGGTGGAGGACAGTCGCGGCGCCCCTTCCGGGCGCGCGCGGGCATAACAGACGCGGCGAGCGCCGCGAGACACATCCCGAGGAGGAGAACCCCATGAAGCATCGCATCATCGTCGCGGCTTGCGCCGCCCTGGCTGCCCTGGCCGCCCCTGCCGCCCAGGCGCAGTGGCCCGAGCGCCCCGTGACCATCATCGTGCCTTTCCCCGCCGGAGGCGGCACGGACACCTTCGCCCGGCCGCTGGCCCAGCAACTGGGCATGCAGCTGGGCCAGAGCGTGGTCATCGACAACAAGGGCGGCGCCGGCGGCACCGTGGGCGCGGGCGTGGCCGCCAAGGCCAAGCCCGATGGCTATACCTTTTTCATGGGCGGCGCCCACCATGCGCTGGCGCCGTCGCTGTACAAAAGCCTGAACTACAACATCCAGAAGGATTTCGTGCCGGTGGCCCTGCTGGCCCAGCCGCCGCAGGTCATCGTCATCAATAAGCAGAAGCTGCCGGTCAAGACCCTGGGCGAATTCATCGCCTACGCCAAGCAGCATTCCGGTGAAATCAACTTCGGCACCGCGGGCAAGGGCAGCACGCACCACCTGGCCGGCGAGCTGTTCGCGCTGCAAAACGGCATCAAACTGGTGGACGTGCCCTACCAGGGCGCCGGCCCCATGCTGTCGGCGCTCATCGGCGGGCAGGTGGACCTGGCCTTCGATGGCCTGGGCTCCTCGGCCAACCACATCCGCGCCGGCAGCATCGTGCCGCTGGCCGTGGCCTCGGCCCAGCGCTCGCCGGCCTTCCCCGATGTGCCGACCGCCAAGGAAGCCGGCGTGCCCAATTACGAGGTCTCGACCTGGTATGCGCTCTGGGCCCCCGCGGGCACGCCCAAGGAGGCGGTCGACAGGATGACGGCCGAAGTGGTCAAGGCGCTGAATCAGCCCAAGATCAAGGAAATCTGGCTGGCCAACGGTTCGGCGACCCCCAACCTGACCGGCGCGGCGTTCGGCGCCTATGTTGATAGCGAGATCGGCCGCTGGGCCAAGGTGGTCAAGGATTCCGGTGTAACCCTGGATTAGGATTGGCAAGCGAATAGGTCCGGATAAGGAAAGCACATTGCCGCTCGGCTCGGGCCGCAGATACACTGGCCCCAGCCGTCCCGACGGCCTTGTCTTTCCTTCCCGGAGGCTAGCCCATGAAATCCCTTCTGCAATCGACCCTTTGCGCCGCCCTGCTGGCGGCGGCCGGGGGCGCGGCGGCCCAGACCGTCGATATGTTTGTCGATGGCCCCAAGGGGCCGCAGCAAAAAGCGGGCACCATCAAGATCGAGCAGACCAAGTACGGCGCCTTGCTGACTCCGAATCTCGAGGGCCTGCCGCCGGGCATACATGGTTTTCACCTGCACGAGAAACCGTCCTGCGATGCCACCATGGCCGACGGCAAGCAAGTGGCGATGGGCGGCGCGGGCGGCCACTGGGATCCCGACAACACCAAGGCGCATAAAGGGCCCTACGACGACAGCGGGCACAAGGGCGACCTGCCCGCGCTCTACGTGACGGCCGACGGCAAGGCCACCTACCCGGTGCTGGCCCCGCGCCTGAAGGCCAGCGAGTTTCCCGGCCATGCGCTCATGATCCATGCCGGCGGCGACAACCATAGCGACCACCCGCTGCCCCTGGGCGGCGGCGGCGGGCGCATCGTCTGCGGCGTCGTCAAATAGCGGCAGGGCCCTCGGCGGCAAGGCCGGGGGCTGCTTATCATTTTTTCCAGGCGCTGGCCTGGCTCAGACGATCCAGCGCCTCGCGGCCGAGCCGCAGGCGCGCCGCTCCGATGAGTTCGCTTAACTGCTCTTGCGTGGTGGCGCTGGCGATCGGGGCGGTGATGCCTGGCTGGGCGATCTGCCAGGCCAGCGCGACTTCCGCCGGCGTCGCCCCGCTGGCCTCGGCCACTTCGTCCAGGGCCGCCAAGATCCGCTGGCCGCGCTCATCCAGGTATTTCTCGACAATCTTGGCGCCGCGCACGCTCTTGCCGGCGTCCGCGGCCTGCCGGTACTTGCCGGACAGAAAACCGCTGGCCAGCGCGGAATAATTGATCACTCCCAGATCCTGGGCCTGCACCAGGGCCTGCAGTCCGGATTCGAAAGGCTCGCGGGTATAGAGGTTGTATTCGGGCTGCACGCTCTCGAAGCGCGGCAGGCCCAGGCGCTCGCTGGTGATCAGGGCTTCGGACAGGCGGGCCGCGCTGTAGTTCGAGGCGCCGATGGCGCGCACCTTGCCGGCCTGGATCAGGTCGGCGAAGACCTCCAGCGTGTCGGCCAGCGGGGTGTCGGGATCGTCGCGGTGGGCCTGGTACAGGTCGATGTGGTCGGTCTGCAGGCGCTTGAGCGAGTCTTCGACGGCCTGGCGGATATAGGCTGGCGCCAGGCCCTTGCGGTCGGGCGCCATCTCCATGCCCACCTTGGTGGCCAGCACGATCTGGCCGCGCTTGCCGGTTTTCTTGAGCCATTTGCCGATGAGCGTTTCCGATTCCCCGCCCTGGTGGCCGGGCGCCCAGCGGGAATAGACGTCGGCGGTATCGATGAAATTCAGGCCGGCGTCGACCATGGCGTCGAGCAGCGAAAACGTGCCTGCCTCGTCGACGGTCCAGCCAAAGACATTGCCGCCGAAAACAATGGGGGGAACGGCCAGGCCGGAGCGGCCCAAGGGACGGGTCTGCATGGAGCTTCCTTGGAGGTGAGGGCGCCGAAGCGGTCCAGTATATCGATCCGTTCTTGGCCCGGCCCGGCCTTTCAGGGATATCCCGCGCCCCGGCCCGCGCCACAATCCCGGGGCCGCACGTTAGACTACGGGGTTTCCTGGTCCGGCAAACAGGGTCAGAAGCCCGTGGCGCGGGGCCGGGAGCAACCGCAATCAAACAAATCAATCTGGTGGAAGGAGCATTCCTATGCTGATCGGGAAAAAACATTTTCTGACCGTGGGAGCGCTGGCGCTGGCCATGGCGGCTGGCGCTGCGGCGGCGCAGCAAAAGTCGGTGGCGGTGACCGCCATCGTCGAACACCCGGCGCTGGACTCGGTGCGCGACGGCATCAAGGATGCCCTGAAGCAAGCGGGCTTTGACGCGGGCAAGAATCTCAAGTGGCAATACCAGAGCGCCCAGGGCAATACCGGCACGGCCGCGCAGATCGCGCGCAAATTCGTCGGCGACAAGCCCGACGCCATCGTCGCCATCGCCACGCCCTCGGCCCAGGCCGTGGTCGCCGCGACCAAGGACGTGCCGGTGGTGTATTCGGCCGTGACCGATCCCGTGGCCGCGCAGCTGGTGCCCAGCATGGGCCCGTCCGGCACCAATGTGACCGGCGTCTCCGACCTGCTGGTCCTGGACAAGCAGATCGAACTGATCAAGAAGGTCGTGCCCGAGGCCAAGCGGGTGGGCATGGTCTACAACCCCGGCGAAGCCAATTCCGTCGTGGTGGTCAAGCAGCTGCAGGAGCTGCTGCCCAAGGCTGGCATGACCCTGGTCGAGGCCGCCGCGCCGCGCACGGTCGATGTCGCCTCGGCTGCCCGCAGCCTGATCGGCAAGGTGGATGTCATCTACACCAATACCGACAACAACGTGGTCTCGGCCTACGAGGCCCTGGTCAAGGTCGGCAATGACGCCAAGATCCCCCTGGTGGCTTCCGACACCGACAGCGTCAAGCGCGGCGCCATCGCCGCCCTGGGCATCAACTATCGCGACCTGGGCGTGCAGACCGGCAAGATGGTGGTCCGCATCCTGAAGGGCGAGAAGCCCGGCGCCATGCCTTCCGAGACCAGCAGCAAGCTGGAGCTCTATGTCAACCCGGGCGCCGCCGCCAAGCAGGGCGTCACCCTGTCGGACGCGCTCGTGAAATCGGCCGCCCAGGTCATCAAGTAAGCTATGTGCATCGGGCCGCCTCCCAGCGGCGGCCCTGAACCCTCTGTTCAAGCGTCGTTCCGGTTCATAAGACCGGGGCGGCCAAGGTTCTCATGTCCCTCTTCTCATTGCTCGGCGCCCTGGAAATCGGCCTGATCTTCAGCCTGGTTGCGTTGGGTGTATTCATCTCCTTCCGTTTGCTGCGCTTTCCGGACCTCACGGTCGATGGCAGCTTTCCGCTGGGCGGCGCGGTGGCCGCCACCCTGATTTCCTCCGGCGTGGATCCTTTTACGTCGACCCTCGCCGCGACCGCCGCCGGCGCGCTGGCCGGGCTGGTCACCGGCTGGCTGAACGTGCGGCTGCGCATCATGGATCTGCTGGCCAGCATCCTGATGATGATCGCCCTGTATTCGGTCAACCTGCGCATCATGGGCAAGCCCAATGTGCCGCTGATCACCGAGCCCACGGTCTTCACCATCCTGCAGCCCGGCTGGCTGAGCGATTATGTCGCCCGTCCGCTCATCCTCGTGGTGGTGGTGCTGGCCGCCAAATTCCTGCTGGACTGGTATTTCTCGACGCAAAGCGGCCTGGCCATGCGGGCCACGGGCTCCAACGGCCGCATGGCGCGCGCCCAAGGGGTGAACACCGGCGCCATGATCCTGGGCGGCATGGCCTTGTCCAATGCGCTGGTCGGCCTGGCCGGGGCCTTGTTCGCCCAGACCCAGGGCGGCGCCGACATCTCCATGGGCATCGGCACCATCGTGATCGGCCTGGCCGCCGTCATCGTGGGCGAAAGCATCCTGCCTTCGCGCCGCCTCGTGCTGGCCACGCTGGCCGTCATCATCGGCGCCATCGTTTACCGGTTCTTCATCGCGCTGGCGCTCAACAGCGATTTCATCGGCCTGAAGGCCCAGGACCTGAACCTGGTGACCGCCGTGCTGGTGACCATCGCCCTGGTCATTCCCATGCTGAAACGCCGCCTGCTCGGCAAGAAGGGGCGTTGAGATGTTGCGCGCAAAAGATATTTTCATCACTTTCAACGCCGGCACGCCCATCGAGACGCGGGCCCTGCGCGGGCTGTCGCTGGAGATCCCCACGGGGCAGTTCGTGACCGTGATCGGCTCCAATGGCGCGGGCAAGTCCACCTTTCTGAATGCCGTGTCGGGCGATCTGCCCATCGACACGGGCAGCATCCAGATCAATGACGCCGACGTCACGCGCCAGCCGGTCTGGGCTCGCGCGTCCCAGGTGGCGCGGGTCTTCCAGGATCCCATGGCGGGCACTTGCGAAGACCTCACCATCGAGGAAAACATGGCGCTGGCGCAATGCCGCGGCGCGCGGCGCGGGTTCGGCCGCGCGGTCAAGGCGTCCATGCGCGAGCATTTCCGCGAACGGCTGGCCACGCTGGGCCTGGGCCTGGAAAACCGCCTGAGCGACCGCATCGGCCTGTTGTCCGGCGGACAGCGGCAGGCGGTCAGCCTGCTGATGGCGGCCCTGCAGCCCTCGCGCATCCTGTTGCTGGACGAGCATACGGCGGCGCTGGATCCGCGCACGGCCGACTTCGTGCTGCAGCTCACCGCCCGCATCGTGGCCGAGAACCACCTGACCACCATGATGGTGACCCACAGCATGCGCCAGGCCCTGGACGTGGGCGACCGCACGGTCATGCTGCACCAGGGGCAGGTCGTGCTCGATGTGTCCGGCGATGAACGCAAGGGCATGGACGTGCCCGACCTGCTGGCGATGTTCGAGCGGGTCCGGGGCGAAAAGCTCTCCGACGACGCCTTGCTGCTGGGCTGACCGCAGGGGCCGCCGGACCGCGGCCCCTTTTCTTTGACTATCGCTATATACCTCGGTATATTTCGAGGCCAAGGCGCCCTTGCGCCCGCCACCCCGGGGCAGACCATGCACATCCGCACTTCCTTGTTCCTCCCTGTCCTGGCCGCGCTGGGCCTGGGCGCGGCCGCGCAGGCCGCCGACCTCACGGTGTCGGCGGCGTCCAGCCTGACCAACGCCTTCAAGGAGCTGGGCCAGGCCTATGAGGCCAGGCATCCGGGCAGCAAGGTCGCGCTGAATTTCGCCGCCTCGGATGTGCTGTTGCGCCAGATCGAGCAGGGCGCGCCCGCCGATGTGTTTGCCTCGGCCGACCAGCGCGCCATGGACCGCGCCGTGCAAAGCCGGTCCGTGCGTCCCGGCACCCGGGTCGACTTTGCCGCCAATGCCCTGGTGCTGATCGTGCCGGCCGCCGGCGGCGCGGCGGTCAACAGCCTGGCCGACCTCAAGGGCGAGAACATCAAGCGCGTGGCCTATGGCAATCCGGCCTCGGTGCCGGTGGGCCGCTACACCCAGGCGGCGCTGGAGCGGCAGGGGCTGTGGGCCGCCGTTTCGGCCAAGGGCGTGCCGGCCCAGAATGTGCGCCAGAGCCTGGACTACGTGGCGCGCGGCGAGGTCGATGCCGGCTTTGTGTTCGCCACCGATGCGGCCGTGATGCCCGGCAAGGTCAAGGTGGTCGAGACCGTGCCCACGCCGCAGCCCATCACCTATCCCATCGCGCTGACCATGCGCGAGGCCAACCAGGCCGCCGCGCAGGCTTTTATCGACTATGCCCGCTCCGACGAGGGGCAGGCCATTCTGGCGCGCCACGGCTTCAAGAAGCCTTGAGGCCATCATCATGAACGACCCCGTGTGGGTTCCCCTGCTGCTGTCGCTGAAGGTGGCCGGCTGGGCGACCGCCATCAGCGCGCTGACCGGCACGGCCGCGGGCTTCTGGCTGGCGCGCTGGCGCTCGCCGGCGCGCGAGCTGGTCGATTCCCTCTTGACCCTGCCCATGGTCTTGCCGCCCACGGTGCTGGGCTATTACCTGCTGGTGCTGCTGGGACGCCGCGGCGTGCTGGGCGAGGCGCTGGCCGGCTGGGGCATCGCGCTGGTGTTTACCTGGCAGGGGGCGGTGATCGCGGCGGCCGTGGTGGCCTTTCCGCTGGTGCTCAAGGGCGCGCGGACGGCGTTCGAACAGGTCGATCCGCAGCTGGAGGCCGCGGCGCGCGTGCTGGGCCTGCGGGAGTCATCGGTGTTCTTCCGTGTCACGCTGCCGCTGGCCTTGCGCGGCATCATGGCCGGCGTGCTGCTGGCCTTCGCGCGGGCGCTGGGTGAGTTCGGCGCCACGCTGATGGTGGCCGGCAATCTGCCGGGCCGCACGCAGACCTTGTCCATCGCCATCTACGAGGCGGTGCAGGCCGGCGACGACAGCACGGCCAATCTGCTGGTGATCATCACGTCGGTGACCTGCGTGGCGGCGCTTCTGCTGGCCAGCCGGCTGTTGCCGCGCCGCAGGGGGATGGCATGATCGACATTGCCTTGCGCAAGACGCTGCAGGCCGAGGGGCGCCGCTTCGAGATGGATGTGCGGTTGCGCACCGATTCGCAGCGCGTGGTGCTGTTCGGGCCTTCGGGCGCGGGCAAGAGCCTGGCGCTGCGCGCGGTGGCCGGGCTGCTGCGGCCGGATTCGGGCCATATCGCGGTCAATGGGCGGGTCTTCTACGACAGCGCGAGCAAGGTCTTCCTGCCGCCCCGGCAGCGGCGCGTGGCCTATCTGTTCCAGGACTACGCGCTGTTTCCGCACCTGACCGTGGGGCAGAACGTGGCATTCGCCTTGCGCGGCGGCTGGCTCAATCCCCGCCGGCGCGGCATGCCGGCCCAGGCGCGGCGCTGGATCGACGCCTTCGAGCTGGGCCCGGTCGTCAACAGCTATCCCGCGCAGATATCGGGCGGGCAGAAGCAGCGCGCCGCGCTGGCGCGCGCCCTGGCGGCCGAGCCCGGACTCATCCTGCTGGATGAGCCGTTCGCCGCGCTGGATGCGCAATTGCGCGGCAAGATGCGGGTGGAACTGCGCCGCCTGCTCGACGGCCTGTCCGTGCCCATGATGCTCATCACGCACGATCCGGCCGACATCGACGCCCTGGGCGATGCCGTCTTCGAGGTGCGCGATGGCCGTATCGCCGCCCATCCGGGCTTGGCCGTCGCCAGCTGATCAGTCCATGACGCCGAGGATGACGCTGGAGGCGCTGAAGATGGCCTGCACGGGACTGTCCTCGGCCAGCGCCAGTTCGCGGGCGCTGTCGCCCGTGATGACGGCCGCGAGCGTGCCGCCGCCGTCCAGGTCGATCACCACCTCGTCGTTGACGGCGCCGCCGCGCAATTGCGCCACGCGGCCGGGCAGCCGGTTGTCGGCCGACAGGCGCAGGCCGGGGCCCGGCACGCCGACCAGGACCGCGGAAGCCTTGATGAGCGCGATGACCTCGCGCCCCGGCCTCAGGCCCAGCTCGGCCGTGCTGTCGCGGGTGATTGTCGCCCGCAGCACATGGCCGCCGGCGATGGCGATGCGGATTTCATCGTTGACGGCGCCGGGCCGCACGTCTTCCACACGGCCCAGTAAACGGTTGCGCGCGCTGGTCTTGAGCATGAAACGCCTCATGAGGTCGAGATCGCCGGCCAGGCCCTGGCTGGCCAGGTGCTGCATGAAGCGCTGGTGTTCTTCCTGCAGCCGGTTGAACCGGGCGATCAGCGCATGCGCCTGGGCGGTCAGGCGGGTTCCGCCGCCGCCCTTGCCGCCGGCGGCGCGCTCCACCAGGGGAACGCCGGCCAGGTTGTTCATGGTGTCGATGGCGTCCCAGGCGCCTTTGTAGCTCATGCCCACGGCGCGGGCCGCGGCGGTGATGGAGCCGGTCGCGCCGATCTGGGCCAGCAGGGCGATGCGCTGGGCGCCGCCCCAGGTCTGGTCGCCGCTGCGCAGCCAGATGGAGCCATCGAGTTCCAGGTCGGGGGAGGGGGCCATTCGGTCGGGTCCGACAAAAGAGGTGTCAGGGAGTTTATTGCAAGTTGTTCGTATTCAGGGCAAGATCAATCACCCTCAGGTCCGCGCGGAGACGATGATGCAGGCAATACCCAGGATAGTCGGTGTAATGGCGCTGGCGGGCGCGCTCGCGGCTTGCGCGTCCAAGCCGACGGTGCGCAGCGATTACGACCACAAGGTCGATTTCAGCCAGTATCGCAGCTATGGCTTCATGCCTGCCCTGGGGACCGACCGCGCCGGCTATAGCAGCCTGCTGACCGAACGCCTCAAGACCGCCGTGCGCGGCGAGATGCAGCGCCGCGGCTACGTCTACGACGACAAGCAGCCCGACCTGCAGGTCAATTTCAGCGCCAAGCTGGCCGACAAGGTTCAGGTCGTGCCGGCGCCGCCGCCGCCCATGCCGTACTACGCCTACCGCGGCGGCTTCTATGGCGGATGGCCGGGCTATGGCTGGGGCGATGATGTCTATCAATACACCGAGGGCACCCTCAATGTGGACCTCGTGGACCGGCGCCGCAAGCAGCTGGTCTGGGAGGGCGTGGCCACCGGCGAAGTGACCGATCCCAATTGGTCCCAGGACCAGGAGCGCGTCAATGCCGCCGTCGCGCTGATCTTTCAGAAATATCCTTTTCTTGCCGGTGGCGCGGCGCCGGCGGCCAAGTAGAACCGCGGGCGGGACGCAAGCATGGCCAAGCAGGATCCGGCTGGCGCCGGCAAGCGCGCCGCCAACCGGCGCCCATCGGGCGCCTATGACACGGTGGCCTTGGTGTTGCAGGGCGGCGGCGCCCTGGGCGCCTACCAGGCGGGCGTCTACGAAGGCCTGCACGAGGCCGGTATCCGGCCCAACTGGATTTCGGGCATCTCCATCGGCTCCATCAATGCCGCCATCATCGCCGGCTCGCCCGAGGACGAGCGGGTCGAGCGGCTGCGCGGTTTCTGGGAGGCCATCTGCCGCCCCACCGGTTTCGCCAGCCTGCCCTGGGGCGATGTCTGGGGGCCGATGTTCCAGGGCCTGCCTTTCGGCTTCGGCTCGCCCGAGGTCAATGGCCATCTGGCCGCGCTCAACGCGGTCTGGCAGGGGCAGCCGGGTTTTTTCACGCCGCGCTATCCCTCGCCCTATCTGCTGCGCAACGCGGGCCAGGCCTCCACCAGCTTTTATGACACGGCGCCGCTGGCCGAGACCCTGCGGCGCTTCGTCGATTTCGACCTGCTCAACAAGAGCGGGGTGCGCGCCAGCTTCGGCGCGGTCAATGTGCGCAGCGGCAACTTCAATTATTTCGACAGCCGCGACCGCGTCCTGCGCCTGGAGCACGTCATGGCCTCCGGGGCGCTGCCGCCAGGCTTTCCCGCCATCGAGGTGGACGGGCAGTACTACTGGGACGGCGGCATGGTCTCGAACACGCCGCTGGCCAAGGTGCTGTCGGACTCGCCCCTGCGCGACACGCTGGCCTTCCAGGTGGATCTCTGGCCGGCCCGCGGGCCCCTGCCCACCACCATGGACGAGGTGGCCGAAAGGCAGAAGGACATCCAGTATTCCAGCCGCACCCGGATAGTGACGGACAATTTCGCGCGCGTGCTGCGCCTGCGCCGCGGCCTGCAGCGCCTGCTCGAGCGCCTGCCCGAAGACGAGCGCGACAGCCCTGAACTCGCGGATATCCGGGCCGAGGCCTGCACGCCGGCCGTCAACATCGTCAACCTCATCTACGAGGCCAAGCACTACGAACGGCACTCCAAGGACTATGAGTTCAGCACCGAGGCCATGCGCGAGCATTGGCGCAGCGGGCTGAGCGATATTCGCCGCACGCTGGAGCAGCCCGGGGTGCTGGACCGCCCGCCGCCGGAAATCTCCTTCGTGGCGCATGACGTGCACCGGAAGTAGCGGCGGCCGCCTCGCGAACGATAGCCAGATCAGGTAAGTCTGGTTTATGTGCAAGCAAGCCGGAAGGTTACGCAATCCACTGTAGCCTGACGTGCACTTGGGCAAGCTGGTGCGTGGTTCGCACGCTTGCCGTATAACTTCACATACCACTATGACGCAACATTCTCCTGCTCCCGGACTGCCCGCCGATGTCGCAACCCCCCCGCCGGCGGGGTTGCCGGCCGATGCAAACGAGACCTGGCATCTGCTTTACCGCGGCTGGGTGCTGAGTACGCCGCGGGGGGTGCGCATCAGCCTCACGGCGCTGGAGCGCGTGTGTTTCCTGGCCATCGCCGAGCACCCCGGGCGGGAGCTGTCCCGGGATGCGCTGCTCAAGGCGCTGCCCGGGGCCAGTCTGCGCACCCTCAACGTGGCCATCAGCCGCCTGCGCAAAAAGGTCGGCGAAGCGGGCGCGGAGCTGCCTTTGCACACCGTGCACGGCATGGGTTATGTCTTTCTCGGCCATTTGATGGTCCAGCCTTCCTGAGCGCGCCCGACGGCCGTTGTTGCCGCATCACGCCGGCCTGGCCTTCGCTCACTATTTTCGGCAGAAATTGAGGGTTTCCCCTCAAAAAGTACGCTACATTACGTGGGTCCGCGTCCCCCTCTTCATGAACAGAACAACCGCTCGAGGGCGGAAGTGAGGGAGACGTGTTTTCACTCCGTGAGGGATCCATGCGTTTTTCACCTCAGCGTGTCTCGGGTCTTGGCGTTGTTGTCGCCCTTGGCTGGATGTTGGCGGGATGTGGCGAAAAGCCACAAGCAAGCCCGAGCTTGCCGCAGGTTGCCGTTGTGACGGTGCAACCCCAGAAAGCCTCGATCATTTCCGATCTGCCCGGCCGCGTGGACGCGGTGCGCGATGCGCAGATCCGCGCCCGCGTGACGGGCATCGTGCAAAAAATCCTGTTCGAGCAGGGCGGCGACGTCAAAGAAAACCAGGTGCTGTTCAAGATCGACCCTGCCTCCTACCAGGCGTCGTATGACCAGGCGACCGCCCAGCTCAAGCAGGCGCAGGCGGATCTGTACAGCGCCAAGCTGCTCGCCGACCGCTATGCGCCCTTGGTCAAGGCCAATGCCGTGAGCAAGCAGGAGTACGACAACGCCGTGGCCAGCTATCGCCAGGCCGACGCCGCGGTGGCCGCGGCCAAGGCGGCGCAGACCTCGGCAAGCATCAATCTGGGCTATACCGACGTCACCTCGCCGATCACCGGCCGCATCGGCAAGCCGCTGGTCACCGAAGGGGCCCTGGTGGAGGCGTCCTCCGCCACGCAGATGGCCGTGGTGCAGCAACTGGATCCCATCTACGTCGACTTCACGCAGTCCACCTCCGACCTCGCGCGCCTGCGCGAGGCCTTTGCCTCCGGCCAGCTGCAAAAACTGGGGCCGGACGCCGCGCGGGTGTCCATCGTGCTGGAAAACGGTTCGGTCTATCAATCCCCGGGCAAGCTGCTGTTCACCGGCATCACCGTGGATCCTTCGACCGGCAATGTGAACCTGCGCGCCGAGGTGCCCAATCCGGACCAGGTCCTGCTGCCCGGCATGTATGTGCGCGTGCGCCTGGACGAAGGCGTGGACGAGAAGGCCCTGCTGGTGCCCCAGCAAGCCCTGCAGCGCACCGCCGACGGCCTGCAGAGCCTGATGGTGGTCAAGGACGGCAAGGTCCAGCAGGTCGCGGTGCGCACCGGGTCCTCGGTCAACAACCAGTGGATCATCAGCAGCGGCCTGTCGGCCGGCGATGTCGTCGTTGTCGAGGGTTTCCAGAAGATCCGCCCGGGCGCGCCCGTGCAGACCTCGCCCTGGGATCCCAAGGCCAAGGCGGCCGGCCAGCCTGGCGCCAAGCCCGCGGAAGGGCAGGCGCCGGCCAAGCAGGAATCCAAATCCTAAGCGGCGCGCGGCGCGAGCCGCGTTCCTCGTTCGTGAGCATCGCTTTCAGAGTCAGCCCACATGCCGCAATTTTTCATTGATCGACCCATTTTTGCCTGGGTGGTTGCGCTGTTCATCCTGCTGGCGGGCATATTGGCCATCCCCAATATGCCTGTCGCGCAGTATCCGGACGTGGCGCCGCCGGCCATCACCATCACCGCGACCTATCCTGGCGCTTCGGCCAAGGAAGTGGCCGAGACGGTGACCAGTATCATCGAGGACGAGCTCAACGGGGCCAAGGGCCTGCTGTATTACGAGTCCGTCAGCGATTCCAATGGCCAGTCGCAGATCACCGCCACCTTCCGCCCGGGCACCGACCCGGACTTGGCGCAGGTGGACGTGCAGAACCGGATTTCCAACGTCACGGCCCAGCTGCCGGCGGCGGTGACCCAGCAGGGCCTGCAATACGAGCAGACCAGCGCCGGCTTCCTGCTCTTCGTGACGCTGTCCTCCACGGATGGCACGCTGGACCAGGCGGCGCTGGCCGACTACATCACCCGCAATATCAAGAACCCGATCTCGCGGGTGCCCGGGGTGGGCCAGTTCCAGCTCTTTGCCGCGCCCCGCGCCATGCGCATCTGGGTCGATCCGCAGAAGCTGGTGGGCTTCAACCTGAGCATGCAGGAAGTCAACCAGGCCATCGCCGCGCAGAACGTGCTGATCTCGGGCGGCTCGATCGGCGCGCCGCCCAATCCCAAGGAAGTGCGCGTCACGGCCACCGTCACGGCCAACGGCCAGCTGAGCACGGTCGACGGCTTCGGCAAGATCGTGCTGCGGGCCAACACCGACGGCTCCAAGGTGCTCCTGAGCGATGTGGCCCGCATCGAGGTGGGCGCGGACAACTATCAGTTTGGCGCGCGCCTGAACGGCCAGCCCACGGCGGCTTTCGCCATCGTGCTCTCGCCCGACGCCAACGCCTTGGAGACGGCCGACGGCATCCGCTCGCAGATGGCGGCGCTGTCCAAGTACTTCCCGGACAACATCAAGTACGAAATCCCGTATGACACCGCGCCCTATGTGAAGGTGTCCATCGAGAAGGTGATCCACACCCTGGTCGAAGCCATGGTGCTGGTGTTCCTGGTGATGTTCGTATTCCTGCAGAACGTGCGCTACACCCTGATCCCGGCGCTGGTGGTGCCGGTGGCCATGATGGGCGCCTTCGCGGTGATGCTGGCGCTGGGGCTGTCGATCAACGTGCTGACCATGTTCGCCATGGTGCTGGCCATCGGCATCCTGGTCGATGACGCCATCGTGGTGGTCGAAAACGTCGAGCGCATCATGGCGACCGAGGGCCTGCCGCCCAAGGAGGCCACGGCCAAGGCCATGCCGCAGATCACCGGCGCCATCATCGGCATCACGCTGGTGCTGGTGACGGTGTTCCTGCCGCTGGCCTTCATGAGCGGGTCGGTGGGCGTGATCTACCGCCAGTTCGCGGTGGCCATGGCCGTTTCGATCTTCTTCTCGGCCTTCCTGGCCCTGAGCTTCACGCCGGCCCTGTGCTCGACGCTGCTCAAGCCCATTCCCCAAGGGCACCACGAAGAGAAAAAGGGCTTTTTCGGCTGGTTCAACCGCAAGTTCGAGGCGACCACGCATCACTACCAGAACTGGATCTCGCGCGTGCTGCACAAGGGCGGGCGCATGATGATCCTGTTCGCGCTGCTGGTGGTGGCCCTGGGCTGGCTCTACCTGCGCCTGCCCTCGTCCTTCCTGCCCGAGGAAGACCAGGGCTATGTGATCAGCAATATCGAACTGCCGGCGGGCGCTTCGGCCAACCGCACCATCGAAGTCATCGAGGAGGTGGAGCATTATTTCCGCCAGCAGCCGGCCACCCAGAACATCGTGGCCGTGCAGGGCTTCTCGTTCAACGGCAACGGCCTGAACGCGGCCCTGGCCTTCATCACGCTCAAGGACTTCGCCGAGCGCAAGAGCGCGCAGGATTCCGCCCAGGCGATCGCGGGCGGCGCCTTCCAGCACTTGTTCATGGGGATCAAGGACGCCATGGTGTTCACCGTGGTGCCGCCGGCCATCTCGTCGCTGGGCAATGCCGCGGGCTTTGACTTCCGCCTGCAGGACCGTGGCGGCGCCGGCACCGAGGCCCTGGCCGCGGCGACCGGGCAGCTGATGGGCATGGCCATGCAGAGTCCGGTGCTCTCGCAGGTGCGCATCACCGGCCTGGGGCCGGGCGCGCAGCTGTCGCTGAACATCGACCGCGACAAGGCGGCCGCGCTGGGCGTGGACTTCTCCGAAGCGGCGCAGCTGATCTCGACGGCGGTCGGTTCGGCCTATCTGAGCAAATTCCCCAACATGGGCCGGATGCAGAACATCTGGGTGCAGGCCGACGAGAAGTACCGCATGCACATGGAAGACGTGCTCAACCTGAACGCCCGCAACAAGGACGGCGGCATGGTGCCCCTGTCGTCCTTCGTGACGGCCAAGTGGTCGCAAGGCCCGACCCAGGTGGTGCGCTACAACAGCTATGAGTCCGTCCGTATCGGCGGCGATGCCTCGCCCGGCCACTCGACCGGCGAAGCCATGGCCGAGATGGAGCGCCTGGTCGCCCAACTGCCCTCGGGCTTCGGCTACGAATGGAATGGTTTGTCCTACCAGGAGCGCCTGGCCGGCAACCAGGCCGTCATCCTGATGGCCCTGGCGCTGCTGGTGGTCTTCCTGGTGCTGGCGGCCCTCTATGAAAGCTGGGCCATCCCGCTGTCGGTCATGCTGGTGGTGCCGCTGGGCATGCTGGGCGCGGTGGGGCTGGTCACCGTGATGGGGATGTCCAACGACGTGTACTTCCAGGTGGGGATGGTGACCGTGATCGGCCTGGCGGCCAAGAACGCCATCCTGATCATCGAATTCGCCAAGGACCAGTACGCGCGGGGCAACGGCCTGTACGAGTCGGCGGTGGAGGCGGCGCGCCTGCGCTTCCGCCCCATCCTGATGACTTCGCTGGCCTTCATCCTGGGCGTGGTGCCGCTGGCCATCGCCACCGGCGCCAGCGCCGCCAGCCAGCGCGCCGTCGGTATCGGCGTGCTGGGCGGCATGCTGGCGGCCACGCCTTTCGCGGTGATCTTCGTGCCGACCTTCTTCGTGGTCGTCATGAGCCTGGTCAAGACCCGTCCGCGCCTGCTGGGCGCCGAGCTTCGCGCCTTCCAGGCCGAGCAGGCCGCCAAGAAGGCCGAAGAGGAAAAACAGGCAGCCAATACCCAAAACCAAGGCGGTCAGGAGAACAAGGAATGACGGCCCTGATGCATAAGCGCGGCGCCCTGGCGGTGCTGCTGGCCGCCGGCCTGGCCGGCTGCTCGCTGGCGCCGGACTACCATCGTCCGCAAGCGCCGGTGAACGCCGACTGGCCGGATCAGCCCAGGATCCGCTACGGCGCCTACAGTCAGCCCACCGAACTGGGCACGCAGCCGGCCGCCGCCGTGGCGCCGCCGGCCGAAACGGCGGCCGCCGAAATCGGCTGGCGCAGTTTCTTCCGCGATCCGCGGCTGCAGGCGCTGATCGAGCTGGCGCTGAACAACAACCGCGATCTGCGCGTGGCCGTGCAGAACGTCGAAGTCGCGCGCGCGCAATACGGCATCCAGCGCGGGGCGCAATGGCCGTCCATCGGCGCCGGCGTCCAGGGCACGCGCCAGCATCTGCCCAAGAATATGCGTGTGGGCGGGCCCGATTCGACGTCGATCAGCAGCCAGTACCAGGCCGGCATCGGCCTGACGACTTTCGAGATCGACCTGTTCGGCCGCCTGCGCAATCTGTCGGAAGCGGCGTACCAGCAATATCTGTCGACCGAGCAGGCCCAGCGGTCGGTGCACATCACCCTGGTGGGGGCGGTGGCGGAGTCGTATTTCAATCTGCGCGCGGCCGAGGTCCAGCTGGATCTCACGCGCAAGACGCTGCAGTCCCGCCAGGAGTCCTATAACCTCGTCAAAACGCGGTTTGACGGCGGCGTGGCTTCCGAACTCGACCTGAACCAGTCCAAGTCGCTGCTGGACTCGGCGTCTTCCGATCTGGCCCAGCTGGCGCGCGCGCGCGCCCAGGCGCTCAATGCGCTGATCGTGCTCGTGGGCCTGCCCAGCCTGCCGGCCGACCTGCCGCAGCCGGCCGAATTCGGCCGCGACCAGATTCTGGCGACCGTGCCGGCCGGCCTGCCCTCGGACCTGCTGGAGCGGCGGCCCGACATCCTGGCCGCCGAAAACCAGCTGCGCGCGGCCAAGGCCAATATCGGCGCGGCGCGGGCGGCTTTCTTTCCGACGATCTCGCTCACCGGCCTGCTGGGCGTGGCCAGCCCCTCGCTGGATACGCTGTTCCGGGGAGGGCAGGGCTATTGGAGCTTCTCGCCCCAGATCACCACGCCGCTGTTCGCCGGCGGCAGCATCATCGAAGGCCTGAACCTGGCCAAGGCGCGCGACAACATCGCCGTGGCGCAGTACGAGCAGACCATCCAGCAGGCTTTCCGCGAGGTATCCGACGCGCTGGCCGGCGAGGCGACCTATAGCGCCCAGCTGGATGCGCAGCGCGGCCTGCAGGCCTCTTCGGCCCGCACGCTGGAGCTGTCCAATATGCGCTATGTCAACGGCATTGACAGCTATCTGCAGGTGCAGACCGCCCAGGTGGATTTCTTCAATGCCCAGATCGCCCTGGTGCAGGCGGGCCTGGCCTCGCTCGTCAACCGCGTCGAACTCTACAAGGCCCTGGGAGGCGGCTGGCTGGAAAATACCGCCCTGTCCCAGGCTCAACCCACGACCACGCAACAACAATGATTGAACTTGGCGTCAATATCGACCACGTGGCCACGCTGCGCCAGCAGCGCCACACTGTTTATCCCGATCCGGTGGAGGCGGCCGTGCGCGCCGAGGACGCCGGCGCGGACCTGATCACCCTGCATCTGCGCGAAGACCGCCGCCATATCCAGGATGCCGATGTCTACGCGATCCGGCCGAAGTTGCGCACCCGCATGAACCTGGAGTGCGCGCTCACGCCCGAAATGCTGGAAATCGCCTGCGCGGTCAAGCCTGACGATGTCTGCCTGGTGCCGGAAAAACGGGCCGAGCTCACGACCGAGGGCGGACTGGACGTGCTGGGCCAGTTCGACGCCGTGGCCGATGCCGTGGCCCTGCTGGCCGAGGCCGGCATCCGGGTGTCGCTCTTCATCGATCCGGACGCCGCCCAGATCGAGGCCGCGGCGCGCGCCAAGGCGCCCGTCATCGAGCTGCACACCGGCGCCTATGCCGAGGCCGAGGGCGCACAGGCCGACAGCGAGCTGCAGCGCATCCGCGAGGCGGTCCGCGAGGGGCTGCGCCATGGCCTGCGCGTCAATGCCGGCCACGGCCTGCATTACGGCAATGTCCAATCCGTGGCCGCCATCGACGGGATTTCCGAGTTGAACATCGGGCATGCCATCGTGGCCCGGGCCGTCTTCGACGGCTGGGAGAAGGCCGTGCGCGACATGAAGGCCCTCATGATCCAGGCGCGCGGCCGCTGAAACCGTCGCCGGCGCCGGCTGGGCCGTCCCGCGGGGCGGCCTTTTTCATGGGCGGGCGAGGCCGTGTGGATGCGCCCGGGCTCGCGTATGATTTCGCTATTGCGGCGCCTTCCGGCGCCGGCCTTTTCCGGTTTGCCATGGTCTCTTTCAGCCTCCCCAGCGGCGCCATCGCCGGCATCGGCATGGACCTGATCCGCGTCGATCGCATCTCCCGAGCCCTGGAGCGCCATGGCGAGCGCTTTGCCGAAAAAATACTCGGCGTCCAGGAGATGGAAAAATTCCGCGCCCGCAGCGCCCGCGATCCGGCGCGCGGCGTGCGTTTCCTGGCCACGCGCTTTGCCGCCAAGGAAGCCTTCTCCAAGGCCATCGGCCTGGGGATGCGCATGCCCATGACCTGGAACCGGGTGCAGACGCTGAACGCGCCGGGCGGCCGCCCCGTGCTCGTCATCGACGCGGCGCTGCGGCCCTGGTTCGAGCAGCGTTTCGGTGCGGCCCATGTCTCGATCACCGATGAATCCGACATGGCCGCCGCCTATGTCATCGTGGAGTCCCGGACCGGGACGTCCACCCACTGAGGACCGTTTGATGTCGAAATCCAAGAAACACCGCCAGCTGCCGCCCGGACCGGTCATGGTCGATGTGGCGGGCACGCGGCTGACCAAGGAAGAAAAGCAGCGCCTGCGCCATCCCCTGGTGGGCGGCGTGATCCTGTTCGCGCGCAACTTCGAGAACCGCGCCCAGCTGACGGCGCTCACGCGCAAGATCCACGAGGCGCGCGGCGAACCGCTGCTGATCGCGGTGGACCACGAAGGCGGCCGCGTGCAGCGTTTCCGCGAGGATGGCTTCACGGCCTTGCCGCCCATGCGCGCGCTGGGCGAGGCCTGGGACCGCGATCCGCTGGCGGCCATGCGGCTGGCGACCGCGGCCGGCTATGTGCTGGCCGCCGAGCTGCGGGCCTGTGGCGTGGACATGAGCTTCACGCCCGTGCTGGACCTGGACTACGGCGTGAGCAAGGTGATCGGCAACCGCGCCTTCCATCACGATCCGCGCGTGGTCGCCATGCTGGCGCGTGCCCTGATCCAGGGCCTGGCGCTGGCCGGCATGGCCGCCTGCGGCAAGCATTTCCCCGGCCATGGCTATGTCCAGGCCGATTCGCACCACGAGATCCCGGTCGACAAGCGCTCGCTGGCCGACATCCTGAAGGACGATGCCGCGCCTTATGGCTGGCTGGGCGACGGCGTCCTGTCCTCGGTCATGCCGGCCCATGTGATCTATCCCAAGGTGGACAGCCGGCCCGCCGGCTTCTCGCGCCGCTGGGTGACCGATATCCTGCGCGGCCAGCTCGCCTATGACGGCGTGGTGTTCTCCGATGACCTCACCATGGAAGGCGCTTCGGTGGCCGGCGACATCCTGGCCCGCGCCCAGGCGGCCCTGTCGGCCGGCTGCGACATGGTGCTGGTCTGCAACCGCCCGGACCTGGCCGATGAATTGCTGGGCCGCCTCGACCTTGCGCCGGCGCCGGAATCGGTGGCGCGCATCCGCCGCCTGGCGCCGGCCTTCGCGAGCCCGGATTGGGATGGCCTGCAGGCCGATTCACGCTATCAGCATGCCCGACGACTTCAATCTCAAATCGTTTCTGGCTGATCTGCCGCATCTGCCCGGCGTCTATCGGCATCTGGATGCCGCCGGGGAGGTGCTGTATGTCGGCAAGGCGCGCGACCTGAAGAAGCGCGTGTCTTCGTATTTCCAGAAGAACCTGGCCAGTCCGCGTATCGCGCAGATGGTGGGCAAGGTCGCGCGCGTGGAGGTGACGGTCACGCGCTCGGAGGCCGAGGCGCTGATTCTTGAAAACAACCTCATCAAGAGCCTGCACCCGCGCTACAACATCCTGTTCCGTGATGACAAGTCCTATCCCTATCTGCTGATCACCGGACATGCCTGGCCGCGCATCGCCTACTACCGCGGCGCCACCAACAAGCGCGGCCAGTACTTCGGTCCTTATCCCAATGCCTGGGCGGTGCGCGAAACCATACAGATCCTGCAGAAGGTCTTTCGCCTGCGCACCTGCGAGGACACGGTGTTCGCCAACCGCTCGCGCCCCTGCCTGCTGCACCAGATCGGGCGCTGCTCGGCGCCTTGCGTGCAGGCCATCGAGGCGGCCGACTACGCGCGCGACGTGCAGCGCGCCGCGCGTTTTCTCAATGGCGAGGCGCGCGAGGTCATGGACGAAATCGAGGCCCGCATGCTGCAGGCCTCCAGCGAGCTGCGCTTCGAGGAAGCCGCGGCCCTGCGCGACCAGATGGGCTCGCTGTCCAAGGTCTTGCACCAGCAGACCATGGAAAACGTCGGCGGCGAAGACACCGATGTGATCGCCGTGGCCGCCGGCGGCGGCAAGGTCTGCGTCAACCTGGCCATGGTGCGGGGCGGCCGGCACCTGGGCGACAAGCCTTTTTTTCCCGCCCACGCCGAGGGCGAGGCGGCGGCCGAAGTGCTGGAGGCTTTTGTCGCCCAGCACTATGCGGACAATGCCTTGCCGCCGGTGCTGGTGTGCTCGCACGCCTTGCCCGATCCGGCGCTGGTCGGGCTGCTGGCCGAGCAGGCCGGCACGCGCTGCCGGCTGCTGACGCGGCCCCAGGGCGTGCGGCGCTCCTGGCTGGAGCAGGCCCAGAAGAACGCCGAGATGGCCCTGGCGCGCGCCCTGACCGAATCCGGCGCGCGCGCCGCGCGCACCCTGGCCCTGGCCGAAGCCCTGGACATGGATACCGACGAGGCCGCGCTCGACGCCCTGCGCATCGAGTGCTTCGATATCAGCCATACGGCGGGCGAGGCGACCCAGGCGTCCTGTGTGGTCTTTCTGCATCATGACATGCAGCCATCGCTCTACCGGCGTTACAACATCGTCGGCATCACGCCCGGCGACGACTACGCCGCCATGCGGCAGGTGCTGACGCGGCGTTTCGGCAAAGTGGCCGATGGCGAGGCGCCCATGCCGGGCCTGGTGCTGATCGACGGCGGCAAGGGCCAGGTGGAGGTCGCGCGCCAGGTCTTCGCCGAACTGGGCCTGGACATCGCCACCCTGGTCGGCGTGGCCAAGGGCGAAGGACGCAAGGTCGGACTCGAAACCCTGGTTTTCGCCGATGGGCGTCCGCCCGTGGCGCTGGGCAAGGAGTCGGCCGCCCTCATGCTGATCGCCCAGGTGCGCGACGAAGCCCACCGTTTCGCGATCACCGGCATGCGGGCCAAGCGCGCCAAGGCGCGCAATGTGTCCCGGCTGGAGGAGATCGAGGGGGTGGGGGCCAAGCGGCGCCAGCGCCTGCTGGCGCGCTTCGGCGGGCTGTCCGGCGTGACCTCGGCCGGCATCGAAGACCTGGCTTCGGTCGAGGGGATTTCAGAAGAATTGGCCCAGCGGATCTATGATGCCCTGCATTGACGACGGGCGTCCGCTGGGCGGCTGATGTAGCATACGGGGCACTATGCCGATAAACGTACCCATTTTCCTGACGTGGCTGCGCATCGCCATGATTCCGCTGGTGGTCGGGCTGTTCTATATCCCCGATGCCTGGATGTCGGTCGGTGTGCGCGATACGCTGGCGGCCGTGGCCTTCATCGTGGCGGCCCTGACCGACTGGTTCGATGGCTGGCTGGCGCGCCGCTGGAACCAGACCTCGGCCTTTGGCGCCTTCCTGGACCCGGTGGCGGACAAATTGATGGTTTGCGCCGCCCTGATCGTGCTGCTGGACCTGAGCCGCGTGGATGCCTTTATCTCGCTCATCATCATCGGCCGCGAGATCACGATTTCGGCCCTGCGCGAATGGATGGCCAAGATAGGCGCCAGCGCCAGCGTGGCCGTGCATCGCCTGGGCAAGTTCAAGACCGCCGCGCAGATGGTGGCCATCCCCTGCCTGCTTTACAACCAGAAGCTCTGGGGCGTGGATGCGCGCCTGCTGGGCAACTGGCTGATCCTGCTGGCCGCCGTGCTGACGGTGTGGTCCATGCTGTATTACCTGCAGCGCGCCTGGCCGGCCATCCGCGAAAAGGCGGGCTGAGTGATTTCGGGGCGGACGGCGCGCGGGCGCCGGCGGCCCCCCATCCCTAGAGGCCATTCGAGTGGCCCGATGAGCGTGGCGGCGCGGCCGCCACGGACCGGAGACTTTTTCAGGGGGCCGCAGCCGGCCCTGTTTGCGCATGAACACCGCTACCGCTGTATCCGATTCCCCCAACCTGCGCCGCCGGGACTGGCAGATCATCCTGCTGATCGGCGTGGCCCATGCCAGCTCGCACTTCTTCCAGCTTGTCCTGCCCTCGCTCTACGTCTCGCTGGGCAATGAGTTCGGGCTGGACTTTGCCCGCCTGGGCCTGCTGGTATCGGTGTTTTATGTCGTCTCGGGGCTGGGCCAGGCCTCGTCGGGCTTTATCGTCGACCGCGTCGGCGCGCGTCCCGTGCTCTGGTTCGGCCTGTCCTGCTTCGTGCTGTCGGCCGTGCTGATCGGCTCGGCCAACGGCTACGGCATGCTGATATTGGCGGCCGCCATCGGCGGCATCGGCAACTCCATTTTCCACCCCGCGGATTACTCCATCATCAACCACCGGGTCAGCCCGGCCCGCCTGGGCCATGCGTTCTCGGCCCATGGCCTGACGGGCAACCTGGGCTGGGCGCTCACGCCGGTCTTCATCACCTCCATCACGCTGCTGGCCAATTGGCGCGTGGCGGCGTTTTCGGCCGCGGCGCTGGTGGCCGTCATCCTGCTGCTGACCGTGCTGGGCCGGGATCTGCTGGGCGGCCAGGTCCAGCCGCGCGCCGATGACAAGGCCGCCGCGCCGCAGCCCAGCGCCTGGCAGACCCTGACCGCGCTGTTGGCGCGCCCGGCCTTGTGGGGCGCTTTCCTGTTCTTTGCCTTCACCTCGATCGCGCTGTCCTCGGTGCAGAACTACACCATCCCCTTGCTGGCTCAGCTGTATGACCTGTCCAAGGTCGCGGCCAGCTCGGCGCTGTCGGGCTATATGGTGGCCTCGGCCGTGGGCATGGCCGCGGGCGGCTTCCTGGTGTCGGCCACGCCGCGCACCGAGCGCACCGTGACGGCCGCCCTCATCCTGGCGGGCCTGACCCTGGTGGTGCTGGCCATGGGCTGGGTGCCGGCGTCGATGGCGGCCTTGGTGGTCGGCCTGGCCGGCTTCTGCTCGGGCGTGGCCGCGCCTTCGCGCGACATGCTGATCCGCCGCGTCACGCCCAAGGGCTCCACCGGCTCGGTCTATGGCCTGGTCTATTCGGGCATGGACGTGGGTTCGGCCCTGGGGCCCCTGGGTTTCGGCCTCCTGCTGGATGCCGGCCTGGCGCAGGGGCCGTGGATAGGGGCGGGCCTGGCCTTCGCGATCGCGGCCATCCTGGCGCAGTGGATCGCGATCCAGGCGCGCAAGGCATCCTGAGCCTGTCCGGCCCAGCCCTGATATGAAACAGGCCCCGCGAGGGGCCTGTTTTCATTGGCGGGCGGTGCGGATATCGGCTGGCGCGCCGGCGGCCGTGTTGCTGCGCCAGGGATTGATGTCCAGGCCGCCGCGGCGGGTGTAGCGGGCGTAGACGCTGAGCTGCTCGGGCTGGCAGGCGCGCATCAGGTCGCAGAAGATGCGTTCGACGCAATGCTCGTGGAATTCGGCATGCTGCCGGAACGAAACGATGTACTTGAGCAGGGCGGCGCGGTCGATGGGGCGGCCCCGGTAGGCGATCTGCACGCTGCCCCAGTCGGGCTGGCCCGTCACCGGGCAATTGGATTTCAGCAGGCGCGAGACCAGGGTCTCCTGGACGACCTCGCCTTCGGTGCAGGCCAGCAGCTGCGGCGCCGGCTCATAGCAATCGATCTCGACATCCAGCTTGTCCAGGCTGATGCCTTCGAGCTCGGCGATGCGCAGCGTCTCGAAGCGCTGCGGCAGGATGAAATCCATCTCCATGGGCGCGCCGGCGGCGGCCGACAGGTCGGCCTCAAGCCGTTCGCGCAGGGCCTGGGCATTGGGCAGGCGCGTCTGGTTGAAGGAGTTCAGGTAAAGCTTGAAGGACTTGGACTCAATGATATTGGGGCTGTCGGCCGGCACCCGGAAGCTGGCCATGGCAATGCGCGGCTTGCCCTTGGCGTCCAGCCAGGAGACCTCATAGGCATTCCAGATATCGACGCCGCGAAAGGGCAGCGCGCTGCCCGGCAGCGGCGTCAGGCTGTCCAGGCCCAGGCTGGCGCGGTTTTCGGCGCGCGGAATGGGAAAGAGCAGCGAAGCATCGTATTCGGAGGGATAGGCCACGCTGTGGCCCAGCGGCGCGTCGGTAAGCGGCATGGAGAGGACGAAAGGCAAATCAGGTCGATGCCCGCATTGTAGGGCTTTGGAAGCGGCGTTTTTTTTGCATGGTGAAATCCCGTTCGCGGCATGTGAAAGCGCATGCTGCGCAGCAGCGAAGCGGCATTTCATGGCAATCAATATGATTTCGCAATGCGAAACATAATCTGTAGCTCATTGATTTTAAATGGAAAAATTTTCCTTTCACGACCGGCTTCGCAGGCACGCTGCTGCGCAGCATGTCCGTAGACTGTCCTCCATGGATTCGCGGCAAGACAGACCCTGAATCCCTTGCTTCGCAAACCTCACTACTGGAGAGACACCATGAGCCAACGCGAAACCGATATCCGCAAACTGGAACAGGACTGGGCCGAGAATCCCCGCTGGAAGGGGATCAAGCGCGCCTACTCGGCCGACGAGGTGATCCGCCTGCGCGGCTCCACCCAGGTCGAGCACACGCTGGCGCGCCGCGGCGCGACCCGCCTGTGGCAGTCGCTGCATACCGAGCCCTTTGTCAATTCGCTGGGCGCGCTGACCGGCAACCAGGCCATGCAGCAGGTCAAGGCCGGCCTGAAGGCCATCTATCTCTCCGGCTGGCAGGTGGCGGGCGACGCCAACCTGGCCGGCGAAATGTATCCCGACCAATCGCTCTATCCGGCCAACTCCGTGCCGCAGGTGGTTCGCCGCATCAATAATTCCCTGGCCCGCTGCGACCAGATCCAATGGATGGAAGGCAAGAACCCGGGCGACGAAGGCTATGTGGATTACTTCGCGCCCATCGTGGCCGACGCCGAGGCCGGCTTTGGCGGCGTGCTCAACGCCTTCGAGCTGATGAAGGGCATGATCGAGGCGGGCGCGGCCGGCGTGCACTTCGAGGACCAGCTGGCGTCGGTGAAGAAATGCGGCCACATGGGCGGCAAGGTGCTGGTGCCGACCCGCGAGGCCGTCGCCAAGCTCATCGCCGCCCGCCTGGCCTCCGATGTAATGGGCACGCCCACGCTGCTGCTGGCGCGCACCGATGCCGACGCGGCCGACCTCGTGACCAGCGATGTGGACGAGAACGACCGTCCCTTCATTACCGGCGAGCGCACCGTGGAAGGCTTCTTCCGCACCCGCGCCGGGATAGACCAGGCCATCTCGCGCGGCCTGGCCTATGCGGCCTATGCCGACCTGATCTGGTGCGAGACGTCCACGCCCAATCTGGAGTACGCCCGCAAGTTCGCCGACGCCATCCATCGCAAGTATCCGGGCAAGCTGCTGGCCTATAACTGCTCGCCGTCCTTCAACTGGAAGAAGAACCTGGACGACGCGACCATCGCCAAGTTCCAGCGCGAGCTGGGCGCCATGGGCTACAAGTTCCAGTTCATCACGCTGGCCGGTTTCCATTCGCTGAACTACGGCATGTTCGAGCTGGCCCATGGCTACGCCCGCCGCCAGATGAGCGCCTTCGTCGAGCTGCAGCAGAAGGAGTTCGCCGCCGCCGAGCTGGGCTTTACCGCCGTGAAGCACCAGCGCGAAGTGGGCACCGGCTACTTCGACGCCGTCACCCAGACTATCGAGGGCGGCCAGTCCTCGACCACGGCCCTGACCGGCTCGACCGAAGAGGCCCAGTTCGAGCACGGCGAGGCCCAGGCCGCTTGAGCGCGGCGCGATTTCGGATGCGGTAGTACCTGTTTGTAGGGTGGAGTGTTTGGGGGACCGGCGGGTCCCCCTTTTTTTCGGGGCGCCATATGGGCGCGGCTTGATTTGCGTCAAGCGGGGCGGGCGGCGGCGGCCTTAGCATCGCGCCCATGCGCGCCCATTCCCTGTTCGCCCTGCCGCCGGCCCTGCCCGCGCCGCAACGCCTCGCCCGCCGGCATGCCTTGCTGCGCCTGGGCGTGGCCTGGCTGGCGATGATGCAGGCCATGATGTTCGCCTGGCCTGGTTATGTCCGGCCCGAGACCATGCCCGCCGATGCCTTGTCTACCCTGGACACGGCGATCGTGCTGATGAATTGGGCCAGCCTGCTGGTGAGCGTGCCGGTCGTGCTGTATTGCGCCTGGCCCGTCTGGGCCGGCGCCTGGCGCAGCGTGCGCGAGGGCCGCGCCGGCATGGATGTGCCGGTGGCCCTGGGCATCCTGGCCGCCTTTCTGCCCAGCGCGCAGGCCACCTGGCTGGGGCAGGGCGCCGTCTATTTCGATTCGGTCACGATGTTCGTGGCCTTTCTGTTGAGCGCCCGCTATCTCGATCTCTGCGCGCGCCAGGCCAGCCTGCTGGCGCCACCGGCGGCGCGCACGATGCTGGCCCTGACCGGACGCGCGCTATCGGGCCGGGCCGACCGCGTGGCCGCGCAGTTCGTGACCGCGCAGGTGGTGCTCGCCTTGGGCGCGGGCCTGGCCTGGATGCACTGGGAGCCCGCCCGCGCGCTGCCCGTCATGGTGGCTTTGCTCGTCATGAGCTGCCCCTGCGCCATGGCGATGGCGGTTCCGGCGGCCCTGGCCGCCGCCCACAAGGCCGCGGGCGAACAGGCCTGCGCCAGCCCGGCGGCGCTGGCGCGCCTGCGCCACGAGCTGCGGCGCAATGCCCTGGGCAGTCTTTACGGCTCCCTGGCCTGGCATCTCATGATGGTGCCGCTGGCGCTGGCCGGCTGGGTGGCGCCCTGGCTGGCGGCCCTGACGATGTTCCTGTCTTCGATGGCCGTGGCCGGACATGCCTGGCGGCTGTGCCGGAGATGGGCATGAACATCCTCTATCTGCTGCTGCCGCTGTCCTTGCTCTTCGTGCTGGGCATAGGCGCGGCCCTGTGGTGGGCCGTGCTCGACGGCCAGTACGAAGAGACCGAAGACGCCGCGCTGTCGATATTGCGCGACAAAGAAGGCTGACGCTCAGACTCCTTGACGCAAATCAAGCCGGCCGCCATGCCGCTCGCGCATCATCCCTGCCTGGAGAAGAAGCAGCGCCAACTTTGGGTGAGGGGAAGGGCATGAGCGACCCGGTCGCAATACAGGAAGAGGCCTTCAACTACGGCGTGGTTCGGCAGTTCGCGATCATGACCGTGGTCTGGGGTATCGTCGGCATGGCGGTGGGGGTGCTGATCGCCGCCCAGCTGATCTGGCCGCAATTGAATTTCGACACGCCGTGGCTGAGCTATGGCCGGCTGCGGCCTTTGCATACGAATGCGGTGATCTTCGCCTTTGGCGGCAGCGCCTTGTTCGCGACCTCGTATTACGTGGTGCAGCGCACCTGCCAGACGCGGCTGTTCTGCGCGCGCCTGGCGGCTTTCACTTTCTGGGGCTGGCAGGCCGTGATCGTGGCGGCCGCCATCACGCTGCCCATGGGCTATACCAGCAGCAAGGAATACGCCGAACTGGAATGGCCCATCGATATCCTGATCACCCTGGTCTGGGTGGCTTATGCGGTGGTGTTCTTCGGCACCATCGTCAAGCGGCGCGTCAAGCATATCTACGTCGCCAATTGGTTTTTCGGCTCCTACATCCTGACGATCGCGCTGCTGCATGTGGTCAACAATATCGAGATCCCGGTCTCGATGTGGAAGTCCTACTCGGCCTATGCGGGCGTGCAGGACGCCATGGTGCAGTGGTGGTATGGCCATAATGCGGTGGGCTTCTTCCTGACCACGAGCTTTCTGGGCATGATGTATTACTTCGTGCCCAAGCAGGCGGGGCGGCCCATCTATTCCTATCGCCTGTCCATCGTGCACTTCTGGGCGCTGGCCTTCACGTATATGTGGGCCGGGCCGCATCACCTGCTCTACACCTCGCTGCCCGACTGGACGCAGTCGCTGGGCATGACTTTCTCGCTCATCCTGCTGGCGCCGTCCTGGGGCGGCATGATCAACGGCATCATGACGCTGCAGGGCGCCTGGCACAAGCTGCGCACCGACCCCATCCTGAAGTTCCTCGTGACGGCGCTGTCCTTCTACGGCATGGCGACCTTCGAGGGTTCGATGATGTCCATCCGTTCGGTGAACGCGCTGTCTCACTACACCGACTGGACCATCGGCCATGTGCACTCGGGCGCCCTGGGCTGGGTGGCCATGATCACCTTCGGCTCGCTGTACTACCTGATCCCGCGCCTCTACGGCCGCCAGGCCATGCACAGCGTGCGCGCCATCGAGCTGCATTTCTGGATCGCGACCCTGGGCGTGGTGCTGTATATCGCCGCGATGTGGGTGGCCGGGGTGCAGCAGGGGCTGATGTGGCGCGCCACGGCTCCGGACGGCACGCTGGTCTATAGCTTCGTGGAAGAACTCAAGACGCGGGTGCCGTTCTACGTCATCCGCCTGCTCGGCGGCGGCTTGTTCCTGTCCGGCATGGGCATCATGGCCTGGAATGTCTGGATGACGGTGCGAGGCGCTCGGGCGGTCAACCCTTCGGTGCCGCGCCCGGCGCTGGCGGCCTGAGGAGCGCATATGTCGGAGCAATCGCGTTTCTTTTCGCACCAGACGCTGGAGAAGAATATCGGCCTGATGATCGTGGCCAGTATCGTGGTGGTGTCCTTCGCCGCGCTGGCCCAGATCGTGCCGCTGTTTTTCCAGCATTCGACCACCGAGCCCGCGCCGGGCCTGCGGCCCTACGAGGCGCTGACCCTGATCGGCCGCGACATCTATATCCGCGAGGGCTGCGTGAGCTGCCATTCCCAGCAGATCCGCACGCTGCAATCCGAAGTGCAGCGCTACGGCCCTTACTCCGTGGCGGGCGAGTCGGTATTCGATCATCCCTTTCTGTGGGGGTCCAAGCGTACCGGGCCCGATCTGGCCCGCGTGGGCCAGCGCTACTCGGATGACTGGCATCGCATGCATTTGCGCGACCCGCGCGCCGTGGTGCCGGAGTCCAATATGCCGGCCTATCCTTGGCTGCAGCGGCGCAGCGTCGCCGATGCCGACGTGAAGGACCGCATGCGGGCCTTGCGCCGCGCGGGCGTGCCCTATGGCGATGAACAGATCGCCCGCGCGCCGGCCGCCCTGGCCGGCAAGACCGAAGAAGATGCCCTGGTGGCTTATCTGCAGAGCCTGGGCGTGCGCCAAAAGGAAGGGGAATGAGATGGCCTGGATAACTGCGGCGATGACCGTCCTGTCGATGGCGACCTTTCTGGGCATCGTGGCCTGGGCCTGTTGCCGCGGCCGCGAGCAAGCCAACCGCGAATCGGCGCAACTGCCCTTCGCCCTGCCGGACGAGGGCTGCCATGAGTGATTTCGTCAGCGGCTTCTGGGGGCGGTTCATCACGGTGCTTGCCCTGGGCGGCATCGCCTGGTGCGTCTGGCTGCTGTTCTCCCAGCGCCGCTGGTTGAACAAGGCCCCGGGCGGCGCGGTCGAGGATACCGGCCATGTCTGGGACGAAGACCTGAGAGAGCTGAACAATCCGGTGCCGCGCTGGTGGACCTGGATGTATCTGCTGACCTGCGTCTTCGCCCTGGCCTATCTGTATCTTTTTCCGGGCCTGGGCGCCTATGCGGGCGCGCTGGGATTCAGTAGCGCGGGCGAGGTCCGGGCACAGCAGGACAAGCTGGCCGAGTCCGTCAAGCCGCTGTATGCGCGCTTTGCCGGCATGGACCCGGCCCAGCTGGCGGCCGACCCGGGCGCGCGCGAGATCGGCCAACGCCTGTTTCTCAACACCTGCTCGCAATGCCATGGCTCCGATGCCAAGGGCGGGCCGGGCTTTCCCAATCTGACCGACAATGACTGGCTGCATGGCGGATCGCCCGAGGCCATCGCGCAGAGCATCCGCGACGGGCGCCATGGCATGATGCCGGCATGGAAGGGCACGATAGACGCCAGGATGGCGGGCGATATCGCCCACTATGTGCGCTCGCTTTCCGGCCTGGCCGCCGATCCCGTGCGCGTCTTCCGGGGCAGGCGCGAGTTCGGCAACTACTGCGTGGCCTGCCACGGCGTGGACGCCAGGGGCAACCCGGCGCTGGGCGCGCCCAATCTCGCCGACGATATCTGGCTCTACGGCAGTTCCGAGGCCAGCATCACGCGCACCATACTCGAAGGGCGGGACAACCGGATGCCGGCGCATCGCGAGCTGCTCAGTCCCGAGCAGATCCAGCTGTTGAGCGCCTGGGTGTGGAATCTGTCGCGGCGCGAGCCGCGGGAGCGGCCATGAGGTGGCCGGCCATCCAGGGGTGCCTGGCATGAACCCGCCCGACGCCGGGACGCCCTGGCAACCGGCGCTGCCGCCGCCGGGATCGGTGGAGCAGGCGCTGGACGAGGTGCGCGGCAAGATCCACCCGCGTTCGGTCAGCGGACGCTACGCGCGCTGGCGCGTGGCGCTGGTCATCGTCACGCAGCTCGTCTTCTACGGCCTGCCCTGGCTGCGGTATGACGGACGCCAGGCGGTGCTCTTCGACCTGGGCGCGCGCAAGTTCTACCTTTTTGGCCTGGTGCTCTGGCCGCAGGACGCCATCTATCTGGCGCTCTTGCTGGTGATCTGCGCCCTGGCGCTGTTCTTGTTCACCGCGATCGCCGGACGGCTGTTCTGCGGCTATGCCTGCCCGCAGACGGTCTACACCGAACTCTTCATGTGGATAGAGCGCCGCGTCGAAGGCGACAGGCTGGCGCGCATCCGCCTGGACGAAGCGCCCTGGGATGCGCGCAAATGGCGTCTCAAGATCACCAAGCATGCGCTGTGGCTGGCCCTGGCCTGGTGGACGGGTTCGACCTTCATCGGCTATTTCGCGCCCATACGGGAGCTGGGCGGACAGCTGTTCGCCGGCCAGTTGGGCGCCTGGCAGTGGTTCTGGATGCTGTTCTATGGCTTCGCCACCTGGGGCAATGCCGGCTTCATGCGCGAGTCGGTCTGCAAATACATGTGCCCCTATGCGCGCTTCCAGAGCGTGATGGTGGATCCGGACACCTATGTCGTCACCTATGACCGGCCGCGCGGCGAACCGCGGGGAGGGCGTTCGCGCCGCCTTGATCACCGCGGCGCCGGCATGGGCGATTGTGTGGATTGCAGCCTGTGCGTGCAGGTCTGTCCGACGGGCATCGACATCCGCGACGGCCTGCAATACCTGTGCATCGGCTGCGGCGCCTGTGTCGACGCCTGCGGCGCGGTCATGGACAAGATGCGCTATCCGCGCGGCCTGATCCGCTATACCTCCGAGCGCGCCATGCAGCAGGGCTTGTCGCCCGGGCAGGCGCGCAGGCGCCTGCTGCGCCCGCGCGTGTGGATCTATGGCGCGCTCCTGCTGCTGCTTTGCCTGGGATTGGCCGCATCGCTGGCGATGCGCAGCCCGCTGCGCCTGGACGTCATGCGCGATCGCGGCGTGCTGGGCCGCGAGACGGCTGGCGGCGAGATTGAAAACGTCTACCGCCTGCAGTTCATCAATACCTCCGACCGGCCCCTGACGCTGCGCCTGACGGCGCAGGGGCTGCCCGGGCTGCGCGTGCTGGCCTTGCCGCAGGAGCGGGAGGTGCTCAAGCTGCCGGCGGCCAGCAATACGCTGGTGCCCGTGCTGATCCGCGGCAAGGGCGCGGCTCCGGGCTCGCATCCCATTGTGCTGCGCGCCGGGACGGTCCCCGCCGGGCCGCAAGTCGAGGAAGCCGCCATTTTCTACGTGCCCGAATAAGGCGGGCGCCGTGCAGAACAAGGAGAGCGCGATGCAAAAACCGTCCGGCCCCTGGTGGCGCGAACCCTGGCCGTGGCTACTGATGGCCGGGCCGGCCCTGGCCATGGCGGCCTGCGGCCTGACCATTTATCTCGCGGTCGCCCATGACGATCCGCCGGCGCAAGGGGCGGCCCGGCGCGGCCTGGTGGTGGAACATGCGCCGCGCACCTAGCCTGGGCTTCTGGATAGGAGTGTTGTGGCCGTCCTTCCTGGCGGCCGGTCTGGCCAGCGGCCTTATCTTCGCCCTCATCGATCCGCTGGACGTGGCCATCCTCGGCGCGCACACGGTCGGCCGCAGCGGCTTCTACACCGTGACGTTTTTTCTGCTCTGGGCCATGGGCGCCGGCTCCAGCGCGCTGACGTTGTGGCTGCAGCCCGACCGGGACGCGGACGAGGAAGACTAGCCATCCTGGCAACTTAAAAAATCGCTTGCTATTGTATAGGACGCGATCTAATATGCCTTCATCATGAAAGCCAAGACGTCCTCCGCCCCGCCTTCGCTGCTGCTCGATGACCAGCTGTGCTTCGCCCTGCATTCGACCACGCTGGCGATGAACAAGGTCTATCGCAAGCGGCTGGCCGCGCTGGGGCTGACGTATTCCCAGTACCTGGTCATGATGGTGCTGTGGGAGCAGGATGGGTTGACGCTGTCGGACATCGGCAAGCGCCTCTTCCTGGATTCGGCGACGCTGACCCCCCTGCTCAAGCGGCTGGAGGCCGCCGGCCTGCTGCGGCGCGACCGGGGCCAGCATGATGAGCGCCAGATCATCATCAGCCTGACCCCGCAAGGCCAGGCCCTCAAGGCCCGGGCGGCCTCGGTGCCGCAGGGCATCGCCCAGGCCCTGGCCTGTTCGGCCGAGGAGGCGCATGCCCTCAAGGCCCGCCTGGAGCGTTTGCGCGCGCAGTTGGCGCAGGACGAACCGGGCTGATCCCGTTTGCATGGCGCGGCGATGTCCGTGGCACCGCGTTTGCCTGTCATATAAGTAGTGAGCTATTTAATAGCGAGCGATTTTTTAACCCGGCGGCCTGCCGCCATTCCGTGCCCCGGCGCGGCTTACTTCAAAGGAAACACCATGTCTCTCGAAAAAGTCCTCTACCGTGCCCACGCCCAGGCCACGGGCGGCCGTGACGGCCGCGCTGTCTCGTCCGACAAGCATCTGGATATCAAACTGACCACGCCCAAGGAACTGGGCGGCGCGGGCGGGGAGGGCAGCAACCCCGAGCAGCTGTTTGCCGCCGGCTATTCGGCCTGCTTTCTGGGCGCGATGAAATTCGTGGCCGGCCGCGACCATATCGCCATCCCCAGCGATGTGTCGGTGCAGGGCGCGGTGGGCATCGGCCCGCTGCCGACCGGCTTTGGCATCGAGGTCGAGCTGACGATCTCGCTGCCGGGCATGGACCGCGCCGCCGCGCGGCAGCTCATCGACAAGGCCCACATCGTGTGCCCGTATTCCAATGCCACGCGCGGCAATATCGACGTCACGCTGACGCTGGCCTGAAGCCGGGACCGGGCGCCCGCCGGCGCTTTGCTTATGTTTCAATTGGCCGGTGGGCGCGACATCAGTCTTTGGCCGCGCGCCTTCGAGGCGCCGGCGGCGAGTGCGTTATCGTTGCGGATGGCCCGCCCGTGGCCAGAATAACCAGCGAGGTTGCCGTGTCCGGCGATAGTGTGATTTCTGTGCAGGACCTCTCCAAGGTCTATGCCTCGGGGCACCAGGCCCTGAAAAACATCAATCTGGAAATCCGGCGTGGCGAGATCTTCGCGCTGCTTGGCCCCAACGGCGCGGGCAAGACCACGCTGATCAGCATCATCTGCGGCATCGTCAATGCCAGCAGCGGGCGGGTGCTGGCCGACGGCCATGACAACGTGACGGCCTACCGCGCCGCCCGCCAGGCCATCGGCCTGGTGCCCCAGGAGCTGACCACCGATGCCTTCGAGACGGTCTGGAATACGGTGAACTTCAGCCGCGGCCTGTTCGGCAAGCCGCCCAATCCCGCCCTGGTCGAGCGCATCCTGCGCGATCTCTCCCTCTGGGACAAGAAAGACAGCCGCATCATGGCGCTGTCCGGCGGCATGAAGCGCCGCGTCATGATCGCCAAGGCGCTGTCGCATGAGCCGCGCATCCTCTTCCTGGACGAACCGACCGCCGGCGTGGACGTGGAGCTGCGCCGGGGCATGTGGGAGATGGTGCGGCGCCTGCGCGAGCAGGGCGTGACCATCATCCTCACCACGCACTATATCGAGGAGGCCCAGGAAATGGCCGACCGTGTCGGCGTGATACGCAAGGGCGAGATCATCCTGGTGGAGCATACCCATGCGCTGATGCGCAAGCTGGGCAAGAAGCAGCTGGTCTTCATCCTCACCGCGCCGCTGGCGGCCGTGCCGGCGGCTTTGTCGCATTACGACCTGGCGCTGGGCGAGGATGGCGCATCGCTTGTCTACACCTACGACAGCCAGGGCGAGATCAATCCGGTGCAGCCCCTGCTGCGCGAGCTCGACGCCCTGGGCATAGGCTTTAACGACCTGCGGTCCTCCGAAAGCACGCTGGAGGAGATCTTTGTCAGTCTGGTGAGTGCACAATCATGAATTGGTACGCGGTCCGCGCCATCTATCTCTTCGAAATGGCCCGCGCCTGGCGCACGCTCATGCAAAGCGTGGCCTCGCCGGTGATTTCGACTTCGCTGTATTTCGTGGTCTTCGGCTCGGCCATCGGCTCGCATATGGTCGAGATCGGCGGCGTGAGCTATGGCGCTTTCATCGTGCCAGGCATGATCATGCTGTCGCTGCTGACGCAGAGCGTGGCCAATGCCTCCTTCGGCATCTATATGCCGCGCTTTTCGGGCACCATCTACGAAATCCACTCCGCGCCCATTTCCTATATCGAGATCGTCATGGGTTATGTCGGCGCGGCGGCCAGCAAGTCCATCCTGCTGGGCATCATCATGCTGGCCACGGCCAGGCTGTTTGTCGCCTATGAAATCCAGCATCCGGTCTGGATGGCGGTCTTCCTGGTGTTCACGGCGGTGACCTTCAGCCTGTTCGGCTTCATTATCGGCGTGTGGGCCGATGGCTTTGAGAAGTTGCAGATCATCCCCTTGATGATCATCACGCCGCTGACCTTCCTGGGCGGCACCTTCTATTCCATCCACATGCTGCCGCCTTTCTGGCAGGCCGTGACGCTGTTCAACCCGGTGGTCTACCTGGTGAGCGGCTTTCGCTGGAGTTTCTTCGGCGTGGCCGACGTCAACCTGGGCGTGAGCATAGGCATGACGCTGCTCTTTCTGGCGATCTGCCTGGTGACCGTGCGCTGGATCTTCAAGACGGGTTATCGCCTGAAGACTTGACCTGGCCCTGGACCATGGGGTCGCGCACCCACTGCATGAAGAGCACATAGCCCAGCGCGAACCCCACGGGTCCCAGGAACAGGCCGACCAGGCCGGCGGCGACCACGCCGCCCAGCGCGCCGATCAGGATGATGGGCAGCGGGATGCTGATGCCGCGCGCCAGCATCAACGGCTTGAGGATGTTGTCCAGCAGGCCGACCAGCACGCACCAGATGGCAAAGCCCACCGCCATTGGTGTGCTGTTGTTCATGAAGACGTAGACGGCCGCGGGCAGCAGCACGACGAAAATCGGCAGCTGCACGATGCACAAGGCCAGCGCCACGATGGCCCAGATGCCCGCGCCCGGCACGCCCGCCACCAGCATGCCCAGCCCGCCCAGGGCCGATTGGATCAAGGCCACGCCGATGACGCCTTGCGCCACGGCGCGTATGGTCGTGGCGGTCAGCTGCACCAGCTCGTGGCCGCGCTGCGGGCCGGCGATGCGGGCGGCGATATCGTCGGCGATGCGCTTGCTGTTCTGTCCATAGATGAGCACCAGCCCGGCGATGGCTACCGCCGCCAGGAAGATCAGGAACTCCATGCCGGCCGTCGTGGCGCTATTGATCAGCCATTTCGCCGCCGTGGTCAGGGCGGGTTGCAGGGGCTTGAGGGCGGCCTCGACGTTTTCGGTCGCCAGGGCCCAGGCGTCGTGCAGGCGGCCGCCGATCAGCGGCAGGTTGGAGACGAAGGCCGGCGGGTCGGGGATGCGCAGCGTGGGCTGGCCCTCCGTATGATGAAACAGCCGCGGCAGGCTTTCGGCCAGGGAGCCGGCCAGGAGCGCGCCGGGAATCATGAAGGCGAGCAGGGTGAGGATGACCAGCAGCAGCGAGGCCGATTTGGGCCGTCCGCCCAGCCAGCGCGCCAGGCGCTGATGGATGGGCGCCAGGGTCACGGCCAGGATGATGGACCACAGCAGCAGGCCGATGAAGGGTTCGGCGACGCGGTAGCACCAATAGACCAGGCCGCCTATGAGGCTGACCCGGATGAAGAGATCAAGCAGGCTGCGGGAGAGCACTTGTTGAAAATCGACATCCGGACGAAGGCGCATGGCTTGGTCTCTGAGGGGCCGGAAGAAAGGGCGTGGCGGATCGCCTTCCGTTTGTAGCGGATAGCGGCTTCGCCTGGCAAGCGGGGCGTGGGCTCAGTCCGCCCGGCGGGCGAAGTCCGCCTTGAGAAAGTCCTGGGCCGGCAGGGGTTTTCCCAGCAGAAAGCCTTGCAGCGAGTCGCAGCCCAGGTCCGTCAGGAAGCGCTGCTGGGCCTGGGTCTCCACGCCTTCGGCGACGATTTTCAGGTTCAGGCGCTGGCCCAACGCGATGATGGCCGACACGATGGCCGCGTCTTCCTGGTCATGTTCGAGCTGGTTGATGAAGCCGCGGTCGATCTTGAGTTCGCTGGCCGGCAGCCGCTTGAGATACAGCAGGCTGGAATAGCCGGTGCCGAAATCGTCGATGGAGATGGACACCCCCAGCGAGGCCAGTTCGCGCAGCACCGTCAGGCTGGCTTCGGCGTCGCGCATGGCGGTGGTTTCGGTGATCTCGATGGCCAGGCAGCTGGCCGGCAGCAGGTGGCGCGCCAGCGTGTCGCGGATGGTGTCGACCAGGCCGGCCTGGGAAAACTGCATGGCCGACAGATTGACCGCCACGGTCCAGTCGCCATGCCCGAGGTCGCGCCAGATCCGCATCTGGCGGCAGGCTTCGTCCAGCACCCATTCGCCGATGGAGAAGATCAGGCCGGTGCGTTCGGCGATGGGGATGAAGTCGGAGGGCGAGATCAGGCCGCGCTTGGGATGGTTCCAGCGCAGCAGGGCCTCGGCGCCCACCACGGGGCCGGCCGGCGCGATGAACTTGGGCTGGTAATGCAGCACGAGCTCGCCGCGCGCGCGCGCCTGGCGCAGGTCCTGCAGCAATTGCAGCTGCTCGCGCGCGTTTTCATTCATGGCCGGCTCGAAATAGCTGTAGCGCCGGTCGCGGCCCAGGCGCTTGGCGTGATACATGGCCGCGTCGGCGTGGGTCAGCAGGGTATGGCCGTCTTCGCCATCGCCCGGATAGATGGAAATGCCCACGCTGGCGGTGACCGACAGCGTGTGGCCGTCGACGATGATTTCGCGCGACAGCGCATCGATCAGCTTTTCGGCCAGGTTGGCGGCATCGGTGGGTTCGACCACATCGGCCACCACGATGAACTCATCGCCGCCCAGGCGGGCCACCGAATCGCCCGGACGCAGCACCTCGGCCTGGATGCGCTGCGCCAGCTGTCGCAGCAGGCTGTCGCCGCTCTGGTGGCCGTAGGCGTCATTGACGGCCTTGAAGCCGTCCAGGTCGATGAACAGCACGGCGAAGTGGCCGCGCGCGGCCTTGGCGCGCGCGATGGACTGGATCAGGCGTTCATCGAGCAGGGCGCGGTTGGGCAATTGCGTCAGCGCGTCGTGCAGCGCCAGATGCAGCAGCTCTTCATTGGCCTGGGCCAGGGAGCTGGCCAGGGCCGATGTGCGCGCCTCCAGGCGCGTGTCCAGCACCGCCACCACCAGGGCGATGCCGAGCACGCTCAGGGTCACGGCGGTGACGCTGGCGGCCAGCCAGCCGGCGCTGATGCCGTGCAGCACCGCCATGCAGACGCTGTCGGCGTCAAAGCGCGCGGCCGCCATGCCGGTATAGTGCATGCCCACGATCGCCAGGCCCATGACCACGGCCGCGCAGACGCGGTAGGCCGGCGCGCCAGGCCGGTTGTGGCGCAGATGATGCGTGATCCACAGCGCCGCGCCCGAGGCCAGGATGGCGACCACCACCGACAACAGGAAGAGCCAGGGCGAGTATTCAATGGCCGGATACATGCGCATCGCTTCCATGCCCACATAGTGCATGGCCGCGATGCCGCAGCCCATGAGCATGGCCGCGCCCGCCAGGCGCCAGCGCGGCAGCGTGCTGCGCGTGACCACCCAGAGCGCGAAGGCCGAGCAGGCGATGGCGATGAGCAGCGACAGTCCGGTAAGCGCCGGGTCATAGCCCAGGGCGATGGGCAGGCTGAAGGCCAGCATGCCCACGAAATGCATCGACCAGATGCCCAGGCCCATGGCGCAGGCGCCGCCCAGCAGCCAGAAGCGCGCCGCCAGTCCACGCGCCGAGGTCACGCGGCTGGCCATGCCCAGCGCCGTATAGGAAGCCAGGATGGCGACCCCGAGGGAGACCAGCACCAGGGTGGGGTCGTAGTTTCCGACAAGCATTAAAGGCCTCCGCGAGGCAGATCAGGCAGACGCGACATGGTGGGGTGGGGCTGGCCGTGATTCCGGAAGATCCGCGAGCGCGAAAGCGTATCCGATTTTTGCGTCGCCTGATTGTCGACAATCTACTTTTTTTACGTCCCCACCCTCAGCGGGGCGGTGAGCTTGCGCAGGGCGGCCACCACGCTTTGGGCGGTGATGCGGCCCGTCTTGGGGTTTTCGGAGGGGATGTTCTGGATCTCCATGGCGAAACTCGCCGCATCCGAGTCCACTTCGACACGGTGCACATTGCGGGTGACGCCGGGATCGGCCCAGATCTCCAGGGTGGTCCGGTCCGCGCCGATGCCGGCCAGCGAGACGCTGACCGCGACATTGAGATTGGCCGGAAAGCCCACCGCCGCATCGCGCGGCGAGCCCCGGAACACCAGCGTGGGCTCGGTGATGCCGTCCAGGTCGATGCGGTGGGTTTCCAGATAGGGAGCGCCGGCCAGGCCGCGCGGCGGCTTGCGGGTGATCATGGTGACCGCATGGATCTTGCCTTCGGCGGCGGCGGTCAGGGCATCCAGGCCCAGGATGGCGCCCGAGGGGATGATGATCTGTCCGCCATGCTCGCGGGCCAGGGCGATCAGGTCTTCATTGCGCAGCAGGGCGCCGGAACTGAGCACCATCAGCTTCTTGCCGGCCCGCAGCACCGGTTCGGACAGCTCGCGGAAGACGGCGGCGGGCGCGGCTTCGACCACGATGTCGCAGTGCTGCGCCAGCCCGGCCAGGTCTGTGTAGACCGGCGCGGGGCCTTGCCAGCTCCGGTCGGCATGGCGCTGCGGGTCGCGCACGGCGATGGCGGCGAGCTTGAGGCCGGGCAGGCCGCGGTCCAGGGCTTGGGCGACGGCTTGGCCAATGGCGCCGAATCCGGCGATTCCGACTTTCAGGGCGGGCATGACTATCCTCTATAGGCGATGGAACTGGCCGGGGAAGGATACTAGATCGTTTGCGCCGCGTGGGTCTTAGGCGGCCGGCGGCGCCAATTCGCGCAACAGGGCGATGGCATTGCGGGCGGCCGTGGAGCGTTCATGGCGCCGGTAGGCCATGTCGAGCAGGGCCCGCGGCGCATCGCCGCGTATGGGCCGGTATTCGATGCCTTCGGCGCCCATATGCCGCATGGCGGCCGGAACAATGGAAATGCCCACGCCCGCAGCCACCAGGCTGATGATGGAGGCCATCTGCGGGGCCTCCTGGATGACGCGGGGCGTGAAGCCGGCGCGCAGACAGGCCGAGAGGATGGCGTCGTACAGGCCGGCGCCGATGGGGCGCGGATACAGCACGAACGCTTCTTCGGCCAGGTCTTTCATGGGCACGCTGCGCTTGCGGCACAAGGCATGTCCTGGCGGCAGCGCAACCAGCATGGGCTCGTCCAGCACGCGCTCGGAGGCGCATTCCGGGTCCAGCGCATAAGGGGGGCGCACAAAGGCCACGTCCACTTCGCCCAGGCGCAATGCCTGCAGCAGCGCGCGCGATGTGCTCTCGGACAGCGAAAGATGGACGCCGGGATAGCGGTCGCGATAGGCGCGGATGGCGCGCGGCAGATAGGGATGGAAGACGGCGGAGGCCGTAAAGCCCACGCTGACCGAGCCGCGCTCGCCTTGGCCCAGGCGGCGCGCGGTCTCGACGGCGCGGTCGGCGGCGGCCAGGATGCCGCGGGCATCTTCCAGAAAGCGGGCGCCGGCTTCGGTCAGTTCCACCCCGCGCGGCAGGCGCAGCAGCAGCGGCGTGCCGATCTCGCGTTCCAGCTGCTGGATCTGCAGGCTCAGGGGAGGCTGCCCGATGCCCAGCCGCTGCGCCGCCCGCGTGAAGTGCAGGGCTTCGGCGACGGCCACGAAATAGCGTAAATGCCGCAGTTCCATATTTTTAAAAAATAACGGATGACAGTTTCATATATTGGACAAATGCAAACCGAAAGTCTACCGTTGAAAACAAGGCCAGCCAGGCCTGCGTTTTTCGAGATTGCCGCCATGTCCGCCCCTCATTCTCCCGCTCCGTCCACGCCCGCGCCCGCCGCGGACCTGGGGCAGGGATATCTGCGCCGGGGGACCCCGGCGCTGCACCGCGCCCAGTGGGCCCTGTTCGCCGCCGGTTTCGCCACCTTTTCCCTGCTGTATTGTGTCCAGCCGCTGATGCCGCTGTTCACGCGCAATTTCGCGATATCGCCCGCGCAAAGCAGCCTGTCGCTGTCGCTATCCACAGGCATGCTGGCGCTGGCGATCTTCCTGGTCGGCCTGTGGTCTCAGGCGCTGCCGCGCAAGCGGGTGATGGCCGCCTCGCTGACGGCTGCGGCGATTCTCGGCATCCTGGCCGCCTTTGCCCCCGACTGGACCAGCCTGCTGGTGTTGCGCACCCTGCAGGGCCTGGCCATGGGCGGGGTGCCGGCGGTGGCCATGGCCTATCTGGCCGAAGAGGTCGAGCCGGAGACGCTGGGTTTCGCCATGGGTCTCTATATCAGCGGCAGCGCCTTCGGCGGTCTGACCGGCCGCGTCATCACCGGCCTGGTTTCGGATTTCTTCGGCTGGCGCGCGGCGCTGGGCACGGTGGGCCTGATGGGCCTGGCCGCGGCCTTGCTGTTCGTCTGGCTGCTGCCGCCCTCGCGCCGCTTCGCGCCCAAGCGCGGCAATGGCTGGCGCGAGGCCCGCAAGGGCTTGTCCACGCATCTGCGCAACGGCCCGCTGGTCAGCCTTTTCCTGCTGGGCGGCCTGCTGATGGGGGCTTTCGTCACGGTCTACAACTACGTCGGCTTCCGGCTGCTGCAAGCGCCTTTTTCCTTGAGCCAGACCTTCATCGGCGGGATTTTCCTGGTCTATCTGGTGGGCATCTTCGCCTCGACCTTCTTCGGGCGCCTGGCCGACCGGCATGGCCGCGGGCCCATGCTGGTGCTGGGCACGGTGCTCACCTTGACCGGCTTGCTGCTGACGCTGTCGGATCAGCTGGCGGTGCTGGTCGGCGGCATCGTGGTTTTCACCTTCGGATTTTTTGCCTCGCATGCCGTGGCCAGCGGCTGGGTGGGCCGGATGGCGCGCGGCTACAAGGCCCAGGCCGCTTCGCTGTATCTGCTGGTCTATTACCTAGGATCCAGTGTGCTGGGCTCGGTGGGCGGCAAGAGCTGGGCGCTGGCCGGCTGGGCGGGCGTGGCGGAACTGACCGGGGTTTTTCTCTTGCTGGCGCTCGGGGTCAGCGCCACCCTGGCCTTGCGCGCCGCGCGCCAGGAGCAGGCGGGGCTGGCTCCCGGGCGCGAGCCGCAGGCGTGAGCGCGGCGGCGCGCGCTTTGGGAGATGCGGTGGCGGCGCTCAACCGGCGCCCTTGAGGATGGCGTAGAGCTGGTCCTTGATGTGCAGTTTTTCTTTTTTGAGTTTTTCGATCTCTAACGTGGTCGCGGTTTCTCTCCCGGCTTCCATGTTCTGAATCTGCTGATCAAGCAGATTATGTTTGTCGAACAACTTCGCGAAATGCGGGTTGTCGGTCTTGAGTCGGGAAATCTGATCGCGAAACTCAGGGAACATAACGGGACCTCCGTGGTGAGGATGCCACGCCCAGCAGGTCCTCGACCCGCGAGAGCGCGCAAGGAAAGACTGCCGGTGTCCTTGTATGAACCCAGTATAGCGGTCGGGGCGGGGGCGTCAATTGGCCGCCGCGCATCGCTTGCGCGGCGGTAAACGCTTTGGGATCAGTCCCTTGCGCAACGGGCGCGGCGCCTCCGGGGGCGCCGCGCCGCGCGGTCTTCAGCGCCTGCCCATGACCAGGGCCAGGCCGCCGAGGATGGCGGCCATGCCGGCCAGGGCCAGCGGCGGCAGGGGATTGCCCAGCAGCAGATAATCCAGCAAGGCCGTGCCGGCTGGCACCAGGTAGAACAGGCTGGTCACATTGACCAGATCGCCGCCCTGGATCAAGTGATAGAACAGCAGCGTGGCGCCCACCGAGATGACCAGGCCCAGCCAGAACAGCAGCGCCAGCAGCTGCCAGCCCGGGCTGAAGGCCAGCGGCTGCGAGGGCGCGATCAGCAGGCACAGCACCAGGCTGGCCGCATACTGCAGCGGCATCACGTCCAGCGGTGCCTGCGCCGAGCGCTTTTGCATGATGGCGCCGGTGGTCATGCACAGCAGCGAGCCCAGCGCGAAGGCCATGCCCAGCCAGCCCAGGCCTTCCAGGCGGATGCCTTGCCACACCACCAGCACCAGGCCGGCCAGCGCCAGGCCCAGCCCCGCCAGGCGCCGGCCGTGAAAGCGGCGCTCGGTCCAGAGCAGGGTCAGGATGGGTTGTATGCCCAATACCGTGGCCAGCACGCCCGGCGCCACGCCATGGGCCAGCGCCAGCAGATAGCAGACGGTATAGCCGCCCAGGATGAGCAGGCCTATCCCTATGGTCGGGAGCCGGCTGCCCCGGGCCGGCAGGAAGCGGCCGCGCCGCGCCGCCAGCAGGCAGAGCGCGGCGAAGGCCAGTCCCAGGCGCATGAGCAGAAAGGCAAAAGGGGTGGCGTAGAGCAGCGAAAGCTTGGCCGTGATGGCGCCGCTGCTCCAGAGCAGAACGAATAAAGACGTGGATCCATGGGAGACCCAGGATGATTTTTGCATCGGGAAAATCCTGTCGAAAGACGCAAGCGCCCCCGGGCGCGCAAGCACGCGCCAGCTGAAAAAAAGGGGGAGTGAAGAGGCTTAGCCGCGGCCGACCAGCCCTTGCGGGATGGCGGCGACCACGGCGGCCGGCGGAGAGGCCGGCGGCGAGTCGACAGGCGGAGGTGCCGTCCGCGCGCGCGCCAATGCCACGGCCTCAGGAGGCGGGCTGACGGGCGGATGATGCGAGAACGGCATGGAAGAAAAACCTGGAAAAGGCGGGTTGGGCAACCCACGGTGAACGCATCTTACGTCGGCGCCGGCGCCAGCGTCAATCGTCACCAGTGCTGAAGCTCTTGCGGGCTGCGCAGCGTCCACAGATCCGGCGCGCATTCGGCTTCCCAGCCGCTGGCCGCGGCCAGGATTTGCAGTTCTTCAAATTGGATGGGCTCGGGCTGTCCGGGCCAGGCCGGCGCGGCCGATTGCACGCCCGGAGCGGCGGTCCACACATTGGCCGAGGGGGCGCGCACTTGCAGTTCCTGGCCATCGGCCAGGGTATCCAGCAGACAGAACAGCCAGGCAAGAATGATGTAGCGCGAGGAAAACAGGCGCAGGTCGGGCACGATGGCGAACTGCGGCAGCGCGACGTGCTTGCCGGTGGCCAGCAGGCGCGCGGCCACGATGCGGCTGCAATCCTCGAACAGCGCGCCCGCGTCGCCATGGCGCTCGCGGTCGACCAGCCAGTCGTCCAGGCCGCGCAGCTTGGCCACGCCCTCGTCGAGCAGGCTCTGCACTTCATCGATCAGGCGTTCGTGGCGGGAGCTGTTGTCGGCATCGGGCGGCTGATGCAGCATGGCCGAAGCCAGACCTGCATTGGAGATGGGGCCGATGACATCGTGGCGCAGCACCGGGAATATATGCGCCAACACTTTGAACCGTACTCCCTGAGCCTGGAGGTCCAGCCTGGAATCAGTCATTGCCTGATAACGCCTTTCTGAGAATGCCCCGGCGGGCCGCGAGGTCCGCCGGATCATTATGGCAAAGAATGCCTTTTGCGGGACAATGCATTAATAGTGTCGTATTAACCAGGAATTGCAGATGTCACAGGTCACTGACCTCCAGGATCCCCGGCCCCAGCCGCCCGAGGCGCCTGGCCCTAATGAATGCTGCCAGAGCGGCTGTATCCCCTGTGTCTATGACCTCTATGACGAAGCCATGGCGAACTACCGCGAGGCGCTGGCCGCATGGCTGGCCCGGCATCCCGAGGCCAGCGGCCAGGGCGGCGGCTAAGGCGCGACACGCTTCAGGATGTAGTGCTCGGCCAGCGGCCCGGTGATGGTCTGGCCATTGGTGTCGAGCATGAACAGGCGGTTTTCGCCCACGCGCCAGCGGCTGCCGTCGCCTTCGAGTTGGATGCCGCCGTCGCCCGGCAGCCACTGAAAGCGGCCGCGAACGATGTCGGGCCTGGCCTGGCGGTCCTGGTACTGCCGGCTCAGTTCATACTGGCCATCGGCGCCGAGCGTGAGCTTAATGTTGATGCCGGGGCAATCGGCGCAAGGCAGGACGCCGGCATAGCTGCCCGGCCAGTCCAGCGACTGGCGCGAGGTATGCGCGTCGGGCGCGGCCGCCGGTTTTTGCGCGGGCGCGGCGCAGGCCGACAGCAGGATGGCGGCGGCCAGTGGGGGAAGAAACTTGAACATGGCATCATCTCCAGCGGCAAGTGAGTCCACACGGTAGCGGTTAAGTGCGCGCGGCCATGCGCGCTCTGGTAACTCGATGTGTCACCGCGCCGGTCCGGCCGTCATTGCGCGCCAGGCGGCGGCCGCGGACAAGACCGTGTGCATCTGCACGGTATGGGCGAACACATAGTCGGCGCCATAAATGGTTTCGTCGGGGAATTCCGCGGTCAGGGCCAGGCTGGCCGCCTCGCGCGTGCTTTCTGCCAGCAGCACCGGCACCCCGTTGAATACCGGCCAGTTTTCCGGGGCGGCGTAGGTCGCGCGGCGCGCCTGCTGCGCGGCATTGAAATCCGTCAGGTCCGGCATGGCCCGGGTCAGGCGGGCGGTGGCCGATTGCGCCAGCTGCCGGGCTTGCTCTTCCCAACCCGGGTGATAGCGCAGGATAAGAAAAAACCCCTTGGGCACGGTCCAGGATTCAAAGCCGCGCGGCAGATAGCCCGACAGCGGCCGGGTCCATTCATGCGAGGGATAGCCATGCAGATTGATGTGCAGCCGGGCGCCGGAGACGGCCAGCGCCTGGTGCCGAGCCAGGCTTTCGGCGGCCGGCGGCCCTTCGCGGTAGGCCACGTCGTCGCCCAGCGCGCTATAGCGCGCGGCATGGTGCATATGATGGGGATGAATGGCGCGCAGCGCTTCGAACAGCGCATAGCCATCGGGGTTTTCGACGGGGATCAGGGCGAAGGGGCCCTGGCCGAGCAATTGGGCGGCGGCGCGCAAGGCGCCCACCACGCCCGAGGTCTCGTTGGCATGCTGGGCCGCGGAAACCAAGACGGGCGCGGCGGGCAGGGCGCTTTGGCAGTACCGCCACAGGATGCGCCGCCCCTGGCGCGTGGGCGCCTCATGCGCCTGGCCGCCCAGGGCGGCCAGGCCGTGGGCGACCTCGTCCAGCGTCAGCGGATGGCCGAGCGCGGCCAGCGCGCCGGGCGCGGCGCGCGGCGCGAGCGGCGCCGCGGGCGGGAAGGATTCGGTGGCGATCACGAGCCGGGGCGCCGTGCCCGGCCGCACGTCGGGCACGATCTGGCCCGGGCGCAGGCCCCGGTCGCCCAGCGGCCGGCCCGAGTGGCGCTGGAAGAACTCCAGCGCTGAAAAATACAGGTCTTCATGCAGCGCCTCGCCGCTGCTGGCGGTTTCCCCGCCGGGCAGCGGCGTCTCCAGGGGCGGGATGTCCGCGCGCAGGCTCAGGCGCTCGAAGTACGGCTCGTCCTGGCCCCAGGGGTGGGCGGCCAGCGTGTCCATGGCGGCGTCGAAGATCTGCCGGTACTCGGCGCGCTCGGCCTGGTCCGCCAGCGCCGCGCCGTCCGGGCCGGCCAGGCGCAGCCAGGCGCTGGGCGATAGCGCGGCCAGGCCCTGGTGGTCGCGGCTCCAGGTGTTGGGCGCTTCGATGCGGCAGGTCTGGACAGCGCCCGAGCGGCGGCGCAGCACCGCGGTATAGACGGCGGGCCCGTCCTGCTGTGCCTGCGGCAGGAAACGCAGCCCGGGCAGCAGGTCGGCCAGCGGATAGGCCTCCAGCAGAAAACGCTCCGGCGCCACGCCGGCCAGGACCGGATAGCAGATGTCGGCCTCCAGCACATCATGTCTATCGATGTCTTCCAGGAAGGCATGCACCAGCGGCTTGTAGGCCGATCGTATCCGGGCCGTGACGCCGGCCTCGGCCAGGGCGGTTTCGAGCCGCCGCCGCGCGGCCAGGCCTTCGAACAGCCAGCCTTCAAGACGGCATCCTCGCCATTGCGGCCGGGCATAGCGCTCCAGCCAGGTGTCGGCCAGGCGCGCGAACGTGGTGTCCAGCAAGATCACGATACAGGTCCGGAACGGGTGCGGAAGACACAGCTTACTGTGTCCGGGCGGGGCGGCGTTATCGCTCTGTTGCGAATGTTGCGATTTGGAAGCGTTTGGCGGGGCTACCATACAGACGCGCCAACTGCCGGCGCATCCTTTGCGGAGGTCTCATGAAAAACGCCCGTTCACTGCTTGTGTTGGCCGCTTTTTGCCTGGCTGGTGCCGCGCACGCTCAATCTGGTACCCAGGAGATGCAATTCCCGGGCACCCAGCCCAAGTCCTCGCCCAACTGGTCCCCGCCGGCCACGCTGCGCATGACGGTGGACCCGTCCGCCCCGGCGGCCGAGCCCATCCGCGATACGCCCGAAAGCATCGCGGAATACCAGCGTTGCCGCACGGCGTCGGATCGCGCCGCCGTCAGCAACGAACAGCGCACCGCCGGCGCGGCGGCCTGCCTGAAGGCCTTGCAGGATCGCCGTCAGCCGCGCTGAAAGCCGGCGACCTTCTGAAAATCGAGAGAATCCACCGGCATATTCTCGCAGCCCGGCATGCCGGGCTGGCGCGCCGATGGATTCCTCGACCTATCCCTTTGACCTGAGCCGGCGGCTCTGCCGCCATGCCTATCGAGAACCGCCTTCGGTCTTGATACTGGCGGCCTGGCGCGGCGCGGCCCACCACCAGGTCATGAGCGCGGCCAGGCCGACCACGGGCAGCATGGCCGCGTTCAGGTTTTCCCAGCCGAAGCGCGCCAGCGCCGGCCCGGCGGCCAGCGTGGCCAAGGCCGTGGTGGCGTAGCGCAGCATTTCGGCCGCGCCCTGCACCCGGGCCCGCTCGGCGGGACGATAGGACTGCGCCAGCAGCGTCGTGCCGCCGACGAACATGAAATTCCACCCCACGCCCAGGCAGAACAGCGCGGCATAAAAGGCCGGCAGCGAGCTGGATTGCATGGCGATCAGCGCGCAGGCCGTGTTCAGCAGCATGCCCAGCCCCAGCACGCGCGGCAGGCCCAGGCGCTTGATCAGCGCGCCGGCGAAGAAAGCCGGCGCGTACATGCCGATCAGGTGCCATTGCATGATGTTGGCGCCATCGCCGATGCTGTGCTGGCAGGCGACGGCGGCCAGGGGCGCGGCCGTCATGATGAACATCATCGTGACCGAACCCACGACGTTGTTGGCCAGGGCGGCGACGAAGATGGGCTGGCGCATGACCTCGCCCAGCGGCCGCGCCGGCAGCGGCTGCGCATGGGCATCGGTCTGGACGTAACCTTCCTGGTCGCGGTAGCCCAAGCGCAGCAGCAGGGCGCTGGCGCCGCCCAGCAAGGCCACCATGAGGTAGGCGCCGGCGAAGGTCGCGAGCGGGAACAAGTCCTTGGCCCAGGCCGCCAGCGCCGGTCCGGCGATGGCGGCGATGACGCCGCCGGTTAGCACGATGGAGATGGCGCGGCTTTTGGCCTCGGCGGGCACGGCGTCGGCCGCGGCCAGCCGGTAGTACTGCGCAAAAGCCTGGAACACGCCGACCAGGGCCGTGCCCAGGCAGAAGAGCCAGAAGTCGCTGTGAAATACCGCCGCCACGGAGATCAGCCCGCCCGCCGCGCCGCTCAGGGCGCCGAGCATAAAGCCCGCGCGCCGTCCGATGCGCTGCATGAGCAGGGAAGCAAACCAGGTGACCACGGCGCCGGCCACGGTGATCAGGGCAAAGGGCAGCGTCGCCAGGGCCGGATAGGGCGCCAGCATCTGCCCGGTCAAGGCAGTCAGCGTCAGGTCGATGGAGATGGCGGCGATGTACAGACCTTGGCAGATGGCCAGGATGCGGGCGTTGCGCTGGCCCAGGGAGGATGGCGTCATGGTTTCCGGTGCGGGGGTTTGACAGCCCCCACTCTAGCCGGCCACACTATGGCAAGAATGACTATTTTCCCTCTTTTCATGCCATGACTCACCGCGTCTGCATCCTGCCCATGCCTGGCTTCCAGATGCTGGATATGGCCGGGCCGCTTTCCGTTTTCCATATCGCCGCCGAGCTTGTGCCGGGGGCGTATGAGACCGTGCTGGCCTCGGCCGAGGGCGGCCCGGTGCGCTGCTCGGCCGGCGTGCTCGTGCAGACGCGCCCCTGGCGCGGCCTGCGCGCCGACACGGTGCTGGTGCCGGGCGGCTGGGGCGCGCGGGTGCCGCCGGCCTCGCCCGGTATGCTGGCCTATCTGCGCGCCGCCCAGGCCCGCGGCCGGCGCCTGGCCAGTGTCTGCACCGGCGCCTTCGTGCTGGCGCAGGCCGGCATTCTCCAGGGCCGGCGCGTCACCACCCACTGGCGCCACGCGGCCGAGCTGCAGCAGCGCCACCCCGAGCTGGCCGTCGAGGCCGACCGCATCTATGTCCGGGACGGGCAGGTATGGACCTCGGCCGGCATCACCGCGGGCATCGATCTGGCGCTGGCGCTGGTGCAGGCCGATCATGGCGAGACGGTGGCGCGGGCCACCGCGCGCGAGATGGTGGTCTACCACCGCCGCACGGGCGGGCAGTCGCAATTCTCGGCCCTGCAGGACCTGGCGCCGGCCAGCGGGCGCATGCGGGACGTGCTGGCCCATGTGGGCGAGCACCTGGACGAAGTGCTGGACATCGAGCGGCTGGCCGGGGTGGCCTGCCTGAGCCCGCGCCAGTTCAGCCGGCAATTCAAGCTGGAAACCGGGCAGACGCCGGCCAAGGCCGTCGAGCGTGTGCGCGCCGAGGCCGCGCGCGAACTGGTCGAGGAGGGCGGGGCGGGGCTGGACGCCATCGCGCGCCGCGTGGGCTTCGGCGATACCGAGCGCATGCGCCGCGCCTTCATCCGCATTTATGGCCAGCCCCCGCAAGCCTTGCGCCGCGGCGCCGGCCGGCCGTTACAGTAGCGTTTTCTTCCGACCTGCTCCGCCATGGATCCCGAACTGCTCAACCTCCTGGTCCGCCGTGAAATGCCGTTTGGCAAATACCAGGGGCGGCTGATCGCGGACCTGCCCGGCCACTACCTGACCTGGTTTGCCCGCAATGGTTTTCCCAAGGGCGAGATCGGCCGGCTGCTGGCGCTCATGCACGAGCTGGATCACAACGGCCTGCGGCCCTTGCTCGATCCTTTGCGCGGAAACAAAACCTAGGCGCGCAGGGCCTGCACCAGGGCCTGCACATAGCCGGGCGCGGCGGCCAGGCCGCGCACGCACAGCACCAGCCGGCGATCGGCCCAGTCGTCGGCCAGCGCCAGGCGCCGCAGGCCGGCGCCCAGGCGCAGGCGGCGGGCGGCCGATTGCGGAATGACGGCCACGCCCACGCCGCGTTCGACCATGCGGGCCATGGACGCGAAGGTGCGCATGCGCACGCGCGCCCGCATCTGGCGGCCGGCCCGGGCGGCCTGGTCGTCCAGGTGGGACGACAGCGCGCTGCCGGCCTCCAGCGCGACATAGTCATGGTCCAGGGTTTCGGCATAGCGCAGCGTGCCGCGCCGCGCCAGCGGGTGATCGGCCGGCGTCAGCAACTCCAGGCGGTCGGTGCGGAAAGGCACCACGTCCATGCCGCTCAGATCCACCGCGTCGGAGACGATGCCCACATCGGCCGCGCCTTGCACCAGGGCCGGCACGATGCGGTAGCTGGGCTGCTCCTGGACATCGACGTCGACATTGGGGTGCGCCTTCAGGAAGTCGGCCAGCGGGTCGGGCAGGAATTCGGAGATGGCCGCGGTATTGCACAAGAGCCGCACGCGGCCCTTGAAGCCCAGCGCGTATTCGCCCAGGTCTTCCTGCAGATGGGCGACCTGCTGCAGCAGCAGCCGGGCATGGTGCGCCAGGGCCAGGCCGGCGGGCGTGGCGGTCACGCCGCGCCGCTCGCGGCTGAACAGCGGCGTGCCCAGCGAGGCCTCCAGGCCGCGCAGCCGGGCGCTGGCCGAGGGCAGGGCGAGATGGCTGGCCGCCGCGCCGGCCGTGATGCTGCCTTTTTCGCAGATATTCAGGAAGAGGCGCAGGTCCGTCAGGTCGAAATGCATATCCAGGCTCTGTCAGGGGCATAGGCTGGGTCAGTGTATTACGCATTTTCAAAGCCTGGGCGCGGGCGCATGATGCCGCCATCATGCATCTGTTCACTGACTTCTTCATCCAGGCGGGCTGGCCCCTTGCCACCGCCGTGCTCGGCGTCTTTCTCCTGGCCGGCTTCGTCAAGGGCTGCATCGGCCTGGGCATGCCCACGGTCGCCGTCGGGCTGCTCAGCATGGCTATGCCTGCGCCGCAGGCTGCCGCGCTGCTGGTGGTGCCGGCCGTCATCACCAATATCTGGCAGATGGCCTCGGGCGGCCATTTCCGCGTCCTGCTGCGCAGGCTGGCCCTGCTGCTGGCCACCATCTGCCTGGGCACCGCGCTGGGCGCCTGGCTTTTCGCCGGCGTCAGCGACGCCGGCGCTTCCAGCCTGCTGGGCGGCGCGCTGCTGTGCTATGCGGCGGTAGGCCTGTCGCCCATCAAACTGCGCGTGCCGCCGCGCCAGGAAGGGTGGCTGGGGGCCCTGACCGGGACGGTCACCGGCCTGATCACCGCCGTGACGGGCGTGTTCGTGCTGCCTTCGGTGCCCTATCTGCAGGCGCTGGGCCTGGACCGCAACACGCTGGTGCAAGCCATGGGCATTTCCTTCATGGTGTCCACCCTGGCCATGGCCGGCGGGCTGGCCTACGGCGGCTCGCTGGGCGCTGGCGAAATGGCTGCTTCGGCGCTGGCGCTGGGGCCGGCCCTGCTGGGCATGTGGGCCGGCCAGGGCCTGCGGCGGCGCATCAGCGAAACCGTCTTCAAGCGGGGGTTTTTCATTGCGCTGGCCTTGCTGGGCGTGAACCTCCTGCTCAAGCATTGAGCCCCGGGCGCGGATGGTAAATTGTGGGCAGGCGCGTCGCCGCGGCGCGCGTTCTTCACGAGAATCATGTCCATCGATCCCCAAGAGCTACACCTGCTTGAAACCCGGGAAAGCAGCGAGCTGGTCTATGACGGCCGCTTTCTCAAAGTGCGCCGCGACATGGTGCGCCTGCCCAATGAGCACGTCGTCTCGCGCGAATACGTGGTGCATCCCGGCGCCGTGGTCGTGATCCCGCTGCTCGACGATGGCCGCGTGCTGCTGGAGCGGCAGTACCGCTATCCCATCGAGCGCGTCATGACGGAGTTTCCGGCCGGCAAGCTCGATCCCGGCGAGGATCCGCTGGCCTGCGCCAAGCGCGAACTTCTCGAAGAAACCGGCTATACCGCGGCCCAGTGGGCCCGGGCCGGCGCGCTGCACCTGGCCATCGCCTATTCCACCGAGATCATCCATATCTATTTCGCGCGCGGCCTGTCGGCGGGCGAACGCCGCCTGGACGCCGACGAGTTTCTCGATGTGCACGGCGCGACCCTGCCGGCGCTGCTGCAAGCCTGCCAGCGCGGCGAGGTGACCGACGCCAAGACCCTGACCTGCATGCTCTGGCTGCAGAACGCCATGTCGGGGGCCTGGGAACTGGATTGGCAGGCCGCGTGAGCGCCGATTACGAAGTCCTGCTGCTGCCTTCGGGCTGGCGCTTTCGGGCCGGCGCCGACACGCCCGTCCTGCGCGCGGCCAAGGCGGCCGGCATCCGCCTGCCCAGCTCATGCCGCAATGGCAGCTGCCGGGCCTGTATGTGCAAGATGGAAGCGGGCCGCGTGGCCTACCGCATCGAATGGCCGGGCGTGGCCGGTGATGAGCAGGCCGATGGCTGGATCCTGCCCTGCGTGGCCCATGCCGAGACCGACCTGGTGCTGCGGGCGCCATTGGCCGAGCCGCTGGCGCCCGCCGAGCCGGCCGAACGCCGCCTGCTGACCGGCGCGCGGCGCTAAGGCAGCATGACGGCGATGGCCCCCAGGGCCAGCGCCAGGCCCAGGCCGTTGAAGGCCGAGAGTTTCTCCCGGAACAGCAAGGCGCCGGCGGCGGCGCCCAGCGCGATCACGCCCATATTCATCGCGGCGAACACCAGGGCGGGCTGGTCGGGCAGGCTTTGGTGGGCGCGGATATAGGTGTAGATATTGCCGAAGTTGACCAGGCCCAGCAGCAGGCCGGCGGCCAGGTCGCGGACGCGCCAGGCGGCGCGGCGCCAGAGCAGCCAGGCCAGCATCAGCAGTCCGGCCAGCACGAAGGCGCCCAGCAGCGCGGCCGCGAAGCCGGCGCCGGCCCGCGCCAGCAGCTTGAACAGCACGTCGATCAGGCCATAACCCAGCCACACGGCCAGCGGCCAGATCCAGGCGGCGCGGCCGCCGGCATCCGCTTGCGCCGGCTTGCGCAGCAGGCAGAAAAGCGCCGCGCAGGCCAGCGCGATACCGCCCAGCTTGCGCGCCGTGACCGGCTCGCCGAACAGCACAAAGGCGGCGCCCAGCGCAATGAAGAGCGACAGGCGCTGGGCCGCGTCTGTCTTGACGATGCCGGCATGGCGCACCGACTGCGCCAGGGCCATGAAAATGGTGGGCAGCAGCACGCCCAGCCCGCCCAGGATCAGCAGCAAGGGCGCATGCGGCAACTGGCCCAGGTCGGGCCGCAACAGGACCAGGCATAGCGCCGAGGCCACCGCGTAGTTGGTCAGGATGGCCTGGCGCACGTCCACGCCGTGACGGCGCGCCAGCTTGAGCAGCACGGCCAGCGCCACGCTGCACACCACGCTGGCTGGCAAGAACAGCAGCCCGGGGTTCATGCTTCGGCCCTCAAGCCCAGCTTGTCCATCAGCGCGCGGTCGGCCTGGACTTGCGGGTTGCCCGTGGTGAGCAGGGCGTCGCCGTAGAACATGGAGTTGGCGCCCGCCAGGAAGCACAGGGCTTGCTCGGCTTCGCTCAAGGCCTGGCGGCCCGCCGACAGGCGCACCTTCGCGCGCGGCATGGTGATGCGCGCCACGGCGATGGTGCGCACGAACTCGAACACCTCCAGCGGCTCGGCCCCGGCCAGCGGCGTGCCGGCGATGGGCACCAGATGGTTGATGGGCACGGACTCGGGGTAGGGCTCCAGGCTGGCCAGTTGCGCGATCAGGCTGGCGCGGTCGCGGCGCGACTCGCCCATGCCGATGATGCCGCCGCAGCAGACGTGGATGCCGGCTTCGCGCACTTGCGCGAGGGTGTCCAGGCGGTCCTGGTAGCCGCGGGTGGTGATGACGCGGCCGTAGTATTCGGGCGAGGTGTCCAGATTGTGGTTGTAGTAGTCCAGTCCGGCCTGCTTGAGCTGTCCGGCCTGGCCGTCCTTGAGCATGCCCAGGGTGACGCAGGTCTGCAGGCCCAGGGCCTTGACCTCGCGCACCATGTCGGCGACGGCTTCGAGCTGGTGATCCTTGGGGCTGCGCCAGGCCGCGCCCATGCAGAAGCGTTGCGCGCCCGCCTCCTTGGCGGCGCGCGCGGCGGCCAGCACTTCGTCCAAGGGCATGAGTTTTTCGGCGGCCAGGCCCGTGTCGTGGCGCGCCGACTGCGAGCAATAGCCGCAATCCTCGGGGCAACCGCCGGTCTTGATGGACAGCAGGCTGGAGAGCTGGATGTCCGCGGGATCGAAGTGCTCGCGATGCACGGTCTGCGCCCGGTGCATCAGTTCGGGAAAAGGCAGTTCGTACAGGGCCAGCACATCGGCGGTGCGCCAGCGTCCGGCGGCCGGGCGGATGGGCAGGGGGATGGTCTGCATGCGGATCTCCAGTGAGTCGGAACGGCGGATCGTAGAAAGCCCGGCGATCCCTGGCAATGCGCCCAAAAACACCAGAATTGGCCGCATGAAGAGCGAGGAAGGAGGCAGATGGGGCTGAAATGCCTAAGGGCCTGGACTAAGTGGTTGTCATCTTCGGGCAGCCGTCTTGGTTCGAAAAATTGTTTCTTTGTGTAAATTCGATCCGTGCCGAGGGATGTGTGGGCGTTTCCGCGGTCGGCCGGCCCTGGTGTCCGTCAAGTTTTTACAAACGCATACAATGCCCTCGCTTGCGTTATCTATCTATCAGTAGGTAGTATTCGTCCAACGGTGCACAAGACCGGAGTTCCTCCCAAGTTGGGAGCGCAGCACGAGGCCTCGCCTCTTTTTATTTCCCCAGTTATCTATCTATAAGTAGATAGATTTTCCTGATAGAACGTGTTGTTCCCCTTACGGAGTTTGATCATGAAGACCCTTGTTTCCGCCCTGATGCTTTCCGCCGTCTTCGTTGGCGCCGCCCAAGCCGGCGAGCTGGATTGGCCGCCCGCCCAGGACAACCCTGTCACCGCGACCCGCGCCCAGGTGCAATCGGACCTGCGGGCCGCGCGCCAGGCCGGTCTGCTGGCCTCCGGTGAAGAAGACTATCCCGTCACCGCCTATGCCGACGCCGGCCAGGCCAGCCGCGGCCAGGTCAAGGCCGAGCTTGCCGCCGCCCGCGCCCAGGGCCTGACCGACAGCGGCGAGCTGGACTACCCGCCCGTGGCCGGCTGATGCGCCGCCCGGCGCCGCGCCCCGGGATCATCCGGGTGCGCGGCGGCTGCGTCCCGATCTATGAGTAGGTAAACTAGCGTCATGGATACGCCAACCGCAAATTCGACGCGCGACCAGTTGCTCAGTCATGCGCAGACCCTGATTCGCACCCGGGGCTGCAATGGCTTCAGTTATCGTGACCTGGCCGAGCATGTGGGCGTGAAGACGTCCAGCATCCACTATTACTTCCCCTGCAAGGACGATTTGCTGCTCGAGGCGGTGCAGGCCTATAGCGCCCGCGCCCTGGCCACGATACGCGACATCGATCCCGCCTTGCCGGCGCGCCAGCGCCTGGACCGGTATTTCGAGACCCTGGAGGCGCATGCCTGCAGCGAGCAGCTTTGCCTGGGCGGCATGCTGGCCGCCGAGGTCATGTCCCTGCCCGAAGCCGTCAGGCTGGCGCTGCAAGGATTTTTCCGCGCCCACGAAGCCTGGCTGGCCGACGTTCTGCGCGAAGGCCAGGCCGATGGCAGCCTGCGCGTGCAGGGCGACCCCGAAACCGCCGCGCGCGGCCTGTTCGCGGCGGTGCAAGGCCTGATGATCACGGCCCGGCTGTTTCAGACGCCGCCGCGCCTGAAAGACAGCCTGCGGTTCTAGCGCCGCGCAGAGGCCCCGAAAAGCAAAAGCCGCATGATCCTGCGACCATGCGGCTTTTTGAATTTTGGCGGAGCGGACGGGGCTCGAACCCGCGACCCCCGGCGTGACAGGCCGGTATTCTAACCAACTGAACTACCGCTCCGCAGCGGTCGACACCTTGCGGCGTCTTGCCAAGAAATCTTGGCGTCCCCTAGGGGATTCGAACCCCTGTACTCACCGTGAAAGGGTGATGTCCTAGGCCTCTAGACGAAGGGGACCTGATTGGTGGAGGTAAGCGGGATCGAACCGCTGACCTCTTGCATGCCATGCAAGCGCTCTCCCAGCTGAGCTATACCCCCAATCCGACGATCCGCGGCAGACCCGAAGGCGGTTGCCGTTGTTCGTGCCGTTTGGCGAACGGGCCCGAATTATGCACTATTTTTTTGCCTGTGTCAGATCGATGAACGATTTTTTTCGGCGCGCGTTTTCCGGCGCGGCGCGCGGGCTGGAAAAGCAAAAGCCGCAAGATCTTGCGACCATGCGGCTTTTTTGAATTTTGGCGGAGCGGACGGGGCTCGAACCCGCGACCCCCGGCGTGACAGGCCGGTATTCTAACCAACTGAACTACCGCTCCGCAGCGGTCGACACCTTGCGGCGTCTTGCCAAGAAATCTTGGCGTCCCCTAGGGGATTCGAACCCCTGTACTCACCGTGAAAGGGTGATGTCCTAGGCCTCTAGACGAAGGGGAC
>NZ_JHEP02000019.1 GCF_000657795.2 Bordetella pseudohinzii
GCCGCGAGCGCGCGCGCAGCCCCGAGGAGGGGCGGAGGCAAGAGCCGACCGGAGGGAGGGAAGCATGGAAGCCCGAATGGGGCGAGACTGGCGCAGCCAGGCTCGACGCGCAGCGCGACAGGCCGGCCCGAAGCGTCAGCGTAGGGACTTGCCCGCGGGTCTAGGTCCGTTGATGCTTATAGCCCACGTTCTGTACGGAGCAGTCCATGACCGTGACACACCGCCTGACGCTTAGGACCGCCCCAGCACGGCGCGCGATCACCAGAGCTCAGAGCTCTTTGCCTACGGCCGCACCGAAAGAAACCGGCTCATGGCGATTCTCGGGTGTGATCCCCGCAACCAGCGTATCCAAATCGTAGCGTTTGTCGGCGGGCTGAATGATGATGAGACCATTACGCTCAAACGAGCGAGAGAGCACGACAGAGCCTTCGGCGGCAACACCGCAGTGTTTGCGAACGGCTGTTCCAATGGCCTCATCGAACCGATTGATGAAGCCGAACCGAGACAGCCCCAACAGCCAGTTGAACGCCACCAAGAGTGCCAACAGCGATCCAGCCATTGAAACGGCGTGCTTGATGGATTCCGCCCTAGCACCTTGAAGCTCGGCCAACACGCTGCTGATGGTTTCTGGCGAGAAGACTGCCAGCGCAAAACCAACCCAGAACAGGCCAATCGGAATGGCGTGGTAGCAGTAGCCAAATGAATTGAGCGCCACCCGCAAGAGATTCAACACTTGAGCGACGTACACACGCACGTCCGAAAAGACACTGTGCCGGATCAGGGCGTAATCTGCGTCCAGGATCGATCCGACTTTCACTTGGTTGACTTCGACATCCCAAGAGAAGCCATCCTTGGCCTCGATGCGGGCGGTCAAGGCGCGCTTGTAGCGAGCATGCAGACGATCCGCCCCGAGGAGCAGGGCCAGGGCAGCAGGGCCGGCGAGGTAGGGATTGCTGAAGAACCACCACAGCGGAAGATACGTCAGCCAGAAGGCTGCAATTCGATAACGCGATTCCTTGAGGTTTTGCCAGGTGAGAGTTCGGCGAACGTGCTGCCAGAGATGCTTGAGCCGTGCTTTCATGGGGTCACTCCTTCCCGAGACGATGCGAACTTGGATGCGCCGGAACGCTAATGCGCGTAGCATGCGGCAGCTTGCATTGCCGAGAGTAAATCTCCAGTCACTACAGCAACACGCATTTCGCCGGAGAAAATGCCATAGGCCGAGTTCTTGACAAGTGGAGCAAGGGTTAGCACCACGTGCCCGGTGGCATCGACCAGGTAAGCGACGGGACGCTCGGGGTAGCGGACCATAGGCACGCGCCAATGGCGTGCATCCCCGTGCGAGAACATCTGGAACCGAGCGCCGCTCAGAGCGCCCTTTTCCCATGCCGTCAGAAAGGCTTCACGCCCCGCTCGATAGGCTTTGTTCCAGTTGTTTGCCTGTTCGGGTTGGTCACGATAGTGATCAGGCAAGGGAGTAGCGGAACGAATTGAAGCGTCGTTCCATCCGGCCAGCAGGCCTTCGACGTGCGCGATGGACTGCTCGGGAAACTCAAGGGTCATGATGGTGTATCTTTTATATTCCGTATCATATATATGATACAAAATATAGACATCGATGCATAGCCCACGTGTAGAGCCATGTGAACACCTACCGTATTGGTCGAGACGCACGCAGCTGGCGCGCGAGGTCGAAAAACTCCAAGTTTGTGTAGCGCATCGTCGTGCGAATATCTTTGTGCCGCATCATCTCGGCGACCACGCGCATATCGTGGCCAGACAGGACCAGCTCTGTCGCCCGGGTATGGCGGAGCCAATGCGTCGACACGCGCTCGAGAAGAGCGGCCGCAGCAGTTTCCCCTTCGTCACGCAGGGCGAGCGCCGCGCCAGTGAACTCCGCCTTAACGATGTTCCAAGCTGTCTGTCGCGTGCGCACAGTGCGCCATTGCGTCCGACGGCGCCGGCCGGTGGCACTCTTGCCCCCGGCACTACGATCGGTAAGCGGCGAGAGGATCAGTCCGTTGTCTTCGTTTGGCGGAGGATCCGCAGGCAAGCCAAAAGCCTCTCGGTAAATATGGAAGGCGTCGATAACGAGCTCGTCGAGGTAGGCTAGGTTGCCGCTGCCGCCGCCCTTTTCCTCTCTCAATTGAAGGCCCCAGTACACATCGCCCAGCAGGGGATCTGTGTGTTGGCCCACGTCTGTCATATTGCAGGCGAGCGCTTCGTGGGCCCGCAAGCCTGTGCCGAGCAGCAACAAGATGAGGAAGCGGTTTCGGTAGTAGATGAGATGATCAATGGCGGTCCGTTTGGGCCGAAGGTCCATCTTCGTCATCACAACATCCAGCAGCTGGCCAGGAACGGCACGGTGGCTGGGCCTGGCCTTGTGGAGAGGATTTGCCTGCCCCCAGCCACTGTATGGATTGCGCGGAATGTACCCCGCCTGGTGCCAGAAGTTGAATAGCCCGCGCAAGATCTTGTGAGCGTCGGAAAGGGAGGACTCTGCCAGCGGTCCGCGAAACGGCGTCCAGCGAGGGTCATCAGGTCGGAGCCCGGCCGGACAAACGTGTTCGCTAGCGCGCAGCTTCAGAAATTCTCCATAGGCCAGGACGTCCTGGTAATTCCATCGGGCTGGCGTCTGCGCCGCCTGCGTCCTGCAATACCAATGCAGACGCCGGATCTCGCGCTGATAGGTATCGAGTGTGGCCGGCGAAAGCCGGCGAGCGACCAGAACCTGGAGCCATACCTCTGCGGCTGCCCAGTCGTCGACGACATGCCCGAGATTATGCGTTACTGGCGCGAGTTCGTGGATCATATCCATCACCAGAAACGCCAATGAGGCGGTAGCAGCGCGTAGGCAACGCCGGCGCAGGCTAAGCATGGGCCGAAGGCAAACGGCATGCGGAGCCGGCCACGCACCACTCCTCGGTACGCAGCGGAGACTAGGCCGAGCGCCACGGCGACGATAAGCACCGGATATAGGGCGCCCAGGCCGAACCAGGCGCCAAGGGCAGCAGTGAGCTTGTAATCACCGTACTCCATGCCAAGCTGGCCGGTGACGGCCTGATGGACTTTTGCCAGCCCCCATAGCGAACAGTAGCCTACAGCAGCGCCCTGAATCGCCGCCGCTGGAGAAGTAAAGAGATCAAATGAATTCACGGCGAGACCCGCCCACATTAGTGGTATGGTCAAGACGTCGGGCAGCAAACGGGTCTGATCGTCAATGTAGGCCAGCGCAACAAGGACGGTTAGCAGAACGGCAAGGGCTACAAATTCGACCGTTTGCCCGTGCAAGGAATAGGCGGCAAGAACCAGAATCGAGACCAGGCTGACAACGAGTGTATCCCGAAGGCCAGAGGTGGAAACGGCAATGGCGTCGGCATCGGCATATTGGTGGCGCAGCCAGCGAGGAACTTGGCGCACGACGGCATTAGCTATCAGCCCGAGAAGCACGCCCAAGAAAAGGCACAAGATCATTAGCGGGTCTCTCTGATGACCTATGATTTCGATGGTTGCTGATCAAGCATCTGCTGCAGCCGAGCGCTCTTTATGCGCAAATTGTCTAGCATCGTCTGGGTATCGCGCAGCTCTTGCTCTTTACGTGCCAATGATGCCTTTGCAGCGCGCAGCTTTTCTTCAACGTCGCGCACCTCCTGCCTTATTGCATCTACGCGCAACATGGCCATTCTGTTGTCACCTGCGGCGCGCTGATTGGCCAATTCAAGAGCAGCGGTGAGCTTGTCTATGGTTTCTTGACGACTTTGTGAGAGACGATGTGCCGCCTCGAGCTCCGAGCGCGAGGCCGCTGCCTCTATAAGTGCACGCTCACGAGCCTCATCGGCCATGTTTGCCCGCTGCAGTGCTGCCTGTTCTTTCGATCGCGCCATTGCTAGCTCCTGCCGCTGATACTCCATCAGCTCCGACAACCGCTGCCATTCGCCTTCCTGCTGGGCCGGGGCTATGCGCGGGGAACTCGGCTTCGGCTGATGCACAACAGTAGGCGCAGGGGACGATGTCACGCCCGAGGAGCGAAGGGCATCGAGGACACTTTGCACTGTTTGGGTCGACGGCCTGCGGGCGGGTGCGAATTGGCTGAGCAGGCGCAGGTACGTCTTGACTCCATAGATCCTGCCGGTTGTAGCCTGGACAGCAGGAATAAAGAGCTCAAGAAATCTCCGGTTGGATACAGCACTCGGCAAATTGGCTTCGATCTCCCCCACAGCCCGCAGCACAGCTGCGGCCTGGTCGTCGGGCAGGGGCAATAAGCTCGGCCGAGCCATCTCAGTCCTGACGACGTCAACCGACGACCGGCGTGAGCTGTCCCGCAGCCCACCAGCTGGCCAGCAAGGCGAACAACGTCATCAGATACCCCAAATCATGGCACCAGGCGACCTTGCCATTTGCCCGCAGCATCAGCGGCAGCGCCAAGATGGCCAAGCCCGCCGGCGCAGCGACCAGGTAGTCGCCGCTCGCCGGCGGGCCGCCAGCAAAAAAAATGGCGGCGGCACCAAAAGCCGCCGCTGCGGCCAGCAGATATTGAAACAGTGTCAGCGCGTCACGCATTGGTGTCCCCAAAGTGAAGTCTGTACGAGAGTCATCGATTTACGTCCGGTCGCCTCAAGACCTTAATCATCTTAACCGTCATTGTTATGACGTTGCAAGAATTAAGCTTTGACATACGGCGCAATATGTCAAAAGCTACCAGCCATGTGCTTTGCGGCAATATCCTACCTGTCTGTGGGCGATCTGAGCGCTCACCTAAAGAGGTCCACCAAGCGAATCCAGTCCGAAGGGGGCACCATAGATGGTTCATGCGCTTGCGGCAGGACAGGAACATTGTTGTTGCCGAACCGGTGACTTGAGTTGAGCTCCTGCAGATACCTGTTGGAGATGCCCAGGCCGCCGTTCTCCGGCACGACGATATGGAAGTACATGACGACGGCTACGACGCGCTCGGTTCCGCCTAGGAACCGAAGCGCAGCCTGTTTCAGCATCGGAGTCAGCGGCGCGATGTCGCCGGTGGGGGCCCAGGACTGTGGAAGCTGGCGGAAACGTTCGATCTTTGAAGGCTCTGGTGACGATGTCATATCATCCGTCTGGAAAGTAAATGGGGAGGGGTGCCTCGTCGCTCATCTGGCAACACATCAGGGGCAGAGCTCGTAATGGCAGTTCCGCCCCTGATGTCTACGTTCGGCCTTTACCGCCCTTCAAAACCTGGTGCCAGGGCATGGCTTGGTCTTCAACTTGCTCCGGCGCAAGTTAATGGTCGAGGCAGTCGCCGCGAACTTTCGCTATGGCACGCCATACCCCTGCCCTACCCTGCCCTACCCCGACTCCCATGGCTATTCACGCGCCTTCGCTTGCACCGGTGCAAGCCGCGCCTGCAGGTCTGCGACCAGACGCGAACGGGCCTCGGCATCCAGCATCGTGATATCGAGCGTCACGCGGCCGCTATCCCATTCCTTGATGACACCGGTCTGGTTGCCGTCCGGTGCGAGGATTTTGTACTGTCTGGAGACCTCCTTGGGCTTCCGGCTTTTCGGCTGGCCGTACCGCGAGCGCAGCTCGGTCAGGTCTCGGCGGCTCACGTCGCCGGTCATAACCTTTTCCGTCTGTTCGATGAGCACGGCTAACGGGGCGACTTGGTGCAGTTGCACGAGCTCGTACAACACCGACATACCAACAGCACCAGGATTGGTCCGAATGATGTCGAGCACTTCGACGGGCAGCGTAAGCGCGGCCAGTGTCTTATTGACCTTGGACAGGTCCTCACCAGTTTCTTCCGCGAGGTGCGACTCGGATTTGAAAACTCCATCATCGAGCACCTTGCGCCATGCCATTGCATCATCCAGTGCGCTGTGCCGCTTCCGATTGTCGTTCGTCTTGTACGACAGAAGGTAGAGATCTTGATCCGAGACGTTCGGAAACACCAGGACGTCGATATGGGCCGCTTTATTCAGACGCAGGCCGCGCTTTCGCGTCTGGCCGTCAATAAGAATACGACGAGCCTCCCGTCGAGTGGCGAGTGCCGGTACGAGTTGGCCGTCAGCCAGAAGAGCGCTGGCAATCTTGCGGACGTCTTCGTCCAGATAAATCCTACGCGCGCCATAGGGATTGTCTTCGATACCGTCCAGCGCCCACTGCTCGAAGACTGGCGTACCGTAGCGTTGCGTCAGTAGCGCGACCCTGGCGGCCTGGTCGGGCTGGGAACTTGCACCGGTGAAAGTGGATGGAGCTGAGGACTCCGGGGTAGGAGGTGAATAGCCAGTCGGGCGCTGTGCCAGGGTGGCTTCGGCCTGTTCAAAGCGGTCTTTGATGGCGGTATCCACGGGAGCAGAGGCCGCACGATGAACGGCGGCGCTTAGATCACGTTTACGGCTCATTGAGCAGTTTCCTCCAGGCCAAGATGACCCAACAGTTCATCCGTGACAGCTTCCACTTCTTGCTTAGCCGTCGAATTACTCAACCCATGCACAGTGATTCCGTAAGGCTGGCACTCCACATAGGAATTACGTTGCGAAAAATAATTTTTGAACGCTGGAATATCATCATTATGGATAATTTTCAGGCATTCCGAAAAAATTTTTCCGCGCTGCATGCGAGACGGCAGCCAGAAGAGTTCAAGGCTTGTATTCTGCGTTTTAGCGCGCAGACCCAACTCCTTCGCTTCTTTCGACGCCCAATAGTTATCAAAGACCGGGATGATCGGGATCAACGCCACATCTGCAATCTGGAGCGCGGCCCAAGGCACGGGGGACTCTATTGCCGGCGGGCAGTCGAGGAGGATCACGTCATAGTCGGGCGCGAGCTTGCGCAGTTGGTCAAGGAACTTTGCCCCAATCCCGGCGAGAGAGACGACGGTAGCGGGGAAGGGCTCCTCCGAGTCTGCCTGAGCGGCCCATGTGACGCAGGTATGCTGGGAGTCGAGATCAACTACGAGACATTTAAAGCCCCGGCGAGCTAGACCGCCAGCGAGCTGCATTGCAGTCATCGTCTTGCCGCAGCCCCCCTTTTGGTTGTAGATCGCGACAATTTTTGAGGCCGGCGTTCGCTGGCCAGAAGGCTCTTTCTTTGCCATGGGCATCATCCTTGAGCAGTAACTTGCACCGGTGCAAGTCGAATTACGGGAAAGCCCGCACCACTTCGAGCATTACGTTATTAATGCTAACGCTTCATAAATTATGAATTGTTATTAAAATTATCGCAAGCGAATTTTGTGCGGGTAGGGTTTGCACCGGTGCAAGCACGAACAACAAAAAAACGCCTCGTGAGGCGTTTGTGTTTGCGAGAAATCATGCGGATAGACGACCACAGTCTCGAGGAAGACGTAAGCGGTGTAGTAAATGGCCCTGTGACGGCTCTAGCCTCGCGTGACGCGAGGCACGCGCGGAGCCCCGTGCGAACCCACCGAGAGTCTGTAAGTGCGCCCGCGTCTGTCACAAACGAAGGCCCGTCTAATCATTGTCTGTACGACCCAAGCTCTGCCTCGGTGGAGTACGCAGCACCCTATCGGCAGCCATTCCTCGCGCCGCACGTCCCGCAAAGACACTTGCACCGGTGCAAGCCCGCCGCCCATTAAGCGGGCTGTGTCGAGTCCTCGAACATATCGATCTGGTTACTATTTACTCTGCTTGTGGCGGCGAAGAATTGCGTCAAGGCCATGTCAATAATCTCTGACTGCGACACGGCGCGCCGCTCTTCCTCAGCCATCAAGCTTGCATGCTGCTTCACTAGGGCAAGGAATTCCTCACGGAACCGTATTGTCTTGGTAACGTGGGGCGCCAGAGGGAAAGGGGTATATGCCCTCGACTCGGGGCCCGTTGCTCGAGGCGCTTTCACTTGGGGTTCGGACATACTCATCATCTCAGGGCCTTTGAACATACTTAAATATTTATGTATGTATTTATGTTCAATGATACACCAAACCCGCTACAAGCGCGCCCCTTATGTGTGTAGGAGGCCCTTGACAATCAGTAGTTTACGGCCATTGGAGTCGGGTCGCGCTCCACTGTTAACTCGGCCAGTTGGGAGCGAAGGACATCTAAATATTCCTCGTTGTGGCAGAAGAGGTAATCAGGATAGGCGGGAAGGCCGCGGCGATGGCGCAGAAGCAGATCAGAAATATGTTGGGGCGACAAATTCTGACGCTGCAGCGCATATACGTCGCCGCGTTGTAGCGCGGCGTTGATACTGGCCATCATTGCTTGCGCCCCTTCTATGCGGGCGATTTCTTCGCGCAGCTGGGTCAGCTGGGAAGTGGCGCTGACTGGATGAACCGACATGGAAGCCTCATGAGCAGGTGCAACATAACAAACCCTAACATTTTTTGTATTGTCCTTACAATACAAAAAATGTGTCGTTGAAAGACGAGGCACTAGAAGGCGCCAAGTTGATGCAACGCGGCCCCACAGACAGCACGAGCGTCGGGGGCCTTTTGGCGCAAGCGGGGCAGAACGTGAATCCTAACGGCAGCTTTAGGCTGTTCTTTAGCGGCCAATTGGATAAGCGGAGGGTGCTATGGGCAAGACCGTCAGTGATAGACGACGGCCTTTTCGTTAGGGGAGAGTGGCCTCGGAGTGGCGCTCCAGCTGAGAAAACCAATCAAATAGCGACTCAGCTCGCAAGGTTTCGAGCAATTTCGCGCGATCGCGCGTATAAAACACGACATGTTGAGGCCGGCGGCTTGTGTCGATGGCTACATGGTAGTCCGGGATCGAATCGCTTTCGATGATCTTTCGCACCTGGCTACGAAAGCGCCTTGTGTCCTGGGTGCTGCCCGTTTTAGCCAGCAATTTTTCGATATCGCAGCGCCAAAAAGGCTTAGATGCAGCATGCTTGCGCGCCAGCTCATAGAGCCGGCGCTCCAGCGCCTGGCCAAGAGAATAATACTGCTTATCCAAAGTCAGGACTTCGTAGTGCAGCCAGGCGTTGTATAGCCAGTCGGAAACCGTCACAGTTGCTTCGAGAACACCTTTGCCGTTACTGGTATACCGATTGACCGTGTAGGTTTCAAGCAATCCGAACCCTTCCGTTTGCTCAATCCCGCCGGTGGTGATGTTGGTCTCGATCGTCGTGCCCTTGAGCCGGCGCAACGTCTCGAGGATGCTGGTATAGGCGTTGCCTCCGGTGGATTTGCCCGTATGGAGGAGGAAACGATATGTATCGACCTTGATCGTGCGCGAGATTGGCAAGCCGTTCTTTTTGGCCTCCAGCAACTGGGAGCCGATGAACAGCAGGAAGTCTTTGTCGAATACGGTAGCGGCGCCGGCAACTGACGGCGTGATGCGGACAGTCTTGCCGGTCCCAGCCTGCTTGTACTCGCGGATCTTCGTGTCTTTGTTCTTGGCCAGCGAGAATATCGGAAACTCCATGGTCGCCAAGTCGTCCTTGATCGACGCTTCAGGCAAGGCGGCGACAAAGAGCTCCCCTTGCTTGTCGGCAGGGCCTGGGTCAGGTAGGAGGGCGATTTCCATGCTCATGGGTTGGAGTCTACCCTTAAATAAATATTTGTGTAAATAGTCTGGGCCAGAGGTATGGTCATCGAGGCTCGTTGGCCTGGCCTCGAGGCACGGTGCCGCCAGACCTGCCAAACCGGGGTTTGTGGTTCGTGGCTATTCTGGACCATTGTTGAAAATGCATCCAGCTGTCTGTGGGTTAACTCAGATTAGTTAAAACAGTTAAAAGACGCGCGCGCGTGTTAGGGGTTATTAACCCATTGATTATACGAGACTTTTACCAGCATCTTGTCGCTGAAATACGAAATTCGCGTCGGCGATAGACGAGCGTTTGTCGTTGAAAGACGAAGGAAATGTCCTTGATAGACGAGACTATTCACAGGGTTATCACCATGTTATCCACAGGTGTCGGCGATAGACGAGCGCATCCGGACCCTCAGTTGGCTCGTTCTAGATAGCTGGTGCTCCTTTGTCGCCGATATACGAGTCGCTGGCAAAAGCCTCATAAGCCATTGGAGACGTCAAAGGACCGGGCTTGGCAAGTGATATCCGCACGCCCCTGTCATAGGGGAACGCGAAAAGTACGGTGTCGCCGATATACGAGAGTGACGCGACCCATCGGGGCGTCCGGCATGTCGTCGAAATACGACCGTGACCGTGGCGCCAAGCAACCCGCGGCGTCGGTGATATACGAAATTGGAGCGTATTCCGGGCCGGGGCAGGGCCGCAAGGAGCCCGGTGTCGCCAGCGCGCAACGGGGTGGGGGTTGGCCGAACTCGGTGGAGGTAGCCCCCATGGCCCAAAAGTGTCGGCGATATACGAGATTTCGGCAGCAGAAAGTCCGCGAAATACGACAGTAAAACTGCCCTACTTTTCTGTATCATTCCGATGATGCAGAACAATGCTCATCTCTTGAGTGGCTCCCAAACCAATGATTTTTTTGCCTTTCATCCTGTGTTAAATTTGTATCGTCTATATGATGCAAAATAACGCAGGGTGCCCTTATGTCCGAATTGACACCGGAGCTGCGAGAGGCGATTGCCAAGCTCGCCCAGACTTTTGACGCTGTCTCGCCGGCGGTGGCTGCCGCTCGGCACGAGAATCGGTTGCGTCGTTGGACGGGCGGCATCTTGAAGTCGAACTGCCTGCTGTCGGCGGCATTGCTCGTACTCGCTGTGACCAATGCCGCGGGCTGGTACTTCGCGCTGAACCCGGTTCGGGAGTACTTCGCTGCGGACAATGGCCGCATTCTCCCGCTGGTGCCGTTGTCGGCGCCTTATAGAGCGTCGCCCGAAGTCATCCAGTATGTCAGCGCCACGCTTAATCAGGCTCTTGCCCTGGACTTTTTGAACTATCAACAAGACCAGGAGAGGGTGCGCGGCCGATTCAGCAAGGCTGGCTTTGCATCGTATCTGGAAGCATTGGAGAAGTCCGGAATCATGGACCGGGTCCGGAAGCAGCGTATGAATCTGACCAATAGCACGTTCACCGGAGTCGTTACATGGGAAGGTTTGAACGCGGGGGTCTACACCTGGATAGTGGAGGTGCCAGTGGAGCTGCGTTTAGTCGGCCAGAACTCCGAATTGCCCACGCAGAAGTTCCGCGCCACGGTGCGTGTTTCGCGTACCTCTACGCTCGACTCCACCGAGGGCATCGCCATTGTGCAGATCGTTACGGCGCCGATGGAGCGGAACTGATGAAGAAAACGCTCACAATCGGGATCGGAGTACTCGCCGTGTGCATCATCGGCGCCCTCTCAGCAGACGCTTGCGCGCAGGTGCAGCCTGCCCAACAGAGTGAATGGGTGCCGGCGGTAGCTCCGTCATTTCCCTCGTTGCCCAAAACAGTGGTGGACGCCGCACAAGTCTCTATGGCAGACCCGGGCCGCACGCAAGGCGCGGCGCCCCAAAGTGGTGTGCCAGGTTCGGCGGAGCAAGCCACGACAGCAGGCGCAGCACTACAGGCAGGGAGGGTTCCCCTTGCCCCGCTAGTGCCACCAAGTGACGCCGCCTTTGATATGGCGAAGCAAATGGTCTCGCCATTTACGCCTGAACAAATCGAGGCACTACATGGTACGGTGGACAAGAATCGGCGAGCCATGGCGGTGCAGCCGGTACAGGTAGTCCCGGAGTCACGTTCGGTATCGGTGGACCTCAGCCCCGGTGCAGCGGCACCAATTCTGCGCTCGATGCCCGGCGAAATGTCCACGCTCGTCTTTCTGGACTCGACGGGTGCGCCATGGCCGCTCGCCGTCACGCCCCGAGTCTCAAATCAGAATCTCTTCGCAGCTGAATGGCTACGCGGCAGTCCAGTTGTGGTGGTGTCGGCCAAGACCTTCTATGAGCAGGGCAATCTGACTGTGTTCCTCCAAGGTCTGGTTACGCCGGTGGTCATAAAGCTCGCAACTGGGGAGGCGCGAAGCCAGGCGACGACTCGAACCGTTGATTACCGCCTGGATGTGAGAGTGCCCGGAAGAGGACCCAATGCCAGCGCACCGATGGTGGCCCAAGGCCAGATCGCGCTCTACGACAGCACGATGCAGGCCTTCCTGGATGGTGTGCCCCCAGATAGGGCAAATGCAGTGAAGATAGTCGGCGACAGTGGCAGACGAACGCAGGCCTGGCAGTTGGACGGCGCGCTGTATTTGCGCACTACGCTTGGGATGGAAACCGCTTTTGACCAGACTATCTCTGCAGCGGATGGCACGAGTGTATACAAGCTAGCACCCACGCCATACGTGATGCTTTCGGAGCTGGGCCACTCCTTGCGTCTGCAGCTCGATATTGATTGAGGGCCGCAATGTCTAACAGCGTGCAAAAAGAAGTAGGGCGTCAGGGCCTCTTAGTGTTTGTCGGGCTGGCGGTTGTTGGCGTCTTCCTGGCGTACTTAGGCTACACCTGGATAAATCAGGAGACGAAAAGCCCGAGTCGCCTGAGTCCAGTTGGCCACACAGGCGCAACAAAAATAGAGGAAAGCAACAGGTACAGGAAGACGCTGGACGCTTACAACGCGCAAGAGGCAAGGAACGCGGCGCAGTCTGGAGATACCTATATCTCCGTTCTATCCTCGAGGCAGAAGCCGGTAGCAGCTGAACAGGTGGCAGCTGTCCCAAAAGTAGAGACGCCATCTCCAAATCCGACGCCCGTGTATGTGCCCCAGGCACAGGCAGCGACCAACCAGATGGGCGAAAGGCAAATGGAAATGCTGCAAGAGCAGGTGAAGACTCTCCTATCGGCTTGGGCCCCAGTGCCCCATAGCTCGGCGACGGCGAGCGACGATGGCGATCAAGTAATGACGGCTTTACTGAGTCGGAGTACCGCCGTAACGTCTCAAGTCGCGACGAATTCGCGCCCGAAGCCGCAGATCATCGTCGAGCCCTATGCGCTTGTGCCTGCAATTTTGGTGACAGGATTAGACACTGACGAGAACTCGGTCGTCTCGGCATTCGTGCCGACAGGGCCGTATGCCGGCGCGGAGCTCTTTGCTATGGGGTACAAGCGCCTAAATTCCACGGTGGACATGACCTTCACTGCAATGCAGTGGAAGGGAAAGGCATACAAGATCACTGCGAAGCCAGTTGATCTGGAAACGGGCCGAACGACGTTAAGCGGAGAGGTCAACAACAGGTACTTCGAGCGCATCATTCTGCCGGCCATCGCTGCCGGGATCGGCAATACAGGTCAGCTATACGCACGTGCCAACTCTGAAACGGTGATTACGCCCCAGGGTGGTGCCGTTCAGAGTTTTCAGTCGCCCAACGGTGCTGCCGTTGCCGGTAGCTTTGTCTCAGGGATGGGTATTCAAGCTGGACAAGTCCTCGCCAATGATGCAGCCAATGTTCCCCAGAAGCAAGTGACCGTGCCTGCGAAGACGACCATCGGCATACGTTTCTTGGGACCGGTGTTGTCCACTGATGACGTGGCTATGGATGCTGTAGCGGCTGGAGCACCCAGCCCGCTAACGCAGGGACTCGAGGCGATCAGTGTGCCCGCTTCCCCGCCCACGCCCCAGCGCGTCCAGATCATGCCACAGACGCCGGCAATCGGAATGTCCCTGACCCCGGGCGTTTATCCCTTGCAACCGCAGCAACCGTTCGTTGGGGCTTACTGAAGATGACCTCCGATATCGACCTCTTTGCGCCAACCGAATCCGTCACCCAGCAAAAGACGTCAATGACAGGCTCCGTACCGCCGGCCGGCACACCTGGCTCCGCTCATCAGAAGGCCGCCACGAAGGTGGGCAGATGGCAAGACCAAGTCAAGCCGGCACATCTCTTGGCAGCAGGCGTGATACTGGTGGCAGTTTGGGTGATTTGGCCGCTGTTAGGAGCGGGCCGCACATCTTCCACGCAGGTAGCACTGCAGTCACCAGTATCGCCCCTCTCTATCGAGCAGCAGCTACCGCACGCGGCTGACCTGGCGGATGCCCCAGAGGCGCGGCCTGTCAAGCTGCGCGAGCGCGGTGAGGAGTTGTCCGGGGAAGAACTCCAGTCCATTAGGTCAGAGCTGGCACAGCAGCGTGACCAACTGCAGGCGTTGATCTTGGGGCAACAGCAGCTTAGTGACAAGCTGGCGCTAGTCATGGGACAGACGAAACAGCTGACTGACGCAGCCGAGGCCAGCAAGCAACCGAAGGCGGCAACGGCTGTCGCTATGCGTAAGCCTGCAGCAAAGCCTGCAGTTGGCAAGCCTGCCAGCTCAGTGGCAGGCCTCAAGGTCAATACGGTCTATCCGGGGCAGGCCTGGATCGATGCGCCGCTAGGCAAGACGTACATCGTGCGAGTTGGCGATGTGGTAGAGGGCGCCCGAGTGTTGTCAATCGATGAGCGCAGGCGCGTGGTCGAGACGACGCGAGGCTTCGTGCGCTAAGGAGGGAACATGGACCTCGGTCAAGCGGTCGTCAATGCTGCGGCCGGCCTAGTGGGGCCGGCCTGGAAGCTTCTGTGGGCGCTGTCGGCTCTCGTAGGCATTCTTTACGGCGGCGCCGTCATGATCCGTGCGCACAAGGCATCGCAAACGACGGGCCAGCCGATGCCGGTGGGCCAGTTAGTCATCCTGCTACTGATTGCGGGCGTAGTCACTAACTTATCTACGCTGCTCAATGCGGCATCCAACACCGTTGGCCTTGGAGATGTGAGTTACGGGCCTATCTCTTACGCCCCGGCGAGCTCGTTGGGGCCTCTTGCACAGATCGTTAATGCATGCTTGACGCTTGGAAGTATCGCTGGAGGATGGTTCGCCTTTAAAGGCGTATTGCTTTTGAAGCGAGCAACTGCAGACGGTCATGGCGGGAATGGAGGTGAGGATGTTATGTGGCGCGCCCTGACACACCTCATCTTCGGAGCGATGCTCGTAAATGTTCCGAAGTTCATCGACGCCTTTAGCGCAACCATCGGGTTGATGTATTAGCAGGTCCTTTCTTAATCAGGAGATCAAAAATGTTCAAGTTCTTTCGTAGCAAGCTCGGACAAGTCGAGACGATGGCGCAGCAGTTGCATTGCCATCTGATTTGCATGCAGGCGCATGTCGCTGGCTCGTCTGCCGTGCGTGCCTATGGGCTCGTGTTAGTTGGCGTGGCCGTATCGCTCCTCCTGGTCGATACGGCTCTCGCGCAGGGGATCGGTGGTATGGCCAACACGGCGGCAAGCCAAACCGATCAGGTCAAGGAAGCGGCAAAGCGGATTCTGCAAGGGGTGGGGGTTCTTTCCGGTGGCTATGGTGTCTACAACTGGTTCCGCAAAGGGAAAGAAGGGGAGAACAGCCGGATTTCTGGTGGTCAGATTACCGTCCCCATTCTCGCTGGGGCCGGCATGGGCGCCATTTCCTTCTTGATCAACACCGCTGGCCAGACGGTGGGAATGCCGACTGTTCAGTAAACGCGACGCAGGTTGCAGCGAAGCCACCAATTGGCTTCGCTGACCCGGAAACATGACATGAACGAAGAGAAGATGCGAACGCCGACCGATGGTGTCGATCAGCTGAAGGGGATTGGCGACCACTTCAAGCGGTCGCGGAGCCGGCAGCAATATTTGTCCACGAAAAAGGTGATCTGGGGCAGGCAGAAAAGCAGCTCATGGGATCCAGAGCCCGAAAGTGAGAACGGGGACTATGCGTTGGACGGGCGAATGGCTCCCTGCGTGTACTGCGGATTCTTGGGTTTTGGCCAGGCCGTAGACAATTTAAATGACAACCATACGGATGTCGCCCCGGAGAATTTGGCCGCGGTCGATCGTCTTTGCCACGCTTGGCATCACCTCGGCGAGCTCGAGCCTGGCCAAGGCCTCATGATTTTTCTGCCTGGGCTGGAACCCCAGGACGTGATCCACCTACAGCGCACAGTCTTCGTCGCGCTGAATACTGGATCGGAAGAACAGCGCGAAGAGGCAAGAGGACTTTTGAACTGGCTTGCGTCGCACAATCGATATGTGAAGGAGGCGTGGGGAACCGATCAACCCAGCCACTTCGGCGAGGCCTTTACGTCGAGCAACAGCGATCCGTTGGCACGGCAATATGGGCCTCTTCGAGATGTCGCCTTGCTCCTAAACCCAACACAGGTTGCCGAGCTGCTTCCGCGGTGGGCTGTGGAGACCTACCGGGCAATCCCGCGCGATGAGTGGGAAGGCCGCGCGAAAGAACTGGTTAACGCCACGATCTGAGGGCGAGGCGCTATGTCAAACATGCTCATCAAAATTGCGAAGGCGACGGAGGACTTCCTTGCCTATGTCGGTAAATATCTGGTCAGCAAAGAACTAGCTACGTATTGCGATCTGCAGACGGCAATTGGCGTAACGGAAGAGGACGTCCGCGAGAACCCAGAGCTAAAGGACCCTTATACGCTTACGACGCGAGAGGGTTCTCTACTTACGGTGATCGACCTTCAGGGTTGCTTTGAGATTCTATCCGACAGCGAATTTGAGGAAATGGTCGACATGCTGCGCGTGAAGCTAAGCGGGTACATGAGCAGGCCGGGCCACAGTTTCAGCATTGGTTTTGAGCGCGATCCTGAACGTGCATTCGATGAGTTGATGCGGCTGGCTGAGCCACAACTCAACAGCGCGCGGCGGATGGGGCTCCAGGTCGAGGACGTGATTGTCGACCGCATGCGAAGGAATGCGCCCTACGTTGCTTATGAACAAAACCTTCTGGTCGTGTATACGCATCCGACGGTTATGGAAAATGAAGAGCTCAAGCGCGAGCTTCGTGTCAATTCTGAGCAAAGGATCGCGCATAAAGTGCCCGCGATGGAGCATGCACAGAACCCTGCTTCAGTGTTGATGGCCCTCAAGTTTCGGCATGATACGTTCTTGAAGCACATTGAGGCCGACTTCAGCAAGAGTGGGCCGGGGGGACGGGCCGGCGTGATGCTCAAGCGCTTGAGTGGGCATGAAGCGATCAAACGTATACGGATCATGGTCAACCGCGAGCGCACCTCTCAGAAATTTCGGCCGGTGCTTCCCGGTGACAAAGTTATCCCGCATGGCCGCGCAGACGAGCATGATTACTCGGACTTGTTTGCGCCGCCGATCTGCTACCAAATTTGCGCAAACGACGTCGAAAGCAATCGAAGCGAGATGGTGTTCACGGATGAGCTGTGGCACGGCAACCTATTCATGGAGTTGGGGCCACAGGAGCTACAGCCGTTTGCTCGGCTATTTGATTCGATAGAGCAGAAACTGCCGTGGCGCATGCGCATGGATCTCGCTCCGGGGGGCCTAGACGGAATGCGCGGCCGTCGGATGCTGACGAGCTTCGTCGGCATGCTGCCCGCGAACCGTGGAATCCGGGACTCGTTCGCGGCATTGGAAGAAAGGAGCCGGCAGGAGCCAACATGCATAATGCGCGTCACGTTCTCGACGTGGGCGAAGTCGGAGGACGAGCTGCGCCGCCGGCTGGCCAGTCTGGACAAATCGATCCAAGCCTGGGGTGTCTGCCAAGTGACCGGGATGCGCGGTGATCCGCTGGCGGCATGGGCATCGACAATCGCCGGCTTTTCCGTCAAGAGCGTGGCGAATCGCTTGGTCCCTCCGCTATCGGATGCTTTGTACATGATGCCACTGCAGCGGCCGGCCACTCCATGGGCGGGGGGGGGCTCGATGATCCAGCGCACGCAAGACGGCAAGATTTTCCCTGTCCAGTTGGCCAGTCGACTGCAGGACACCAGCATCGAGTTGACGGCTGCACCGCCAGGCTCGGGGAAGTCTGTTCTGGGGAATACGCAGAATATGTCTATGGTCTTGAGCCCTGGCAACGTCAGGCTGCCGTTGATCGCCGTCGTTGATGTTGGACCATCATCAAAGGGCCTGGTGGATCTCATCCGTGATGCATTGCCGGACAATCGCAAGGAGGAGGCGGTCTACATAATGCTGCAGAACGACAAACGTTTTGCGGCCAATCCGTTTGACCTCCAGCTCGGAGCCAGGTATCCAACGGTAGTGGAGCGCAACTTCCTTGCGAACTTTCTTGCACAGATGTGTGTAGATACTTCGACGGCGACGATCCCTGGTGGTGTGGCAGGGGTCTGCGGAGAACTCATCAATCTTGCATACGCTGATCGCGCTGGGACTGGTGCGAATCTCTACGAAGAATCCATTGAGCCCCTTGTTGATCAGGCGCTATTGGACACGGGTCTTAAGGTCCGTCATGACGCGACTTGGTGGGAAGCAGCGACCTGGTACGAAGTAGCAGACATGCTATTTGCGGCGGGCCGCGTGCGTGAATCTGCACTCGCGCATCGGCAGGCTGTGCCGGTGCTGTCGGATATTGTGAGCTATCTGAACGCGGAGGCAGTGCAGCGGTACGACGATGCTCGCGTCGGTTCCGGAGAGTCATTGCTGAAGTACGTGTATCGCTGCCTGACCGATGCGATATCGAACTATGCCGTTTTCTCAGGCCGCACCCGCTTCGAGTTGTCAAGTGCGACGCGAGTTGTTGCGCTCAATCTCAATAATGTTATGGGAGGGAAAACGGCTGAAGGATACGCGCGAACAACCCTTATGTATATGTTCGCCATGAACATTGCTACGAAGAACTACTTTCTTGACAAGGAGACGCTTCTTCCGGTGATCCCGTCCATTTACGAGCAATATCACATGGCGCGGATCGCGGACGTCGCCGATGAACTGAAGGCATTGGTGATGGACGAGTTCCACAATACCGGAAGCGATGGCCAAGGGCAGGACGGGCTAGTCGACACGGTGGTCAAGCTTGGGAGGGAAGGGCGAAAGTGGAACATCCGAATCTCCCTGATCTCGCAGTATCTCTCCGACTTCCCTCCAACTCTACTGGATGCTGCAACGTCGGTGTACGTAATGCGCGGTGGCCAGGCCGGCGACGAGAGGGTGCTCAAAGAGCGTTTTGACGTCGACGGTGAGGCCATCAAGCGACTTCGCCAAGAAGCTCGCGGTCCATTGCCCGCTGGTGGCAATTACCTTGCCATATTCAAGACAAAGGTCGGAAAGATCGTTCAGATTCTGACAAATACCGTAGGCCCGACTGAGATGTGGGCGTTTTCGACCACACCGGCGGACATGGCTCTGCGCGCTAGGTTGTATGAGGCGATCGGACCCTATGAAGCTCGGCGGCTGCTGGCGGAGCGCTTTCCGTCTGGTTCAGCCGCAGCTGCCGTGGAATATCGAAAGCAGACGTCAGCCGGAGACGGGCAGCAGGTCTCGATCGTTGAACAGTTAGCGAATGAACTGCTAGATGAATACTACCGACAGCAGACTAGGGAGCTAGCGGCATGAGATCACGGATGGATATTAAAACAGCCACCGCATCCGCAGTGCTGATCGGAATCCTGGCGAGTTCCCAAGCGATGGCAGCGTACCCGGTGTTCGACGCGAAGAATAATGTGGTGCTGATGCAAATCCTGCAAGCTATCGGGACGATGAACAACACGGTCTCCGGCCTGCTGTACAACATTGGAACAGCTATTAACCAGAACGGGAGCAAAATTGCCAGCACGATCCAGCAAGCAGCGCAATCCCAACAACAGTACGAGGCAGCGCAGCAGCAGGCGCGCCGTTCTGTAGACGCACAACAAAGCTATGCGGTGCTGGCCAGCGTGTGCAGCGAAAGTGCGTCTGGCGGAGCAAGTCAAATCGCGGCGAAGGCGGCGATTATGAAGGGCGCACTGCGCCCTGGGGGTGGCGCCGGCTTTAGGAACGCGCAGATTGGCCAGGCCGTCAGCTCGCCGGCGGCCTCACCCGAAGTCGACGCAACGCGCGCGGCTAAGCTGCACGCATTGTATTGCGACAAGGACGACTTCGCCGCCTATGGCGGCAGTACGGCTTGCCCCTCGGTCTCTGTCCAAATGCCGGGTGCCGATAAGCGCATCGACTCTGTTCTCTATGGTGCCGGGCCGGAGGGTGCAGAGCCGGTCATGACCTTCACGGCAGAACAGACTGACGTCGCTCGGTTGTATGAGAAAAATTCTATCCGGAGGCCAGTGGCAAAAGCGGTCAGCAAAGGCGAGGCAGATACCCCGGCGGGCATGAGACACATCGGGCTGATGAATATGCTTAACAGCATCCTCTCGGCCGCCGGCGACCCTCAGCTCCAGCGGCTGGCCGACAGTCAACCGAGCCCAGGCACGCGCGAGTTGCTCCAGGAAGCGTTGACCTCACCGTCGGCGAAATCGTACTTCGACGCAACAGCCTCCGCGGAGGCAAAGCGCGCGGGGCTGATGTCGCAGCGCGAATTCGAAGCCTTTGAGGCAGGGAGGCGCTACGCGAATACGGCATATCAGGCAGATTTGCAGGCGATGAGCGGCGACAACCTGATGCGCGAGTTGATCAGGGTGCAGTCGCTCAATAGTTGGCTTCTGAGGGGGGTCAAGGACGCCCTGGAGCGGGGCAACATCATCAACGGCCAATCACTGGCGAGTATGGCGCGGCAAGAGTACGCGCCGCTACTGCAGCAGACCGGTATTGACGTCAGCGCCAATGCGGCCCGGCAGTAAACAGAGGCGGAGATCGGCATGAACGCGAAGAGATGGCTGGCAGTGTTGTTTCTGGACGTGCTGTTACCGTGGCGGCCGCTAATGAAGTCAGCGAAGCTGCTCGGCGACCAGGTGCGTATTTCGGCACAGGCGACCAGCCAGCTTAAAGACCTGATGCGTGGAGCCCGTGCATCACTGCGCTGCCAAGTGGGCGAGACCGCGGATCGCAACTTCTCGGACGTGTTGGGGAGTACGGCGGCGTGGCCACTGGATGTGTTGCTGCGGCACTTTCTGATGCGAAAACGCTTGGCGTTGGCGTTCGGTGGCCTGTTGCTAGTACTGGCCGGCGCGGGGTTCTTGGTCTCGGCTAGTACGGGAAACGTCCCAGGAATGTCTCTCGCGGCATTGAGTGCTGGGGCAAGCGGCATTGCCTCATATCTATTCGCCCTATCGGTTCAGTTCCGCCTCTGGCAGCTCCGGACTCGGCGGCTGTCACGGACCGAGCGCGGTGGCTTTCAAGATTTCAAGCGGGAGGAGCGGGGTTGGGCGTTGCAAGCTCTGAGCCCGGAGATTCGGCTCTCCCGTGGAATGCTTCAGCTGTTGCTCGCCGTACCGCTTGGCGCGACCGTGCTCTTATTGGGCACGGCATGGGCCCAGGGCATGTCGCTGGGCGAGATTAGCGCCGCGGCGAAGTCTACAACGGATCTTTCCAGACAAGCATTGATTTCTATCTTCGGCCAAGTAGTCAACAATCCATTAGCCAGTGGGGCTGGCGGCGGCGGAGATACGATACTGGCCAGGATATTTCAAATCGGAAATTCGTCGCTCCTGGCTATAGCATTAGTAATCGGCGGGTATATGGCTTTCAAGAAAGTCACGGCCGCGGCACACGATGGGACAGTGTTTGAACAAGGCCGAGGACTGGTTCACGCTCCGATCAGAATGCTCATTGCGATTTCGTCCTTGGCCCCAACCGCTAACGGCTGGTCCATCTCTCAGCTGTTGATGCTGTGGGGGGCCTCGGTCATGGGGGTTGGGACAGCAAATTTGGCAACGCAGGCGGCAACAGATGCCCTCAGCAATGGCCAAACTATGGTTGTACAACCGGTGATGCCAAGCACTGTGGAATTGGCCCGCAGTCTGTACCAAGCCAATCTCTGTATGTATGCCGTCAATGCCGGCCTGGATCACGCACAAGCCGAGGGCGGGTGGGTCCTGGCCAGCAACTACGTACAACCGAGAGACACGGCGACAGGAGTGGTCTTTCGCAGCAGTACGTATGTGTGCGGTGGCGCCGATGTTACCAGTGCTCTGGATAATTCCGCGCCGGTCAAAAGTACGTCGAGTTGGTTCAGCTCCGATATTGATGTGTCCGACATAAAGAAGGCTCATCTCGATGCGCTCCGAGCAATGCAAAGCGTCATATATCCGAGCGCAAGGGATTTCGCCGAAAAGGTGATTGCAAAGGCGAGTAACGGTGGCATTCAATTGCCCGACGCTGAAGTGGCCATCCAGTCCGCCGCACAACGTTATGAAGAAACGGTGACGGTCAAGGCGAATACAAAAAATAGCCAAATAGCGGGGCTATCTTCAGATATATCTGCGTCGCTCCAAAAGCAAGGATGGTGGGCCTTGGGAAGCTGGTATCAGACCTTTGCACAAGCGAATACAAAACTAAACGATGCGATGGCGGCCAAGGCACAAGTATTTGCTGAATCGCTGATAGGCGACAGAGGTATTGACGACATATATAAAAAGGTCATGGTCGCCTATCAGGCGCAACAGCTCCAGAACGCGGTGAGTAGCGAGACATCGGAGACCTCTTCCAATACGATGCAAGGCGCCAGTGCGGCGGAATCGGAAAAAATCATTGGTAGCATATTCTCGGCTCCTGGACAACGAGTCATACTGTGGTTTACCCAGCTCTATCAGCAGGAAAATGGTCAGGTCAACCCGCTTATTGGGATGAAGAATACTGGCGACTACCTGTTGGGGCTGTCCTCTTCTGCGTTGACAGCAATAGTGGCGATCCGCGTAACGGTTTCTGTTGCGACGAAGTCCCTTGCGGGAAAGGCAGTGGATTGGGCGACAGGATTGGGTAAGGGAATTGATGCTGGCTTAGATGTCTTGGAGCCTTACCTAAGAACGTTAGTGATTGCAATATTTGGTGTAGGTATAGTCCTATCCGTCTATCTGCCAATGGTTCCGTTTATTGTTTGGTTTGGCGGCGTCATTAATTGGCTCGTTGTGGTGGGCGAAGCCATCATCGCAGCTCCTTTGTGGGCGATGACCCACATGAGCGGGGAAGGGGACGGTATGGGCCACCGGTCGGGGCACGGCTACATTTTCCTACTTAATGTGATGGTCCGCCCATTTCTCATGGTGATTGGCTTCTTCCTGGCTGGAGTTTGCATAATTGCCGGCGGATCGCTTCTCAACAAGACCTTCGGAATTGGACTGGCAAACGCGCAATTTGATTCCCTGACCGGAATAATGAGCATACTTGGGTATATGGTTCTCTATTGCTCTCTTTGTATAAATCTAACCCATAGGGCCTTCAATCTTATCTTGATCGTTCCTGACCAAGTAATCAACTGGGTCGGCGGTCATGCTGCTTCGGCCATGGGGCGAGATACGAACGATGAGGCGCATCGGGCGATCAATGTCCTCTCCCAGCACCTCGTGCCTCGCTATCCTCGCTATGGTGGAAGCAAGAGCAGCCCCGCGAAAAACCTGGGTGGCCCAGGAATAAAACAGTGAACTAAATGGGTGTTTTTTGTATAATAGATAAATACAAAATATGAGACGGAGTGCACCATGCGTTGGCTGATTGTTTCGCTCTACATCGCTGTTACAACAGGAGCCATTGTGTTGGCGATTCCTGTTGTGCTTATCGCGCTCTTGGTTGGGGCCCTGGGCGGAGGCTTGTATATGGCCGCTGCCTTGGTGGTTATCTTGTTTTATCTGCTCGCGGTGGTGTGTGGCAGGCGATTATTTGAAAGAATATTTCTCCGCGGGATAAACAAGAAGTTGGCACATCTGAAGGCGGTCAATAATTTTGTGCCGGTTTTGGCTACGATGACCGCGGACAGGATGGCGTTCCTAGGGTTTGATACGTCCTCGGACACTGGAGTGTTCCTTAGTTATCCGCAGCGCGAGGCTCAGGTTTTCAAGTTGACAGATATTCTTGGGTGTAATTGGCAAAGTGATGCCAAGACAGGCCTATTGGAGCTCACCCTTAAGGAGGGAAGAGTCAAAATCGGGATTCCCAGGGAGGAGTTTGGAGACTTCAAAACTCGCATGTTCGCGGTCCTGGGAATGAACCCCTGAGTATGAGCGTCGGTGCGTTCGATATTAGCCTACTTGCATGTCTCGTGTCGGCAGGGGCTATCATGGGCTATGCATGGTTCGTGTTCTATAGGCTCTTACGGCTGCGAGCATATCGCAAACGCATCCAGGCAATGCTTGATTCCAGAGTTCTCAGAAAGACCGGGGATCTCGGGGCCGAGATATCGAACGTGACGGCCAAGCATTTTCGGTTAGCCGAGAGGAAGGATGCAAACGCATTTTCGTCAAGAGATTGAAGCTGCACTATTACGACGTTGGGCGTCGTGTTATACCTGGTGGCAGACGCCGAGAGAGGCGGTGGAGTATCCAGATCGCGTAATCGCCCAAGGGACGAAAATTGGTGGCTTCGACGACGTCGTTGAACTCGTTGCGGCCGCCGGCGAAGAGCGGCTGCGCCGGATGGTGCAACAAGCCGAGGCGGGCCAGTCTGATGAGCCCTCCTGGGCATATTGGCATCATCGGCCGGGCCGCAGTCAGCTCAGCGGACACCTTGCCGCGGGTCGAGCTTGTGGCACGGCCTTGGCCGTGCCTGAGCCAGTGCCTGAAGTACGGTCGACCGTGTCGAGGCATCAGCCATGATGCGACCAGCTGATTTGCATCTGCTGGATGCCATCCATGAAGTGAACCTGATGTATCTGACCGTTCTGCAGCGGATGGCCAAGGAGGGCTCTGAACGGTTGGGCCTGAACGAGCATGTCAGAGCCTGGCTGGAGAGCTGCTCCCAGGATGACCTGGGCCACTTGGCACGCAAAAGTATGCTCTTATGTTCCATGTCCCTCTCAGGCGAGGCGATCTTGGCTGCTCTGGCCCAGGATGTGACGGGGACATTGGCTGGGCTACGCTGCAAGCGCCGACAGGCTGAGGCGTCGGTGCTGGCGGAAGCGCGGTAGCCTGTCGAAGGGCGATGGCTTACAATATTAGCCAGGGGCCGCTTTCTTTGCGTCTCTCTTTTGTCTGTGAATGCGGGTGATATCATGAGCCAGCACATTAGTGAGTCGATTAGCGACAAAGATTTTTGGGCCGAAAAGCGCAAACGGCAGGCTCGTTGTTTCGAAGCCATCGCAAAGGGTGAGCGCACACAAGAATCGGCTCTCTTTTTCGATCCTAAAACGATTCGACGGGCCAATGCCCGGTTGCCCATCATCTTTTTCGAGTCGCAATTGGATCAATGAAAGAGGTCGCGATTACGGCGACCCTACTTGAGAAAATAGCGTCTGGTCTTGGACCGGACGCTATTTTAGTAGGGGGACAAGCGCTGGCAACTTGGGTCGCATTTTATAGAATTGATGCGTATGAGCATCTTGTCGGCCCCTCAATCAGCGATGATGCAGATTTTCTTGGCGTGCGCAGCAACGTCATGGAAATTGCCACGACAACACACGGGACATCAGTTTTTCCTACGCCAAGGGAAATAACTGCACTTGTTGGTCAGGTTCATATCCCCGTTAGCCAGACCGAGTTTGTGAATGTCGATGTTCTACATCGAATTGTTGGTCTTGATGCAGCTGCAATAAGAAATAATGCCCAAACGTTGCAGATTGGGGATGCGGCACTACGCATTATGAGCCCGCTCGACATTCTGGTGAGTCGCGTTGAGAATTTGCGCAAGTTAGAAGATAAGCGGAATAGCCAGGGAATTATGCAAGCCAGACTCGCTATTCCGGTTGTGCGGGCGCATATCTTGGAGTACCTGAATGCGAATGAAGAGAAGCCAGCAATTAGCCTGATCGAGCGGGTCGCAAAAATTGCCAAAAGCGCCGCTGGGAGAATGGCAACGCGCGATTTCGGCGTCTCTTTTTTGTTGGCTATTCCTCACGAAGCAGTTAAAAACGCGCATTTCCAAAAAATTCGGTGGCCGCGAATGGTCAATGAATTAAATATGGCGGCTGGCCTTCCTTGCGGGCCGGTGAGGACACGATCTAAATCCGGCCTCAAACGGTGAGCCAATCGGCATGATTGGCAGGGCGCTGAATACGCTGCTATCGCAATCGCCACGACAGCGAAGCCTTCCCTAAGCTTAGTTGCACCTAGGGAATTTGCATTTTCAAGGGCCGTGCCGAAGGCAAGGGGCCGCCCGGAGGCCGCACGCGGAGCGCAGCCGCAGGCGAGCACCGATCGGGTGAGGACGGCAGCGAAGCGCGCCCTTGCGTGAGGCAGGGGGGTTTTAAGCTAGTGGCAGGAAGGAAGTCGGCTTGGGTTGCCGGCTACCTTCCTGACGACAGAGGGCGACTCGCTCCCTTCCGGGGAAGGGCGGGGGGTCCGGGATCGGCTTGCACCGGTGCAAGCGACCTTTGCGGGCGCTTGATTTGCCGCGGAATGGCGGTTTGGGAGGGTAGGAGGTCGGAGGTTGCCATGCTTAGCTTCAACATACGATTTTCTTCTACCAAAGCATCAACCTGTCTCGCCAGGTTGGCCGCCTTTTTTTCGCAACTGAGCTATTTGCGTTTCGTAGTGCGCTTCAGAGCGCGAAAGGCGTCTTCGGCGGGCAATGGCATACATTACAGCCAGTTCCGCGCCGGAGTTGGCGACATGCGCGAAGGCGCCCCAAGTATCAGGGTAGCGCCTTGCTGCTGTATAGCTCGGCCAGATATTGCCAGGCGGCACTTTGACTGATGTGATGCGTTGGCCTTTGGCCCATAGCAGACCCCACTTTGGTGGGACGTCGGCAGGAGCGAGCAGTCCTTCCGGGCAGAGATAGAATCGGTACACCCCCAGGCCACGGTCCGGTTCAATGCGTTCTGGCTTCCTCCTGTCCGCAAGGAAGTCGTCCCGGCTTGTTTTCGCCTCGACGAGCAGAGAACACTGGCTCCTAAAAGCGAGGATGTCCGGTTGCTCGCGACTTCCCACCGCACGGATCTCTGTAACGATTACCGGAAAGCCCTGGCGCTGGGCCTATCGGGCGCCGAGCTCGACCAGGTCTGTATGTGCCAGCCCTGCTTTCATAGAGCCTCCTTGGAATCCTTCAAGAGCGTGATGTGGTGCGCGCTTAGTAGATGGCCCATCAGATTCTCCGCGACGACGGCGCTTTGGCACCGGTACAGCAAGATGGCTCCGGGGATGGCCAGCGCCTGCAGCACGGTGGTCTGAATGACCTGTTCTATGGATTCGCCAACGAGGACCGTGCGCGTGACTAGGCCTTCTCGACCAGTGAGGTCAATCGTGCGGTTGATTGCGCAGACGACAGCCGGCGTCAGTGTGGGTCGCCGCTGCTGGTCGAACAGGAGCAAGGCGATGAGAAAGGGGATCTGACGACCGTCGTTGGTATGAAGGAGATAGGCAGGGGTGCTTTTTATCTGGGAGATTTCGGGTTGCCCTGCCCGAGGTGCACTGGTGGTCATGATTTGTGAGCGGCCGTCGTGATGTTGAGTATGGAGAAGGCGGTGGGAATCGACACTGCTGCCACAGTCAATGCATCCTGGGGGAGCACGATTGCGTCTCCGCCAGCGTCGGCACGCCGCCACTTGTAACTGGTACGCATCATGCTGCCCAACCAGGCTTAGAGGCAGCTCGAGATGACTCGCGCATCTGTAATCCAGGTGCGCGAGTCGGTGGTGCGCATCTTGAGCGATTGTCTGAGCAGACCGCCAGATAGGTGTTGGCGGCGAACCACCGGTTTGTATTTGCCATTTAATTTTGTATCATATACACGATACGAAATTGGATCAAGACGAGCCATGCTGCCAATGCCTGCCACCGTGCAAAGCCTGCCGGCCTGCGTTTACCAGGCCGCTCACGATTATTCGTTGCCCCCCCGGGGCTTGATCGCGCTGTGGTTGACCGAGGGCGGCGGCGTCGGCACGCAGAGCCGGAACAAGAACGGCACCATTGACTACGGGCCAATGCAGATCAACACCGTCTGGCTGAACCGGCTGGCGAAGGATTTCGGCGTGACGGCAGAGATGCTGACGAATGATTTCTGCTTTTCGGTAAGAGCGGGGGCCTACATCTTGCGCTATGAGATTAACCAAGCCGGCGGCAGTTTTTGGGATGGCGTGGGTCATTACCATTCCCGCACGCCGGAATTCAAATACAAGTACATCCAGCGTGTGTACAAGAATTCGCTGAGGTTTTGATCATGGCGACGCCATCCCCGCGCGGCCCATTCCGCGACATGGGCACCATCTATCTGGGCTTGAGCCTAGGCCTGGCGGCGATTGGGGTTGCGATCTGGTATCTACGCCACGCCGAGCTCAGTTACTACGGGTTGAAGTGGGCATGGACCCAGCTTGGCTGGCTGGATTGGGAATTCATGCCACGCGCAATTCGGCAATGGCGGACGGAAGTCGCACAGCTCGCTAGGAACCCGCAAGCGCTCAGCTTTGGTCAACTCGTGGCTGTGCTGAACACAGCTGGTTATTTCTTCGTACCCTTGCCTGTGTTAATGACGATTCGAGCCATGGTCGCGGCGCATCGGCATCGAGCAATGAAGACCCGGCGCGTTATCACTGTCGAAACCTTGCCCTGGCTGATGGCTCAACATCAGCCGGCCGGTATTCCGGTGCTCTACTACGGAGACCTGCTGAACACCGATCCACCGGAGCAGCGTTGGTCTCAGCACCCTGAAGAGTGGGTGGCTGAGCACGGCGTGCTGATCAACCATGAGCTGGATCGGCATAAATGCAGGCGCCTCTTTATCGCACAGCTCGGCAGACGGATGGAGTCTGTACATGAGTTGAGCGGTCCCGCCCGCGCCCTATTCGCCGTTTTCGCGCAGCAGGTCTGTTCCCGAGCGCGCGACCGGGACAAGGCGCTGGATCTGCTCGATGCGCTCAATAAGTCTTGCCATCACCATACCTTTGAAGGTCGGCCTGGCTACCCCGACTTGACACTCGCAGAGAAGACTTTCAAGAAGTATGCGGATCATCCCGAAATACAGGCCCTCCTCCGTCAACATTCGTATGAACGGACATTCATGTCGGCGCTGCACAAGCGGGCGTGCTACTCGGGCAATCTCGAGGTCGTTACCAGTGCTTCGCTGGCGTCTGTTGGTGCCGGCGACTTCGCCAGCGTGAATTTCCGTTGGCTCAAGGGAATGGACCGGACGCTTTGGTACACGCTTAACTGCACCGGACGGCAAGCCCCATTTGTCGAGAATGCTGGTGTCTATACGCAAACGCTCTGGGAGCAGTTCGCTGCCGATGTTGGCTATGAGCTTCCGGAGCCCTATGTCGACGATGCGATCGACGGCCTGCATGGCCACCTAGTCAAGATCAAGCTCATTTCAAAGGAACAGACAAATGCTAAGGCCCCATGACATTGTCCAACTCCGCGACCAAAAGTTGGTAATGCGTTTCGGGTTAACAGGGATTATGCAGTCGATGTGCGTCTTGAGCCTCGGCAACTATTGCCGTCTCTATCGTGAGGGCTCTGAGCTTCGTGCGCGCTTCACGGACCGGGATGATGTGATCGTCGAGCGATTCCCGACCGAAGCGCTGGCAGAAAATGCGCTGGGGGTTGCATCGGAAGCGCTGAGCGCCCAGATCCCTGAGAGGCGGGTAAAGAATGCGCGCTGGAAGCGGTGGTTGCCATGGATTGTTTCTCCGATCATCCTGCTGGCCGTGCTGGAAGGCCTCTACCTTTACCTGGCGTCCGCTGAAGAACCGGGCAGTATGCCGCCGGCGGTTGGAAACGCTACAAAGCAGCAGGAGCTGCGACCTGCTACGCCGTCGCCACAATCCGCTACCCCTGCTCGGGCGCAACGGGAGCCGGTACTTGAGCCTGCGAAGCTCGCCCAATTGCTAGGCGATGCGGTCGCGAAAGGAAGGTACTCTGTCCCCTATGCCGCTCATGGCGATCAGAGTGGACGGCAGACCCTCTACGTTTTCTCCGATCCGAATTGCATTTATTGCCGTCGCTTCGATTCACAACTGAAGACGCTAGGTGAGAAGTACACGGTACATCTCTTTCCCGTCTCGGTAGTGGGCGAAGAATCATCCTTGCGTATCGGCGAACAGGTGCTGTGCATGCCGCCGGCGGAGCGCACCGCATGGTGGGAAAAGGCGCTGCAAGGTGTCGTGATGCCCGCGGGTGAGGCAAGCGAGGCCTGCCGTCAGGCAGTTGGCGATAACGATCAGGTTTTTCGTGCGCTGCAGTTCCGAGGGACGCCAACCATTCTCAATGGGCTGGGTCAAGAGGTGCCCGAGTGGATACCCCACACTGCCGAAGCCCTAGACGCCTGGATGCAGTCAGGGCGTGGACAATGAGCCAGGGACGGCGATACTCGCACGAATTCTTGGCGGAGCTTCGCGTGAAGGTCGATCTCGTTGCCCTGGTCGGCGAGCGGGTCAAGCTACGCCGCACCGGCGGAAAGTACGTCGGGAAGTGTCCCTTTCATGAAGACAGGAAGCCGTCATTTCAGATCGACCCTGCCGAGGGATTCTATAAATGTTGGGGATGCGGCAAGACGGGCGATGCAGTGCAGTGGGTGCGTGAGCGCTTCGGCACTGCGTTCGTTGAGGCCGTCGAGCAATTGGCCAGGCACGCAGGGATAGAGCTACCAAGGGCGGAGGTCGGGCAGGCCAGAGAGTCGCGCAAGCACCTGGCACCGTTGTACCAAGCTTTGGCCGAGGCGCAGCGGATCTACTGGAGCGGTATGGCCAAGAGCCCGATGGCCGGCGCTTTCCTGCGCGAGGAGCGCGGCCTGAAGCCGGAGATCATCCAAAAATTCGAGCTTGGGGCCGTCGGGCGCGGCGTGTTGCAGCTCTTGCGCAGGCCCGATCAGGTATTGCTCGCTGCTGGCTTGGCGGTACAGGGAGAGCACGGCCGCGTGTACGACCGCTTTCGCAATCGTGTGATGTTCCCTATTCGGAATGAGCGGGGGCATCTCGTAAGCTTCGCCGGTCGATCGCTGACGAAGGCCGATCATATTCCAAAGTACCTGAATGGCCCCGAGACAGAACTCTTCCACAAGGAGCGTGAGCTGTATGGCCTCCATCTGGCGAAGAGCGAGATCCGCAAACAGAAGCGAGCTGTGGTGGTGGAGGGTTATTTCGATGTGATCCAGGGGCACCAGGCGGGCGATATGTGCCTAGTGGCGTCAATGGGCACGGCAATCAGCCACTCTCAAGTGCTGCGCCTCCTGCAACTCACAGATGAGATTGTATTTGTGTTCGATGGTGATGGGCCGGGCCGCAAGGCCTCGCTGGCCGCCGCGAAGGTTTTCCTGGCTGCGATGGGCGATGGCAAGTCGGCGCGATTTGCTTTCTTACCTGATGACCACGATCCGGACTCCTTTCTGCGATGCTACGGGATCATTGAGTGGCAAAGCCTGCTGGCTTCAGCGTTGCCCCTGAGCCAGGTCTTGGCCAGGTATGTCAGCCATGGCCTAGACCTTGCAGTCCCTGAATGCCAGGTTGTTGCAGCGGGCAAAGCGAGGGAGTGCCTCAACCTTATCAAGGATGCGCCCATGTACGCGAAGGCTTTGTCTGCACACCTGGAGCGCGTCACCCGAATTCCCCTTGCTACAGAACATACAAAGTGGAGAGCATCGTGACTGGAACTCCGTGCCCTCACGTACTGATCCAGCAGATCGAGACGGCCATCAACTATTGGCGCGCCCAGGCAAACGGGACCGACGGTATTTCAATTTCCCGCGAAGTCTCCGTACTCGCGGACTGCTACGGCATGATGATCTATGCGGGGGTCAGCACTGTGCCGGTCACGGCATTGGCGCCGGCGCAGCTGCGGGCGTTGAAGCTTGCGTCGTCGGCTCTCGCGTGAAAATGAGATAAATCATGGTGGATTCTTCTGGCCAGGAACTTGAGATTCAAAAGTTGCGGCGGGATACCCGCACGCTGGGTCAGCGGCTGTTTTCCACGCTCTATAGGCCGCAGAATTTCCGCAATGCGATGCTCGTGCTGCTGGGCCTAGAGCTGTACTGGCCAGCATTTTGGCCAGGGTGGGTTGTTCTGGTATGGACACTGCGAATGAGCTTCGATGGTCAGAAGTTCCGCATGCCGTTGCGAATGCCCAAAGACATAGGCGGGTTGGACCATACGGATTTCGTGGAAGAGCGGATTGTGGAGAGAGCCTTCTGGGGCTTGATGCGCAGGTCCAAGATCATGCGCAAGGTCCTTCCCGCCGCAGGCATGCTCTATCTGGGGTATCTACGCACGCCGGACCTTAGCGAAGTCGGGCGGGAACTTTGGTTGACCAATTCCGACTGCCGCACGCATGCATTTGTTGCGGGCACAACTGGCTCAGGCAAGACAGAAACCTTGCTCGGAATGGTCGACAACGCGATGACGTGGTGCTCGGCCGTGCTTTACGGGGATGGCAAGGCCAGCCTGGCGCTTCCTTTTTCTATATGGGGCCTTGCTCGCCGGCACGGCCAGGAGGACAACTTCCAGCTGTTGAACTTTCTTACCGGAGGCATCGATCCATTTGAGGTTGAGCGCCTGCAGAAAGAGTTGATCGTCAAGAACATTGTCATGCTTTGGCAGAGTAATAGTTTCAATCCATTCGGCTCGAGCCCATTTGACTTCTTGCTGCAGTTGCTGGTTTCGATGCTGGTAAAGGCGGAGGGAAACGGTGCTGAGTGGCGGGACAAGGCCATCAACATGATCGACGCGGTGCTGCGCATCCTGGCGTTCAAGCGAGCACAGGGCGAGCTGGAGATATCGGTCCAGGTTATCCGCGACGCCCTTGCCTTGCCGAACCTGGTCAAGTTCTATTTAGAGGGGCAGCAGGGGCTGCTTCCCGAGTTGGCATACTTGCCGATCAAGGCCTATTTTGAGACGGGACTTCCGGGTTTCGTACCCGCCTTGGCCCATGACCCAACGCAGTGGAATGAAGAGGTCTATAACCAGCACGGCTACTTGACAGGGCAGTTCACGCGGGTTCTGTCGTTGTTGACGGACCAGTATGGCTACATCTTTCAGGACAAGTATCCTGAAATCGACGTCAACGATACGCTGATGAACAACCGGATCCTGGTGGTACTGATTCCTTCTTTGTCGAAGTCACCGGAAGAGGCTGCCGCGGTGGGCAAGCTATATGCGTCGGCGATTCGGCTCTCCATGGGCATGAACCTCGGCTATCAGCTGGAAGGTAAGAAGGCCGAGGTTCTGGAGAAGCGCGGTTCGGTCGGAAGATATCCCAAGCTCCTCATCAATGACGAGCTGGCCTATTGGTTCGCCGTCGGTATGGCCGTTATGTTTGCCCAGGCACGCGAATTGAACTGCATGATGGTAGCTGCGGTTCAAGATGTGCAGGGCTTGAAGCGCGGAGAAGCGAAGGACGAATCAGCGTCTCTGATTGCCAATACGAAGGTGAAGTGGTGTCTTGCCCTCGAGGACGCTGACGATACTTTTGAGCTAATACGAAAATCAGGGGGCCAAGGGTACTACAGCGTGTTGGCCGGGTACAACGAGTCGAGCGGTATGCTGCTCTCTTCATATGAGGCGCAGGGAGCCGCCAATATCCAGGAGAAGGATCGCGTCACGCTGAAGGAGCTGAAGAAACTCCAGCAGGGTGAAGGTTTGGTCATCTTTAAAGACAGCGTGGTGCCTGCAGCATCCTACTATATTCCCAATGAGTTCAAGCAGTCGGAAGTGCTTGCGCCCAGAATCAATCGACTGCTTCAGATTGAGCGACCGAAGTTTACGCGGCTCGCGGCCGCTGGCGCCAAGCCCTCCGCGAACAATGCGCGCCATGCTTCCGAGACGGTGGCTAGGCTGTTGGCAAGTGATAGGAGGCCGAGTTACCCGGATTTGGATGATCCGATCCTTGCAGCGGTGAGCCAGGTGGCAGGTAGGCTCAGCGCAAGCACGGATCTCGCTGTCACAGCCATTGAGCGTGGGATTGTTTTATATGAAGCCGCACTGCAGGCAATGCGAGAAGCGCAGCGCAATGGTACGAGCCCGTTCTTTCATCGCCCGGTCGAACCCGAATCGCCGGAGCTGATGGCGGCAGTGGACTACAACAAGCTAGATGAGTACCCGGAAGAGGATTGAGCGTGGAAACTGGTGAGATTCTGTTGGGCATTGATGACTGGAAATACACCAAGGAGAAGACGCGCGTTCCTATCTTCTGGGTCGAAGACCGGGTGATCAATCACCACGTAGGGGTGGCCGGCACCAGCGGGGCCGGGAAGACACATTGGATACGTAAGTTTGTGCAAGGAATGCCGCCTCATGTGGAAATTGATCTCTTTGATTATCACGGCGACATAGAGATTCCAGGCGCGCAGTCGGTAGTCTTCAGTGAGGCCACGCGCTATGGCTACAACCCCTTGGTCCTCAACCCGGACCCGCATTATGGCGGCGTGCGGCGTGGCATTAGCGACGTGCTAAATGCGATGACGCAGACGGGGCGTGTGCTGGGGGGGAATCAAGAAGGAGTGCTGCGGAACCTGCTGACCGACACCTATGCGGCCCGCGGAATTCTGCAAGACGAGCCCCAATCGTGGAAGCGAAGGGAAGCTACACAGGAAGAGATCAGAGCACTGCAGCTTGCCCAAGATTGGGGCACGCTGCGTGCCACATACCCAACGTTAGAAGATGTTATCCGCATGGCGAAGCGCAAGCTTCGCGCGCTCTATTTGAGAGTCGAGGATTCGGGAAGAGGGGCTGCGGTGCTTTCGGCCTTTGATGCGTATTGCCGTGCAATGCGGTCGTTCAAATCCTCGGCTGCGCTTTGCCAGAGGGCTGAGCAATCTGATGAAGACCAGAAGCGCCTCGCGGCGGCGAAGGACAAGGCGTTGCAGGCGCATGCGGCCTACCTGGACGCGCTGGAATCGGGGCGTGAGCTCGAAGAGACAATCAAATATGGGAACAAGGACGTGCTGCAGAGCACTATCACCCGCCTGGAAAATTTAGTCGCGCTGGGACTTTTCAATGCCAATCCGCCACCATTTGGAAATGCTCGTATTCGGCGCTATGTGATCAAGCCTTTGGCTTCGTCGACGGCGGAGCTCGTCATGTTCGTGCATTTTCGGCTGCAGGCGATAATCAGGGAAATGATGCAGCGCGGAGAGTCAGGCGGCCAGCTCCGGCGCCTCATCGTGCTCGATGAAAGCAAAATCTTCAATAGCGAGGATCCACATAATCCGGTCAACAAAATTGTCAACGAGATGCGAAAGTTCGGCTTGGCCATCCTCCTGGCAGGGCAATCGCCTGCACACTTCAGCGAGGACTTTATCAAAGGCGCCGGCACACTGCTTCTGTTGAACCTGGCCACAGCGGATTGGGACGACGCGGCCCGCAAGCTCAAAATCGAGAAGGACAAGCTGCGCTTCCTTCGGCCTCAACGAAGCGGGGCTATTAGGCTGTTGGAAAAGGGTCAAGGCATGAATTTCAAGCAGATCCGCTTCGAATAGCCGTGGGCACTGGCCGAGATCTAACGACTTGACGGCTTGGATGGTGCATTAGGCCGGTGGCCGAGGCTCCGGGTGACGCCGGGTGCGTCGGGCCTGGCCGCCGGCGCCGGCGGTTCCAAACTGATGTGCAGCGGGTCTATACGACAGAATGCTTCGGTGATCCGAGCCCAGTGCCGGTAGGGCACGGTGGCGACGTTGTAGATTCTGTCGCTAAAGGCGAGCTGCGCGGGATGAGCGATCATCTTGACATGCTGCCAGGCCGCCTGGGCCTGCAGATCTTCGATAAGTGCAGGATGGCGTGCCAAGACGAGCTGTGGCCTTTTGAAATCGAGAGACTCGATCGAAATCCCACGAGCCTGCAGACCGGATTTCAAAACAACAACGACATCGTCCATCATGGACCTGCTCAGTTTATGGAAGCTGAGGAAATCGAAGTGTGCCAGATCCTGAGTGGTCATCTGACGTAAATTCGGCCTTTCGTCCAGGGAGACGGAAAAGTCCACAGCTGTGAACTTTAATCCATTCTGTTGGGCGTACTCGCGAGCAGCGACAATGCCTTCCAGGCGCGCCTGATAGCCGTAGTAGGCCGAGATGGAATTGGGAATAGCCTCGGCAAGAGGCAGGCCGCATTGATGCAGCGGGATCGAAGCGGGTAGGGTGTTCTTGAAAAAGTAGATGGTCGAGAGCTCTACGCTGCTGGATTGCCCGGACGCCTGAGCGGTCATGAGTAACTATGTTTCCGTGTTGTCTTTCTCGGGCCCACGGGCTCTGTTGCGTGAGCTGACCCGTGTAGCGATTTCAGTCATGAGTTTGATGCTTTGCTTAGGGGGGAGGTTGAGCCGCTTGATGGCTTCGATCCACCGAAGCAGCGGACGACCCGGATTACCATCGTTCTGTAAGAGTCGGTAGATAGATGGCACGGAGCGACCTACTAGCGTAGCAAAGGCCTCCCTATCTTGGGTAGTGTTTTCAAAGCCAAGAAAGGCATAAAAATCTTTAATCTCGGGGGACTCCTGGAGCGGGGCCGCCCCTGGGTACTCTCTATACACGGTCAATAACATCGCTACGACAGGATCGGTCAACGGAGCATCGGCGTTGGCCGGGTCAGTCAGCTTGTCCCACTTCGTCCAGGGCAGTCCGAATAGATCCGCGGCGACCGTCTTTTTGAGACCGTGTTCTAGTCTCCAGCGCTCGAGATCACGGCCGCAGAGGGGTCGCTGAAGGGAGTCGTGCATGGTATCGCTCATCCGTAAATGATAGCAAATACAAACTAGATAGGGTGGCTATTGCACATCGTGAGAAGAACAGCATCTCGCGGGAATTCTGAATCATACATATAATACAAAATAGACGAGGGGGCACCTATTTCGCACTTTGTCGCGTGGCCACCTGTAGCCCGATGGAGAAACCTGCATGAGGACACAGTCCCAATCGAGTATGAACGGCTTCGCAAGTGGAGAGGGGCCGCGGGCCCAAGCATCCAATGCGCCCGATGAACTGGAAATTGCCGCTTTTTTGGTCAGCGAAGCGCTGGTCCGCCAGTGCGACGCTTCGGCCTTTATGGGTCGCAAAGTCTGCCGCATCACTCGCGGCTCGACCCCATTGCTAGCCTTTGCTGACGAGGTGCCCGTTCCGGACGATGTGTCCAGCTGGACCGTATCCCAGGAGATTGCACATCTCGCCCAGCGCCAAATGGCCTTTATGCAGGGTCTTGGGCAGACGCCTGAGCGTCAGACTGATTCCGAAGGGCAGGCGAAGACGAGCACCGAAATCTTCGCTGAGCTGCTCAAACGCTGCAGCTATGAGGCACAGCAAGATGGGCGGGTCGTCTATCAGCTGGACAAGACAAACATCTTCGTCGATCACGGGAGCCAGTTGCTAATGGAGCCAGGCGCCGACCGCAATGAAGAGGCGATTCTTGTGGCTCTGCTGCTGGCCAAGGAGAAGTTCGGCGCGATCGAACTCACGGGCGATGCGGAGTTTCAACGCCGCGCCCTCGAAATCATCGTGAGGCACGACATTGACGTTCGGCTCAAGAATGCCGCTCAGCAGGCGCTGAAGGATGAGCTGATCAAGGCGCGGGGTGCCGAACGTGCCGCGAAGCAGAATGCGCAACCCTCGACTGCCGGGAGGACATCCGGCGCGCCGCGGAATGGAATCGAAGGCAGTGAATACGGCTCGTCCAGAGGGCCAGCCAGCGAAGCAAGGGGTCCGAAAGGCCATACATCGGAGGCTACGCGCTGTGTGAATGCGTATGCCTGGTGGCAGTCACAGGCAGCAATCATCAGCTCGAGCGCGCGTTCCGAAAGGGAAAAGGAAGAGCAGCTGCGAAAGCTTGGACCTGCCCCAGACAAGGGGAAAGCCTGGTGGTTCGATGCGGCGGGCAATCCGAGGCCTGCGCCCAGTGATCCGACCGTGGAGCGCAAGCTGCGCGCGGCGGCCGGCATGGATGTCGCCGCTGCAGCGACCCAGACAACGGCGGCGCCGAAAAAGCACGCTGCAGGGAGCTCGATGAGGTCGACCAGGTTCGCCCGTTGATTTCAGTTTGCCTGTTATGGCGCACGACAGGCAATTCTCTATGTGTGCGCCCTTTAAGGAGCCGATGATGGCGAATGAACAGGAACACGACGCGAAGGCTGAGCCGAAGCTGATCTTGCGCGGCGCTCAACGCAGGGAGGGGAGCGATGACTACGAGACGACGGTGCTTCTCTTCGAAGGCAAAGGCGACTACCTGCAAGGGTACGTTGTCGCACACGGACGGAAGCGGGACGTGATCGCGCATATGAACGGACGCAAACCCAATCCCGACACAGGGGAAATCAAGCCCGGCTTTCTCAAACTGTCCGAGAGAGTGGGCAAGGGCGATGATCAGGGCTGGCGTGAGGTGGGCTACGGAAACGCCATGAACTCGCGCCGGGACAGCAAGCAAGTGTTCTTCGACACGGTGCTGTTCAATATTGACGGGGAAACCCTCAGTGCCCGGATTACCAAACACGTCACGCCGGAAATGCACGCAAGGCTGGGCTTCAGCTCGCCGCGCGTAGAGCGGCCGAAGACGGCTAAGTCTGCCAAGGCAGACCAAGCCGACGAGCCTGCGCCGGAACAACGGCCCGGTGTGTCCCGCCCCGCAGCGCGCCGCACAGCAGCGCGCCAAGCGGCCTAATCGGTCGAGGTGGCAATGAAGAGGCAGTTGCTGGTGCTGGTAGCCGGCCTGCTGCTGGCGGCGGCAAGTGGCGTTGCCACTGCTGCCGCCTGCCGCGCAGGGTCCGCTGCTGCGCAAGGCGCACAACAGGGGTACGAACGAGATATGGGCGTGGCCGTGGAGGAGGCCAAGAAGAACATGGACTGGTCGGATATGCTTCAACAGTGTGTCGGAGGGATCTCCGGCATCAGCGCTACGAGTGCATTTCCTTCGTTAGGAGACTTGATAAACCAGCAGATTAACAAGGTCTGCTATGCGGTCCGTGGAAAAATCAGTTCGGCGGTCGGGGCCGTGACAGGCCAAGTGAGTGACATGACTGGAGGCATGGTCTCTGCAAGCCCTGCGTATGGAGGCGGCGCCGCGGCATCATCCGCAGACATTTGGAAGAGCATCTGGCGCTGATATGTCGATCTTCTTCTGGCCTCTAGCGTTCGGCGTGATCATCATCGTCTCGGCCTCCTCAATCAATAGTGGCACTCATACTCAGACGACCCAAAGCTCCGCGCAAGTTGAGGTTCTCGGCGGCCAGTTTCTTGCGTATCGCGCGGCCGTGGTCGCATATGCGCGTGCGAATCCATCGGCGACCGGAACGGTCGCCGATGGCGCCCTGCAACTGCCTGATTGGTTGGCGAAGCCCCAAGAGTTCAGGGCCTATGTGCAGACAGGAGAGTCGTTCTCTTACTTCCTGCCGCCTACGCCGCGTCCTAGCATTGCAGACCTCGGCCTTTACCCAGACGGCGGAATCGTTAGCTCAGTAGGTGTTGCCGTCAACGGTAGACTGGTCTCTGGCACTTCGGCTGCAGCTGGCAGAGCTTTGCCTATAGGAATTCCGGACGGCGCAATTGTATACGTGAACTGATTGAATGGAACTATTCAATTTTCGAGGTGATGTTTCGGGGCATGAGCTCCGGCAGATGCTCAAATTCTGCTCCGACCACGAAGCATCGGATGTCCTCATCCAAGGCGGAGACTATGTCTGGGCCCAGATCCATGGCCGGCAATGCAGAGTGACTTCGCATACGATTAAGCAAGGACATCTGTCTCAAATCATCGCGGAACTATGGAACTCCGAGGTCGAAGCGAATATACGGGCGGGGCGTGGCGCGGATCGCGCGCTGGAGATATCAGGCGAAGCCTTCGGAGTAGAGCGCGGAAAGGCACTGAGGTTCCGGTGCAATTTCATCCAAGGTAGGGTGGCCAAGGTCGACGAGGCCTACGCCATCACCATGCGCATCATCCCGACAGAACTGCCCGATATCCTGAAGATGGACATCGAGCCGGATCTGTTCGAGAGTCTCTATCCGGGCATGGGCCTGGTGTTGGTGTGTGGGCCTACGGGGTCAGGCAAGACAACACTGCAAGCTGGAGTTTATGGCTTTGCCGGCCGTGAGATGCCGGATCGAAAAGTCATCACATATGAAGACCCGATCGAGTTCGTCCTTGGCGGCAGCCACTGGTTAGGGCCGCAGCCAGCCCAGTCGCAAATCGGTCGAGATATTGAGACATTTGCGCTTGGCCTGAAGAATGCGATGCGGCGCGCGCCGAGCATCATTGGCATTGGAGAGGCGCGAGATCTGGAGACGATAGACGCCATGGTTGAAGCAGGCCTCACAGGGCACTTGTGCTATGCCACGATCCATACGGAATCCGTAGCAGAGACAATCAACCGTATTATCCAGGTCTATCCGCCGGCGCAACAGAGCGCCATTGCAGCGCGGCTCATGGGGGCACTGCGCGTCATCGTGGTCCAGCGCTTAGTGAAGACCACGGACGGAAAACGCCAAGCAATCCGAGAATATGTTGTATTCGATCGTGATCTTCGGAATAGGCTGCAGGAGGAGCCCTTCGAGCGGTGGGCGCCGATGTTGCGACAGCAACTGGAAGCTTCCAGTGCGACGCTAGATGATAAGGCTTGGCTTCTCTACAGAGCAGGGCGCATCGCTAAGGACGAGTTCATCGAGCTCGCCGGCAATAGGGCTTACAGGAAGCGCATGGAGAACCTATGAAAATATCCATATGGCGTGATGCGTCTCGGGTGCCAGAAGCTCTCGGGATTCCCTGCGTAGCCTATCTCCCCCTGTTCATATGGCTCTTCCACATGAAGACATGGACTTTCTATACGGCCATCGGTGTGATCGCATGCTACGCTGTATTAGCCCGGTTCGGCCTGACCGTCGCCGTCATCTGGGGAAAGATGCTGCACTTCCTGCGAGGACCGCGGGTGCTGGCCAGGCCTTGGTGGTGGCGCAATCGATTCGACGACAACGAATAGTCCTGTGGAGCCACCCAAGTTCAGCCACCTCCCATCCCTGTCGCCAGGCACGCCTGGCGACGGATTTAGCGCAAGCAGCTACGCTACTTCTCGGGTGCTGAACTTCGCGGGCGCGCATCGAGGAGTTGTCGTAATGTTTCGCCTTGGCTCAGCACACTAGCCGCATACTGGGCACCGTCACGGGTGAAGTGGCCACCGTCATAGCTGATTAGCCTATCGTCGGGGGTAAACACTGGACATCGCGCCTCAGGACAGAGTCTATCGATCAGATCGATGTAGACCCCACGACCTGCGGTCATGTCCCGGACCCTTTCATTGACCCTAAGACGCTCGGCTTCGAGCGAGTAATGCAAACTGGCGCGTTCCGCCGGTTGCATCCGAGCCAGCTTAATTACCTCGGGCACAGCAAAGCGCTTGGGGCCCACAATGACCAACTGCTGACCTGGCCGTAGAGATAGGCGCTCTAGGGTGGCGGGAAGTTGAGCGGCGGACCATAGTTGCCAATTGGCCGCAATCACAACTATATCGGCTTGTTCTATCAAGCCCAAGGATTGCTTGAGGTTCTTGGCGCTTCGACAGAAACCACGATCCGCGGGCGCGATATCGCTCTCGACGGCGCGCCGATCCCAGACCGGCTGGCACACCGGGGATATATAAAAGGTGCGAACCTGGTGGCCGTGCCATGCCCCACCCTCGAGGGCGACGTTTAGAAAATCTTGGGCCTGGCTATCTCCAACGACGAGAACCTTGGGCCCGGGCTCAGGGCCGAAGTCTGTTTCCAGAGCATTGAAGCGGCCGACAACGTACTTCGACTGCAGTTCTACATTGCCGTAGGCCCACCATCTACGCTGCTCTTCGCTGAAGCGCAGTGCAGCACCCTGCGTAAGGCAGATAGCCGCACCGACGGCGAACATAACGGCGCAGGCAGTCCCGAGAATCGCCAGGGCCGTCCTCCGCGGAATCCGGCCATGAGCTCGGAAGGGGGTCTCTATATAGCGCCAACTTAGCCACGCTATGGCCAGCGACAACAGGGTCAGGGAGGCGCCTGTGAGGGTCCCATGCGCCGCACCGAGAGTATGCGCGTACGTGAACAGCGGCTGGTGCCACAGGTATGCGCTGTAGGAGATCAGGCCAATGCCAACAAGCGGCCGGCTCGCGAGCACTCGACCGAGGGCATTATCGCGCGAGGCCCCAGCAAGCACCGCGGCAGCTCCTAGTGCAGGAAGCAATACGCTCAACCCAGGGAAGGGCGTCGTGGCGTCGTAGATCGCGACGCCGGCGCCGATGCCAAAGATCCCAGCCCAAGCTAGACAGTGGCGCAGCAGCGGGAAAGGCGCTAAGCGGCGCTGAAGGTCGGAGAAAGCGAGTGCGGCGCCAATAAGGAGCTCGCATGCTCGCGTGGGCAGCAAATAGAAGGCAGCCAGAGCTCGGCCCTTGTGTACGTTGATTTGAGCGGCCACGAGCGAGGCGGCGGAAAAAAGCAATATCAACCACAGTATTCGCCTGGGAATAAAGCGCCACGCAAGCCACAGGGCGATGGGAAAGATTACGTAGAATTGCTCCTCCACCCCTAGACTCCAGGTGTGAAGTAACGGATTCTCGAGCCCGGCCGTAAAGTAGTTGGTGGTGCGCCAGTAAAGAATATTGGACCCGAAGGCGATGACTGCCATTACACCTTGGCCCAGGCGCTCGAACAGAAAGGGGTCCAATAAAAACCAGCCTGCCACGGCACTTGCGGCCAGCATCACAAGGAGTGCTGGCAAGATCCGTCGAGCCCGCCGCTCGTAGAAATCCGCGAAGCGAAACTGCCCCGACTCCAACTGGCCGCGAATTATGCCGGTAATGAGGTAGCCGCTTATGACGAAGAAAACGTCCACGCCAACAAAGCCTCCGGGAAATCCCGGAAGGCCAGCATGGAAAAGGATCACGGATAAAACGGCGACCGCCCGTAGGCCGTCCACCTCGGGGCGGTATTTTTGTGAATCCGACATTCTTCGCTTATTGGGGAGAAATGGCCACGGCCGCCGATTAGCCTGGCCAGCTCAAAGGCGGGCTGCAGTTTATCAAATCCGCCCTAAACAAGTGCCGCCCTTATCGGGCGGCCAGCGCATTTCGCCACGAACTCCGTTACCATCAGCGCTCGCATACATACAGAGTAAGCCCTGATCCCTCAGTCCACTGAGCCATCGCCGTCCCAGCATATCCGGACGGGCATGAGCAGCCACCGGTGTATCTGTTCGGCACCGGACACTGGCCCGTCTTGTAAAAATAGCTGAACACTCCTCCGTACTCGAACTCAGAAGTGGATCTCCGCCACAAGCCATTGGTGCACGACAAGACTGCCCCTGTAGAGGACCTGGCGATTAGGCCAGTCGTCCCGCAGCTGTAGCCCTCGGTAGCAAAGTTCACCGGCTGAAGATAGCCCCCCCCCACTGTCCCGGTCGCGTTGACGGATCCGGCAGATACGATAGACGTCGAAGCCGACACGGTCGCTGCCGACACAGTCCCGGTGGCCGCCACATTGCCCTGCGCATTTATGTTCCTGGCCGCAAGCAGGTCTCGCCCCTGTACGTCACCAGCTGTCGTGATTGCCCCGGACGCAGTCAAGGAGGAAACACTATTGATAGCATTACCCCCAAGACTCAATGCCGTATTCATTTGATTGAGCTCGGGATGATTTGGAATGGCATTCCGGTACAAATAATCACCAAGCACACCCCGAGCGTTGAAGAACCCGCCAATCGCAATGTGCCCGGCCCCTGGCGCCAGGCCATAGTCACTCAAGGCCACCCGGTAGCTACCCTGGGCACCCTCCGCAACGGCCGTATTCGTGGACGAGACGTAGCCGCCACCAATCTGTGCAATTTTGTTAGCGATGCTGCGCACCTGAGCCTCGGTAAAGGGCTCGCCGCCGCTGGTCACGGTTAATACACGCAGAAGCTCCTCGCCACCGACCGTGACCCTGATCGCACGGGTTTGATAGGTCTGGTTCTGGATGTTGGTATCGCTGATGCCCGCATCTAGATAGCCAGAATTCTTCAGCATCGGGGTAGAGATCGATACGGGCCCGCTCGCCGCGCTGGCCAAAATAGCGGCATAGTTATCTTTGACGTAGCTATCCCGGGCCTGGCCGATCTGAGTAGCGTGGAACGCGGATGCCGCGGCCGCTTCTAGATCCGCGGCACGCCCCATATATGTCATGGCTATCGGCCAGAGAGCTACCATTAGGCCCAAGGCCAGAATGAAGCTCCAAAGCCCCTCGCCACGCTGCGGAGAGAGGCCTCGCCGGTCCGAGAGACGCACGCCCGTGAAGCTGCGACGCGGGCTGGTCAGAGGCTTTTCCATCGCAGATGCTCCTGCTGCAGGTTGAGATACGAGGTCAACGCACTGAACTTTCCCTCTCGGATGTTCTGCCGAATCGCATAACCGTCTTGCCCGTCCAGCACAAGGGCCTGGGCCATACGCCGCTTAATCGGATTGGTGCCGCCCAGCTCGGTGTCGATGTGGACCTGTAGAAGGACGATCATCAGCAGCGCGTCCGCTAACATGCTGTTGCGACCCAGGGCATGGCCGGACGCGCCCGACTCCTCCATGCAGTATTCCTGCAGGCGTTGAAGACCCTGTTCAATGGTCTCGGCGTGCATGGTCGCAAGCAATAGCCTGCCTGACGGCGCGAAGTTCAAGACTTCGATGGCGGTTTCGCGCTCGCGGATCTCGCTGATCATAAAAACATCCGCGCGCGACCGCAGCGCGCGTTTCGTCGCCTCTTCGAAGCCACCAGTGACGCTGGCCACGTCGATCTGCGTAATATGACCATCGCCATGCGGGCCGTCCAAGTCGCATTCGGTAGGATTCTCGACCGTTAGGCCGAAGTGACCGAATGTCCTGCACCGGTCGGCGATCATGCTCGAGATGGCCGTCGTCTTGCCAACGCCCTGGCCCCCAAGAACCAGGATCAGGCCCTTCGCGCCCGGACTGCGAATCATCTCGAGAGCCTTCTTTGGAAGACCGAGGGTTGTGATGTCCCTGGGCTTCCCCCCTGACTTGGAGATGACGAAGAGGTCAACACCGGCATCGTTGGTCATTGCAGTGACCCGGTACTTCACTTTAGCAATCTTGATGGCGAACTCGGAACGGCCCTTATTGGCCCGCGTCTCCTGGCACAGCATCAGAATATCGCGGGCATCCTGCAGCATCTGCTCGGGGATCTGCTTGAGCACGCCGCTCGGCGTACGCATCTTATTGATGCCTGTGCCCAAGTACAGATCCTCGAAGTCCATATCAGTCAGCGCGTCCATTAAGGATTGCCATCAGTTCTGGGTGACGGCCAAGCTGGTGGCGCCGGACGCGGCGCACGCGGTAATAGTCGCGTTCGGGTTGTACATCTCGATCTTGTTGCGCACGACAGGGCAGTCTTCGGCCGGAACACCCGCAAACGTCCAGGTGAAATTAGATTGGGTCGTGACCAGCGTGACCGTGCCGCCGTATGCATGGGTAAGCGTGCCGCCGGCGTTGCCAGCCATATTGGACGGGAGCTGCCTGCTGCTTTGCAGCTTGGCCAGCGTGACACTGGCATACCCGTCGACGCTGCGGTTGTTCTTCGCCGCTAGGGTCAAGGAGCCAAAGTCGGAGACGAAGATCTGTTGGTTGTTTTGCCGATCGCCAAGACTCTGCCAGCCGTAATAGAGGACGACCAGGGCCACCGCCAATCCTAGGTACATAAGGTAGCTCAGCATGCCTTCGCCGCGCTGGCGACGAAACTGTTCTGCGCGATGAGCTGCGGGCGAAGCCGGCGCGGAGTTGGCAGAGTAGTCAGCGATACGGGAAGTGCTCATTTTCATGGTATTTCTCATGGTCGGGGAAAATTTCGGTTGGGAATTACTGGAGTGAGTTCATGCTTGTCATGCCCGCAAAGAGGACAAAGGCAAGATAGGCAATGGAGAGATATAGAACGACGCGCACACTCATCAGGATGGCCTTCACCTTCTTCAAGGTGCGGTCGATCCACTTTAGGGCCAGCGTATTGATGGCCTGCTCGTAGTCCTTCTGTTGGGATAAGACGATGATGAAGGGAAGAACCTCTTTGTCTGGAAATTCGTACTCGGTATTGGCCAGGGCCACACCGAGGGTACGGCCCTGACGCAGACCGAACATAGTCATCTCGACCCGCTCCTTGAGCCAGGGACTAGCAAATTGCTTCATGAGCTCCAAGGATCGATATAAGGGAATGCCTGAACGGAGCATGATGGCCACATTCAACAGAAACGTAGCCCCCTGGATCGCTTTGTAGATGGACCAGGGAGGAAAATGCTCCAACACCTTCCGGAAGGCCGTGTCGCCACGGCGGGGAAGACTCCAGAAGACCCAAACTACGAAGAGGAGCATCAAGGCAAGTAGATAGATGCCATAGTTCTGCACGCCGCTCGCCAGCAGGTACATTATGTAAGTGTTGCCGCTCGATAGGCTCAGGTCTCGAGAACGGCTCATGATAGGCACGATCTTCTGGCTAATCTGGTTGAGCAAGTTGATCGACAGCACAACCAGCAGCACGGGTTCGGCCAACTCGGCCAGCACCGAGCCCATCATCTTGCTTTTATTCTGCGTCATGATGATAAGGCCACGCAGGCATTCGACGAGCCGGCCAGCTTCCTCGCCAGATGCCAGCTGGATAGCCTCGTTGTCCGGAAGCCAGTGCCTAATCGCAGCCGCCAGTGTCTTGCTTCCGCCGGTCAGAGCCCGCTTAGCATCAGCAAGCACCATGGCCATCACGTTATAAGGGTGCTTGCCGCCCTTGCTGTACGTCTCGTACAGCATCTCCAAACCCTTATAAAGTGGCATACCCGTCTCCTGAGTAGCCAGGAGAGCTTCGTATAGTTCGATCCGCCTGGAGCTGAAGAACCGGGCCTTGTGGACCGGGAAAAGGCTCTGCGCATCCAGGATGTCGTTAAGCGACAGCGGCATCTAGAGCTCCAATAGCGGGGCGTAGGGGGGTGACGGAAGGGGAGGGGACAGACTCGCGCTTGTTGGGCCTTTCACGCGGCGGGGGACGACGTTTAGTACGCCTGTCCGAATCGCTCTTGGACCGCTTTCTGGCGCTCTCCCGAGGCCCTTCTTCGCCGAAAAAAAGCGCGTCCTCATCGAGAGATACCGCGGCGGCGCGTTCTCCTTGACGCGGGTCTACCAGGCCGGCGTTGACGAGTCGGATCAGATGCTGGCACTTCGTAATGCCATTCATGTGTTTGATCCAATACTCACGGGCACGCAGCGCGCCGCCTTGCTGATATGCGTGCATGAACTTTGCATTAGGGATTATCGTTTCGGCGCAAACTTGGCGGCCGCTAATGCCCTTCTTGCAGTGCGTGCACCCGTCTCCGGCGAAGCACACGTTCTCGGGTGCGCAATGTTTTTCAATGCGAGTGACGAGATCTGCAGGAAGAGAGTCCCTAACCTTGAAGAAAGGAACTTTGCAATGCGGACATAGCACCGGAACCAAAGACTGGTTAACCAACCCGGCAATGATCAGTGGATCAGTCAGGACACTTTGCTCGACGCCGGCATCGTGTAGACGGCCGAGGATCTGTGTGGCGTTGCTACAGTGAATGGTGGTCCAGACTGGACGACCAGTGAGAGCCAGGCTGATGACGGCAGGTATCGAGGCGTGACGGGCTTCCCCGATAGTCGCCACGTTGATATCCGAGCGCAACATATGGTCAATGCCGGAGAGCCAGGCGTTGTCGTTGGTATCGGAGACTTCGGCCGTTACATTGACAGGTTTTTGCTGGGAGCCAGGAATACGGAATTCCACGGGGTCTTCCAAAGTGACGATGCAGATCTCGCCGTTGGCGTCCAGAAACATCCTCTTCATGACGTTGGCCAGGGTCCGAGATTTTCCTGATCCGACTGCGCCGCTGATGAAGAAAACGCCGTAGCCCCGGTGCATCATGACCCGAAGATGTTCTTGCTGCTCGGAGAGGTAGCCCAGTTGCTCGAATGAGGTAATCGTGCCGCCGTCCTCACGTTGCAGGCGGACAATGCAGTGCAGCCCATCTTCGGTTGGTCCCGATGCGATACGGCCTATGTATAGGCCCGCGTTCTTCGCAAACTTCGGCCCGAGACGGGAATTCTGATTCACCTGGGGGTTGTATGTCTTCTCGGACTGATCGGTCATGGTTTGGCACATGCAGGCGATCAGCTGCTCTCCGCGGGCTCGCGGAATCGTGTGATAGGTGATCAGCCGACCATAGACCCGGAAGCGAATCAGGGTCGAATCGACCAGATTCTGATGATTGTTCGGGTCGGGATGCTTGCCTACGATGATGTGGATGTCGCTGGCATCTTCCCGAATGGCGTGCCTGATGTAGGAAAGCATCTCCTGCTGGAGTTTGGCGTCGTCCTGCGGCGCGAAAACCTGGAGCCTCTCGTCATTGTCGTAAAGGGACTTCAGCTCCAGGTAATCCACGACGCGCCTTTCATAGACCAATCGGTCTTGGTCAAGACGCGCCTGAAACCCCAGCACTCCGCGGTCGGCCTGGTGCCCTTTTGCGATATAGAGAATATCCTCACTCGTGAAGCACAGCTTCTCACGCAATTCTTCCGAAATGGGATAGCTGCGCCCGGGCAGGGTCAGAACGTGATGAGCATTGCCCAAATGCAGGTGGGATTCAGGGGCGTTCATTTTCTGGTGCTATTGAATGGTAGGGCGACCGCCACGATCGCTCAACGGTTCGATGGTCGCCGCGCTACCCGAGAATCCGAGCTTGACGACCTGGCCAGCCCGGTTGAGTACGACGGCGTCGGTGCTGATGGATTGGACGCGATAGCCGCCGGGCACTTCTTCACCTGCGCGCGCTTCGTAGGTAGCGCCCGAGGGATAGATCAAGGTGGCAGTGAGCGCGCGGGCATTGCCTGCGATGAGCTTCACTGCAGGCAGGCCGCGGGCATTGGGGTCGACCACCGCACCAGGGCCGTTGAGGTTTTTTGTGATCTCCGCCAGGCTCGCCCTTGCTTTGGCCAGGACGGTGGCAGTCTGGATCTCCTGCAGCTCGCCGATGGTCCCGCTAGCAACCTGGGCATAGGCCGTCCATGGCAATTGGACCAGGGATATGGTCATTGCGAGCCGGCACGCCAAAGAGGGAATGGAAATGCGGTCATTGGGCATAGAATTCACCTTCGATACGCCAGGTCAGTAAGATGTCGGACATGGCAACGGATATGGCCATTACGCGCACGCCATTTCCAGGGAATTGGGCAAGCACGTCGGCGGGGGCAAGCTGCGACCCCGCGGAGAAGGTCCAAGTGAGCCAGGTTGGCTGCGGGGGCTTGTCCGATTGACCAGGCAAAGACTGGGCTTCGGAGGGCTTGGCGGCAATGTTGACGGCCACCAGCTGCGACTGGAAATGCGACACGATAGCGTTTCGGATCTGCTCCAGCGGCAGCAGCGGATCATCGCCACCGGCGGGGAAGGTCAAGGGCAGCTTGATCTGGGCGATGTTGTTATCGCCACTGAAGGCGACGGATACCCCTGGCCCGTAGACGCTTGCCTGCTGGATAAAATGGCTCACCGTAATCGGCAAACCCACATCTCGCTGATAGAGAGCGTCCACGCCCGTAGCATCGCAGCGGGCTTCGCTGAAAGTCCATCCGGCCACGGAGAGCGGCAGCTTCGTCAGCTGGGGCTGGCAGATGCTCAGGAATTCCTTCGGGGTAGGCCGCGTAGTCCATGGGTGGACGAGTGCGGTAGCCATATGCTCCGTTCCTGTCTGGGAGTTTACGGACTCTAAAGCTTCTTTTGCCGCTTTCTCCTGCAGGCGCTTTGCTTCTTCCCACTGGTCGTACTTGATCTTTCCAGCAACGCCGGAGACAGCCACCATGATGAGCGTCACGCCGAAGATGAGGACCTCTCTGCGGGACAGGCCGAAGAAAAGCGGCCGCAACTGGTTATGCCTGGACAGGCCTGTGAGCAGGCTCTCGAGCGTCACTTCTTCGCCACCGAACTCGAGCTCGGGAGGCGCGTAGATCTTGATGTTCGGTCTGCCTAGCAGGCTGTAGAACTCGTTCATCGCTTCACGAGTGCCTGCCAGATCTTCAATGCGGTCAGAATTTGGAAGAATTCCGTTTTTGTCGACTGCAACCATTGCGTAGCGATCGCCATCAATTCGGACCGCGGCCAAGAAGGAGTAGCCATTTGCTTCATTTCCCAGCTTGTGCGCAAGCACCGAGGCCATCGAATACATGCCCTTGGTAATGCCGGCTTGCCTGCTCACAAAGCCGGCTTCCAGTACCGTTTCTGTCTTGCGAATGGTGACAATGTCCATTCTGTGCCGACGTCCGATCTCCCGTGCCTCCTTCATATAAGCGCGTGGGCGCTCTAATGGCTGCCAGAATAGGCCGGACACCAAGCGGTACTGCTTGTAGGGAAAAGGAGTGAGCGTGCTCGGCGTCATAAGCTCAGTCCTGGATGATCGGCGTGACGAGAATGGCCACGGCCATACGGCGTCCGCTAGTCTTCCCACCGCCACCGAAGAGCCAGTTGTACGTCTGACCCACGCCCGCCTTCTCACTGCGCTCAGTGGACTGCTCGAAACCGGAGATGATCATCGTCTGGCCGGATTCAATGGAGATCGACTGGCGAAACAGCCTTTTGTTCGTAGTAGGCACTTCGATGGCAGCGTCGCCGGATTCCTTCCGCGTGATCGTCGGGTCAGGCGAAAAATTCATGTCGAAGTCCAGCAACATGGTCTTTCCGTGGGTGATCATCGGCGAGAGGTTGAGGTTGAAGCCGGTGACGACGATCCCCGGTGACAGCGACGACATGGAGCCCACGTTGGCCGTTTGCGAGGACGACGACTGGGCGAGGTAGCCAGTTTCCGTCGAGATCTGCAGCGGCGCAGTGCGCAGGTTGAGCGTGCGCAGAATGGGTTGATTGCTGGTGACGACCTTGCCTTGGCTGGATAGGGCATTGATGATGAACTTCGTTCCGGCAAAGGCAGCAGCGCCACCCGTAGCGGTGTCTAACACACTGCCGGATGCGCTCATGGCGTTGGAGTCCACCGCGAAGTTGTTTGTCAGCGACAGGCCGTACTTGCCTGAGAGCGAGTTGTAAACGGCGGACCAGTCGATGCCGAGCTGGTCGGTATTCGTCAACTCGACTTCCAGCACTTGGACGAAAAAGAGTACCTGGCGCGTGAGAACTTTGTTTTCCGCCGCCAGGTACGTCTCGATCTGGTCCAACACGTCGGGCGTGTCCGTGACCATGACGGTGCCGGTACTAGCCGCGTAGGAGATCGGCGGCGTGCCAGGCGTATGCATGGCGTTCAGCGTATTGCGGATGTCCTCAGTGATCGAATCCTCAGATGAAATCTCCGTGGTCTGAATGCTCCCTCCGCTGCTCTCGCTGGAGCCAGCCGACGTGTTGGAGTTCGTCAAGCCGCCCGAACTGGAGCTTTGCACCTTGGTGCCGGCGACTACGGTGGTCTTCATCGAAGTCTTCGCATTGCGCGCGAAGACCCGGAATACACGGGTTTCGAGGTAGTAGATGCGGATCGTGTCGTTGCGGTATTCCCACGACAGGCCGAAGCGGGCAGTCACGGTATCGAGAAACCCGGCCAGGGGTTGGCCGGTCCATTTGATCGTGATGTTGTTGGGCCTGCCCGTAGATGGGGACGGCATGGGCGTGGTGTCTTCCATGCGGGCGCGCTGGGTCGGGGGGAGCAGCGGCGGCAGTGCCGCCGCTGCGGTAGGCGCAGCAGCGGCGCCGGCGCCCATGGTGTTGGCATAGCGCCCGTTCACCGCGTCCACGGCATCTTGCGTCACACGCACGCGCACGTTGCAATTGCGCGTGATCGCCTGTGAAATCTCGAAGAGGGTGACGGGGGTAGCAGGCACGTACACAAGAGGGCACTTCAGCGCCGCCGGAACGGGCTTTTCGGCGACGGACACCGGCGTGGTGGAGACCCAGGGTTCATCGAGTTTCTTGATTCGAACTTCGGGTTCGTTGCGTACCCTCTCCAGGTTCTGGTGGATACCCTCGGCGGTCTTGTCGCCGCGGTCCATGGCCTCATTGATGCGGTCAAGCGCGCCGCACCCGGCAAGGGCCAGCGCGAGGACGGAAATCAGGATGGGACGAAAGCTGTGGAGCATCTGGTTATTCCTCTTCGACGATCAGGACGCGCTGCTCGGCTTGTTGAGATAGGGTGAAGCGGCGCTTCGCTTTGCGATAAGGTGCGAAAACACGCGCAGCTGCGTCGAGGAAGTTGTCGGCGCGTAGGGTGAAATCGAGGATGATGGGATAGTCAAGGTCCGTCGCCCAATCCACATGCCAGCTGGGGTTAGAGGCTGCTGCCCAGCGGGTCACGACGTCCCGCAAGGTGTCGCCCTGGCGACCTTCCCAGGTCAATTCGGGCACAGCCGGCGCTGCAGGGTCGGCGCTGACTGTAGCCGTGGCGCCCGGGCTAGCAGCTGGCTCGGGCGCATCTTGGGAAGTGGGGGCAGGCGCGTCAATCGTTGAAACCGGGGGCTGTGGGGAGACGGCGATCTTTTCGACCGACGGTGCCGGCAACTGCCGCGAGGCGGAGGAATTGTCGGCGGCCGCCGACTGCATTGACCGATCCGTCAACCGGTTGTTTGTCAGCGTAATGGCGCCGACAGGAGACGAAGATGAAGGCGGGGCAGGGGCCGCAGGGACAGCAATAGAAAGTGGCGCGGCCGCGATCTGGTTGGCCGATATCGGCATAGCGGGCTGTGGCTTTGCTGACGCGACCGGCGCGACGACGGCCTGGGAAACAGCGACAGCCGCCGTGGCCGCCGGGATGTAGTCGGCAGGTTCCGCCGGTTCGTTCGGAGCCGACAGGCGGTAGCCGGGAGCGTAGGATACGGTCGGCGTCCAGCGATTCGCATCGGGCTGCAGCTGCGCGGGCGATGTCAGCTGGCGTGTTGTGTCGCCGATCATGAGCTCATTGGCATTGCCAGTCACTACACGCTGCGTTTCTGCAACCTGTGTCTGGCTGATCATCCCTTTTTGGAGCAATGTGGAATACGCCAGCATTCCGTTGTAGTCGCGTGTCATCCGTGCAAAGTTCGCACGCAGGATGGCGTCGGCGTGGGCCTGCCCGTCCTGCCAGCCGACCCGGACAGCGCGCTGCCAAGTCTCTTTCTCGGCGCTGGTCTTCGGCTGGGCCTCGGCGATGGGCATACTTACATTGGCATTGGTCGGCAGGCCCGTGTAGAGGTATTCGCGCCAGGTCGGCGGGACGCTCACAAAGCGCTCACCACGCTCAATGCGATACACCTTCGACGCGATTCGGTACTGCTGGCTGCTGATGCTGGCGACGTCTTGGGCTTCGACGATGACGGGCGGTAGCGCACCGCTGGGCATGATGAGCGGCGCGAAATTGAAAAGTCCGTCCAGATCCGGCCCGCGCCTCTCCAGGGAAGCTCGAATGGCGGCCGCGCGTGAGGCCACGCCGCCGCGAAAGCCCACGGTGCGTGCAGCATCGCTGATCATCTGGATACGCAGCGGAGATGTATCGCCCGTGGTCGTCGCCCGAGGGTTGAGCAGCGCATCGAGCGTGGCCGGCGCGGATTCGCTGGGCAGGGCCGGATGCGGGGCGGGCTCAGCCAGCGTGGCCGGCGTCGTTGTCGCGGCCCGGGTTGCTCCAGTTAGGGCCAGGCCGGAGAAAGCCACGGCTGCAATGCGCTGGATATTCATGGGCGGCACCCTAGGAGCGCGGCGGGTTGTACTGCAGCATGAGCGTGTCGCCCTGCTCTACGATTTGGGCGCGGTAGCCGACCTGGGCGCGCAGTTGGGCCAGCACGGATTCGATGGTCGCGTTCTGCACGTCGATGCGCACCGGCAGCGGCAGGCGGACTCCTGTGAAGGCGAATGCCAAGCGGTGGTCATGCGCGAGTTTGGCGAGCAACTGCAGCGCATCGCCAGCCCAGCTCAGAGTAATCAGCTGTGTGGTATCCGGACCGGCGTAGGTCATGGGCTGGCGTGCCATGACGCCGGCTTGATAAAGGTTGGCCTGGGCCGCCTGGATCTTGCGAGAAGCCTCCAGGATCTGCTGGTCAATATCGACGTCGACCGACTGTGTGGGGGGATTATCCCAAGCACAACCGGCCACGCTGGCCAGCATCACGAGGGACAGAAGACGGAATTGACGCATGTTCACTCTGCCGATTTATTTTGTATCGTATGAACGATACGAAATTTTTTGGCAGGGCGCAACTACAGGCCGGACTAGCCTCTTGGGCGCAAACCAGAATGGCTGCGGGTGATTTCGGCCAGGCGCTGGGCTTGTTCAGGGTCGAGCAAATTGACGCGCAGCTTTTGTTGAGCGATGAGCTGCAACGCGAGCTGCTGGAATTCTGGCGTGCCGGTCAAAATGAACCGACCCTGATATTTCTCTTGGGCAAGAAGTAGGGCGGCCAGAATGACCTCGGGGTCGCCGGCCGCGGCGGTGTCCAATAGAATGGTCTGGCCGTGGTCAATGAAGCCTTCGCGGCCCAGCCGGTCTCGGTAGCTGATACGTCCATCGCGGTGGACGGCCAGCTGCCATTCCTGAAGACCGTCGCGGTAGGTCGGCTCATGGTCAGCAGTAGGGTCAGCGAAGCCAGGCTGCTGCCGGCGTCCTTCAGCCTGGCGGCGGGTATCAGCGTAGGCCCAGCCGCGCAACTGGCTGATGGCGGCGGCCGACCCCCCTGCCGCTTGCGCCTCGACCCATTCCCGATAGGTGAGAGGCCGATTGTTCGGATCTGCCCGCAACTGGGCGCGGCGCTTGGCGAGTTGAGCTTTCAAGTTTTCGCGGGCCGTCAGCGTTTCGAATGCAATCACGCTATAGAAGGCCTTCCGTTGCCTGGGATCTCCGACAGTCGAGGCGACTTCGCGCCGCCGTGCCCGGGCTGCGTCGGTGATGGCTCGGTAGAGAGCGCGGGATTCTTCGCCGGAGACCCGCCGGGTGACGAAGCGGGCGCGGTAGCCTTGATAGTCGGCACGCAACTGCCGGCGGGCGTCGGCCCGCTCCTGGCGGCGGGCTTCGCGCTGCGCGGGATCTCGTTTGAGCTCGCGACGTCGATCGTATGGGTCTTCCGCCGGCGGCGCGGCGCCGTGGCCGACCGGATGGGGCGCCGGCCCGGCCCAGGGGCCTAGTCTGCGTTCGAGGCGTGTGCGCGAGAGCGATTCATGCATGTCGCTGGCTTTGATCGGCGGTGTTTCCTCGTTCTGCGCATCGTAGATGGCGAAGCCCTGGCCCTTCGGCCGAATGGCCAGGCCGTGTTTCGCCAAGACCGCATGAAGGGCATCCCACGTTGGTGCCGGCTTCTTCAAGAACGCGATGACGTCTACGCGCGGCTCGCCCCGAACGAAGGTGAAGAAACTCGTCTCACCAGTGAAGCGTTCGAGATCGGCTGCAGCAGATGGCATCTTCTCTTGGGTGCTTGCGTCGGGCCGTGCGCGCTCGATGACGGGGACTCCGTTGCGTTCGACGACAGCGTAAGGTCCGGGATCGTGCGACCAGCCGTATTCCAACTCGAGCTCGCGCATGGCACGATCCAAGACAAAGAAATCTTGCTTGGGGTAGACAGCGCGGTAGGTTTCGGGATGAACTCTGTTCACTGCGATGTGAACATGAGTGTTATCCGTATCTCGATGAATGGCGCTCAGGTATTGGTGATCGGCCATACCGACTGCGGCAATTGCATGCCGCGCGCAGGCAAAGGCCTGTTCATCCGTGGGCTGTTCATGAGCAGGCCAGGATAGTACGACGTGGTATATAGGATCCCTGACGCGGCAATCTGCGTTCACCAGGACGCCTTGTATCTCTGCCGCGAGGGTATCTAAGGCGTAACCACGGAATTCGCACGGGATTCCGTTGGTGGTTGTCGCTTGCTGAATGTCATCGGGGCCGAGCAGAGAAGAATCCTCGGGCACCAGCGGAATGGCGGACTCGGCCAGGTCCAACGTCGGCGGAAACAGGCGCGCATGACGCGCACGAATGCGCTCGGCGAGAGCCTCGTCTATCTGGATGCCCTCAAGCGCCTGGCCGGCCTCCTTCAGTAACCACTCCGACTGCGCCAACAGAAACGGATGGCCGTCTACTTCGGATCCGCGGTCGGCTCCATCGGATACACCAACGGCACCTTGCCGTTGGTTGCTTCGTGCAGCGTACGGATCGAGGTCGTGATGGGCTTGAGCATGGTGCGCAAGGTCGGCTCGACGGGCTCGGGCTCGCGCTTGAAAGTCAGGATCAAGTTGCCCAGACGCTCGGAGATATCGCGTTGCTGCATCAAGATGGTATTGAGCAAGGGCCAGCATTCTCTGATGTTGATCGCCATGGCCTAGTCCTTCAATCCGGAAGCGATCGTGGTGGCGACCGAGCGCAGGTTCGTGTTGATCGGCCGCAGGAGTTGCTCCAGCACGCGCAAGACGGATTCGGAGGGTAGCTGCATCAACAGCACCAGTTCGTCCAGTTGCCTGCAGATATTCGCCTGCTGTTCGCAGATGGAGTTGAGCAAGCTCAAGAATTCGGTCGTGTCGTCTTCGGTCGCCTGGATAGAGCTGGTCGTCATCGGAATGCTCCGGCTGTTCACCCTCTCGGGTGAGGTAGTTGATGAGCTGCGCAACGTCGGATTTTCCGTCGCTGCGGCGGGTGGGTACTTTGGCCAGCACAGTGGCGATCAGGAATAGAGCGCGCCAGCCTGGCGGATGGCGGCTTTGAGCTCGATAAGCACCTCAGAGTATTCCTTCGAGCCGATGCCGTTCCCCTCATTGAACAGGTGTTTTTGCAAGCCACCCAAGCGGCGCAGTTCATTGAGGACGTGCGCCTCCATTTTGCTGCGTGTCTGGCGGCCGAGGCCGCATGCCCGCAGATAAGCGGGCAGGCTGACGCCACAGTCACGGGCCTTTTCCAGTAAAGCATCGTGCTCTTCCGGCGAAGCACGTATCAAGATGCGCCGTGTCTTCTGGCGACTCTCGCTACCACTACGCGCTGTCATGACTGTGCTCCTCTGTACGTCGGGGTCTCGGGGCGAAGCCCTGAGCAGGGGGGAAGGCCAAAAAGGTAGGGAGTGTAACGACTGGACTCAGGCCGGTTGATGAGGCGCGCATTGCGCGGTTCATCAATCCCTACCCTGTCCGTATTGAACGTCTCCACTTCGTAGACACTATATCAATCATTGCCCAACCAAACAACCAGTGCTCAACCATACAGGCAAAACTCGTAGCCTTTTCAAGGCGTTGACAGCGGGCTTTCGCCCGCTACAATGACGTCACCCAAAGATCAAGGAAGCCAAGATGCAGTTGACCGTTGCCGACATTAAGAAGCTGGTCGAGGAGCTCGACGCTCTTCCGGCAGTAGAAGATGATGCGAGGCCCGTCAACAAAAGCGAAGCCGTCAAAATGCTGGTGCAGCAAATCGCGGCGCTGCATGCTCGGGGTTACACCTATGAGATGATTGCAAGCATTCTTTCTGCAAAAGGTTTGCAGATATCTGTGGCAAGCTTGAAGACATACTTAGGCCGCGCTAAAAAGGCTTCCAAGAATCGAAAGAAACCGGCAAAGAAGGCGGAAAGTGGCGTAGACACTGCGGCCGAATCTGTACCGGATTCTCCTGCTCGTCCGACTGGCGAAAAAATCGGCAAACCTACAGATGACAAACCATCAAAGCCGTCTGGGTTTTCCGTGCGCCGGGATTCACGTGACCTTTGAGTAACACGCAGGTGGTTAATTGAAAAAAAAAATTATCATCGTTGGTGGTGGCAAAGGCGGTGTCGGCAAGACGATGGTCTGCGCCAGTCTTACAGATGCACTTATGGCACGGGGCGAAAGTGTCTTATTGATAGAATCGGATACCTCCAATCCAGATATCTACAAGATGTACTGCGAGGAACTGGAAACACGTCTTCTCGATCTCGATACGGCTGACGGCTGGATAGATCTGGTGAACAGTTGCGATGAACGTAAAGACCATACGGTACTCATCAATACGGCAGCACGAAATAACAAAGGTGTCGCAGCGTACAGCCAGACGCTGAAAAACACCCTCAAGGAACTGGAGCGTGAACTCGTAACCTTTTGGGTGATTAACCGGCAGCGAGACAGCGTGGAACTGCTCAAGGAGTACATGGAAGAGCTGCCGGATACACGGGTGCATGTCGTGCGCAACGGCCACTATGGCGAGGAAGCGAAGTTCGAGCTGTACAACGATTCCAAACTGCGTAAGCAAGTCGAGGATGCAGGCGGGCAATCATTGATGTTCCCAGATCTGGCAGATCGCGTGAGCGATGCGCTCTACAGCCAGCGGCTGTCCATTCGAGCGGCGCTGGAGAGCATGCCGATCGGCAATCGCGCCGAGCTTCAACGTTGGCGTGCAGCAGCGCAGAAGATGTTTGAGAGAGCTCTATGAGCGAGCCCAGCCAACCGGTCGAAACTGCGTTTGAGAAGCTGCTGGGCCGGCAGCCAAGCGCAAGCGAGCGTGAACAGTTGTTCCGCGTCAAAGACGCTCTCGATCTGAAGGACAATGACGCACTCTGGATGATTCTGATCGTGCTTCAGAGTTACGACGCGCTGTATCGCCGCGTCCCCGCGCGCATCGAGGCCGCCGCCGAGGAGATGCTGGCAAAACATCGCAGCTTGATGGGCGAGCAGGCGCAGCTCGAGGTGAAGCGGGCCATGGGTGGGCTGGCGCAAGCCGTAGGCGCAGCCAGCACCAAAGTGGCCATCCAAGCCGCACGGACCAGCCGCTTTCTCGCGTGGGGCTGGATATTGTCGACAGTGGTGCTCTTCGCGGCGTTGTGCTTGTGGGTGGGTGCGGTGGCTGCCACAGGACAGTTGCCGCCGTGGGCACCCGCAGGGCAGCAGCGCGGCTTGGTGCTGGCGATGCTTGGCGGCCTGGCGCACGCACCGGCCGGCTGGATTGTGGCGTTGGGTGCAACGGCCGGGGCGGTAGGAGCTGTCTGGGCCAATGCCCGCCAGATGGCGGTGGGTAAGGCCAGGCTGAACCTGGCCTTAGTGGCCGGCGCCGGCGGATTGCTGTTGGTCGCCGGGGCGATGCTGGCCACCCTGCTGGCTTAGTCCAGCAGCTCGAGGGCCAGTAACCGCCGCCTGCAGGCGGCGGGGCGGGGGCAAGGTCTGGTCGGGGACGGCCGGACCTTGCCCCCCGCCGTTTTTGGTGATGCCGCACCACGGTCGCGCCCGTGGCTAACTGCCGGAGCAGCTGGGCGCGAGCGCTGTGCTTCAGTGCCATGTGCACCATTTGATCGGCGGTTAGGATGTGATGGTCTGCACGGTCCAGGCCAGACCGCCGTGCAGTCTGGCCTGCGGCGCGCAGGCAAGGCACGCGCCCGAGCCAAGCCGCTGCGAGGCGGGCGTGCGCGACATGCTGCATCGTCTCGCGCATAGCGCGCTGAGCCTGGGTTTCGTGATAGACGGCGCGCTCGGCCAAGCGGCGCAGGTAAGCTTTCTTCATGACGAGGCCTCCGGCGCGGCTACGGCCAGGGTCAAGCGCTGCGCCTTAGCGCGGGCGGCCTCGATCTCTTCGGTCTGCCAGAGCGAAGGGAGGTGCCGCAGCAACTTCTCGCGCAGGACTGCCGCCGTGTCGCGGTAAGCTTGAGCCTGTTGCTCCAATTCGGCGGCCCGCGCGAAATACTGATCAATCAGGGCCAGTTTTCTATGGATCGGCTGACCGACTTCGGGTAGGTACTTGACCCATGCAAGGGGGTCGGGCTGATGCTGAGAGAGGCTGGCCAGCGTTTGGCAATCGTTGTGGGTTTCGTAGCTCATGATGATGATGAATTCTCCGGCAGCGGGGCGAGACGGGGGGCTGACGCCACCCGTCTCGTTGGGATTAGTCGTCGGCGCGAGCCGTAGTGCTGTCCAACGTGCGCAGCGGTTCGGGCAACCAGCGCCGGCCAGCCAACAGGGTTTCAGCCTGGGCAGCGGCTTCGCCCTTCTTCATCTTTGCCAGCGGCGCGGCGCTGGCCTCATCAACAGCCTCGGCCACTACCTTGACGATCTGGTCCTTGTTGACGGCATCGAAGTAGCTGGCGCGGGTGGGAGCCCACCAGTTGGCCATGTCGATTTCCATGACACTGGTCAGGTGGTGCAACTGACCGGTTTGCAGGCCTCCGTTGCCGTCCTTGCTGGTCACGGTCTGCGCGAGCAACAGGGCGAGCAGCTGCAACAGCTCGTCTTGAGGCTGGCCCAGCAGGGCTTCCAGAAGTTCCTCTGCCGACTTATCGGCCAAAAGTCCGTCCCAACGGGCCAACTTCTCATTGAGGGATTGGCGGGCCGGTGAGTCTTCGACGCTCTGGTCGCAGGTTTTCAGAGTGTAGGCTGCGCTGGATGCACTGACGTTGAAATACCGGTGCTTGGGATGGATGTAGTGCGTGCGGACGACCTGGCCAATCATCTGCGTGAGCATGAGGCACAGGGCAAGATTCGGTCGGACGGCGATTTCAGCTGCCACGGCGACGGCATGTTGCGCGGCAAGCCGTTCGATGAGGGCCTGCGAATGGGCCGGGCGCGTGACCGGCGCGGGCAGGGTCATCGGGTTATCCTGGTTGGCGTCAGCACCGCTCGATGCGGCCACCTGAGCAGCCGCCACGCGGTCTTCGCGCCGGATCAGCCCCTGATGCGAGACCAGTTCACCACGCGAAGACAGCGTGAGGATACAACCCGCGATCTTTCTATGCTCCGGGTCGTAGACCAGAAGGGATTTTTCCGCTACCTCGATGTCGTCTTCCAGCTTGTCGATGGCTTCAAACAAGTCATCTTCATCGGAACACTCATACTCGTCCTGCCCTTGCAGTTCGTTCAGGGCGCGGCGCTTCGTTTCCAGCTGCGTCTGCAGGTCGGCCAATAGCTTAGCTTCCTTCTTGTTCGGCTCTCGGCGAACGCGACCGATTTCACCATAGTGGCGCATTTCATCATGGCTCAGCTGAGCCCGACACTCGAGCCAGGCCCAGCCTTCATCCTGCAGGGCCTTGGCGAGCTTGCTACGTTGCATCTTCTCGATGGCCAGCGTCTGAGCCAGGGCCGGATCAGCCAGGAAAACGCCTTCATTACCCTGCGTGAAAAGATCTCGACGCACGCTGCCGCCCGCCTTCTCGTAAGCCTGCACGGTCAGATACCGCACGACGGGCGCGGTCGCAGGCAGTTCCTTTTCAGCGAGCATCTGACGGATAGCGTAGATAGGCGCATAGTGATGTTTGGTGGCCTTATACGCGGCGATCTGCCGCTCATGGTCGGCTACTCCGGCCAGGGCCTGGGCGATGTCCAACGAGATCTTTTCTTCGCGGAGCAGTTCCAGCAGCGACGGCGCCAAGTCGGCCAGAGCCAGCATTTTTTTGACGGCCAGCACGGCAACACCGTGGGCGGTGGCGATCGCGTCAGGTGTCCAGCCTTCGGCGTGCAGTCGACCATAGGCCCCGATCAGGTCTGCCACATGCATGTCTTCGCGGGCGTCGTTTTCGATAAGGCTGGCGTGGTGCGCCTTGTCGGCGGGGATAATGAGGCACGGGACAGGGAAATCGGCCTGGACATCGCCATTCGCGTGCAGCAGCTGCAGGGCCTGCAAGCGCCGCCCGCCAGCGCAAACCTCGAACATGCCGTTATCGGCTTGCACGACAACGAGATTCTGCAGCAGCGCGCCCAGCGCCTTAATGGTCGCCGCCAATTGCTCAATGGTGATCTTCTTGCCAGCCTTGCTCTTGCGGGCTTGGTAGGCCTCGGACAGGACCAGTTTCGACAGAGCGATGTCATTGCGGGTTGCAGCGGCCTTGATGGCAGCGATTTCGGTGGCGTTATGCATCATGATTTTGGGCTCCTTGGGTGTCGGTGAAATACGAAAGAATCAACGGGGGGAAGAGGCGGGGGTCAGGTCGATGGTGATTGCCATATTGTTTTGCTCCAGGGGATCAGGCTTCGCCAATAATTGCGATTACCGCCTTAGCGTTGGCGACGATGAGGGCGTTTTCCTCCGTGACCATCGGAGCGAAGGCTGCGACCATGCTGGTAAGGGCATCGGCCAGGGCTTGGCCGTTGGTAGCAAAGAGCGCTTGCCGAGCATGCTTCTGCTGCTGGGCCAATACTGCGGCTCGTTCGTCGCCCTGCAGCTCGTAGATTGCCAGCACAGTCGGGCCGCAGTCGTTGCACCAGCCCGTGTCAAATTCATGGCCGAGTACCCATTCCTGCGTGACGAGGTCGAACGTGCTCGTGGCGTGGTAGCCGACATCAGTGCCTTGGCATTTCGTGCAGCGGTACGCATTAAGCTTGGTTGTACTCATGCTGGCTCCTTTACAGCTTGGCCGAGGCGGGCACGGTGGTATCCGTGGTGAGCGCGGCTGCAGCGGTGCAGACGAAAGGCTTGGGCCAGCGGCCGATCTGCAGGGCGATGTAATAGGCCGTATCGAAATAGTCTGTCGTGCCGTCGCTGCGGTCGAACCAGTCGGCAGATTTGAGGGCCTGCGTGGCTTTCTTGATAACGGGATAGACTTCGCTGGCAGCGGGAAACGCAGTTTCGACGCAATAGCTGAGGTCTGCACAACCGTCGGTGATGGGGTGGAAGTCCTGCCCGGAGCGGTGCGCCTTTTCTTGGCGAACGGCGTTCAGTTCACCGATGATGTCCATCGGAGCAGCGGTGATGGTCATCATGATTTTGTTGTGCTGGTGCACAGAAAGGGTGTATTTCCATCCCGGGGGCATGACTTTTTTCAGCTCGGCAGCAATCTGAGCCTTGGTTCGTTGATCCATATATGCCATGAGGTTTGTTCTCCTAGAAAGAATGGTCAGGGGGTTTAAGGGGTTCCCGCTGACCGGGCTTGAAGGGAGTTCGTCGCGTGGGTGTTTCGACTTGGTTGTGCGATGCTGTTTTCTGGTGTGGCCGCCGGTCTCGTGAGGTGTGTTCGTGCCGCCCTTCACCCCGGAAGCGAGGACTTCCAAGGGGGTGGGTTTGTAAAAGCCGAGGCGGCTTTTATGGAAACCCCCTTGGAAGCCGCAGTGCAGGGGTAAGGTCGGCGTATTTCGAACACACCTCACGAAACCGGCACGCCTGGCCACCCCCGCATCGCACGCCGAAGGCGGCCCGCGCGGCGAGCGCCCGAGGCCCGGAGGGGCCCAAATTTGCGCCGGGCTATGTCCGGCGTGGCAAGCGTGCCGCGAGCGCGCGCGCAGCCCCGAGGAGGGGCGGAGGCAAGAGCCGACCGGAGGGAGGGAAGCATGGAAGCCCGAATGGGGCGAGACTGGCGCAGCCAGGCTCGACGCGAAGCGCGACAGGCCGGCCCGAAGCGTCAGCGTAGGGACTTGCCAAACTGTTTTAGATGGAGATGGGTAGGTCGCTGAAACTGACCCGGTCTACACGGCCAAGGCGGACAATTCGACCTGGCCAGACGGACCACAGCGCGTAGGAACCCAGATTGGAACTACTATGTCTGCAAGAATGGCGCTTTGGCGGGAGGCCTAGCTGAAATGTGTGGTCGCATCGTCCAAAAGTCCGGCCCACTCGATTACGTCGAGCGCATCTTTCCCAACCCTCGTCGCCTGTTCGATGACCCCGCCGGCCGCCGCTACAACATCCCGCCCGGCACGCGCCCCATGGCACTGCATCGCCTGGCCGGCGACTTAGAGCTGGAGCGCCTGCACTGGGGCTGGCGCCCGCACAACTCCAAGTACCTCATGTCAAATGCGCGGCTGGACAAGATCCTTGCCAACGCCTGGCCGTGGAAGCTGCTCACAGCGCGCGGCCGCATCTTGGTGCCGGCGGACGGGTGGTACGAATGGAAGCCCCTGGCGGATAGGCCGAAGCCGCCCAAGCAGCCCCACTATATCCACGCGGCCGACGGCGCGCCCCTCTACTTCGCAGCCCTTAGCAACTGGCGGCCGGACGCCGAGAAGGACGAGGTCCACGGTTTCGCCATCGTCACCAACGACGCCGCCGGCGGCATGATCGACGTCCATGACCGGCGACCGGTAGCGCTGCCGCCGGATCTGGCCGCCCGCTGGATTGATCCCGACATTGAACTGGCAGAGGCCCGGGCGCTGCTGGAGAATGGTCTGCCGGAAACGGCTTTCACCTGGCACCCAGTGCGGCAAGAGGTTGGGAACAGCAAATATCAACTGCCAGATGCCATTGATCCCATCGCTTCTTGAGCGTTTGCCGCATCTCGGTTGGAAATCCCCCAAGAGGAAGTCAGGCGCAATAGATACCACAATAGGACAACTATTGAGGCTTCTATGACCTTTGCACTTTCTCTCGATTTGACCGATGCCGTCACGGTCCTCGTTATCATCCTTGCTCAGCAGTGGCTCGCAAGGAAATAGGGCCACTTCACAACCGGTCCAAGGGATATATACTGTACAAAATCACAGTATTTCCTATGCCATTCCGCGACCCTCTTCCCGAAACCGAGCTGCGCGCCATCCGCGAGCGCCAGCCGTGGAACTCCGACGTGATCACCCTTTTGTGGGAGGTCAAGCGCCTGCGCTGGATGATGCTAAAGGCGCACCAGATGTGGTCGGAAGTCCCCAGGCCGGTCGGTATTCTCGCGTCCGTTTATGACGAATTTACAGACGCCCTGAAAAATGAAGCGTGCGTGAAGGAACGCGACCAGGTGGTGTCGGAGCTGCTAGACACGCCGCCCAAGCCTCGGAAGGGCATGACGCCCAGATAGAGCAGAGGCAACTGCCCCGAGAGAAAAATGGGAAGTCGTGACTCCAGGCCGGCGCGCAGCAGCGCGCCGGCGTTGTGCGTTGACCTTTGCCGCGCGCGGCACTATTTCATGGTTGCTCGGCCCTACCGCTCCCTTCAACGCGAGATACTTCTTTCGCATGCGAAAGTTCCCTGCCCTTTTTTCGCGGCCATCGCAGCTTGGCAAGGGTGGTTCGGTGATGGATCACTTGCGACTTGAATGACTCGCAGCCGCCTGGATGCCGGGTTGAATGGTGCCGGGCCTTGCGGCCTCGGCACCTTGCGTCATGCCGCGAGCTTTTCCGTTTTGGGCAAGTTCAGCCGTTCAACGGCGGCGGCGTGGTACTTCGGGTCGAGCTCGATGCCGAAGAAGCGCCGGCCAACCTGGCGCGCAGCCACGCAGGTCGACCCGGAACCGGCGAACGGATCGAGCACGATTCCCCGCGGAGGGCAGAATGCTTCGATGAGGGGGGCAAGGCACTCCACAGGTTTTTGCGTCGGATGCAGGCGGTTCCCGGTGTAGGTCCACGGCAATACATCCGGGACAGGCTGCGCCGGCAGGGCCGGCTGCCCCTTTGCCAGTAGGTATGCCGATTCGTGCTGATAGCGCAAAAATTTGGCGTTGGAGGCATATGTCTTGGCAAAGACGAGGTGGCCGACGACCCGAAAGCCCGCGCCGCGCCAGGCGTTGAAGAACCGATCCACGCGGTTCCAGCCGTAGAAAGAGACGCAGAACGCATCCTTACGCAGCACGCGGTAGAGCTGCTGGAACGCAGGCTCAAGCCAGTCGTCATTCGTATCGTTGGCGATCGAGCGGCCGGTGCGGTCGCGGTAGTTGACGAGGTAGGGCGGATCGGTCAGCACCAGGTCGGCGCAGCCGGCCGGGAGGGTGGGAAGAACGTCAAGGCAATCATCCAGGACGATGCGGCTCATTGCATATGCTCCTTACGGTGCAGCAATGGCGGCCAATCCCCACTGCACTGCACGGAGCATGCGGGCGCCGCCACGGGCGGGAGCGGTCAAGGAACCGTGGAATAAAGAGCGAGCGCAGCGAGCGGCTTTATGCCGCGAAAGTCCTTGATTTGTGGGATCGGCTATAAGCCGAGCCGATCCCACAATTCCGCGCCGGCCCAGGCGGCGACTGTGTGCTCCGTGCAGTGCTGAGATGCTGGTGGCAGGCAGAGGTAAATGTGGCGAGCGCAGGGCGCGCTGCAGCGCCTGGGGCGCGAAAGAAAGGGCCTAACGGCCCGAGCACTGGACCACTTTCGCGCAGCGGAAGTCTCGATTGGCGCCGCCCGCAATACTCTGCCCGCGTTGCCGGCAGATCTAGGCCGCAGCGGGCCAAGTGAGCAGCACGGTGCGCACGCGCGTACCAGCGGCAAGGAAAGCGTCATCGGGCAGCGGCTCCCAAGTACCGCCGGCGGCCATGATCAACGGCCGAAGCTGCGCATGCTGACGTGGCCCGGCCGCGCAGATGGCAACCAGGAGACCACCGGGACGCAGAAACGATGCTGCATGCCGGATGTGTCGTATATCGGCGGCATTCGCAAACGGGGGGTTCATTAGGATGCGGTCGAACCGACCCAGATCCTCGGGGGTGTGGTCGAGGAAATCGCCGCACTCGATCCTGTCGGCCAGGTCGGCCTGGCGCAGCAGCTGCGCGAGCTGGGGATTGATCTCTACTGCGCAGACGTTCAGGCCGCAGGCCTGCAGCCGCGCGGCGCGCAGCAAATTCCCGGTGCCGGCGCTGGGCTCGAGCAGGTCGCAGGCGGCGGGCAACTCGGCGCGCTCGGCGACCAGTTGGGAGAGCTCGGGCGACGTGGCAAAGAGCTGCGGCGCCGATATCGGGATGATGACGGGCCGAGGGACGCTCGCAGCTGCCAGGCCGAGCCGCGCCCGGCGGGCTTCGCGGTCGAGAAGAGATAAAGATTTCATGATGTCGACGTTGCGCCCGGCGGCAAAGCCGGGCGCGGCAAACTGGGATTAGGAGGCGCAGGCCTCGGGCGACACGGCGACGGCTGCGGGCCGGTCGACACGCTTTTTATCGGTCAGGAACACGCGAGACAGGCTGCTGTTGCGCATGATGACGCGGTAGCGGTGCGCGCCGTGCTCGCCGGTGGCCAGCGTGGTGCGCACCGCTTTGTAATCCTTATTCGTCGCGGCCCATTCAGCCGATGTGATGGCCAGGATACCCTCGCCGGGATAGTTCACGATGGGCGGGGTCTTGGTGGCGGCGGCCTGGTCGACGGTGGGCGGGCGGAAATCCTGGACGTCTTCCACGCCGAATTTCCAAGTATTGGCCCAGTGCACGTGCCCCGGTGCGGCCGTGGTAAGGGAAACGATGCGCCCGCCGCTGCGGTTGACACGGAGCACGGCCAACCATTCCCCCTGGACGAGCACGGTTGCGCCGGCCGCGAAGGGGAAGCGCTGGCCGAAGTCGCCACCGACGTCATCGAGCTGGGCGCGCTCGTACTCCAGGCGGCCGGCGTAGTGATCCGCCCATCTCTGGGCATGATCGCGCTGACGAGTCAGGGCCGGGATAGCCAGCTGCAGCGCGGCGGGGGTGTCGATGATGTCGTCGTTCAGCGCCGACCACAGCGACCGGGGGCCTTCGTACTGAGACACGCCCGGAGGGCGCGGGTATTTGTCCAACGGGAAATTAAAGGACAGGTGGCAGACATTGGCGATGGCGAGGGCCTGACCCTTCGTCAGATCCGGCCGGCTCCAGTGCTGTAGGAAGGTCTCGGAGTCCTCGATGATGCGCTGTTGCTTGCGCAGATCCACTTCCAAGCCTTTGATGCGACGCTGGCGTACTGCCGGGTCGCTCTTCATCTTGGCGTAGCGAGCCACGCCAAGTGCGCGCCAGTCCCAATATTTCGAGGTCTCGGCGGCTTTGACGGCTCGGCGCATTCCTTCTTGAATGCGCGCGGCGTCCTTGCGAGCGCGGCGCTCGCTGTGGTGGCCGATCAAGATCGGCTTACCCAGCGGGATATGTTCGGTGATGGCGTCGACGCGGGCATATTCGGCCTCGGCTTCCTGAAGGCGCTTTTCAGCGTAGCCTTCGAAGCGCTCGCCGCGCTCGGCAGCACGGTCGGTCACGCTGGTATCCTCGGGCTCGATCTCGCCGCACAGGGTAAGCAGGAGATCTTCGCGGGCAGGAGTCCAGGCCGGAGCAACGAACAATTCCTGCTTGGCCGCCCAGCGAAAGCCCGCCGCGCTGACGCGCCGGTACGTTTCAGCGTCCAGCCGGTGCAGCGTGTACAGACGCAGCTTGTTATCTTCGGGCGAATAGGTGGCGGTGTAGTGTTGCATCCTAAGTGCTCCTTGTTGGGTGGGGAAATGACAACGGGGGCAGGCCTGGCGGCCTTGCTCGGCGATTCATTCGTGGTCGAACAATTCCAAACTGTTTAAGTGCTTCTGGGCTCGTCGACCCAGGCAGCACCTGCAGAGGGAGACCCATAGAGAGCCTGATGCGCCTGCATCCAGTTCGCCGGCAGTGACGCGATGCGAGCCTGTGCCCAGCGCTGGACATATTCCAAGCACCATTTCGGATAGCGCGGCGGATGGCGGTATGGCGCCAGGCGGCAAACCAACCGGTTAGCCACAAAGCTGGCCACGAAGACCACGCCGCGCACCTCGACAACCGCAGACCAGGCGCTCGCGTCCGGCTGGATGACTTCGCTACGGACTTTCATGCGCGGGCCTCCTGGCGTGCGGTGCGCAGGTCATGGGCGGCACGGACGCGGCGCGCCCAGTATTTCGCCAACATGAGACCCCATCCCATATTGCCGATCACCTGGGCGCGATCGGCGAGCAGATCGTCGGTCTTCTGCTGCTCGAGCAAGTACTGCATGGTGGCTGCTGCGGGAGCGTCGAGCCAGCGCAGCGCATAGCGGCCGTTATCGCGGATCAGGCGGCGGGCTTTGAGATATTCGGATTTCGTCATGGGTTCAAGGTTTGGTTTTCAGGCTGCCCAGGACTGAAGGGCGTTCGTCGCGTGGGTTTTTCGTCTTGGTTGTGCGAAGTGGGTTATTGGTGTGCCGCCAGTCCTGTGAGGTATGTTCGTGCCGTCCTTCACCCCGGGAAGTGAGGACTTCCAAGGGGGTGGGTTTGTAAAAGCCGGCACGGCTTTTATGGAGACCTCCTTGGAAGCCGCAACGATGGGGTAAGGTCGGCGTTTACGGACAGGCCTCGCAGGAGTTGCACGCAAAGTGATCCTGCTTTCGCGCGCCGAAGGCGGCCCGCGCGGCGAGCGCCCGAGGCCTGGAGGGCCCCAATATGCCCCGGGCTATGGCCGGGGCGTGGCAAGCGCGCCGCGAGCGCGCGCGCAGCCCCGAGGAGGGGCGGAGGCAAGAGCCGACCGGAGGGAGGGAAGCATGGAAGCCCGAATGGGGCGAGACTGGCGCAGCCAGGCTCGACGCC
>NZ_JHEP02000002.1 GCF_000657795.2 Bordetella pseudohinzii
CTACCGCGCCGCGTCTGCGTTGCTGTCTGTGTTGCGAGGGGGCGAACTATAGCACAGTTTTTTTGCGTGTGTCGTAAGCGGGGGCGAAAGCCGCGCATTTTCTTCTTGGGGCGGCCCGCCATGCTGGCGCTGGCCCGCGGATATCCCCTGCGCGGCAGGGGCGAACGCCAGCGCCAGCCCGACTTACGATACCCTAGCGCATCACTATATATAGACACGGACAACAATGACTGAAGACATTCTGATCAACGTCACGCCTTTCGAGACCCGTGTTGCCATCGTCGCCCAGGGCGCGGTGCAGGAGTTGCACGTCGAGCGCAGCATCCAGCGCGGCCACGTCGGCAATATCTATCTGGGCCGGGTGGTCCGGGTGCTGCCGGGGATGCAGAGTGCCTTTATCGATATCGGGCTGGAGCGCGCGGCCTTCATCCATATCGCCGACCTGAGGGAAAACCGCCAGGAGCGCAGCCAGGGGCTCACCCCCACCCCCATAGAGAAACTGCTGTTCGAGGGCCAGACCTTGATGGTCCAGGTCATCAAGGATCCGCTGGGCACCAAGGGCGCCCGGCTGTCGACCCAGATCAGCATCGCCGGGCGCATGCTGGTCTATCTTCCGCACGACCCGCATATCGGCATCTCCCAGAAAATTGATTCCGAGAGCGAACGCACGCAGTTGCGCGAGCGCCTGCAGGCGCTGGTGCCGGCCGAGGAAAAAGGCGGCTTTATTGTCCGCACCCAGGCCGAAGGCGCCACCGACGAAGAGCTGACGGCCGACCTGGAGTATCTGCGCAAGCTCTGGAGCAGCGTGCAGGCCGCCGCCCGCAGCCAGCCCGCGCCCACGGTGCTGCACCAGGACCTGACACTGGCGCAACGGGTGTTGCGCGATATGGTGGGCCCCTATACAGGCGTCATCCAGGTGGATTCCCGCAGCACCACGGCGGCGCTGCAGGAGTGGGCCAAGATCTACACCCCCTCCGTGATGCCCCGCATCCGCCATTACAGCGGCGAGCGTCCCCTCTTTGACACGGCCAGCGTGGATGAGGAGATCGCGCGCGCGCTGTCGCGCCGCGTGGACCTGAAATCCGGCGGCTATCTGATCGTGGACCAGACCGAGGCGCTGACCACGGTGGACGTCAATACGGGCGGATTCGTGGGCGGGCGCAATTTCGACGACACCATCTTCAAGACCAATCTGGAAGCGGCCCAGGCCATCGCCCGCCAGCTGCGCCTGCGCAACCTGGGCGGCATCGTCATCCTCGATTTCATTGACATGGAGGACAGCGAACACCGCGACACCGTCCTGGGCGAGCTGAAGAAGGCCCTGTCACGCGACCGCACGCGCATGACGGTCAATGGATTTACGCAATTGGGGCTGGTCGAAATGACCCGCAAGCGCACGCGGGACTCCCTGGCGCATCAGCTCTGTGAGCCCTGCCCCATGTGCCAGGCGCGCGGCAATGTCCGCACGGCGCGCACCGTCTGCTATGAAATCCTGCGCGAAATCCTGCGCGAGGCCCGGCAGTTCAACCCTAAGGAGTTTCGCGTCCTGGCCTCGCAAAGCGTGGTGGATTTGTTCCTGGAGGAAGAGAGCCAGCATCTGGCCATGCTGGGCGACTTCGTGGGCAAGCCGATTTCGCTGGAAGTGGAAGGCGCCTACTCTCAGGAGCAATACGACATCATCCTGATCTGATCCGCCCGGCCGGCGCTAGCGTTCGCAGGTCCAGACGACGCTGTCTGTCCAGGACCCGCCGGCATCCAGGCAAAGGTCGATGGCATATTGCCGCGCCAGCCAGATGCCGGCCGCCACGCCCAGGATGAACACCAGCAGAATAAGCAAGCCCCGAATCCACTTGCCCCAGCCGCAGCGCGCCTGTCCCATTGTGCTTATCTCCCTGACAAATGGCGCTATTGTGCGGACACAAGGCGGGCGGATGCCGGCAGGCGGACCACTCTCGGACCAAGCTGGTCCCAGGGCATGAAAAAGCCGCCCTTCCGGGCGGCTTGTGCTGCGAGCCACGGGCTACCAGGTGTACTTCACCCCGGCCCGGGCGACGTACTGGTGGTAGTCCTGCGAGCCCCAGCTGCCGCCCACATTGGCCCAGCCGGTCCAACCCTTGGTGAAGTTGGCGTGCAGGCCCAGCTTGAGTTCGTAGCGGTCCTTGGGATAGAGCTCATCGACCCGCGTGCCATCGAACTTCACGGCGCCGTCCGTGCCCACATGCCACCAGTTCAGCGTGGCAAAGGGCTGCAGCTGCCGGCCATTGCCCAGGTCAAAGGTCCGGTAGGCGCGCACGCCCAGGCGCGTGATGGCGCCATCGGAGGTCCCGCCCGAGATCTTGGTCCCGGCTGGATCCGTGACATCATCGGTCTTGACGCTGGCGTAGATCACCTGCGCCTGCGGCTCCACCACCCAGCTGGCCGGCAGGCCAAAGGCGTAGCCCGCCTCGGCCGAGGCCGCCCAGCCATGCGAGTCATAGCTGGTCGATCCCAGGTCCTCGCCATCGACATGGTTGTTGAACCAGCCATATTGCAGCCAGGTATCCACATAGGCGCCCAGCTTGCTCTCGTTGTTCTGGAACCAGGTGCCGTACAGGCCCAGCCCATAGCCATCGGCCTTGCCATGGACATGGGCGGCGTTGCCCTCGGCGCTGGCCCGGCTGCGCGAGTTGGCATAGGTCATCATGCCACCGAGGTGCAAGCGGTCCGCCTCGGAGAACAAACTCCATTGCGCCACGTCGCCGCCGCCCTGGATCTGGAAGGTGTCGGAACTGACATCGAGCTGCCGGTCGTTGCTCTTGCTCCCCTCCCAGCGACCCGTCATCCGCAGCCACAGCGCCCCGCGCCGCGCTCCTTCGCGCGCATCGTCCGTGCTCTCGATGAATTGCGGCTCGCCCAGACGGTCATGCAGACTGTGCACAAACATCTGGCTCGCAAACCCCTGGTTGGCCAGATAGGCGCCCACCTCGGGACGGAAGAGCGGACGGCCCCCCTCGCCCTGGGTGCGCAGATACCAGTCGTCGCCCGCGCCCTGCTGATCACCCCGGTACAGCCGGTACTCATACGGGCCGCCCACCACCCGGCCATCGAGCGCGAACGCCCCGGCCGCCGTCGTGCCGCCGTTTTGCACCTGCACCACACGGATGCCATTGCCCGAGGTGTTGGCCCCCGGCCCGCCGCTATTGACCACTTGCAGCCGCGTCTGGCCGCTGGCCGTGCCCCCATCAATGACGATCCGGTCGGTCGGCGAATCGCTGCCCCCCAGATAGGTGTTCAGCCCGATGACGCCATTGCTGCCCGACAAGGACTGGACCGTCAGCGTCTTGTGAGCGCCGGCCGCCGGCGGCGAAAAACGCGCCGCGCTGTCGTTCAAGGCCAGTTGGGTCAGCGTCGAGTCGCCCGTGATCTGCCAGCTCGAGCCATTGTTCAGCGTCACATTGGACGTGCTGCCCGCTTGCAGCAGGGCCTGGCCCGCGAACTGCGACTGGCTGGCCACCAGGTTGAGCGTGCCTGCCGTGCCGGCGTCGTCCGGTCCCACGCGAAAAGCCACGCCCGAAGCATTGGTCAGCGAGACGCCCGTCAGATTGACCTGGGCCGTGCCGCCCTCGATCACGATGCCGTCGCCCGAGCTGGCCAGCGTGCCTCCCGTCACCGTGAACGAGGAAGCCGTGTCGGCCGCCGCGGCCAGGGAAAGAATGGCCGCCACCTGCCCCGCGCCGCTGACCTGAAGCTGGCTGTTGTTGCTCAGCACGATATCGCCGCCATCGAAGGTCGACAAGCCAAAGGCGTCGGCGTCGCCTGCGATCGACAGCTGGCTGGCGCCCAGAAAGCGCACCGCGCCGCCATCGAAAACGACCAGGCCATAGGCCGTGCCGCTGCCGCTGACGCTGGCATTGACCGCGCCATTGGCGACAATCTCGCCGCCCCCTTGCGCGCCGGCGACCGTGCCATTGTTACCCTGCATCGATATCGTGCCTGTCATGCCCGCCAGATCGACACGCGAGCCGGCTCCGCCGGCATACGCCATCATCGCTTCCTTGGCCACGATCGCGATATCGCTCTGGCCACTTACCGTCAGGGTGCCGCCGCCCCACGATGACAGCGCATATTGCTGGTTGCCAAAGCCGCCAGCCCGCCCATCCATGCGTATCACCACGCGCTCGGCGCTCATGGTGCCGCCCTTATGGGTCACCAGGCCCCAGCCCTGGAAGCCATCGCTATAGGTGTTGACTGTCGTCAGCCCGGTCAGGCCGATGGAGGAGTTCGTATAGGCATACACCCCATACGGTTCATCGGAGGTGGCATTGACCGTCAGATTGTCGGCGGTAATGGATGGCCGCACGCCGCTTGCGCTGGCAACTTCGGCGAACAGACCGGTTGCGCCGATAATGCCCGACGCTGCGCCATAGCTCTCGACATTGATAATCGAACCCGAGCCCAGGTCGATGACGCCGCCGTTCTGGGCGGTAATGGCGCCCAGACCGCCTGCGGTCAGATTGGTGGCCGTAATACCGCCGCCGCCCGTCACCAAAATGGTGCGGCTATTCGTGCCGACCATGCCGTTGGCCTGGAAGACCGGCGTTGTATAGCCGCTGGCGGTATATGAAGTGCCGGAAGGAACTGTCGTCGCGGGCCAATCGCCGTTCACCGTGGCGGCGGCCGCCGGCACCGCGGCGCGAGGCGGCAGCGGCACGACAAACTGGGCTTGGGCACAGAAAGAAAAACTGGCGGCGGAAAATACCAGGACCTGCCGGGACACGCGGAGTCTCACCATTATTGGCTCCTGAGCAATATGGGAACAACGACATACGGGTCATGCGGGCCGGAGCCCCAAAGCGGCAAGCGCCGTGAATACGGCGCCATCATCGCAAAAATGCGAGTATTTAGTACAACTTATCGAAGAAAATACTGCGCCACAACATATTCCAGATAATCTGGTCTATTTTGTGGTTTAAATCCAAATAAGCGCCACCGCCGAGGCCGCGCAAAAAAAAGCGCCGCCCACGCGGGCGACGCCGGAATTTCCGCCAGGACCTGCCGGGCGGCCTCTCTCTGCAAGGAGGGCCAGTGTATCGGGCCTGGCTGCAACCAGGCATGAAGCTGTGTAAGCGTAAAGCTCAGTCTTCGCGGAACTGCATGTTGTACAGCGTGGCGTACAGGCCGCCGGCGGCCAGGAGCTCGGCATGCGGCCCCTGCTCGACGATGCGCCCGGCGTCCAGCACGATGATGCGGTCGGCATTCTGGACGGTGGACAGGCGGTGGGCGATCACCAGCGTGGTGCGGCCGCGCATCAGGCGCTCCAGCGAGCTTTGCACCTGGCGCTCGGATTCGTTATCCAGCGCCGAGGTCGCTTCATCCAGGATGAGGATGGGCGCGTTCTTGATGAGCGCGCGCGCGATGGCCAGGCGCTGGCGCTGGCCGCCCGACAGGCGGGCGGCATTTTCACCCACGGGCGTGTGCATGCCCTTGGGCAGGCCGTCGACGAACTCCAGCAGATTGGCCGCGGCCAGGGCGTCGCGCACGCGCTGGTCGTCGGCCTTGCCGAGCGCGCCATAGCCCACGTTGGCGGCAATGGTGTCGTCGAACAGCACGACATCCTGGCTGACCAGCGACAGGTGCGAGCGCAGGCTGCGCAGCTGGACCTCGTTGATGGGCACATCATCGACCAGGATGCTGCCCTCGGTGGGCAACACAAAGCGCGGCAGCATGTTGACCAGCGTGGTCTTGCCGCTGCCCGAGCGGCCGACCAGGGCCACGGTCTGGCCCGGCTCGACCGTGAAGGAAACTCCGGCGACGGTGTCGCGCTCGGCATCGGGGAAGCGGTGGCCGACCTGGCGGAATTCGATCTTGCCTCGCACCGGCTCGGGCAGCTGGCGCTGGCCGTCGTCCACCTCGGGCAACTGGTCGACGAGGGTGAAGACGCTCTCGGCCGACACCAGCATCTTCTGCATCTTGCTGGCCAGGTTGGTCAGCCGCTTGATGGGGTCGAAGATCTGGGCCAGGGCGCTCATGAAAGCGGCGAACGCGCCCGCCGTCAGCGCGCCGGCATTGGCCTGCCCCAGGGCCACGGCGATCACGGCGGCCACGGCCACGGCGATGCAGACCTGGGTCAAGGGCGTCAGGGCGGCGTCGGCCACGGCGGTGCGCATCGCAAAGCGGCGCAGCCGCGCATTGACGTAGGCAAAGCGGCCGCGCTCGGCTTCATAGCCGTCAAAGAGCTTGATGACGCGCTGGCCGTCTATGCCTTCGCTCACCACGCGGGTGAGCTCGGCGTTCATGTTGACGGTTTCGCGGTTGATGCGGCGCAGGCGGCGGGCGAAAGAGCGCGCGATCCAGACCGAGACCGGCATCACCACCAGGATGATGACCGTCAGCAGCCATGACATATACAGCAGCACGCAGATCAGCGAAATCACCACCAGGGTTTCGCGCACCAGCACGGTGATGACGTCCGTGGCATATCCGGTCACGTTGCCGGCGTCGATGGTGAAACGATTGAGCAGCCGCCCGGTGTCGCCGCGCTTGAAATCGGCATCCGGCAGCCCGAGCAGGCGCTCGAACATATCGCGCCGTATGCCCAGCAGCACATTATTGGCCACCCAGGCGAGCAGATAATCGCTGAAGAAATTGCACACGCCGCGGATAAAGATCAGCCCCACCACCGCCAGCGGCACGGACCAGATATATTGCGGTTTGTCGCCCGCGAAGCCGCCGTCGATCAGCGGTTTCATGATGACGGCGAGTGTCGGCTGCGTGGCCGCGGCGCCCGCCATCAGCAGGACGGCCAGCAGCAGCCCCTTCCAGTAGGAGCCGACCCGGCTATAGATGCGCTGCCACAGCACGGCTTTGACCGGTTCGTTGCCGGCTGTTGCGTCACGTACGCCAGAAGTCAAGGGTGCACTCGCTTTAATACAATCATGCCGGGATTGTACCCGCCGCCACCGGCTCCCTTGAATGAAATACGCCCGCCAGGGCCATCGAGTCTCCATGTCCGCACTATCCACCCTCTACGTCCGCGTGCCCAACTGGGTGGGCGATGTCTGCATGAGCCTGCCCAGCCTGCGCCTGCTGCAGGCCAGCGGCCTGCCCCTGGTCATCTGCGCCCGCCCCTGGGCCCGGGACCTGCTCGACGGCCTGCCCAAGGCGGATTTCCTGCCCATGACGGGCAAATGGCGCAGCGACCGCGCCACGGTGGCCCGCCATCGCCAGGGACAGGCTCGCGGCCTGCTGCTGCCGGATTCGCTGTCCAGCGCGGCGGTTTTCCGCCTGGCCGGGGTGCCCAGCGCCGGCTACCGCGACGATGGACGCAGCCTCCTGCTGCGCTGGCCGATCAACAAGCCGGCCCAGGCCATGCACGCTGTGCAGTCCTGGTACTACCTGACCCGCCAGGCTCTGAAAGCCTGGGGCCTACCCGAAGGCGCGGCCGAGCCCGGCCCCTCGCTGGACCTGCCGCTGACCGAGCGCCACCGCAATGAATGCGAGGCGGCGCTGGCCCAGGCCGGCCTGGGCCAGCGCCCTTTTGTGCTGATCGCGCCCACGGCGACCGGCCTGCACAAGGGCAAGGTCAAGGTCTGGCCGCAATTCGACGCCCTGACCCGCGCCTTGCAGGCCCGGGGCCATACCGTGGTAATGTGCCCACCTGCGCCGGAAGTCGAGGAAGCCCGCCGCAATGCCCCGACAGCGTCCCTGCTGCCGCCCCTGGGCCTGGGCGCCTTCGCCTGCCTGACCGCTCGCGCGTCCCTGGTGATATGCAATGATTCGGGCGTCTCGCACGTCGCCGCGGCCGCCGGCGCGCGCGAACTGACCCTCTTCGGCGTCACCCGCCGCGAACGGACCGGCCCCTGGTCCCCGCGCGCGGTCTGCCTGGGCGCCGAGGGCGCCTGGCCCAGCCTGGCCGAGGTCGAGGACGCGGCGCAGGCGCAATTGCAGGGCCGCCCCGAGTAGCAATGTTTGGATATGACGATCAATAGTTACCTGACCAACCTCATCATTCCGCTGAACCTCTGCGTCACCCTGGTGGTGCTGGGCCTGGTGCTGGGCCTGTTGCGCTGGCGCAAGACCGCCGGCGCGCTGATTGCCGCCGGCCTGATCTGGGTCTTCGCCTGGTCCCTGCCGGCCACCTCGCTGTGGCTGGGCGGGTCGCTGGAAAAGCGCTATCCCCATCTGGCGCCGCAGACCGCCCCGACGGCCGACGCCATCGTCGTGCTGGGCGGCAACACCGCCAACGGGCGGGCCAATTGGTTCCTGCCTTACGAAAAAGAAACGGCGGTGGTGCGCGTGGACGTCGCCACCGACCTCTATCTGGCCGGCCGCGCGCCCAGGGTGGTGCTCTCGGGCGGCGCCCTGGAAGGCAATGTGAGCGAAGCGCAAGGCATGGCGCACCGCATGCGCCAGCGCGGCGTGCCGGATTCGGCCCTGGTGCTGGAGAACGCCAGCCGCAACACCTATGAAAACGCCGCCCTGACCGAGGATACGCTGCGCGCCAACCATATCGACAAGGTGCTGCTGGTGACCTCGGCGCTGCACATGCCCCGGGCCATGGCCGCCTTCTCCAAGCAGGGCGTGGAAGTCATTGCCGCGCCGGCGCCGCCGCAGATCGTGCTGCCGGCGGGCGGCGAGGTCTCCCCGTGGCTGCCCGATACCCGCACCCTGGACGCCAGCCGCTCCATCATCAAGGAATACGCGGGCCTGCTGGTGTACTGGCTGCGCGGCTGGGTCTAGGCGGGCCGGGACCATGGAATGCCGTCCGGGCTGCGCCGCCTGCTGCATCGCGCCGTCGATTTCCAGCCCCATCCCCGGCATGCCCGGGGGCAAGCCGGCGGGGGTGCCCTGCGTCCAGCTCGATGAGGCGCTGCGCTGCCGGATCTTCGGCCGCCCGGAACGGCCGCAAGTCTGCGGGTCGCTGCCGCCCAGCGCGGAGATGTGCGGCGACAGCCGTGAACAGGCGCTGCGCTGGCTGGGCCGCGTCGAACGGCTGACGTCGCCCGGCTAGGAAGCGCTCCCGGCGCTCTCGCCGGCCAGGATGCCGGCGTACAGGGCTTCGTAACGGGCCGCCACGGCCTCCCAGCTCTGCTGCCTGGCCAGGGCCCTTCCGCCCTCGATGAGGCGGGCGCGCAGGCCGGCGTCATCGCCCAGGGCCTGGATGGCCCGGGCCAGGCCCGCGCCGTCGCGCGGGTCGTCCAGGATGAGCGCATCCGCGCCGTCCTTGAGATAGCGCGCAAAACCGCAATAGGCGGGCGGGCTGATCACCACCGGCAGGCTGTGCGCCATGGCTTCCAGGGGCGCCATGCCGAAGCTGTCGTTAAGCGTGGGATGCACGTAGATATCGGCCGCCTCGTAGTAGCGGTCGACCTGGGGCGTGGGCGGCACCAGGCAGGTCCGCGCCGCCATGCCGCTGGCCTCGACCGCCTGGCGCGCAGGCGCATCGGCCCCCACGACCAGCAGGCGATAGTCGTCCGGCAAGGCCGCCAGCGCCTGGAGCAAGGCCGGCAGCCCCTTGCGCAAGGGGTTGCGCGCCACCAGCAGGCAGACCATATGGCGCCCGGCCAGTCCCAGTTCGCCGCGGGTGGCCTGGCGCCGCGCGCCATCGACCGGCCCGGCGGCGTGCACGCCCGGCAATATCGTGCTGACGGGCAGCTGCGGGCCATAGGCCTGATGCAGTTGTTCGACGATGAGCTGGGAGACCGCCACCACGCGCCGGCCGGGCGCTTGCGCCACGCGCGCGCGCTCCAGCCACAGATAGGTGGCCAGACGCGGGCTGAGCCAGGCTGCCAGGCGCCGGAGGGGGCCCGCGCCGTGCAGGCGGTTGTAGCGCACCGGCGTGACGTGCATGACCTGCACCTGCCCGGCCCAGCCGTTCATGTGGGAATGGACGATGTCAAAGCGCCCGCCGCGCGTCAGCCGCCAGGCGCGCCAGGCAAAATACAGGACGCGCATCCAGCTGGGCAGGCGCGGGCTGGCGCCCACGGGCAGATAGGCCAGCCGCAGATCGCTGTCGTAGTCGCGCGCCACCACGGTGATGTCATGGCGCGCCGACAGCACGCGCATGAGTTCGACGCCATAGGCTTCGGCGCCGCCAAAGCCCTTGCCGAAGCGGTCCACCAGCAGCGCGATGCGCAGGCGCCGATCAACGGCGGCGGCGGCGCTCTTCATAGCGGGTCAGGGTCTTGAGCAGAAAACTCAGCAGGTGCGTCGAACGCGATACGGTCACCCGCGGCAGACCGAAGGGATCATCGGCGGCGCTGGCCAGGCCGCGCACCGTCAGCGTGGCGTTGTCATAACCCGCCTCGCGCGCCATGGCCATATGTTCGGGGCCATGGTCGCCATAGGGATAGCAGAACGCCGTCACCGGGGCGCCCAGCGCCTGTTCCAGTTCGTCCTTGGATTGGCGGATCTGGCGGCGGGCCTCGTCGGCCGGCAGCCGCGGCAGATGGACGTGGTCCAGCGTGTGGGAGCCGACTTCATTGCCGGCCTCATGCCACTGGCGCATCTCGGCCGCGCTCATCAGGCCCGAATAGGGAATGCCCTTCTCGGCATCCCAGACATTGCTGCCGTCCAATTGGCGGGCGACAAAGTAATTCGTGCCGGTGAAGCCCAGCTCGGCCAGCACGGGCGCGGCGTTCTCGAGCACATTGCGGTAGCCATCGTCGAACGTCACCCCAAAGACCTTGCCGGTCTTCTCGCCGCGCAGATAGGGCATGAGGTCGCGCATCGACAGACCGCGATAGCCCAGGCGGTGCATCCACGTCATCTGGCTGCGGAAGCGGGCCGGATGCACCGTGAGGCCGCGATACGGCGTGCCGCTGGGCGCGGGGATGCCGATCTGGTGGTACATGAGGATGGGGATGGAATTCATGGCCGGAATTATAGAGCGGCCGCCCTGGCCCCGGGCAAGCCGGCCGCGTCAGCGCGCGGCCAGGGCCTGGGTGTAGACATCCAGGGTGGCCTGGGCGAAATCGTGCAGGTTGAACTCGCGCACGGCTTTCTCGCGGGCCGCCAGCCCCATGCGGCGCAGCGTTTCCGGGTCGGCCAGCATGCCGCGCAGGACGGCCGCGATGGCCGCCACGTCCCGGGCCGGAACGACCCAGCCATCCTGGCCCGGCGTGATGTTCTCGGGCAGGCCGCCGGCGTCGCTGGCCAGCACCGGACGCCCGATGGCCATCATTTCGCGGCAGGCGAAGGACAGCGCCTCGCGGTAGGACAGGACAAAGCCGACGTGGCAGGAAGCCAGCGCCGCCCGGACATCGTCCAGCAGACCGGGAAAGACCATCTGGTCCTGCATGCCCGCATCGCGCACCCGGGCCAGCTTGGCCTCGTTGGGCGGATCGCCCGCCACCAGGATGCGCACGCGGGCGCGCAACTCGGGCGGCAGGCTGCCGGCCGCGTCGACCAGGTCCAGCCAGCCTTTGTCGAAATCCGTGCCGCCGGCGCTGCCAAGCAGGAGCTTGCCCTGCCAGTCGGCGCCAAAGAACAGCGCGCGCAGCTTGTCCTGGCTCTCGGGCGCGGGCGGCGCGTAGAAATGCGTGTCGATGCCGTGGCGGATGGTGGTGATGGGCAGCTTGCCATAGGGCGAGGCCTGGACCAGGCCGCGCACATAATCGCTCACGGCGATGACGTGGTCGGTCGCCAGCCGGGCGCGCAAGACATTGCCCAGGCTGCCCAGCGGATGATCGTTATGCTTGGTGAAGATAATGCGCGGGCGGCGCCGCATGCCCAGGGTCGCCAGCATCACCAGCTTGTGGTCGGCGCTGCCATTGCAATGGATGACGTCGAATTTTTCCTGGGTGATCAGGCGCTTGAGGCGCTGGCGCCCGGCAAACCAGGATGACAGCCGGGTGGTGAAATCCATGGGCGCCACGCGCACCCGGCCGATGGCCTGCGCGTAGCGCAGGAGCCGGCTGGCCGGGGGGCTGGCCACGACGATATCGTGGTCCGCGGCCAGCGCGCGGGCCAGATTGATGATGTAGGTGACGTGCCCGCCGCCGTTGCGGGGATGGAAATTGGTATAGAGGATTTTCACTTCGGCGGCTCGGGCTCGGATTTCAGCATCAGCTTGGCATAACGGAAAAAGCTGCCGGCCGCCGCGGTCACGGCCAGCACCAGCCCGTGGCGGCCGTCGAGAAAGCCGCGCCGGATGAGATAGATGCGCACAAAGGTCCAGAAGCTGTGACCCAGGGCGGTGAACACATTGGCCCGCCTGCCCTTGGCGTGCATCATCGCGGCCGCGTCGGAAGAATAGCGGTTGATCTTGGTGATCAGGGCGTCGAAATCGGGATAGGGATAGTGCAGCAGGTGCGGGCCCAGGCGGGCGCTGCGCCCGCTGTCGGGCACGACGCGCTCGTGCACGGCCGCATCCGTGAAGCGCGCGGCGCCGCGCTTCCAGAGGCGCAGCACGTAGTCGGGCCACCAGCCGCTGTGGCGGATGAAGCGGCCGCAGAACCAGGACAGGCGGGGCATTTCCCAGGCGTCGGCGCGCGGGTCTTCCATGGCGCCGCGTATGGCCTGGGCCAGCTCGGGCGTGACGCGCTCATCGGCATCGATGGACAGCACCCAGTCGCCGGTGGCCAGGTCCAGGGCGCGGTTTTTCTGCGGACCGAAACCCGGCCAGTCCGGCGTGACCTCCACGCGGGCGCCGAAATCGCGCGCCAGGGCCACGGTGTTGTCGGTACTGCCGGAGTCCACGACGATGAACTCGTCGGCAAAGGCGACGGACTCCAGGCAGCCCAGGATGTTGGCGGCCTCGTTCTTGGTGATAATGATGACCGATAGCGTCATGCCCGCCTCCTGAGCCGCTTCTTGAAACCTTTCCAGGCGTGATACAGCGGCCCGACCAGCGGATCGCGCGACTGCCAGATGCGCCGGTTGAGCCAGCCGCCGGCGCGGTTGCGCACGGCGAAGCGATAGATGTGCGCCGGATCCGAGCCGGGGCGGTTCTGGCCCAGCGGATCGGTGGTGTAAAGGTGCCGGAAGCCCGCCTCGCGCGCGGCCTGGACATAATCGGCGTCGAAATAGCCCTGGGGCCAGCAGAGATGATCGCTCACGCCGCCCAGCTGCCCGATGAGCGCGGCTCGGGAATCGGCGAGCTCCTGGGCGATATGGCGCCGCTTGGCCGCCGCATCGGCGCCGCAGACCTTGTCCCAGCGCGTGTGCGTATGGGTATGCGAGTGGAACTCGAACGTGCCGGCCTCGATCATGGCCCGGACCTCGCTCCAGCGCAGCATGACTTCGTCGGCCCGGCCCTCGGCGACCAGGCGCTTGGACGTTTCGTGGTCCACATCGGCCGGCAAGGGCAGGCCCTGGCCGGCGCAGGGCCGCGCCGGCCCGTCGCCGATCAGGCTGGTAATCAGGAAGATCACCGCGCGCATCCCATGGCGCTGCAAAATGGGATGGGCGTGCACCCAGTTGTTCAGATAGCCGTCGTCGAAGGTGATCAGCACCGATTTCTCGGGCGCCGGGGCGCCGGCCAGATAGGCGGCGAACTCGGCGGCCGACAGGGACTGGTAGCCGGCGCGGGCCAGGGCGGCGATCTGGGCTTCGAAGACTTGCGGCGTGGCGGCGATCATGCCGCCGGCCGGCGTGATGTGGTGATACATCAGCACCGGGACATTGGGTGCGTTTTTCATTGTCTGCGTTCCGTCAGCCACTTGCGATAGATGGCTTCGGTGTTTTCGGCCAGGCGCTCGGGCGAGAACACGCCTTCTTCGCGGATCATGCGCCAGCCGGCCTGTCCCATGCGCCGGCGCAGGCCGGGGTCGTCGATCAGGCGGCGCAAGGCCTCGGTCAGGGCCGCGCCGTCCTTGGGCGGCACGAGGATGCCGGTGACGCCGTCGCGCATCATTTCGGATACCCCGCCCACATTGGTCCCGACGACCGGCAGGCCGCTGGCCTCGGCCTCGACATAGACCGTGCCGGAGGCCTCCTGCTGCGTCGCCAGGGCAAAAATGTCGAAACCCGCCAGCAGATTGGGGACATCGCGCCGCGTGCCCATCAGGTGCACGCGCGATTGCAGCCCGCGCTCGGCGATATAGGCCTGGGTCTGCTCGAAGACGGGCGAGCCGCCGCCGACAAAGACCAGGTGCAGCTTGTCGTTGCCAGCCAGCAGCGGCGCCATGGCATCGATCAGGTCTTTATGGCCCTTGCTGGCCCGCATCACGGCCACGCAGCCGACGATCAGGTCGTCGTCGGCCAGGCCCAGCTCGCCGCGCAGCGTCGAGTGCTCGACGGGCGGCGGCAGGACGATGGGCGAATACAGCGTGGCGATATGGTCTTGCGGCACCCCGCGGGCGATCAGGCCGTCGCGCACATGGTCGCTGACCGTGGTCACGCGATGCGGCAGGCCGGTATAGCTCCAGAGCGATCCCACTTTGTTGGACAGATGGCGCGTGCGCACGATGAGCGGCGTGCCGGCCAGGCGGCCGGCCGCGGCGGCGATCACGGTATCGCGGCGGCTGTGGGTGTTGAGCACGTCGTAGCGACCCCGCTTGAGCAGGCCGCGCAGGGCCAGCACCCCCTTGAGGTAGTTGAGCGGGCCATCCATATAAAGCGTATGCACGGTGAAGCCGGCGTCCCGCAGGCGCTCGCCCAGCTGCGCATCGGGCTGGACAATGGCCTCCATGTGGTGGCCGCGCTCGCGCATGGCCTGCATCTCCTTGAAGATGCGGCCCTCCTGGCCGCCGAAGCTGGTGGCGGCCTCGGAGTGGACAATACGCAGCGGCTGCATCAGTAGCTGACCTCCACGCCTTCGGGTTTGGCCCAGAGCGCGAGGTTCTCGAGCAGGGTGTCGGCCATGCGCACGCGCCACTCCTCGCCCAGCCGCACGGTGCACAGGAAGTTGTCCTTGCGGTAGATGACGTCCACGGGCACGCCGGGCACGCCGTTTTCGGGCTCGGCCCGGAAGGGGTTGAGCAGCTGCCGCAGGCGGGCGGCATCGGCCTGGCCGTTCAGGGTGATGCGCAGGGCGCGCGCGCGCGCTTCGCGCGCCAATTGCAGGTCAAAGAGGTTTTCGGCCACGATGCGCATGCCGCCCGAATACTCGTCGTTGCTGACCTTGCCCTGCACGATGAGCAGCTGGTCTTCCTTCAGGCGGTTGCGGTGCTTCTCGAAGAGTTCGTTGAACACCGAGATCTCGACCTGGGCCGTGCCGTCATCGAGCACGGCAAACACCATTTTGCCGCGCCGGGTCATCATGACGCGCACGCTGGCCAGCACGCCGCACATCCATTGCAGGTCGCGCTGCGGCTCGATGCGCGCCAGCGGCATGGGCACGATGCGGCGGACCTCGTCGCGCCAGGCGTCAAAGAGATGGCCGCTGAAGTAATACCCCAGGGCGGCTTTTTCTTCGGTCAGGCGCGTGTGCAGATTCCAGGGCGCGACCTTGGCGAGCTCGCCGGCCACCACGTCGCCGCTGTCGTCGCCGAACAGCGAAGCCTGGTTGGCGCTGCGCGCGGCCTGCTCGGCGGCCTCCATGGCGGTGCCCACCGAGGCCAGCATGGCGGCGCGGTTGGCTTCGATGGTGTCGAAGGCGCCGGCGCGGATCAGGGCCTCGATGGTGCGGCGGTTGACCGCATGCTTGCTGACGCGGCGGCAGAAATCGAAGAGGTTGGCGAAGGGGCCGCCCTCTTCGCGGGCGCGCAGGATTTCCTCGACGGCGCCCTGCCCCGTGCCCTTGACCGCCCCCAGGCCGTAGCGCATGGTGCGCGGCGGCTTGCCGCGGGCGGTGTGGGCATCCTCGACGGGCGCGAAGCGGTAGCCCGAGGCATTGACGTCGGGCGGCAGGACCTCCACGCCATTGTCCTGCGCATCGCGGCAGAAAATCTGCACCTTGTCGGTGTCGTCCATATCGGAGGACAAGGTGGCGGCCAGGAACTCGGCCGGGTGGTAGGCCTTCAGCCAGGCGGTCTGGTAGGCGATGAGGGCATAGGCGGCCGAGTGCGACTTGTTAAAGCCATAACCGGCGAATTTTTCCATCAGGTCGAACAGCTTGACCGCCAGGTCCGGATCGTGGCCTTTTTCTTGCGCGCCCTTCTGGAAGAGCTCGCGGTGCTTGGCCATCTCCTCGGGCTTCTTCTTGCCCATGGCGCGGCGCAGCAGGTCGGCGCCGCCCAGCGAATAGCCCCCGATGATCTGCGAGATCAGCATCACCTGTTCTTGGTAGACGATGACCCCGTAAGTGCTCTTGAGCGTGCCTTCCAGGTCGGGATGGAAGTAGTCGACCGCGGCGCGGCCGTGCTTGCGGTTGACGAAGTCGTCCACCATGCCGGATTCGAGCGGGCCCGGACGATACAGGGCCAGCATGGCGATGATGTCTTCGAAGGTATTGGGCCGCAGCTTCTTGAGCAGCTCTTTCATGCCGCGCGATTCCAGCTGGAACACGGCGGTGGTGTTGGCGTCGCACAGCACCTTGTAGGCGGCCGGGTCGTCCAGCGACAGCGCCATGATGTCGAAATCGCGCTTGTCGGCGTTGAACTGGCGCACATAGCGCACCGCCCAGTCCAGGATGGTCAGGTTGCGCAGGCCGAGGAAGTCGAACTTCACCAAGCCGGCGGCTTCGACGTCATCCTTGTCGAACTGCGAGACCGCGCTGTTTTCCTGGCCGGGCTGGCAATACAGCGGGCAGAAGTCGGTCAGCTTGCCGGGCGCGATGAGCACGCCGCCGGCGTGCATGCCGATGTTGCGGGTCAGGCCCTCGAGCGGCCGGGCCAGGTCCACCAGCGCGCGGACTTCTTCTTCCTGTTCGTAGCGCTCCTTGAAGGCCGGTTCGTCCTTGAGGGTGCGCTCCAGCGTCCAGGGATCGGCCGGATTGAAGGGAATGAGCTTGGACAGGCCGTCGCAGAACATATAAGGCATGTCCAGCACCCGGCCGGCATCGCGCACCACGGCCTTGGCGCCCAGGGTGCCGAAGGTGGCGATCTGGCTGACGGCCGCGCGGCCGTATTTGGTCTTGACGTATTCGATGACCCGTTCGCGGTTGTCCTGGCAGAAATCGATATCGAAGTCGGGCATGGATACCCGCTCCGGATTCAGGAAGCGCTCGAACAGCAGGTCGTAGCGGATGGGGTCCAGGTCGGTGATGCCCAGCGCATAGGCCACCAGCGAACCGGCGCCCGAGCCCCGGCCCGGCCCGACGGGCACGCCGTTGTTCTTGCCCCAGTTGATGAAGTCCTGCACGATCAGGAAGTAGCCGGGAAAGCCCATCTGGATGATGGTCTTGCACTCCCAGCGCAGGCGTTTGTAATAGCTGTCGCGCTGCCGGTCGCGCTCGGCCGGGTCGGGATAGAGGAAGGCCAGGCGCTTCTCCAGGCCTTCTTCGGACAGCTGCACCAGGTAGTCGTCCAGCGTCACGCCGTCGGGCGTCGGGAAGATGGGCAGGCGCGGCTTGCCCAGCACCAGCGAGAGATTGCAGCGCTTGGCGATCTCCAGGGTGTTGGCGAGCGCCGAGGGCACGTCGGCGAAGCGCTTGTGCATCTCCTCCGAGCTTTGCAGGTATTGCTGGGACGTGAAACGCTTGACGCGGCGCGGATCGGCCAGGATCTCGCCCTCGGCGATGCACACGCGCGCCTCATGCGCCTGGAATTCTTCGCGGTCCAGGAATTGCACCGGATGGGTCGCCACCACGGGCAGCCCGGCCTCGGCGGCCAGCCGCATCGCGGCCTGGGTATAGGCTTCGTCGCCGTCCATGCCGGCGCGCTGCAGCTCGATATAGAAGGCGCCGGGAAACATCGCCCCCCATTGCCGCGCCAGCGCCAGGGCGCCCGCGGTATTGCCCGCCTCCAGCGCATGGCCGATGTCGCCGGCCCGGCCGCCCGACAGGACGATCAGGCCGTCCTGGCCTTGGAGCCATTCGCGCCGCAGTTCAGCCCGTCCCTTGTACTGGTTGACCAGGAAAGACTGCGACAGCAGCTCGCACAGATTGAGATAGCCCTGATGGTTGCGCACCAGGATGAGGGCGCGGAAGGGCTTGTCACGGTCCTCGTCGTTGCTCAGCCACACATCGCAGCCGGCGATGGGCTTGATCCCGGCGCCCCGGGCGCTTTTGTAGAACTTGATCAGGCCGAAAATATTCGACAGATCGGTCAGGGCGACCGCCGGCTGGCCGAGCTTGGCCACGCGCTTGATCAGGTCGGAAATGCGCACAATCCCGTCCACGACCGAAAACTCGGAGTGAACGCGCAGATGTACAAAAGGGGGCGGGTTTGTTACGGCTTCGGACATGGCACGATTGTACCTGGGCAAACCCATCCGGCGGCCCTGCCGGCGCCTGCTTTCCGGGCGATGGAGATTTGTCAAAACAGCCCGGGGCGGGATATGGGACAATCCTTCCCATCACTCCGTCAGGTAATCCGTCCCCAAATGAAATGGCTGCTTCCCGGCCTCTGGCTGGCTTCCATCCTGTTCGCGCATTTCCGTGGCCGCGTGCGTCTGCCGCTGTCGCGCCAGTTCCTGGATCATTCCGTCATCCTGGCGCCGGTCAATGCCTTCATGGTGCTGTGCTCGCGCGTGCCGACCACGCCCTATCTCACCAGCCGCGAGATCCCCGAACTCCAGGTGCTGGACGACAACTGGGAAATGATCCGCGACGAAGCCCTGAAGATGGCCGAGCTGCAGCGCATCCGGGCCGCCGAGAAGCACGACGACATCGGCTTCAATTCCTTCTTCAAGTATGGCTGGAAGCGCTTTTACCTGAAGTGGTATGACGCCCGCCATCCCTCGGCCGAAGAGCTCTGCCCCAAGACGGTGGCCCTGCTCAAGGGCCTGCCCAAGGTGAAGGCCGCCATGTTCGCCGAGCTGCCGCCGGGGGGCAAGCTCAACGCCCACCGCGACCCTTTCGCCGGCTCGCTGCGCTACCACCTGGGCCTGGCCACGCCCAACGATGACCGCTGCTACATCGTGGTCGACGGCGATTCCTACAGCTGGCGCGATGGCGAGAGCGTGGTGTTCGACGAGACCTATGTGCACGAGGCGCACAACAAGAGCGAAGCCAACCGCATCATCCTGTTCTGCGACGTCGAGCGCCCCCTCAAATGGGGCTGGGCCGAGGCTTTCAACCGCTGGTTCGGCCGCAAGGTCATGTCGGCGGCCAGTTCGCCCAATGACGCCGGCGACCAGACCGGCGCCATCAACAAGCTCACCCATGCGCACTGGAAGCTCGACCAGAAGCGCAAGCAGTTCAAGGCCTGGAACCGGACTGTCTACAAGGCGACCAAATGGGGCTTGATCGCCCTGCTCGTGCTGGCCTTCCTGGCCTGGTAGATCTCCCAGGAGCCCCGCCCTAGCGCCGCATGGATTCCCAGGTTTTCATGAGGCGCTTGACCGACACCGGCATGGGCGTGCGCAGCTCCTGGGCAAAAAGCGCCACGCGCAACTCTTCAAGCAGCCAGCGGAATTCATCCAGGCGCGGGTCGGGCGCGCCCTTGAGCGCCGAACGCGCGCGCTGGTATTGCGTCAGAAGCGGCGCCATCTCGGCGACCAGGCGCGCATCGCGGGCCGGATCGGCGCGCAGTTTGTCGATGCGGGCGACGGCGGCCTTCAGGTAGCGCGGGTAGTGCGCCAGCTGGGCATAGGGGATGTCGCGCACGAACCACTTGGGCATGAGCGCGCCGATCTGCTGCTGCAGGTCGGCATAGGCGGCCGCATGCGGCTTGGCCTGGGGCAGCTTGCGCTGCAGGGCCGCATACTCGGTCAGGATGGCCATGGACAAGCGCGCCACCTCCTGGGCCAGCAAGCCTAGCCGGCCCTTGCCATCCTGGCGCCGGGCCTCGAACTGCTGCTCATTGACCGGCCAGGGCTCGCCCAGGCAGGCCTGGGCGAGCGCGCAATCGATGATCTGGTCCCTGAGCTCGTCCTGCGTGCCGAGCGTCATGTAGAACATGCTCATCTTGGTGAGGTCGGTCAGGTTTTTTTCGAGAAACTTGACCTGCTCGCGCAGACCGATGCGGAACAGGCGCAGCAGGCCGGCCCGATGGTGGCGCCGCGCCTCCTCCGGATCGTCGAAGACATCCAGGTCGCAATGCCCGCCGCGGTCCACCAGGGCCGGGTAACCGATGACGGACTGGCCGCCGCGCCGGATTTCCATGATCTCCGGCAAGGGGCCGAAGGTCCAGGCGGTGAGGTTCTCGTGCGCCAGCGCCTGGGCCACCTCGCTGTCCCGCGCGGCCAGCTGCTGGAAGGTCGCCTGGGCCTGCTTGCCCAGGTCGGCCTTGAGCTGGGCCAGATTGCGGCCGGCGGCCAGCATGCGGCCATGCTCGTCCACCACCTTGAAGTTCATGAATAGGTGGGCCGGCAGGGTCTCGAGCTTGAAGTCGCTGGCAAGCGGACGCACCTGCACCTGTTTCCACATATCGTCGATCAGCGCATCGACCAGGCCCATGCCGGGATCGGCGGCGCGCTCGAACCAGCGGTCGTAGAAGCCGGCCGCGTAGTCGGGCAGCGGCACGCAATGGCGGCGCAGTTTTTGGGGCAGCGATTTCAGCAGCAGATGCACTTTTTCCTTGAGCATGCCGGGCACCAGCCATTCGCAGCGCTGGGCGTCGATCTGGTTCAAGGCGAACAGCGGCAGCGACAGCGTCACGCCGTCGCGCGGCGAGCCCGGCTCGAAATGGTAGTCCAGGGCCATGCTCACGCCCTGCCACTCGACCTTCTTGGGAAAGACCTCGGTGGTCACGCCGGCGGCCTCGTGCCGCATCAGCTCTTCGCGGGTGAGCATCAGCCGCGCGGCCGCCTCCTTGTCCAGACCGGCGACCCATTTTTCCAGGGTGGCGGTCTGCGACATGCCGGCCGGGATCTGGCGGTCATAGAAGGCGTAGATCAGCTCGTCGTCGACCAGGATGTCCGGACGGCGGGTCTGGTGCTCGAGCTTCTCGATGCCGGCGATGAGCTTGCGGTTGTGGGCCACGAAAGCCAGGCGCGTGTCGATCTCGCCCGGCACCAGGGCCTGGCGGATGAAAAGCTCGCGCGCATGCTCGGGGTTGATGCGGCCGTATTGCACGCGGCGGCCGCTGTAGATGGCCAGGCCGTAGAGCGTGGCGCGCTCATTGGCCACGACCTGCCCGGCTTTTTTCTCCCAGCGCGGATCGGACCAGTTGCGGCGCAGCAGGTGGGCGGCCACGCGCTCGATCCAGACCGGCTCGATGCGGGCCACGCAGCGCGCATAGAGCCGGGTGGTTTCGACCAGTTCGGCCGCCATGATCCAGCGACCGGCCTTCTTGGCCAGCCGGGAGCCGGGATGAATGTGGAAGCGGATGTCGCGCGCGCCCAGGTAGTTGCCGCCCTCTTCGCTCTTGAAGCCGATATTGCCCAGCAGGCCGGTCAGGAGCGCCAGGTGCAGCTGCTCATAGGTGGCGTCGGTCTGGTTCAGGCGCCAGCCCTGCTCGCCCACCAGCGCGGCCAGCTGGGTGTGCACGTCATGCCATTCGCGCAGGCGTATGGGCGAGAGGTAGTTCTGGCGCAGCAAGGCCACCAGCTTGCGCTGCGACGCCTTGTGCTGGACCTGCTCGCCGTACCAGCGCCAGAGCTTCAGGAAGGACAGGAACTCGGATTTGTCATCGGCGAACTTGGCGTGCGCCGCCTCGGAGGCTTCGCGCTCCTGCATGGGGCGGTCGCGCGGATCCTGCACCGACAGCGCGGCGGCGATGATGAGCATTTCGCTCAGGCACTGCTGCTCGCGCGCGGCCAGGATCATGCGTCCGATGCGCGGGTCGACCGGCAGGCGCGCCAGGTCCTGGCCGGTGCGCGTCAGGGTGAACAGACGCTTGCCGTCCTCGCCCTCGTCCTCGGACATCTCGATGGCGCCCAGTTCCTGCAGCAGGTGGTAGCCGTCGGCCACCGCGCGCCCGGGCGGCGCCTCCACGAAGGGGAATTGCTCGATATCGTCGAGCTTGAGCGCCTTCATGCGCAGGATGACCGAAGCCAGCGAGGAACGCAGCACTTCGGGGTCGGTGAATGGCGCGCGCGTATTGAAATCCGTCTCGTCATAGAGGCGGATGCACAGGCCCGGGCCGACGCGGCCGCAGCGGCCGGCGCGCTGGTTGGCCGAGGCGCGGCTGATGGGCTCGATGCGCAGCTGTTCGACCTTGTTGCGCCAGGAGTAGCGCTTGATGCGCGCCAGGCCGCTGTCGACCACGAAGCGTATGCCCGGCACGGTCAGCGAGGTCTCGGCCACATTGGTCGCCAGCACGACGCGGCGGCTGTTGCCGCGGGGGTGGAAGATCTGTTCCTGCTCGGCCTGCGACAGGCGCGCATACAGGGGCAGGATCTCGGTGCCCACGGGATGGCGCTTGCGCAAGGCTTCGGCCGACTCGCGGATCTCGCGCTCGCCCGGCAGGAAGACCAGCACATCGCCCGGGCCATGGCGGGCGCATTCGTCCACCGCGTCGACGATGGCGTCGACCAGGTCGCGCTCTTCGTCGCCGGCCAGGCGTTCGCGCCCGGGGCGGGCCGGCGCGCTGGCGGCTTCGTCGGTCTGCGGCGGCTGCACCGGGCGGTAACGGACCTCGACCGGATAGAGCCGGCCGGACACTTCGATGACGGGCGCGGGCCTGCCCTGCGCGTCGGCGAAGTGGCGGGCAAAGCGCTCGGCGTCGATCGTGGCCGAGGTGATGACCACCTTCAAGTCGGGGCGGCGCGGCAGCAGCTGCCGCAGATAACCCAGCAGGAAATCGATGTTCAGGCTGCGCTCGTGCGCCTCGTCGATGATGATGGTGTCATAGCGCTTGAGCAGCGGATCGCGCTGCGACTCGGCCAGCAGGATGCCGTCGGTCATCAGCTTGATGGCCGCATTGGGCCCGGTGCGGTCATTGAAACGCACCTGGTAGCCCACCACCTCGCCCATGGGCGTGTTGAGCTCTTCGGCGATGCGCTTGGCCACCGAGGTGGCCGCCAGCCGCCGGGGCTGGGTATGGCCGATCATGGCGCGGCGGCCGCGCCCCAGCTCCAGGCAGATCTTGGGCAGCTGGGTGGTCTTGCCCGAGCCGGTCTCGCCGCTGACGATGACCACCTGGTGGCCGGCGATGGCGCCGGCGATCTCCTGGCGCCGGGCGCTGACGGGCAGGTCTTCCGGGTAGGTGATGACGGGCAGGGGTCGTTCGGGGCGGTCGGCGCGTTCCGGGCGGTCGGGCCTGGGCGCGGGCCGGCGCGCGGCGGCCGGACGGGGCGTTTCTGGCATGTGTCGGGATCCTTTGAGCCGGCATTATAAATTTGCCGCGCGGGCCCGGGCGCGCGAACGGGTTTTTCGGCCGTCCCCCCTGCGCTCCCGGCCGGGCGCGGCCCTATAATTTCGGCAGCCGCCGCGGCGGCCTGCCACACCGCCACGCGGTGCGCCGATACCTTTACCTGACCGCATACCCCCATCATGCCCGACCTGGAAGCCGACACCGTCTCAGCCCTTGAAGCGCCCGAATTCGCCCCCGCGCAGTTCGTGCGATGGTTCCGAGAGGTGGCGCCTTATGTGCATGCCTTCCGAGGCAAGACCTTCGTGGTGGCTTTTGGCGGCGAGCTGGTGCAGGCCGGCGCGCTGAACACGCTGGTGCAGGACCTGTCGCTGCTGTCGGCGCTGGGCATCCACCTGGTGCTGGTCCATGGTTCGCGCCCGCAGGTCAATGAACAGCTGCGCCTGAAGGGCTACACCCAGCAATTCGGCCGCGGCATGGAGCCCACCGATGCCGCCGCGCTGGAGTGCGCCAAGGAGGCCGCCGGCGAAATCCGCCTGGACATCGAGGCCGCCTTCAGCCAGGGCCTGCCCAATACGCCCATGTCCAACTCGCATGTGCGCGTGATCTCGGGCAACTTCGTCACGGCCCGGCCGGCCGGTGTGCTCGAAGGCGTGGACTACAAACATACCGGCCATGTCCGCAAGATCGATGTCGACGCCCTGAAGTTCGCCATCGAAAGCGGCTCCATCGTGCTGCTCTCGCCGCTGGGCTTCTCGCCGACCGGCGAGGCGTTCAACCTCGCCATGGAAGACCTGGCCACCAGCGTGGCCGTGGCCCTGCGAGCCGAGAAACTCATCTTCCTGTCCAGCTCGTCCGGCGTGCTCAACGAAGACGGCTCGGTGGACACCGAACTGGCGCGCGTGGATGCCGATGCGCTGCTGGCCGCCGGCGAGCTGGACGAGGACACGGCTTTCTTCCTGCGCCATGCCTCGCTGGCGGTCAAGCGCGGCGTGGCGCGCGCCCATGTCGTGCCCTACAGCCTGGACGGCAGCGTGCTGCTGGAGATCTTCACCCATGACGGCGTGGGCACCATGGTCGTCGAGGACACCCTGGACGATCTGCGCCCGGCCACCCTGGACGATGTCGGCGCCATCCTGAGCCTGATCGAGCCGCTGGAGGCCGACGGCACCCTGGTGGCTCGCCCGCGCGGCGTGATCGAGCGCGACGTGGAGCATTTCACGGTGCTGGAGCACGACGGCGTCATCTATGGCTGCGCCGCGCTCTACCCCTATCCGGAAGACAGCATGGCCGAAATGGCCTGCCTGATCGTCCATCCGGAATGGCAGAGCTCGGGCGAAGGCGAGATCCTGCTGCGCCATATGGAGTCGCGCGCCCGCGCCCTGGGCCTGAAACGCCTGTTCGTGCTCACCACGCGGACCTCGCACTGGTTCATGAAGCGCGGCTTCGTGCAGGGCGGCATCGCCGACCTGCCGCTGGACAAGCAGCACCATTACAACCGCTCGCGCAACAGCCTCATCTTCATCAAGAAGCTCTGAGCCCTGCCGCATAGACCCTGCGTCACGCAGGGTCTATTGGCGCCGCATGCGCGGCCAAGGCCGTTAAAATGGGCTATTCGAAACTCATCGGCAGCAGAAAAATGGCCCGTACCGTCAACTGTGTGAAACTCAAGCGCGAGGCCGAAGGCCTGGACTTCCCGCCCTACCCCGGCGAACTGGGCGCGCGCATCTGGCGCGAAGTCTCCAAGGAAGCCTGGGAAGAATGGAAGCAAGTCCAGACCCGGCTGGTCAATGAAAACCGCCTGAACCTGGCCGACGCCCGCGCCCGCAAGTATCTGCAGCAGCAGATGGAACGCTTCCTGTTCGAGGACGGCACGGTCGAAGCCCAGGGCTACGTCCCGCCCTCGGCCTGATCGGCATCCCCGGCGCGGCCCGGCAAGCACCGCGCCCAAAAAAACCCGGCACATGGCCGGGCCTGCCGCGGCTGGCCTTGGGCTTCAGCCGGCTTCCTGCTCGTTTGCCGCGCCCGCCGGCTTGGCCTCGGCCTCTTCGCCGCGGGCCAGGCGTTCGGTGTTCTTCACGCCGGTGTGACGGACATCCGCGCCCTTGACCATATAGATCACGCGCTCGGCCATGTTCTTGGCGTGGTCGCCGATGCGCTCCAGCGCGCGGGCGATGAACACCATGTCGATGGCGCGCGAGATGGTGCGCGGATCCTCCATCATGTAGGTGATGAGGTTGCGCAGCGCGCCCTTCCATTCCTTGTCGACTTCCTTGTCGCTGCGCACGACCTGGGCGGCGAGAATGGGGTCCAGGCGGGCGAAAGCGTCCAGCGCCTGGCGCAGCATATTGCCGACATTGATGGCCATGTGGCGCAGCTCGATCAGCGGGATCTGGTGCTGCGCGTTGTCGTACATGCGGCGCACGGCCGTGGCGATCTTCTCGGCTTCGTCGCCCGAGCGCTCCATGTCGGTAAGCATCTTGGAGACGGCCAGCAGCGTGCGCAGGTCGATGGCGGTGGGCTGATGGCGGGCCAGGATCAGGCTGATACGCTCGTCGATCTCGACCTCGTGGCGATTGACTTCCTTCTCGCGCTCGCGGACCTTCTCGACCAGGGACATATCCCCGGCGGCCAACGCCTCGACCGCCTCGTGGATCATGGCCTCGACCACCCCGCCCATCTGCAGAAACTGCGAACGGACGGCGCCCAGGTCGGCGTCGAACTGTTTGTTGGTGTGCTCCGTCATCCGGACTCCCTGCGATAGTGGTCTCATGGCTATGCCCCCCTTTTTGGCGCTCGAATGACGCGGGGGACCTGCCGACCCGCAAGGTTATGACCTCAGTGTGACAGGATTATGAATGCCGCCCCCTGCCAGGGCAAGGCGGCGGCATGCGGGATCAGCGCGTCAGGCGCCGGATGCCGTTCTGGGTGGCCAGCAGGGCCACATCGGCGCCATGCAGCGCGAACAAGCCGCAGGTCACCACGCCGGGAATATCGTTCACGCGGGCTTCCAGGCCCGGGGCGTCCGTGATGGACAGGCCGCGGACGTCCAGGATGATGTTGCCGTTGTCCGTGACAAAGCCCTCGCGCAGGCAGGGCTGCCCGCCCAGCGCGGCCAGGCTGCGCGCCACGGCCTCGCGGGCCATGGGAATGACTTCGACCGGCAAGGGGAAGGCGCCCAGGCGCTGGACCAGCTTGGACTCATCGGCGATGCAGATGAAACGCTCGGCGACGGAGGCCACGATTTTCTCGCGGGTCAGCGCGCCGCCGCCGCCCTTGATCATATGCAGATTGGCGTCGATCTCGTCGGCGCCGTCGACATAGATGGGCATGAACGGGACCTCGTTGAGGTCGAGCACAGGCAGGCCATGGCCGGCCAGGCGCTGGGCGCTGCGCTCGGAGCTGGCGACCGTGCCGCGCAGGCGGCCGGCGAAACGGGCCAGGCCGTCGATGAAGAGATCGGCGGTCGAGCCGGTGCCCACGCCGATGACCACATCGGGGCCGGCGACCTGCGCGACGAATTCGAGCGCCGCATCGGCGGCCTGTTGTTTGAGCTGTTGCTGAGTAAGCATGATGAAGGCGGGCGCGATGCGCCGGGATGGAAGATGCAGACCGGAATTTAGCAGATCGCCGGCCAGGCCCGCGCCAGGATGGCCGCGATCGCCGGCGCCGGCAGGTTTTCGCCATGCAGGCCCGCGGCGGCCAGGCGGGTGGCCGCGAAAGCCTGGCCCAGCGGCTGCGGCGCGTGGCGCAGCATGAGCGCGGCCTGCATCAGCCGCGCCAGGCCGCCGGCCAGGTCGCGCCCCTGTCCCTCCTCGGGCCTGGCGGCCAGCGCCAGCCAGGCCGCCAGGGCCTGGTCATAGCGCGCGTCCAGGCCGCGCGCCAGCGCCAGCTCCTGGCGCAAAACCTCCAGCGCCTGGGGCTCGCGGGCCAGGGCGCGCAGCACATCGAGGGCCATGACATTGCCCGATCCCTCCCAGATGGAATTGACGGGCGCCTCGCGATACAACCGCGCCAGGGGCCCCTCTTCCACATAGCCGTTGCCGCCCAGCGCCTCCATGGCTTCGCCCAGGGCGGCGATCGCCCGCTTGCAGACCCAGAGCTTGGCCGCCGGGGTCGCCACCCGCAGCAGGAGACGCTCGCCGCCGTCCATGGCCTGGGCCAGGCGCAGGCCCAGCAGCATGGCGGCTTCGCTCTCCAGGGCCAGGTCGGCCAGCACCGCCCGCATGATGGGCTGGTCCACCAAGGCCCGGCCGAAGGCCTGGCGCTGCTGGGCGTGATGCATGGCCTGCACCAGCCCCTGCCGCAGCAAGGCGGCGCTGCCCAGCACGCAATCCAGCCGCGTGGTGGCGGCCATCTCCAGCAGCAGCGCCATCCCCTTGCCCGGCTCGCCCAGCAGTACCGCCCAGGCGTCCTCGAACTCGACCTCGGCGCTGGCGTTGCTGCGATTGCCCAGCTTGTCTTTCAGCCGGCGCAAACGGACGGCGTTGCGCGGCCCGCCGGGAATCCAGCGCGGCATGAAGAAGCAGCTGATGCCTTCGTCGCCACGGGCCAGCACCAAGTGGGCATCGGCCTGCGGCACCGACAAAAACCATTTATGGCCGACCAGCCAATAGGGCTGTCCGCGCCCCGGCCGGCCCTGGGGCCGCGCCTGGGTGGTGATGGCCCGCAAGTCCGAGCCGCCCTGCTTTTCGGTCAGGCCCATGCCCAGCAGGGCGCTTTGCTTGGCGCCCAGGGGGGCGTCGGCGCCATCGAAACCGCGGGCCAACAGCCTGGGCAGCCAGTCGCGCGCGTAGTCGATCGCCCCGGCCGGCTCGCGCATGAGCAAGGGGATGGCCGCGTGGGTCATGGTGACGGGGCAAAGCGTGCCGGCCTCGACCTGGCCTTGCAGGAAAAAGCCCGCGGCGCGGGTCAGGTGCGCGGCGGGCCCGGGCTGGGCCCAGGAGCGGCAGTGCAGGCCGCGCTTCATGGCGCCGCTCATCAGCAGGGCCCAGGCGGGATGGAAGGCCACATGATCGATGCGGTGACCAGCGGGATCATAGGCTTGCAGCAGGGGCGAGTGGCGGTTGGCGTCGACCGCGGCGGCCAGCGTCTGGGCGCGGCCCAGCCAGGCGCCGTGCTCGGCCAGCTCCGCCGCCGGGGCGCCGGCGCGCGCGACGGCCTGCTTGAGGGCCGGGTCGGTGTCGAACAGCGAGTAGTCTTCGAGCGGGCCGACCTGATTGGTGACTTGATGCGTGGCGAAGGGCTGCATGATGTCTCCCGAAACCGCCACGGGCCTGATGCTAGCGCTCCGGGGCTGGATCTAGTGTATCGGGTTCATCGGCGAGCAGACGATCGGCCTGCTCGCCGGGCAGGGCCTCGACGGCGTTGAGATTGCGCAACATGACCCGCGTGCGGGTCTCGGTGTGGCCGATCTTGTTGCTGGCCGTTTCGAGCGATTTCTTGACGCTGGCCAGCGACTCGCCGAACTTGCCGAACTCGGTCTTGACGGCGCGCAGCACCTGCCAGACCTCGGAGGAACGCCGCTCGATGGCCAGCGTGCGGAACCCCATCTGCAGGCTGTTGAGCAGCGCGGCCAGATTGGTCGGGCCGGCCACGTTCACGCGCATGGCCTGCAGCTTGTCCACCAGGCCCGGCTGGCGCAGCACCTCGGCGTACAGACCCTCGGTGGGCAGGAACATGATGGCGAAGTCCGTCGTGTGCGGCGGCGCGACATACTTGCCAGCCACCAGCCGGCCCTGCGCCTCGACGGCACGGGCCAGGGCCGCGCCCGCCGCGCGGGCGGCCTCGTGGTCGGCGGCATCCTGCGCCGCCTGCAGCCGCTCGTATTCTTCCTTGGGGAATTTGGCGTCGATGGGCAGCCACACCGGATCGGCGTCGCGCCCCGGCAGCCGGATGGCGAATTCGACGATATCGTCGCTGCCCGGCACCGGCTTGACGTTGCGCGCGTACTGATCGGCCGTCATGCTGTCTTCGATCAGGCGCGCCAGCTGCACCTCGCCCCAGGTGCCGCGCGACTTGACGTTGGTCAGCACGCGCTTGAGGTCGCCCACCCCGGCGGCCAGCGTCTGCATTTCCCCCAGGCCCTTGTGCACGGCCTCCAGGCGCTCGGACACCAGGCGGAAGGATTCGCCCAGACGCTGCTCCAGCGTGGCGTGCAGTTTTTCGTCCACCGTGCGCCGCATTTCTTCCAGGCGCGCGCCATTGTCGGCCTGCAGCGTCTGCAGGCGCTGGTCCACGGTCTGGCGGATCTCCTGCATGCGGCGGTCATTGATTTCGACCAGGCCTTGCAAGCGTTCGCCGAACTGGCTGCCGAAACGCGCCAGCGACTCGGCGGCCTCGCGCCGGCCTTCGCGCTGGCTGTCGGCCAGGTCGGCGCGCAGACCGCGCTCGACTCTTTCGAGCGCCTCGTGCAGACCCCGCAATTGCGCGCGGCTGGCCGACGGCCGCAAGCCAGCCCACAGACCCAGCAGCGCCGCCGCGACCGCGCCGCCGGCGGCCATCCAGAGCAAGATCTCCTGTAGCGCCACTTGCTTCTCTCCCGAAAACGCGATTATAGAAAATCAGGGTCAGGTTTCAGCGTCGTGATCTACCCACACTATTCGAATATTTTTGGTCAATTTTGCAACCAGTTGAAAGTCTTTCAGGGATTTGTCAGCTTTCTTTCAGGTGCATAAGGATAAGATTCGAAAGAAATGTCCCTAATTAGCCGCGCATCAGGCTATATGCTTCTGACCTCACCATCCCTCCCTGTGCCCCAGGCCGGGGTATCGCATTTTCATGACGTTTTCGGCCCCATCGACCTGAGCCATGCCGCCCCGCTGGCCCAAGGAGGCGACCGTTACGTCTTCGAACATCCCCATGACGCCTGTCTGCTCATCAAGGTCATGGATATGCAGGCGCGCGGCGTCTACCTGGCCGAGCGGCCATTCAAGCGCTGGTACAAGCAGTTCCAGCGCGAAGGCGCCTACCGGGTCTATCTGAACGAATTCAGCGAGTATGTCAGCAGCGCGACCCGGCCTTCGGGCGTCTGGCGCCTGCCCCTGGCCCGCGTGCTGGGCGTGGCGCAGACCAGCCTGGGCCTGGGCCTGCTGGTCGAGAAAATACGCGATGCCGACGGCGGCATGGCGCCCTCGCTGCGCGACTTGGCCAGCCAGGGGCGCTACACCCGCGAACTGGCCGATCAGTTGGATCAGCTGATCGAGGACCTGGCCGACGCGCACGTCGTGATGCACGATCTGTCGCCGGGCAATATCGCCGTGGGTTACAACGCCGACGGCAAACATGGGCTGTATCTGGTGGATGGCTTCGGCGTCCTGCCGCTCATCCCCTTGCCGGGCTGGAGCCGGCGCCTGAACCGCCGGCGCATCATGAAGAAATATGCCGAAATGCGGGCCAAGCTGCCCGCCCCGCAAGCCGGCTGATCAGCCCGGCACCACCCTGCCCCGCCGGTCTATCCAGTCATAGTCCCGTCCGGCCTGCTGGCCGCGCCGCAGGGGATTGCGGGTGCAGAAGGCCGCATAGGCCGGATCCACAAAGCGATAAGGCAGGTGCTCGTCGCGCCCGGCCGGGATGCCCAGCCGGGTCGTGCGCAATATCCTGGGCACGGGCTGGCCCGCGTCCTGCACGAAGAACTGATCCGGATCGAAGCCGCGCGCATCCCATTGCGGCACCTTCAGGTCCAGCGCCCGGCACAGGAGCGTCTGGCCGGCGCAGAGTTTTTCGCGCGGGCGCGCCTGGCCGCGGGCATCGGGATTGAGGGCCTGCATCGCGGCCAGCGACGCCTCGCCGGAGACCGCATCCAGCCAGGGATAGGCCGATTTGATGAGCACGGCGTTGCCGGGGCCGTGCGCGCTGAAGTTCAGCGAATCGCCCCCGCGCGCGTAATACATGTAGATGGTGCCGCCGTCCATGAAGAGCGCGCGCCGCTTATGCGTATAGCCCAGCGAGGCATGGCTGCCCTTTTCGATTCGGTAATAGGCCTCGGTCTCGATGATGCGGGCCGACAGCCACAGCGAACCCAGGCGCCGGCGTATGACCTTGCCCAGCAGGTCGCGGGCCAGCGCTGCGGCGTCCCGGTCGAAAAAAAAGTCGGGCAGGGGCGCCATGGCGCCGGCGCCGCCCGCCATCTCAGGCGAAGCGCTCGGTGTAGCGCTTTTCGGAAAAGCCCACGCTGACCTCGCCGTCGTCGGTCACCGTCACGGGGCGGCGCACCAGCGCCGGGTACTCGGCGATCAGGCGCGTCCATTGGGCCGGCGTGGAGGCCGCTTTTTGCTCATCGGACAGCGCCCGCCAGGTCATCGAGGTGCGGTTGACGAGTTTTTCCCAGCCGCCGACCTTCTGGGCCCAGTCCTTGAGCGTGGCCGCGGGCACGGGGTGGTCGCGGTAATCGATGAAGGCATGCTTGACGCCATGCGCGTCGAGCCACTCGCGCGCCTTGACGCAGGTGCTGCATTTGTTCAGGCCATAAAGTGTGGTCATGTCTGGGTCTCCCGGCGGGCTTGCATGCGGTTGGCGATGATCACGCAGGTGCCCACGGCCAGGATGAAGAGCGTGGCCAGCGCATTGACCTCTGGCTTGAGCCCCAGACGCACGCGCGAGAACACCTCCATCGGCAGCGTGGAATACCCCGGTCCGGACAGGAAGGAAGCCAGCACCACATCGTCCAGCGACAGGGTGAAGGACAACAGCCATGCCGAGGCCAGCGCGGGCGCGATGAGCGGCAGCGTGATCGCGAAGAATACCTTGATGGGCGTGGCGCCGAGATCGAGCGCGGCCTCTTCGAGCGAGCGGTCCATGTCGCGGATGCGGGACTGGATGACCACGGCGACGAAGGCCATGCAAAGCGTCACATGCCCCACCCAAATGGTGAAGATGCCATTTTGCGCCGGCCAGCCCAGGTGTCCGCGCATCTCGACAAACATCAGCAAGAGCGAAATCCCCAGCACCACCTCGGGAATGACCAGCGGGGCGCTGAGCATGCCCACATACAGGCCGAAACCCTTGAAACGCCCCATGCGCGCCAGCACATAGCCGGCCCAGGTGCCGATGATGGTGGCCGCCGTGGCCGTGAGCGCGGCGATCTTGAAGGACAGCCAGGCCGCGCGCAGCAGCGCATCATCATTAAAGAGCGAGCCATACCACCGCAAGGAAAAACCGGTCCAGGAGGTCACGACGGGCGAGTCGTTGAACGAGAACACCATCAGGCTCAGGATGGGCACGTAGAGGAAAAAATACCCCACGCCCAGCGCCGCATAGCGCAAGGTCTTGTTCGGGCCCTTCATGCGCGGCCTCCGTTGGCGGCTTCCTGCTGCCTGACCTGGTTGTACTGGAAGATCGCCAGCGGCACGAGCAGCAGCAGCACCATCACGCATGTCACGGCCGAGGCCATGGGCCAGTCGGTATTGTTGAAGAACTCGTTCCACATGACGCGGCCCATCATGAGCGTATCGGCGCCGCCCAGCATCTCGGGAATGACGTACTCGCCCACCGCGGGGATGAAGACCAGCATGGCCCCGGCGATCACGCCGGGCCGCGACAGCGGCACGGTGACGCGCCAGAAAGCCTGCCAGGGCCGCGCGCCCAGGTCGTAGGCCGCCTCCAGCAGGCGCAGGTCCATCTTCACGAGGTTGGCGTAGAGCGGCAGGATGAAGAAAGGCAGATAGGCGTAGACCATGCCGATATAGACCGCCAGGTCGGTGCGGTAGATCTCCAGCGGCGCGGACGTCAGGCCCAGGCCCATCAGCACCTTGTTGAGCAGGCCGTCGTTGCGCAGAATGCCCACCCAGGCGTAGACGCGCAGCAGCAGCGAGGTCCAGAACGGCAGGATGACGCCCAGCAGCAGCAGGTTGCGGTAGCGCGGCGAGGTGCGCGCGATGTAATAGGCCATGGGGTAGCCGATCAGGATGCAGCACAGCGTCGTGATGGCCGCCATCTTGACCGAGTTCAGGTAGGTGGCGAAATACAGGCTGTCGGTAAAGAGCAGGATGTAGCCGCGCAGGTGCAGGCTGAACTGCACCGCCTCGTCCTTGAACTCGGCGAAAGGCGTGTAGGGCGGGATGCCGAACTGCAGCTCGGCGAAGCTGATCTTCAGGACCAGCAGGAAGGGAATCAGCAGGAAGACCACCAGCCAGACAAAGGGCGGCACGACGGCCAGGCTGCGTCCCGAAGGCAGACGCAGCCGGATCATGATGCCAGCACCGTGGCGCTGTCGGCGTCCCAGCTGACGAAGATCTCTTCGTCTATGCCCGGCGCGTCCATGTCGGACAGCTGCAGGCTGGGCACGCTGGCCTCGACGATCTTGCCCGAGTCCAGGCGGATCTGGTAGAGGCCATAACTGCCCATCCAGGCCATGTGGCTCACCATGCCATGGGCCCAGTTGTACTCGCCCGCGGGTTGCTCGCGCGAAACCACCAGGCGCTCGGGCCGGATGGAGACATGCACCTCCATGCCCAGGGGTTCGCTCACGCCGTGGTTGACGAACAGCGGCCGCGTGAGCTCCTCGCTTTCGATGGCCACATGGTCGGGTTCGTCGACCACGATGGTGCCGGTAAAGAGATTGGTCGACCCGATGAAGCCCGCCACGAACTGGGAGTTCGGGAAGTTGTAAACCTCCTGGGGCGTGCCGCACTGGATGATCTGCCCGTCGGTCATGACGGCCAGGCGGTGCGCCATGGTCATGGCCTCTTCCTGGTCGTGGGTCACCATGATGCAGGTCACGCCGACCTGCTCGAGGATCTTGACCAGCTCGATCTGGGTCTTCTGGCGGATCTGCTTGTCCAGGGCCGACATGGGCTCATCGAGCAAGAGCAGCTTGGGACGCTTGACCAGGCTGCGCGCCAGGGCGACGCGCTGCTGCTGGCCGCCCGAGAGCTGGTGCGGCTTGCGGCGCGCATAGCCGGCCATCTGGACCAGGTCCAGGGCCTCGAAGACGCGGTCGTGGATCTCGGCGCGGTCCACGCCTTCCTGTTTGAGGCCGAAAGCCACATTGGCCTCGACCGTCATGTGCGGAAAGAGCGCATACGACTGGAACATCATGTTCACGGGACGCCGGTAAGGCGGCACGCTGGTGATGTCCTCGCCATCGAGCAGGATCTGGCCCGAGGTTGCCTCCTCGAAGCCGGCCAGCATGCGCAGCAGCGTGGACTTGCCGCTCCCTGAGCTGCCCAGCAGCGCGAAGATCTCGTTGCGGCGCACGGCCAGGTTGACCGAGCGCACCGCGACAGTGTCGCCGAAGATCTTGACCACATCGACGATCTTGACGAACTCGTCCGGATCGCCGGAATGCGGCGCCGTGTAACGGCTTTCACTCATGATGGCTTATCGTCCCGACTTCAGTTCGGCCCACATGCGCGTCTGCAGGCGCTGGATGGGCAGGGGTTGGGCCTTGATCACATAGAGCGACTTGGACACCTCGGCCGAGGGATAGATCATGGGGTTGTCGGCCACTTCCTTGACCACGTGTTTGCGCGCCTCTTTGTTGGCGTTCGGGTAGAACATGGTGTTGGTGATGGCCGCATGCACCTGCGGCGTCTCGATGTAGTTGATGAAGGCGTGCGCCTCGTCGGGATGCGGCGCGTCCTTGGGGATCACCATCAGGTCGAACCAGGCCGGCGCGCCGCCCTTGGGAATGAAGTAATTGATTTCATAGGGCTTCTTGGCCTCCTGGGCACGGTGGCGCGCGATCATGACGTCGCCCGAGAAGCCGTAGACCATGCACAGATCGCCCACGGCCAGCTCATCGATATAGCCCGAGGAGCTGAACTGGCGGATATAGGGGCGGATTTTCTTGAGGACCTCGAGCGCGGCCTTGTAGTCGTCGGCCTTGTCGCTGTTGGGATCCTTGCCCAGATACTTGAGCACGGCCGGAAAGACCTGGGCGGCCTCGTCCAGCATGGAGATGCCGCATTCTTTCAGCTTGGCGGCGTTCTCGGGCTTGAACAGCATGTCCCAGTTGGCCAGATCCGCGCCCTCGCCCAGGATCTGCTTGACCTTGGTGACGTTGTAGCCCAGGCCGTTGGTGCCATAGCCCCAGGGCACCGCGTACTGGTTGCCCGGGTCCACCTGGGCCACCAGCGCCATGACGTCGGGGTCGAGATACTTGAGGTTGGGGATCTTGGATTTGTCCAGTTTCTGGAACAGCCCGCCCTCGATCTGGCGCGAAGCATAATGCGTCGACGGCACGACGATGTCGTAGCCCGACTTTCCTGTCAGCAGCTTGGCCTGCAAGGTGTCGTTGTTGTCGTAGACGTCATAGCGCACCTTGATGCCGGTTTCGCGTTCGAAACCCGGAATCGTATCGGGCGCCGTGTATTCCGCCCAGTTGTAGACATTGACGACCTTGTTCTGCGCCAGCGCGGGCGCCGCTGCCGCTGCCGCCAGCGCCAGACCCACCACACGCATTCCCGCCGAGGTTTTCATCGCGAGCCCCTTGCCGATTTCGAGAATTGCCAAAAGGCAAAATAATAAAGCCTTTTAATGGGGGGTTGGTAAGCGGCTGGCCGTCAGATCGGCGAATTTGCGCGAAGTTGGCGCAGCGCCACACCTCGGGCCGGCCGCATCAGCCGCCAGCGGCCCGGTAGGCTTGCACAATCGACTGCCAGGCCTGTTGCCCGGAGGCGCCGGCGACCTTGACGAGCGAGCGCTGCAGACGCCGCAGATTGGCCTGCCGCTGGCCGGCCGACACGCCGCCGTCGCGGCCCCGATCGAAGTCGATGAGCCAGGCGCGGCCCTCGGGGTCGAGCAGGATATTGTAGGCATTGAGGTCGGCATGCCAGACACCGGCGGCGTGCATGGCGGCGATCGCCCGGCCCGCGGCCTGGCAGGCCTCGGGCGCGAGGTCGGCGGCCAGCGGCCGCACGCCGGGCAGGCGCTCGACCAGGATGGCGGCCTGGTAGGTCAGGCCCGCGCGCCAGTACGCGGCGGCCAGCGGGGCCGGCACGGGCAGGCCGGCGGCCTTCATGCGGGCCAGCAGCCGGAACTCGCGGAAACAGCGCGTCTGCGCCTCGCCCGTCCAGACATAGGCCTGGCGCGAGAAGCGGGCGATCAGGCCGCCGCGCCGGTAGCCGCGCAACACCCCTTCCCAGCCCGGCCCCTGGACGAACCAGGCCGCCTGGCGGCCGCCTGCCTGCACGGGTTGGGCGCCGGCGCCATAGCTGGCCGGGTCGAGCACGGCCGGATCCGGCGGCGAGAGCCGCCGCGCCTCGAACAGCATGGCGCCGCCCCGGAAGGCCAGCCTGGGATAGGCCCGCGGATCAATCGGCACGGTTGCGCATCCAGTCGGCCACGCCGAAAAAAGAATGCAGCAGGCGCTCGACCAGGGCCGGTTCTATGCCCTGGTCCTGCATGGCGCGGCCCATGCAGGCTACCCACTGGTCGCGCTCGGCCTGGCCGATGGAAAACGGCAGGTGGCGGGCGCGCAGGCGCGGATGCCCGAAACGCTGGATGTAATGGTCGGGACCGCCGAAATAGCCGCAAAGAAACCAGAACAGCTTGTCGCGGGCCTGCTGCAGGCTGGGGCCATGCGCGTCGCGCAAGGCCTTGAAATCCGGTTCCAGGTCCATCAGGTCGTAGAAGCGGTCGACCAGGCCGCGCACGCCGGGCTCGCCGCCCAGCAGTTCGAATATGGTCTTGCTCGTATCGAGCGGCTCGAACACCGCCTCCACACGTGTGGTCGTCATCATGCGTCTCGCAAAGTCACCAAGGGCGGCGTGCGCAGGACGCCGCGCAAAGCCAGCGCGCCGCCCGCCCAGGCGCCGGCCATGCCGGCTGCCGCCCCCGCCCCCCAAGGCCAGAGGCTCAAGGATATGGCGAAATCAAATACCTGGGTGGACAGCACCCAGGCCACCGCCGTGGCGCCGGCGGCGGCCAGCAAGCCGGCCAGCGCGCCCACGGCCAATAGTTCCAGGCGCTGGGCGCGCGCCAGCTGCGCCCGGGTCGCGCCCAGCGCGCGCAGCACCGCGGCTTCGCGTATGCGTTCGTCGCGCGTGGCCGACAGCGCCGTGGCCAGCACCAGGACGCCCGCGCCCAGCGTAAACATAAAGAGCAATTGCACCGCCTTGACCACCTCGTTCAGCACCGTTTGCAGCTGGCCGAGGATGGCGCCCACGTCGAAGACCGTCAGATTGGGATAGTCGCGCACGAGATCGCGCAGCAGGATGACTTTCTCGGGCGGCAGGTAAAACGACGTGATCCAGCTTTGCGGCATGTCCGCCAGCGCCGGCGGCGAAAGAATGGCAAAGAAGTTCACGCGCATCGTATCCCAATCGACGCGGCGCGTGCCGGCGACGGTCACGCGCACGGCCTGCCCCGCGACATCGAAATCCAGCCTGTCGCCGGCCGCCAGCTTGAGCGATTTCGCCAGGCCGGCCTCCAGCGAGACTTCCAGGCCGGCCGGGTCCAGCCAGCGCCCGCTTTCCGTTCGGTTGCCCTCGGGCGCCGTCTCGGCATAGGAGAGGTTGAACTCGCGGTCGACCAGGCGTTTGGCTCGCGGCTCGTCATAATCGTCCGGCCCGACCGCCTTGTCGTTGACGGCGATCAAACGGCCGCGGACCATGGGCCAGAGACGGATCTGGGTCAGGCCCTCGGCCCGCAGCCGCGCGAGCACGGCTTCGCGCTGATCGGGCTGGATATTGATCAGGAAGCGGTTCGGCGCATCGGCCGGCACCGTGCGGCGCCAGCCGTCGACCAGGTCGGCGCGCGTCATCGCCAGCAGCAGCAGGGCCATCAGCCCGATGGCCAGGGCGCAGACCTGGGTAATGGTCGCCATGCGCCGGCGGACCACGCCGGCCAGCGCGAAACGCAGGGTGGGCATGCCGGCCAGGCGCGGCCGCAAGCGCGCCAGCCCCTGCACGCACAAGGCCGCCACGGCGCCAAAGACGGCGAACGCGGCCAGAAAGCCCCCGGCCACCACCGCGCCCAGGCGCAGGTCGCCGGCGAACCACCAGATCAGCAGCGCCAGCCCGCCCGCGCCCACGGCATAGCCCAGGGCGCTGCGAGCCGGCAGGCGCCCGTCTTCGCGCCGCAGCACGCGGGCCGGCGGCACATGGCGCAGGCGCGCCAGCGAAGGCAGGGCAAAACCCAGCAGCATCAGCAGGCCGGTCAGCAGGCCTTGCAGGGCCGGCAGCAGGGTCGCCGCCGGCAACTGCGTGTCGATAAGACCGGCCAGGGCGCTGACCAGCAGCTGGTGCACGCCATAACCCACCGCGCAACCGGCGCCGGCCGCCAGCAGCCCCAGGGCGGCGAATTCCACCCACAGCATGCGCGCCACCAGGGCCTGGCTGGCGCCCAGGCAACGCATGACGGCCACGCCGTCGCGATGCCGGGTCATGAAGCGCCCGGCGGCCAGCGCCACCGCCACCGCCGAGATCAGCACGGCCAGCAGGGCCACCAGGGACAGAAAGCGCTGGGCGCGGTCCAGCGTGCGCCGCATCTCGGGCCGGCCCGACTCCAGCGTGGCGATGCGCTGGCCGCGCTGCAGGTGCTGGCCCAGCCAGCCCTGGAACCGCGCCACGGCCTGGGCCTCGCCCGCGGCCAGCAGCGCATAGCCGATGCGGCTGCCCGTGGTGACCAGGCCGGTCGCGGCCAGGTCGGCGCGGCCCAGCATGACGCGCGGCGCGACATTGACGAACTGCATGCCGCGATCCGGCTCGTAGGTGAGCACGCGCGCCACGGTGAAGCGGGCGTCGCCCAGTTGCAGCGCATCGCCCGCCTTCAGGCCCAGCAGGGCCAGCAATTGCGGGTCGGCCCAGACCGTGCCCGGCGCCGGGATGCCGCGCGCCGGGGCATCCGGCTCAAAGGGCGCCGGCGCCACGCGCAGGGCGCCGCGCAAGGGGTAGCCCGGATCCACGGCCTTGACCGACACCAGCTGGGCGCTGTCCCCGGCCATCGCCATGGACGGAAACTGCAGGGTATGCGCCACGGCCAGGCCGTGCCGGGCAGCTTCGCGCTCCACCTCGGGCGGGATGGGCTCGTCGGCCTCCAGCACCAGGTCGGCGCCCAGCATCTGGGCGGCGTCGCGCTCCAGCGCGCGCGAGACCCGATCGGCCAGGAAGCCCACGCTGGTCACGGCGGCCACGGCCACCACCAGGGCCAGGGCCAGCAAACGCAGCTCGCCCGCCCGCCCGTCACGCCGCAACATCGCCAGCCCCAGTTGGAGCGCGGCGCGCCAGCCGGCCGGCGCCGTTTTTTTATCAGGGAAATCCATCATGAGTCCAAGGTGGCCAAGCGCCTGTTTGCCCAGAGAATCCCGCTATCATGCGCGGGGTATGGCCCAAAAGGCCATTCAAGGAAAGAACAAAAAACCATATTCGGAGAAGACCCCATGCGTAAGTCCTGGTTAGCCGCAGGCCTGTTTTCCGCCTGCGCCTTTGCTGTCGCCCTGCCCGCCACAGCCCAAAACACCCTCAAAATGGCCTACGCCCTGTCGACCAGCTCGCACTACGGCGCGGGCGCCGAAGCCCTGGCCAAGTCCATCGAAGCCTCCTCGCAAGGCAAGTACAAGGTCCAGCAGTTCGCCAACAGCGCGCTGGGCGGCGAGCGCGAGGTCATCGAAGGCCTGCAGATCGGCACCGTGGACCTGGCCATCGTCTCGACCGGCGCCACCCTGAATTTCGTCCCCGAGACCGGCGTCTTCGACATCCCCTTCCTGTTGCGCGACCTGCCCCACGCCCGCGCGGTCCTCGACAGCAAGATAGGCCAGGATATGCTGGCGAAGTTCCCCAACCGGGGCATCATCGCGCTGGCCTGGGGCGAACAGGGCTTTCGTCACCTGACCAATAATATCCGCCCGGTCAAGACGCCGGCCGATGCCAAGGGCCTGAAGATCCGCACCACGGAAAACCCCATCCACATCACGGCTTTCCGCCAGATCGGCATCCTGCCCACGCCCATGGCCTGGCCGGAAGTGGCCACCGCCCTGCAGCAAGGCACCATCGACGGCCAGGAGAACCCGCTGTCGGTGATCACCTCGGCCAAGCTGTCGCAGATGCAGAAATACCTGTCGCTGACCGGCCACGTCTATGGGCCGGCCCTGGTGCTGATGTCGGCCAATGTCTATAACGGCCTGTCGGCCGCCGACAAGGCCAATTTCGACAAGGCCGGCAAGGAAGCCGCCGCCGCCATGCGCGCCTACGTGGACAATATCGAGAAGACCGGCGTCGAGCAGCTCAAGAAAGAAGGCATGCAGGTCAACGAAGTCGACCGCGCCGCCTTTGCCGCCGCCGTCGAGCCGGCCTATCCGGAGTACTACAAGAAGTTCGACAAGAAGCTGATCGACGCGATCCGCGACACCAAGTAAGCCAGCCTCCCCACCAGCCGCCCTCCCAGGCGGCTGGTCTGCTTTTGCCCGGAACTCCATCATGCCTATGCTTTGCGCTGTCGAGCGCGGCCTGTTCAAACTGGTCTCCGTCCTGGCCCAGCTCCTGCTGGTGGCCTCGGCGGTCTGCGCCTTTTATCAAGTCATTGCCCGTTTCATTCTGCACTCGCCCTCCGACTGGAGCGAGGTCGCCACGCGCGCCCTGCTCATCTGGACGGTGCTGCTGGGCGTGGCCCTGGCTTTCCGCCACGGCGCCATGATCAGCGTCGAGCTGCTGCGCAATGCTCTCAAGGGCGGCGGGCGGCGCCTGCTGGAACACCTGGTCGCCCTGATATGCACGGCCTTCATGGTCGCCCTGGCCTGGATAGGCGGGCAGATGACCTGGCGCGTGCGTTTCCAGACGGTGCCCAGCCTGGATATCTCGATTTCCTGGATCTATCTCGCCATACCGGTGGGCGCCACGCTGGCGGCCCTGGCCATCATCGCGCGCTGGGCGCGCAACGAGGAAGACGACGTGCCCGTGCGCAACGACGCGCAGGGCTGATCGTTTCACTTTTTATTGCATCGTTCAGGCGGTAAACCATGTCGCAGTTGATGATAGTTTCGATGCTGATTTTCTTCGGCCTGTCGATCCCGGTGGCGGTGGCCATCGGCTTGGCGGCGCTGACCGGCATCTCCGTAGGCGGCCTGCCCTGGCTGGTCTTCGCACAGCAGATTTTCGCGGCCCTCGATAAATACCCGCTGGTCGCCATCCCCTTCTTCATCCTGGCCGGCAACCTGATGGAGGCCGGCGGCATCTCGGAGCGGATGGTCGAGTTCGCCAAGAGCATCGTCGGCGGCATCCAGGGCGGCCTGGCCTGCACCTGCGTGCTGACCTGCATGATCTTCGCCGCGGTGGCCGGCTCCAGCGTGGCGACGACCTTCGCGGTCGGCGCCATCCTGATCCCGGCCATGGTGCGGCACGGCTACCCCAAGCCTTTCGCGGCCTCGCTGCAGGCCAGCGCCGCCGAGCTGGGGGTGATCATTCCGCCATCCATCCCGATGATTCTGTTCGCCGTCTCGACCGACACCTCGACCGGCGAACTCTTCATCGCCGGCGTGATGCCCGGCATCCTGATCGGCCTGGCCCTGATGTTCTATGTCTGGCTTTATGCCAAGCGCAATGGCCTGGGCACGCGCGACGGCGAAGGCCGCCTCCCGCTGTGGCCGGCCTTCAAGCGCGCCTGGCTGGCGCTGCTGATGCCGGTCATCATCCTGGGCGGCATCTATGGCGGCGTCTTCACGCCCACCGAAGCCTCGGTGGTCGCCGTGTTCTATGCCATCGTGGTGGGCAAGTTCATCTACCGCCGCCTGAAGGTCTCCGACATCTCCCTCACCCTGCACAAATCGGTGATATCGACGGCGGTGATCATGTTCCTGATCGCCAACGCGGGCGTGTTCAGCTTCCTGCTCAACCGCGCGGGCATCCCCGACATCCTGGGCGGCTGGCTGTCGCAGCTCTTTGACAGCAAGTTCGGCTTCCTGATGGGCGTGAACGTGGCGCTGTTCATCATCGGCATGTTCGTCGAGACATCGGCTTCCATCGTCGTGCTGGCCCCGCTGCTGCTGCCGGTCGCCGTGAAGTTCGGCGTGGAGCCGGTGCACTTCGGCGTCATCATGGTCGTCAACCTGGCCCTGGGCATGGTGACCCCGCCCTTCGGCGTCAACCTCTTTGCCGCCTGCGCCGTGGCCAAGCTGTCGGTCGAACAACTGATCAAGCCGCTGGTGCCTTTTGTCGTCGTGGTGCTGATCTGCCTGATGATCATCACCTACTGGCCTGGCCTGTCGCTGGGACTGCGGGATATCGTTTACGCCAAGTAATCCTCCCGCGCATCGGACACCCGAGGCGGCGCGACACCGCCTCCGGTGTCCGCACCGGCCCATCCTTTAGGTCAGCGAATCCAACAACACCGGCACGGTGTTAAGGACATGCTGGCGCATGGCGGCCTCGCATTGCGCGGGCTCGCCGGTCTTGAGCGCCTCGATCAGCTCCTGGTGGGAGGCCCGGGCGCGCCGGCCGCGGCCGGGCTGGGCCGACCACAAACGCATATAGGGCTCCACCACCGAATGCAGTTCGGCGATCTGGCCCAGCAGGCGGGGCTGATTGCAAAAGCCGCAGAGGTATTCGTGGAATTCGCGGTGGGCCGTGGTCCAGTCCAGGTAGTCCTGCTCCATCAGGTCCAGCATGCCCGCCAGGCGGCGGATATGCTCGGGCGCCATCTGGGACACCGCGTTGCGCATGGCCAGCCCCTCCAGGACCGAACGCATTTCGAACACTTCCAGCATTTCCTGGCGGTTCAGGCCGCGCACGACGGCGCCGCGATTGGCGCGGATCTCGACCAGCCCCTCGGAGGCCAGGCGGCGCAACGCGCCGCGCACCGGCATGCGGCTGGTGCCGATCTGGCCGGCGATGGTTTCGGGCACCAGCCGCGAGCCGGGCGCGAAGCGGCCCAGCCGGATCTGCTGCTGGATGAACTGGTAGGCCTCTTCTTCGGCCGTCAGGGCGGTCTTGTGCAAGGCGTCTTGTGCGTGAGAGGAAAGGCGCAATGATATAGCGGGCGCGCCAGGATGCACCCGAGGCAAAGACTAACATAAATTGGATCCAATGATCCATAGATACAATACCTAGTGTCCCAGCCGGCGCCGAGCCGGTCTAATGCATCCCGGCCGCCACGCCAGCGGCCGCTGTCCGCATCAAACGTATCGAATACAAGGGGATCCCAATGAAACCGCGTTTCTTGAGCGCCATGCTGGCCGCTTGCACCCTGGCCTTCGCCAGCCAGGCTTCGGCACAGGACAAGGATTGGCCGCAACATCCGGTCAAGATCGTCGTGCCCTTCCAGGCGGGCTCGGCCACCGATCTGATCTCGCGCCAGCTGGGTGCGGCGCTGGCGGTCGAACTGGGCCAACCCTTCGTGATCGAAGCGCGTCCGGGCGCGGCGGCCGCCATCGGCAGCGCCGCCGTGGCGCGGGCCGAACCGGATGGCTACACCCTGCTGATGGGCGGCCCGGCCGCCCTGGTGACGAACCGCTTCCTGCAAAAGCGCCTGGCCTATGATCCCGACAAGTTCGCGCTGGTGTCCATGGTGGCCGTCACCCCGAACATCCTGCTGACCAACCCCTCGCAGCCCTTCAAGACCCTGCCCGAAATGGTGGCCTACGCCCGGGCCAATCCCGGCAAGCTGACCTACGCCTCCTTCGGCACGGGCACGACCTCCCACATGGCCGGCGAAATGCTCAAGTCGGTGGCGGGCATCGACATCCTGCACATCCCGTACAAGGGCGCGGGCGAAGCCATCCCGGCGCTGTTGAGCGGCCAGGTCTCGATGTACTTCGACACCATCATGACCGGCCTGCCCCAGGTCAAGAGCGGCAACCTGGTCGCGCTGGGCCTGTCCAACGCCCGGCGCTCGGCGCTGGCGCCCGAGATCCCCACCATTGCCGAACAGGGTTTCTCCGGCTACGACATCGCGCCCTGGTACGGTCTGGCCGCGCCCGAAGGCACGCCGCCCGCCGTGCTGGACAAACTCAATCGCGCCGTCAACAAAGTCCTGGCCGACCCCGGCCTGCGCGACAAGCTGGCCGAGGCCGGCGCCGAACCCCAGGGCGGCACGCGCGAATCCTTCGCCGATTTTGTGAAGGCCGAGATTCCGCGCACGCAGAAACTCATCGAACAAGCCGGCGTCACCGCCCAATAACTTTTCAGCCCCTGCATCATGTCTATGCCTTTTGATTGGACCTTCCCCTACGCCTCCCGAAAAATGCCGGTACTGGCGGCCAATACTGTCGCGACCAGCCAGCCGCTGGCCGCGCAGGCGGGGCTGCGCATGATGCTGGCCGGCGGCAACGCCGTCGATAGCGCCATCGCCACGGCCATTGCCCTGACCGTCGTCGAACCCGTGATGAACGGCATCGGCGGCGATATGTTCACCCTGGTCTGGCACGAAGGCCGGCTGTACGGCCTGAACTCCAGCGGCCGCTCGCCCGCGGCCTGGACGCCGGAGTATTTCGCCGGCCGCGACGCCATGCCGCCCACCGGCTGGGGCACGGTCACCGTGCCCGGCCAGGTGGCGGGCTGGAAGGCCCTGCACGAGCGCTTCGGCAAGCTGCCTTTCGCGCAGCTGTTCGAACCCGCCATCGAATACGCCGAGCGCGGTTTTGCCGTCTCGCCCACGATTGCCCGCCAATGGGCCACTCAGGCCCCCAAGCTGGCCCATGAGCCGGGCTTTGCCGAAGCCTTCCTGCCCGAGGGCCGCGCCCCCGAGGCCGGCCAATGGTGGCGCTTTCCCGAGCAGGCCAAGACCTTGCGCGAGATCGCCGAGACCGGCGGCGAGAGCTTCTACCGCGGCGCGCTGGCCGAAAAAATCGCCGCCTTCGCGCGCCAGACGGGCGGCGCGCTGACCGCCGACGACCTGGCCGCGCACCAGGCCGAGTGGGTCGAGCCGATTTCCCAGGGCTTTCGCGGCTATCGCCTGCACGAAATCCCGCCCAACGGCCAGGGCATCTCGGCCCTGATCGCCCTGGGCCTGCTGGAGCACTTCGACCTCGAATCCATGGGCCGCGACAGCGCCGACTACTACCACGTCAGCATCGAGGCCATGAAGCTGGCCTTCGCCGACCTGCACCACCATGTCGCCGACCCGGCCCACATGCGCGTCGATGCCGCCGCCCTGCTCGACCCGGCCTATCTGACCGAGCGCGCCCGCCTCATCCGCATGGACCAGGCCGCCACCCCCATGGCCGGCGCCCCCAAGACCGGCGGCACCGTTTATCTGACCGCGGCCGATGCCGGCGGCACCATGGTGTCCTTCATCCAGTCCAACTACCACGGCTTCGGCTCGGGCGTGGTCGTGCCCGGCACCGGCATCAGCCTGCACAACCGGGGCCTGAATTTCGTCCTGAAGCCGGGCCACGCCAACCAGGTCGGCCCGCGCAAAAAGCCCATGCACACCATCATCCCGGCCTTCGTCACCAAGGACGGTCAGCCGGTGATGTCCTTCGGCGTCATGGGAGGTTCGATGCAGGCCCAGGGGCATCTGCAGATGATGACCCGCCTGGCGGCCTTCGGCCAGAATCCGCAGGCCATGAGCGATGCGCCGCGTTTCCGCGTCGAGAACGGCCCGGTCGTCAACGTGGAATCGCACCTGCCCGCCGACGTGGTGCAGGCCCTGCGCGCGCGCGGCCACAACGTCGCCGTGGCGCCGGCCGACAGCCTGGAATTCGGCTCGGCCCAGTTGATTCACCGCCTGCCTGGCGGCGGCTATGTCGCCGCCTCCGACTCCCGCCGCGACGGACAGGCGGTCGGTTTCTAGTTTCGCAGCACGAGAACCTCGCCGGGTTCTTGATTTCCAGGCCGCGCTCCGCGCGGCCTCTTTTTATGCGCCGGCTCAGGCATGCAGATGCCGCACCGCCAGGGCCGCGGCCGCCGCCCGGGTCTCCACGCCGAGTTTGACGAAGATATGTTCCAGGTGTTTGTTCACCGTGCGCGGCGACATGCCCAGGATGTCGGCGATATCGCGATTCGTCTTGCCCTTGGCCAGCCATTGCAGCACATCGCCCTCGCGCGGCGTCAAGCCATAGGCGCCGGCCAGGCCATCGGCCTCGCCGCGCGCCGACTCCTCCAGAAGCAGCAGGGTCTCGCCGCGCGCGGCCGACAGACTCAGCGTCAGGCGGCCATGGGCTTTGTCGACGACCAGGGGCGCGGCGGCCGCGCCCGAGGCAAGATTGCGGGCAATCCAGCCGGCCAGCGGCGTGGGCAATTCCTGCGCGTCCTCGGCGCAATCGAAGTAGGCGGCCAGCCACAGCCGCGCCTTGCCGGTGCGCCACACCGGCGCGCCGCGGGCATCGAGCGCGACCACGGCGCGCGCGGCCGCGTCGATGAGATCAAAGGCCGTCGACAGCTTGCGCGCATTGCGCAGATGCGTCTGCAGGCGCGCGACCACCACCTCGGTATCCAGGGGCTTGGTGACATAGTCCACGCCCCCCGCCCGGAAGCCGCGCACCACATGCTCGGGCTCGGTCAGGCCCGTCATGAAAACCACCGGCACCTGGCCGGCGGCCGGATGCGCCTTGAGCCGGGCGCAGGTCTCGAAACCATCCAGGCCGGGCATGAGGGCGTCCAGCAGCACGATATCGGGCACGATGTAATCGACCCGCTCGATGGCCGAGGCGCCGTCGGTGGCGATGAGCACGCGATAGCCGGCCTCGTCCAGCGCCGTGGACAGCATTTTGAGGTTGTCCGGGGCGTCATCGACCAGCATGACGAGGTTGTTATCAGGAGAGGGCATGGTGGCGCTGTACATGATGTTTGAGCAATTGTTTGAATTCGTTGAGCTGGAACTCGCTCGCCAGGCCGCGCAGATGCGCCGTGAACGGGCGGGTATGCGGCTGGCGTGACTGGATTTCGTCCAGCTTGGCGAGGATGCCCTTGATATAGCCCATGGCGCCCAGCTCCAACAGGGTCTCGGCGTCCTCGCGGTCCAGCGCGATGCCATGCAGGTCGGGCAAGGCCGTGGCCGGCGCGGGCGGCGGCACGACCCACTGCAGCTTCAGATGGGCGCCGATGCGGCCCAGCAGGTCGTCCATGATGACCGGCTTGGCGATGAAATCGGTATAGCCGCTTTGCTGGGGCTCCTTCTGGTCCAGCCCCAGCACATTGGCCGACAGCATGAGGATGGGGGCGGCCAGGCCCTGCTCGCGCAGCAGCCGGCACACCTCCCACCCCGCCATGCCCGGCATGGACACATCCATCAGCACCAGGGCCGGCCGCAGGGTGTGGATACAGGCCAGGCAAGCCGCGCCGCTATTGGCCTCGTGCACCTCGAAACCCAGCGGCTCGAGCATGTCGCGCACCAGCCGCCGCTGCGAGGCCTGGTCATCCACCGTCAGGATGCGCAGGCGCTCGCCCAGATAACCCACGGCCGGGCCGGCCGCGCGGGCGTCGCCGCGCGGCGAGCGCACCTCGGGCAGGAAGAGCTTGAGCGTGAACACGCTGCCCTGCCCGACCGTGCTGCGCACGGTCAGTTCGCCGCCCATGATGCCGGTGAGCATGCGGCAGATGGTCAGCCCCAGCCCGGTCCCGGTATCCGCCTGCTCGGCGGCCGCCCAGCTGCGTTCAAAGGGCAGGAAAATGCGCTCCAGGTCGTCGGCCGGGATGCCCATGCCGCTGTCCTCGGCCTCGAACAGCACCATGTCGGCGGCCGCCTTCACGCGCAGGATGACATGGCCCTGCTGTGTGAACTTGACCGCATTGCTCATCAGGTTGATGAGGATTTGCCGCAGGCGTTTTTCGTCGATATGCACGATGCTGGGCAGTTCCGGCGAGGGCTCGTAGCTAAAGGCCAGCCCCTTGAGCGCGGTCTGCGGGCGGAACATCTGCACAATCTGCTCCAGGAACTCCGGCAGGCGCAGCTCGCTGGTTTCCAGCCGCAGCTTGCCGGCTTCGATGCGGGCGATATCCAGCAGGCCATCGATCAACCCGATCAGGTGCTTGCCGCTGCGGTGGATGACGTCGATGGCTTCGCGGCGCGCCGGCGGGAAGGCCGGATCGCGCTGCAGGATCTGGGCATAGCCCAGGATGCTGTTCAGGGGCGCGCGCAGCTCGTGGCTCATGCCGCTCATGAAGCGGCTCTTGGCTAGGTTGGCGCTCTCGGCGACTTCCTTGGCCCTTTGCAGCTGGGCATCGGTCTGCTGGTGGGCGGCGATTTCCCGCAGCAGCAAATGCGTCTGGCGGTCTGACTCCTCCTGGGCGACACGCCGGCTCTCATGGGTCAGCACCAGCCACCAGGCCGCCACCCCGGCGATCAGCAGCAGCGCCGCATAGAGCTTGAAAAACGTCGCGCGCAGCCCGTCCAGCGCCATCCCGGCGCGCTCATAGCCCACGGCCTCCTGGTAGTAGATCAGGCCCAGGATGATGGCCAACATCAGGCCGATGGCGGCGAGTATCACCAGATAGTGCGCCAGCCGCGTATGAAGCACGGGCGCCAGCGGCTTGGGCAGCAGGCGCGTGAGCGCGGCCAGGACCTGGTCGCGCAGCCTGGCATGGGGCTTGCAGCGGTCCTGGCAACGCGCGTCCAGCGTGCAGCACAGCGAACAGATCGCGCCGTTGTAGGCCGGGCAGTGCGCCATGTCGGGCGACTCGAAGGGATTGGCGCAGATCACGCAGACGTGGCCCGCCGCGCCTGGCGCCAGCGGCTCGGGCTGGCGCGCCAGGTTGTAGCGCCCGCGCGTGGCCCAGGCGATCAGGGGCGCGCAGGCAAAGGCCGCCACCAGCGCCACGAAGGGCGAAAGCGCCTGCGCCAGCGCCCCGGCCTGGCCGGGAAACACGCCGGCGAAGGCCAGCAGGCCCAGCGTCATGGCAATCAGCATGCTGCCCACGCCCACCGGATTGATGTCATACAGGTAGGCGCGCCGGAACTCGATGCGCGCCGGCGACAGGCCCAGGGGCTTGTTGATCACCAGATCGCCCACCAGGGCGCCTATCCAGGCCAGCGCCACATGCGAGAACACCGCCAGCACATGCTCCAGCGCGCCGAAGACGCCCATCTCCATCAGCACGATGGCGATCAGCACATTGAACACCAGCCACACCACGCGGCCGGGATGGCTGTGCGTGACGCGGGCGAAGAAATTCGACCAGGCCAGCGAACCCGCATAGGCATTGGTGACATTGATCTTGACCTGCGACACCACCACGAAGGCCGTGGCCAGCGCCAGGGCCAGGCCGGGATGCTGGACCACATAGCCATAGGCCACCAGATACATATGGGTGGGATCGGCGGCCTTGTCCACGGGCACGCCCTGCCCCAGCGCCAGATAGGCCAGAAAGGCGCCGCCCAGGATCTTGGCCGCGCCGGGCAGGATCCAGCCCGGTCCCGCGCACAGCAGCGCCGCCCACCAGCGCAGCCGGTTGGCCCGTGTCGGTTCGGGCAGAAAGCGCAGGAAATCGACCTGCTCGCCGATCTGCGTCACCAGCGAAGCGGCCACCGCCACGGCCGCGCCGAACATCAGCAGGCTGAACGAGGCGCCGCGCCCATCGACCCCGCCGAACTGCAGAAAACCGGCCAGGGCCCCCGGATCCTTGGCGAGGATGAAGCCATAGGGCAGCAAGAGCAGCAGCAGCCAGGCCGGCTGGGTCCAGGACTGCAGGCGGTTGATGAAGGTAATGCCATAGGCCACCATCGGCAGGATGACGACCGCGCACAGCAGATAGCCGATGGACAGCGGCAGGCCGGTGGCCAGCTCGATGGCCAGGGCCATGATGGCCGCCTCCAGCGCGAAGAAGATGAAGGTAAAGGAGGCGTAGATCAGCGAGGTGATGGTCGAGCCGATATAGCCGAAACCCGCGCCGCGCGTGAGCAGGTCCATGTCCAGCCCGTGGCGCGCCGCGTAGTAGGCGATGGGCAGGCCGGTCAGGAAGGTCACCAGGGCCACGGCGACGATGGCCCAGAAGGCATTGACGAAGCCATAGTTCAAGGCCAGCGCGCCGCCTATGGCCTCCAGCGCCAGGAAGGACACCGCGCCCAGGGCGGTATTGGCCACCCGGAACTCGCTCCACTTGCGAAACGACACCGGGGTGAACCGAAGGGCGTAATCCTCCAGCGTTTCGTTGGCGACCCAGGTGTTGTAGTCGCGGCGGATCTTGATGATTCGTTGCGGGGCGGACAAATCAGGCTCCGGCGATAGGGGTTGGCGAACTGGCGGTCCCGGTGTGCGTCGTTTGACGTAGTTGCCGTTGTAGCGCCCCGGGACCGGCCTGCCTCTACGTCAATCAACGTATGTTGCAACGCAGCATTCCCTCCTAGTATGCCCTCACCCCCCGGGCTGCGGCAGCTGTCCAGCATGCTCGGTTTCCCTGGTCGTGATCCATTATTAGGAGTCACCGATGTCTGGCAAACCCCCGTTCGACAACGCGCCGGCCTCGCCGTCCCGCCGCCGCGCCACCCTGGCCCTGGCCTCCCTGCCCCTGCTGGGCATGCCCATGCTCGGCCGCGCGGCCGCCAACACGACCGGCCTGGCCGTCACCGACACCGAGGTCACGGTCGGCCAGCTGCACTCGGCCACCGGCACGATGGCGATCAGCGAGACCGGCTCGATCCAGTCCGAACGCCTGGCCATCGACCAGATCAACGCCATGGGCGGCATCCTGGGCCGCAAGATCAAGGTCATCCAGGAGGATGGCGCCTCGGATTGGCCCACCTTCGCCGAAAAAGCGCGCAAGCTGCTGGTCAGCGACAAGGTGGCCACGGTGTTCGGCTGCTGGACCTCGGCCTCGCGCAAGGCCGTGCTGCCGGTGTTCGAGAAAGAGAACGGCCTGCTCTACTACCCGACCTTCTATGAAGGGCTGGAGCAGTCCAAGAATGTGTTCTATACCGGCCAGGAGGCCACGCAGCAGATCCTGTCCAGCATCGACTGGCTGGCGCGCGAGAAAAAGGCCAAGACCTTCTATCTGATCGGCTCCGACTATATCTGGCCGCGCACCTCCAACAAGATCGCCCGCAAGCACATCGAGAACGTGCTCAAGGGCGAGGTCGTCGGCGAGGAATACTACCCGCTGGGCCATACCCAGTTCGGCTCGCTCATCAACAAGATCAAGCTGAAAAAACCCGACGTGGTGTTCGCCGTTGTCGTGGGCGGCAGCAATGTGTCCTTCTACAAGCAGCTCAAGGCGGCCGGCGTCACGGCCGACAAGCAGAAGCTGCTGACGATCTCGGTGACCGAGGATGAGCTGCTGGGCATAGGCGGCGAGAACGCCGAAGGTTTCTGGTCCTGCATGAAGTACTTCCAGAGCCTGGACAACCCCAACAACAAGAAATTCGTCGAAGCCTTCAAGGCCAAGTATGGCGCCAACGCCGTCATCGGCGATGTGACGCAGGCCGCCTACCTCGGCCCCTGGCTGTGGAAGATGGCGGTCGAGAAGGCCGGCAGCTTCGACGTGGACAAGGTGGTGGCCGCCTCGGCCAACCTGGAGTTCAAGGAAGCGCCCGAGGGCTACGTCAAGGTGGATCCCAACCATCACTTGTGGAGCCGCACCCGCATCGGCCAGATCCGCAAGGACGGCCAGTTCGACGTCATCTTCGAAACGCCCGACCTCATCAAGCCCGATCCCTTCCCCAAGGGTTACCAATAAGCCATCGCGATACGCGGCGCCGGGGCGCCGCTTTCTGCCGGGAGCAATCCATGGAATCCTTTTCCGACCTGGGAGCCATTCTGCTGATGCAGGGCTTCAATGGCCTGTCGGTCTTCAGCGTGCTGCTGCTGATGGCGCTCGGGCTGGCCATCATCTTCGGCCAGATGGGCGTCATCAACATGGCCCACGGCGAGTTCCTGGCGGTGGGCGCCTATTGCACCTATCTGTGCTCCGAACTGGTGCAGCAGTACGCGCCGGGCATGATGCCGGCCTATTTCTTCTTTGCCATCGTGCTGGCCTTTGCCGTGACCTTCGGACTGGGCTGGCTGGCGGAGTGGCTGATGATCCGTCATCTCTATCGCCGCCCGCTGGACACGCTGCTGGCGACCTGGGGCCTGTCGCTGGTGCTGCAGCAATCGCTGCGCTCCATCTTCGGCCCGCGCGAGGTCAGCCCCACGCTGCCCGATTGGCTGATGGGTTCCTGGCAGCCGCTGGACGGGGTGGACATCCCCATCAACGGCCTGTTCGTCATGTCCATCAGCATCGTGCTCACCGGCGCCCTGCTGCTGGGGCTGTTCCGCTCGACCTGGGGCCTGCATGTGCGCGCCACCGTGCAAAACCGCGCCATGAGCGCGGCCGTCGGCATCGACACGCGGCGGGTCGACCGCGTGACCTTCGCGCTGGGCTGCGGCATCGCCGGCATCGCCGGCGCGGCCTTCACCACCATAGGCTCGACCGGGCCGACCAGCGGCTCGCTCTATATCGTCGACACCTTCCTGACCGTGGTCTTCGGCGGCGCGGCCAGCCTCTTCGGCACCATCGCTTCGGCCTTTGTCATCGCCCAGACCCAGTCCATCTCGGAGTTCTTCATGACCGGCTCCATGGCCAAGGTCCTCACCCTGTCGGTCGTCGTCATCATCCTGATGCTGCGTCCGCAAGGCCTGTTCAGCATCCGCGTCCGCAAGTAGGAGTCGCCATCATGCAGAAGTTCTATCGCAATGTGCTGGGCGGCGGCGGCGGCCTGGCCGGGCTGCTGATCCTGGCGGCCGTGATCTTCGTGGTCTTCCCACTGGCCCTGGACGTCTTCCGCCTGAACCTCATCGGCAAATACCTCACCTACGCCTTCGTGGCCCTGGGTCTGGTGCTGTGCTGGGGCTATGGCGGCATCCTCAGCCTGGGCCAGGGCGTCTTCTTCGGCCTGGGCGGCTATTGCATGGCCATGTTCCTGAAGCTGGAGGCCTCGACCGTCGAGGCGACCAAGATCCAGTCCACGCCCGGCATCCCGGATTTCATGGACTGGAACCAGCTCACGGCCCTGCCCTGGTTCTGGGTGCCTTTCAAGAGTTTCTGGTTCACGCTGCTGGCCATTCCCGTGGTGCCCTGCCTGCTGGCACTCATCCTGGGCATGGCGATGTTCAAGCGCCGCGTGGGCGACACCTATTTCGCCATTGTCACCCAGGCCGTCGCGCTCATCCTCTCGGTGCTCATCATCGGCCAGCAGGGCTGGACCGGCGGCGTCAACGGCATCACCGACCTCAAGACCCTGCTGGGCTGGGACATCCGCAGCGACGGCGCCAGGCTGACGCTGTACTTCGTCAATGCCGCCCTGCTGTTCGGCTGCATCCTGTTCGGGCGCTTCCTGCTGTCGTCCAAACTTGGCAAGCTGCTGGTGGCCATGCGCGACAAGGAGGAGCGCGTGCGCTTCTCGGGCTATGACGTCGCCAGTTTCAAGGTCTTCGTCTTCTGCGTGGCGGCGGTGTTCTCGGCCATAGGCGGGGCGATGTTCACCCTGCAAGTCGGCTTTATGTCGCCCTCCTTCGTCGGCATCGTGCCCTCCATCGAAATGGTGATCTTCGCCGCGGTCGGCGGCCGGCTCTCGCTGCTGGGCGCCGTCTACGGCACGCTGCTGGTCAATTTCGGCAAGAGCTATTTCTCCGAGAGCTTCCCGCAGCTGTGGCTGTTTCTCATGGGCGGGCTCTTCATCGCGGTGGTCATGGCCTTCCCGAACGGCCTGGCCGGTCTCTACAACCAGTACATCAAGCCCCGGCTCAAGCGCAAGGTCTCGCGCGACCCGGCCGACGGCGCCACGGAGGCCGCATGAGCACCACGGAATTCGCCCTCTATATCGAAGGCCTGACGGTCTCCTTCAATGGCTTTGTCGCCGTCAACGACCTCAACCTGTATGTGGACCAGGGCGAGCTGCGCGTCATCATCGGCCCCAATGGCGCGGGCAAGACCACGCTGCTGGACCTGATCTGCGGCCGCACCCGCGCCACGGGGGGCTCGATCCGCTTCAAGGACACCGAGCTCACCCGCCTGGCCGAGTACGAGATCGTGCGCGCCGGCGTGGGCCGCAAATTCCAGACGCCGTCCATCTACGAAACCCTTTCGGTGCGCGAGAACCTGGAAGTCTCCTATCCGCGCGGCCGCGACGTGCTGGGCGCGCTGACCTTCAAGCGCACCGCCGACGTGATCGAGCGTGTCGAACAGGTGGCCGAGGAGATCTTTCTCGCTCCGCTGCTGGACCGTCCGGCCGAACTGCTGTCGCACGGCCAGAAGCAATGGCTGGAGATCGGCATGCTGCTCATGCAGGAGCCCGAACTCATGATGCTGGACGAGCCGGTCGCCGGCATGAGCGTCTCGGAGCGCGAACGCACGGCCGAACTGCTGGGCCGCATCAGCCGCGACCGATCGATGATCGTCATCGAGCACGACATGGAGTTCGTCAAGAACATCGCGCACAAGGTCACCGTGCTGCACCAGGGCAAGGTCCTGGCCGAGGGCAGCATGGACAAAGTGCAATCCGACCCGCGCGTGGTCGAAGTCTATCTGGGCCACTGAGGCCGGGAGGCAATATGTTCAATATCGCTGGCCTGGTATCGGGCTATGGCCAAAGCCGGGTGATCCATGGCGTGGACCTGACGGTGGCGCAGGGCGAGATCGTCGCCGTGATGGGCCGCAACGGCATGGGCAAGACGACGCTGTTCAAGACCCTGATGGGCCTGCTGCCCGCCATGCAGGGCGCCATCACGCTGGACGGCGCGCCGCTGGCGCGCCTGGAAAGCCATCAGCGCGTGCGCAGCGGCGTGGCCTATGTGCCGCAAGGCCGCATGATCTTCCCCACGCTGACGGTCGAGGAAAACATTCGCACCGGGCTGCGCGGACGGGCGCTGCGCGACCCGGTGCCCGAGGAAATCTATGCCCTCTTCCCGGTGCTGTACGACATGCGCCGGCGGCGCGGCGGCGACCTGTCGGGCGGCCAGCAGCAGCAGCTGGCCATCGCCCGGGCCCTGGTCACCAATCCGCGCGTGCTGCTGCTGGACGAGCCCACCGAGGGCATACAGCCCTCGGTCATCAAGGACATCGCGCGCAGCCTGCTCGAAATCCGCAAGCTGCGCGACCTGGCCATCATCGTCTCCGAACAAGTCCTGAGTTTCACCTTGCAGATCGCCGACCGGCTGATCGTGATCGACAAAGGCCGCTTCGTCCACGAAGACCTGCGCGAACACGTCGACGAACAGACGATCAGCAAATACCTGTCTGTCTGAACTTCCCTCCGAAGGAGCAAGCCATGCCCGAAACCCTGATCAAAGTCGATCTGGCGCAATCGCCCTACGAAAACGACGGCATCCACAACCGCTGGCACCCCGACATCCCCATGGCCGTCTGGGTCAAGCCGGGCGACGACTTCGTGCTCGAAACCTACGACTGGACCGGCGGCGCGATCAAGAACGACGACGACGCCTCCGATGTGCGCGACGTCGACCTCTCCACGGTGCACTTCCTGTCCGGTCCGGTGGGCGTCGAGGGCGCCGAGCCGGGCGATCTGCTGGTGGTCGACCTGCTGGACATCGGCGCCAAGGACGACAGCTTGTGGGGCTTCAACGGCTTTTTCAGCAAGAAAAACGGCGGCGGCTTCCTGACCGAGCACTTCCCCCTGGCGCAGAAATCGATCTGGGACTTCGAGGGCATGTTCACCTCCTCGCGCCACATCCCCGGCGTGCGCTTCGCCGGCCTCATCCACCCCGGCCTGATCGGCTGCCTGCCGGACCAGGCGCTGCTGGACAAATGGAACCAGCGCGAACAGGCCCTGATCGACAGCGATCCCGAGCGCGTGCCGCCGCTGGCCAACCCGCCCGCGGCCAAGACCGCCCACATGGGCAAACTCAAGGGCGCCGAGCGCGAACGCGCCGCGGCCACCGGGGCGCGCACGGTGCCGCCGCGCGAACATGGCGGCAACTGCGACATCAAGGATCTGTCGCGCGGCTCGCGCGTCTTCTTCCCGGTCTATGTGGCCGGCGGCGGCCTGTCGGTCGGCGATCTGCATTTCTCGCAGGGTGACGGCGAGATCACCTTCTGCGGCGCCATCGAAATGGCCGGCTGGGTGCATATGCGCGTCTCCCTCATCAAGGGCGGCATGGACAAGTACGGCATCCGCAATCCCATCTTCAAGCCCAGCCCCATCACCCCCAACTACAAGGACTACCTGATCTTCGAGGGCATCTCGGTCGACGAAGGCGGCAAGCAGCACTATCTGGACGTGCACATCGCCTATCGCCAGGCCTGCCTGAACGCCATCGAATACCTGAAGAAATTCGGCTATTCGGGCGCCCAGGCCTACTCCATCCTGGGCACCGCGCCCGTGCAAGGCCATATCAGCGGCGTGGTGGACATTCCCAACGCCTGCGCCACGCTGTGGCTGCCGACCGAGATCTTCGAGTTCGACATCCAGCCCAGCGCCAGCGGCCCGGTCAAGCACCTCAAGGGCAATATCGACATGCCCATCGCCCCGGACCGCTAAGGAGCGCGCCATGCCCCTGTACGACTATCGCTGCGCCGATTGCGGCGCGTTCTCGGTACTGCGGCCGCTGGCGCAGTGGCGCGACCCCGCGCCCTGCCCCGACTGCGGCAGCGCCTGCGAACGCTATGTCAGCGGCGCGCCGGCGGTATCGGCCTTGTCCTCGGCCATCAACCGCGCCCGGGCCGTCAACGAACGCGCCGCCCACGAACCGCGCAGCAGCCGCGCGGGCCATGGCATGGGCTGCGGCTGCTGCGGCGGCGCCAAGTCTCCGGGGCGCACCCGCCAAACCGCCGACGGCGGCAAGACCTTCGCCGGCGCGCGGCCCTGGATGATCAGCCACTGATCACCACGCGGGCGCCCCTCCGGGGCGCCTGCGCGCCAGGCGGGCGCGGCGCGGGGCAAGCCCTGCCGCCGCCAGGCGTCAGCCCTTGGGACGCTTGTCGATGACGCGGCGCGCCTTGCCGGTCAGGGTGCGTTCGACGAAGCCGGCATCGGCCACCTGGATGCGGGCGCTCACGCCGATATAGGACTTCACGGCGTGCTGCAGCTGCTTGCCCACGGCGGCGCGATCGCTTTCCGACAGACTGCCGAACTCGGGACGCAGTTCGGTGAGGATCTCCAGCTCGTCCAGATTGCCGCTGCGCGTCAAGACCAGCTGGTAGTGCGGCGCCAGCTGCGTGATCTTGAGCACCAGTTCCTCGACCTGGGTCGGGAAGAGATTGACCCCGCGCACGATGAGCATGTCGTCGCTGCGGCCGGTGATCTTGCCGATGCGGCGCATGCTGCGCGAAGTCGGCGGCAGCAGCCGCGTCAGGTCGCGCGTGCGGTAGCGGATGATGGGCATGGCTTCCTTGGTGAGCGAGGTGAACACCAGTTCGCCGGACTCGCCCTCGGCCACGGGCACGCCCGTGTCGGGGTTGATGATCTCGGCGTAAAAGTGGTCTTCCCACACCACGGGGCCGTCCTTGGTCTCGACGCATTCGCTGGCCACGCCCGGCCCCATCACTTCCGACAGGCCATAGATGTCCACGGCGTCGATGCCCGCTTCAGCCTCGATATCCTGGCGCATCTGGCCAGTCCAGGGCTCGGCGCCGAAAATGCCGATGCGCAGCGAGCTCTGGCGCGGATCCAGGCCCTGGCGGCGCTGTTCTTCAAGGATGTTGCAGAAGTAGGAAGGCGTGACCATGATGATGTCCGGACGGAAATCATTGATCAGCTGCACCTGCTTCTCGGTCTGGCCGCCCGACATGGGGATGACGGTGCAGCCCAGGCGCTCTGCGCCGTAGTGCGCGCCCAGCCCGCCCGTGAACAGGCCGTAGCCATAGGCCACGTGGATGATGTCGCCCGGCTTGCCGCCCGCGGCGCGGATGGAGCGCGCCACCAGGTTGGCCCAGTTGTCCAGGTCGCGCGCGGTATAGCCGACCACGGTGGGCTTGCCGGTCGTGCCGCTGGAGGCATGGACGCGCGATATGCGCTCGCGCGGCACGGCGAACATGCCGAAGGGGTAGTTGTCGCGCAGGTCTTTCTTGCTCGTGAAAGGAAACTTGGCGATGTCGGAGAGCTGCTTGAGATCGTCCGGGTGCACGCCCGCCTCGTCGAAGGCCTTTTTATAGTGCGGCACATTCTGGTAGGCGTGGCTGACAGTCCATTTCAGCCTTTCGAGCTGCAAGGCCTGCAGTTCGTCGCGGCTGGCGTGTTCGATCGGATCCAGCCCCGGCTTGCTGAGGGTAGTGGGCATGGTGTCTCTCTCCTGAATATTCTGCGCGGCCCCGTCGGGCCGCCTTCGCAATTGAAAAACCTCGGGCTCAAGCCTCGGCGTCGCCGACGATCTGCCCTTTTATTCGATAGGAACGGCCGCGGAAAACGGCCACATTGCGTCCTTCCTGGTTGGTCACGGTGATGTCATAGACACCGGTGCGGCCGGCCAGCGAACGCTCCTGCGCCACGGCGGTGAGCACATCGCCCTCATAGCCCGGCGCGAGATAGTCGATGACGCAGCCCGAGGCCACGGTGCTGACGTTGCGCGAATTGCAGGCGAAGGCAAAGGTGCTGTCGGCCAGGGCGAAAATGAAGCCGCCATGGCAGGTCTTGTGGCCGTTGAGCATATCGCCGCGCACCGTCATGGTCAGGCGGGCATAGCCGGGGGCGATCTCCACCACCTTCATGCCCAGGGCCTGGGAGGCGGCATCGCCGGCATACATGGTCGCGCCGACCGCTTCGGCCAGCGCCTGGGGATCGGTGGGCACCGCTGTCTGGAGTGCGCTCATCATTGCCCCTTGAACTGCGGTTCGCGCTTGTCGAGGAAGGCCGCGACCCCCTCGGCATAGTCGGCGCTGCGGCCCAGTTCGCGCATCATGTCGCGCTCCAGGTCGAGCTGGGCGGCCAGGTCATTGGACAGACTGGCCTGCAGGGCGCGCTTGGTGAAGGCCAGCCCCTTGGTCGGCGCGCGCGCGAAGTGGCGCGCCATGCCGTCCAGCGTGTCGTCAAATGCCTCGTCGGCCACGCATTGCCAGATCAGGCCCCATTCCTGCGCCTGGCGCGCCGGAATCTTGTCGCCCAGCATGGCCAGCCCGAAGGCGCGGGCACGGCCCACCAGGCGCGGCAGCGCGAAGGTGCCGCCGGTGTCCGGGATCAGCCCCAGGCGGCAGAACGACTGGATGAAGCTGGCCGATTCCTTGGCGATGACGATGTCGCCGGCCAGCGCCAGATTGGCGCCCGCGCCGGCGGCCACGCCGTTGACGCCCACCAGCACCGGCATGGGCAGCGCCGCCAGGCGGCGCACCAGCGGCGCGTAATACTTCTCGACGGTCTCGCCCAGATCGGGCGGCGCGCCGTCCGGACCTGGACGGCGTTCGGAGAGATCCTGGCCGGCGCAGAAGCCGCGGCCCGCGCCGGTCAGCACCAGCACGCGGGCGCCCTGGGTCTCGACCTGGGTCAGCGCATCGGCCACCTCGCCATGCATGCGGGCGGTGAAGCTGTTGAGTTTGTCGGGGCGGTTCAAGGTCAGCCGGGCGATGCCGTCGGCCAGCGAAAACTGGATGTCCTGGTAGCTCATGGCAGGCTCCTCAAACGTGACGGCGGGTTTGCACCACGCGGAAGCGGTTGGCCACGAAGGCGCTATCCGACAGGGCCGCATTGGCGGCCGGGTTGGCGCCGGTGCCATGGAAATCGCTGAAAGCGGCGGTCTGATTGACGAAGACCGCGCCGGTCAGGTTGAGCGACAACGCCACGCCGGCGACCTCGGCCGCATCCTGGATGCGGGCGGCCACGCCCTCGTCGGTGGTGTAGGCCGACAGGCTGAGCGCGCCATGCTCGCGCACGGTGTCGCGCGCCAGCGCCACGCTGTGCTCGGTCGAATCGGTCGCCACCACGAAGGAGATGGGGCCGAACCATTCCTGGAAAATACGGCTGTCGCCGGCCTCGGCGCGCAGCACCAGGGGCGTGCGCACGCGCGCCTGCTCGAATTGCGGGTGCTGCAGGCTGCGCGAGTCGGCCAGCACCGGCAGGCCCAGGGCGCGGGCGCGCTCGATGCGCTCGGCCGTCGCCTCGCTCTGGATGGCGCCGGTCAGCTCGACCGCGCGGGCCGCGTCGCCGGCCAGCTTTTCGACCGCCGTGGCGATGGCCTGGGCCACCTCGTCGAAACTCAGGCGGCCTTCGGCCGTCTGGATGCCGTCACGCGGCACATAGATATTCTGGGGCGCCGTGCACATCTGGCCGGAATACAGCGCCAGCGAAAACGCCAGGTTGCGCGCCACGCCCTTGATGTCTTCGGCCGAATCGATGATGACCTGGTTGACGCCGGCCTTTTCGGTGTAGACCAGGGCCTGGCGGGCGTTCTGCTCCAGCCAGTCGCCATTGGCCGTGCTGCCGGTGAAGTCGATGATCTTGACGGCGGGATCCAGCGCCAGGCGCTGCGCGGTGTCGTCGCCCGCCTCGTGGACGGCCAGTTGCACCACGTCGGGGTCGAAGCCGGCCTCGGCCAGCACTTCGCGCGCCACCTGAACGGTCAGGGCCAGGGGCAGGATGGCCGCCGGATGCGGCTTGACGATGACGGTATTGCCGGTCGCCAGGCTGGCGAACAGGCCCGGATAGCCGTTCCAGGTGGGGAAGGTCGAGCAGCCGATCACCAGGGCCACGCCGCGCGGCACCACGGTAAAGCGCTTTTCCATCTTGATGGGATCATTCTTGCCTTGGGGCTTTTCCCAGAGCGCGACCTCGGGGATGCGCGACATTTCCTGCCAGGCATAGGCCACGGCCTCCAGGCCGCGGTCCTGGGCATGGGGGCCGCCAGCCTGGAAGGCCATCATGAAACCCTGGCCAGTCGTATGCTGCACGGCATGCGCCATCTCGAAGCTGCGGCGGTTCAGGCGCGCCAGGATCTCCAGCGACACGCCCACCCAGGCGCGGGGGCCGGCGCGGCGCCAGGCCTGGCCGGCCATGCCGGCATTGGCCAGCAGCGTGGCCGGCGCGATGCGCGGATAGGCGATGTTCAGGGCAAAGCCAAAGGGCGAGACTTCGCCGCCCGCCTTGCCTTGGGCGCCAGTCGCCGCCAGCGGGAAATCCTTGCCCAACAGGGCCTCGAAGGCGGCCTGGCCATCCTGGGCCGCCGTCTCGCCATAGTTGCGCGGGCTGGGCGACTCGGCAAACGGGCTCCAGTAGCCGCGTTCGCGGGCGGCCGCCAGGGCCTTTTCCAGCACGGGCTGGTGACGTTCAAAGAAATCTTGGGACACTGCCTACTCTCCGATTATTTTTGTGAATCCGCAATGAGGACCGCGCTCAGGTTTCCTGGTCGAAGTCCAGCACCAGCCGGTCGCTGACCGGGTAGCTCTGGCAGCTCAGGACAAAACCGCGCGCCACTTCGTAATCTTCCAGGGCGAAGTTGGCATCCATGTCCACCTCGCCCTCGACAACCTTGCAACGGCAGGTCGAACAGACGCCGCCCTTGCAGGAATATGGCAATTCAACACCCTGGGCCAGGGCCGCGTCCAGTACGCTGTCCTGGTTCTTGGCGATGGAAAAACTGCGGCTGTGGCCGTCCTGGATGACGGTCACTTCGCACTGGCCCTTGCCCGGCGCCACTGCCGCCTCGCGGCCGGTGCGCAGGCTGCGTGGCCCCTTGGGTGCGCCGAACAGCTCGAACTTGATGCGCGACTTGTCCATGCCGCGCTCGCCCAGGCGCTGCACCACGCTTTCGATCATGGTCTGCGGGCCGCAGACAAAAGCGTAATCCACATCGTCGCCGGCCATCCAGGTGTTCATGAGCTGCTCGACCTTATCGCCGTCCAGGCGGCCGTTGAACAGCTCGATATCCTGCGATTCGCGGCTCATGATGTAGACCAGCGAGAAGCGCTCCATATAGCGGTTCTTCAGGTCTTCGATCTCTTCGCGAAACAGCACCGACGAGGACGCGCGGTTGCCGAAAAACAGCGTGAAGCGGCTGCCGGGTTCGGTCGACAGCGCCGTCTTGACCAGGGAGAACACCGGGGTGATGCCGCTGCCCACCGCGAAAGCGACATAGTGGCGCTGCTGCTCCGGCGAGAAATCGATCGTGAAATTGCCGGCCGGCGCCATCACCTCCAGGTCCTGCCCGGGCTGCAGCTGGCGGTTGGCCCAGCTGGAGAACACGCCTTCGTCGACCTGCTTGATGGCCACCCGCAGGATGCCGTCCTGGGGCGCCGAGCAGATCGAATAGGAGCGGCGCACTTCTTCGCCATTGAGTTCGGTGCGCAGGGTCAGGTATTGGCCGGGGCGGAAGGCAAACGTCTCGCGCAAGGCTGCGGGCAGATCAAAGGTGACCACCACGGCATCGCGCGTGTTGCGCGCCACCGAGGCCACCTTGAGCGTATGGAATTGGGGCTGGCTCATGGAATAAGCGCTCAATGCGTCTTGAAGTAATCAAAGGGCTCGCGGCAATCCGCGCAACGGTACAGGGCCTTGCAGGAGGTAGAGCCGAAATGGCTGACCAGGCGCGTATTGGCCGAGCCGCAGCGCGGACAGGGGATGGCCGGCATGGCCTGCCGGCGGCTGATGCCGGAGATGTCCACGGAGCGCTCGGCGGGGGCGGCAATGCCATAACCCTTGAGCGCGGCGCGGCCGCGCGCCGTCATCCAATCCGTCGTCCACGCCGGCGACAAACGGGTCTGCACGCGGACCTGCGGCAGGCCATGGCTGGCGAGCACGCGGACGATGTCCTCGGTGATCTCGCGCATGGCCGGGCAGCCCGAGTACGTGGGCGTGATGGTGACCACGCAGGTCTCGCCCTCCCAGTCCACGTCGCGCACCACGCCGAGGTCGACCACGGACAGGACCGGGATCTCGGGGTCGGGAACGCCCCCGAGCCAGTCCATCACCTGATCGCGGCCGATGCGGCTGTTCACCAGCGGGCTCCGGGATAGGCGCGCTGCAGATACTGCATCTCGGCCAGCACATAGCCCAGGGCCTCGGTATGGCGGCCCTGCCAGCCGCCCTGGCGCAGGAGGTGGAAGGCCTCGCGCTCGTCGGGCACGGCGAGCGTGGCCTCTTCGAGCACCTCGCGCACATGGGCCAGCCAGGGTTCGCGCAGCGTGGCGCGCTCGACGGCGATGCCGCGCGCGGCCAGGTCACGGTCGACCTCGTCGTCGGCAAAGAGCTCGCCGGCGAAGGTCCAGGCCGCGTCGATGGCGGCCTGCATGCGGCGATGGCTTTCTTCGGTGCCATCGCCCAGGCGCACCACCAGGTCGGAGGAGCGGCGCACATGGTAGGTGACTTCCTTGAGGGCCTTGGCGGCGATGGCCGCCACCCGCTCATCCTTGGACTGCGTCAGCTGCTGGAGCAGGAAATAGTGCCAGACATCGAACAAAAACTGGCGCGCCATGGTGTCGCCATAGTTGCCATTGGGCTGCTCGACCAGCAGGCAGTTGCGGAACTGGTGGGCGTCGCGCAGATAGGCGAGCTGGTCCTCGTCGCGGCCGCCGCCTTCGACCTCGCCGGCCAGGGTCAGCCACATGCGGGCCTGGCCCAGCAGGTCGAGCGCGGTATTGGTCAGCGCGAGATCTTCTTCGAGCACGGGCCCGTGGCCGCACCACTCCCCCAAGCGCTGCGACAGGATGAGGCTGGTGTCGCCCAGGCGCAGCAGGTATTCAAACAGTTGCTTGTCCATGCCGCCGCCTTACATGTGCTTGATTTCTTCGGGCATCGGGAAAAAGGTCGGATGGCGATAGACCTTGTTATTGGCCGGCTCGAACAGCGGCTCCTTGTCGCCGGGGCTGCTGGCCGTGATGTCGCTGGCGCGCACCACCCAGATGCTCAGGCCCTCGTTGCGGCGCGTGTAGACATCGCGCGCATGGTTGATGGCCATTTCGGCGTCGGGCGCGTGCAGGCTGCCCACATGCTTGTGCGCCAGACCGTGCTGGCTGCGGATGAAGACTTCCCAGAGGGGCCATTCTTTGCTCATGATGCGTATCCCCGGCGCGCGCGGCGCGCCTTGTTCGTGCAGAAGTGGAAAAGGTCGGTCCGGCGCGCTCAGGCGGCCTTGCGGCGGGCCTGTTTTTCGGCGTAGGCCGCCAGGCCGTCGCGCACCCAGGCGCCGTCCTCGTGCGCCTTGACGCGGGCCGCCAGCCGTTCGCGGTTGCAGGGACCATTGCCCTTGATGACGGCGTAGAACTCATCCCACTTGATCTCGCCGAAATCGTAGTGGCCGCGCTCGGCGTTCCACTTGAGGTCGGGATCGGGGACGGTCAGGCCCAGGTATTCGGCCTGGGGCACGGTCTGGTCGACCATTTTCTGGCGCAGCTCATCGTTGGAGAACAGCTTGATCTTCCATTGCATGGACTGCGCGCTGTTGGGAGAGTCGGCATCCGAGGGGCCGAACATCATCAGGGCGGGCCACCACCAGCGGTTCAAGGCATCCTGGCACATGGCCTTCTGCTCGGGCGTGCCGTGCAGGCACATCTGGATGAGCAGGTCATAGCCCTGGCGCTGATGGAAGGACTCTTCCTTACAGACACGCACCATGGCGCGCGCATAGGGACCATAGGAACAGCGGCAAAGCGGGATCTGGTTGATGATGGCCGAGCCATCGACCAGCCAGCCGATCATGCCGATGTCGGCCCAGCTCAGCGTGGGGTAATTGAAGATGCTGGAGTACTTGGCCTTGCCCGAATGCAAGTCATCGATCAGCTCGTCGCGCGACACGCCCAGGGTCTCGGCCGCGCTGTAGAGATAGAGGCCGTGGCCGGCTTCGTCCTGCACCTTGGCCAGCAGGATGGCCTTGCGCTTGAGCGTGGGCGCGCGGCTGATCCAGTTGCCCTCCGGGAGCATGCCGACGATCTCGGAATGCGCGTGCTGGGAAATCTGGCGCACCAGGGTTTTGCGATAGGCATCGGGCATCCAATCCTTGGCCTCGATGCGCACGCCCTCGTCCACGCGGCGCTGGAACTCGCGCTCGGGGCCGGACAGTTCGTCCGCCCGGCGCAGCTGCTTGACACCGGTATCGACCAGTTGCGCGTACATAGTTGTCTCCTTCGGCGAAGGGCGGGCGCCAAGCCCCGCCTGATCTGTTTCTTGATGGCTTGATTATTTAATACAAAAATTCCATTGTCAAACTTATTTCTGTATCACGTCAGGTTTATGTATCATGTCGGGCAGACCGATAACATCGCGGCTGACAACCGTCCCTTTTATGGCTAGTTCCGCAACGCCGCCCCTGGACCGCTTTCTGGCCCGCCTGCTCGAACAGGATCCGCCGCGCGCCAAATCGCTGTGCGTCAGCCTGCTGGGCGATGCCTTGGGGCCGCATGGCGGCGCCATCTGGCTGGGCGACCTGATCGAGCTGCTGGCCCCCGTGGGCATCAATGAGCGCCTGCTGCGCACCAGCGTCTTCCGCCTGGTCGCCCAGGATTGGCTGCGGTCCGAGCGCCATGGCCGCCGCAGCCTCTATCTGATGTCCGACACCGGGCGGCGCCTGACGGCGCTGGCCTCGCAACGCATCTATGAGGGGCCGCCGCAGCAGTGGCACGGCGAATGGACGCTGGTGGCGCTGCCGCGCACCGGCGGCAACGGCCTGGCCGAGCGCGCCGAACTGCGCCGCGCGCTGGAATGGGAAGGTTTCGCCCTGGTGGCCCCGGGCCTGTTCGCCCATCCCGCCACCGAGGCGCGCGCCGCGCACGACATCCTCGAACAGCTGGGCATCCCCGACAAGGCGCTGGTGCTGGCCGCGCGCGACCTGGCCGGCGCCGGCGGCCTGCCCATCGCCAGCCTGGTGCCGCAATGCTGGAACCTGGATGCGGTGGCCGAACAATACCGGCTCTTTACCCGCAGCTTCGCGCCCCTGGCGCCGCTGGTGGCCGACGGGCCGCCCCCGCCGCCGCAGGCTTTCGCGCTGCGCGTGCTGCTCTTGCACCACTGGCGCCGCATCGTGCTGCACGACCCGCAGCTGCCCGTGCCCATGCTGCCGGCCGACTGGCCCGGCGGTCCGGCCCGCGAGCTCTGCGGCCAGCTGTATTGGCGGCTTTTCGACGCTTCGGAGCGGCACCTGGACGCCGTGGCCGGCCGCGAGAACGACCGCTACCGCCCCCTGACGGCGGATGTCCTGAGCCGCTTCGGCGGCCGGCCTCAGGCCGCCAGCACGGCCGAGAGCCACTGAGGCTCCAGGCCCAGGCCATCCTCGAAGCATGCCCCCATGGCGGGCGCCCCGCCGGCCAGCCCCGCGGGCGTGCCAATGAAGGACAGGGTCCAGGTCGCCTGGACCGGACGGCCCAGGGGCTGTCCCGTGCGCGCCGACAGGCCGCTGGGCACATCCAGCGCCAATACCGGCACCCGCCAGCGGTTGATGGCGTCGACCAGGCCTTGCCAGGGCTCGCCCAAGGGGCGCGCCAGGCCGATGCCGAACAGGCCATCGATGACCACATCGGGCGCGGACGTGGGCAGGGCGGGATCCTCGACGCCGCCGGCGGCGCGCCAGCGCGCATAGGCCTGGACCGCATCGGCCGGCAGGCGCGCGGGATCGCCCGGCATCACGACCTGCACCGCATAGCCCTGGCGCAGCAGATGCGTGGCCGCGACCAGGGCGTCGCCGCCATTGTTGCCGGGGCCGGCCAGCGCCAGGACATGGCTGGCCGGCTCGTGGCGTTCGGAGATGAATTCGGCCGCCGCGCGGCCGGCACGCGCCATCAGATCCATGCCCGCGCTGCGGGCGTTTGCCTCGATGCGACGCAACTGCTCCAGTGTGTAGACCGCCATGTCAGCGCCTCCCTACTAGCCGGAACCAGTATCGCATAGCCCGGAGATGGGCAAACCGCCCTGACGCCGTCCAGGCTGTCCGGCGCGGCGGGGCCGGCGCCGCCCATGATGAGGGGCTGCCCCCGTAGATCGTCCTATTTTCAGAACGATGCAGGACCTGATTGTGGGCTAGCGGCCTGGCGGACCCCGGCCTAAGATGGGTTCCATGGTCTTCACCCGCGGCAGACGCCGCCAAACCCAGGAGTGCATGATGAGCAAACCCTACGCCAAACTCGACAAGAGCAATGCCGCCGTCCTGATGGTGGACCACCAGGCCGGTCTGCTGTCGCTGGTGCGCGATTTCCAGCCGGATCAATTCAAGAACAATGTGCTCGCGCTGGCCGCCCTGGCCAAGTATTTCAAGCTGCCGACCATTCTGACGACCAGTTTCGAGCTGGGCCCCAACGGCCCGCTGGTGCAGGAGCTCAAGGATAGTTTTCCCGATGCGCCCTATATCGCGCGCCCCGGCCAGATCAACGCCTGGGACAACGAGGATTTCGTCAAGGCGGTCAAGGCCACGGGCAAGAAGCAGCTCATCATCGCCGGCGTGGTCACCGAGGTGTGTGTCGCCTTCCCGGCGCTGTCGGCCCTGGCGGAAGGCTATGAAGTATTTGTCGTGACCGACGCTTCGGGCACTTTCAATCAAATCACCCGCGACGCCGCCTGGGAGCGCATGTCGGCCGCCGGCGCCCAGATGATGAGCTGGTTCGGTGTGGCCTGTGAGCTGCACCGCGACTGGCGCAACGATATCGAAGGCCTGGGCGCGCTGTTCGCCAACTACATCCCCGACTACCGCAACCTCATGGCCAGTTTCAGCGCCGTGCAGGCCGCGGGCAAGAAGTAAGCATGACGGCGGGCGGCCAGGCCGCCCGCCCCGCCGCTAGACCTTCAGGAAGTGCTCGCGGTAGTACTTGAGTTCGTCGATGGACTCGTAGATGTCGGCCAGCGCCTCGTGGCGGCTCTTCTTCTCGAAGCCCTTGTAGACGGCGGGCGCCCAGCGCCGCGCCAATTCCTTCAGGGTGCTGACATCCAGGTTGCGGTAATGGAAAAAACGCTCCAGGTTCGGCATATAGGCGAACATGAAGCGGCGGTCCTGGCTGATGGTATTGCCGCACAGCGGCGACTTGCCGGCCGGCACATGCTGGGCCAGGAAATCGATGAGCTGCTGCTCGGCCTGGGCTTCGGTCAGCGTCGAGGCGCGCACCTTGTCGATCAGGCCGCTTTTGCCATGGGTGGATTTGTTCCAGTTGTCCATGGCGTCCAGCACGCTGTCATCCTGGTGCACGACCAGGACGGGCCCTTCGGCCACGACCGTCAGATCCGGCTCGGTCACCACGACGGCGACTTCGATGATGCGTTCTTTCTCAGGATCCAGCCCCGTCATTTCCATGTCGAGCCAGACCAGGCGATTTTCGTTGGCAGCCATATAATTTGCCTTTAAAACACGCGATTTTCGCACACCCCTGCCCGAGGCGCCCGCCAGTCCATGTTCACCTTGCTGTTCGTTGCCCTGCTGATTGCCGATACCGGCGTGCGCCTGTGGCTGGCCAGCCGCCAGATCCGCCACGTCGCCCAACACCGCGACATGGTGCCCGGCGAGTTTTCCGCCCGCATCGGCCTGACCAGCCACCAGCGCGCCGCGGACTATACCGTCGCCCGCGTGCGCCTGGGCATGTTCGAACGCCTCTACGACGCCATGATACTGGTCGGCCTGACCTTGTTTGGCGGTTTGCAATGGCTGGATACCACCCTGGCCCAGCTGACCCAGGCGGATTTTCTCAGGCAGTTGCTGCTGCTGGTCTGCGTCGCCCTCCTGCTGGGGCTGGCCGGCCTGCCTTTCACGCTATGGCGCCAATTCAAGCTGGAGAGCCGTTTCGGCTTCAACCGCATGACGCCGGGGCTTTTCGTTTCGGACACGCTCAAGGGCCTGGCGCTGGCCTTCTGTCTCGGCCTGCCCCTGGCCTCGGCCATCCTGTGGCTCATGGCGAGCGCCGGTTCGCTGTGGTGGCTGTGGGCCTGGGGCCTGTGGACGGCTTTCAACCTGCTGCTCATTTTCATCGCGCCGACCTATATCGCGCCGCTGTTCAATAAGTTCACGCCCCTGGACGACCCCGAACTCACCGCCCGCATCCGCGGCCTGGCCCAGCGCTGCGGCTTCACGCTCAAGGGCTTGTTCGTGATGGACGGCTCCAAGCGCTCGGCCCACGGCAACGCCTATTTCACGGGCTTTGGCAAAAGCCGGCGCATCGTCTTTTTCGACACCCTGCTGTCGCGCCTGAACGCCGACGAAATCGAAGCCGTGCTGGCCCATGAACTGGGACATTTCAAGCGCCACCACATCCTCAAGCGCATCGGCCTGAGCCTGTTCATGGCCCTGGTCTTCTTCGCCGCGCTGGGATGGCTGGCGCAACAGCCCTGGTTCTACGTGGGCCTGGGCGTGCTGCCGCAGCTGGGCGGGCGCAATGACGCCATGGCGCTCATCCTCTTTTTCCTGGTCATCCCGGTGTTCACCTTCATGTTCACGCCACTGGCCAGTTGGTATTCGCGCCGCGACGAATTCGAGGCCGACCGCTACGCGGCCGCGCAAAGCTCCTCGGGCAACCTGGTCTCCGCGCTGGTCAAGCTCTACGACGACAACGCCGCCACGCTGACGCCGGACCCCGTGCACTCGGCCTTCTACGACAGCCATCCGCCGGCTGCCGTGCGCATCCGTCACCTCCTGACGGGCGCCGCCGCATGAGCGCCGATAACGAAGGCCGCATCATCGCCGCCCATGGGCGCCACTACAGTGTGGAGCTGGCCGACGGCAGCCTGCGCAAATGCTTTCCCCGCGGCAAGAAAACCGGGCCGGCCGTCGGCGACTGGGTACGCATCACGCCGCAAGGCGCCGATGAAGGCGCCATCGACGCCGTGCTGCCGCGGCGCAACCTGCTGTTCCGCTCCGACGAAATGCGGTCCAAGCAATTCGCCGCCAACGTGGACCAGCTGCTCATCGTGGTGGCCGTCGAACCCACCTTTTCCGAAGACCTGCTCGGACGCGCCCTGACCGGCGCCTGGAGCGCGGGCATCGAACCGCTCATCATCCTGAACAAGATCGACATCGCCGCCGGCCTGCCCGCGGCGCGCGAACGCCTCGCCCCGGTCCGCGCGCTGGGCGTGCCGGTCATCGAACTGAGCGCCCCGGACGCCCAGGCCGTGCATCGCGAACTGGCGCCGCGGCTGGCCGGCCGCGTCAACCTGCTGCTGGGGCAAAGCGGCATGGGCAAGTCCACCCTGCTCAACACCCTGGTGCCGGACGCCCAGGCGGCCACGCGCGAGCACTCCACCGCGCTGGACATGGGGCGCCACACCACCACCAGCACCCGCCTCTACCACCTGCCGGCGCCGGGCGGCGATCTGATCGACTCCCCGGGCTTCCAGGCCTTCGGCCTGCAGCACCTGAGCGGCGAAGACATCCTGCGCGGCTTTCCCGAATTCAAACCCTATATCGAGCACTGCCGCTTCTACAACTGCACCCACCGGCATGAGCCGGGTTGCGGCGTGGTGGCCGCGCTGAAACAGGGATTGATCGATCCCGGCCGCTATGCGCTGTACGAACGCATCCTGGCCGAAACCGAGGCCGCGCGCCAGCGCTACTAGGGCCTGCCCGCGGTGACGCGGGCACCGGGCGGCCGGCCTCGGACAGACCCTGGCGCGTAGCGGGCCCTCGCCCCTCACAGCGGCCCGCGAGCACGATACACTGCGGCTTTCAGGGACATGGGAAGCAGACATGCCGCGTTTCGCCGCGAATCTTTCAACGCTCTATCAAGACATTGAAATGCTGGACCGTTGCGCCGCCGCCGCGCGCGATGGGTTCAGGGGGGTCGAAATGCAATTCCCCTACAGCCACCCTACCGCGCAATGGCGCGAGCGGCTGCAACGCCACGATCTCGAACTGATACTGATCAACGCCCCGGCCGGCGATGCCCGCCAGGGCGAGCGCGGCCTGGCCTGCCTGCCCGGCCGCCAGGAGGATTTCCGCGCCGGGCTGGAGCAGGCCCTGGAATACGCCGTCTCGCTGATGTGCCCGCGCGTGCACGTCATGGCGGGCTGCCCGGCCAGCGGCAGCGAGCCGCAGGCCCTGCGCGAGACGTATATCGACAACCTGGCCTATGCCGCCCGCCTGGCCGCCGCCGTCGACGTCGAAATCCTCATCGAACCCATCAATCCGCGCGACATGCCGGGCTATTACCTCAATCACCAGGCCGAGGCCCATGCGGTGGCCCAGGCCACGGGCGCGGCCAATGTCAAAGTGCAGATGGATCTCTATCACTGCCAGATCGTCGAGGGCGACGTCAGCATGCGCCTGCGCCACTACATCCCGCAGGGCCGCGTGGGCCACGTCCAGATCGCCGGCGTGCCCCTGCGCCAGGAACCCGATCAGGGCGAACTCAACTACCCCTATCTGTTCCAGCTGCTCGATGAGCTGGGCTACGCCGGCTGGGTAGGCTGCGAGTACCGTCCGGCGGGCGACACCCGCGCCGGCCTGGGCTGGCTGCACGCCGCGCGGCGCGCCTCCACCCACTGAGCAAGCCGCGTGTTCAGCGCGGCGCGAGGCTCTTGTAGAGGTTGCGCAGCATCCCGGCGGTCGCGCCCCAGATAAAACGCTCCCCCCAGGGGATGGCGTAATAGCGGCGCACCCGGCCGTCGGGCAATCGCGCCTCGTACAGCCGGTGGTTGGATGGGTCCATCAGGAAGTCCAGCGGCACCTCGAAAATATCCGCCACCTCGAAGACATCGGGCGCCGGCGCAAAATCCGGACGCACCAGCGAGACCACCGGCGTGATGGAAAAACCCGTCGACGTCAGGTACTCGGGCATGCTGTTGAGCACTTCCACCCGGTCTTGCGGCAGGCCGGTTTCTTCCTGGGCCTCGCGCAGGGCGGTATCCACCGGCGTCGGGTCGACCAACTCGACCCGCCCTCCCGGGAAGCTGATCTGGCCGGCATGGTCGTGCAAATGGGCGGCGCGCTGCGTCAGCATCACACGGACCCCTTCGGGGCGCATCACCATGGGAATCAGCACGGCGGCCAGCACCGGCGGGCCTTCACGGCCCGGATAGCGGTCTTTTTCCATGCCCAGGGGATCCAGCGTCCACTCGCGGGCGGGCCGCAGCGCGCCGCGCAGGGCATCGGGCGTCAGCAGCTCCGGATTGACCCGCAGCAGCCCGCCATCGGCGACCTGCCAGGGCTGATCCTTGGGATCGAAATTGGGCCGGATGATGGACCGGCGGCGTGCGGGCGTTGAGTCAGACATGAGCCAGGAAACAAGAAAAGTCCCCCCGGCCGCGCACGTCATGCGTGCTTGCTGCTCCCGAAGGAGCGCTGCCTGCCTTGGGGCGGTCCGGCGGCGCAAAGGCCGCGCTGCGCGCGCTACTGCGAAAAACCAAAAAAAAGCACCCTTGCAGGTGCCTTTTTAACTCGGAATGCCGTCCAGGCAACGCCGGCAAGGATGCCGGCGCGGGCTGGACGGTCCGGACAGCTTTCAAGCCGGGGATCAACCCTGGGCGGCTTGCTTGCTGACCAGCTTTTCCTTGATGCGAGCCGACTTGCCCGAGCGGTTGCGCAGGTAGTACAGCTTGGCACGGCGCACGTCGCCGCGGCGCTTGACTTCGATGCTGGCGATCTGCGGCGAGTACAGCTGGAACGTGCGTTCCACGGCTTCACCCGAGGAGATCTTGCGGACGATGAAGGAGGAATTCAGGCCACGGTTGCGCTTGGCAATGACCACGCCCTCGAAGGCCTGGACACGCTTGCGGGTGCCTTCGACCACGTTCACGCTCACGATCACGGTGTCGCCAGGGGCGAACTCCGTCACGGGCTTGTCGCCGGTCAGGCGCTTGATTTCTTCCTGTTCAAGGATAGCGATAAGGTTCATAAGAACTCCAGAGTCATCTTGTCTTTGCAGGCGTTTTTTGCCGGGATAAATTTCAATGCGCCTGGCCTGGCCTGGTTGGCGTGCATCGGGGGTCAGTCATAGACCTGAAGTAAACCCTTCAGGCCATGAACCTTCGGCCATGGACCTCACCCGCCCGCACCCAGCCCGCCTTGCCCCGCGCATATTTGGTATGCCGCAAGCAGAGGATGAGTTGGCAAACCAGCAATTCTACCTCAGTGCCCTTTTTTTAACCAGTCTGGCGCTATGGGCTCCGCCCCCGATTCAGGTACGCTTGCGCCTTTCCCAGGCGCTGCGACTCCATGACTTATACGTCCCTTATTCTTGTCATCCTGGCCGCCATGGCCCATGCGACATGGAACCTGCTGGCCAAGCGCGCCGCCATGGTGGGGCCGGTCTTTGTGTTTGCCTATGGGCTGGCGGCCAGCCTGCTCTACGCCCCCTGGGTGATCTGGGTGCTGGCGCATGAGGGCATGACATGGAGCTGGCCGGTGGTGCTGTGCATCCTGGCCTCGTCGCTGTTGCACCTGGGCTACAGCCTGTGCCTGCAACGCGGCTACCAGGTCGCCGACCTGTCCGTGGTGTATCCGATCGCCCGGGGCACCGGGCCGCTGCTATCGACCGTGGGCGCCTTCACGCTCCTGAACGAACCCGCGACGACAAGCGGCATCCTGGGCATGCTGTGCGTGGTGGGCGGGGTGTTGCTGATCGCCACCCAGGGCCGGCTGGCCATGTTCCGCTCGCCGCAGGCCTGGATAGGCGTGCGCTGGGGGGTGCTGATTGGCCTGTTTATCGCGGCCTATACCGTGGTGGACGCCTATGGCGTGAAGAGCCTGCTCATCATGCCCGTGCTGTTTGACTGGTTTACCTGTGTCACGCGCACCGTCATGATGACGCCCCATGTGATACAGCGACGCGCGCAGTATTTTCCGGCCATGCGCGGATATTGGCACCTGGCCATCGCGGTCGGCCTGCTCTCGCCGCTGGGCTATATCCTGGTGCTTTACGCCCTGCGCATGGGCGCTCCGCTCAGCCTGGTGGCGCCCGCAAGAGAAATGTCCATGATGCTGGGCACGCTGGCAGGCATGTTTTTGCTGCGCGAAAAAGTCGGCCCCGGGCGTCTGGCCGGCTGCGGCGCCATCCTGCTGGGCGTGGTGTTGTTGGGTTCAAGCTGAACCCTCCCCGCCCCTGCTCAGAAACCCGCCGCCGCGCCCAGCCACATCAGCCCGGGGATAAGCGCCCCCCAGGACAGCACCATGACGACGTCCCAGATCATGCGGCGGCGCATTTCCCTGGCCTGGACATCGTCGGCGCTGGGCTCGGCATGCACGGGGACGGGCGCGGCCGGCGCCTGGAAAGGCCAGGCCGGCTTGCGGCTTGCACGCGGCGGCGTGCGCGGACGCTGCGACACCGGGGCCTGGGCAAGCAATACGTCAGCAGGAAGCGAAACCGTCGTCATGATGACTCTCCTTGTAGCGCCTGCCGGGCCAGGCCCGGCAAGACTGTCCACTGGCGGACATTCTGGGAAACCGTGGTGATTCAATCTTCAAACAGGGCCATCTGGCCGGCCTGGCGCGCGGCCTCGCTGGCGCTTGCCCGCGCACGGCGGGCAGCAGGCGCCGGAGGCACGAAGCGATCGATCGCCAACGCCGGCCGCCATCCGGTCAGCCCCAGGTTGCGGGCGGCCACCTGAAAACGCTGCCTCAACAGATCGGCCCAGATGCCCGTGCCGCGCATGCGGGTGTCAAAGCTGCTGTCGTTGCGCTTGCCGCCTCGCATATCCTCGATACGATGCAGCACGCGCTGCGCCCGGTCAGGGAAATGCGTCTGCAGCCAGGTTTCAAAGACGTCTTTGACTTCCCAGGGCAGACGCACGACCGTGTAGCTGGCCGAACAGGCGCCCGCGGCGGCGGCGGCCTCGAGGATCTGCTCCATGGATTCGTCATTGATGAAGGGGATGACGGGCGCCACCAGCACGCCCACGGGCACGCCGGCCTGGGCCAGCTTGCGCACCGTCTCGACCCGGCGCCACGGCGCCGAGGCCCGCGGCTCCAGGGTGCGCGCCATGTCGGCGTCCAGCGTGGTGATGCTGATGAAGACCGTGACCAGGCGCTCTCGCGCCAGCGTGGTCAGCAGGTCCAGGTCGCGCTCGACCAGGGAATTCTTGGTGACCAGGGTCAGGGGATGGCCGGTCTCGACCATGAGCTCAAGCAGGCCGCGCGTCAGCCGCCAGGTACGCTCGATGGGCTGGTAGACATCGGTGGCCGACCCGATATTGATGGGCGACACCTTGTAGCCCGGCCGCGACAGCTCGGCCCGCAGCGCCTGGACGGCATTGGCCTTGGCGACCAGCCGCGTTTCGAAATCCAGGCCGGGTGAATAGCCCAGGTAGGCATGGGTGGGCCGGGCATAGCAATAGACGCAGCCGTGCTCGCAGCCCCGATAGGGATTGACGGCGACATCGAAGGGGATGTCGGGAGAATCGTTGCGCGACAGCAGCTTGCGCGCCTGCTCGGGCTTGACCGTCGTGCGGGGAGCGGCCACCACCGGGATGTAGCGCTGGGTGGCCGCCGCGGGCAGGCCCACCGCCTCGGGCAAGGCGCCGGGCAAGGAAGCGGAATCGGCCGGCGGGACAGCCTCCGCGCCCGCCGGATCTTCCGAGGCGGGCAGGCGCCGGGGCACGTCCTGGATGTCATCAAGGGACAGATCGAACGGGGAAGGCGCGTCGTGGTCGCCGCCAAACCAGCCGTCGTCGAAAGCCTCACGCTCGGTTTGCTCGAAGCGGTGGCGAACATTAGTAACCGCACCCCGACCGCGCGAGGCGGCGGGGGCGGCAGCCGGGGACCCAAAACCGGCGGAAAGCGAATGTTCGGTGCTCATCATGGAAGCACTGTACAAAAACACAGTACTTTTGACAAGCCCCTATGCCCTCGAAAGGACCACGATCCGACTGTACCGCAACTCCCGCCAGGCGTGCGGGGAATTCATTCCACGACTTGGAAAACGCCTGGAAACCCGCGCCAGACAAGGGTTTGGACGAAAAACAACAAGGTTTCCAGGGCTCGGATCAGCGCAGGATGAGCATGCCGGCCGCGGCGGTTTGATGGGTGGCGGCATCGATCAGGATGAAGGCGCCCGTGGCCGGCACATCGCGATAATCGTCGACCGCCAGCGACTCGCGCGTGATGAAGGACACGCGCCCGATGTCGTTCATCTCCAGCCTGTCGCGCGCCTCGCTCACCTCCTGCAGTTCGTGGATATCGCGCCGCGTATGCACGCCGCGTATCTTGGCCGAGGTCAGCCGCGTGCCCTGCTTGAGCAGATACTTGCGCGCCGGATTCAGCGGCTGGTTGTCCAGCCAGCAGACTTCGGCCTCGAACTCGCGCGCCACGGCGGCCGGCGCGGCCGCGTGCGTGATGATGTCGCCGCGCGAGACATCGACATCGCGGTCCAGGACCACGGTGACGGACTCGCCGCTGGCCGCGCGAGGCACGCTGCGGTCGAACACCCGCAGCCCGGCCACGCGCGCCGTCACGCCCGACGGCTGCACCAGGACCTCGTCGCCCACCGACAAGGCGCCGCTGGCCACGCGGCCGGCGTAGCCGCGGAAATCCTCGGCGCGGTCGCCGTCATGGCGCATCACCCACTGCACCGGGAAGCGCAAGGGCAGCGCCGAACCGTCATCGCCCTGCTCCAGGTCTTCCAGCAGCCCAAGCAGCGGCTGGCCCGCATACCAGGGCGTGCGCGGCGAAGCGTGCACGACGTTGTCGCCATTGAGCGCCGACAGCGGCAGGATGTGAAAGTCCGGCAGGCCCAGCTTGCCGGCCAGTTCGCGATACGAGGCGGCGATGCGCTCGAACACGGCGCGATCCCAGTCCACCAGGTCCATTTTGTTGACGGCCACCACGATGTGGCGGATGCCCAGCAGCCGGGCGATGGTGCTGTGCCGCTTGGTCTGCGGCAGCAGCTGGCCGTCGGCCGCCCGCGTGGCGTCGATCAGGATGATGGCCGCGTCGGCCGTGGATGCGCCCGTCACCATGTTGCGGGTGTACTGCTCATGGCCAGGCGCATCGGCCACGATGAACTTGCGCGAGGGGGTGGCGAAGTAGCGGTAGGCCACATCGATCGTGATGCCCTGCTCGCGCTCGGCCTCCAGCCCGTCGGTCAGGAGGGAAAGATCGATGCCGTCGCCGGCCACGCGCTTGTGCTTGGCGCGCGCGATGGCGTCGAGCTGGTCGGCGAACACGCCCTTGCTGTCATACAGCAGGCGGCCGATGAGGGTGGACTTGCCGTCGTCCACCGAACCGGCGGTGATCAGGCGCAGCACGCCGCGGTCGGCGCCGGACAGGAAAGAATCGTTCAGTGCATTCATGATGTCATCCGGTTCAGAAATAGCCTTCGCGCTTGCGCCGCTCCATCGACGCCTCCGAGGTCTGGTCATCCATGCGGGTGGCGCCGCGCTCGGTGATGTCGGTCACCGCGGTCTCGGCGATGATGGCCAGCGGGTCCGCGGCTTCGGAGGCGACCGGGCAGGTGCAGGAGATGTCGCCCACGGTGCGGAAACGCACGGCCAGTGTCTCGACCGTCTCGTCCTCGGCCGGCGGCGTCAGGCGCGTGACCGGCACCAGCAGGCCGCGGCGGCGCACGACCTCGCGCGGGTGGCTGTAATAGATCGACGGCAGGGCCAGGTTCTCGCGGTGGATGTATTGCCAGACGTCCAGCTCGGTCCAGTTCGAGATCGGAAAGACCCGGATGTTCTCGCCCGGATGCACGCGCGTATTGAACAGGTTCCAGAGTTCGGGCCGCTGGGCCTTGGGATCCCATTGGCCGAATTCGTCCCGGAACGAAAAAATGCGCTCCTTGGCGCGCGCCTTTTCCTCATCGCGGCGCGCGCCGCCGATGCAGGCGTCGAAGCCGAACTCTTCGATGGCCTCCAGCAAGGTGACGGCCTGGGCCGCATTGCGCGAATCCGTGGCGCGGCGCAGCACCACGCTGCCGCGCGCGATGGAGTCCTCCACGCCGCGCACGATCAACTGCTCTCCCAGCTGGGCGGCGCGGGCATCGCGAAAGGCAATGACTTCATCGAAGTTATGCCCGGTGTCGATATGCATCAGGGGAAAGGGAAAACGCCCCGGCCGGAAGGCCTTCTCCGCCAGCCGCAGCAGCACCACCGAATCCTTGCCGCCGGAAAACAGCAGCACCGGCCTGGCGCACTCGGCGGCCACCTCGCGCAGAATGAAAATCGCCTCGGATTCCAGCCAATCCAGATGGCTGCGTTGGGCAACTAAAGACATGGTCGTTCCTTTCTCAATTCACGGCTATCGGGATAGGGCGGCGGTTGCCTTCATGCAGACCGCATTCCTTGGAGTCCGAGCTTTCCCACCACCAGCGGCCGGCGCGCAGGTCTTCGCCGGGCCGGATGGCGCGCGTGCAGGGGTCGCAGCCGATGGAGGGATAGCCCTGGTCGTGCAAGGGGTTGTAGGGAATGGCCAAGGCCCGGATCGCATTCCAGACCTCGGCCTCGCTCCAGGCGGCCAAGGGGTTGAACTTGTACAGGCCAAAAACCGCATCGTGCTCCTCGGCCGGCAGCTCGCCGCGCGTGACGGCCTGGGCCCGGCGCTGGCCGGTGATCCAGGCGCTGCGCCCGGCCAGGGCGCGCGACAGCGGTTCGACCTTGCGGATCTGGCAACAGGCTTTGCGCAGCGCCACGCTCTCATAGAAGGCAAACGCGCCGTGCGCGGCCACATGCTCGCGCACGGCCTGTTCCTGCGGCCGCATGACGGTGATCTCGCGCCCATAGCGCTCGCGCACCGTGTCCAGCATGCCCAGCGTCTGCGCATGCAGGCGCCCCGTATCAAGCGTGAAGATCTCCAGCGGCAGTCCGCCGTCATAGATGGCGTGGGTCAGCAGCATGTCCTCGGCGGCCAGCGACGAGGCCAGGGCGGCGTCGGGGTGCCGCCGGGCAATGTCGGCCAGCGTGGCCCGCAGCGCCCGCCAGCGCCCGGCCGTCTCGGGAGTCAGGATGGTATCGCTCATGGTTGCGCGGCAAAGACCCTGGCGCGGCGCGGACGCGCCAGCAGGGCATCGCCCTCCTTCAGATTGAGTTCGCGGAACACATGTTCGGGCACTTCGGCCTCGATCACGCTGGCGGCGTCCTCGCGCCTGAGTTCGAGATAGGCGCTGGGGCCGGCCAGATAGGCATGCGCCAGGCGCACCGGAATGCCCGGCTGCCGCGGCGCATAGGGCAGGACTTCGATCTCGTGCGGCCGCACATAGGCCGTGGCGGCCAGCGCGCCCGGCTGGGCCAGGTCGGGCGCGGGCAGCGCCAGGTCGGCGTGGCGCCAGACCCCGCCGGCCGCCTGCCCGGCCAGCTGGTTCACATCGCCCAGGAAGCCGTAGACAAACGGCGTGGCGGGCGCTTCCCAGACTTCACGCGGGCTGCCGACCTGCTCGATGCGCCCGGCGTTCATCAGCACCACCCGGTCGGAGACCTCCAGCGCCTCTTCCTGGTCATGGGTGACGAACACGCTGGCCACGTGCAGCTCGTCATGCAGGCGGCGCAGCCAGCGGCGCAATTCCTTGCGCACCTTGGCGTCCAGCGCGCCGAAAGGTTCGTCCAGCAGCAGCACGCGCGGCTCGACCGCCAGGGCCCGGGCCAGCGCGATGCGCTGGCGCTGGCCGCCGGAGAGCTGGGCCGGGTAGCGGTCGGCCAGCCAGTCCAGCTGCACCAGCTGCAGAAGCTCGTGGACCTTGGCGCGTATCCGCGCCTCGGCGGGACGTTGCGAACGATGCTTGACCCGCAGACCGAAGGCGACGTTCTCGAACACCGTCATATGCTTGAACAGGGCATAGTGCTGGAACACGAAACCCACCTGCCGCTGCCGCACGTCCACGCCGGTGGCGTCCTCGCCGGAGAACAGCACGCTGCCGCTGTCGGCGCTCTCCAGGCCGGCGATGATGCGCAGCAGCGTCGTCTTGCCGCAGCCCGAGGGCCCCAGCAAGGCGACCAGCTCACCGGTCTCGATATGCAGCGACACATTGTCCAGCGCGCGGAAATCATTGAATCGCTTGGACAGGTTCTTGACTTCGATACTCATGCGTTTCCCCCGGTCAGGCCGCCTGCGGCTGGCGCGCGGACAGCGGCGGCGCCTCCAGCGGCTGCTCGCTTTGCGCCAACAGCCGGTGATTGCGCCACTCGATGAAGTTCTTGGCCACCAGCGTCACCAGGGCCAGCAATGCCAGCAGCGAAGCCACCGCGAAGGAGGCCGCGAACTGGTACTCGTTATAGAGAATCTCCACGTGCAAGGTCATGGTGTTGGTCAGTCCGCGCACCTGCCCGGACACCACCGACACCGCGCCGAACTCGCCCATTGCGCGCGCATTGGCCAGGATGGCGCCATACAGCAGACCCCATTTGATATTGGGCAGGGTGATGCGCCAGAAGATCTGCCAGCCGCTGGCGCCCAGCGTCAGCGCGGCCTGCTCCTCCTCGCTGCCCTGGGCCTGCATGAGCGGTATCAGCTCGCGCGCCACGAAGGGAAAGGTGACGAACAGCGTGGCCAGGATGACGCCCGGCACGGCGTAGACGATCTTCAGGTCATGCGCCTGCAGCCAAGGCCCGAACCAGCCCTGGGAGCCGAACAGCAGGACGAAGATCAACCCCGCCACCACGGGCGAGACCGAGAACGGCAAATCGATCAACGTGATCAGGAACTGCTTGCCGCGGAACTGGAACTTGGTGATCGCCCAGGCGGCCGCCACGCCGAACACCAGGTTGACCGGCAGGGACACCGCCGCCACCAGCAGCGTCAGCCGGATGGCCGACAGGGCATCCGGCTCGGTGATCGCCGCCAGATAGGTCTCCCAGCCCTTGCGCAAGGCTTCGGTGAATACCGCGGCCAGGGGCACGAACAGGAACAAGGTCAGGAAGGCCAGCCCCAGGAACAGCAACAGACCGCGCACCCAGCGGGGTTCGGTGAGATGGTCGGGTCTCATGCCAGTTTGCCTCCGCGGCGCGCCTGCCAGCCCTGCAGGAGGTTGATGATGAACAGGAGCACGAAGGACACGGCCAGCAGGACGGTGGCGATGGCCGCGGCCCCGGCGTAGTCGAACTGCTCCAGCTTGACGATGATGAGCAGCGGCGTGATCTCCGACACCATGGGCATATTGCCCGCGATGAAGACCACCGAGCCGTACTCGCCCACCGCCCGCGCAAACGCCAGCGCAAAGCCGGTCAGCAGCGCCGGCGTCAAGGCCGGCAGCAGCACCCGCCGCAGGGTCTGCCAGCGGCCGGCGCCCAGGCTGGCCGCCGCTTCCTCGATTTCGCGCTCGATGTCCTCCAGCACGGGCTGCACGGTCCGCACCACGAAGGGCACGCCGATGAAGATCAACGCCACCACGATGCCCAGCGGCGTGAACGCCACCTTCAGGCCCAGCCATTGTTCCAGCGGCGCGCCGAGCCAGCCGTTCTTGGAATAAAGCGCGGTCAAGGCGATGCCCGCCACCGCGGTCGGCAGCGCGAAAGGCAGGTCCACCAGGGCATCGACGATTTTCTTGCCCGGAAAGCGATAGCGCACCAGCACCCAGGCCACGATGCTCCCGAACACCAGATTGACCAGGGCCGCCAGCAGCGCCGCGCCAAAGGTCAGTTGGTAGGAAGCCAGCACGCGCGGCGCGGTCACCGCCTCCCAGAAACCGGTCCAGCCCAGTTGCGCGCTCTTGATCGGCAGCGCCGCCAGCGGAATCAGCACCAGCACGCTCAGGTAGAACACGGCATAACCCATGGAAATGCCGAAACCCGGCAGCACGCCGGGCCTTTTGCGGGCGGGGCGGGCCGCCGGGCCCGCCGCCGGATGAAGAATGGCGCTCATCGCGTGCCCGCCTCCTTATTTGGGTTGATAGACCTGATCAAAGGTCCCGCCGTCGCTGAAGTGGTCTTTCTGGGCCTTGCGCCAGCCCCCGAAGATGGGGTCGTCGATGGTCACCAGATTGAGCTTGGGAAAGCGGCTCGCGTACTTGGCGGCCACGGCCTTGTCGATCGGGCGGTAGTAGTTCTTGGCGATGATCTCCTGCGCTTGGGGCGTATAGAGAAACTCCAGATAGGCCTGGGCGGCCGGGCGCGTGCCCTTCTTGTCCACCACTTTGTCCACGATGGCCACCGGCGGTTCGGCCAGGATGGACAGCGAAGGCACGACGATGTCGAACTTGTCCGGACCGAGTTCTTCGAGCGCCAGAAAGGCTTCGTTTTCCCAGGCCAGCAGCACATCGCCCACGCCGCGCTCGACGAAAGTGGTGGTCGAGCCGCGCGCGCCCGTATCCAGGACCGGCACATGCTTGAGCAGGTCGCCCACGAATTGGCGCGCGGAGGCTTCGCTGCCGCCCGGCTGCTTCAGGGCATAGGCCCAGGCGGCCAGGTAGTTCCAGCGCGCGCCGCCCGACGTCTTGGGATTGGGCGTGATCACTTGCAGGCCCGGCTTGATCAGGTCGTCCCAATCCTTGATCTGCTTGGGATTGCCCTTGCGCACCAGAAAGACGATGGTGGAGGTGTAGGGCGAGCTATTCTGCGGCAGGCGCTTTTGCCATTCCTGCGGCAGCAGGCCGCGGTCCGCGATGGCGTCGATGTCGTAGGCCAGGGCCAGCGTCACCACATCGGCATCCAGGCCGTCGATGACGGAGCGGGCCTGGCGGCCGGAACCGCCGTGCGACTGGCGGATCGTCAGTTCGACGCCCGCCTTGTCCTTGTAATGCTTGACGAAGGCATCGTCGACGGCGCGATAGAGTTCGCGCGTCGGGTCATAGGAGACGTTGAGCAGCGTCTGCTTGGTCTGCGCCTGGGCTAGCGGCAGACCGAGAATGAAAGTGGCTGCCAGGGCGATGGCGGCGGTCCAGGATCCTGCGGCACGGGAGGGCATACTCGCTTCCTTTCTTGTTGGAGTGGCAATGGCTGCCAGTGTGCAAGCCCGCCAAACTGAAAGGAACGAATCATTTTTTGATTACTCATCGCCTGAAGACATATAGCCTGCCCCGGCCCCATAAAACAGACGGGCCGCCCGAAGGCGGCCCGCGGCGCGCATGCTGCCCGCTTTACTTGTTGGGCTGGGGCGTGATGCGCAGATAGGGACGCACGGCCTTGTAGCCCTTGGGGAATTTTTCCTTGATGACGGCCTCGTCTTTCAGGGACGGGACGATGATCACGTCGTCGCCATCCTGCCAATTGACCGGCGTGGCCACGCTGTAATTGTCGGTCAGCTGCAGCGAATCGATCACGCGCAAGATTTCATTGAAATTGCGCCCCGTGCTGGCCGGGTAGGTGATGATCAGGCGGATTTTCTTGGCCGGGTCGATGATGAACACCGAACGCACGGTCAGCGTGGCGTTGGCGTTCGGGTGGATCATGTCATAGAGCTCGGAGACCTTGCGGTCCTCGTCGGCCAGGATGGGAAAATTGACGCGGGTCGACTGGGTATCGTTGATGTCGCCGATCCACTTGTTGTGCGATTCTTCGCCATCGACCGACAGGGCCAGCACTTTCACGTTGCGCTTGGCGAACTCGTCGGCCAGCTTGGCGGTGTAGCCCAGTTCGGTCGTGCAGACCGGCGTGAAGTCGGCGGGATGCGAAAACAGCACGCCCCATTTGTCGCCAAGGTAGTCATACAGACGCAGCGTACCGATGGACGATTTCTGTTCAAAGTCGGGCGCGGTGTCGCCGAGACGGAGGTGAGCCATGAATATCTCCTGCTTTAGGTTGGCGGCCATATGATTCTTGCATCAAACCCATATCGGGGGAAATAAGCAAGCCATATAACCTTATGTTGTATTGCAAGGATGGCGCTCAGGCCACCCCGGCCCAATCGGCGGCGGTGTCCGCCACCTGCCCCGCCCTCACCGCCGCCGACAGCGACAGGGCGCGCGGCAGGATGTGGGCGCCGTAAAACAGGGCCGTGCCCAGCTTGTTGCGATAAAAGCTGTCATCGCTGCCTTCGGCCAGCCGGCGGCGGCTGACCAGCGCCGCGCGCACCATCTGCCAGCCGCCATGCGTCACGCCGGCCAGCATCAGATAGGGCACGCTGCCCGCGAACACCGCCCGCACATGGTCGGCGGCATGCTGGAGAATGAAGTCGACCGCATCCTGATAGGCCTGGATGGCCTGGTCGAAGTGGTCGCGCAGCAGGCATAACCCTTCGCGGCTTTCGGCGTCGGCGCGGCTGGCCTCGACCTGAAGCGCCTTGAGGGTGTCGCGCATGGCGGCAATCGAGGCATAGGCGGCGGCGCCGCCGTCACGCAAGGTCTTGCGGCCGACCAGGTCATTGGCCTGGATGGCCGTGGTGCCCTCATAGATGGGCAGGATGCGGGCGTCGCGGTAGTACTGCGCCGCCCCGGTCTCCTCGATAAAGCCCATGCCGCCATGCACCTGCACGCCCAGCGAGGCGACCTCCACGGCCAACTCGGTCGAGAAGCCCTTGACGATGGGCACCAGGTACTCATAGAAGGCGCGGTTGCGGCTGCGCACCTCGGCATCCGGATGGTGGTCGGCCTTGTCATGGGCGGCGGCCGCCACATAGGACACGGCCCGGGACGCCTCGGTCAAGGCGCGCATGGTCAGCAACATGCGCTGCACATCCGGGTGATGCGAAATCGTGACCGGGCCGGCCGAACCCTCGATGGCGCGGCCCTGGACGCGCTCGCGCGCATAGGCCTGGGCATGCTGGTAGGCGCGCTCGGCCAGCGCGATGCCCTGCTGGCCGACCGAATAGCGCGCCGCGTTCATCATGATGAACATATACTCCAGGCCGCGATTGGCCTCGCCCACCAGATAGCCGATGGCGCCCTCGCCCACCTCGCCCTTGCCCGCGCCGTAGAGCAGCACCGCCGTGGGGCTGCCGTGTATGCCCAGCTTGTGCTCCAGCGAGGCGCACCAGACATCATTGCGCTTGCCCAGCGAGCCGTCTTCATTGACCAGGATCTTGGGCACGATGAACAGCGAAATCCCCTTCACGCCCGCGGGCGCGTCCGGCAGGCGGGCCAGCACCAGGTGGATGATGTTCTCGGCCAGGTCATGCTCGCCATAGGTGATGAAAATCTTCTGGCCCGAAAGCCGATAACTGCCATCCGGCTGGGGCACGGCCCGGGTCTTGACCAGGGCCAGATCAGACCCGGCCTGCGGTTCGGTCAGATTCATCGTGCCTGTCCAGCGCCCGCCGATCAGGTTGGGCACATAGGCGCGCCGCTGCGCTTCGGAACCGACCGACAACAACGCCTCGATCACGCCATCGGTCAGCATGGGACAGAGCGAAAACGCCAGACTGGCGGCTTGGATGTTCTCGGCCGCCGGCGCCGCCACCAATTGCGGCAAGCCCTGGCCGCCCCATTGCGCCGGATGCTGCAGGCCCTGCCAGCCGCCGGCCGAGTAATCGGCGAACGCCTGGGCGAAACCGGGCGTCGCCGTGACCACGCCGTCTTTCCAGACCGGGGGCTGGCGATCGCCGGTCACGTTCAAGGGAGCCACCACCTCCTGCACAAAGCGCGCATTCTCATCAAGAATGGCATCGACCAGATCCGGCTCGGCCTCCTCGAAACCGGGCAGCTTGAGGATTTCATCAAGGCCGGCCAGCTCCTTCATGGCAAAGCGGATGTCGCGCAACGGCGTGGTGTAGCTCATGGTGTCTCCGTTCTATAAACAAGCGGGCGGCTTGCGCCGCCCGGTTTTCCCGCTTGGGGCGTCTCAGCCCAGGCGATAGGCCAGCGCCACGATGAGCGGGCCCAGCACGGGCAACAGCACGTTGGCGATGGCATAGGTGACGGTATAGCCCAGGATGGGCACTGAACTTCCTGCCTGGGCGATCACGGCGCTGACCGTGGGCGTGCTCACGTGCTGACCCGCGATCGCGCCCAGCAGCAGCGGCCCCTCGATCTTGAGAAACTTATGCCCGACCCAGAGCGATGCGCAGGCCGGCCCCAGCGATACCGCCAGGCCGATCACGGGTATGACGAGTCCGTGCTCTTTCAAAAGGGTAATCGCCTCCGGGCCCGCCGACAAGCCGACGCAGGCAATAAATATCGCCAGCCCCAGCTCCTTGAGCAGATTCAAGGCCGGGGCCGGTATATGGCCCAGCGACGGGCGCTTGGCGGAAATCCAGCCGCAGACCAGGCCGCTCACCAGCGCCCCGCCGCCGCTGCCCAGCGACAGCGGCAAGCGCGCCACGGTGACGATGAGGCTGCCGATCAACAGGCCCACCAGGATGCCGGCGCACATGAACACCAGATCGGTCGTGCCGTCGCGGCGCAATTCGCTGCCCAGATGGCCGGCCGCCTTGCTCAGATTGGGATCGGTTCCGACCAGCTTGACCACATCGCCATACTGCAGCACGGTCGCGGGCGTCATGGGGATGGTGTGCCCGCTGCGCTCGATGCCTTGCAGGAACACGCCCCGCGCCGCGCGCGCATTCGGCGTCTGGGCCAGTTCGGCCAGGGTGCGGCCATTGACGCCCTTGCGATTGATGACGACCTGCATTTCCTGCAGATTGAGCGCGTCGGCATGCGCGGGCGGCACCTGGATTTCCGGGCCGATCACATCGTCGCCGCGCAAGGCATAAAAGCGCAGGCCCACGATCACGAGGATGTCGCCGGCCTGCAGGACCTCGTCCGGCGTGGGCGCGAGCGACTCGCCGTCGCGCAGCAGGCTGGTCACCACGGTGCGGCCCGCGAGCTTCTGCTCGACCTCCAGCACGCTCATGCCCTGGGCCTCGCGCACGATATGGGCGCGGCCCACCAGGCGCGGCAGCGCGGGCAGGCTGCTGTCGCCCTCCTCGGGGATGCCGCCCAGCTTGGCCTCCAGGTCCTTGGAGGCCTGGCGCAGATTGATGCCCAGCAGCAAGGGCGCCACCTGGCTGGTGAACAGCACGATGCTGAGCGTGCCCACCAGATAGGTCAGCGTATAGGCCGTGGCGATATTGGCCTCCTGGACCCTCACCTCTTCGGCCGACAGGCCCAGGTGGCGCAAGGCTTCGGAAGCCGTGCCCACCACGGCCGACTCGGTGGCCGAGCCCGCGGCCAGGCCGGCCGTGGTCCCCGCGTCAAAGCCGAAAAAGCTGGCGGCCACCAGGGCGATGGTCAGCACCAGCACCACCTCGATGAGAGGCAGCAGCATGAAGCGCAGGCTGGAGCGGTTGAGATTGGCGAAAAAGCCCGGGCCGCCGGAATAACCCATGGCGAAGATGAAGAGCACGAAGGCGATTTCGCGCAGCGGGCCTTCGACCTTGCAACCCGTCTGACCCAACAGCATGGCCACGATCAGGGTGCCGCACACGCCGCCCAAGGCGACGGGCCCGAGGCGGAACTTGCCTATGAAATGGCCCAGGCCCACCGCGATAAAGACGATGGCGATAGGCACCGACTGAAAAAATCCGACAGAGCAAGTCATACCTGCCCCCTCGTTGGTTCAACCGCCCATTTTCTTGCCGAGCCTGCACTTCCCATCAGGAATCTCCGTCGCGGTGTATCGGGCCTACCGTGCGCCAAAGACATTATCAGAATTGGCAGGAAAAACCAAAGCCCGTCACGGCCGCCCCCCCGGCCCGGGCCGGGCAAAAAAAAGCCGCGGCAGTGACGCCGCGGCTTTTTCCGAGACCCTGGGTCAGCGCATCAGAGCGCGCCGGCCAGCTCGGGCACCACCTGGAACAGGTCGCCGACCAGGCCGTAATCGGCCACGCCGAAGATGGGCGCCTCGGGATCCTTGTTGATGGCCACGATGACCTTGGAGTCCTTCATGCCCGCCAGATGCTGGATGGCGCCGGAGATGCCCACGGCCACATAGAGCTGCGGCGCAACAATCTTGCCGGTCTGACCGACCTGCCAATCGTTGGGGGCATAGCCCGCGTCCACCGCCGCGCGCGAGGCGCCCAGCGCCGCGCCCAGCTTGTCGGCCAGCGGATCCAGGATCTTGAAGTTCTCGGCGCTGCCCAGGCCCCGGCCGCCCGAGACCACCACGCGCGCGCCCGCCAGTTCCGGGCGGTCGCTCTTGGCCACTTCGCGGCCCACGAAGCTCGACAGACCCGAATCGGCCACCGCGTCCACCGCCTCGATGGCCGCCGAACCGCCCGTGGCCGCCACGGCGTCAAAGCCCGTGGTGCGCACCGTGATCACCTTGACCGCATCGCCCGACTGCACCGTGGCAATGGCATTGCCCGCGTAGATGGGACGCTGGAAGGTATCGGCCGACTCCACGCCGATAATGTCCGAGATCTGCGCCACGTCCAGCTTGGCGGCCACGCGCGGGGCCACGTTCTTGCCCGAGGCCGTGGCCGGGAACAGAATGTGGCTGTAGGCCGAGGCCACCGCCAGCACCTGCGCGGCCAGGTTCTCGGCCAGCCCTTCGGCCAGCTGCGGCGCATCGGCCAGCAGCACCTTGGCCACGCCGGCCGCGGCGGCGGCCTGCTCGGCCACGGCGCGGGCATTGCTGCCCGCCACCAGCACATGCACCTCGCCGCCCAGCTTGGCGGCCGCGGCGATCGTGTTCAGGGTCGCGCCCTTGAGCTGGGCGTTGTCGTGTTCGGCAATAACAAGCGTCGTCATTGTTAGATCACCTTCGCTTCATTCTTCAGTTTGTCCACCAGCGCGGCCACGTCGGCCACCTTGATGCCAGCCTTGCGCGCGGGGGGTTCGGTGACCTTCAGGGTCTTCAGGCGCGGCGCCGGGTCCACGCCCAGGTCTTGCGGCGTGACGGTTTCCAGCGGCTTTTTCTTGGCCTTCATGATGTTGGGCAGCGTCACATAGCGCGGCTCGTTCAGGCGCAGGTCCGTCGTCACGATCGCCGGCAGCTTCAGCTTCAGCGTCTCCAGGCCGCCGTCGACCTCGCGCGTGACCGTCACCTGACCCTCGCCCAGCTCCACCTTGCTGGCAAACGTGGCCTGCGGCCAGCCCAGCAGCGCGGCCAGCATCTGGCCCGTCTGGTTGGCGTCATCGTCGATCGCCTGCTTGCCCAGGATCACCAGCTGCGGCTGCTCCTTGTCCACCAGCGCCTTGAGCATCTTGGCCACCGCCAGCGGCTGCAGCTCCGCATCGGTCTGCACCAGCACGCCACGGTCCGCGCCGATGGCCATGGCCGTGCGCAGCGTCTCCTGGCATTGCGCCACCCCGCAGGACACGGCGATGACCTCGGCCACGCTGCCCTTCTCCTTCAGGCGCGTTGCCTCCTCGACGGCGATTTCGTCAAAAGGGTTCATCGACATCTTCACGTTGGCGATGTCCACCCCGGTTTGATCAGATTTCACGCGCACCTTGACGTTGTAGTCAACGACGCGCTTGACGGGTACCAATACCTTCATCCAGCAGCCTCCAAACAATAATTTCCCGGCGGAGTGCCGGGAGTTGCATTGCACAATTTTTTCTTGATTCTACAACTTCGACAGCGATCTGATGTGAGCGACCACGCTGCGGCCCAATGCCGACAGGTTGTAACCGCCCTCCAGCGTGCTGACGATGCGCCCCTGCGCATGGCGGTCGGCCACCTCCACGAGCTGGTCGGTGATCCAGGCGTAATCCGCCTCCACCAGGCCCATCTGGGCCATGTCATCCTCTCTGTGCGCATCGAAACCGGCCGAGATCAGCAATAGCTGCGGCGCGTGCGCCTGCAGGCGCGGCAGCCATTGCTGGCGCACGATGTCACGCACCGCCGCGCCGGTCGAATAGGCCGCCACCGGGACGTTCAGCATATTGTCCGCGGGGTGGTCGAAACCGCTGTTGGGAAAAAAGGGATGCTGGAAAAAACTGCACATCAGCACTCTTTCGTCGCCCGCGAAGGCCTCTTCGGTGCCATTGCCGTGATGCACGTCGAAATCGACGATGGCGATGCGCGTCAGGCCATGCTTGTGCAGGGCATATTGCGCCGCAATAGCCACATTGTTGAAAAAGCAGAAACCCATGGCGCGGCTGTGCTCGGCATGATGGCCGGGCGGGCGCACCGCGCAGAAGGCCGTGGTGGCTTCGCCCGCCATCACCGCGTCGACCGCCGCGATGCCCGCGCCGGCCGCATGATAGGCCGCCTCCAGAGTGTGGGGATTCATCAGGGTGTCGGGATCGATCTCCGCATAGCCGTGCTCGGGCGACAGGCCGCGCAGACGGTCCAGATGATAGGCGCTGTGCACGCGCAGGATGTCTTCGCGCGTGGCGGCCGGCGCCTGTCTTTCGCCCAGGAAGGGCATGAGGCCGTTGGCCAGCAGCTGATCGGAAATGGCGTCCAGCCTCTGCGGGCTTTCGGGATGCCAACTGCCCATTTCATGCAGCTTGCACGACGGGTGGGTAAGATACATGGTCTCCATAGGGAAGATTATGTTCATCACCCGGCGTTTCCTGCAAATCGGCCTTGCCGCGTCCCTGCTGGGAGGCTGTGCCTCCCCCGCCCCCAAACCCGAAGCTTCCGCCGCCCCGCCCGCCACGACCGAGGGTAAACCCCAGGTCATCCGCATCGGTTCCGACACGCCCGCGGCCGAACCCTCCGCCACGCTGACGCCTGGCGGCAAGATGCGGCCCGAAGTGCGCAGCTTCGCCGAAGCCCTGGCCAGCGAGCGGGCCCTGCCCCTGGAATCCGTGCTCGGCATGCTGACAGACTCCCGCTACAGCAGCACCGTGGCGCGCCTGATCGCCCCCTCCGTGCCCGGCCGCAAGGTCTGGCGCAGCTGGCTCACCTATCGCTCGCGTTTCGTGGAACCCAAGCGCATCGCCTGGGGAGTGAGCTTCTGGAACGAGCACCGCGCCGTCATCGAGCGCGCCGCCCAGCAATACGGCGTCCCCGCTTCCATCATCGTGTCCATCATCGGGGTCGAAACCCTGTATGGCCGCAACATGGGCAATTTCCGCGTGATCGATGCGCTGGCCACCCTGGCTTTCGATTACCCCGAACCGGTCAAGCCCGAACGGGTGGAGATGTTCCGCACGCAGCTGGCCGACTTCATCACGCTGACGCTGCAAGGCAAGCTCGAACCCGGCGCCCTGGGCTCCTTCGCGGGCGCCGTCGGCATGCCGCAGTTCATGCCCACCAGCATCGCCCATTACGCCGTGGACGGCGATGACGACGGGCATATCGATCTGGCCAACAGCGTGCCCGATGCCGTGATGTCGGTCGGCAACTTTCTGCAAAAACACGGCTGGCAGCGCGGCCTGCCGGTATTCGCGCCAGTCACCCTGCCAGCCGATCCCTCGGCCCTGGTCGATGGCGGCCTGACGCCGCGCCTGGATTGGGCCCGCCTGCAACAGGCCGGCGCCCGGCTGCCTGCCGAGGGCGGCGCGGGCAGCTGGCAGTCCAGCCCGCTGGGCATCGTGGACCTGGCCGAAGAAGCGCGCGGCACGGTCCAGTACCGCACCGGCACCGCCAACTTCTTCGTCATCACCCAATACAACCGCAGCTATTTCTACGCGACCGCGGTGGCCGACCTGGCCGCCGAACTGCAGGCCCGCGTGGGACGTCCCTGACCCTCCAAAAAGAAAAAGCCCGCCGGCCGGCGGGCTTGCAGGGGCGGCGCGCTCAGTTGAACACGCCCGTGGACAGGTAGCGATCGCCCCGGTCGCAGACAATGAAGACGATGGTGGCGTTTTCGACCCTGGCCGCCACCCGCAGGGCGGCCACCAGCGCGCCGGCCGACGAAATACCGCCGAAGATGCCTTCTTCGGCGGCCAGGCGGCGAGCCATGGTCTCGGCCTCGGCCTGGCCGATGGACTCATAGGCGTCGACCAGGGAGCGGTCGAAAATCTTGGGCAGATAGGCCTCGGGCCATTTGCGGATGCCGGGGATCTGCGAGCCCTCGGCCGGCTGCGCCCCCACCACCTGGACGGCCGGATTGCGCGACTTGAGATAGGTGGACACGCCCATGATGGTGCCGGTCGTGCCCATGGCGCTGACAAAATGCGTCACCTGGCCCTGGGTCTGGGTCCAGATTTCCGGGCCCGTGCCCTCGACGTGGGCGCGCGGATTGTCCGGATTGGCGAACTGGTCCAGCACCTTGCCCTTGCCCTCGGCCTGCATGGCCATGGCCAGGTCGCGGGCGTATTCCATGCCGCCCTTGTCGGCCGGCGTCAGGATGAGTTCGGCCCCATAGGCCGTCATGGCCGCGCGCCGCTCCACCGAGAGGTTGTCCGGCATGATGAGGATCATGCGGTAACCGCGCATGGCGGCCGTCATCGCCAGGGCGATGCCGGTATTGCCGCTGGTGGCCTCGATCAGCGTGTCGCCGGGCGCAATCTCGCCGCGCTGCTCGGCGCGCAGAATCATGGAAAGCGCGGGGCGGTCCTTCACGGAGCCGGCCGGGTTATTGCCCTCCAGCTTGGCCAGAATGACATTGCCGCGGGCCTGGCCGAGCTCGCCAGGAATACGTTGCAGGCGCACCAGCGGCGTATTGCCGACGGTTTGCTCGACGGTGGGGTAGGTAATGGCGTTCATGCCGGGATAATAACCGCCCTGCCTGCCCGCGGCGGCCCAAACCCGCGCTCGGGGCAGGGACTCAGGGACGGCGGACGGCCGCGGGCCGCTTGGCGGGCGCCGGGGCTGGCCTGGCGGCGGCGGGCTCGCCCGCCGCCGGTTTGCCCACCGTCAGGCCGGCCTCGGCCAGGCGGGCCGCCTTGCGCGCGCCAATGCCGCGCACGCGATCGCTCAGGTCCTCCAGCGAACGATAGGGGCCGCCTCTTTCGCGCTCATGCACGATGAGCTCGGCGCTGCGGGGCCCCAGCCCTTTCAGTTCGCGCAGCTGCGCCGCCGTGGCGCTATTGAGGTCCAGGGCCGCGGCCGGCGCCGCGGGGCTGAGCAGCAGGGCCGCGGCCAGCAGCCGGCCCGGCAAGCAAACGGGGAAAAAACGCATATGACACTCCGGAAGAAAAGACGGCCAGCGCCGCCAGGGCCTCCAGAATGCGCCGACGGACCCGCGAAGGGCCCGTCAGTGCAGCGTGATGACACAGCGTACAAGCCCGCGGGCTTTATTTGCGCGCGCGCCAATAGCTCACGTATTCGCTCACGCCGGTCTGCACATCGCGCATGGGCGCGGTAAAGCCGGCTGCGCGCAGATTGTCCACATTGGCCTGGGTGAAGCTCTGGTAGCGTCCCTTCAGGTCATCGGGGAAGGGAATGTAGCGGATCAGGCCTTCGCTCACGAGCTTGTCCAGCGGCAGCGCGGCCTCGCCCCGCTCGGCGCGCAGGCTGTTCACCACGGCGGCGGCCACATCATTGAAGGGCTGCGCGCGTCCGGTGCCGCAATTGAAGATGCCCGAGATCTGCGGGTGATCCAGAAAATGCAGATTGACGTCCACCACGTCCTGGACCGAAATGAAATCCCGGCTCTGGCCGCCATCGGGATAGCCGTCCCAGCCCGCGAACAGGCGCACATGCCCTTCGGCCAGGAACTGGTTCATGTTGTGAAAGGCCACCGAGGCCATGCGGCCCTTGTGCTGCTCGTGCGGGCCATAGACGTTGAAATACCGCAGCCCGACGACCTGGGCCGTGAGCTTGTCCAGGCGCGTGCGCAGGACCTGGTCGAACAAGAGCTTGGAATAGCCGTAGACATTGAGCGGACCCTCGTTGGCCGGGTCTTCGACATAGACCGTCGAGGCGCCGTAGACGGCGGCCGAGGAGGCGTACAAAAAAGGCACGCGCTGCGCCTGGCAATACTCGAACCACTCCAGCGTGACGCGGTAGTTGTTGTCCATCATGTAGCGGCCATTGCGCTCGGTGGTGTCCGAACAGGCGCCTTGATGCAGCACGGCCCGCAGGCGCGGCAGCTTGCCGGCGCGCAGCAATTCGCGCACATCCTCGTGATGCATGTAGTCGGCGATCTTGCAGTCGACGAGATTGAGGAATTTATCGCCCTGGGTCAGGTCGTCGACGGCGATGATGTCGTAGATGCCGCGGCGATTGAGCCCGCGCACCAGGTTGCTGCCGATGAAACCGGCCGCGCCAGTGACAATGATCATATTGCTTCTCCTGCGAGTTCAGCGCCAGTCACCACGGAAGTGCCCAGCTTGCCGACGACGATGCCGCCGGCGCGGTTGGCCCAGCGCATGGCATCCATCCAGGACAGGCCGGCGGCGCGCATGACGGCCAGGGTCGCCAGCACGGTATCGCCGGCGCCCGACACATCAAACACCTCGTGGGCCTGGGCATCGACATGTTCGCGGCCCGCCTGGGTGAACAGCGTCATGCCCTGTTCCGAACGGGTCACGAGCAAGGCCTCCAGGTCCAAGTCCTGGCGCAAGGCCTGGGCCCGGTCGGTGAGCTGCGATTCATTGGACCACCGGCCCACGGCCTGCTGCATCTCGGAACGGTTGGGCGTGACCAGGGTCGCGCCCCGATAGCGGGTGTAGTCGTCCCCCTTGGGGTCGACCAGCACCGGAATGTTGCGCGCGCGCGCCTGGGCGATCAGGTCCTGCACGCGGGCCAGCGCCCCCTTGGCGTAATCGGACAGCACCAGCACATCGCAGGCCGCCAGTTCACGCGCCAGGGCCATATCCACGCTGTCCAGCATGGCCGGGCCGGGTTCTTCCTCGAAGTCCACGCGCAGCAGCTGCTGCTGGCGGCCCAGCACGCGCATCTTCAGCGTGGTGTGGCGCTCGGGGTCGGCCACCAGATCGGTGCGCACCCCGGCTTCGGCGGCCAGCGCGGCGATGCGCTCGCCCGCCTCGTCGGCGCCCACCACGCCGATCAGCGTCGCCTGAGCGCCCAGCGCGGCGATATTGCGCGCGACGTTGGCCGCGCCGCCCAGGCGGTCCTCGCGGCGGGCCACACGGACCACGGGCACCGGGGCCTCGGGCGAAATACGCTCGACCTCACCGAACCAATAACGGTCCAGCATGACATCGCCAACCACGAGCACGCGGGCGCGCGCGACGGCTTGGGCGGGAAAAGACATCATTCAAGTTCTTCCAGACGACGCGGGGTATAGGTTTCCCAGGCATTACAGCCCGGGCACTGCCAGTAGAACCGGCGCGCCTGGAATCCGCAACTGCGGCAGGCGTAGCGGTCCAGGCGCTGCGTATGCTTGTGTATCAGGCTGCGCAACAGCGTCATGTCGGCGCCCGGCACGGGGCTGTTCTGCGCCTCCCCGGCCGGCTGCGCGGCCAGTTCGGCCTCCAGCAGGCGGTCCAGGCCCAGCAGCGAGGGATGATGGCGCAGCGCCGCGCGCGCGAAGGCCCAGGCCGGCTCGCTGCCTTGCTGGGCGCGCAATTCGCGGAACACCACATTGAACAGGTCCAGCGAGGCGTGGCGCTCATACTGCGCGCGCAGGCGCTCCAGGCCCTGCACGACCTCGCCGGCCTGGCGATAGTTGGCCAGCAGCTGCTCGGCCACCAGGCCCGCGTATTCGGGGGCATCGGCCAGGATGCCTTCCAGGTACATGCGCTCGCGCTTGCTGTCATTTTCGAGCGCGGCCAGGCGGGCGCGCAGCAAGGACGTCCGCACCTTGGAACCGTGGCTCATGCCTTCGCCGCGACCGGCGCCCTCGACGGCATGATCGGCCGCATCCAGGGCCGCCAGCGCGGCCTCGATATCGGGCGGCTTGGCCGACAGCGCGCTCTGGGCCTGTTCGCAGTAGTAATGGACCAATTGCGGCGCGGGTTCGTCGACCAGCCCGTGCAGGGTCTTGACCGCCTCGATGGCGCGCGGCCAATCGTGCTCGGATTCGTAAATGCGGATCAGCGAGCGCAGCGCGGGCAGCGCATAGCGCGTGTCGGTGTCCTTGAGTTGTTCGAAAGCGGCTTCGGCGCGATCGAGCATGCCGGCCTTCAGGAAGTCCTGGGCCAACTCGTGCTGGGCATGTTCGCGCTCGGCCTGCGGCAGATCGGAGCGGTTCAGCAGGCTCTGGTGCACGCGGATGGCGCGCTCCATTTCGCCGCGGCGCCGAAACAGGCTGCCCAGGGCGAAGTGCAGCTCCGTGGTTTCCGGATCCAGTTTGGCGACCTCGACAAAAGCGTCGATCGCCCGGTCGGGCTGCTCGTTCAGCAGAAAATTCAAGCCACGGAAATAGGAGTCCGGCAGGGTGCGCGTCTCGCGCAGCATTTGCCGGAAATCAAAACGCGCCGCCAACCAGCCCAGTGCAAACAGCACGGGGACAAAAATCAGCCACCAAGGTTCAAAGTCCACGGTCCAGACTCTTGCAGTGCAATCAAAAAAGCCGCGTTACAGCGGCGACATCGGCGCGACCGCTTCGGGCGCGACAGGCGGTTGGGTGCCGTTGGCGGCGGCTTGCAGGCGTTCGACCTCGCGGCGCAGGCGCTGCGCCTCGCGGCGGCGGCGCATCGACGCCGGCACGGTCAGCAGCAGGCCGAACACCGCGCCCAGCACAAAGGTCGCCAGCATGACCACGATCAGCGGCACATCCTGCACCACGTAATCAGCATAGAACTTGACGGCCACCGGGTCGGTATTCTTCAGCGCGAACATCAACACGGCGATAAAGACGAGCAATCGCAGGGCCCAGACAAGGTAGCGCATGGCGCATGCTCCAGAGGGATAAGACATTTAATTGTAAGCGCAAGCCGGACCGAAGCAGTACGGGACGGCAGGCTTTTGTCGTGATCGCGCACGAGGGCGCGGGCAGGCAAAAAAACAAAGCCCCTTGAAACCTCAAGGGGCTTTGCGTCGCGACGACCGCGCGGTGACGTCAGTGCATGGCATGCATGTCCATCACGGACTGCAGGGGGTCGGACGATTCATGGGAGGAATCGCCACCCGGTTCGTTGCCAGCCAGATCCACGCGCTCTCGCAACTCCTTGCCCGCCTTGAAGTGCGGCACCTGTTTGCCAGGCACCAGCACTTGTTCGCCGGACTTGGGGTTGCGCCCCACGCGCGGAGACCGCTGCGACAAGGAAAAGCTGCCAAAACCACGGATTTCGATGCGCTGACCCGAGGACAGGGCCTGGGTCATGGCGTCAAGCATGGTCTTGACCGCGTAATCGGTGTCGCGGGCGGCCAGCTGGGGATAGCGGGCCGCCAGAGCGGCGATCAGCTCCGACTTGGTCACGTCAACCGTCGTTGCGCTGTTGGTCCAGCTTGGCCTTGAGCAGCGCGCCCAGGTTGGTCGTACCCGACGAGGCGCTGGCTTCGGACATGCGCTGGATGGTTTCAGCGGTCTCGGCGTTATCGCGAGCCTTGATCGACAGCTGGATCGAACGCGCCTTGCGGTCGATGTTGATGATCATGGCTTCGATGTTGTCGCCGGCGTTCAGCACGGTGGTGGCGTCTTCGACACGGCCCGAGGAGATCTCGGAAGCGCGCAGATAGCCTTCGACGTCGACCGACAGGGTCACGACGGCGCCCTTGGGCTCGACCGACTTGATCGTGCCGGGGACGACGGCGCCCTTGTCATGCGTGGCGACGAAGTTGTTGAACGGATCGCCTTCGAGCTGCTTGATGCCCAGCGAGATGCGTTCCTTCTCGGTGTCGATGCCCAGGACCACGGCTTCGATCTCGTCGCCCTTCTTGAAGTTGCGCACGGCTTCTTCGCCGGTTTCCGTCCACGACAGGTCGGACAGGTGAACCAGGCCATCGATACCGCCGGGCAGGCCAACGAACACGCCGAAGTCGGTGATCGACTTGATGGCGCCGCGCACCTTGTCGCCGCGCTTGAAGTTCGTGGCGAACTCTTCCCAGGGATTCTGGCGGCACTGCTTCATGCCCAGCGAGATACGGCGGCGGTCTTCGTCGATTTCCAGGACCATGACTTCGACTTCTTCGCCCAGGGTCACGACCTTGCGCGGATCGACGTTCTTGTTGGTCCAGTCCATTTCGGAGACGTGCACCAGGCCTTCGATGCCGGCTTCGACTTCCACGAAGGCGCCGTAGTCGGTCAGGTTGGTGACCTTGCCGAACAGACGGGTGCCTTGCGGGTAGCGGCGAGCCAGGCCCACCCACGGGTCTTCGCCCAGCTGCTTGACGCCCAGCGACACGCGGCTCTTTTCCTGGTCGAACTTGAGGACCTTGGCTTCGACTTCCTGACCCACTTGCAGGACTTCGGAGGGGTGACGCACACGGCGCCAGGCCATGTCGGTGATGTGCAGCAGGCCGTCGATGCCGCCCAGGTCCACGAACGCGCCGTAATCGGTGATGTTCTTGACCACGCCCTTGACCACGGCACCTTCGTGCAGCGTCTCGAGCAGCTTCTGGCGCTCTTCGCCCATGCTGGCTTCCAGCACCTGGCGGCGCGACAGCACGACGTTGTTGCGCTTGCGGTCGAGCTTGATGACCTTGAATTCGAGGGTCTTGCCCTCGTAGGGGGTGGTGTCCTTGACCGGACGCAGGTCGACCAGCGAACCCGGCAGGAAGGCGCGGATGCCGTTGGTCATGACGGTCAGGCCGCCCTTGACCTTGCCCGTGATGGTGCCGGTGACCAGCTCGCCATTTTCCAGGGCCTTTTCGAGTTGCAGCCAGGCCGACAGGCGCTTGGCGCGGTCACGCGACAGGATGGTGTCGCCGTAGCCGTTTTCCAGCGAATCGATCGCCACGGAGACGAAATCGCCGGGTTGTACTTCGAGCTCGCCCTGGTCGTTCAGGAACTCTTCCAGGGGGATCAGCGCCTCGGACTTCAGGCCGGCGTTCACGACCACGAAGTTGTGATCGACACGAACGACTTCAGCGCTGATGACCTCGCCGGACTTCATGTCCTGGCTCTTGAGGCTCTCGGCAAACAGGTCGGCAAAGCTTTCGCCGCCGATGGCGGGAGTGGAAACGGAAGACATTAGGTTAATAATCCATTAGGCCAAAATCGGCCGTTGATACACACCGCAACGGCTTGCCCGCCGCAGTGGAGTCAAAAAACCTGCCGGTTGCGCCGCTCTTGCGGGGTGCCCCGTGGGAACGTACACATGGCCGTCAGGGCCAAAAAACGGCGTCCCGAAAGACACCGCGAACTGCATTCATCTCATGAGGCCGGGCCTTGCCTGTCGCGCCAGCGCTCAAGCACGGCCTGCACCGTCTGCTCTATCGTCAGTTTGGACGAGTCCAGCACCTGCGCGTCGGGCGCCGGCGCCAAAGGCGCCACGGCCCGCTGCGTATCGCGCGCATCGCGCTCGCGCATATCACGCAATAGGTCGGCTAGATTAGCAGAAATTCCCTTATCGATCAACTGCTTATAGCGTCTCTGCGCCCGGGCTTGGACATCGGCGATCAGGAAAATTTTAAGGGACGCATCTGGGAAGACCACCGTGCCCATATCGCGACCGTCCGCCACCAGCCCCGGCGGCTGACGGAAGGCCCGCTGCCGCTCAAGCAGGGCCTGGCGCACGGCCGGGTAGGCCGCCACGCGCGAAGCATAATTGCCGACATGCTCCTGGCGGATTTCGTGGCCCACGTCCACGCCCTTGAGATACATATGGGGGCCGTCGAAGCGAACATCAAGCGCCTGGGCCACGCCGGCCACGGCGGCCTCGTCCTCGGGCCGCACGCCGCCGTCCAGCGCCGCCAGGGCGGTGAGGCGATACAGCGCGCCGCTGTCGAGGACGGAGAACCCCAGGGCCTTGCCCACCCGGTGGGCGATGGTGCCCTTGCCCGAGGCGGTCGGGCCGTCGATGGTGATGACCGGCACCGGGCCGGCAGAATCGGAACACATGGGATGATCCCTTGGACGTCAGGCGCCGACCAGGCTGGCGTAGACGTCGAAATAATTGGGGAAGGTCTTGCTCACGCAGCCCGGATCCAGGATGCGCACCGCGGCCGGCCCGAACGCCGCCAGCGAAAAACACATGGCCATGCGGTGGTCGTCCCAGGTGCCGATATGGGCGTCACGCCACTGGCCTGCCGCCGGCGGCGTGACCGCCAGCCAATCGGGGCCGCTTTCGACCGTGGCTCCGAGTTTAGCCAGTTCGGTCTGCATCGCGTGGATACGATCGGTTTCCTTGACGCGCCAGCTGCCGATATTGCGCAGGCGGCAAGGCCCGTCGGCAAACAGCGCCATGGCCGCGGCAGTCATGGCCGCGTCGGGAATCAGGTTGAAATCGGCGTCGAACGCCTTGATCCGCCCGCCCTCGGCCACCGCCGGGCCGCGGGCTTCGATCCAATCGGCGCCCCGGGTGATCGTGGCCCCCATGTCGGCCAGGGTGTCGGCGAAGGCGACGTCGCCCTGGATGCTGTTCTCGCCCACGCCCGTGACCCGGACCGGCCCGCCGCCCAGCACGCCCAGGGCCAGGAAATACGACGCCGTCGAGGCATCGCCCTCGACCGCGATGCGGCCCGGGCTGCGGTAGCGCGCGCCGCCCTCGATGGTGAACGCCCGCCAGCCGTCGCGCCGCACCGTCACGCCGTAGCGCGCCATCAGATTGAGCGTGATCTCGATATAGGGCTTGGAAATGAGCTCGCCGATCACCTCAATGGTGACCGGCCGGCCGCTGGCGCCCGCCTCGATAGGCGCGGCCATCAGCAGCGCCGTCAGGAACTGGCTGGACACCGCCCCCTGGACCCGCACCGTGTCGGCCTGGACGCGGCCTCGCCCCAGCCGCAGCGGCGGATAGCCTTCCTGGCCGAGGTAATCGATCCGCGCGCCCCAGCCCCGCAGGGCGTCGACCAGGTCGCCGATGGGCCGCTCGTGCATGCGCGGCACGCCCGAGAGCTGGTAGTCGCCGCCCATCAGGGCCAGCGCCGCGGTCAGCGGCCGGAAGGCGGTGCCCGCATTGCCGAGGAACAGATCGGCCTGCCCGACCGGAAAGCGGCCGGCGCCGTCCACGGCCACCCTGCCCTCGCCCAGATCCGTCACCGGGACGCCCAGCTGGCGCAAGGCCGCCAGCATGACGCGCGTATCGTCGGAATCGAGCAGGCCGGAGATCTCGGTGCGGCCCTCGGCCAGCGCGGCGATCAGCAGCACGCGGTTGGAAATACTCTTGGAGCCGGGCAAGGCCACCACGCCGCGGGCGTGGCGTGCCCGGGGCAGGTCCAGATAGGCCTGGGCATTCATCAGGAAGACTCCTTGCGCCAGGCGCGCCGGGCCAGCGCGGCCTCCTGCAGCCATTGCTGCAGGCTCGCGCCGTCACCGGCCGCCAGGGCGGCTTCGGTTCGGTCCAGCACGGCGCGCAGCGCCGCCAGCTCGGCCAGCATGGCCGAGCGGTTGGACAGGAAGATGTCGCGCCACATTTCGGGCGAGCCGGCGGCGATGCGGGTGAAATCGCGGAAGCCCGAACCGGCCAGCGCCAGCCGCGTCTGGGCGTCCCCGGCCTCGCAGACCTGGGCCATATAGGCGGCCGCCAGGAAATGAGGCATATGGCTGACCGAGGCCAGCACGCTGTCATGCGCTTCGGGCGTCATGTCCAGCACCTGCGCGCCGCAGGCCTGCCAGGCGGCGCGCACGCGCGCCACGGCCTGGGGCGGATTCTCCGCCAGCGGCGTCAGGATGACCTTGCGCCCCTCGTACAGCGCGGCGTCGGCGGCCTGCGGCCCCGTGCGCTCGGCGCCGGCGATGGGATGGCCCGGCACGAAGGCGGCGATGCGTTCGCCCAGCGCCTGGCGCGCGGCCTGGACGACCTCGGCCTTGGTGCTGCCGGCATCGGTGATCAGGGCGTCCGGGCGCAGATGGTCGCGCATGCGCGCCAGCATGGGGCCCAGGCCGCCAACCGGCGTGGCCAGCAGGATGAGATCAGCCTGCGCCGCGGCGGACTCGGGGCTCACGGCCTCGTCGATAAGGCCCAGCGCCTGGGCCTGGGCCAGCGACGCCGGATTGCGCCCCACGCCCAGCACGCGCCCGACCTGCCCGGCCTGGCGCAGCGCCGCGGCAAAGGAACCGCCTATCAAGCCCACGCCGACCACCGCGAGCACCGGAATCATGACCGGGCTTGCATCCGGGGCTTGCCGCCTGCTCATGCCGCCAGAATCTCGGTGAGCGCCGCGATGAAGCGTTCGTTCTCGGAGGGCAGCCCGATCGAGACGCGCAGCCATTCGGGCAGGCCGTCGCCGGCCACCGGGCGCACGATGACGCCGCGCTTGAGCAGTTCGAGATTGATGCGGGGCGCATCGCCCACATGCACCAGCACGAAATTGCCGTAGCTGGGCACATAGCGCAGCTTCAAGGCCTCGAAGGCCTGCACGAGCTGCGCCTTGCCGGCCTTGTTGGCTTCGTAGGCGCGCTCGAGGTAGGCCGTGTCGGCCAGGGCCGCGACGGCGGCCGCCTGGGCCAGCGTGTTGACGTTAAAGGGCTGGCGGACGCGGTTCAGCAGGTCGGTGAGCGCCGGCTGGGCCACGGCGAAGCCCACGCGCAGGCCGGCCAGGCCATAGGCCTTGGAGAAGGTGCGCGAGACGATGAGATTGGGAAAGCGGCGCACCAGCGCGACGCTGTCGAAACGGTGTTCGGGGTCGAGATACTCGTTGTAGGCCTCGTCCAGCACCACGGTCACGCGCTCGCCGTGCGCCTCGGTAAGCCGGACCAGGAAGCGCTCGATCGCCTCGCCCGGCACGAACGTGCCCGTCGGGTTGTTCGGATTGGCGATGAAGACCACGCGCGTATCGCCGTCGATGGCCGCCAGCATGGCGTCCAGGTCATGGCCGTAATCCTTGGCGGGCACCACGATATGACGGGCGCCCCGGGCCTGGGTGGCCAGGCGGTAGACGGCGAAGGAATGCTGGGCATAGACGGCCGAGACGCCCGGCTCCAGCAGGGCCAGGGCGACGATCTCGAGGATGTCGTTCGAACCATTGCCCAGGGTGATCCAGTTGGCGGGCACGCCATAGCGCGCGGCCAGGGCCGCCTTCAGGTCAAAGCCATTGGGATCGGGATAGCGGGCCAGCGCATTGGCCGCGGCCAGCATGGCCTGGCGCGCCGATTCCGGCATGCCCAGCGGGTTTTCGTTGGAGGCCAGCTTGATGATGCCGGCCGGATCCAGCCCGAACTCGCGGGCCAGCTCTTCGATGGGCTTGCCCGCCTGGTATGGGGCGATGGCGCCCACGTGGGCGGGGGCGACGAGGGTCTTGTTTGCTTGGGTCATGATGACGACGGAGACCGGGCCTTATTGCGCCGGATAGGAGCCGAGAATCTTGAAAAAGGCGGCCTGCTGCGCCAGCGCGGCGAAAGCCGTGGCCACATTGGTGTCTTTCTGGTGCCCCAGGCAATCGATGTAGAAGTAGTACTCCCACTGCCCGGTGCGCGCCGGGCGCGACTCGAAACGGGTCATCGACACGCCATTGACGGCCAGAGGCGCCAGCATGTCGTAGACCGCGCCGGCGCGATTGGGCACGGCCAGGATGAGGCTGGTCTTGTCCTGGCCGCTGGGCAGCGGCTCGATGCGGCCGATGGCCACGAAGCGCGTGCGGTTCTGCGCGTCGTCCTGGATGCCCGTGGCCACGAGGGAGAGGTTCCAGGCCGGCGCCGCCACTTCGCCGGCGATGGCGGCCACCGTGGCGTCGCCCGCCGCCACGCGCGCGGCCTCCGAGTTGCTGGCCGCGGCCACCCGTTTCAGGTCGGGGTAGTGGCGGTTCAGCCAGCCCTGGCATTGGGCCAGGGCCTGGGGATGCGCGGAAATCGTGGTCACGCCGTCCATCGTGCCGGATTGCGTCATCAGGCAATGGCGGATCACGAGCGAACGCTCGCCCATGATCTTCAGGGGCGTGTTCAGCAGCAGGTCCAGATTGCGGTTGACCGCGCCTTCGGTGGAGTTCTCGACCGGCACGATGCCCACGTCGGCCTGGCCGCTCTCGACGGCGCGGAACACCTCGTCAAAAGAGGCGCAGGGCATCTGGGTCACGGAATGGCCGAACTGCTCCAGCGCGGCCTGCTCCGAAAACGAACCTTGCGGGCCCAGATAGGCGACCGTCATGCCGCGCTCCAGCCCCCGGCAGGCCGACATGATTTCGGTCCAGACGCTGGCCACGGCCTCATTGGGAAACGGGCCGGCGTTGCGCTGCTGCAAACCGCGGATGACTTCGGCTTCGCGCTCCGGGCGCAATACCGGGCCGTCGGCGTGGGCCGCATGCTTGACCTCGCCCACTTCCTGGGCCGTGCGGGCGCGCTGGCCCAGGAGCTCGAGGATCTGGCGGTCGATGGCGTCGATGCGGTCGCGCAGCGGCCGCAGCTTGGCCTGCAAGGAATCATCCATAGCGGCGCTCGAATTCCTTGAGGTAATCGACCAGGGCCTGCACGCCGGCCAGCGGCATGGCGTTGTAGATGGAGGCGCGCATGCCGCCCACGCTCTTGTGCCCCTTGAGCGCCAGCAGGCCGGCGGCCTCGGCGCCTTGCAGGAAGGCATCATTGAGCGATTCGTCGCGCAGCACGAAGGGCACGTTCATGCGCGAACGCACCGAGGGCTCGACCGGATTGCGGTAAAAGCCGCTGGCGTCCAGATAGCCGTAGAGCAGGTCGGCCTTGGCCTTGTTGGCCGCCTCCAGGGCCTGCACGCCGCCCTGGGCCTTGACCCATTTGTAGACCAGGCCGGCGACGTAGATCGCGAAGGTCGGCGGGGTGTTGTAGCGCGAATGCTCGGCGGCCACGTTGGCGTAGTCAAAGGCCGACGGACAGATGGACAGCGCCTTGCCCAGCAGGTCGCGGCGCGCGATGACCACGGTCACGCCGGCCGGGCCGGCGTTCTTCTGCGCGCCGGCGAACAGCAGGCCGGTGCGGGTGGCGTCCAGCGGACGCGACAGGAAATGCGAAGACGCATCCACCACCAGGGGCACGTCGGGCGCGCCCAGCGCGGCCAGATCGGGCCAGTCGGTGAATTCCACGCCCCCTATGGTTTCGTTGCTGCACAGATGCAGATAGGCCGCCTCGGGACGGACCTGCCAGCTCGCCGCCGGCGGCACCCAGGTAAAGGGGCGCTGCTCGCGGCCGCCGATCTCGGCGGCCTGCGCGCTGGAGGCGGCGATGCGGGCGTCGCCATAGCGGCCGGCTTCTTTGTGCGAGCGCGTGGACCAATGCCCGGTCACCACGAAATCAGCCGCCGGCACGCCGCGCCGGCCGATCAGGTTCATGGGAACGATGGCGTTCTCGCCCAGCCCGCCGCCCTGCATGAACATGACGGCATAGTCGGCCGGCAGGTTCATGAGTTCGCGCAGGTCGGCTTCGGCCTCGTCGCAGATCTGCACGAACTGGCGGCCGCGGTGACTCATTTCCATCACCGACATGCCGCTGCCTTGCCAATCCAGCATCTCGGCCGCGGCCTGCTGCAACACCACCTCGGGCAGGACCGAAGGTCCGGCCGAGAAATTCCAGGGGCGCGCCATCTCTTGCTTACTCCGTAGGTTCTTCAGTCGATTCGATCGGGCCTTCGTCGCCGCCCTCTTCCGACTCGTCATCGTCGGCGTCGCTCTCGACCACCCGGCGCACGCCCGACAGCGAGCTGCCGTCATCGACGCTGATCAGCGTCACGCCCTGCGTGGCGCGGCCCATTTCACGGATCTCGCTCACGCGGGTACGCACCAGCACGCCGCCCGTGGTGATCAGCATGATTTCATCGCTCGGGTTGACCAGGACCGCGCCGACGACCTTGCCGTTGCGCGAGCTGGTCTGGATGGCGATCATGCCCTTGGTGCCGCGACCGTGGCGGGTGTACTCGGTGATGGAGGTCCGCTTGCCGTAGCCGTTTTCAGTGGCGGTCAGCACGCTCTGGCTTTCGTCGCCGGCCACCAGCAGCGCGATCACGGTCTGGCTGTCCTCGAGCATCATGCCGCGCACGCCGCGCGCCGCGCGGCCCATCGGGCGCACGTCGTTTTCGTCGAAGCGCACGGCCTTGCCGGCATCCGAGAACAGCATGACATCGTGCTTGCCGTCGGTCAGGTCGGCGCCGATCAGGTAGTCGCCGTCATCGAGGTCGACCGCGATGATGCCGGCCTTGCGCGGGTTGGAGAAGTCGGACAGCGCCGTCTTCTTGACCGTGCCGCGCGAGGTCGCCATGAACACGTAGTGGTCGTCGCTGAATTCCTTGACCGGCAGCACCACGGTGATCTTCTCGCCGTCGGCCAGCGGGAACATGTTGACGATGGGCTTGCCGCGCGAGTTGCGCGTGCCTTGCGGCACTTCCCAGACCTTGAGCCAATAGACGCGGCCGCGGTTGGAGAAGCACAGCAGATAGTCGTGCGTATTGGCGATGAAGAGCTGGTCGACCCAGTCGTTTTCCTTCATCTGGGTGGCCTGCTTGCCGCGCCCGCCGCGTTTCTGCGAGCGGTATTCGGACAGCGGCTGGCTCTTGATATAGCCGCCGTGCGACATGGTCACCACCATGTCCATGGGCGTGATCAGGTCCTCGGTGTCCAGCTCGGTGGCGTTGACCTCGATCTCCGAGCGGCGGGTGTCCTTGGCCGAGGTCGAGAACTCGGCCTTGATGGCCTGCAGCTCGTCGCCGATGATGGTGGTGATGCGCTCGGGGCGGGCCAGGATGTCGAGCAGGTCGGCGATGGTGTCCATCACCTCCTTGTACTCGCCGATGATCTTGTCCTGCTCCAGGCCGGTCAGGCGCTGCAGGCGCATGTTCAGGATTTCCTGAGCCTGCGTCTCCGACAAACGGTACTGTCCATCGCCCTGCAGGCCGAAGCCCTCGGGCAGGTCTTCCGGGCGGAAGGCCTGGCGGCCGCCGACGACGTCGCCGCCATCGGCGCGGGCCAGCATCTCGCGCACCAGCGAGGAATCCCAGCTGCGCGCCATCAATTCCTGGCGGGCCACCGGCGGGGTGGGCGCGGCCTTGATGATGGCGATGAAATCGTCGATGTTGGCCAGGGCCACGGCCAGGCCTTCCAGCACGTGGCCGCGCTCGCGGGCCTTGCGCAGCTGGAACACCGTGCGGCGGGTGACGACTTCGCGGCGGTGCTGCAGGAAGTAATCGATCAGCTGCTTGAGATTGAGCAGGCGCGGCTGGCCATCGACCAGCGCCACCAGGTTCATCCCGAAGGTGTCCTGCAGCTGGGTGTTCTTGTACAGATTGTTGAGCACCACCTCGGGCACTTCGCCGCGCTTGAGCTCGATGACCAGGCGCATGCCGTCCTTGTCCGACTCGTCGCGGATATCGGAAATGCCCTCGATCTTCTTGTCGTTGACCAGCTCGGCGATGCGCTCCTGCAGCGTCTTCTTGTTGACCTGGTAGGGGATGGCGTCGACCACGATGGCCTGACGATTGCCCTTTTCCATGTCCTCGAAGTGCGTCTTGGCGCGCATGATGACGCGGCCCCGGCCGGTGCGATAGCCTTCGCGCACGCCGGCCATGCCGTAGATGATGCCGCCCGTCGGGAAATCCGGGGCCGGAATGATTTCCAGCAGCTCATCGACCGAGCATCCGGGGTTGCGCAGGCAGTACAGGCAGCCCTCGACCACTTCGCCAAGGTTGTGCGGCGGGATGTTGGTCGCCATGCCCACGGCGATGCCCGAGCTGCCGTTGACCAGCAGATTGGGCAGGCGCGAGGGCAGCAGCAGCGGCTCTTGCTCGCTGCCGTCGTAGTTGGGCCCGAAATCGACGGTTTCCTGGTCGATGTCGGCCAGCAGCTCGTGCGCGATCTTGGCCAGGCGGATTTCGGTGTAACGCATGGCCGCGGCGTTATCGCCGTCGATGGAACCGAAGTTGCCCTGGCCGTCGACCAGCATGTAGCGCATGGAGAAATCCTGCGCCATGCGGACGATGGTGTCGTAGACGGACTGGTCGCCGTGCGGGTGGTATTTACCGATGACGTCGCCCACGATACGGGCCGACTTTTTGTAGGCGCGATTCCAGTCGTTGTTCAACTCGTGCATCGCGTAAAGCACGCGCCGGTGCACGGGCTTCAAGCCGTCCCGCACATCCGGCAGCGCCCGACCGACGATCACGCTCATCGCGTAATCGAGGTAGCTGCGGCGCATCTCTTCTTCCAGCGATACCGGAAGCGTCTCCTTGGCAAAGGAATCCATATATATAGCGACAGAATCGTGTGTAAGGAGGAACCCGGGCCGGGTAAACGGGAAATTCTATCATTCGATTGCAGCCGCCTCCCCCCAGGCCCGGCGGGGCGCGTTCGCCGACAAGTGTGCTACCGGCCCCGGCCGCCGCCCAAGCCCTGTTGCCAAAAACCAACATGAATTCTGCATCGGGTGCCCAAATGGTCATATCCTGAGTCAATGGACTGGCTTAAAGGGAGCCAAAGGTCCCCAAATGCCTTAAGATTGTTTCCAGCACGCAGGAGACCCAGTGGCGGCCCTTTGAACCTGTTCGGAGCGTTGCTATACTGGCCCCGTTTTCCTGATATGCGGCGGGGGTTCGCTGCGAGTCACTTATCCAGCTTCAAGCTCAACGAGGAGAAACATGAACAAACCCTCCAAATTCGCTCTGGCGCTTGCCTTCGCCGCTGTCACGGCCTCTGGTGTAGCCTCGGCTCAGACGGTGGACAACTGGCGCAATCCGTTCGGCGACGTGTGGAAGAACGGCACCAACGAATTGTGCTGGCGCGATGCGTTCTGGACCCCGGCGACCGGCATCCCCGGCTGCGACGGCGTTCCGGTTGCCCAGAAGGAAAAGCCCGCCCCGATGGCCGCCAAGGTCGTGTTCAACGCTGACACGTTCTTCGACTTCGACAAGTCCGTGCTGAAGCCGGAAGGCCGCCAACTGCTGGATCAAGTTGCCCAGCAAGCTGGCACCATCGATCTGGAAACCATCATCGCCGTCGGCCACACCGACTCGATCGGTACCGAAGCCTACAACCAGAAGCTGTCCGAGCGCCGTGCCGCTTCGGTCAAGGCCTACCTGGTCAGCAAGGGCATCGACCCGAACCGTATCTACACGGAAGGCAAGGGCGAACTGCAGCCCGTCGCGACCAACAAGACCGCCGAAGGCCGCGCCCGCAACCGCCGCGTGGAAGTCGAAATCGTCGGCAGCCGTCGCAAGTAAGCATTGCAGCGCTAGCCGCTACAATGAGGGCCTCGCTATGCGAGGCCCTTTTTTTCGCCATCTACCCTTGCCCATGACCACAGCCGCCACGTCTTCCCGCCCCAACGTCAATGTCGACCAGGCCGAATTGGATAAATTCAGCGCCCTGGCCGCGCGCTGGTGGGACCCGGAAAGCGAGTTCAAGCCCCTGCACGCCATCAACCCGCTGCGGCTGGAATGGATACAGGAGACGGCGGGCAGCCTGGGCGGACGCCGGGTGCTGGACGTGGGCTGCGGCGGCGGCATCCTGTCGGAAGCCATGGCCCAGGCCGGCGCCGAGGTCACGGGCATCGACCTGGCGGAAAAATCGCTCAAGATCGCGCGCCTGCACGGCCTGGAATCGGGCGTGAAGGTCGACTACCGCGCCGTGCCCGTCGAAGACCTGGCCGCCGAGCAGCCGGGCCACTACGATGTGGTCACCTGCATGGAAATGCTTGAGCACGTCCCCGATCCGGCCTCGATCGTGCGCGCCTGCGCCACCCTGGTCAAGCCGGGCGGCTGGGTGTTCTTCTCCACCCTGAACCGCAACCCCAAGTCCTTTCTGTTCGCCATCGTGGGCGCCGAATATGTGCTGCGGCTGCTGCCGCGCGGCACCCATAGCTACGAACACTTCATCAAGCCCAGCGAACTGGCCGCCTCCGCGCGCCAGGCCGGCCTGACCCCCTCGGGCATGCGCGGCATGGAATACAACCCCATTACCCAGATCTACTCCCTGTCGGCCAACACCTCGGTCAATTACCTGATGGCAACCCGCAAATGAGCGCGCTGATCCTGTTCGACTTCGACGGCACCCTGGCCGATACCGCTCCCGACCTGGCCGCCGCGGCCAATCGCCAGCGCACCCGCCGCGGCATGCCGCCCCTGCCCTACGAACAGCTGCGTCCGGTGGCCTCCCAGGGCGCGCGCGGCCTGCTGCGCGTGGCGCTGGGCCTGGCGCCCGGCGATGAAGCCTATGAGCCCACCCGCCTGCAGTTCATCGCCGACTACGCGGAGGGCTCCACGCGCGAAAGCCGGCTGTTCCCGGGTATTGCCGACCTGCTGGCGCACATCCGTTCGCAAGGCCTGGCCTGGGGCATCGTCACCAACAAAGTCACCCATCTCACGCTGCCCATCGTCGAGCACCTGGGGCTGGTGCGCGACAGCGCGGTCTTGGTTTGCGGCGACACCACCGCCCATGCCAAACCGCATCCGCTGCCGCTGCTGCACGCCGCCGAACAGGCCGGTTACGCAACCAGCCGCTGCATTTACGTGGGCGATGACTTGCGCGACATCCAGGCGGCCCATGCGGCCGGCATGCCCGCCATCGCCGCCGCGTACGGCTATGTCACTGAAAACGAAGACATCGCCCTGTGGCAAGCGGAAGCCCGGGTAGACTCGCCCCAGGCTCTCTGGGATGCGATCCGGCCCTTGCTGCCGCGCAGCCCGGCCTGAACACCTCCCGCGGGAAGAAACATGGAAATGGGGCCACCCCCTTTCAAATCTGTCCCGTATATGAGACCTTAAGCCATCTCTTAAACTCGTTCGAGCTCACGATTACATCTTGCAAGGCTAGGCGTTAAATCCCTATCACCCTATTCCGGGAGGTCTCCCGATGAAGGTGCTTGCGATATTCGGCACGCGGCCGGAAGCCATCAAGAGGACGCCTCCGCTGCGGGCATGGAAAGCTCAATCCGGCCTGGAATGCATCGCCGCGCTCATCGGCCAGCATTGGCAGATGCTAGACCAGGTGCTGCATCTGCTCGGCATCCAGGCCGACCATGATCTGGATGTCATGGTCCCCAAGCAGACCCTCGACGGTCTGTATGCGCGCGTGCTCACCCGTGTGGACGCCCTGCTCGAAGGCGAGGCGCCCGACTGTGTCCTGGTGCGCGGCGACACCACCACCGCCCATGGGGCGGCCCTGATGGGCCGCACGGTGCAGGAATTCAATCCCATTCGATCGTGAGTCCAACATGCCTGTCTCTTGCACTCGCCTGCCGAACCTGACACGACTCGTCCTGCTGACCGCGTTGGCCCTGCCCGCGGCCGCGCCCGCCTCGCCCGCCGGCGACGCGCTGCGCGAGCTGGCGCGCGACACCTGGGTCCAGCGCAGTCTTTCGCTGGAAGACCTGGGCCTCAATGATCCGGCGGTGCTGCGCATGAGCGAGAACCAGCAGGACTACTACTTGCCGGTTCCCAAAGGCCTGCGTCTGGCCGATGCCACGCTCACGGTCGACGGACGGTATATCCGAGGCGAGGAAAGCCCCCCGACGCTGGGCCTGAGCATAGACGGCCGTCCGGTCATGGCCCAGCGCATGCAGGAGCGCGAGGGCTCAATCACCCGCCCTTATGCGCTTGACGCGCATGCGCGCGACTCCGGCTTTGTGCATCTGCGGGTCGATTGGGGCTCGCCCATCGGCCGCCGCATCTGCGATCCGGACCGGCCCACGGCCAATGTGCTGACGCTGGCGCCCACCACCCGCCTGGCCTACCGCTTTGCCTCGAGCGATCTCACCACGCTGGACGATGCCTGGAGCACCCTGCCCGGCAAGCCGGTGTTGCTGATCGCCAGCGGCAAACTGGAGCAGACCAGCTACGACGCGGCCTGGCGCGCCGGCGTGGCGCTTGGCCGGGCCGGCAAGCGCGCGCGGGTCTCCAGCCTGCCCGCCGTGGGCGATACGGTTGCGTTGGACGGGCTTGCCATTCCAGCGGGCTTGGCGGACGTCAAGGGCTTCGCGGCCTTGCGTGGCAAGGACGAACACCGTCTGGCCGACGCGGCCGAGCTCGGCGCCTGGATAGTCGCCGGCGGCGTGCAGGCCGATCTGGTCATTGCCGATGCCGCGTTCTCGGCGCAGCTCAAGGCCGCGCTGGACGCCCTGCAGGCGCAATTGCAGAACGACAGCGACGCCGTCGCCGGCTTGAAAGCCTGGCGCGACCAGCATGCCGGCCTGGCCGACGCCCCGCCGGCCAGCCAGCAGGTCAAGCTCGGCCTGCTAGGCAAACAGACCGTGATCGCCATCGCCCCGGACGCCGGGGCCCAGGCCGCTGGCCTCTTCGACAGCCAGTGGCGCCGCGTGCTGGCCGGTCCGCAAGCCAGCTTGCACAGCGCGGGCCAGAATCCCATGAGCGGCGCCGTGCGCCTGTCCGACCTGGGAGGCTCCACCCAGGCTTTCGATGTCATCACGCGCGGCGACTGGACCATCAACTTTCCGCTGAGTTCGGTCTCGGCCGACGGCCGCATCCCGGGAGAACTGGTGCTCGATGTGGCGGCCGCCCCCGGCGCCGCGGCATCGCCGCCGGTGGTCTCGGTCCTCTGGAACGGGGTGCTGCTGGACGCGCGCCGGCTGACCGATGCCGGCCAGCCCGCTCGGCTGACCTCTCGCGTCCCGGGCTATGCGCTGGGCGTGAACAATGTGCTGCGCGTGAGTTTCCAGCGCCAATCTGCCTCGCCGGACTGCGCCGAGACGCCGCAGGCCTATCCCGTCAATGTGCTGGCCAGCAGCCATCTGCGGCCGACGCCGGCCGAGCCCGACGGGACATTCGTGGGCCTGCTGCCCCTGCTGGCGGGCAGCCCGCAACTCATCCTGCCACCGGCATGGCTGGACAAACCGGCCGAGTCGCTGCCCCACGTCATCCCCATGGCCACGGCCAGCGCCCTGTCGCCGGCCCGCGCCGAGCTCGTGCTGGCGGACAAGGAGGCGCAGCCGACCAAGCCCTTCCTGGCCATGGGCGTGACCGTGGCCGGGGCCGCGCCGCTCATCGAGGTCGTCGAAGGCAAACGGCTGCGCGTGGGCGGCCGCGAGCGGCCCTGGCTGGATCTTGAAGGCCCCGAGCCGCTGAGCGCGGCCTCGGTCGTCAAGGCCGGCAAGCAATCCGGCATCGCCTGGTATGCGCTGGGCAAGACGCCGGTCACGCCGTCCGCCGCCTTTGTGCTCTCGCGCGGCGACGGCGTGGTCCTGGGCGCCAAGGGGCCGCTGGCCTGGGTCGATACGACCGATCCGGGCCTGAGCCGCCCGCCAGGCGCCGCGGGCGGGACATTTTATGAATGGCGCAACTACCTGTCCTGGGGACTGCCGGCGCTAGGCATCGTGCTGGTGCTCGGGCTGCTGCTTGCCCTGGCCGTGCGCCGCGCCCGCAAGCGCCGCGAGAACAGCCATTGAGAAGAGGCTTCGACTTCCCCTGACCCCAGGCTAGGCGCATGTCTTCCCTCTTCTCTTCGCTCTATTGGCCCTATCTGGTCGCCGACTACTATCGCGGACTCGAACTCGTGACCGCGATAGTCGCGGTGCTGATCATGCTCTCCAGCATCGATGACTTGTTCATCGACCTCTGGTACTGGACCCGCGAGCTATACCGCAAGCTTTTTATCAAACCCCTCTTCTCACCGCTGACCGAAGCGCAGTTGCTGGAGAAACCGGAGCAGCCGCTGGCCATCATGGTGCCGGCCTGGCTGGAGTACGACGTGATCGCCTCGATGCTGGAGACCATGGTCTCCACGCTGAACTACAAGAACTACATGATCTTCGCCGGCACCTACCAGAACGACGCCCGCACCATCGAAGAAGTCGAGCGCATGCGGCGACGCTACCGGCAACTCATCCGCGTGGAGGTGCCGCACGACGGGCCAACCTGCAAGGCCGATTGCCTGAACTGGATCGTGCAAGCCATCTTCGCGCAAAACGCCAAGCAGCCCGAACCCTTCGCCGGCGTTATCCTGCACGACAGCGAGGACGTGCTGCACCCGCTGGAGATGAAGTACTTCAACTATCTGCTGCCGCGCATCGACTTCATCCAATTGCCGGTGACGTCGCTGGAGCGCGAGTGGTATGAACTCGTGGCCGGCACCTATATGGACGAATTCGCCGAATGGCACACCAAGGATCTGGTGGTGCGCGAAAGCCTGTCGCGCATGGTGCCCTCGGCCGGCGTGGGCACCTGCTTTTCCCGCAAGGCCCTGGAAGAGCTGGCCGCCGAAACCCACAACCAGCCCTTCAATACGGACACGCTGACAGAGGACTACGACATCGGCGCCCGCCTGGCGCAACGCGGCATGAAACAGATCTTCGGCAAGTTTCCGGTGCAATACGTCACGCGGCGCAGGCCCTGGTTCGGCCTGGGCCATGAGCGCGTGGGTTCGGTCCGGATGCCCATGGCGGTGCGGGAGTATTTTCCGGACACGTTCAGGACGGCGTATCGCCAGAAAGCGCGCTGGACGCTGGGCATCGGCCTTCAGGGCTGGCAGCAGGTCGGCTGGACAGGCAGTCTGGCCAACCGCTATCTGCTGTTCCGCGACCGCAAAGGCCTGTTCACCTCCTTTATCGCCATCATCGCCTACGTCCTGCTGGCGCAGTTCCTGATCTTCATCGGGCTGAACAAGCTGGGTTGGTGGACGACGCTGTATCCCTCGCTATTCCGCCCGGGCAGCTGGTATACGGCGCTGCTGTGGGCCAATGGCTTTCTGCTGGCCGCGCGGCTGGGCCAGCGGGCGCTATTCGTGGGCCGGTACTATGGCTGGGAACATGCCCTGCTCTCGGCGCCGCGCATGGTCATCGGCAACTTCATCAATGCCATGGCGGCCGCCCGCGCCTGGAAGCTCTTCCTGGGCCACCTGCTCTTCGGCAAGCGCCTGGTCTGGGACAAGACCATGCATGACTTCCCCTCGACCGAACAGCTGACGCAGCAACGCCAGCGCCTGGGCGATCTCCTGCTGTCCTGGCGCGCCATCGACCAGCACACCCTGGCCCGGGCGCTGGAAAAACAGAAGAAGGAAAAAAAGCCCTTGGGACAGATCCTCACCGAGGAAGGCTGGCTGGACCGCCCCACGCTGGAAGAAGCCATTTCCTTTCAGCAGTCCGCATCGGGCGAAGCCGAGGGCAAATCATGATCCCGCGCGCGCTGATCCTGGCCCTCGCCCTGTGCGGCGGCCTGGCGCTGGCGCAGGAAGCGCCGTTGACGGGAGCCGCCTGGCAGTATGCCGACCAGGCCTATAAAAGCTATGACGCCGGCAACTACGCCGATGCGCTCACGCAGGTCAACCATGCGCTGAACGCCCGGCCCGACGTGGCGCGCCTGCAATTGCTCAAGGTCTATACGCTGCAAAAACTGGGCCGCGACCAGGAGGCGCTGGCGGCCGCGCAAGCCGCGGTCGAGCAGGGGCTGGACGACCCCGGCCTGAAGGCGGCCATCGCCAACCTGAAACCCTCCCCTCCGAAACCCGCCAGCGCGCCCGTGGCCCGCCCCGCGCCCCGCCGCGCCAGTGCCTATGAACGCGGCTATCCCATCGCCACCAAGGCCTATGCCGACTACAAGCGCGGCGACATGCCCGCGGCCGAGAAAGGCGCTGAACGCGCCTTTCGCACCGATCCCCGGCAGGGCAATTGGGCCCTGCTATGGCTGGATGCGCTCGTGGCCCAGAACAAGCTGGCCCAGGCCGAAAGCGCCGCAGGCACGGCTCTCGCGCTGGGCGCGCCCAACCAGGCCGAACTGAAGGCCCGGCGCGACGCCCTGCGGCGCCAGCTCGCGCCGCCGCCTGCGCCGCCCGCCCCGGCCGTCGACGACAGCGCGGCGGCCTTGGCCTACGCGGCCTATGCGCGCCAGGATTACCCGGAAGCCATCCGCCAGGCCAGACTGGCCCTGGATGCCGATCCGGACAATCCCGAGCGCCAGCGCCTCTACACCACCGCCCTGGCCTCGGGCGACCGCCAACAGGCCGCCGAGGCCGAGATTCGGCTGAACGATGCCCTGGCCAAGACCCCTGGCGAGGCCACGCTGCTGCTGCAACGCGCCTATCTGCGCCAGCGCCTGGGCGAGCCCGAACTGGCGCTGGCCGATTTCCGCGCCGCGCAGGCCACCGGCCAGGCGCCGCCCAGCGTCACCCTGGACCAGGCCTATGCGCTATCGGCGCTGGGCCGCAATCCCGAGGCGGTGGAACAACTCAAGCAGGGCATCGACATGGCCGATGCCGGACAGCTGCCACTGGACCCGCAACAGCGCTACAACACGCGCAGCGCCATCGCCAATTTGTCGCGCGAATGGGGCGCCTCGCTGTCGGCGGGCTATCGCGGCGCGCGCCCGGCCAATAGCAGCCTGGGCGGCGCGGCCATCAGCACCCCGGGCGATGCCGTTTTCAGCACCGCCGAGGTCTTCTGGCGCCCGCCACAGACCAACAACCGCTACGGCATGCTCGAAGCCTATGCGCGGCTGTCCAATACCCTATACGACGAGGGCAGCACCTTTGAATCCGTGAAATTCGTCGATCCCTGCACCGGCGAAGTCACCGACGATTCGCGCGCGCGCAGCGAGCGCGTACAGAACACGCGCACCGTCACCGGTTGGCCCAGCACCATAGGGGCGCTCGGCCTGCGCTATCTGCTGGCCGACACCGGCCTGACCTTCGGCCTGGAGCGGCGGTTTTTCCTGGGCTCGGCCACCCGCCAGGGCACGCTCTACCCTCAGTCGTCGCTGGTGCAATGCGGCATCCAGCGCGGCTTTGACCAGCCGCGCGGCATCAACACCGTGACCCGCTACCGGCTCGACAGCGACGCCGGCGGCTGGATGGGTTATATGACCTATGGCTACTACCATGGCCGCGACCTGCGCACCGACGTGCCAAGCTGGCTCACCGTGGAAGGCTATTCGCAGCTGGGCTATACCTGGGACAGCAACGACGCCCGCTTTGACGTCAAGAGCGTGGACCGCAAGGGCAACACCACCGGCACGGTGGCCAGCTCCGATGGCAAGCTCACGCGCGACCAGGCCTTCGCCACCGCCGAATTGCGCGTCGGGCGCAGTTTCCGCCTGGACCAGATCAGCAACAACCTGGTGATCTTTCCCCATGTGGTGGTGGGCGCGGACTGGCTATGGCAGAAAAACCGCGCAAGCGGCGTGAGCTACCCGCCCGCCACCATCGACTATGCGCTTTCGGACAACGGCCGCAGCTGGTCGCTCGGCGTTGGCCCGGGCTTGAATCTTCGCTATTGGTTTCGCGAAGACCACTACAACGCGCCGCGCTCGTATTTCGACTGGTCGGTGCAATACCGCACGCCGCTGGGCGGCGGCGCGACCGAGCGCGCCAAGGGCCTGTTCATGAGCATGACGCTCTACTACTGAGGGCTCAGAACCGCGCCTGGCGCCAGGCGCGCCGCAAGGCCCGGGCCCGCTCCTCGGCGCCTGTGAGCCAGGGCTCGACCGCGAAGGCCAGCGTATGCGCCGCGCCGGTCTGCCCGGCCCATTCCAGTTGACGGCGCACACGCTCCCAATCGGCCGGCTGGGCCCGGAACTCCGAACCGTCATTCTTGGCCGTGGGCAGCTGCTCGAAGAGCTCGACAATCACATCGAAGACGGCCTCGCGCTGGCGCAAGCCGGCCAGCAGCGGCGCTATCCTGGCGAGATTCTGCATCCCGGCCACCCCCACGCCATCCTGCACCATGGGCCGCAGCGCCGCTCGCGACAAAAGCGTCTCCCATACGGCCAGCAAGGTCGTGGCGCTAGGCAGCTGGCTGAAATAGGTCGAAATCGCCGGCACCTGGCCGGTGACGCCCTGCGCCGCCTCCGAGATCGCCCCCAGCCAGTCGGCCAGCATGGCGCGGCGCGCCGGATCGGCCCAGGAATACTGCTCGATCTCGTAAGGGATGTACCAGCCGCCGAAGCGGCGGCGCAAAGGCCAGGGCGCGCTGTTCAGATAGCCGATGGCCGCCTCCCGGCTGCGCTGGAAAAACGCCGCCAGCGCGGCAGGATCGGGGGTCTTGATGGCCTCCCACCAGCCATGATCGAAGGGCAGGCCCACGCGCACATTCAGGCCGCGCGCCGACGCGGTATCGAAGATAGTCTCCATCACCGCGTCGGGCACCTGCCAGGCGGGCGCCGTGCCGCCGGACACCCCCGTCCATTGCAGCACCACCTCGCGGCAGCCGAGCGCGCGCATCTCGCCCATCAGGCGGCGCCACCGCGTGCGCGACCACGCCAGATGGCTGTGCCAGATCTGCACGAAACTGCCATCGAGCGCGGGCGGACGCGGCGCGCATCCGGCCAAGGCCAGCGCCAGCGGCGCGGCCAGCCCCCAACGCAGCATGCGCCGGCGCAAGGGAGAATCGGCTACTATCGCATCCGGCTTCATGGCCTCTCCATCGGCCTGCCCGAATGGCCGATTTGACGATTATGCCCGCCCCGGCGCCCGCCGGCATCCCTGGCCCCCCGGTCCGCATTGTTCGATCCGGCCAACCAGTGCTGGCGGCCACGGCGTCTTTATCCTGGCATCTTTCCCCCGCACAATATCCCTAACCCCAAGGGCCCCCCGCGCTGTGCGCAGCTGCTGCGCTTCCTGGCCCACCCCCCGGTTTTCATCTCATCCATCCGTTCCGCGCCGCCTTGGCCGCGGGAATCGAGAGACTCATGCTATTACCCATCGTGCTGCTGTCGGCGGCCGGATTCACGATTCTGACCACCGAATTCCTCATCATCGGCCTGCTGCCGCCCATGGCGCGAGAGCTGCAGGTCAGCGTCTCGCAGGCGGGCCTGCTGGTGTCGCTGTTTGCCTTCACGGTGGCCAGCACCGGCCCCTTCCTGACCGCGCTGGCGGCCAATATCGAGCGCAAGCGCCTGTTCATCGGCGTGCTCATCCTGTTTGGCCTGTCCAATGTGCTTGCCGCCCTGGCGCCCAATATCTGGATCATGGCCATCGCGCGCTTCGTCCCCGCCCTGGCCTTGCCGGTGTTCTGGTCGCTGGCCAGCGCCACGGCGGTCGAACTGGTCGGTCCCGCCCATGCCGGACGCGCCATCTCCATGGTGGCCTTCGGCATCGTCGCGGCCACGGTGTTCGGCATCCCCATCGGCGTGCTGATCTCCGATGCCTTCGGCTGGCGCGCCGCCTTCGGCGCGCTGGCGGCGGTGTCCTTCGCCAAGGCCGTTCTGCTGGCCCTGTGCTTTCCGGCCATCCGCGTGGCCGGCGAAGGCCTGCGTTTCAGCTCCCAGCTGCGCATCGTGCGCGACCCCATGGTGATCGGCCACGTCCTGCTCTCGCTGCTGATCTTCACCGGCATGTTCACCGCCTACACCTATCTGGCCGACATGCTGGAGCGCCTGGGCGGCTTTGACGGGCGCATCGTGGGCTGGAGCATGATGGGCTTTGGCGCCATCGGCATCATCGGCAATAGCCTGGGCGGCCGCCTGGTCGACAAAAGCCCGCTGGGCGCGACGACCCTGTTCACCACGCTGATGGCGGCCAGTCTGTCGGTCGTCACCCTCGTCATGCAGGTCCCCCTCACGCTGGCCCTGACGCTGGGCGCCTGGGGCATCGCCCAATCCGCGCTCTTCATCGTCTGCCATGTGCGCGTCATGAAGTCCGCGCCGCAGGCCCCGGCCTTTGCGGCCTCGCTGAACATCTCGGGCGCCAACATCGGCATCGGCCTGGGCGCCGTGGTGGGCGGCGACGTCATTGACCAGCTGGGCCTGCGCGCCCTGGGCTGGTCCTCGGCGCTGATCCTGGTGGCGGCCCTGGCGCTGGCCATCGGCCTGATGGCGCGCACGCGCCGCCGCCGGCAGACGGCCGCCGTCTGCGACGGCGTGGCCGGCTAGGCGCCCCGGATCGCGGCCCTCCAGTCCCGTCCCTCCCCCCTTGAAATCCGGCACCCAGCCCCTATTTGACGTACAATACGAAGTTCCCTAGGGGCCGATCCGGATTCGACGTGGGTCATGAAACAGCTCAGGGCATGCCGAGCACCAGTAAGCTCGTAAATCCACTGGAAACAAACAAACGCCAACGACGAGCGTTTCGCTCTCGCCGCTTAAGCGGTGAGCCGTTGCACTGATCTGTCCTTGGGTCAGGTGGAGGAAGGCAACTTCCTAGGGGGGCAACCCTCGAACCACAGCAACGTTATTCACAAGGAATCGGTCTGCGCTGGGGTCACACGGCTCAGATTTAAATTACGTGAATCGCCTCGGTCCGGCCCGTTGATCGGCTAAGTCCGGGGTTAAATCCAAATAGATCGACTAAGCATGTAGAACTGACTGCGGAGGGCTTGCGGACGGGGGTTCAATTCCCCCCGGCTCCACCAAATTCTCTAGCAATATCAAGTACTTAATAATAAGCCAGCTTAAAAAGCTGGCTTTTTTTTGGCGCCCCGGAAAGTTGACCATCCCAGAGCGCCCATCAGCCGCACAGACCTTCATACCCTGCTCTCCAATTGCCAGGCAATGCCGGCGACGCCCAAACCAATGGACGCCAGCCTGCCGTCTTGTTCGATTCAAAACAATTTATTATTAAGTTATTTTGTGTTACAACAATGACTGATCAATTGGACTCAAAATGGCAACAAAGCGCTCGCTGAATAAGTGCGGAAAATGCAAGAGCACGTGGTATCCAAAGGGGAAAAATCTCTCTACACGATGTCCCACATGCGGTGATCCCGACGTCAAGTATGCTGGGATGGGTTTGCTCGGAAAAATACTGACCACAGCAGTGGTTTTATCGGCCCTAGCCGCTTTTTCCGGTGGAAAACAATCCTCGCCGCCCTCTTCGCACCTGGAGCCACAGGGGCGGCCCACGGCGCCTACCGCTGCCCCGGGCGCTCCAGCTCAATATGCTCCCAATCTTATTCCGGGCCCGGTCGAGTATCGGACACCCCAGGTAAATACCTCCGGACAAGGCGGCATGAGGCTATCTCAGACCTTAGCGCCGGTTCCCACTCCGGCCCTCAAGACAACGGAGGGAGACAGAACCTATTCTCGGGAAGAAATAGAACGACTAGAGCAGGCCAAACAATACTCTGGGGACGACCCGATTATTCGTAGACGCCTTGGCCTGCCCTCCAAGGACACGGGAAAACTTATCCCTTAAGAAGGAAAAAGGACTCGCGTCACGGAGCTATGGATTCTCATGGTTAATGCCATTTCGTGGATTTTCACCCTTTCTCTGTGCCTGATCGTAATCAGCCGTGCAGGCAATCTTCCAGGCATGCTAGTCGCAGGTTACTGCGTCTTGGCGTTGCTTCTCCGCTGGTGGATCATGCGGCGAATCACTGCGGTGAACCTACAGAACCAACATAACGCCAGAGTGTTCTCTCTCACGCAAAAATATGGTGATGCACGCATCGTCGAAGCCATCATTCAAGGAAAAATATGGAAGGGTGCTACTTCCGAGATGCTCCGGGACTCCTGGGGTCCTCCCGACGACCTTAAACGCGGGGGAGACGAGGACACATGGTGCTACGGCCGTGTCGGCACGAACCGGTATCGACACCGTGTCATCGTCAAAGCCCAAGCGGTTAAAACGTGGACAAACAAGAACTGAGCAGTTCCGAACCGGCCTTGTCTAACCGATGGACCATTACACGACACTGGGCGTCACCCAAGATGCCATCCCGGAAGTCATTAAGGCTGCGTACAGAGCAATGTCGCAGAAGTACCATCCGGATCGTAACCAAGGCGATGCCCTGGCGAAGGCCCGGATGCAAGCCATCAACGCTGCCTATGCGGTACTCAGTTGCCCCGATGAACGTGCCCGCTACGACCGGACATTGAGCGCGGCGGAGTCGCACAATAAATCGTCCCGGCAGACATATGCAGACGGCGAGCCAACGCGCGACTTCAGTAGTAATTCGTCAGAGGGCGAGGAATACGAACAGACTCCTTATAAGTCGGATAATCCCATGGGCTCCGGGCCAATGCCAGTGGCCCCTGAGCCCATTCGCTTGCTGCGCTCAGGAGAATACGCTGCACTGATCGTATTCACGCTCATCACAGTCCTCATCTTCGCCAAGGGGCAAGCAGGGCAGACCCGAGGCCAGCCCCCGGCTACGCCCGCAACGGCTGCCGCCCTTATCCCTGTGCCCCCCGCCCCTCCGCGCAGAGACAATCAGCCTGCCCCTCTCTCAATCCCGGCAGCCAAGAATTCAGCGGTTTCGTCAATTAAAGTGCTCAAAGCGCCAAATGGAGCGCCATGGCCCACAACCTCAGGATATCTCGAGGGGTACGATTCCTCCGATTACGGTGGGTCCATCATCGATCTAGTCAATACCAATACAAAAAGCGCCTTCTTTGTAAAGCTCGTCAACACCGCCCGCAACGCGAAACACGCCAGCCGCCACCTCTTCCTGGGCTCCCGCCAAGGCTTTTCTATTGTGAATATTGCACCGGGCAGCTACTTTCTGGCGTATCAGGATCTGATGAGCGGTGGTTACTATCGAACGGACGCTTTTAATTTGAGTCAGAAGCCGTCCCCCCAGGATCCGACGCGCCTGCAATTTACAACTGTGCGTTTTGAGTTCTCGGCCCGCTCAGGCGGCTATCTTGACTCCCATGCCATATCCGCCGCAGAGTTTCATGGAGCGCCATAAACTGCGGTACCGTCTGTGGGCATTGACGCGCCCAGTTCCGCCTGCTTCAGCGCGAAAGCGATTTGTTCCTCTGAGTACTTCGACCTCGTGATGACCTGCCTCCGAGGATCACGCATCGTGGGTGACCTGCCCTGGGCCGAGCGGATGGTCAGATGCTGCACAGACAGCCCTTGATGCATCTCGACGCATGGATGCCGCCGAGATTCCAAGCGCGCGTGTCTGCCGCCAACGCGAGACACCATCGCGGCCGGCTACCTCGTGCATGACCTCGGTTGAGTAGCAAAGCGGCCGCGGCGAGACAGCTCCAGTAATTTCCGCGAGCCGCGGCGCATTGCGCGGTATGCTGTAGTGCGATGCCGCACCGCGGACCCGGAGCCTCCCGCGCCCCACTTGGCATCGCAGGATGCGCGCCCTGGCTATCGGGCGGCCGCAATCAAGGCCCCCCTTTTCCCCATGAAGCGCCCACCCCTTTCCATGGAACCCTCATGAGCGACTATCCCGACACTTTGCTACTCATCGACAACGAATGGCGCGAAGCCCAGGGCGGCGCGCGCATCGACGTCGTCAATCCCGCCACCGGCCAGAAGATCGGCCAGGTCGCCCGCGCCAGCCTGCAGGACCTCGATCTTGCCCTGGCGGCCGCCCAGCGCGGCTTCGAGACCTGGCGCGACATGTCCGCCCATGAGCGCTGCGGCATCATGAGCCGCGCCGCGGCCCTGTTGCGCGAGCGCGCCGACTCGGTCGCGCGCCTGCTCACCCAGGAACAGGGCAAGCCGCTGGCCGAAGCCCGCGGCGAAGTGCTTGCCGGCGCGGAGATCATCGACTGGTTCGGCAACGAGGCCCTGCGCGTCTACGGCCGCATTGTGCCCGCGCGCAACATGGCCGCGCAGCAACTCGTCATCAAGGAACCCGTGGGGCCGGTCGCGGCCTTCACGCCCTGGAACTTTCCGGTCAACCAGATCGTGCGCAAGCTCGGCGCCGCGCTGGCCGCGGGCTGCTCCTTCCTGGTGAAGGCGCCCGAGGAAACTCCCGCCTCCCCGGCTGCCCTGCTCAACTGCTTCGTCGACGCCGGCATCCCCAAAGGCGTGCTGGGGCTGGTCTTTGGCTCTCCGGCCGAAATCTCCAGCTACCTGATTCCGCACCCGGTGATACGCAAAGTCACGTTCACCGGCTCCACGCCCGTGGGCAAGGAGCTGGCCGCGCTGGCGGGCCGCCATATGAAGCGCGTCACGATGGAACTGGGCGGCCACGCCCCCGTGATCGTGGCCGAAGACGCCGATGTCGAGCTGGCCGTGAAGGCCTCCGGCGGCGCCAAGTTCCGCAATGCCGGCCAGGTGTGCATCTCGCCGACGCGCTTTCTGGTGCACAAGAGCATCAAGGCCGAATTCGAGCGCGCCTTCGTGGCCCATGCCGAGAAACTCAAGCTGGGCGACGGCCTGGCCGAAGGCACGACGCTGGGCCCGTTGGCCAATGACCGCCGCCTGGCGGCCATGGACAAGATCATCAGGAACGCCAGCGAGAAAGGCGCTCGCCTGGCCACCGGCGGCGCGCGGGTGGGCGGCGCCGGCAATTTCTTCGCACCGACCATCCTGACCGATGTGCCGCTCGACGCCGACGTGTTCAACGAAGAGCCCTTCGGCCCGATTGCGGCGATCCGCGGCTTCGACACCCTGGACGAGGCCATCGACGAAGCCAACCGCCTGCCCTTCGGCCTGGCCGCCTATGGTTTCACGCGGTCCATCAAGACCGTGCATGCGCTGTCGCGCCGCCTTGAAGTCGGCATGCTGTGGGTCAACCAGCCCGCCACGCCCTCGGCCGAACTGCCCTTCGGCGGCGTCAAGGACTCGGGCTATGGTTCCGAAGGCGGCCCGGAGGCGCTGGAGGCCTATCTGGTGACCAAGGCAGTCTCGGTCGTCGGGGTCTGAGACAAGCCCGCACGGGGCCGCTACGCGATGCGCCAGGCAGCTAGGGCAGCCACTGGCTGCCGAGCCAGCCGGGCGCCAGCAGCGCGGCCGCCCAGAGCAGGGCCGACGACCAATTGGCCGCCTGGAAGGCGGCCGCCCGCATGCCGAAGATGCCCGCGGCCAGGGGCACGGTGGCCCTCAGGGGGCCGAAGAAGCGGCACAGCACGATGCTCAACACGCCCCAGCGCTGCACAAAGGCCGCCGCGCGCAAGACCAGCTGCGGGCGCTGCTTGAACCAATTCCAGTGCATGACGCGCGGGCCGGCCCAGATCCCCAGGGCAAAGGACACCCAATCGCCCAGCGCCGCCCCCAGCGAAATCGCCAGCCACACTTCGGCAAAACCGGCCTGGCTCAGGCGGATGGCCGCGCCGATGGACAGCAGGAGCGCCGTGCCCGGGATGAACAGGGCCACCAGCGGCAGGGATTTGACGAAAGCGAGCACAAAGGCCAGCGGCGCGAGCCAGGGCCCCAGCGCCGGCAACTTGGCGGCCAGGGCGGCATAGAGCGCGTGCAGCGATTCAAGCATCTGTGCGCACAGGCCGCGGCTCCTAGGCCAGGCCGCCGTTGGCGCGCAGCACCTGGCCATGGACCCAGCGGCCCTCCGGACCGGCCAGGAAACCGACCACATTGGCGATATCGACCGGCTCGCCCAGGCGTTCCAGCGGCGGGGCCTTGGTGAAGGCGGCGATCTGCTCGGGCGTCTTGCCGGTGAAGAACAGCTCCGTCGCCACGGGGCCCGGCGCCACGGCGTTGACGGTGATGTCGCGGCCGCGCATCTCCTTGGCCAGCACGCGGGTAAAGCCTTCGACCGCTGCCTTGGTCGCCACATAAATGCCATAACCCGGCAGATTGGTCGCCACCAGGGTGCTGGAGACATTGACGATGGCCCCGCCGGCGCGCAGCCGCTGGGCGGCCAGTCTGAGCGTATTGAATACGCCGCGCACATTGACCTCCATCATCTGGTCGAACACCGCATCGCTGGCATTGGCCAGGGGCACGGTCTGCAGCACGCCGGCATTGTTGACCAGCACATCCAGGCCGCCCCATTCCGCCTCGACGCGCTCGAACAGCGCAGCCGCGCCGGCGGCGTCGGCCACATCGCCCTGCAAGGCGATGGCGCGGCCGCCCTGCTCGCGCAGGCTGGCCGCCAGCGCCTCGGCCTCGCCGCCGCGCGTGGCGTAGTTCAGGGCGACGGCATAGCCGTCCTTGGCCAGGCGGGTGGCGATGGCGGCGCCGATGCCGCGTGAGGCGCCGGTAATGAGTGCGCTACGGAAAGTCATGATGTCAGCCTCGTATTGGGATAGGCAGATGATGAGGGGCTTGCCCAGAAAGATAATCTTGCCAGTTTTGCCATCAAAGTTCCGTTGGCGTCAACAATCCCGGGCCGGGCTTGGCTACACTGGGCCTGTCATCAAGCGCAGGAAGCCCTATGAGCTGGCATGTATATCGGATACCCCCTTTGGACGCGGGCTGGAATTTCCTGCTGACCGTGGCCGAGGCCATGGCGCTGGCCGAAACCTCGCCGGACCAGGGGCTGGCGCGCGATGATTGGCGGGCCGCTTTCAATGAGGCCCAAGCCGCGGCCGAAGACGCCGGCTGGGAAGGCGACTTCCGGGGCGAGCCGCATATCCTCATGCTGCCCCTGGCGGACGGGCTGGCGCCGGGCTTTGTCTGGAAGCAGGACAACGCCGGGCTGTGCTTCGTGGTGAGCCCCTGCGCCCTGCCCTGGCTGCAAGCCGCCCAGGGCTGATCCGGCAGGCGCCTATTTGGCGCCGGCAATGATGTCCCGCGCATCGCGCATGCCCTGCGCCGTCATGACGCGCACGCGGTCGCGCCCCATCTCCTTGGCGTCATAGAGCGCCTTGTCGGCGCCCTTGATGACCGCGTCCAGGTTGGAGCCGTGGTCCGGATAGCGCGCCACGCCGATGGACAGCGTGATGGGGCCGCATTCCTCGACTCGCGCCTGCGCCACCGTCTGGCGCAGGCGTTCGGCGAAGGCCGCCGCGCCGGCCAGCGAGGTCTGCGGCAACAGCACCAGGAATTCGTCGCCGCCCAGCCGGGCCACGACATCGCCGCTGCGCACCAAGTCCTCCATCATGTGGCTCACCTGCGTAATCGCCAGGTCGCCGATGTGATGGCCATGCTCGTCGTTGACACGCTTGAAGTAATCGATGTCAAACGCGATGACGGCCACCGGCGCGCCCTGGGCCTTCAAGCCTTCCAGGGCGACGGCGAGGCCGCGGCGGTTCAGCGTCCCGGTCAGGGGATCGCTGGAGCTTTCCTTCCGCAGCCGCCCCATGCGCAGCCCGATGGCCGAGACCCCCAGCAACAAACCGCGGCGCAACTCGGCGGCCTCCTGGTACCAGCCGCGGATAGCACGCAGATGGTCGCTGACATCGCGCTCTTCCATCCGGCTGGCGACGGCGGCCAGCTGCCGCAGCGGCCGGGCGATGAGATTGGACAGCCAGATGATGCCCGCGATCGCCAGCATAATGGCCGGCAAGGCATAGAGCAGCGTGAGCGCCAGCGCCCGGTCCACGCGCGCCAGGGCCGCCTTGGTGGGTTTTTGCACGATCACGCCCCATCCCACCGATGCCACCGGCGCATAGCCGCCCAGCATGTCCACGCCTTCCTGGTTGAGAAAGCGCATGGAGCCATGCTCGCCGCGCCGCACGGCCTGCTCGGCGGGGTTGTGCACGCTTTCGCCCTCGCGCGTGGAGACCGGGTGGTAGATCAGCATCCCCGAACTGTCCAGCACATAGGAAAAGGAGCCGTCTTCATGGCTGTGCTCGCCGAGAATGCCGCGCACGATGCTGGGCGCGTGCAGATAGATGTTGCCCGCGATATAGCCCGTGGCCTGCCCGTCGGCGCCGAAGATAGGTTGCGACAGCGACACCAGCCAGCGGCCGCTATAAGGCGAACGATAGGGCTGGCTGGTCAGCGGCCCCTGGGCCGCCATGGCGAGCTTGGCGAAGGGATGGATGAGGCGCTGGCCCACCAGTCCCTCGGTATGGGAGGAATCGGCCAGCACCACGCCCTTGGCGTCGACCACGATGATGGAATTGAACAGATCGCTCAATTGCACCAGGCGGTCAACCATGGCCTGCATGGCATCCCGGTCCAGGGTGGGCTGCCCCCGCAGCTCATCGGCCGAAACGAATAACAGGCGGCGGCAGCTGCGCAGATAGTTTTCGGTGACGCTCGCCAGTTTTTCGGCGTAGACGCGATTCGCCTGCAGGGTGTCCTGGATCAGCACGTCGCGCTTGACGCGATAGGTCGCGTAGAAACTGGCCGCCAGCGCCGCGAACAGGAAAAAAAGGCTGCACCAGAGGATCAGACTACGCAAGCGAAAGCGCGAGGGACTGTGCACCATGGGTCAGCATGAGGGCGTGGCGTTGCGCCTATCATACCGAGCCCGCGCCGCCGCCTCCTAGGCCTGCTTACCCTAGGCGGCGAGATTGGCGGCGTCGCAGACCCGGTTGCGCCCGCCTCGCTTGGCCTCGTACAGCGCCTCGTCGGCCCGCGCCAGCACCTCGGTCAGGGAGGCGCCCTCGTGCGGATAGACGGCCACCCCGACGGACACGGTGCAGGCGCCCCCGGGCACCGCCTGGAAAGACTCCACGGCGGCGCGGATGCGCTCGGCGGCCTGCAGGGCCTGGGGCCGCTCGGTATTGGGCAAAAGCACCACGAATTCCTCGCCGCCCAGGCGGCCCAGGATGTCGCTGGCGCGGGCGCGGCTGCGCAACAGCGCCGCGATGCCCCGGATCACGGCATCGCCCGCCGCATGCCCCAGCTCATCATTGATGGACTTGAAATGATCGATGTCCACGGCCAGCACGGCCATGGCCCGCCCGTATCGGGGTTCGCTTTGCAGGATTTCGTCCAGTCCCCGGCGGTTGAGCAAGCCGGTCAGGGCATCGGTCAGGCTGTCCTGGCGCAGCTGGTTGAACTTGGTGCCTATCTTGCGGCTTACGGCGGCCAGCGCGGCCTTGAGCTGTTCGGCCTCCCGATACCAGGCGCCGACCGCCGACAGCCTGTCGGCCACGCGCGGCTTGTCCAGATCGGCGGCCGCGCCGGCCAGCTGCGCCAGCGGACGGGCGATGCGATTGGCCAGCCACCACACGCACAACAGCGACAGGCACAACCAGGGCAAGGAGGTCTGCAGGGTGCGCAGCAGCAAGACCTTGCTGCGCGCGAGCACCGAATCCACCGGCCGTTGCGCCACCACGCCCCAGCCGGTCTCCCGCACCACGGCGTAGCCGCTGAGCATGTCCACCCCTTCGGTGTTGAGCAACCGCTGGGCGCCCTCTTCGCTGTTCATGATGGCGCGCACGGCGGGATTCTGCTCGACGATCTGCCCCACGCGGCGCAGATTGGGGTGAAAGAGCAACACGCCCCGGCGGTCCACGACATACTGGTAGGAGCCGTTGCGATGGATCTGTTCGCCCAGCAGCTCGCCCAGCGCATTGCGCTCATGCAGAAACAGCAGGCCCATGATGAAGCCGCCGAAACGGCCGTCCGGCAGGAACACGGGCTGGGACAGGGCGATGATCCAGCGCCCGCCCGGCGACAGAAAGGGATCGCTGATGCGCGGCAGCCGGCTGGCCAGCGCCTGCTCCATCTCGGCCGTGCTGATGCGCCGGCCTATCACGCCCGGCTCGGCGGGCATGATATCGGCGATGATCCCCTCCGCATTGACGAAGGCCGCGGCATTGAAGCGCTCGCTCTGGTGCTTGAGGCGCTCGACCTCGCGCCGCACGCCCTGCTCCGTGCCCCCGTCGCCGCCGATCAGCCGCGCCGAATACGACAACTCATTGAGGCATTCGCGTAGAAAAATATCCGCGCCGCGAGCAAGCTTTTGCGCGAAAGCACGGTTATCCTCCAGCGAACTGCTCAAGAGTATTTCCCGCTGCACCACGGTGCTGGCATACAGTGCGCCGGCCAAGGCCAGCAGCAAGGACAGTATGCTCAGTCCCAGGATCAGGCGGCGTAAATCGAGTCGACGCATCAGAACAGAGATCTAAGACGCAAGTCCGCAAGAATTAGGATCATAGCCGCCCGAACGGCGGACACAGGTAAATCCCCGCCCGTTATCGGCACCGTAATCCGGCCGATGGCCCTGGTCTTCCAACGATTGCGGATTATTTCCATACGCGGGATGACCGGCCGTCGCGATTCTACCGGCAGGAGTGTCGCTCAAACCGCCCGGCCCGCCTATTGGCCGCAAGTACCGGTCAGGAAAGGAAGTTGCGCGGGGCGGGCCGGCTTGCGCGGCGCGCGGGTTCGCGGGATAGTAAACACAGCGGGCCCGGGCGGTTTCCAGGCGCCGCTTGCCCTCGCCGCAAGCGGCGAGGCCCGCGCCCCAGGCGCGTGGTCAGGGAGAGTGCCATGAAGCAAGTCATCGCCTGCATCGCCGATTCACCGCAAGCCGCCACGGTCTGCGACTATGCCATCTGGGCCGCGCGGCGCCTGGATACCGATCTTGAGCTGCTGCACGTCCTGGAACGCGAACCCGATGTCGTACCCATCGCGGACCTGAGCGGCGGTGTCTGGATGGGCGCCCAGGACACCCTCCTGAATGAATTGGTCGAACTCGACAAGCAACGCGACGCGCTGGCCGAAGCCCATGGCAAGCAATTGGTGGACGTCGCCGTGGCGCGCGCCCGCGCCCAGGGCGCCCAGCGGGTCGATGGCAGCCAGCGCCGTGGCGCCCTGGTCGATATCCTGCTGGAGGTCGAGCCCGATACCCGGCTCTTCGTGCTGGGCCGCGATCCCGACGGCCGGCCGCCCTCGCGCCTGCTGCCCGATCCGCACCTGGAAGCCTCGGTGCGGGCCTTGCGCCGCCCCGTGCTGGTCACCCAGGGCAATTACCGGGCGCCCAAGCACTTCCTGATCGCTTTCGACGGCAGCCCGACCGCCCGCCATACCGTGGACATGGTTTGCCGCAGCCCCTTGCTGACCGGCCTGAGCTGCGACCTTGTCACCGTCGGCAAGGGCGACGGCCTGGACGAGGCCGCCGCCGCCCTGTCCCAGGCGGGCTTCTCGCCGCGCACGGCCGTACTGCCAGGCGAAGTCGTCCCGGCGCTGACGGCCTACGCGCGCGAACACCAGGCGGATCTGCTGATCATGGGGGCCTACGGGCACTCCCGCATCCGGCAATGGGTGCTGGGCAGCACCACGACCGCGCTGCTGCATCATGCGCCCGCGCCGGTGCTGATATTGCGTTAAGCGCCCTCGCCGGCTCGCGCGGGGCTGGCTAGCCCGTCTGGCCGCGCCCGCCCAGCAGGCCGGCCAGCGAACCCAGCAGCTTGCTGGCGTCCAGACCCTGGTCCGGCTCGATCGAGCCCTGCGGCGAGGCCTGGTCCACAAGCTTGGGCAGGATGGCGCTCAGGCCTTCGAGCACGGCGTTGTGATCCTGACCGGTGCGCTCGGCCAGGTCATTGACCATGCCCGGGCCCAGCGCCGAACCCAGTTGGTCGGGCGAAACCGATTGATTGGGGCCGGAACCCAGCCAGGAAGCCACGATGGCGCCCAGACCGCCTTGCTGCAGCTGCTGCAGCAGGCCGGACAGGCCGCCCGGGTATTTGCCGACCATCTCGATCAGCGCGGGGACGAGCGAGGCGGCGCCGCCGCGGTTGTTGTCGTCGCCGCCGGCCAGGGAAGACAAGGTATCCAGGAGACTCATCGCGCACTCCTTCAGGCTTGTGGGGAAGGCCAGTATAGGGGCAGGACCGGCCGGCCGCGCCGGCCGGTTTGCAACCAGTGGTTAGGGCTTGGCGCGCAAGGCGCGCAGCGTCTTCTAGCCGGCGCGGCCGTCATCCGGCAGCCCCAGCTCCCGCTGCACCGCCTGCAGGGCCTGGCGGGTGCGCGCGCCGATGACGCCGTCGGGCGTGCCGATGTCATAGCCGCGGGCCACCAGCAGCTCCTGGATTTCCTTGCGCTCGGCCCGCGAAAGGCCCGGATCCTCGGTGGGCCAGGCGCGCGCGAAAGGCAGGCCGCCGCGCAGGCGATCCGACAGGTGGGCGATCGCCAGGGCATAGCTTTCGGCGGCGTTATAGGAATAAAGCGCGTCGAAATTGCGGGTCACGAGAAAGGCCGGGCCCTGCGGCCCGGCCGGCAGCAGCAGCCCGGCCGGCATGTCGCCGGCCGGCAGCGGCTTGCCATCGGCGCGCTTGATGCCGCGGGCGGCCCAGGCCGACATGGGCTGTTTATTGCGCCGCCCGGCCGATGAGGTGTCCATGCCCTCCGGCAGGCTCACCTCGAAGCCCCAGGGCAAGGCATTGTTCCAGCCGGCGCGCTTGAGGAAATTGGCCGTCGAGGCCAGGGCGTCGGGCACGCTGTCGATCAGGTCGCGGCGGCCGTCGCCGTCAAAATCCACGGCCAAGCGCAGATAAGTCGAGGGCATGAACTGGGTCTGGCCGAAAGCCCCCGCCCAGGAACCTTTCAGGCGGTCGATGGCCACATGCTCGTCCTGGACGATGCGCAAGGTGGCCAGGAACTCCCCGCGGAAATACGCCTGCCGCCGCCCGAAGCAGCTCAGGGTCGACAAGGACGTCAGCAGCGGCCGTCCGCCCAGGTTCTTGCCAAAATTGCTTTCCACGCCCCACACGGCCACGACCGTGGCCGGATCGACGCCATACTGCTCCTGGACACGCGCCAGCTCCTGGCCCCATTGCGCCAGCCCCTGGCGCCCGTCATCGATGCGCTCGGCATCGACCAGGCCGGCCATATAGTCCCAGATCGGCGTCTTGAACTCCGGCTGGGCATCGAGCAGGCCGATCACATCCATATCGGGCTGCAGGCCCTCGGTGCAGAGGTCGTAGTTCTTGGAGGCCACGCCCGCTTCCGGCGCCTTGGCGCGCAGATCGGCCAGGCATTGGCGATAGGCCGCCAGCTCGGCGGCGGTGGGCTCGGCATGGGCGGGGCCGGCGGCCAGCACGGCGGCCGCGGCAAGCAGGATGGGAAGCGTCTTCATGCGGGCATTCTAAACGCCGCCGCTACCGCCGGCTATGCATCCGGGGCTTGCCGCTGCAGGGCGTCGAGCTCGGCCTCGTCAAAGCCGGCCTCGCGCCGCGCCTGGAGATTGAAGGGCCCGCGCAGCCTGGGCGCGCCATAGTGGCGCGCCAGCTCGGCATAGGTGCTTAGCGGATCGCGCCCCTGCAGGGCGCAAAAATGGCGATACCAGCGGTTGCCAATCGCCACATGGCCGATCTCGTCGCGCAGAATGATGTCCAGAATGGCCGCGCCTTCGGCGTCCCCCGCCTGGGCCAGCTTGTCGCGGATCAGCGGCGAGGCGTCCAGGCCGCGCGCCTCCAGGGTGCGCGGCACCAGGGCCAGCCGCGCCAGCAGGTCGTCACGGGTCTTCTCGGCCATTTCCCAGAGCCCGTTATGGGCCGGGAAATCGCCATAGCCATGCCCCAGCCGCCCCAGATGGCGGTTGAGCAAGTCGAAATGATAGGCCTCTTCGCGGGCCACCTTGAGCCAGTCGCGGTAAAAAAGGTCCGGCAGCCCGGAAAAGCGCCAGATCGCATCCAAGGCGAGGTTGATGGCATTGAATTCGATGTGGGCCAGCGCGTGCAGCAGCGCCGCCCGCCCCGCTTCGGTCTGCACGGAGCGCTGGCGGACCCGCGCGGGCGGCACCAGCTCGGGCCGTGCCGGACGCCCCGGCAGGCCGTCCGGCGGCGCGAGCGCGCAATCCGCGCCCACGGTCGCGTGATCGTCCAGCGCCGCCACCGCCGCCAGTTTGTCCTGCCAGGACGGGACGGCCAATGCCGCCATCGCCTGGGCCCTGAGGCTGTCCGCCTGTTCTCGCATGCTGCTCCCGTCATCAATGTCCGCGCGCCCGCCGGGACTTTATCATTGCGCCATGGACGACGCTTACCGCCTGCAGGTCGACACGCCCCTGGCCAGCCTGGATCCCCGCCAATGGGACCGGCTGGCCGGCGGCCGCCCGACGCTGTCGCATGCCTATTTTTCGGCCTTGCACGAGACCGGCTGCGCCAGCCCCCGCACGGGCTGGACACCGTTCTTCCTGACCCTGCACCGGGGCGAACAGCTTGCCGGCGCGGTGCCGCTCTATCTCAAGACGCACTCGCGCGGCGAATACGTCTTTGACCACGCCTGGGCCGACGCCTTCGAGCGCCATGGCCTGCGCTACTACCCCAAGCTGCTGGCCGCCGTGCCCTTCACGCCGGTCGGCGGTCCGCGCCTGCTGGCCGCCGACGGCGAGGCCCGCAACCATCTTGCCCGCGGGCTGGTCGAACTGGCTTCGGCGCTCAAGCTGTCTTCGCTGCACATCCTGTTTGCCTCCATGGCGGACATCGACACCCTGCGCCGGGCCGGCTGTCTGGTGCGCGAAGGCGTGCAATTCCATTGGCGCAATGCCGGCTACGCCGACTTCGAGTCCTTTCTGGCGGGCTTCAATCATGACAAGCGCAAGAAGCTGCGCCAAGACCGCAAAAAGGTCCAGGCCCAGGAGGTGCGCTTCCGGCATTTGCGCGGGCGCGAAATCGGCGCGGCCGAACTGGCGTTTTTCTATGCCTGCTATGAGCGCACCTATCTGGAACATGGAAACCCGCCCTATCTGACGCGGGGATTCTTCGAGCGCCTGCTGGCCACCCAGCCCGACAGCCTGGTGCTGGTGCTGGCCGAACGCCGCGGGCAGCCGCTGGCCTGCGCGCTGAATCTGCGCGGCGGCGACACGTTGTACGGTCGCTATTGGGGCACCCTGGAGTTTCTGCCCGGCCTGCATTTCGAAACCTGCTATATGCAGGCCATCGAGTACTGCATCGCGCAAGGGCTGGCCAACTTCGAGGGCGGCGCCCAGGGCGAGCACAAGATGGCGCGCGGCCTGATGCCCACCCCTACCTGGTCGGCCCACTGGATTGCCGACCCGCGCTTTGCCGCGGCCATCGACGACTTCCTGGGCCGCGAAACCCAGGCCGTGAACGAATATCTCGACGAGCTGGCGCGCCATACGCCCTTGCGGCGCGGCGCCTAGAGAAAGCGGTCGAGGATCTTGCGGCTATGGCGATCCAGCGCCAGCGCGTCGCGGATCAGGTAGTGGATGCCATGGCTGTCGGAGATCAGCAAGGTCTGGCCGGCCAGGCGGCGGATATCTTCTTCGCCCCGCAGCACAAAGTGCGTATCGCCCCGGTCGGTCTCGACCTGCCAGGTCGACGGCGTGGCATAGGTCGACACCGAGGCAATGCGCCGTATCTCGGGCATGAACTCGCGCCCGGCCAGATCCTCTTCGATAAGGGCGCGCGCGGCGGCCGGCGCGCTGTCCAGGCTGTCCAGCCAGAGCACCTCGCGTCCGTCGCCGGTGACCAGCGACAGGCCGCCGGCCGGGGCGCTGATCGGGAAGGCCCGCACGGGCATCACCCCCTCGTGCGTCTGCCCATTGAAAGTCAGCACCAGCTTGCCCATGGCGTTGCGCCGCAGCTGGAAGTCCACACCCAAGGCGCGCCCCGTCATGCCACCGCGGCGATGTCGCCATCGCCGGCCTCGTTCTCGTTGTTGCGGGCCTGGGCCTGGTAGAGCTTGTAATAAGCCCCTTCGGCGGCCATCAGGACTTCATGCGTGCCTTCCTCGACGATGCGGCCCCGGTCCAGCACGACCAGGCGATCGGCGCGGCGCAGCGTGCTCAGGCGGTGCGCGATGGCCAGCGTGGTGCGGCCACGCACGAGATTGTCCAGGGCTTTCTGGATTTCTTTCTCGGTGGTGGTGTCCACCGACGAGGTGGCTTCGTCGAGGATGAGGATGCGCGGATCGATCAGCAAGGCGCGGGCGATCGAGATGCGCTGGCGCTCGCCGCCGGACAGGGCCTGCCCGCGCTCGCCGACCAGCGAGTCGTAGCCGTGCGGCAGGCGCAGGATGAACTCATGCGCATGGGCCGCGCGCGCCGCGGCGATGATTTCCTCGCGGCTGGCGTCCGGCTTGCCGTAGGCGATGTTCTCGGCAATGGTGCCGAAAAAGAGGAAGGGCTCCTGCAGCACCAGCCCGATGTTGCGCCGGTAGTCGGCCACGCGCAGCGACCGGATATCGATGCCGTCGACAAGAATGGCGCCTTCGGAGACATCATAAAAGCGGCAGATCAGGTTGATGAGGGTGCTCTTGCCCGAGCCGCTGTGGCCGACCAGGCCTATCATCTCCCCCGGCGCGATGGCCAGGTTCATGCCGCGGATGACCGAGCGGTTGCCGTAGCGGAAACCGACATCGCGCAGCTCGATGCGCCCCTGCACCTGGGGCAGCGCCACCGGCTTCTGGGGCTCCGGCACGCTGGAGACATGGTCGAGGATGTCGAAGATGCGCTTGGCGCCGGCGGCCGCCTTCTGCGTCACCGAGACGATGCGGCTCATGGAATCCAGGCGAGTATAGAAGCGCCCGATATAGGCCAGGAAGGCCGCCAGCACGCCCACCGTGATCTGTTTCTGCGATACCTGCCAGATGCCGAAGATCCAGACGACCAGCAAGCCGATTTCGGTCAGCAGCGTGACGGTGGGCGAGAACAGCGACCAGACGGTATTGACCCGGTCGTTGACCTCCAGGTTGCGGTTGTTGGCCTCGCGAAAACGCTGCACCTCGCGCTTTTCCTGGGCAAAGGCCTTGACCACCCGGATGCCCGGAATGGTGTCGGCCAGCACGTTGGTGATCTCGCCCCAGATGCGGTCGACTTTCTCGAAGCCATGGCGCAGCCGGTCGCGCACCACATGGATCATCCACATGATGAAGGGCAAGGGCAGCAGCGTGACCAGGGCCAGCCAGGGATTGATCGAGAACAGGATGACCGCCGTCATGGCGATCATCAGCACGTCGGTGGCGAAATCCAGCAGATGCAGCGACATAAAGACGCAGATGCGGTCGCTCTCGCTGCCGATGCGCGCCATCAGGTCGCCGGTGCGCTTGCCGCCGAAATACTCCAGCGACAGGGTCTGCAGATGCGCATAGGTGGTGGTGCGCAAGTCGGCGCCGATGCGCTCGCTCACCCAGGCCAGGATATAGGTGCGCGCCCAGCCCAGGCCCCAGGCCACCAGGGCGGACGCCAGCAGCCCGCCCAGGTAGAGGCGGACCTTGCTGTAGTCGATGACCTCGCCGTTCTGGAAGGGTATGAGCACCTCGTCCATGAGGGGCATGGTCAGATACGGCGGCACCAGCGTGGCGGCCGTGGCCAGCAGCGTCAGGACAAAGCCGCTGATCAGGGCGAATTGATAGGGCCGCGCGAAACGCCACAGGCGCAGCAGCGCCCAAGTCGAGGAAGGCTGCACCTCCTCGTCGCAGACCGGGCAATCGTCCTGCCCTTCGGGGATGGGGTTCTGGCAGGTCGGGCAGACCGCCGCCTGTTTTTGCTGCACCGCAGCACCGGACAGCCGCAAGGCCTGCTGGCCCTCGAAGGCCGTCAGCAGCTTGAGCGCGGCGGGGTTGCGGCCCAGCGTGAAGCGCCATTGCGCCAGGCGCTCCTGGCCGTTGTCCAGTTCCAGGCATACCGCGCCAGCGTGGTCCTGCAGGGCGAGGCGCTGGCCCGGCGCATAAGGAAAATCGCGCCATTGGCCGTCTTCCGGCGCATGGGCGAGCAAACGACGGTCCGTCACCAGCACCAGGCCTGGACGAAAGCACAGACGTGCGTCAAGATCGGTCTCAAGCCAGCCCAACAGGGTCTCGCCGGCGGCCAACTGAGCGTCGACGTCGGTTTGCCACCTGGCGGGTAACTCGCGCCCCAGAGCGCCGGATTTAGGATCGTGTTTTTTCATCAGAACGCGCTTCGAGCCACGCTTCGACCCGCCTTGGCGGCATCCCGCCCTTTCCCGGGCGGAACACCTGTCCGTTCCTTACAACAGCGCGAGTTTATATGGCCCAAAAGGCGGCGTATAGTAGCAGCCGGTTTTCATATTTTCCACCGTAGGAAATCCCCCCGCCCAATCCCGCTTGGCCCTTCGTCTTCTCCGTGCGCCCCCCGGACCTGCTCGCGATCCGGGCCCCCTGCGCCAGCCAAGCGCTATAACCTAAGAACGAATCATGAAAAAGAAGGACATTGAATTTCTCGATGTCGTGGCTTTGCGCGGCCCGAATATTTGGACCTACCGCCCGGTTCTGGAGGCTTGGGTCGACATCGGCGCGCTGGAGGAGTGCCCGTCCAATGTCATTCCGGGTTTCTACGAACGCCTGACCGCCTGGCTGCCCTCCCTGATCGAGCATCGCTGCAGCCCGGGCGTGCGCGGCGGCTTCCTGCAGCGTTTGCGCGAAGGCACCTGGCCGGCGCATATCCTGGAGCATGTGACGCTGGAACTGCAAAACCTGGCCGGCCTGCCCGGCGGTTTTGGCAAGGCGCGCGAGACTTCCACGGTGGGTGTCTACAAGGTCGTCGTGCGCGCCTGGCATGAGGTCGTCACCCGGGCCGCCCTGTCGACGGCCCGCGATCTGGTCATGGCCGCCATCGAAGACCGGCCCTTCGACGTGGACGAAGCCGTGTCCGACCTGCGCCGGCTGGTGGACCGCCACTGCCTGGGCCCCAGCACGGCCTGCATCGTGGACGCCGCCGACGACCGCGACATCGCCTATACCCGGCTGTTCGAAGGCAATCTGGTCCAGTTCGGCTATGGCGCCCGCCAGCGGCGCATCTGGACGGCCGAGACCGACCGCACCAGCGCCATCGCCGAAGGCATTTCGCGCGACAAAGACCTGACCAAGACCATCCTGGAGACCTGCGGCGTGCCCGTGCCCGAGGGGCATCTGGTCGACAGCATCGAGCAGGCCTGGGAGGCCGCCGAACGCATCGGCCTGCCCGTGGTGGTCAAGCCCTATGACGGCAACCACGGCCGGGGGGTCTTCACCAATCTGTCCACCCGCCAGGAGGTCGAGTCGGCCTATGCCGTGGCGGTCGACGAGGGCAGCGGCGTCATCGTCGAGCGCTTCGTGCCCGGCAACGAGCACCGCCTGCTGGTGGTCGGCGATCGCCTGGTGGCCGCCGCCGCCGGCGAACCCGCCTGGATTACCGGCGACGGGGTCTCCACCGTGGAGGATCTCATCGACAGCCAGATCAACACCGACCCGCGCCGCGGCCGCACCGAAGACCACCCGCTGAACCCGGTGCGCCTGGATTCGGCCGCGCGCCTGGAAATCGCCCGCCAGGGGCTGTCGGCCGAGGCCGTGCCGGCCGCCGGCCGCCGCGTGCTGATCCAGCGCAGCGGCAACGTCGCCTTTGACGTGACCGACCGCGTCCACCCGGAGACCGCCGAACTGGTCGCCCTGGCCGCCCGCGCCGTGGGCCTGGACATCGCCGGCGTGGACCTCGTGGCCGAAGACATCTCGCGTCCCCTGGAAGAACAGCGCGGCGCCATCGTCGAGGTCAATGCCGGCCCCGGCCTGCTGATGCACCTGAAGCCGGCCGACGGCACGCCGCGTCCGGTCGGACGCGCCATCGTCGATCATCTCTTCCCGGAAGGCGAGGACGGCCGCATCCCCATCGTCGGCGTGACCGGCACCAATGGCAAGACCGTGGTCGCCCGCCTCATCAGCCGCCTGCTGCATCTGTCGGGCAAGCAGACCGGCCTGGCCTGCAGCGAAGGCCTCTACCTGAACAAGCGCCTGGTGCAAAAAGGCGATTGCGCCAACTGGACCGCCGGCCGCCGCGTGCTGATGAACCGCAATGTCGAAGCCGCGGTCATCGAGAATGACAGCGGCGTGATCCTGGGCCAGGGCCTGGCCTACGATCGCTGCCAGGTGGGCGTGGTGACCAATATCGACGACGGCGACCACCTGGGTGACTTCGACATCAACGAGACCGAGCGCCTGTTTACCGTCTTCCGCACCCAGGTCGATGTCGTGCTGCCCACGGGCGCGGCCGTGCTCAACGCGCGCGATCCGCGCGTGGTCGAAATGGCCGAACTCTGCGATGGCGAAGTGCTCTTCTTCGGCATTGATCCGCAGCTGCCGCCCCTGGTCCGGCATCGCGCCGAGGGCAAGCGCGCGGTCTTCATCCGCGACGGCCAGATCGTGCTGGCGCGCGGCGACCACGAGGAAAAGCTCGCCGACATCGCCGCCGTGCCGCTCACCCATGGCGCGCGCGTGGACTTCCAGACCGAAAACGTGCTGGCCGCCGTGGCGGCCGCCTGGGCCCTGGACATTCCGGTCGAGCTCATCCGCGCGGGCATCGAGACCTTTGACATCGACCAGGCCGACGCCCCTTGGCAATTCACGCTGTTCCAGCGCGACGCCGTCACCGTCGTGGTCGACGATGTGCACAACGTGCCGGGTCTGCGCGCTCTGTCGGCGGCGGTGCGCCGCTTCCCCGCCAAGCGCCGCGTGGCCGTGTACTCGGCCGGCGCCGACCGGCGCGACGCCGACCTGGTCGAACAAGGCCGGCTGCTGGGCCAGCTCTTCGATCTCGTGGTGCTTTATGACGACGCCACCGTGAAAAGCCGCCGTCCGGCGGGCCAGGCGCGCGCGCTGCTGCGCCAGGGCCTGGAGGACAGCGGGCGGCCGGTGCAAATCCTGGACGAGCCCGACCACGCGCGGGCCATCCAGCATGTGCTCGACGGCCGCGCCAGCGACGATTTCATCCTGCTGCAATCCGATGAAGCTTTCTCCGGCCCCACCATCGACCTGGTGCGCCGCTGGATTCAACAATAACAACGACCGACAAACACACTGCTGGCGCCGCCCCCGGGCGGCGCGCTTGGACGACAGGAAAGCCTGCCATGGAAGTCTCCCGAATCCGCGCTCTGCGAGGCCCCAATCTCTGGAGCCGCAATACCGCCATCGAGGCCATCGCGGCCTGCGCCGACACCGAATGCTCGATCGACGACATGCCTGACTTCGAAGCCAGGCTGCGCGCGCGCTTTCCCCAGATCGGGCTGCTGCGGCCGGAAGGCCATAGCGATGCCGTATCGATGGCGCATGTGCTGCAGGTCACCGCGCTGGCCTTGCAGGCGCATGCCGGCTGTCCCGTCACCTTCGGCCGCACCTCGCCCACCGTCGAGCCCGGCGTCTTCCAGGTCGTGGTCGAGTACAGCGAAGAAGAAGTGGGCCGGCTGGCCATGGAACTGGCCCAGGCCCTGATCGATGCCGCGCTGCAAGACCAGCCCTTTGACCTGCCCCAGGCGCTGGCGCGTCTGCGCGAGCTCGACGAAGACCTGCGCCTCGGGCCGTCCACGGGCTCCATCGTCAACGCCGCGGTCGCGCGCGGCATTCCTTTCCATCGGCTGACGCAAGGCAGCATGGTGCAGTTCGGCTGGGGCAGCCGCCAGCGCCGCATCCAGGCCGCCGAAACCGACCACACCAGCGCCATCGCCGAATCGATCGCCCAGGACAAAGACCTGACCAAGATGCTGCTGGACGCCGCGGGCGTGCCGGTGCCGCTGGGCCGCTCGGTGGACGACGCCGAAGCCGCCTGGGAGGCCGCCCAGGAACTGGGCGGCCCAGTGGTGGTCAAGCCGCGCGATGGCAGCCAGGGGCGCGGCGTGGCGGTCAATATCGAGACCCGCGAGCGCGTGCTGGCCGCCTACGAGGCGGCCTCCCAGATCAGTTCCGAAGTCATTGTCGAACGCTACATCCCCGGCCATGATTTCCGCCTGCTGGTCGTGGGCAACACCCTGGTGGCGGCCTCGCGCCGCGACCCGCCGCAAGTCACCGGCGACGGCGTGCACACGATCCGCGAGCTGGTGACCCAGGTCAACGCCGACCCGCTGCGCGGCGACGGCCATGCCACCGCCCTGACCAAGATCCGCCTGGACGACATCGCCCAGGGCGTGCTGCACAAGCAAGGCTATACGCCGGACTCCGTCCCGCCGGCCGGCACGCTGGTGGTGTTGCGCAACAACGCCAACCTGAGCACCGGCGGCTCGGCCACCGACGTCACCGACGAAGTGCATCCCGAGCTGGCCGCGCGCGCCGTCACGGCCGCGCGCATGATAGGCCTGGACATCTGCGGCGTGGACGTCGTGGCCGAGACGGTCCACCTGCCGCTCGAAGACCAGCACGGCGGCGTGGTCGAAGTCAACGCCGCGCCCGGCCTGCGCATGCACCTGAACCCATCGTTCGGCAAAGGCCGCGCCGTCGGCGAAGCCATCATCAACCAGATGTTCGCCGAGGGCGATGACGCGCGCATTCCGGTCATCGCGGTGGCCGGCACCAACGGCAAGACCACTACCGTGCGCCTGTCGGCCCACATACTGGCCTGCGGCGGCAAGCGCGTGGGCATGACCAATTCCGACGGCGTCTATGTCGGCAAGCGCCGCATCGACACCGGCGATTGCAGCGGCCCGCGCAGCGCGCGCCGCATTCTGCTGCATCCCGATGTGGACGCCGCCGTCTTCGAAACCGCCCGTGGCGGCATCCTGCGCGAAGGCCTGGCTTTTGACCGCTGCGACGTGGCCATCGTCACCAATATCGGCATGGGCGACCACCTCGGCCTGGGCTATATCAGCACCGTCGAAGACCTGGCCGTGGTCAAGCGCGTGATCGTGCAGTACGTGCGCAGCAAGGGCATGGCCGTCCTGAACGCGGCCGACACCCATGTGGCCGAGATGGCCAGCGCCTGCCCGGGCGAGGTCACCTACTTCGCCCAGGACCGCAACCACCCCGTCATGGCCACGCACCGCGCCCAGGGCAAGCGCGTGGTCTACCGCGACGGCGACAGCATCGTGGCCGCCGAAGGCAGCACGGAAGTGAGCATCCCGCTGGCCCAGATCCCGCTCACGCGCAACGGCGTCATCACCTTCCAGGTCGAGAACGCCATGGCCTGCGTGGGCGCCGCCTGGGCGCTGGGCATGGACTGGCAGGTCATCCGCCAGGCGCTGGCTTCCTTCGTCAACGACGCGCAGACCGCCCCCGGCCGCTTCAATGTGTTCGACTACGGCGGCGCCACCCTGATCGCCGACTACGGCCACAACCCGGACGCCATCCTGGCCCTGGTCCAGGCCGTGGACGCGCTGCCCGCAAAGCGGCGCAGCGTCGTCATCAGCGGCGCGGGCGACCGGCGCGACGAAGATCTGCGCCAGCAGACCGAAATCCTCGGCGACCACTTCGACGACGTGCTGCTCTACGAAGACCAATGCCAGCGCGGACGCGAAGACGGCGAAGTCATCGCCTTGCTGCGCCAGGGCCTGGTCCAGGCCAAGCGGGCCTCCCACATCGAAGAGATCCGGGGCGAGTTCATTGCCATCGATCGCGCGCTGGCCCGTCTGGCGCCCGGAGACCTCTGCCTGATCCTGGTGGACCAGGTCGAGGAAGCCCTGGCGCATATCGCCCAGCGCGTGGCCGAGAAACGCTGAACCACGCGGGCGCGGGCCTGGCCCGCGCCCGGGCCGCCTGAACGGCAATTCCCCGGCAAAACCAGGGAATTGACTCGCATCAAGCAAATAGACAGCTGACATCCCCTACGATAGGGGCTCTATCAGCCATGGAACCCTGCCGATGTCCGAGTCAATCGCCGTCCAACGCTATACACGGGGCGCCGTCGCCCTGCATTGGATTACCGCCGTGCTGGTCGCCCTGGCCTATCTGGCGATCGAGATCCGGGGCCCCAAGGGCGACCCCGGCCGGCCCTTCTGGACCGGCATACACGAATGGGCCGGCGCCCTGGTGCTCCTGGTGGCGCTGGTGCGCGTGGGCTGGCGGGCCCGCCACGAGCCGCCCGCCGACCTGAACGAATCCGTGCTGCTGTCCATCCTGGCGCGGCTGGCTCACCTGGCGCTCTACATCTTCATCCTGGCGCAGCCCCTGCTGGGCATGCTGACGCTGAACCTGGCCGATCGCCCCGTGACCCTGATCGGCCTGGACTGGAGCTTCCGCATCGCCGGACCCAATCCCGAATGGCGGCCGCTGGTCAAAGAAGCCCACGAGCTCATCGGCAACCTGTTCTACTTCGTGATCGGCCTGCACGCCCTGGCCGCGCTGTGGCATCACTATGTGAAGCGGGACGACACCCTGCGGCGCATGCTCTGAAACCACATCTCGTTACCACGCCGGCTCAAAGCGGCTCAAAACTTGTCCGCAATGTAACAAGCCCGCGCCCTCCCCGCCCCCGGGGCGCGAGCGCCGGCTTCTCCGCCCGCAGCCTCGCCCCTCCCTCTGAAAACCGCCCCGTGGACACCGCCGACCACGAGCTTTGGGTGTCCGTTACATTCGCCCACAGCCAAGTTTGACACCCTCCGCGCCCGGCTCTTAGGGTAGACCCATGCCGATCGGCCACCCGGAAGCATCGCCCGGCCAGGCGATCTTCCCAACAGCAACGCAAGGAGGCGAGATGAACAACGACATCATTGCGGGCAAGTGGAAGCAACTCAGCGGCAAGGCCAAGGCGGCCTGGGGCGAACTCACCGACGACGAGCTCACCCGCAGCGAAGGCAACGCCGAACGCCTGGCGGGCCTGATCCAGGAACGCTATGGCAAGACGCGCGAAGAAGCGCAAAAGGAAGTTCGCGAGTTCTTCGACAAAAACCGCTGAACTGACCGCGGCCCAGCGTCAACCCTGCGAGGAGAATCATCATGCTGTACTACGCGGCTGTTTTCTTCGTGATCGCCATCATCGCCGCGGTACTGGGCTTCGGCGGCATCGCCGCCGGCGCCGCCGGTATCGCCAAGATCCTGTTCTTTGTCTTCCTGGTGCTCGCGCTGCTGTCCATCCTCAGCGGCACACTAAGAAAGAAATAGCACCCGGATATGCGGCCTCCCGCCGCGGCGCTAAAGATCGAGCGTCCCCGAGCCACACAACCATAGGGAGAACGACCATGAAAACTCGTCAACTGTTCGCAGCCATCGCCCTGGGCACGACCGCGGCATTCGCCACCCTGGCCCATGCCGCCGACGGCAAGCCCAAGCAATCGGTGGGTGAGTACGCCAGCGACGCCGCCATCACGGGCAAGGTCAAGGCCGCCCTGGTCGCCGACAAGGACCTGAGCGCGCTGGATGTCGCGGTGGAAACCAATAATGGCGTGGTCACCCTGACCGGCACCGTGGGCACGGCCGCCCAGGCCGACAAGGCCGCCGTCGTGACCCGAGGCGTCGAAGGCGTCAAGCAGGTCAACAACAATGTGAAGGTCGACCCCGCCAAGGCCAAGTAAGCGCCGCGCATCAGTCGCATGATTGATCGCCGGATTTCCCGGGCTCCACGCAGCCCGGGTTTTTTATGGCGCGGACCTCAAGGCAGGCGGACCACGCCCTCGCCCACGGTGATCACCCGCCCGCCGACCCGGATCTGCTGGTCCGGGCCCACATCAAGGAAAAGACGGCAAGGCCGGCGCACCAGGTCGCCCTGCTCCACCAGCACGCCGCCCGGGACATCGCGCCCCTGCGTCAGCAGCCAGCCGCCCAGATTGGCGCAGGCCGAGCCGGTGCCGGGATCCTCGACCACCCCGGCGCCGCGGGCGCTGAAATACCGCGCACACACCACCTCGCGGCCCTCGCGCCGCTGCCCCTCGAAGGCGAAGACATAGAGCACCCGCCGCCCGTCGCGGCTTTGGCCCCAGCGCTGGGCATCGTGGGGCGCGGCGCGCTTGACGGCGTCGGGCGAGGCCAGCGGCACGACACATTGCTCGATGCCCGTATCCACCCAGACCGGATCGCCGGCCAGGTCCTCGGGCGACAATCCCAGGAATGCCGCCACCTCGGCCCGGCTGGCCTCGGCGGGCCGCAGGCGCGGCGCTTGCGCCGCAGGCGCCACCAGGGTCCAGACATCGCCCCGGGCGCGAACCGGCACGCGCCCGGCGGCCAGCGACAAGGTGACCGTATCCTCGATCGCCAGGCCCAGTTCGCGCAGCACATGGGCCGTGCCCAGGGAGGGATGGCCGGCGAAGGCCATTTCGTGCGTGGGCGTCATGATGCGCACATCGGCCACGCCGGGCTCGGGGCGCTCCAGCACAAACGTCGTCTCGGAGAGATTGAACTGCAAGGCCAGATCGCGCATGACGTCCACGGGCATGCCGCGGGCGTCTTCAAAGACGCAGAGAGGATTGCCGCCGAAGAAGGATTCGGCGAACACATTGACGAGACGATAACGAAAGTCAGGCATGGCGGCGGCGCTGCAAGGAAAACCCCAACACGGGGAAAGCCTCAATATAGCGGCTGGCCGCCGCCGCGCGACAGATACAGCCGCGCGTGATTTTCACCAGGCGGCGAAAAACAGCCACCAGGCCAGACAGAACGGCGCCAGGCCCGCGGCCAGCAGCAGCCACGACAGGACGCGGCGCGCCAGGCCCGCGGGGCGCTGGCCCAGCACGCGCCAGGCCAGGCGCAGCGTCCAGAGCACCGCCAGGGTCAGCAGGGTGAACCGCAGAGGCGCCACCCAGCCGGTGCGCACGCCCTCATGCTGCAGCAGCGTCACCGTCGTGGCCGACAGGCCCAGGAAGACGCCGATGCCGGCCGAAGGAATGAGGGCCTGCGCCAGCTTGTGCACGCCCGCCAGCCCGGCGGCCTGGGCCAGGGGGCTGACGCGATCGGCCAGCCAGAGGCCGACAAAGGTCGCCCCGCCCACGCAGACCGTGGCCCCGGCCACGAAGGCCAGGATGCCGGCGCCGTCCAGCCAGGAGAAGCTGTCATTGACTTCGGGATAATGCGTCAGGATGAACCAGGGCGCGCTGTCGATCAGCGGCCAGGTGATATCGCGCTCGACCAGCCAGGTCGCCGCCCATTGCTTGAAGCTCACGAACCAGGGGCTCGCGCTCCAGAGAAAGGCGCCGATGGCCACGCCCATGAGGCCGAAACAGATGAGGGCCGTCTGCCAGCCATCGCCCCGGGCGACGTTGACGATTTCCTGCTCGGGCGAGCGCGGCGTAAGCGCGATCGCGCCGCGGTAGCCGCTGCAACGGCCGCACATATGGCAGTCGCCGGCGCCCTTCATGTGGCGCAAGGGCACCAGCGGCGCACAGTTGACCGGCTCGATGCGGATCACGGGATGGCGCCAGGCCTGTTCGTCGACTTTGTAATGCCAGGGAGCCAGCTTGGCGAGCAGGTTGAACACCCCGTTGACCGGACAGAGGTATTTGCACCAGACCCGCTTGCTGTGGCCGTAGCGATAGCCGACGATCATGGCCGCGGCGGTGGAGCCGCCCAGCACCGCCAGCACCGCCAGCGGATATTGGTAGACGCTGACCAACTGGCCATAGACGGTGGTCAGCGCGAAAGCCACGAAGGGCCAGCCGCCCCAGCGCATCCATTTCGGGATGGCGCGCCCCTGGCCGCGTTCGCTGGCCCATTCGGTGAGCATGCCTTCCGGACAGAACCAGCCGCACCAGGCGCGCCCCATGATGGGCATGGACACCAGCACGAAGGGCCACCAGATACCCCAGAAGGCGAATTGCGCCAGTACGGTCAGGTTATTGAAGACCGATGCCGTATTGCCCGGCAAGGGCAGGAAGACCGGCACGATCAAAAGAAAGGCGTAAATCGCGACGATGCCCCACTGCAGCTTGCGCAACAGCGGGGCATGATCACGAAGAAAATCGGCAAAGCGGGCGGTTGCCCGCCCGAGCGCAGAACCCATTGTTAAACCTCGTCGGCTGCCTTTGTCTCAGCGCGCCGTCACGTGCGCGGCCTGGGCCTGCGCATCGGTGCGGCGCAGAAGCAGCCACACCACCAACCAGTAGACCAGCCAGGCCAGCACCGAAATCAATGCCGGATAGGCCCGGTAACCCGCGAAGTCCGCCAGGATCTTGCCCAGCCCGCTGCTGTCGTCGAGCAGCCAGGCGCTATCCCACACGGGATCGACGATCGTGGGCAGCGCGTCCAGCGAGATCAGGTGATCCAGGCCGCCGATCAGGAGCGAGCCGGCCAAGAGCAGCAGGAGGACTTCGGTGATGCGGAAAAACCGCCGCCACGTGATCAGCTTGCCGCCCAATTGCAGCAGCCAGAAGGTCAGCAGCGCCACCAGGAAGCCGCCTACCCCGGCCAGGGCCAGCATGACGGGGCTGCCGCCGTCCTGGGCCGCCGAAACCGTGCCATACAGAAACACCACGGTCTCGCTGCCTTCGCGCGCCACCGCGATCATCACCAGGACCAGCAGGCCCCACCAATTGTCATTGGCGACGGACTGCCGAGCCCCGCCTTCAAGCTCGCGCTTGAGCGTGCGGCCGTGGCGCTTCATCCAGACCACCATTTGCACGACCAGCACGCAGGCCAGCAGCGACATGCCGGCCTGAAACCACTCCTGGCCGGTGTCGCTCAGCCACTCGGACACGCCCAGCAGCACCAGGGCCAGCATCAGCGCCAGGCCCAGGCCCGCGGCGACGCCGCCCCACAGATAGGGCAGACCGCGCCGGCCCTCGGGCGTCGCGCGCAGCCATGAATAAAGAATGCCCACCACGAGGAGGGCTTCGACGCTTTCGCGCCAGACGATGAATGCGACCTGTTCCATAAGGGCCCGGTTATTCCTTGGGCTTGACCACCAGCGTGCCTTTCACGTTCTGGTGGAAATCGTCGAAAAAGGGATACTCGCCGGGCCGCGAAATCGTGATGACGACAAACGATTTCACGCCTGGGCCCAGCACCTTTTCCTTGCGCAGCGGAATCGACTCGAACTCCACCGGCTCATTGCTCTCGTTGATCAGCTCGATCTTGAAACGGCCGGCCGGCACCTCCAGCCGGGCAGGCTCGAAGGTGCCGTCAGGCTTGAAGGTGAGCGTAAATGTCGGCATCTCGCCCGCATGCGCGGGCGCCCACAACACCAAGGCCAGCAAGAACGCCCACAAGCCGCGCACGATCAGTACCCGCCCTTCTTGCCGGTGCCGGCATAGACGAATTCATATTCGAGTTCGAAGGGCTCGAACCACGGGCCCACGCCGGTTTCCTTGTCGACGTGGCGGCCGAAGTGCGACATTTTGTCGGCCGTCGGCGGCTGGATGGTGTACTTGAGCTTGTACTTGCCCGGGCCTTCCAGCTTGACGTTGTCGCCGTAGTGCGGGCCGTCATTGGCCACCATGGGCATCAGATGGCCTTTTTGCACGTTCTGGCTGCCGACCTTCTGGAGTTCGAAATTCACGACCAGGTAGGGCATCCACTCGCCTTCCGGGAAACCGGTGGGATTGTTGGCCAAGGCATGGATATCGGCCTCGAGGTGGATGTCGGAATCCTTGGCCGGACGCATCACGCCCGGGGGATCCATTTCGATGGGCTGCAGGTAAACCGCGCCGATCTCCATGCCGCCCTTTTCCACCGGCTTGCCGATCGGATACTCGGCGGCCATCGCGGCGCCGGAAACAGTCATCGCGGCCGCGGCCAGCCAGAAGGCTTTTTTCAACATCGGGTTTATCCTCGGGTAAGTATCAGCTTGCACAAAACAAAAACAAGAACTGTTTTCATTAATGTAGCGGCAACAAGCTGACAGCGACCTTAATAAACCCCGTATCAGACCGGCAAAAAAGCAAGACGGCGCCCAATAGGACGCCGTCTTTCAGACTGCTTTCAGAGGCGCTTATTTGCGCCCGCCGCCCTGCCCTGGCGGGAAGGGAAAGTTGGCGAACATGGCCCGCGTCTGGTCCTGCATCTGGTCCTGCATCTGCACGAACAGATTCTTGCTCTGGTCGATGTAGTTGTTCATCATTTTTTGCAGCATGGGCGTCTGCACATTCATGAACTGCGTCCAGGCTTCCGGGCCGAACTGGCTGCCATACAGGCCCTTGGACTGCTCCGCCATACGCTGCTGGATCTCCATGAAGGCCTGGATGTTCTTTTCCAGGTAGGAGCCCATGATGCCCTGCATGGCATGCCCATAGAAGCGGATGATCTGCGACAGCATGGTCGAGGAGAACATCGGCATGCCGCCGCTTTCTTCTTCGAGGATGATTTGCAGCAGGATGCTGCGCGTGAGGTCCTCGCCGCTCTTGGCGTCGACCACCTGGAAGTCTTCGTTGGCGAGCACCAGCTGCTTGACGTCGGCCAGCGTGATGTAGGTGCTGGTCTGCGTGTCGTACAAGCGGCGGTTCGGATACTTCTTGATCAGACGCTGGGGAGCGTCGGATTGAGCTTGCGTCATGGCTGTCCCCGAGATCGGGAGATCTCTTTAATTCTCAACGATTTTACGTGCTTTGCCGGGTTGGCGTCAGCCCGCCCGGCCCCTTCAACGGGTTATCAACCCATGTGCAAGCCGCCATTGAGCGAGAAATCCGCGCCCGTGGCGAAGCCTGATTCATCCGAAGCCAGCCACGAGCACATCGAAGCGATCTCCTCGGGCGTGCCCAGACGGCGCACCGGAATGGTGGCGACGATCTTCTCCAGCACGTCGGGGCGGATGGCGCGCACCATGTCCGTGCCGATATAGCCCGGAGAAATGGTGTTGACGGTGACCCCCTTGCTGGCGACCTCCTGGGCCAGCGCCATGGAGAAACCATGGATGCCCGCCTTGGCGGTGGAGTAGTTGGTCTGGCCGAACTGCCCCTTCTGGCCGTTGACCGAACTGATATTGATGATGCGCCCCCACTGGCGGTCGACCATGGCGTCGAGGACCTGCTTGGTGACGTTGAACAGGCTGTTCAAGTTGGTGTCGATCACGGCGCGCCAATCATCGACCGTCATCTTGCGGAACAAGCCGTCGCGGGTGATGCCGGCGTTGTTGACGAGCACGTCCACTTCGCCCAGCTCGGCCTTGATCTTGTTGAACGCCTGGACCGTGGACTCCCAATCCGAGACATTGCCGACCGAGGCATGAAAGGTGAACCCCTGGGCGGCTTGTTCATCCAGCCATTGCTGGTAATTGCGGCTGGGCCCACAGCCCGCCACCACACGGAAGCCATCCTTGGCCAGGCGCTGGCAGATGGCGGTTCCGATGCCGCCCATGCCGCCGGTCACGTATGCCAGTTTTCCGCTCATATTGACTTCCTCCTGATTCGACGCAAGCTTTGAATGAAATAGGTTGTCTTTCAGACTGCCCTGACTTTGACGTACCTGCCGGGCGCCGGTTCTATGGGCGCGTACTTTTTGCTGCCCAGTCTGCGGCGCGCGGCGACTTGCTTGCCTGCGCGTCCGGCCAGCCACTGTGACCAATCGGGCCACCAGCTGCCGGGGTGCTCCACGGCGCGCGCCAGCCAGGCATTGGGATCGCCTGGCAGGGCCGCGCCTGATTCGTCCGCCCAGAAGCTGCGGCGCTTCTTGGCGGGCGGATTGACGACCCCGGCAATATGGCCCGAGGCGCCCAGCACGAAGCGCATGGGACCGCGCAGCAACTGGGTGCTCGCATAGGCCGATTGCCAGGGCACGATGTGATCTTCGCGCGAACCGTAGATATAGGCCGGCATGGTCAGGCGGCTCAGGTCGAGCGGCGTGCCGGCCGCCTGGGCCACGCCCGGCACCTTGAGGTTGTTCTCGAGATAGGTATTGCGGAAATACCAGGAGAAAAACGGGCCGGGCAGGTTGGTGCTGTCCGCGTTCCAGAACAACAGGTCGAAGGCCGGCGGTGTCTGGCCCTTGAGATAGTTGGCGACAACGTAGTTCCAGACCAGCTCGTTGGGGCGCAGAAAGGAAAAAGTGGTGGCCAGGTCGCGCGCGGGCATCAGCCCGCCCTGCCCGAGCTGCTGGTCGCGCAGCAGCGCGTGGCCCTCGTCGACGAAGACCTTGAGCACGCCCGTGTCATGGAAATCCAGCAGCGAGGTCAGCAGCGTCAGCGCGGCCACGGGCTTGTCGCCGCGCGCATCGGCCAGCGCCAGCGCCGCGGCCAGCATGGTGCCGCCCACGCAGAAGCCCAGGCCATTGACCTGCTCCTGGCCCGTGATGTCCGCGGCCACCGACAGCGCCTTGAGCACGGCCTCGTCGAGATATTCGCTCCAGCCGGCGGTGTCCACGCCATCACGGTCGGAGGCCAGCGGATTGCGCCAGGAAATGATGAACACCGTGTGCCCCGCCTGCACCGCGTGGCGCACGAAGGAGTTCTCGGGCTGCAGGTCGAGGATGTAGTACTTGTTGATATTGGGCGGCACCACCACCAGCGGCCGTTCATAGACCTGGTCGGTCTGCGGCGCATACTGGATCAGCTGCATGAGACGGTTTTCGTAGACCACCTCGCCGGGCGTGATCGCCACATTGCGGCCGATCTCGAACTGGCTCTCGTCGGTCTGGGTAATGCGGCCTTTGCGCAGGTCGGCCATCAGATTGGCCAGGCCCGCGTTCAAGGCGCGGCCGGCCGTCTCGACGATGGACTGCTGGGCGTCGGGATTGAAGGCCAGGAAATTGGCCGGCGACAGCGCATCGACCCATTGCATGATGGAAAAGCGCAGCCGGCTGCGCAGCTGCTCGCTCACCTGGGCGGCCTCGACCATGCGATGCAGCACCCGGGCGGACAGCAGGTAGGCATGGGCCATCAGCAGATGACGCTTGTCGGCCAGCCAGGCCGGACTCGCAAAGCGCTTGTCGGCCGGCGCGGGCAATATGCCGCGCTGGGCCTCATCGCAAATGCGCAGCCACTCTCGGGAAAACTCGGCCTGTATCTCTGCCAGAGCATCCGGCGCCACGCTCACCGGGACAGGCCATGCGGCGGAAAGATGGGCGGTCACTTCGACACCTTGTTATCGGAACTGCGCGATTCGATGTTGCATGTCAGCAAAATGGCTGTCAATGCGGGTAATCCAAGGCTGAATCCGGCCAGCATAACCCGGCTTCCCAGGCTGCCCGCTCGCGCGGCTTGACGCGGATCAAATCAGACGGCGGACAACCAGGCCAGCATGGCCATGCGGCCGGTTTCGCGATCGCGGCGATAGGAGAAAAAGCGCGCCCTGTCGCCATAGGTGCAAAGACCGCTCAGTTCGACCCGGGCCACTCCGGCCCGTTCCAGGCGCAGGCGGGCCAGCGCCGGCAGGTCGGCCATCCATTTGCCGGGCGCATGCGGGCGGAAACAGGCGGCCGCCTCGGCATCGCCCGGCGCGCCGAAAGCTTCGAGCACGTCGGCGCCCACCTCGAAGAAGGCGGGCCCTATCCCCGGGCCCACCCAGGCCCGCCAGCCGCCGGCGGCCGGTTTTTTGCGGCGCATCAATTCCAGCGTGTTCTCCAGCACGCCGGAGGACAGGCCACGCCAGCCGGCATGCGCGGCGCCCAGCACCTGGCCGGCCTCGTCGGCCATGAGCACGGGCAGGCAATCCGCCACCAGGACGGCCAATACCTGGCCCGGCCGGGTGGTGACGCTCGCGTCGGCGGCGATCTCGCCGGACGGCGGCGGCAGATCGGCATCGTGCACGGCATTGGCGTGCACCTGCCGCAGCCAGCGCGGCTCGCCCGGCAGCGCGGCCGCCAGCCGGCGGCGGTTCTCGGCCACCGCCTCGGGGCGGTCGCCGGCGCGGATGCCGAGGTTGAAGGTGTCAAACGGCGCCACGCCCGCCCCGCCCTCGCGGGTGGTGCAGAAATAGGCCACGCCAGGCCAGTCCTGGCCGCTGACCACGGGCAGGCCGGCAATCACGCGATCCATGTCACAGCTCCCTGTACGTCTTGCATGTCCGACGGCACGGCCGCCGCGAAAGCCAGTTCGCCGCGCCCGCCCGGGTCATCGAAGTGCAGCGCCCGGGCGTGCAGCATCTGGCGCGTGGCGCCCGCCAGCGCCCGCCCGCCATAAAGCGTGTCGGCCAGCAGCGGATGCCCCAGGCTGGCCAGATGCACCCGGATCTGGTGGGTGCGCCCGGTTTCCAGGCGGCAGATCACTTCGGTTACATTTTCTTCGCCGGCCTGGCCCTGGCGCGCGGGCCGGTAATGGGTGACGGCCGGCTTGGGCGCGATGGGGCGCTCGACGCTCATGCGCACGGGCACGCGGGCATCGCGGCCGATGGGCCGGTCCACCGTGCCGGGCGCGCGCAGCCATCCATGCGCCAGGGCGATGTACTCTCGCCCCATGCTGCGCGCCTGCAATTGGCGCACCAGATGGGTCTGCGCCAGCTCGTTGCGGGCCACGACCATGAGACCCGAGGTATCCTTGTCCAACCGGTGAACAATGCCGGCGCGCGCCACCCGGGCCAGTTCGGGGTAGCGGTACAGCAGCCCATTGAGCAGGGTGCCGCTCCAGTTGCCGGCTCCGGGATGGGTCACCAGCCCGGCCGGCTTGTTGACGACGATCCAGTCCGAACTGGCGTCCACCACCTCAAAATCGACCGGTTCCGGTGAAAATGCCAGACTTTCGGGCGCGGGCTGCTCCCATACCGTCAGCTGGTCGCCCGGCCCCACCGGCTGGCGCACCTTGGCCGGCGCGCCGTTGACCAGCACGTGGCCGGCTTCGATCCAGCCCTGCAGGCGGCTGCGCGAATGCCCGGGCATCAGGCCGGCCAGCACCTTGTCCAGGCGGTCGGCGGGGATGTCCGGAGGGATGAAAATCGCCAAAGGCTCGTCGTCGGAGAGCGGCTCGGCGCTGGCGGCTGTATCGGACATGGCACAAATCATATAATCAGCCCAGCATGCTAACACCAAGGAAACGACTCTCGTGATTCTCCGCAACGCTGCTCCCATGAATCCCGCCTCCCGCCGCGGGAAGGCCCTGAGCGCTGCATTGGCGCTCGCCGCCGTGCTCCTGGTCTCCGGTTGCGGCTCATCCGACAACAAGTACGACAAGACCGCCGGCTGGAGCGCCGAGCAGCTCTATGCCGACGCCAAGCAGGAAGTCGCGGCCGGCAACTGGAAAGAAGCCCGCGATCGCCTGACCGCCATCGAGAGCCGCTATCCCTTTGGCACCTATGCCCAGCAGGCCTTGATCGAGCTGGCCTATGTCAACTGGAAAGACGGCGAGAACGAACAGGCCCTGGCCGCCATCGATCGTTTCCAGCAGCTCTATCCCAACCATCCCGGCACGGATTACGTGCTCTACCTGAAGGGGCTGATCAATTTCACGCCGGCCAGCGCCTTCATGACCAATGTCACCGGCCAGGACCCGGCCGAACGCGATCCCAAGGGGCTGCGCGCCTCCTATGACGCCTTCAATGACCTGATCAAGCGCTATCCGCAAAGCAAGTACACGCCGGATGCCGAAAAGCGCATGACCTGGCTGGTCAACGCCATCGCCATGAACGAAGTCCACGTCGCGCGCTATTACTACACGCGCGGCGCCTATATCGCGGCCATCAACCGCGCCCAGACCGTCATCACCGACTTCGAAGGCGCGCCCGCCACCGAAGAGGCGCTCTACATCATGATGCTGTCCTACGACAAGCTGGAGATGAAGCAGCTCAAGGAAGACACCGAGCGCGTGCTGGACAAGAACTTCCCCAACAGCAAGTTCAAGACCGAAGGCTTCAAGGACGACAAGAGCTGGTGGAATCCCTTCCAATTCCGCTGACCGTCTCCGCAATGAACAACGGCTCCCAAAGGGAGCCGTTGTTTTTTCAAGCGAAGAAACATCAGAGCAGCGGCGCGGGCATCGACGGATAGGGCTCGGCGGCCGGATGGGCGGCGCGCCAGGCCGCGGCCAGCGCATCGGCGCGATAAAAGGCCACGCCGGGGCGCGCGCCCAGCTCGCGCAAGAACTCGCCCACGCGGCGCGCGCGCGGCAACCGCCCCGAACCGCTGTCGCCGCGGGTATGCAGCGTCAGGTTGACATAGCCTCCGGCGCAATACTGGGCATCGGCCTCCTCGCGCCAAGCCTGGGCGGCGCGGGCGTCGCTGTGGCGCTGGGCAAAGAAATTGCTGTCGTTCAGATAATCGAACACCGGCAGCTCCACCAGGGTGGGGCCATCGCCCTGGCCCATGACGTAGGGCTTGTCATCGTCCTGGGCGCTGCTGTCGTAGGCATAGCCCGCCTGGGCCAGCGCCGGCAGCGTGGCCTGCGTCACCAGGCCGTTGAGCGAGCGCCACCCCTGGCTGCGCACGCCGGTCACCCGGGCCAGGGCCTCGCGGTCGCGCGCCAGCTGATCGAGCTGCTCGGCGGCGCCGGCGCGCTCGCGCACCCAGCCCCGCACCGCCACTTCGTGTCCGCCGTCGAGAATGGCGGCCAGCACCCGCGGATGCCGCTCCATGTCTTGCGGAATGACGAAGAAACTGGCCTTCACCCCGTTGTCCTCCAGCGCCTCGAACAGGTTCCAGATACCTTCGCGCGCGCCGTAGCGGCCATAGGAATAGCGGCCGAACAAACCGGCCTGGCCGGCGTTGGCCGCGTCCACCGCGTCGATGTCGACATTGATGCCCACCATCACCGGGCAGGCGGCAAGCCCTTGCTTCGCGCTCATACTCGCACCTCATCGAATTGCTCGCTGGCGCTGGCGACCCAGCGCCGGATCTCGCTCAGCGTGGCGAATTTCACGTCCTCGTGACGCTGGATATGGCGCAAGGTCTCCTCGACCGCGCGCACACGTCTCGGCGTGCCCGAGCCCCAGCCGGCGCGCGGATGCACGGTCAGCATGAAAAAACCGCCGCGCGCATAACGCTCGTCGAACTCGTCGCGCCACTGCGCCTGCACTTCGGACACCGGCGTCATGGAAAAGTGGAAGAACGGGAAATCGTCCAGGCTGTAGGTATTGTTGGGGATCTCGACCATGCTGCGCCCCTGCCCCAGGTCCAGCAGATAGGGACGGTCCGCGTCCTTGTCGCTGCTGTCATACTCATAGCCCAGTTCGTGCAGCACCGGCAGCGTCACGCCGGTCTTCTGCCCGGACGGCGAGCGCCAGCCGCGCGGCGCCGTCCCAAGCAGGTCCGACAAGATGCGATGCGTCAGCCGCAGGCGCTGGGTTTCTTCGGCCGGCTCATACAGCGTGCCTTCATGCACATAGCCGTGGGCGGCGACTTCATGGCCATCGGCATGAATGGCGCGCACCGCCTCCGGCGAGCACTGGGCGTCGTAGCCGGGCACGAAGAAGGTCGCCGGGATGTCCAGGCGCTCAAGCATGTCCAGATGGCGCGGCACGCCGCGGCGCGCCGAATAGCAGCCGGCCGAATACATGCCGAAGGGCTCCAGGCCTTTGCCGACCTCATTGCCGGTGCCGTCGAAATCCACGGTATAGGCCACCACGCAGCGCGCGCCGGCCAAGGTGGCCAGGGCCTCGGGCCGGGCCGCCAGGCGGGTCAATTGGGGATATGACATCGTTGCTCCTTGCCGGCTCAGTCGGCAAAACCGTAAGCGGTGAACTCGGCGGATACGGCGGGCAGCGCCGCGACCTCCATGAGGCGCGCGGCCGGCTGTATCACGACGGTGGCGACCGTGGCGCTCAGATTGCTGGCCAGGTTCAGCCTCGGCGGGCGGCAGACCGACCAGGGCGAGGCAAAATCGTCCAGCAAGGCGGCCTTGACGTGCGCCACCTCGATGGCGCCGTGATGCGGCTCGAGCAGCTCGCGCACGCGCGTATCCCGATACAGGGTATCGGGCGTGGAGGCAATGCCGGTGTCGCGCAACTTGCCCAGCGCGACGGGGCTGAGCCAATGGTTGGCGTGCACCAGCAGGCCGCCGCTGGGATGCAGCAGAAAGGTCTCTTCGGGTGCGCACTCGAAATTGACCGCCACGCCGCCCGCGTGGCTGACCATCATATTGTTGGAGCCGGACTTGCGCGTCACATAGGCCGCGCGCATGGCCAGCGCCAGGTGCTCCTGTTCGAGGATCTTGCGCCGGATGAGCGGCAGCGGCACGCCGACCTTGCGGTAGTCCAGGTTGGACTCCAGGAAGTTGGCGGTCAGCGCGATGCCGGCTGCGTTCAGGCCCGACCGGGCCAGGCCGCCGGCCTCGGTGAACGTCAGGATGTCCGGCCCGTCCTCGCGGCGCACGCGCAGCACCACCGCGGTCTCCGCGCACTCGTGCTTCCAGTCCCAATTCTGCGCGTGCAGCAGCTGGCCGCGCGCGGTGGCGCCCGGCATGACGACCACGCCGGTGCAGCCGTCATCGACTTCGCCGGCGGCCTGCAGGCGCTCGCGCAGCGCCGGGCTGGCCGCCAGCTTGAGGACTTCGCTGCGCGCGTTAAGCAGCACCACATCCTCGAACGGGATGCCGGCGCCCTCGGCGATGCCGCGCATCTCCTCGACGTGCGCGGCGTCGAAGCCCTCCATCACCGGCAGATAGTCGCGGATCACCGCGGCCAGCTTGGGCTGGTCCAGGCCGAGCTTCTGTATCTGCGCCGAATAGTGGCTGACGCCCTTGACGATGCGCTCGGCGGCCTGGCGCCCGTATTGCCGGCCCCGCTCCCGCGGCGCGCCCGATATCTCGATCAATGGAAATGCCTGGGTCATAGTCTTCCTTGCATGAGGCGCGCTGCGCCCTGGTTCAGATCAGTTTGGCGCGACGCAACTGCTCGCCGCTGCTTTCATAGGCCTCGCGGGCGTAAGCCGCGAAACCCTGGGGGTCGCGATACCAGGCGGGCTGGTTGAGCACGGCCAGCGCCTCGGCGACCGCCGGCGCCTGCATGGCGCGCCTGAATCCCTGGTGCAGCGACGCCACGATATCGGGCGCCATGCCCTTGGGGCCCACCAGGCCCATGGGCGCGCTCAGCACGACCTCGAAGCCCTGCTCGCGCGCCGTGGGCACCTGCGGCCAGGCCGCGAAACGGTTCTCGCCCAAGGCCGCCAGCAGCCGCAGTTTGCCGCTCTTGATCTGCGGCACATAGGTGCCCACCGAATCGATCACGACCGCCACATGCCCGCCCATCACGGCCGTCACCATGTCGGAGCCGCTTTTGAACGGAATATGCTGGAACTTCGCGCCATAGCGGGCTTCGATGTCGACCATGGACACCGGCACCAGCGTGGTGGGATCGCCCGCGGCGTACTGGACCTGGCCCGGACGCTGCTGGCCGGCCCGCATGAAATCGGCGAAGGTCTTGAACGGCGAGTCGGCGCGCACCACCGCGCAGAACTCCAGGCTGGTCATGCCGATGACATAGCTGAAGTCGGTCAGGGGGGAAAACCCGATCTGCGGTTCCAGCCAGGGGGCGCGGAAGGTCGAGCCCGTGGTCATGGCCAAGGTGTAGCCATCGGGGCGCGCCCGGGCCACGACGGCGGCCGACAGCGTGCCGCCCGCGCCAGGTTTGTTTTCGACCAGGACGTTCTGGCCGAAGACCGGCATGGCGGCCATGCTCAAGGCGCGCATGTACTGATCCACCGAGCCGCCCGCGCCAAAGGGGCACAGCAGGGTGATGGGACGGCTGGGGAAGTCGGCCGCGCGCGCCTGGCGGCCCAACAGGGAGGCGGCCAGCGGCGCGCCCAATGCGGCCAGCGCGCGGCGGCGCCCGGCGGAAAATCGGCTCGGCATATGCATAGCTCCTGACGGATGCGGCTTCAGCCCGCGGTCACTTTGCCGGCCTTCACCAGGCTGCCCCACTTCTCCGACTCCCGAGCGATGAACTCGCCCATCTCCCGCGGCGTGGTGTACTGGGTTTCCAGGCCGGCCGCCTTCAAGGCGTCGAAGGCATTGCCATCTATGGTCTTGCGTATGGCTTCGTTCAAGGCCCGGATGGCGGCATCGGGCGTGCCCGCCGGCGCCATCACCCCGCCCCAGCCTATGGCCACGATGGAAGGGAAATCGCTCTCTGCGATCGTGGGCACATCGGGCAGCACGGGCGAGCGCTGCGCGCCCGTGGTCGCCAGCGCCAGCACCTTGCCGGCGCGGATATGGGGCAATTGATTGATGACCGTGTCCATGAGGACCGGGAACTGGCCGCCCAGGAAGTCACTCACCGCGGCCGAGGCGGAACGGTACGGCACGCCGGGCAGGTCCAGCCCGGCCTCGCTCTTGAGCAATTCCATGGCGAGGTGGCTGGAACTGCCATTGGCCGTGATGCCATAGAAAAACTTGCCCGGGTGCTTGCGCAGCAGCGCGACCAGGTCCTTGAGCGTCTTGGCCTCGAAGTCGGGGCGCACGACCAGCACATTGTTGTATTTGCAGACCAATGAGACCGGCGCGAAATCCTTGACCGGGTCATACGGCAGGTCGGGATAGAGAAACTGGTTGACCGTATGCGTGCCGGTGATGGCAAACAGCAGACTGTGCCCGTCGGGCGTGGCGCGGGCGACGGCCTGGGCGCCGATGATGCCCGCGGCGCCGGGCATGTTCTTGACCACCACCGCCTGGCTGATGCCCTCGCTCAAGCCCTTGGCCGTCACGCGGGCCACCACATCGGTGCCCGCGCCCGGACCGCCGGGCACGACCATTTCCACCGGTCCCTGGCCGGCCAGCCCTTGCGCCAGCGCCTGGCGCAGCGGCAAGGCCAGCGCCGTGGCCGCGGCCAGGCCCAGCGCCTGGCGACGCGACATGGAAATACCGCTCAACAATGATTTGTCCAACATGGCTTCCCCTGCGCGATCGATCGCGTTTCTTTGGAGGCGCCACTGTGAGTCAATTCTTATAGAAAGTAAAACTAGAATATATTTTCATTATCAAAAGAAAATCTTGTGTAGGTGGGGCATGAGCAGCATCCGCGTTTTCCGCAGTTTCGTGGCCGTGGCCACGCATGGTTCTTTCGCCGCCGCATCCGAGCATGTCAGCCTCACCCCGGCCGCCGTGGGCCTGCAGATACAGACGCTGGAAAAAGACCTGGGCTACACCGTCTTTGACCGCGTGGGCAAGACCGTGGTGCTCAATCAGCGCGGCCACCGCCTGCTGCCGCGGGCGCGGCAATTGCTCGTGATGTACGAAGACATGCAGCATATGCAGCTTGACCAGCGGGAGCTGGCCGGCACGGTCAAGGTGGCCTGCATCGCCACGGCCATGAGCATGGTGGTGCGCGCGGTGCTGCGTATCCGCGAACACTATCCGCGCCTGAGCATCGAACCCGGCATCAGTTACTCGGGCGCGCTGGTTTCACGCATCAAGGAGGGCGAGATCGACGCGGCGGTATCGGTGCGAAGCCCGCACAAGTTGCCGGCCGGCGTGCTCTACACCCAGCTCTACCGCGAGCCGCTGGTCTTTGTCGCCAATGCCCGCACGCCCCGCGCTGATCCGCGCGAGGTCCTGGCCACGCGCATGTTTCTGCGGGTGTCGCGCAGCTCCAATACGGGCACGCTGATCGACGAGTTCATGCGCCGCCTGCACCTGCGCACCCGCGATGTGCTGGAGATGAATGCCATGCGCACCATCATCGACATGGTCAAGGAGGACCTGGGCGTCACCTTGCTGCCCCTGCCCCGCGGCACCGATTGGGACCGCGATCCGGACCTGCGCCTGGAATACTTCGACGATCCGCAGGCGCACCGCAACATCGGTCTGTTCGAGAGCGAGAGCCGCAGTTTTCTCACCAGCATCCTGCGCGAGCATCTGCAGGACCTGGCCGCGCCGGCCGGCGCGGCTTAGTCCTCGCCCGTGTGCCGCCGATAGAAGGCCAGCGCCTCGCCCATGTCCCGGGTGCGCGCAAACGGCGGCAGGCCGCGCCACAGGCGCTTGCCATAGGGTTTTTCGACCAGCCGGGGGTCGCCCACCATCAGCACGCCCCAATCCGTCTCGGTGCGGATCAGCCGGCCGGCGCCCTGCTTGAGCGCAAGGGCCGCTTCGGGCAATTGGTATTCGGCAAAGGGATTGCCGCCCTGGGCCCGGCAGGCCCGCAGGCGCGCTTCGATGACGGGATCATCGGGCGGCGCGAAGGGCAGTTTGTCGATGGCGACCAAGGTCAGCATATCGCCGGGCAGGTCTATCCCTTCCCAGAAACTCGCGCTGCCGACCAGCACCGGATGCTCAAGACGGGCAAACTTGTCCAGCAGATCGCGCCGCGTGGACTGGCCTTGCTTGAGCAAGGGCCATTCGTGGCCGGCATCCTCGAAGGCCTCGGCCAGCAACTCGGCGGTCCGGTCCACGGCCCGCAAGGTGGTGCACAGCACCAGCGCTCCGCCGGGATTGGCCTCCAGCAGCGGCAGCAGGCTGTCGACAAAGCGTTGCGGGAATTGCGGCGCCTGCGGCTCGGGCATGTCGCGCGGCACGAACAGCAGGCCCTGCTCGGCATAATCAAAAGGGGACTCCCAACGGCCCGTGCGGGCGTCGGACAGGCCCAGCTGTCGCGTAAAGTGGCCGAAATCGCCCTGCACCGACAGCGTCGCGGACGTCAGCACCCAGGCCTGGCTGGGCTTGCGATAGCGCGAAAACGCCTGGGCGACCGACAGCGGCGCGGCGTGCAGGCGCACATGGTGCTGGCCTTGCTCGACCCAGCGCACCGCCGGGCCGCTCCAGGACGGCGCGCTCTGCGCCAGCTGCGCCATGTCCTCGGCCACCGGCGCATTGGCATCCTCGCCCCAGCCTTCATCGCCGCCCTGGCGCGGCGGCGTGGCCCAGCGCGCGAGTTTCACACAAAGGTCGGCGCCTTGCCGCGCCGCGACCGCGAGATCGGGGTGTTTTTCCGCCACCTGGGCCAGGGCCCGCGTGGCCGCGTCCAGCACGGTGCGCAGTTGCGCCAGCGCCGCGTCGAAGGCCTCGGGTTCGGGCATGGCTTCGAAGGTGGCCTTGCGCCCCGGCATGCGCTCAAGCGGCGCGCACACCAGACGCAACTCGCGCGCGGCCGTCTCGACCTGGCGGCTGACATCGCTCCACTTGGCGGCCTCGCGCGCATAGGCCAGGCCGGCGGCCTCCAGCGCGCGCGAAAAATCCAGCAATTGATGCGTCGACACACTGCTGCCCAGAAAGCGCGTGGCCGTGTCGGGCAATTGATGCGCCTCATCGAAGATCACGGTGTCGACTTCGGGCAGCAGATCGGTCACGCCCTCCTCGCGCAAAACCAGGTCGGCCATGAACAAGGCGTGGTTGACGACCACGATGTCGGCCTCCTGGGCCTGGCGCCGCGCCTTGACCACAAAACAGTCGCGGATGCGCGGGCAGTCCTGGCCCAGGCAGTTTTCGCGCGTGGATGTCACGCGGTGCCAGATATCGGCGTCCTCGGGGATCTGCGCCAGATCGGCGCGGTCGCCGGTCTTGGAAATGCCGGCAAAGACCTGGATCTGGCGCAACTGGGCGATTTCGCTGCGCGACTTCAGCGCCCGCTCGTCGCCTTGCATGCGGTCCAGGTGATAGTGGCAGACGTAATTGCCCCGGCCTTTGAGCAGCGCCGCCGTCACCGGCGCGGCCAGCGCGGCGCGCACCTTGGGCAGATCGCGGGCAAACAGCTGGTCCTGCAGGGTGCGCGTACCGGTGGATATCAGGACCTTGCCGCCCTGCACGATGGCCGGCACCAGATAGGCCCAGGTCTTGCCCGTGCCCGTGCCCGCCTCCGCGACCAGGGTGGCGCGGTCGGCCATGGCGCGCTCGATGGCCTGGGCCAGCTCGACCTGGGCGTGGCGGGGCCGATAGCCGGGCATGGCCTGGGCCAGCGGGCCGTCGGCATCGAAAAATTCTGAAATATCCAGGTCCAGCATCGGGAATGACATGCGCTAAATTGGATGCCATATTAACGCGCCGCCGCAGCCCCGTCCCCGACCGGAGGCGGACCATATTGCGTCGGTCGCCCTGCTTGGCACGGATGGCTTATGGCACAATCCGGCCCTTGCTTACCCCTCTTTTTCCCTTGTCGACGTATCGAGATGTCTGAAACTTCCGCCCTCACGAACGCCGCGCCGGGCGTCGATCATGCCCGGATCATCGAGCAGCTCGCCACCGAACTGACGGTGCGCGCCAGCCAGGTGGCCGCGGCCGTGGAACTGCTGGACGACGGCGCCACCGTGCCCTTCATCGCGCGCTACCGCAAGGAAGCCACCGGCGGCCTGGATGACGGCGCCCTGCGCACGCTTGAAGTCCGCCTGTCCTATCTGCGCGAGCTCGAAGAGCGCCGCCTGGCCATCCTGGACTCCATCAACCAGCAGGGCAAGCTGACCCCCGAGCTGCAACAGGAAATTGCCAGCGCCGACACCAAGCAGCGCCTGGAAGACCTCTACGCCCCCTACAAGCCCAAGCGCCGCACGCGCGCCCAGATCGCCCGCGAGGCGGGCCTGGAGCCGCTGGCCGACGCCATCCTGGCCGACACGGCCTGCGATCCGGCCGCGCTGGCCGCGCAGTATGTCAACGCCGAGGCCGGCGTCAACGACGCCAAGGGCGCGCTGGACGGCGCGCGCGACATCCTGGCCGAACGTTTCGCCGAGAACGCCGACCTGCTGGCCAATATGCGCGAATACATCTGGTCCACCGGCCTCTTGTACTCCAAGATGGTCGACGGCAAGGAAGCCGAAGGGGCCAATTTCCGCGACTGGTTCGATTTCAACGAACCCCTGCGCACCCTGCCCTCCCACCGCGTGCTGGCGCTCATGCGCGGCCGCCAGCAGGGCGTGCTCGAACTGCGCGTGGGCCTGCAGGAAGAACTCGAAGCCCAGACGCCCCACCCCTGCGTGGCGCGCATCGCCGGCTTCCTGAAGCTGGGCAACGATCTCTTCGCGCTGGACGCCGCGCCGCGCGCGCGCTGGCTGGGCGAGGTCTGCCGCTGGACCTGGCGCGTCAAGCTGCTCACGGCCTTCGAGAGCGAATTCTTCGGGCGCCTGCGCGAAGACGCCGAAGCCGAGGCCATCCGGGTCTTCGCCGCCAATCTCAAGGATCTGCTGCTGGCCGCCCCGGCCGGTCCCAAGACCGTGCTGGGCCTGGACCCGGGCATCCGCACAGGCTGCAAGATCGCCGTCATCGACCGCACCGGCAAGGTGGTGGACACCGCCACCGTCTACCCCTTCGAGCCGCGCATGGACCGCAAGGGCACCATCCACACGCTGGCCGCGCTGTGCGCCAAGCACAAGGTCGAGCTCATCGCCATCGGCAACGGCACGGCCTCGCGCGAAAGCGAAAAGCTGGTGGGCGACATGATGAGCCAGTTCCCCGAACTCTCGCTCACCCGCGTGGTGGTCTCCGAGGCGGGCGCCTCGGTCTATTCCGCCTCCGAAGTGGCCGCGCTCGAATTCCCCGACCTGGACGTGACCTTGCGCGGCGCGGTGTCCATCGCCCGCCGCCTGCAGGACCCGCTGGCCGAGCTGGTCAAGATCGATCCCAAGGCCATCGGCGTGGGCCAATACCAGCATGACGTCAACCAGCGCGAGCTGGCCCGCTCGCTGGACGCCGTGGTCGAGGACTGCGTCAACGCCGTGGGCGTGGACGTCAACACCGCCTCGGCCGCCCTCCTGGCCCGTGTCTCGGGCCTGAACAGCTCGCTGGCCAAGAACATCGTCAGCTGGCGCGACGAAAACGGCGCCTTCCCCACGCGCGAGACCCTGCGCAAGGTGCCGCGTTTCGGCGAAAAGGCTTTCGAGCAGGCTGCCGGCTTTCTGCGCATCCCCGACGGCGAAAACCCGCTGGACGCCTCGGCCGTCCACCCCGAAGCCTATCCCGTGGTCGAGCGCATCGTGGCCCGCATCAAGGCCGATGTGCGGCAGATCATCGGGCAGCGCGAGGCCCTCAAGGGCGTCTCGCCGGCCGACTTCACCGATGAGCGCTTCGGCCTGCCCACGGTGCGCGACATCTTCGCCGAGCTGGAAAAACCCGGCCGCGATCCGCGCCCCGAGTTCAAGACCGCCCAGTTCAAGGAAGGCGTGGAGACCCTCAACGACCTGCATCCCGGCATGCTGCTCGAAGGCGTGGTGACCAACGTGGCCAATTTCGGCGCCTTTGTCGATATCGGCGTGCATCAGGACGGCCTGGTGCACATCTCCGCGCTGGCCGAGAAGTTCGTCAAGGATCCGCGCGACGTGGTGCGCGTGGGCCAGACCGTGACGGTCAAGGTGCTGGAGGTCGATGTGCAGCGCAAGCGCGTGGCGCTCACCATGCGCCTTAACGACGCCGCCGAACCGCGCCGCGCCGCGGCCCCGCGCCCGGAACGCAGCAACGCGGGCGCCCAGCGCGGCGGGCCGCGCCGCAACGACGGCGGCGGCGCGCGCAGCGCCCCGCCGGCCAATAGCGCCATGGCCGACGCCTTCGCCAAGCTCAAGCGTTAAGCGCAAAAAAACCGCCCCCCAACGGGGCGGTTTTTTTTGCCGCTTTCTTTATTCCTGGCGCAGGCTGTCCAATGCCTGCCGCACCTTGTCGGCCTGGCCCGGCCCGCGGGCCACCACGGCGCCCTCCAACAGGATTTCCACGCCGTCCGCCTGCTCGCGCAGTTGGACATCGGCCTGCTGCAGGCGCCGCATGAGCGCGCCGGCCGCCTTGGGATCGGCATGGCTGTCCGACAGCAGCAACTCTTCGCCGTCGGCGGCCAGCAGGCGGAAACGGAAGCTGCCGTCGGTATCGCGGAAACTGACAAAACGCGCGTCCTTGGCGGCCTTTTTGCCCGCGCCCTTGCCGGCCGCCGGACCCGCGCTCAGGGTGCGCAAGCCCACGGCATCGCGCAAGCGCGCCATGAGCGGGCTGGCCAGCTTGCGCGCCTTGCTCGCGCCAGCCTGCAGGATGTCCTCGATGCGGGCCGGATTGGCCATCAATTCGTTGTACTTCTCGCGCATGGGCGCAATATCGCGCTCCAGGCGGTCGCCCAGAATCTGCTTGGCATCGCCCCAGCCCAAGCCGGTCTCGAGCTCGCGGCGGAAGGCGGCGACTTCGTCGGGCTGGGCAAAGGCGCGATACAGCGTGAACAGATGCGAGGCCTCGGCGTCCTTGGGCTCGCCGGGCTGGCGCGAATCGGTCACGATGCGCGAAATCGCCCCGCGCAAGGCCTTGGCGCCGCCTTCGAACAGGGGAATGGTGTTGTTGTAGCTCTTGGACATCTTGCGGCCATCCAGGCCGGGCAGCGTCGCGACTTCTTCTTCGACCTGCACCTCCGGCAGCACGAAGAAATCGCCCTGGTACAGGTGGTTGAAGCGCTGGGCGATGTCGCGGGCCATCTCCAGGTGCTGCACCTGGTCGCGTCCGACCGGCACTTTATGCGCATTGAACAGAAGGATGTCCGCGGCCATGAGCACGGGGTAGGAGAACAGCCCCATGGTCACGCCATCATCGGGCTCCACCCCCTTGGCCTCGTTCTGGTCCACGGCGGCCTTGTAGGCATGCGCGCGGTTCATCAGGCCCTTGGCCGTCACACAGGTCAGAAACCAGCAAAGCTCGGTCGTCTCCGGAATATCGGACTGGCGATAGAAGGTCACGCGCTCCGGGTCCAGGCCGACGGCCAGCCAGGTCGCGGCGATCTCCAGGCGCGAACGCGCCACGCGGGCCGGATCATCGCACTTGATCAGAGCGTGATAGTCCGCCAGGAAGAAGAAAGCGTCCACGCCAGGCTGTTCGCTGGCGCGCACCGCGGGACGGATGGCGCCCGCGTAATTGCCCAGGTGGGGGGTGCCGGTGGTGGTGATGCCCGTAAGAACGCGAATAGTCATGAGACGAAAAAGTAAGCGGCCGAAGACAGAACAAGCCCTCAGTTTACCGTGCCAGGCCTGCCAGGGCGGCAAACAGGGGCGCCGCGGCCAGGCAGGCCGCGCCGCCGCCCCAGGCCAGGCGCGGACGGTAGGTCATGACCCAGATGAGCAACAGGCCCGCCAGCGTGAGCATGCCGGTCCAGAGCACGATGCCATAAGACCAGCCATCCATCCGCGCGCACAGAAACAGCGACAATCCCAGGGCCAGGGCCCCGGCCGCTCTCAGAGCGCGGCGCAGGCCGGTTCGCAGCCCACGGCCAAAGACCGCCTCGAAATGGCGCGCCATGGCCATGGAAAGCGCGCAGAAGCCGGCGTAGGCGAGGCAAAAAGCGGCAGCGCTCATCCCCGCCCCTCCAGCGCGCGCGGCTCGATCGCGGCCCGCGAGGGGCGCGGCGCGACGGCCTTGCCGCGGGCGCAGCGGCGCGCGACCCAGGCCAGCAGCAGCCCCGCGGCCAGGCAGCTGAGGTCAAAGCCGGCCATGACCCAGTCTCCGGCGGGCAAGGACAAGCCCAGGTGGCGCGTGGTCGTCATGGCATTGACCACGGGCACCAGCACGAAGGCCAGCGCGGCCAGCGCCATCAGATCGCGCCATTTGCTGCGATAGCGGATAAAGGCGTAGACCAGGCTCGCGCCCCAGGCGATGAAAAAGCTGCGCGATTCCCATAGCTCATGCCTGGGCAGGTCCAGGGGCAGAAGGCGGTTGGCGAGGAAAAAGGCCGCCACGCCCAGGCATACCCCGGCCACCGTGCCGGCGTTCAGGGCATCGACCACGCGCAAGGATAGTGTGTCGCCCCGCCCCGCCGGCAGCTTCTGGCGGCGCTTGGCGACCCAGAGCACCAAGCCGCTGCCCACCATGGCCGTGCCGGCCAGGCTCACCAGAAAGTACAGCCAGCGCAACACCGGCTGGGCGAACACCCCCAGGTGCAGCCCCACGATAGTCCCTGCCGTGGCGGCCACGGCGCTTTCAGCCTCGCGATTGGCGAGCAGCCGGCCCGTGACGCCATCAAAGGACACCGTGGGCGCCAGGCGCCCATAGGAGACGCGGTCGGCGGTCGAGCGCGACACCGTCACCAGCGCCCCGGCATCGCCCGGGTGGTTGACGACCACACGGCCAGCCTGCCCGCCCGGCCAGAGATCCTGGGCCGCCCGCAGCAGCGGCGCCAGCGGCGTCAAGGGCGCGGCCGCGTTCTGTGCCGGTGTCAGGGCGAAAGCCGGAAAAAGCTCATCGAAATAGGCCCGCTCATTGTCGTAGGCGGCGACGATGCCGGCCGGCATCAGCATGGCCATGAAAAGCACCAGGCCGCTGAAGGTGATCATCAGATGAAAGGGCAGGCCCAGCACCGACAAGACGTTGTGGCCGTCCATCCAGGCGCGCTGCCCGCCCTTGCGCGGCCGGAAGGTAAAGAAATCCGCGAAGATCTTCTTGTGGGTGATGACGCCGCTGATGATGGCCACCAGCATGAACATGCCGGCGATGCTCGCCAGCCAGCGCCCCCACGGAAACCCCATTTCGAGCTCGAAATGGAAGCGGTAGAAGAACTCGCCTCCCCTCGTGGCGCGGGCGGTGATTTCCTGGCCCGTGGCCGGATCGAGCTTTACGCGCTTGAAAGCGCGTTCGCCCGGCGGCGGCTTGGGGCGCTGGTAAGAGACGGAGATAAAAGGCTCGCGCGGCGTGGGGATGCTGATGAACCAGCGCGTGGCGTCGGCGGCATGCTCGCGCAGATAGCGCTCGGCGGTCTGGACCGACTCTAGCGGCGAGGCCATCCGCGAGGTGATTTCGGGCTGCATCCAGCGGCTGATCTCGGGCCGGAAGAAGGCCAGCGAGCCCGTCAGGAACATGGCGAACAGCACCCAGCCGAAAATCAGCCCCGACCAGGTATGCAGCCAGGACATGGCCTGGCGCAGGCCCTCGGCCTGCGGATGCCGGCGGGCGGCCTTGGCGGCCCTCATCGCGCGCCCAGACAGTAGAGCCCGGCCAAGAGCAGCGCCGGCGCCATCACGCCGGCCCAGGCGCGCCAGGCGCTATAGGTCGCAAAGACCCAGATCACCGCGCAGGCATAGACCACGAAAGACAGCATTTGCGCCGCGACCACGGCGTCGACGCGCGGCAGGGGCAGCCAGACGGCCAGGCAGGCCGCCGCGGCCGACGCCAGCGCATAGCCGCCGCCGATGGCGGCCACGGCGCGGGAGGCCACGGCAAGACGGTAGCGCAGCAGGCCCGCGCCGGTATTGGGAGCTTTCACATTGATGCCAGGGAAGGAACGGCCTCGGTGCAGGCAGGCCAAAATAGATTTTGCAAATTATAATCATTCCTAATTGCAATAATCCAGACATCCCCTATCCTGGCTGCCCGGCCGCCTGGCAAAAAAACACCCCGCGCAAAGGCGGGGTGCGTGGCGGACTAGAGCGTGCCGATCTGCCGGCGCTCGGATTCCAGGTATTCGCGCGATTGCATCTCCAGGATGCGCGACACCGTGCGATGGAACTCGTTGGCCAGCGCGCCTTGCGTGTAAAGCTCCTCGGGCGGGCATTCGGCCGACATGATGAGCTTGACCTTGTGATCATAGAAAACGTCGATCAGCCAGGTAAAGCGGCGCGCTTCGGAGGCCTGGCGCGGCCCCATGCGCGGCACATCCGAAAGAATGACGGCATGAAAGCGGTTGGCCAGCTCCAGATAGTCGTTCTGCGAGCGCGGGCCGCCGCAAAGCGTGGCGAAATCGAACCACACCACGGAGCCGGCCAGCGCCTGGGCGCGGATCTCCCTATGCTCGATATGCAGCACCGGATCCTGGGGCGCCGTATCGGCCAGCTTGCCAAAGGCTGCGTCCAGCGCCTGGCGCGAGGCCGCATCCAGCGGATAGTGATACGACTGCACCTGCTCCAGCGAACGGCGCCGGTAATCGATGCCCGAATCCACGTTGAGCACGTCCATGCGGTGTTGGATCAGGTCGATGGCCGGCAGGATGCGATCGCGATGCAGCCCATCGGGATAGAGCGTGGCAGGCTCGTAGTTCGAGGTCATGACAAAGGACGTGCCGTACTCGAACAGCTTGAGCAGCAGCCGGTACAAAATCATCGCATCGGCCACATCGGAGACGTGGAACTCATCGAAGCAGATGAGGCGATAGCGCCTGGCCACCCGCCGCGCGACTTCATCGAGCGGGTCCTGCATGCCCTTGACGTTCTCGAGCTCGCGGTGAACGCCGCGCATGAACTCATGGAAGTGCAGGCGCGTCTTGCGGACCACCGGCACGGTGGCGTAGAAGGCATCCATGAGGAAGCTCTTGCCGCGTCCCACGCCGCCCCACAGATAGACGCCGCGCGGGACGTCCGGGCGGTTCAGGAGCTTTTTCAGGGCATTGGAGCGCATCGCCTTGAAGCGCACCCAATCGTCGTAGTACTTCTGCAGGCGGTCGATGGCGCGCAACTGCGCCTCATCCGGCTTGTAGCCCCGTTCAGCCAGGGCATTCTCGTAGTATTCGCGGGCGTTCATGTCGGAAATCTAAGAGCGCAAACGCCGCCAACCCTTGCGGATTGACGGCGTCGCGATGGATCAGGACGCGAGCGGAATCAGAAATTCAGCGTGCGCTTGTCCACCGCCAGGGCGGCTTCCTTGACGGCTTCGGACAGCGTCGGGTGCGCATGGCAGATGCGCGCGATGTCTTCGGCGGCGCCGCGGAATTCCATGATGGTCACGGCTTCGGAGATCAGCTCGGACGCCATGGGGCCGATGATGTGCACGCCCAGGACCTCATCGGTCTTGGCATCGGCGATCACCTTGGCAAAGCCGGTGGTGTCGCCCATGGCGCGCGCGCGGCCGTTGGCCATGAAGGGGAAGGAGCCGGCCTTGTACTCGCGGCCTTCGGCCTTGAGCTGCTGCTCGGTCTTGCCCACCCAGGCGATTTCCGGCGAGGTGTAGATGACCCAGGGCACGGTGGCGAAGTTGACATGGCCATGCTGGCCGGCGATGCGCTCGGCCACGGCAACGCCCTCTTCCTCGGCCTTGTGCGCCAGCATGGGGCCGCGCACCACGTCGCCCACCGCCCAGACGTTGGGCAGATTGGTCTTGCAGTCGCCGTCCACGGCGATGAAGCCGCGCTCGTCCAGCTTCAGGCCGACCGCTTCGGCGTTCAGGCCGCCGGTATAGGGCACGCGGCCGATCGAGACGATCAGCTTGTCGACCACCAGTTTCTGCTCGCCGCCCTTGGCGTCGGTGTAGGGGATGGTGATGGACTTGGCGCTCGCCTTGATCTCGCCGATCTTCACGCCGGTCTGGATGTCCAGGCCCTGCTTGGTGAAGGCCTTCAGGGCCTCCTTGGCGACCTGCTGGTCAGCGGCGGCCAGGAACTCCGGCATGGCTTCCAGGATGGTGACTTCGGCGCCCAGGCGGCGCCACACGCTGCCCATTTCGAGGCCGATCACGCCGGCGCCGATCACGCCCAGCTTCTTGGGCACGGCCGAGAGGTTCAGCGCGCCGTCGTTGGACAGCACGTTCTTTTCGTCGAAGGGCAGGCCCGGCAGCTCGCGCGCCGACGAACCGGTGGCCACGACGACATGCTTGGCCACGAGATCTTCTTCGGTGGTGCCGCTGACCTTGATCGCCCAGCCGCCCTCGACCTGGCCGGCGAACGCGCCCTTGCCATGGAAGAAGGTGACCTTGTTCTTCTTGAAGAGGAACAGGATGCCGTCGTTGTTCTGCTTGACGACCTTGTTCTTGCGGCCGATCAGCGTATCCAGGTTCAGCTTGACATCCTTGACCTCGATGCCGTGCTCGGCGAAGTGGTGGTTGACCTCTTCGTAGTTTTCCGAGGATTGCAGGAGGGCCTTGGACGGGATGCAGCCGACGTTGGTGCAAGTGCCGCCGGGAGCGGCGCCGCCGTCGCCATTCTGCCAGGCGTCGATGCAGGCCACCGACATGCCGAGTTGGGCGGCGCGGATGGCGGCGATATAGCCGCCGGGGCCGGCGCCGATGACGACGACGTCGAATTGTTTGGACATAGTGTTCTCGCGGGGGAAATAGGAAGAAAGACGGGCCGGACGCTCGCGCCCGGCCCCGCCCGAGGCTGGATTACAGGTCCAGCAGCAGGCGTTGCGGGTCTTCCAGCGCTTCCTTCATGGCGACCAGGCCCAGCACGGCTTCGCGGCCGTCGATGATGCGGTGGTCATAGGACATGGCCAGGTAGTTCATCGGGCGGATGACGATCTGGCCGTTCTCGACAACCGGACGCTCCTTGGTGGCGTGCACGCCCAGGATGGCCGATTGCGGCGGGTTGATGATCGGGGTCGAGAGCATCGAGCCGAACACGCCGCCGTTGGAGATGGAGAAGGTGCCGCCGGTCATTTCTTCGATGCCCAGCTTGCCGTCGGCGGCGCGCTTGCCAAAGTCGGCGATGGTCTTCTCGATTTCAGCGATGGTCAGCTGGTCGGCGTTGCGCAGGATGGGCACCACCAGGCCACGCGGGCTGCCGACAGCGATACCGATGTCGAAATAGCCGTGGTAGATGATGTCCTTGCCGTCGACCGAGGCGTTGATCACCGGGTACTTCTTCAAGGCGGCGACGGCGGCCTTCACGAAGAAGGACATGAAGCCCAGCTTGACGCCGTGTTCCTTCTCGAACTTGTCCTTGTACTTGTTGCGCAGGTCGATGACGGCCTGCATGTTGACCTCGTTGAAGGTCGTCAGGATGGCGTTTTCCTGTTGCGATTGCAGCAGGCGCTCGGCCACGCGGGCACGCAGGCGGCTCATGGGCACGCGCTGCTCCGGACGGCCGTCCAGCGACAGGGTCGGGGGAGCGACCGGGGCGGCCGGGGCCTTGGCGGGCGCGGCGCCGGCGGCCAGGGCATCGGCCTTGGTCACACGGCCGTCGCGGCCGCTGCCGGCCACGTTGGCGGCGTCCACGCCCTTCTCGGCGAGGATCTTGGCGGCGGCGGGCGAAGCCACGCCGGCGGCCGAGGTGCTGGCGGCGGCGGGCGCGGCGGCAGCGGCGGCCGGCGCGGCGGCAGCCGGAGCAGCGGCGGCGGCGGGCGCGGCGGCGGCCTTGGCGGCGGTGTCGATGCGGGCGATCAGCTCGCCCGAGGTCACGGTGCTGCCGTCACCCTTGACGATCTCGGCCAGCACGCCAGCCGAGGGCGCCGGCACTTCCAGCACGACCTTGTCGGTCTCGATTTCGATCAGGATCTCGTCGGCCTCGACAGCGGCGCCGGGCTGCTTCTTCCAGGTCAGCAGGGTGGCTTCCGAAACCGATTCGGACAGCTGGGGGACAACAACGTCAGTAATAGCCATGATGATGAATTCCGTTAGATAAGTATTCTGTGGTCCGCGACCGCGCTCACTTGGTCAGCATAAAGCCCTTGAACTTGGGCGCGAAAGCCTGTTCGATCAGCGCCTTCTGCTGCTCCTGGTGCTTGGCCAGGTAGCCCACGGCCGGCGAGGCCGAGGCGGCGCGCCCGGCGTAGCCCAGCTTCTGGCCTTCGGCCATGTTCTCGTACAGGTGGTGCTGGATGTAGAACCACGAACCCTGGTTCTGCGGCTCGTCCTGGACCCAGATCACTTCGGTAGCCTTCGGGTACTTGCGCAGTTCGGTTTCGAAGGCCTTGTGCGCGAAGGGGTAGAGCTGCTCGACGCGGACGATGGCGATGTTGTCGGCCTCACGTTCGCGGCGCGCGTTGACCAGGTCGTAATAGACCTTGCCCGAGCAAGCCAGCACGCGCTTGACCGAGCCGGCCTTGATGCTGTCGTCCAGTTCGCCGATGACCGGGCGGAAGCTGCCGCCGGCCAGTTCGGTGAGGGGCGAGCCCGCATCCTTGTTACGCAGCAGCGACTTGGGCGTGAAGATCACCAGCGGCTTGCGGAACGGACGGATCATCTGGCGGCGCAGCAGATGGAAGATCTGCGAGGCCGTGGTCGGCTGAACGACCTGGATGTTGTTGTCCGCGCACAGCTGCAGGAAGCGCTCGATACGGCCCGAGGAGTGCTCCGGACCCTGGCCTTCGTAGCCGTGCGGCAGCATCATGGTCAGGCCGGACTGGCGGCCCCACTTGGCTTCGCCGGCGGTGATGAACTGGTCGATCACGACCTGGGCGCCGTTGACGAAGTCGCCGAACTGGGCTTCCCAGATGGTGAGCGTATTGGGCTCGGCCGACGAATAGCCGTATTCGAAGGCCAGCACGGCCTCTTCGGACAGCACGGAATCGATCACGGTGAACGGGGCCTGGCCTTCCGAGACATTCTGCAGCGGAATATAGGTGCCGTCGTTCCAGCGCTCGCGGTTCTGGTCATGCAGCACGGCGTGGCGGTGGGTGAAGGTGCCCCGGCCCGAATCCTGGCCGGTGATGCGCACGGCATAGCCCGAGGCCACCAGGGTGGCGAAGGCCAGATGCTCGCCCATGCCCCAGTCGAGGTTCTGCTCGCCCTTGGCCATGTTGCGGCGGTCGTTCAGCAGCTTGGCCACCAGCGGGTGCACGGTGAAGCCTTCCGGAACGGTCGTGATGCGTTCGCCGATGCGCTTGAGTTCGGCCAGCGGCACCGCGGTGTCGGCCTGGTCGGTCCACTTGGCGCTCAGGAAGGGCGACCAGTCGATGGCGTACTTGCTCTTGTAGTCGGTCAGCACCGGCTCGATGGTGCGCTGGCCGTCTTCCATGAGCTGGCGGTAATCCTTGACCATCTGGTCGGCGTCGCCCTCGGCCAGCACGCCCTGCGTGGTCAGCTTGTCGGCGTACAGCTTGCGGGTGCCCGGATGGTGGCCGATGCGCTTGTACATCAGCGGCTGCGTCAGCGACGGGGTGTCCTGCTCGTTGTGGCCCAGCTTGCGGAAGCACACGATGTCCAGCACCACGTCGTGGCGGAACTGCATGCGGTAGTCCAGCGCCAGGCGCGTGGCGAACACCACGGCTTCGGGATCGTCGCCGTTGACGTGGAACACCGGGGCCTCGATCATCTTGACCACGTCGGTGCAATACAGCGTCGAACGCGAGTCACGCGGATCCGAGGTGGTGAAGCCGATCTGGTTGTTGATGACGATGTGCAGCGTGCCGCCCGTGCCGTAACCGCGCGTCTGGGCGAGGTTCAGGGTTTCCATCACGACGCCCTGGCCGGCGAAGGCCGCGTCGCCGTGCACCAGCACCGGCAGGACCTGCTTGCCTTCCTGGTCGCCGCGGCGCTCCTGGCGGGCGCGGACGCTGCCCTCGACCACCGGGTTGACGATTTCCAGGTGGGAGGGGTTGAACGCCAGCGACAGGTGCACCGGACCGCCACGGGTCGAGACATCGCTGGAAAAACCGTTGTGGTACTTCACGTCGCCGTCGGTCAGGCCTTCGGCGTGCTTGCCTTCGAATTCGGCAAACAGGTCGCCGGGCATCTTGCCCATGATGTTGACCAGCAGGTTCAGGCGGCCGCGGTGGGCCATGCCGACCACGATCTCCTGGACGCCCGAGTCACCGGCGTGGTTGACCACTTCGTCCATCGAGGCAATGAAGCTCTCGCCGCCTTCGAGCGAGAAGCGCTTCTGGCCGACGTACTTGGTGTGCAGGAAGCGCTCCAGGCCCTCGGATTCGGTCAGCTGCTGCAGGATGTGGCGCTTTTCTTCGGTCGAGAAGGCGGGCGCGGCCAGCGTCGATTCCAGGCGCTGCTGGATCCAGCGCTTGGCGGTCGGATCGGAGACATGCATGAACTCCGCGCCGATCGAGCGGCAATAGGTGTCGCGCAGCGCCTTCAGGATGTCGCGCAGCGTCATCGTGCTGGCGGTCGTGAAGTAGGTGTTGGTCGCGGAGTAGGTTTGATCGAGATCGGCTTCGGTCAGGCCGTAGAAGGCCGGATCGAGCTCGGGGATCGGGGGACGTTCCTGGCGCTTGAGCGGGTCCAGATCGGCCCAGCGCGAGCCCAGCGAACGGTAGGCGGCGATCAGCGACTGCACCGAGACCTGCTTCGAGGCCACCGACAGGTCGGGCTCGGCGGCGCGCTGCAGGAAGGCATTGGCGCGGGCGCGTTGCGCGAAGGATTCGACGATGGGAGCGTGCGCCTGATCGCGCGTGGATTCTTGCCCGTCGGTGGCCGGCGTATGCTGCAGCTGGTCAAAGTACTCGCGCCACTGATCGGGCACCGAGCCGGGGTTGTCGAGATAGGCTTCGTAAAGCTCTTCGACGTATGGGGCATTACCCCCAAACAGATAGGAGGTAGATAGGGATTCTGATTCCGTAGACATAATGTCGCTTCACCTTGACGAGTGCTTCACTCGCATACGATGCAGGAAAACCTTCCGCGACACGGGCTTCCCGGTTAGCGGATAGCAGGGGCAGAAGGCACGTACAAGCCTCGAAAGCCGTGCGATGAGTATACTCCTTCGAGTTTGCCCCCGTCTCGCTGCAATCGCATGACAGGACAGGAAAGTCGGGCATGCCGATATTCCTGGGCAGAATGCCTGCGCCAAGCTGCGGGTTACAGGCGTCTACGCGGCCCTTACGGGCGGCTTCATGGCCGCATCTCGCGGCGCGCATCCTGGCGCGCCGCCCGGCCCTGACGTGACGAGGATACGACGCCGGCCCTAGGCCGCCAAGTCCCCCCGCCCCAGCACCCGGCGGCCAAAGCCGGCCACCACCAGGGCGAAAGCCGCCAGGCCCAGCCATTGCGCCGTCCGGGCAAAATCGGGCCCGACCAGGGCCAGGGGGGCGTCCTGCTGGGTGGCCCCGATCACGGCGGCCATGAGCACGCCGACCAGGCTTTCGCCCACGATCAGTCCCGAGGCCAGCAGCACCCCGCGCCGCCGCGCCGGCGCCGCGTACTCGGCCAGGGGCCGGCCCTGCGCCCGGGCCCGTCGGCGCAGCAGCCGGTCCAGCACCCAGGCGAGGACCGCGCCGACCACGATGGGCGCGCTCACCGAGGGCGGCAGATAGATGCCTATGCCCACCGCCAGCACCGGCATGCGGGCGAGCCGGCAAGAGCGCTTGAGGAGCTGATCAAGGAGGATCAGCGCCACCCCCACCCCCATGCCGATCACTATCATGGTCCAGTTCAGGTCGCGCAGAAAGATGCCGCGCGCAATGGCCAGCATGAGTGTCGCCTGGGGCGCGGACAAGGCCCGGTCCGGATCCATGTCCGGCCTGGGCAGGGCGCCGCTGAAACCATAGGCGTTGTAGAGCAGATCCAGGACCGGGGAGATGACCGCCGCCCCGACCAGGCAGCCTATCAGCAAGGCCACCTGCTGGCGCCAGGGCGTGGCGCCCACCAGCCAGCCGGTTTTCAGGTCCTGCAGGTTGTCATTGGCGATGGAGGCCACGGCGATCACCGCGGCCGTGGTGAAAATGGCCAGCGCCGTGGCCAGGCGCAAGCCTTCGGGGCTGGCCAGCAAGCCGTCCTGGCGATGCGTGGCCACCATGAGCAGGGACACCAGCACGATGGCGACAATGCCCACCCCGGAAATCGGGCTGGTCGAGGACCCCACCAGCCCGGCCATATAGCCGCAGGCCGCCGCCACCAGGAAACCAAAGACAAAGGCGAACAGCACGGCATAGGCCACCAGCGGCCAGAGGCGGCCCTGGGCGGCGGGGGCCTGGCCCAGGAAGCTGGCGAACACCGCCACCAGGACGGCCGCCAGGCCCAGCGTGAGCAGCGCGATCCAGATACCGGGCAGATCGCGTTCGGTGCGCGGCAGCTCGCCGCGAGGCCGCCCGCCCCCGGCCAGGGAACCGAACATGGCGGCCATGCCCCGCATCATGGGCAGGAACAGCAGGGCCAAGGTCCAGATCGCGCCCACGCCGATCACCCCCGCGCCGATGAAGCGGACCTGCGAACTCCAGACCTCGGTGCCGAACGCGGCCAGGCTCTGGCCGGCGGCCGGCGCCGCCTGCAGGGTCAGCAGCGGCACGGCCACGCCCCAGGCGATGAACAGCCCGGTCAGCATGGCCAGGCCGGCGACGATGCCGATCAGATAGCCCGCGCCCAGCAGCGCCAGGGAAAAACCCATGGGCAGGCGCAGCACGGCGCCGCCCAGCGACCACCAGCCGTTGACGGCGTCGCCCAGCACGCGCAGCCCGCCGGAGGCAAAGCTGAACAGGGCGGCCACGCCGCCGCCGGCCAGGATATGGCTCATGCCGGTGGACGCCGCCGCGCCCGAGGCCGCCCGGGCGCTGCTGCCCACGCGCAGGATTTCGGCGGCCGCCACCCCTTCCGGATAGGGCAGCGGACTCTTGACCACCATCAGGTGGCGCAGGGGAATGGAAAACATCACCCCCAGCATCCCGCCGGCCGCGCAGATGGCCAGCGTCTGCCAGAACGGGAAATGCTGCCAATGCCCCAGCATCACCAGCGAAGGCAGGATGAAGATGATGGACGACAAGGTGCCGGCCGCCGAAGCCTGGGTCTGCACCATATTGTTTTCCAGGATGTTGGCCCCCGGAAACATGCGCAAGACCGACATCGAGATCACCGCGGCCGGAATGGCCGAGGAAAACGTCAGCCCGACCTTCAAGCCCAGAAAGACATTGGACGCCGTGAAAATCACCGTAATGACCGCGCCCAGCAAAACCCCGCGCACGGTCAGCTCCGGCAAGGACATCGCATCCGGAACCCGCAAACCCTCGGCCATAGCTGCTCTCCCTGTCAGCCCGGCGGGACGGCGCCGGCTGCCCACCATGGTAGCGCCGGCGGCGGCGGCGCGGTTTCAGGGGAAAGGAAAACCCGGATGGCAGCATATTCGTCCGCCAAACCGGGCTTGCGCGGCAGGCCGTGCCGCAGCGGCCCGCGCCGCCGCGCCGTTTTCGGTCACTCATGCTGGGGACTCGGATCTAGGATTACAAGAAAAAGCCCTATCGGAGACAGCCATGCCCGCCCGCCCAGCCGCCCTCGACAGCGACGCCATCGAAACCGCCGAATGGCGCGACGCCCTGAGTTCGCTGCTGCATGCCGATGGCGGCGAACGCGCCGCCTATGTGCTGCATTGCCTGCTGGAGCACGCGGACAAACTGGGCCTGCGGCTGCCGCGCCGCGTCAACACCCCCTACCTGAACACCATCGCCCCCGCCGATGAGCCGGTTTTCCCGGGCGATCTGGCGCTGGAGTCGCGCCTGGCCTGCATCAACCGCTGGAATGCCCTGGCCATGGTGGTGCGCGCCAACCAGGCGCATGGCGAACTGGGCGGCCATATCGCCAGCTATGCCTCGGCGGCCGATCTCTTCGAGGTGGGCTTCAACCATTTCTTCCGCGCGGGCTCCGCCCAGCAGGGCGGCGACCTGGTCTATATGCAGCCGCATTCGGCGCCCGGCATCTACGCCCGCGCCTTTCTGGAAGGTTTTCTCGACGAAGCGGACCTGGCGCTGTTCCGCCAGGAAATCACCGCCCGCGCCCAAGGGCGGCGCGGCCTGTCATCCTACCCCCACCCCTGGCTGATGCCGGACTTCTGGCAATTTCCCACCGGCTCCATGGGGATAGGCCCGATCAATGCCATCTACCAGGCGCGCTTCATGCGCTACCTGGAGCACCGGGGCCTGGCCGCTCCCTCCGAACGCCGCGTCTGGGGGATTTTCGGCGACGGCGAGATGGACGAGCCCGAATCCATCGCCGCCCTGACCCTGGCCGCCCGTGAAAAGCTCGACAACCTGGTGTTTGTCATCAACTGCAATCTGCAGCGCCTGGACGGCCCGGTGCGCGGCAATGGCCGCATCATCGATGAGCTGGAAACGCTGTATGCCGGCGCGGGCTGGAACGTCATCAAGCTGCTGTGGGGCGGCGACTGGGATCCGCTGCTGGCGGCCGACCGCGACGCCGCGCTGGCCCGCGCGTTCTCGCACACAGTGGATGGGCAGTTCCAGACCTTCGCCGCCAAGGACGGCGCCTACAACCGCGAACACTTCTTCGGCCAGGACCCGGCGCTGGCCGCCCTGGTCGCCGATCTGGACGACGCGGCCATCGACCGCCTGCGCCGGGGCGGCCACGACATGGTGAAGATCCATGCCGCCTATCACCGGGCCGTGCGCCATCGCGGCCAGCCCACCGTGATCCTGGCCCAGACCAAGAAGGGCTTCGGCATGGGAGAAGCCGGCCAGGGACGCATGACCACCCACCAGCAGAAAAAACTGGACGACCAGGCCCTGCTGGCATTTCGCGACCGGTTTGCCCTGCCGCTGTCCGATGAGGACTGCCTGGGCCTGCGCTTTTACCGGCCGGCCCAAGACAGCCCGGAACTGCGCCATCTGCACGCGCGGCGCCAGGCTCTGGGCGGATATATCCCGCGCCGCCCGCGCGGCGGGCAACCGCTGGCCACGCCCACGGCGGCGCAGTTCGCTCCCTTTGCCCTGCGGGCCCAGGGCAAGGAGATGTCCTCGACCATGGCGGTGGTGCGCATGCTCACCCAGCTGCTCAAACATGCCGAGCTGGGCCCGCGCATCGTACCCATCGTGGCTGACGAAGCGCGCACCTTCGGCATGGCCAATCTCTTCCGCCAGATCGGCATTTATTCCGCTCAGGGCCAGCTCTACGAACCCGAGGACATCGGTTCGGTGTTGTCATACCGCGAGGCCCGCGACGGCCAGATTCTCGAAGAAGGCATCACCGAGGCCGGGGCGATCTCCTCCTGGACGGCCGCCGGCAGCAGCTATTCCACGCATGGCCTGCCCACCCTGCCCTTCTATATCTACTACTCGATGTTCGGCTTCCAGCGCATCGGCGACCTGATCTGGGCCGCGGCCGACCAGCGTTGCCGCGGTTTTCTGGTCGGCGCGACCTCGGGGCGCAGCACCCTGGGCGGCGAAGGCCTGCAGCACCAGGACGGCGCCAGCCACCTGATCGCCTCGACCGTGCCCAATTGCCGCGCCTACGACCCTGCCTACGCCTATGAGGCGGCGGTGATCATCGAGGCGGGCATGCGCCGCATGCTGACCGAACAATGCGATGAGTTCTACTACCTGACCGTCACCAACGAAAACCTGCCCCAGCCCGATATGCCCCAGGACGCGGCGGATGGCATCCTGCGCGGCATGCACCGCGTGCGGGCGCCGTCGGCGCCGCGGCTGCGCCTGCTGGGCGCCGGCCCCATGCTGCCCGAAGCCGAGGCCGCCGCCGCGCTGCTGCAGGCGCGCCATGGCATCGAGGCCGAGGTCTGGAGCGTGACCAGCTTCAGCGAACTGGCCCGCGACGGCCGGCGCGCCGAACGCGAGGCCGCCCTCGGCCTGAACGGCCAAGCCTCATGGCTAGGGCAATGCCTGGACACCGCCCTGCCCACCGTGGCGGTCTCGGACTATGTGCGCGCCGTGCCCGAGCAGATCCGCGCCTGGGTGCCCGGCCCTTACCGCTGCCTGGGCACCGACGGTTTCGGACGCAGCGACAGCCGCCAGCGCCTGCGCGATTTCTTCGAAATCGGCGCCGAATGGGTCGTGCTGCATGCCCTGGACCTGCTGGCCGGCCAGGACGGCGCCTGGCAGGCGGCCCGGGATGCCCAGCGGCAGCGCCTGGACATCCGGAACGACGCTCCCTGGCAGTGCTGAGGCCATCACCGCGTCCGAGCCGCGCTGCATTGCAACAGCGCGGGCCCAAGCACGATTGCGCGCTTTCTGTTGAAATACGTAGTTATTCCGCAGATTTGGGACGGGTCTAGGCGCCCGTTCAACGTTTTTTCATAGTTGGCGCACGCGCGCGCACAAAGGCAGTACCTCATGGACGAAACCCTCACCAAGCTGGCGTTGGACTACCACGCCTATCCCACCCCCGGCAAAATCTCCGTCACCCCGACCAAGACGCTGGCCAACCAGGACGATCTGTCGCTGGCCTACTCGCCCGGCGTGGCCGCGGCCTGCATGGCGATCTACGACCAGGGCAACGAGGCTGCCTCGATGTACACCTCGCGCGCCAACCTGGTCGGCGTGATCACCAACGGCACGGCCGTGCTGGGCCTGGGCAATATCGGCCCGCTGGCCGCCAAGCCGGTCATGGAAGGCAAGGGCTGCCTGTTCAAGAAATTCGCCGGCATCGATGTGTTCGACATCGAACTGGCCGAAAACGACCCGGACAAACTGGTCGACATCATCGCGGCGCTGGAACCCACCCTGGGCGGCGTCAACCTCGAGGACATCAAGGCCCCCGAGTGCTTCTATATCGAGAAGAAGCTGCGCGAGCGCATGAAGATCCCCGTCTTCCATGACGATCAGCACGGCACCGCCATCATCTCGGCCGCCGCCATCCTCAACGGCCTCAAGGTGGTCGGCAAGGACATGGACAAGGTCAAGCTGGCCTGCTCGGGCGCCGGCGCCGCCGCCATTGCCTGCCTGGACCTGCTGGTGCACCTGGGCATCAAGCGCGAGAACATCTATGTGGTCGATTCGCGCGGCGTGATCTGGGAAGGCCGCGAAGAAAACATGGAGCCCAACAAGCGCCGCTACGCGCAGAAGACCGATGCGCGCACCCTGGCCGATGTGGTCAAGGACGCCGACGTCTTCCTGGGCTGCTCGACCGCGGGCGTGATGACCGGCGACATGGTCAAGACCATGGCCGCCCGGCCGCTGATCCTGGCGCTGGCCAATCCCGAGCCGGAAATCCGCCCGGAAATCGCCCGCGCCGCGCGCCCGGACTGCATCATCGCCACCGGCCGCTCGGACTATCCCAACCAGGTCAACAACGTCCTGTGCTTCCCCTTCATCTTCCGCGGCGCCTTGGACGCCGGCGCCACGCGCATCACCGAAGAGATGAAGCTGGCCTGCGTCAAGGCCATCGCCGAACTCGCCCAGGCCGAACAAAACGATGAAGTGGCCCGCGCCTACGCCGGCCAGGAACTGTCGTTCGGCCCCGAATACATCATCCCCAAGCCCTTCGATCCGCGCCTGATCGTGCAGATCGCGCCGGCCGTGGCCCAGGCGGCCGCCGATTCGGGCGTGGCCAGCCGTCCGATCGAGGACATCGAGGCCTACCGCCAGAAGCTGATGGGCTTTGTCTATCACTCGGGCCAATTGATGCGCCCGCTGTTCAAGCAGGCCAAGGCCGCGCCCAAGCGCGTGGTCTACGCCGACGGCGAAGACGAGCGCGTCCTGCGCGCCGTGCAGGTGGTGGTCGACGAGAAGCTGGCCCGTCCCATCCTGATCGGCCGTCCCGCCGTCATCGAGATGCGCATCAAGAAGTTCGGCCTGCGCCTGACCGCCGGCCAGGACATCGAGATCGTCGATCCCGAGGACGACAGCCGCTTCAATGACACCTGGCAGGCCTACTACCAGCTGCAAGGCCGCAATGGCGTCACGCCGACCGTGGCCAAGGCCATGATCCGCAAGCACAACACGCTGATCGGCGCGATGCTGCTGCGGCGCGGCGACGCCGACGCCCTGCTGTGCGGCGTGGCCAGCAAGTACGACAACCAGCTCAAGTACATCGACGAAGTCATCGGCACCAAGCCGGGCCAGACCTTCGCCGCCCTGAACGTGCTGATGCTGCCCGACCAGACGCTGTTCGTGGCCGATACCCACGTCAACGAGAACCCCTCGGCAGAAGAAGTCGCCAACATCACCATCCAGGCCGGCGAAGAAATGATGCGCTTTGGCGTGGTCCCCAAGATCGCGCTGCTGTCGCACTCCAACTTCGGCAGCCGCCCGACCGAGTCCTCGCGCAAGATGGCGCACGCCCGCCGCCTGGTGGCCGAGCGCGCGCCGCACCTGGAGGTCGACGGTGAAATGCATGCCGACGCCGCGCTGTCCGAAAAGATACGTGTGCAGGCCTATCCCGACAGCTCGCTCAAGGGTCCGGCCAATCTGCTGGTGATGCCCAATCTGGATACCGGCAACATCACCTACAACATGCTCAAGATGACCGGCAGCAACGGTGTGGCCATGGGCCCCATCCTGCTGGGCGCCGCCCGTCCGGTACACATCCTGACCACCAGCGCCACGGTGCGCCGCATCGTCAACATGACGGCGCTGGCCGTGGTGGATGCGCAGCAGGAAGCCGAAACCCGCTAACACCAGGTATCAGCAAGAAAAACCGGGGCCGCCGCCCCGGTTTTTTTTGTCCCTGGGCAATCGGACCAACGCCCAACACCAAGGAAATTTCTCTCATAAATAAAAGAATCAACTGATACCTCAGCAATCTGGCCGACCACATCATCGTGTCTCCCCGGTTCTTGAATACAAATGCGTATCAGTTGCATATGTCTACTCCTGCTATCCGTGCCACTGCCCTGCCGCCGTCCTGCCGCCTGGGCAGCGCCTTTGTCGCCCTGAGCCTGTCGGCCGCCACCAGCCATGCCGCCGCCAATCCGCCGCCAGTCGAGCTCGCTCCGGTCGAGGTCAACGCGACAGCGGGTCCCAAGGTGGATCATTCGGCCTCCCCCAAGTACACCCAACCCCTGCTCGACATCCCGCAAACCATCAACATCATCCCGGACAGCCTGATGGAGGAGCAGAACGCCCATGGCCTGCGCCAGGTGCTGTCCAATGTGTCCGGCGTGACCTTCAACGCCGGCGAAGGCGGCGGCGGTTCGGGCGACAACATCAATATCCGCGGCTTCAACGCCAGCGCCAATATCCAGTTCGACGGCCTGCGCGACAGCGCCCAGGCCTATCGCAACGACCTCTTCAACATGGAGTCGGTCGAGGTCATCAAAGGCCCCAATTCGGTCTTCGGCGGCGCGGGCACCACGGGCGGCAGCATCAACCTCATCAGCAAACGTCCCCGGCAAGAGGACTTCATCCGTGCCGAGACCGGGCTGGGCACCGACCACTATCGCCGGCTGACCCTGGACGCCAACCAGACACTGCCGGCGGCCGGCGCCGCCTGGCGCCTGAACGTCATGGCCCACGGCAATGATGTCCCCGGGCGCGGGCCGGTGGACCGCAAGCGCTGGGGTTTCGCGCCTTCGCTGAAACTGGGCCTGGACGGCCCCACGCAATGGACGCTGAGCTACTTCTACCAGACCGACCGCAACCTGCCCGACTACGGCGTGCCGGCGCGCGACGGCCGGCCTCTGGCGGGCCGCCATGCCTATTTCGGCTGGCGCAACCTGGACCGGGAGCGCGTCCATTCGCATATCGCCACCTCGGAAATCCAGCATCGTTTCGATTCCGGGCTCACCCTGCAAAACCTGACCCGCTATTCGCATCTGGACCGCGACACCGTGGTCTCGGCTTCGCACATCAACGTGGCCGGCCTGCCGGCCGGCCGCTACAAACCCGCCGGGCCGCAAGGCTATGGGCGCAACACCGCCACCACGCTGTTCGCCAACCAGACCCATCTGAACATGAAGGGCGAGCTGCTGGGGATGGCGCACGAGCTGGGCGCCGGTCTCGAACTCTCGCGGGAAACCTATCGCCTGCAGAACTCCAGCTACAACCTGGGCAGCCACTTCCCCGCCAACGGTTATCCGCTGGCCGACCCGCCCGGCTATTGGTCCGGCCCGCGCGTGCGCACGAATTCGTCGTGGCTGCGCTCCACCCTGCTCACCCGGGCGCTCTACCTCACGGACAGCATCGCCCTGGCGCCCGCCTGGGACCTGTCCCTGGGCCTGCGGCATGACTGGATCGAAGGCCGGGCGCGCGCGCCCGGCCGTTCCGCCGGCACGGAAAACCGCCATACCTCCAAGACCCGCGCCTTCAGCGGCCGCGCGGCGCTGAGCTACAAGCCCGCCGACAATGGCCGCGTCTATCTGGCCTATGGCAGCTCCTTCAACCCCTCCTCCGAAAACCTGGTCACCAATGGACGCGGCCTGAGCGCGGCCACCAGCGACCTGGCGCCCGAGCGCAACCACAGCTGGGAACTCGGCACGAAATGGGATGTGCTGGAGCGTCAGCTCGCCCTGAACGCCGCCCTCTTCCAGGTCACCAAGCAGAATGCCCGCGAACGGCAGGTCGACGGCAGCAACACCCTGAGCGGCAAGCAAAGAGTGCGCGGCCTGGAACTCGGCGCCACCGGCAAGCTGACGCCGCAATGGGAAATCTACGCCGGCTATACCTATCTGCACAGCCGCACCGTGAAGTTCGCCACCCGGCCGGCCCAGGAAGGCAAGGCGCTGGCCAATACGCCCAGCCACAGCCTGAGCCTGTGGACCAGCTATGCCTGGCCCTCCGGCTGGAAGGCCGGCTATGGCATACGCGCCGTCGGCAAGCGCGCCGTCAGCTCATCGGGCGGAGGAGACATCCCCGGCTATGCCGTGCATAGCCTGATGGTGGGCTATACCGTCAACGCCAATCTCAGCCTGCAGCTCAATGTCGACAACCTGACCAACAAGGCCTATATCGAAAGGGCGCGCCTGACCACGGGCAGCGATACGCGCTCCTCGGCGGTCGAGTTCGGCGATGGGCGATCGGCCATGTTGAGCGCTTTCTGGCGCTATTGAGACCGGCCCATGCTGCTCCACATACCGGGTGTGCTGGAGCCGGCCGTCGCGCGCCAATACCTGGCCGACCTGGAAGGCGCCGAGTGGGAGGACGGCGCCCGCACGGCGGGCTTCCAGTCCACCCTGGTCAAGCACAATCGGCAATTGCCGGCCGGCAGCGCGGTCGGCCAGCGCATCGCCGCCCATATCGAGCAGCAGTTGCTGCGCCATCCGCTGTTCATCTCGGCGGCCCTGCCCGCGCGTATCTTCCCGATGCTATTCAACCGCTACAGCGCCGGCGACGCCTTCGGCATGCATGTGGACAACGCGATCCGCTATCCGCCGGGCGAGACGCGCGGGCTGCGCACCGACCTGTCGGCCACGCTCTTTCTGTGCGAGCCGGGGCAATACGATGGCGGCGAACTGGTGATCCGCGACACCTATGGCGAGCATAGCGTCAAACTGCCGGCTGGCGACATGGTGCTCTACCCGGCCACCAGCCTGCACCGCGTGACCGAAGTCACCCGCGGCGCGCGCGTCGCGGCCTTCTTCTGGGTGCAAAGCCTGGTGCGCGACGATGGCCAGCGCACCCTGCTCTTCGAGCTGGACGGCGCCATCCAGCAAACCGCAGGCGCATTGGGCGCGGGCAGCGCGCAGGCCGTCGCCCTCACCGGCGTCTACCATAACCTGCTGCGCAGATGGGCCGACCCCTGAGCGCCAGATTCCGAGTCCCGCTGTTTTAAGGTACAAACAGCGCATGGCCGGCGCCCGCCGGCCACCAAGGACAAGGAAGTTCCCATGTTGCAAGACGCTTTGCTGGCCTGGCTGCACTATCTGGCCATCTTTCTCGTCGTGGTGCTGATCACCGCCGAATCCGTGCTGCTGCGCCCCTCATTGAGCCGCGAATCCATCGGCCGCCTGGTCAAATACGACCGGATCTACCTGCTGGCGGCCCTGCTGGCGCTGGGCACCGGCGTGCTGCGCTTTGCCTTCGGAGCCAAGGGCGGGCTCTTCTACATGGTCAATCCCTGGTTCCACGCCAAGCTCACGGTGTTCATCATCATCGGCCTCTGTTCGATCAAGCCGACGCTGACCTATCTGCGTTGGCGCGACGCGGCCGCCAAGGATGCGGGCTTCCTGCCTTCGGCCGAGGCCATACGCGGCGCGCGCCGCTGGGTGCTGATCGAGGCGCACCTGCTTATCCTGCTGCCGCTGTTCGCGGCGCTGATGGCCCGCGGCATCGGCATCTGAGGTCACGCCCCGCCCCCGACCGGCCGCCCACGAAAAAGCCCGGCCAAGGCCGGGCTTTTGCGCCGGCCGCCTGCAACAGGCGGCCAGGGACTGCGATCAGCGCTTCGGAACGTTGCGCACGACCGAGCCGGTGTAGAGCTGGCGCGGACGGCCGATCTTGTAGTCGGGATCGGACAGCATTTCGTTCCACTGGGCGATCCAGCCCACCGTGCGGGCCAGCGCGAAGATGGCCGTGAACAGCGAGGTCGGGATGCCGATGGCGCGCTGCACGATGCCCGAGTAGAAGTCCACGTTGGGGTAGAGCTTGCGCTGCACGAAGTAGTCGTCTTCGAGGGCGATGCGCTCCAGTTCCATGGCCAGCTTGAACAGCGGGTCGTTTTCCAGGCCCAGGGCGCCGAGCACTTCCTTGCAGGTTTCCTGCATGAGCTTGGCGCGCGGATCGTAGTTCTTGTAGACACGGTGGCCAAAGCCCATCAGGCGCACGCCCGAGTTCTTGTCCTTGACCTTTTCCATGAACTCGCCGACCTTGGCCACGCCGCCGTTGGCCTGAAGGTCTTCGAGCATCTGCAGGCAGGCTTCGTTGGCGCCGCCGTGGGCCGGACCCCACAGGCAGGCCACGCCGGCGGCGATGGCGGCGAAGGGGTTGGTGCCCGACGAACCGCACAGACGCACGGTCGAGGTCGAGGCGTTCTGCTCGTGATCGGCATGCAGGATGAAGATGCGGTCCAGCGCGCGCTCGACCACTTCGTTGACCTTGTACTCTTCGCAAGGCGTGGCGAACATCATGCGCAGGAAGTTGCCGGTGTACGACAGGTCGTTCTGCGGATAGATGAAGGGCTGGCCTTGCGAATACTTGTACGCCATGGCGACCAGCGTCGGCATCTTGGCGATCAGGCGGATCGCGGAGACGTGGCGATGCTGGGCGTTGGTGATGTCGGTGGAGTCGTGATAGAAGGCCGACAGCGCGCCCACCAGGCCGGTCAGCACGGCCATGGGGTGAGCATCGCGGCGGAAGCCGCGCAGGAAGAAATGCAGCTGCTCGTTGACCATCGTGTGATGGGTCACTTGCGAGTCGAAATCGGTCTTCTGTTCGCCGTTGGGCAGCTCGCCATTCAGGATCAGGTAGCAGATGTCGAGGAAGTCGCAATTGACGGCCAGCTGTTCGATCGGATAGCCGCGATACAGCAGTTCGCCCTTGTCGCCGTCGATATAGGTAATGCCCGAGGAAGTCGCAGCGGTCGACATGAAGCCGGGGTCATAGGTGAACATGCCCGTCTGGCCATACAGCTTGCGGATGTCGATGACATCCGGGCCGAGGGTGCCCTTGTACACCGGGAGTTCGATAGGTGCGCTGCCATCCGATAGGGATAGAGTGGCTTTTTTGTCAGACAGGTTCATCGCTGTTTCCTCGTAATGAATCAGAGCTCTCGCATCCGGGCAATGATGGCGCGCAGCCTGGGGGTGTCCAATGCGCCCTCCAGCTCCTTGCGCGCCAGCAGCAGGTCGAGCAGATCGTTGTCTGCAAGCTCGAAGAGCTGCGTTAGCGCCGATACGTCTTCGTCGGTAAGCTGGAGTTCATTGGCATCCAGGTACCGGGTGATGATGAGGTCGTTCTCGAGCAAGCCACGGCGCGCGCGCCAGCGTAGCCGAGCCCTTTGCAATTCCGTGAGCTTGCTCATTGAAGGCCTTCGATACTAATAACCACTAGACCGTGCGCCGGACCATCAGTTCCTTGATCTTGCCGATCGCCTTGGTCGGGTTCAGCCCCTTGGGACAGACGTCGACACAGTTCATGATCGTGTGGCAGCGGAACAGGCGGTACGGGTCTTCCAGGTTGTCCAGACGGCGGCCAGTGGCCTCATCGCGGCTGTCGGCGATGAAGCGATAGGCTTGCAGCAGGCCGGCGGGGCCGACGAACTTGTCCGGATTCCACCAGAACGACGGGCAGGACGTCGAGCAGCAGGCGCACAGAATGCACTCGTACAGGCCGTCCAGCTCTTCGCGCGCTTCCGGCGACTGCAGGCGCTCGCGCTCGGGCGGCGGCGTGTCGTTGATCAGGAAGGGGCTGACCGAGTGGTATTGGTTGAAAAAGTGCGTCATGTCCACGATCAGGTCGCGGATCACGGGCAGACCGGGCAGCGGCTTCAGGACGATGGGTTCCTTCAGCTCGCGCAGGTTGGTCGTGCAGGCCAGGCCGTTCTTGCCATTGATGTTCATGGCGTCGGAGCCGCAGACGCCCTCGCGGCAGGACCGGCGCAGGGCCAGGCTGTCGTCGACGTCATTCTTGATGCGCACCAGCGCATCGAGCAGCATCTTGTCGGTCGGCTGGAGCTCGACTTCCAGCTTCTGCATATAGGGACGCTCGTCCTTGTCCGGATCGTAGCGGTAGATTTCGAATTTAACGATTCGTTTGGTGCTCATACCGGCATCCTGCTTAGAAAGTACGGGCCTTGGGCGGGAAGGATTCGACCGTCAGAGGCTTCATCTGAACCGGCTTGTAATCCAGGCGGCTGCCTTCGGAATACCAGAGCGTGTGCTTGAGCCAGTTTTCGTCGTCGCGGTTCGGGAAGTCGTTCAGGGCGTGCGCGCCACGGCTTTCGGTGCGGTTGGCGGCCGACTTGATGGTGGCGCGAGCCACTTCGGTCATGTTGGCCAGCTCCAGCGCCTCGACGCGGGCGGTGTTGAACACCTTGGACTTGTCCTTGAAGTAGATGCTGCCGGCCACCTTGGCCAGGTCTTCGATCTGCTCGACGCCTTCGTTGAGCAGATCCAGCGTGCGGAACACGCCGCAGTGACGCTGCATCGACATGCGGATGGCGTTGGCCACGTCCTGGGTCTTTTCCCCGGAGGTGCGCGCTTCCAGCTTGCTGACGCGGTCCATCGAGAAGTCGACGGCTTCCTTGGGCACGGGCTTGTGGGCGTGCTGGCGCTCGGGATGCGAGTTGACGATGTGGTTGCCCGTGGCGCGGCCGAAGACGATCAGGTCCAGCAGCGAGTTGGTGCCCAGGCGGTTGGCGCCGTGCACCGACACCGCCGCGCATTCGCCGATAGCGTACAGGCCGTTGACGATCTTGTTTTCGCCGTTGACGCGCTCGAGCACCTGGCCGTGATAGTTGGCCGGAATGCCGCCCATCTGGTAGTGGATGGTCGGCACGACAGGGATCGGTTCCTTGATGGGATCGACGTTGCCGAACTTGATGGCGATTTCACGGATGGAGGGCAGGCGCTTGTTGATCACGTCGGCGCCGAGGTGATCGAGCTTGAGCACCACATAGCTGCCGTCCGGACCGCAACCGCGGCCTTCCTTGATTTCCTGGTCCATCGAGCGCGACACGAAGTCGCGCGGCGCCAAGTCCTTGAGCGTGGGCGCATAGCGCTCCATGAAGCGCTCGCCGTCCTTGTTCAGCAGGATGCCGCCTTCGCCGCGCACGCCTTCGGTGATCAGCACGCCCGCGCCGGCCACGCCGGTGGGGTGGAATTGCCAGAACTCCATGTCCTGCAGGGGGATGCCCGCGCGCGCCGCCATGCCCAGGCCGTCACCGGTGTTGATGAAGGCGTTGGTCGAGGCCGCCCAGATGCGGCCGGCGCCGCCGGTGGCCAGCACCGTAGTCTTGGCTTCGAGGATGTAGATGTCGCCGGTTTCCATTTCGAGGGCGGTCACGCCCACGACATCGCCGTCTTCGTTGCGCAGCAGATCCAGGGCCATCCACTCGACGAAGAACTTCGTGCGGGCGGCGACGTTGCGCTGGTACAGCGTGTGCAGCAGGGCGTGGCCGGTGCGGTCGGCCGCGGCACAGGCGCGCTGCACGGGCTTCTCGCCGAAGTTGGCGGTGTGGCCGCCGAAGGGGCGCTGGTAGATGGTGCCGTCCGGATTGCGGTCAAACGGCATGCCGAAGTGCTCAAGCTCGTAGACGGCATTGGGCGCTTCGCGGCACATGAACTCGATGGCATCCTGGTCGCCCAGCCAGTCCGACCCCTTGACGGTGTCGTACATGTGCCAGTACCAGTTGTCTTCGCTCATGTTGCCCAGCGAGGCGCTCACGCCGCCCTGCGCGGCAACGGTGTGCGAGCGCGTGGGGAACACTTTGGACAGGACCGCCACCGACAGTCCCGCCTGGGACAGTTGCAGCGAACAGCGCATGCCGGCTCCGCCGGCGCCCACGACCACCACGTCAAATTGGCGGCGCGGCAATGAATTCATGACAGCGACCACGGCTTAGATTCTCCAGATGATTTGCGCGAAGTACACGACCGTGCCAACGAGCCAGAGGATGGTCAGCACTTGCAGCAGCAGGCGAACGCCCACCGGCCGTACATAGTCCATCCAGATGTCGCGCACGCCGATCCAGGCATGCCAGGCCAGCGCAAAGAAAGCGAGCGAGGCCAGGATCTGGCCCAGGGGAAGCGCGAAGACATGGAAGGTGAACAGGGCCTTCCAGTTTTCATAGGTGTAGGCCGGCATGACCAGCAGGCCGATGATCAGCACCAGGGTGTAGACAGCCATGATGATGGCCGTCAGGCGCTGGGCGATGAAATCCACCGTGCCGTAATGCGCGCCGACGACGAGGCGCTTGGGGCCGAAGTTCTTGGTGTCTTGCATTACAGGACTCCGAACAATTTGAGAGCGAACACCAGGGTCAGGACCAGGCTGACCGCGAACACGGCTGCGGCGCTCTTGCGGCTCGAAGCCTTGTCGATGCCGATGTGCAGGTCAAGGACCAGGTAGCGGATACCGGCACAGAAGTGGTGCAGATAGCCCCAGATCAGCACGAGGAGCACGAGCTTGACCAAGGGATTGGCCGCATATTGGGCCACTTGCGCGAAGCTTTCCGGCGAGGTCACGCTGGCCGCGAACAGCGGCACGATGACCAAGGGCAGACAGAGAAAGAGCAAGGCGCCGCTGACGCGATGCAGGATGGACAGTTTGCCGGCCAGGGGCAGGCGATAACTGAGGATTTGCGGAACGCTGATATTGCGAAACTGTGGACGCGGCTTGGCAGCTGAGTCGGACATGACGGCCTCGGTGTTTCGGAACTAGGGAATCGTGACGGCGGAAACGCCATTGCCCAAATGGGCAAACAAGCTATTTTCGCTCAGAGAGCGGGTTCGTATCAAATCGTAGGGAAAAAGCTCATCAATTCAAACTATTGCGGTAGTGATAGTGATCGGTAAGGTACAAACCGCGGCGCACTTCCATAGGCCGGTCGCCATAGGTGTACGAAATGCGGTCCACCTGCAAGAGCGGCGTACCCGGCGTAACGTGCAGCAACGCGGCAATCTCCTCGGAGGCCGCCACGGCACGGATTTTTTCGTCGGCACGGACCATGCTGACGCCGAACTCGGACTCGAACAAGCCGTAGAGCGGCACCCGCTTGGCCTTGAGCAAATCCAGCGTCAGGCCGCGGAAGGCCGCGCCAGGCACCCAGATGTCGTCGATGATGACCGGCGCCTGGTTCATGGCCAGCTGCCGGCGGATGGAAACCACGGTTTCACCGGCCCGCAGCTCCAGCGCGCGGGCGATCTCGGCCGGGGCCCTGATCCGCCGGCATTCCAGGATGCGGTTTTCGGCGCGGCCGCCCTCGCCGGCCTCGTCGGGGGCCAGGCGCAGAAAGCGATAGCGCACGCGGGCCTCGTGATGCGTGGCCACGAAGGTGCCCTTGCCCTGGCGGCGCAGCAGCATGTGCTCGGCGGCCAATTCGTCGACAGCCTTGCGCACCGTGCCCTGGCTTACCTGGAAGCGGGCGGCGAGATCGATTTCGGAGGGGATGAGTTCGCCGGGTTTCCATTCGCCTCGTTCGAGGCTCTGGACCAGCAGATCCTTGATCTGGCGATACAGCGGACTGAAAGCCGCGCCCTCGCCCGCCTGCCGGGCAGTGCGGGTGCGTAGCGGAGAGTCGGGCCGGGGATCTGCCATGGATCGTCTTGAATTCTTCATATTTGCCCGGCCTGCCGGGGACGGACCCGAAGCGTTACGCTAGGACCTGCCTGCGTGGAGGCCAACAGCGCCGATGCGGGCTGGCCCGGTGTCGGGCAAACGCACTATTGTGGCACAAGCCCACCCATTATGTCCAACGTCTTATGTCTTATATAAGATATAAGATAAATTGACGCTTGGGTAAATTCGATCTAGGATTTCGGGCTGTCGGAGCGCCGTGTCAGACCGAGTTCGGCGGGCTCCAAGGATTACACTGTCAGGCGCGATTCATCTCGCCCGTCCATATTTGGAGAACATACATGTCTAAGCCCGCCATGCGAGTCGCCGTCACCGGCGCCGCCGGCCAAATTGGTTACGCCCTGCTGTTCCGCATCGCTTCCGGCGAAATGCTCGGCAAGGACCAGCCGGTCATCCTGCAACTGCTCGAAATCCCCGACGAGAAGGCCCAGAAGGCGCTCAAGGGCGTGATCATGGAGCTGGAAGACTGCGCCTTCCCGCTGCTGCAGGAAGTCACCGCCCACAGCGATCCGAAGACCGCCTTCAAGGATGCCGACGTGGCCCTGCTGGTCGGCGCCCGTCCGCGCGGCCCCGGCATGGAGCGCAAGGACCTGCTGACCGTCAACGCCCAGATCTTCACCGCCCAGGGCCGCGCCCTGAACGAAGTGGCCAGCCGCAACGTCAAGGTGCTGGTGGTCGGCAATCCGGCCAACACCAATGCCTACATCGCCATGAAGTCGGCGCCGGACCTGCCCGCCAAGAACTTCACCGCCATGCTGCGCCTGGACCATAACCGCGCCCTGTCGCAACTGGCCGCCAAGTCGGGCAAGGCCGTGGCCGGCATCGAGAAGCTGATCGTCTGGGGCAACCACTCGCCCACGATGTACCCCGACTACCGCTTCGCCACCGTTGACGGCCAGCCGCTGGCCAAGCTGATCAACGACGAAGCCTGGAACCGCGACGTGTTCATCCCCACCGTGGGCAAGCGCGGCGCCGCCATCATCGAAGCCCGCGGCCTGTCCTCGGCCGCTTCGGCCGCCAACGCCGCCATCGACCACGTCCGCGACTGGGTCCTGGGCAGCAATGGCAAGTGGGTCACCATGGGCATCCCCTCGGATGGCTCCTACGGCATCCCCGAAGGCATCATCTACGGTTTCCCGGTCACCACGGTCAATGGCGAATACACCATGATCAAGGACCTGGAAGTCGACGCCTTCTCCCGCGAGCGCATGGACTTCACGCTCAAGGAACTGCTCGAAGAGCGTGACGGCATCAAAGACCTGCTGAAGTAATTCAGCCTGCTCCGGATTGGGCCCGCTTGCGCGGGCCCAATTTCCAGGGGCCTGTGCCGGAGCATCGGTGTGTCCCTTTCGATTGTCGCCAAGGGGACAGATTTATTTTCCGGACGCCGCTAGGGTGTGGCCAAAGACGCCCCCCTCGCCCAAAAAAACCGCCTGCCCGCGCGAGGCCGGCCACAACACCACTCGGAGACCCGAAACATGTCCAGACCCGACTCTCCCGGCGCCCTCTTTCGCCGCGCGCTGGCGCAAGAGCAGCCGCTGCAGATTATCGGCGCCATCAACGCCAATCATGCCCTGCTGGCCAAGCGCGCCGGCTACCGCGCGATCTATCTTTCCGGCGGCGGCGTGGCGGCCGGGTCCCTGGGCCTGCCCGACCTGGGCATCAACACCCTCGATGACGTGCTCACCGATGTGCGCCGCATCACGGATGTCTGCGACCTGCCCCTCTTGGTCGACATCGATACCGGTTTCGGCCCCTCGGCCTTCAATATCGCCCGCACGGTCAAGAGCCTGATCAAGTTCGGCGCCGCCGCCTGCCATATCGAAGACCAGGTCGGCGCCAAGCGCTGCGGCCACCGCCCCGGCAAGGAAATCGTCAGCACCGAGGAAATGGCCGACCGCGTCAAGGCGGCCGCCGATGCGCGCACCGACAGCGACTTCTACCTGATCGCGCGCACCGACGCCATCGCCTCGCATGGCGTGGACGCCGCCATCGAGCGCGCCCTGGCCTGCGTCGAAGCCGGCGCCGACGCCATCTTCGCCGAAGCCGCCTACGATCTGCCCACCTACCGCCGCTTCGTCGACGCCGTGAAAGTGCCGGTGCTGGCCAACATCACCGAATTCGGCAAGACGCCGCTGTTCACGGTCGAGGAACTCAAGAGCGCGGGCGTGGGCATGGTCCTCTACCCGCTGTCGGCCTTCCGCGCCATGAACAAGGCCGCCGAAGCCGTCTATGAAGCCATCCGCCGCGACGGCCACCAAAAGAACGTGCTGGACCTGATGCAGACCCGCGACGAACTCTACGACCGCATCGGCTACCACGCTTTCGAGTCGCAGCTGGACTCGCTGTTTGCCAAGGACAAGTCGAAGTAATGCGCGCCGGCCCGGCCATCCAGCCGGGCCGGCTGCGTCCAAATCTATTCCCATCGGAAGGAGAACGAGAGACATGAGCACCTCGCAGAAAAAGGCTGCCCCCGCCCCGGCGCAAACCGAAGAGAAGGCCGGCTTCAAACCCAAGAAATCGGTGGCCCTGTCGGGCGTGGTCGCGGGCAATACCGCGCTGTGCACGGTGGGCCGCACGGGCAACGACCTGCACTACCGCGGCTATGACATCCTGGACTTCGCCGATGCGGCCGAGTTCGAAGAGATCGCCCACCTGCTGGTGCATGGCAAGCTGCCCACCAAGGCCGAACTGAAGGCCTACAAGGAAAAGCTGCGCTCGCTGCGCGGCCTGCCGGCGCAGCTGCAGACCGCGCTGGAGTCGCTGCCGGCGGCCAGCCACCCCATGGACGTGATGCGCACCGCTGTCTCCGTGCTGGGCTGCGTGCTGCCCGAGAAGGATGACCACAACACGCCGGGCGCGCGCGATATCGCCGACCGCCTGATGGCCAACCTGGGCTCGGCCCTGCTCTACTGGTACCACTACAGCCACAACGGCCGCATCATCGACGTGCAGACCGACGACGACAGCATCGGCGGCCACTTCCTGCACCTGCTGCATGGACACAAGCCCAGCGATGAATGGGTGCGCGCCATGCACACCTCGCTCATTCTGTACGCCGAGCACGAGTTCAACGCCTCGACCTTCACCAGCCGCGTGATCGCCGGCACGGGTTCCGACATGTATTCGGCCATCACCGGCGCCATCGGCGCGCTGCGCGGCCCCAAGCACGGCGGCGCCAACGAAGTGGCCTTCGAAGTCCAGAAGCGCTACGACTCGCCCGACGAAGCCGAGGCCGACATCCGCCGCCGCGTCGAGAACAAGGAAGTGATCATCGGCTTCGGCCACCCGGTCTACACCATCTCCGACCCGCGCAACAAGGTCATCAAGGAAGTCGCCCGCAAGCTGTCCAAAAAGGCGGGCAGCACCAAGATGTTCGACATCGCCGAGCGCCTGGAGACCGTCATGTGGGACATCAAGAAGATGTTCCCCAACCTTGACTGGTTCTCGGCCGTGAGCTATCACATGATGGGCGTGCCCACCGCCATGTTCACGCCGCTGTTCGTGATCGCGCGCACGGCGGGCTGGTCGGCCCACATCATCGAGCAGCGCATCGACAACAAGATCATCCGGCCCACCGCCAACTACACCGGTCCGGAGAACCTGAAGTTCGTCCCGCTCGAAAAGCGCAAGTAAGTCCTTGATCCGGCGGGGCCGTCCGGCCCCGCCCACGCATAGGGGGTTACGCTTCTATGTCCGCTTCCCCGCCGCCGGCCCGCCCCGACCCGGTCCTGGCCGATATCGCCGACTATGTCATCGGCTATGAGATCGACAGCCCGCTGGCCTTCGAAACCGCCCGCAACTGCCTGATCGACACCCTGGGCTGCGGCCTGGAGGCGCTCGAATACCCCGCCTGCAAGAAACTGCTCGGCCCCGTCGTGCCGGGCACGGTCGTGCCCAATGGCGCCAAGGTGCCCGGCACCTCCTTTCAGCTCGACCCCGTCCAGGCGGCCTTCAACATCGGCGCCATGATCCGCTGGCTGGATTTCAACGACACCTGGCTGGCCGCCGAATGGGGCCACCCCTCGGACAACCTGGGCGGCATCCTGGCCACCGCCGACTGGCTCTCGCGCGGCGCCGTGGCGGCCGGCAAGCCGCCCCTGACCATGCGCGACGTGCTCGCCGCCATGATCAAGGCCCATGAAATCCAGGGCTGCCTGGCGCTGGAAAACGCTTTCAATAAAGTGGGGCTGGATCACGTCGTGCTGGTCAAGGTTGCCTCCACGGCGGTGGTGGCCCGGATGCTGGGCCTGTCGCGCGACGAGATCATCAATGCCGTCTCCCTGGCCTGGGTGGATGGCCAGAGCCTGCGGACCTACCGCCATAGCCCCAATACGGGCAGCCGCAAGAGCTGGGCGGCGGGCGACGCGACCAGCCGCGCCGTCCGCCTGGCGCTTATCGCCAGAACGGGCGAAATGGGCTATCCCACCGTGCTGACGGCCAAGACCTGGGGCTTTTACGACGTGCTGTTCAAGGGGCAGCCCTTCCGCTTCCAGCGGCCCTATGGCAGCTACGTGATGGAAAACATCCTGTTCAAGATCTCGTATCCGGCCGAGTTCCATGCGCAGACCGCGGTGGAATGCGCCATGCAGATCCACCAGCGGCTCAAGGCCACGGGCCGCTCGGCCCAGGATATCCGGCGCGTCACGATACGCACCCACGAGGCCTGCCTGCGCATCATCGACAAGAAAGGGCCGCTCACCAATCCCGCCGACCGCGACCACTGCATCCAGTACATGGTGGCCGTGCCCCTGCTCTTCGGCCGGCTGACGGCGGCCGACTACGAAGACGCGGCCGCCGCCGATCCCCGCATCGACGCGCTGCGGGCGCGCATCCTGTGCATCGAGGACCCGGCCTTCACCCGCGACTATCACGACCCCGACAAACGCTCGATCGCCAATGCCCTGACGGTGGAGTTCAACGACGGCAGCCGGCTCGATGAGGTCGTCTGCGAATATCCCGTCGGCCATAAGCGCCGCCGGGCCGAGGGCCAGCCCCTGCTGGAGGCGAAATTCCGCCGCAACCTGGCGCGCATGCTGCCCGCGCGCCAGCAGCAGCGCATCCTCGACGTTTCGCTCGACCCGCCACGGCTGCAAGCCATGCCGGTGCATGAATATGTCGACCTTTACGTGATCTGACGCCGCTTTTCTGTCGCCTACAATGGCGTGTTTTCGAATAAGGACGCGCCATGGGCATGCTTTGGGTCAAGACGTTTCATATTGTCTTCGTCGCTTCGTGGTTCGCGGGGCTGTTCTACCTGCCGCGCATCTTCGTGAATCTTGCGCAGCAGTCCGACCCCGCCGTCCAAGGCTGTCTGCTGGGCATGGCCCGCCGTCTGTACCGCTTCATGACCATCCTGGCCGTGCCGGCCATTCTGCTGGGCCTGTGGCTCTATGTCGGCTATCGCATCGGCGTGGGCCCCGGCAACGGCTGGATGCATGCCAAACTCTTCCTGGTGTTTTTGCTCATCGGCTACCATCACGCCTGCGGTGTGATGCTGCGCAAATTCGAGCAGGGGCGCAACACGCGCTCGCACAAGTTTTATCGCTGGTTCAACGAGGTTCCCGTCTTGCTGCTCGTGGTGGTGGTGGCGCTCGTCGTCCTCAAACCATTTTGATTGCCTAGCCGGCCAAGGCCCTCCCGTATGTCCCAAGATAACAACGACCGACCGCGCAAGACGCTGACGATCAAAGCCAAGCCCGCTGCCGCCCAGGACGAACAGAACGAACGTTCCTCCCGCAAGCGCAGCGGCGCCCGGGCACGCCAGGCCGCCCAGATCGAACGCGCCCAGCAGGCCCATAAGCGCGCTGGCGACCCGCCGCCGCCGCGGCCCGAGGCCGAGGCCGGCTATGCCGAACGCCCGGCCCAGCGGCGCAAGCCCCAGCCCTATGCCTCGGCCGAGCGCGGCACGCGCTCGCGCGGCGACGACCAGGCCGGCGAAAACCGCCGCCGCAGCGGCATGGGCGTGGTGCGCGCCGAGCCCGCGCCGGCGCCTGACTGGGACGACGTTTTTGCCGAACAGGACGCCCCCGCCCTGGACACTCCCCAGGAGCGGCGGCGCCCGCGCCATCCGGGGCGCCAGGCCGAGACCTTCCGCTGCTACGCGCCCTGCCCCCAGGGACTGGAAGAGGCGCTGACCGCGGAAATGCAGGCGCTGGGCTTTGACGACGCCCAGGCGGGCCGCGCCGGCTGCGCCTTCAGCAGCGACTGGTCCGGCATCCAGCGCGCCAACCTCTATTCGCGGCTGGCCACCCGCATCCTGGTGCAAGTGGGCCAGGGCGACCTCAACCACGAGGACGACCTGCTCGACCTGGCCTACAGCGTGCCCTGGGAACGCTGGTTCGGCCCCGAGGACACGCTGCGGGTGGACACCTCGGCCATCAAGAGCCCGGTCCACAGCCTGCAGTACTGCAATCTGCGCGTCAAAGACGGCATCTGCGACCGCCTGCGCGATCGCGAAGGCGCGCGCCCCAGCATCGACACGGTGCGCCCCGATGCCCGCGTGCAGCTCTTCATGGAAGGCACGCACGCCACGCTCTACCTGGACACCTCGGGCGAATCCCTGTTCAAGCGCGGCTGGCGCCTGGACAAGGGCGAAGCCCCCCTGCGCGAGAACCTGGCCGCCGGCATGCTGGCGCTGGCCGGCTGGGACCCGGCCGCGGCGCTGGTCGACCCCTTCTGCGGCAGCGGCACCATCCTGATCGAAGCGGCCTGGATCGCGCTGGGCGTGCCGCCCGGCATCTCCCGCCCTTTCGGCTTCGAGCGCATGCGCCAGCACGATGCGCGCCGCTGGCGCGACCTCAAGGACGATGCCCGCTCGCGCATCCGCACCCAGCTGGATACGCCCATCGTGGGCTATGACATCGACGAGCGCGCCATCGAGTTCGCGCGCGCCAACGCCGAACGGGCCTGGCTGACCGACGAGACCATCCGCTTCGAGGTCGGCGATGCGCGCCATATCCAGGCCCCGGCCAGCCAGGGCTGGATCGTCACCAATCCGCCCTATGGCGAGCGCATGGAGATCGCCGACGAGTTCTGGCGTGAGTGGTCGGCCTGCCTGAAACGCCAGTTCGCCGGCTGGCAGGCCCACGTGATCTCCAGCGACATGAAGCTGCCGCAGCGCATGCGCCTCAAGCCGGTGCGCCGCATCCCGCTGCACAACGGTTCGCTGGACTGCCGCCTGTTTGCCTTCGAGCTGGTGCCGGCGGGCTACCGCGATGGCGGCGGCGAGGCTTAGACGAATTTGCCGGGGTGCCAGCGGCGCGGCGGGGCCCGCGAGTTGTAAAACTGCTGCAACGCCGCAACATTAAGCTGTCTGGGTGGGCCACGGGGCGCCGAATTGGGGCATCATCAGCACCAGTAAGGCGCATGTTGCACAGAAGCACGGCAAGGTTTGCATTGGTCTAGGGTAAACCCTATAATCCGGGTTAACCCCTAGCGAATAACAAGTCAGCCCATTGGAGGCTACCGTGATCAACCTGAACAACACCACCCGCCTGACCGACGAACTTGAACGCCAACTGATGCTGCAAGCGATGGAAGAACAATTCCGTCCGCATCCCCTGCGCGCCCTGGCCCATGGCCTGCGCAAGCTGGGCCAAGGCATCAAGGCGCTGTTTGGCAAGAGCGACTCGGCCGCGCACACCGCCGCCTGAGCCGCGGCCCCGCGAGAGGCCGCGCTGTAGCACCAAAAGCTGTACCGAATTCTGTAGTTGTTGTCAGTTTTCCCCTTGGGGGCTGCAAAGCCCCTTTTAAGACCCGCCCTAACCGGCGGGTTTTTTTTATCCTGCGAGGCCCGGCCCGACGGAAAAAAGCGCGGCAGGGCCGAAGGCTTGCATAATACGCAGCCATGACCGCTACCCTCGCTTCCCATTCCGCCGTGCCGGACACGCCCAGCCGCCTGCGCCGCTTCGCCTGCATGATGTACGAAGGCGTTCTGTTGTTCGGCGTCGTCTTCCTGGCAGGCTATCTCTTCGATACCCTGACCCAGAGCCGCCATGCCCTGGCCTTGCGGCATGCCCGCCAGGCCTGGCTGTTTCTGGTCATCGGCGTCTATTTCGTGTTGTGCTGGCGCTACCGCGGGCAGACCCTGCCCATGAAGACCTGGCATATACAGCTGGTGGACCGCGAGGGCCGCGTGCCTGGCCTGGCGACCCTGGCGCTGCGCTATCTGCTGTTGTGGCCCCTGCCGCTGGCGGGCGCGGGCCTGGTGGCGCTGGCCTCGCATCTGACCGGCTGGCCGTCGATGGACCTGTTCATCGTGGCCGCGCCCTTTGCCATCTTCCTCCCCAGCTGGTTCGATCCCGAAGGCCAGTTCCTGCACGATCGCCTGCTCGGCACGCGCCTGCGCAACCTGGCCCCGGCAGCGGCGTAATAGCCTCGTCACTGTTTTTTCATCCAGGCGTCATCTGTACCTGTTTTCATCTCCTGGCCGTCTGGTCAGGAGGAAAACGCCGTGAACGAGATCCGCCCCAAGCATTGGCGCACCCTGTGGATATCCGACATCCACCTGGGCACCGCGGGCTGCAAAGCCGACTTCCTGCTCGATTTTCTTGAGCACAACGACTGTGACACGCTGTACCTGGTCGGCGACATCATCGACGGCTGGCAGTTGCGCAAGCACTGGCACTGGCCGCGGGCCCACAACGACGTCGTCCAGCGCATCCTGCGCAAGGCGCGCAACGGCACCCGGGTCATTTTCGTGCCCGGCAACCATGACGAGTTCGCCCGGGAGTTCGCCGGCTTTGCCTTCGGCGACATCGAGATCCTGGACGAAGACATCCATGTCACGGCCCAGGGCCAGCGCTTTCTGGTCCTGCACGGCGATCAATTCGACGGGGTGATCCAGCACAGCAAATGGCTGGCCCACCTCGGCGACAACCTCTATCAGCTCGCCCTGTGGCTGAATCACCACTTCAACCGCCTGCGCCATCGCCTGGGCCTGCACTATTGGTCGCTGTCGCAATACCTCAAGCACAAGGTCAAGAACGCCGTGGCCTTTATTGACGACTTCGAGCACACCCTCGCCGCCGAGGCGCGGCGCCGCGGCCTGGACGGGGTGATCTGCGGCCACATCCACAAACCCGCCATGCGCGAGGTCGACGGCGTGCTTTATTGCAACGATGGCGACTGGGTCGAAAGCCTTTCCGCCCTGGCCGAAGACCATGAGGGCCATCTGCGCCTGCTGGACTGGGCCGGCCAGTTGGCCGAGCGGCCCGCCGCGGCCGCGCCGCGCCGTTCATTGGCGCTGCCCGCCCTGCCCTCGGCCCTGCGCCGCCAGGGCCGGCACCCGTAAATACCCTTATACGTCCCCCTTACGGATACGGGAATGTTGCAGTTCCCGCCCCTCTCGTTCATGCTTGTAGCCGCGGTCACAGGAAGGCCGCTGCCGGGCCGGCCCGAGGCAAGACGGATTGCCAGCGCTCCGGCTTAGGGGCATTCCTGCCACTCGTTGCCACCGAGCTCAAAACAAAGGGCCATGAACGACCAATATCAGGCGCTCTACCAATCTTTCCGCTGGCTGGTTCCGACACAATTCAATATTGCGGAAGTCTGTTGCCACCGCTGGGCCGCCAGCAGTGCCGACGCACGCCGCATTGCCATCTTCTATGAAGACGAGGCCGGCAACCGCGAAGTCTGGACCTATGCCCGGCTTGCCGAGGCGGCAAACCAGCTGGCCCATGGGCTCACCAAAATGGGCGTGGAACGCGGCGATCGCGTCGGTGTCGTATTAGGGCAACGCCCCGAGACCGTCGTGGCCCATATGGCGATCTACAGCGTGGGCGCCGTGGTGCTGCCGCTGTCGTCCCTGTTCGGCCCCGAGGCCCTGGAATCCCGCCTGCGCGACTCCGAGGCCCGGGTCGCCATCGTGGACGCGGCGTCCAGCGCCAACCTCATGGCGGTCAGCGACCACTGCCCGCATCTGCAGCAGATCATCGGCATCGGTTTCGCCGACGAGCGCGTCCTGCCCTGGCGCAGCCTGCTGGCGCGCCAGCCGGGCGAGTTCAAGCCCGTTGCCACCCGCGCCAGCGATCCGGCCATCCTGCTCTATACCTCGGGCACCACCGGCGCGCCCAAGGGCGCCCTGCTGCCGCACAGCGTGCTGATCGGCAACCTGCCCGGCTTTGTCGCCTCGCAGGATTGGTTCCCCCGCCAGGGCGATGTGTTCTGGTCGCCCGCCGACTGGGCCTGGACGGGCGGCATGATGGACGCCCTGCTGCCCACGCTCTACTTCGGCCACCCCATCGTGGGCACGCGCGGCCGCTTCTCGCCCGAGCGCGCCTTCGAGCTGATGGAACGCTATCAGGTCACCAATACCTTCCTCTTCCCGACCGCGCTGAAGATGATGATGAAATCGGTGCCCGACCCTCGTAGCCGCTACCGGCTGGCGCTGCGGGCCATCATGAGCGCGGGCGAGAGCGTCGGAGAAACGGTCTTCGCCTGGTGCGAAAACGCCCTGGGCATCAAGCCCAACGAAATGTTCGGCCAGACCGAGATGAACTACATCGTCGGCAACAGCAACAAGCGCTGGCCGGCGCGCCCCGGCAGCATGGGCAAGCCCTACCCCGGCCATCAAGTGGCGGTGATCGACGAACAGGGCCGACCGGTCCCGCCCGGCCAGGTCGGCGAGGTGGCGCTCAACCGGCTGGATATCCATGGCTATCCCGATCCGGTGCTGTTCATCGGTTATTGGCGCAACGACGCCGCCACCGCCGGCAAATACACCGGCGACTGGTGCCGCACGGGCGATCTGGCCACGGTCGATGCCGACGGCTATCTCTGGTACGCGGGCCGCGCCGACGATGTGTTCAAATCGGCGGGCTACCGCATCGGGCCGGGCGAGATCGAAAACTGCCTCTTGTCCCACCCCGCCGTGGCCAATGCGGCCGTGGTGCCCAAGCCCGACCCGGAGCGCGGCGCCCTGGTCAAGGCCTTTGTGGTGCTCACCGAGGATTACCTGGGCCGCGACAGCGACAGCATCACCCAGGCGCTGCAGGAACATGTGCGCGACCGCCTCGCGCCTTACGAATACCCCAAGGAAATCGAATACGTCACGCATCTGCCCATGACCACCACGGGCAAGATCCAGCGCGCCGTCCTCAGGCGCCTCGAACAGGAGCGCGCCGCCAACGGCAACCCCTGACCCCAGCTTCTCCGCCTGACTTCATGCCTATCTACCAACTCGACGACTACATCCCCCGCATCGATCCCAGCGCCTATGTGGCCGACAGCGCCGACCTGATCGGCCAGGTCGTGCTCGCCGCCGGCGTGAGCATCTGGTCGCATGTCGCCATCCGCGCCGACAACGAGCCCATCGTCATCGGCGAGGGCAGCAATGTCCAGGAAGGCAGCGTGCTGCATGTGGACCGGGGCTGTCCCATGCATATCGGTCCCCATGTCACCGTCGGGCACCAGGCCATGCTGCATGGCTGCACCATCGAAAGCGGCGCCCTGATCGGCATGCAGGCCATCGTGCTGAACAATGCCGTGATCGGCAAGAACTGCCTCATCGGCGCGGGCGCGATCGTCCCCGAGGGCCGCCGAATCCCCGACAACTCGCTGGTGATCGGCATCGGCAAGATCGTCCGTGAACTGTCCCCCGAAGAAATCGCGGACATGCATGCCGGGACCCGGCACTATGTCGAGCGCGGCCAGCACTACAAGACGGCCTTGAAGCGCATAGGGTGAAACCGCCTGCCGGGCCGCCGATCAGCTAACATTCCGGCATGAGCGATTTACTCAAGAAATACCTCTTCGAGGCGCGCACTGTGCGCGTGCAATCCGTGCGCCTGCAAGACACCTGGAAACAGGCGCAATCCCATCAGCAATATCCCGAGGCCATCACCCGGCTGCTGGGCGAAATGGTCGCCGCCTCCACCCTGCTGGCGGCCAACATCAAGTTCGACGGCGCATTGGTCCTGCAGATCCAGGGCGATGGCCCCATCGCCCTCCTGGTGGTCGAATGCCGCTCGGATCTCAGCCTGCGCGCCACCGTCAAGGTGCGCGAAGGCCATGACGTCCCGGCGGACGGCACCATGCAGTCCCTGCTCAATGCCCAGGGCGGCGGGCGCTTCATCGTGGTGCTCGATCCCGAGCGCAAGGTGCCCGGCCAGCAGCCCTACCAGGGCATCGTCCCGCTGGAGGGCGAGACCGTGGCCGAGGCCCTGCAGCACTACATGAAGGCTTCCGAGCAGCTCGACACCCGCCTGTGGCTGGCGGCCGATGACAAGGTCGCGGCTGGCCTGCTGATCCAGCGCCTGCCCGAGCACGGCGGAAACGAAGCCGGCGAACAAACGCCGGGCGAAGCCTGGAACCGCGCCCTGCACCTGGCCGGCACGGTCAGCGCGCAAGAGCTGCTGGCCACCGATACGGACACGCTGATCCACCGCCTGTTCTGGGAAGAAACGCTGATCGCCTTCGAGCCCATGCCGGTGCGCTGGTTCTGTCCCTGCACGCGCGAGCGCGTGGCGGGCATGTTGCGCACCCTGGGCCAGGCCGAGGTGCAGGACATCCTGGCCGAGCAAGGCAAGGTCGAAGTGCATTGCGACTTTTGCGGCAAGCCCTATCTGTTCGACAGCGTCGACTGCGCGGGCCTGTTCGCCGCGGCGTCCCCCCATCGCGAACAGGATCCGCCCACGGTCCACTGAGGCGCGTAGCTTCCACAATCGACGGCCTGGCCCGACGCACCGCATACTGCGGTCCATGTCGCCAGGCCTTTTTTCCAGCCGCTCGGGCGGGCAAGCCGCCGTCGAGTTCACCGTGGCCCTGCTGGCCCTGCTGCTGGCCGCCAGCGCGCTCTACGAGACCATGCAATGGCATCGCCAGCGGCAGCTGCTCTACCTCGCCCTCATCGAGGCGGCGCGCGCCGGCAGCGTGACGCACCTGCGTCCCGAGGCCATGGCGCGCGCCTTCGAGGCCGGTCTGGCGCCGCTGCGCCATGCCGCCCAGCATCGGGCGGCCCGCGCGGCCGGCCTGCCGCCCTGGCGCCTGGAGGTCCTGCAACCCGCCGAGGCGCACTATCGCCGCCACGGCCAGCGCCTGCCCGGCCTGCCCGCCCCCGCCATCAACAATGACTACCAGGCCGAACAGGCCCGCGCCCGTCCGGGCCCGCCCACCATCCACGAGGCCAATACCCTGCGCCTGCGGCTGACCTATGCCAGCGCGCCGGCCACCAGCCTGCTGGCGGCCCTGCTGCCCGGCCTGGCGCCGCTGGCCGGCGATGCCTGCCGGCGCGCGCTGCTGGCCGGCGGCTGGCTGGCCCTGAGGCTGGAGTTGTCGATCGAAATGCACAGCCATCCCGTGCGCTGGCCCGAAATCACGGGCGTGCACACGCGCAGCCGCCCTTGCGGCTGAGGAGGCAAAACAGGGATCAGCGCCGCTGCGAAGGCGCGGCGGCGGCAGCCGCGCCCGGCTTGGGCGGCGGCTTGGGCGCCGTGGCCTGCGGGACGGCGTTGGCCGAGGGCAGCGGCGTGCCCGGGGGCAGCACATGCACGAAGACCTCGCCTTCGCGCATCATGCCCAGATCGCCGCGGGCGCGCTCTTCGAGCGCGCCCTGGCCGCTCTCCAGATCCCGCACCTCGGCCTCGAGGGCCGCGTTGCGAGCGCGCAGGCCTTCGTTGACCTCGCGCTGGGCCGCCACATCCCGCTGGTAGTCCCAAACCTTGAACCACCCGCCTTTGCCTAGCCAAAGCGGATACTGGATCAGACCGACCAGCACGAGAAGCACCAGGAACAACAGGCGCATAAAACGGGCACCCAGGTTTAGCGGAGACGGACGCTGGATAACATGAACCGGGGCTCGCGGCCCCGGCATGGACCTCAGCGCAGGTTGTAGAACGCTTCGATGCCGGGATACGAGGCGACTTCGGCCAGTTCTTCCTCGATGCGCAGCAGCTGGTTGTACTTGGCCATGCGATCCGAACGCGACAGCGAGCCGGTCTTGATCTGCATGGCATTGGTCGCCACGGCGATGTCGGCGATGGTCGAATCCTCGGTTTCGCCCGAACGGTGCGACACGACGGCGGTGTAGCCGGCGCGCTTGGCCATTTCGATGGCGGCGAAGGTTTCGGTCAGGGTGCCGATCTGGTTGATCTTGATGAGGATGGAGTTGGCCACGCCCTTCTGGATGCCCTCGCGCAGGATGCGCGTGTTGGTGACGAAAAGGTCGTCGCCCACCAGCTGGACTTTCTTGCCCAGCTGTTCGGTCAGCAGCTTCCAGCCATCCCAGTCGTTTTCGGCCATGCCGTCTTCGATGGAGATGATGGGGTATTTGTCGCACCAGGTCGCCAGCAGATTGGCGAACTCCTGCGAGGACAGCGACACGCCGCCTTCGCCGGCCAGGGTGTACTTGCCGTCACGGAAGAATTCCGAGCTGGCGCAATCCAGGCCCAGGGCGATCTGCGTGCCCGGCTCGTAGCCGGCTTCGGTGATGGCCTTGAGGATCAGCTGGATGGCCGCTTCGTGGTTGGCGACGTTGGGGGCGAAACCGCCCTCATCGCCCACGGCGGTCGACATGCCCTGGGCATGGATCAGCTTCTTGAGCATGTGGAAGACTTCGGCGCCCCAGCGCAGGGCTTCGCGGAAGCTGGCCGCGCCCACCGGCAGGATCATGAATTCCTGCAGGTCGAGCGTGTTGTTGGCGTGCGCGCCGCCATTGATGACGTTCATCATCGGCACGGGCATGCTCATGGGGCCGCTGCCGCCGAAATAGCGGTAGAGCGACAGGCCGGACTCGTCGGCGGCCGCGCGCGCCACGGCCATGCTGGCGGCCAGGATGGCGTTGGCGCCCAGGCGCTCCTTGCTGTCGGTGCCGTCCAGCTCGATCAGCGTGCGGTCCACGAAGGTCTGTTCCTGGGCGTCCAGGCCCATCAGGGCTTCGGAGATTTCGGTATTCAGGTTCTCGACGGCGCGCAGCACGCCCTTGCCGAGGTAGCGGTTCTTGTCGCCGTCGCGCAGCTCGATGGCTTCGCGCGCGCCCGTGGAGGCGCCCGAAGGCACGGCGGCGCGGCCCATGGCGCCGGACTCCAGCAGCACGTCACACTCGACGGTGGGGTTGCCGCGCGAATCCAGAATCTCGCGGCCGATGATATCGACGATTGCACTCATTATTTACATTCCCTGAACGATGAACATATTCATGACGGCCGCGCCTTCGCGGGCATTGCGGGCGCGGCGATACTGCCAGGAGTCATAGAAGGCCCGGGCGCCGTCCATGGTCGGAAATTCCAGGACCACGGTGCGGCCGGGCTGGCGGCCTTCAAGGTGCTCGGATTCGCCGCCGCGCACGAGGATCTTGGCGTCGTAGGCCCGGATGGCGAGCGTGGACAGACGCTTGTAGTCCTCATACTGCGCGGGTTGGGTCACCAGGACGTCGGCGATCAGATAAGCACTCATGCACTTCCTTCCAGACAATTTTGGGACGGAGCGGCCGGAAAGCGCCCGCCCTGCTCCGCATGATAGCCAGGGAAACCGCCCGGGACACCTCTTGGTTGTATCCGAAAGATGCATCCCGGCGGTAACACGGCTGGCGCGCAAGGGGGCCCGAAGGCCCCCCGGCTTCAGGCCTTCTGGCCGCGACGAGTCTTGTTCTCGAGCGCCGCGCGGATATAGCTCGAAAAGAGCGGATGGCCGTCGCGGGGCGTGGAAGTGAACTCGGGGTGGAACTGCACGCCCACGAACCACGGGTGGTTGGGCAGCTCCATCATCTCGGGCAGGTTTTCCGTCGGCGTGCGGGCGCTGATCACCAGGCCGGCCTCTTCGAGGCGGGGCACGTAGACGTTGTTGACCTCGTAGCGGTGGCGGTGGCGCTCATTGACCTCATCGCCATAAATGGCCTGGGCCAGCGTGCCGGGCTTGATGGGGCAGCGCTGGGCGCCCTTGCGCATGGTGCCGCCCAGGTCGGAGGTGTTGTCACGCTTCTCGACCTTGCCTTCGCGGTCCATCCACTCGGTGATGAGCGCCACCACGGGGTGCGGAGCCGAAGGATCGAACTCGGTGCTGTTGGCCCCGCCCAGGCCGGCGACATGGCGCGCGAACTCGATCACAGCCAGTTGCATACCCAGGCAGATGCCCAGATAGGGCACGCCGTTTTCCCGGGCGTAGCGGATGGCCGCGATCTTGCCTTCGGTGCCGCGCTTGCCGAAGCCGCCCGGCACCAGGATGGCGTCCAGGTGCTGCAGCTGCTCGGTGCCGCGGGTCTCGATGTCCTCGGAATCGATGTACTCGATCTTGACCTTGGAGCGCGTATGGATGCCGGCGTGGACCAGGGCCTCGCTCAGCGACTTGTACGACTCCGTCAGGTCGACATACTTGCCGACCATGCCGATGGTGACTTCGTGCTGCGGGTGCTCCAGCGCGTCGACCAGGTTGTCCCACATGGACAGGTCGGCCGGCGGCGGGGTCAGGCCCAGGGCTTCGCAGACAATGTTGTCCACGCCTTGCTTGTGCAGCATGGCGGGGATCTTGTAGATCGAATCCACGTCCCACACCGAGATGACGGCATCCAGCGGCACGTTGGAGAACATGGAAATCTTGGCGCGCTCGTCGTCGGGGATGCGGCGGTCGGCGCGGCACAGCAGCACATTGGGGTAGATGCCGATTTCGCGCAGCTTCTGCACCGAATGCTGGGTGGGCTTGGTCTTGAGCTCGCCAGCCGAGGCAATATAGGGCACCAGCGTCAGGTGCACGAAGGCGGCATTGTTGCGCCCCAGGCGCAGGCTCATCTGGCGCGCGGCCTCCAGGAAGGGCAGCGACTCGATATCGCCCACGGTGCCGCCGATCTCGACGATGGCGACATCGGTGTGGCCCTGCCAGGCGGCGTCGGCGCCGCGAGCCACGAAATCCTGGATTTCATTGGTGATGTGCGGGATCACCTGGACGGTCTTGCCCAGATAGTCGCCGCGCCGTTCCTTGCGCAGCACCGATTCGTAGATCTGGCCGGTGGTGAAGTTGTTCACCTTGCGCATCTTGGCCGAGATGAAACGCTCGTAGTGGCCCAGATCCAGGTCGGTCTCGGCGCCGTCTTCGGTCACGAACACCTCTCCGTGCTGGAAGGGGCTCATGGTGCCGGGATCGACGTTGATGTAGGGGTCCAGCTTCAGCAGGGTGACTTGCAGACCGCGCGATTCGAGGATCGCGGCGAGAGACGCGGCGGCGATACCCTTGCCCAGGGAGGACACCACACCGCCGGTGACAAATACGTATTTGGTCATCGTTAGTGGCGCCCGGGATGAGCGGGCGCTAGCGGGAAATTTGGATTATACCTGTGTGGCGCCCGAAACTTGGGTTTTCCCTTACATCGGGGAAGGGCGGGGGCCGGCGCGCGGGAAACGGCGCGCCGCGCCTGCCTGGACTTTACCGCGTAAAGACGATACTTGGGACGATACTTGGCGCGCCGCCTGGCTGCCGCCAGGGGCGCGCGGGGCGATGCCGGGTGTGGCTTGCGGCCAACACCCCCCCGCCTCAGGCCGCCAGCGCTTCCGTGCGCGCCATGAGCCAGTCCAGGGCGGCGCCCTGCACCAGCGGCGCCAGGCGTTCGCGGACCTGGCGGTGGTAGTCGTTCAGCCAGGCGATTTCGTCGGCCCGCATCAGCGACACCTCGATGCAGCGCGTATCGATGGGGCACAGCGTCAAGGTCTCGAAGCACAGGAACTCGCCCAGCTCGCCCTCCAGCCAGCTGCGGTTGACCACGAGGTTCTCGATGCGCACTCCCCAGCGGCCGGGTCGGTAGATGCCGGGCTCGTTGGAGGTGATCATGCCCGGCTCCATGGCCGTGTGCGCCCCCGGCGCGGCGCGATAGGAAATGACCTGCGGCCCCTCGTGCACATTGAGGAAATAGCCCACGCCGTGGCCGGTGCCATGGCCGTACTCCGCCCCGCCGGCCCAGATGGGCGCGCGCGCCAGCGCGTCCAGCATGGGCGAGGCGATCCCCCGCGGAAAGGCGGCCCGCGACAGCGCGATCATGCCCTTGAGCACCAGGGTGAAATCCGCCTTCTGGTCGGCCGAGGGCCTGCCCACCGCCACCACCCGGGTGATGTCGGTCGTGCCGCCCAGGTACTGGCCGCCCGAGTCGATCAGCAACAGGCCGTCGCCCTCGATCACGGCATGGGATGCCTCGGTGGCGCGGTAATGCGGCATGGCGCCATTGGCGTTGTAACCGGCGATGGTGGCAAAGCTGGGGCACACATAGCCCGGGCGGCGCGCGCGCGCCTGGGTGATCTGCTCGTCGATGGTCAGTTCGGTGACGGTTTCGCGCCCCTGGGCCGCCTCGAACCAGGCAAAGAACTCGCACAGGGCGGCGCCGTCCTGGGCCATGGCCTCGCGCACATGGGCCAGCTCGGCCTCGCTCTTGCGCGACTTCATGAGGGTGGACGGATTGATGGCCTCGACGCGGGCGATCTGCGGATCCATGGCATGGAAGACCCCGCAGGTGACGCGGGCCGGATCGATGAGCAGGGTCTGGTCGCGTTCGAGCGAACCCAAGGCCTCGGCCACCTGGGCATAGGGGGCCACATCCACGCCATCGGCGGCCAGCCTGGCGGCCAGGGCGGCGTCTATCTTGCCCTCGGCCACGAACAGGGTGGCGTAATCGGCGCCGATCAGCGCGTGGGCCAGGAAAACGGGGTTGTAGCTGACATCGGCGCCGCGCAAATTGAAGATCCAGGCGATGTCGTCCAGGGTGCTGACCAGATGGGTGTCCGCGCCCTTGGCGGCCATGGCCTGGCGCACCAGGGCCAGGCGCTCGGCGCGCGACTGGCAGGCGTAGGGCGCCAGGTGCTCATAGACCGGCGCCGTGGGCAGGCCGGGACGGTCCGCCCAGACTTCGTCGATCAGGTCCGGGCCGATGGACAGCGACACGCCGGCCGGCGCCAGCGCGCCCGACAAGGCGCGGAAGGCCGACAGGCCCAGCACATTGCCGTCCACCCCTACCCTGCCGCCCGCCGGCACATGGGCCGCCAGCCAGTCCACATGGCCCGGCGTGGTCGCCAGCGCGATCTTCATGAGCTGCACGCCGGTGCCGGCCAGTTGCGCCTCGGCCTGCACCCAATAACGGCTGTCGACCCACAGGCCGGCGAAATCCCGGGTCACGACCAGGGTGCCCACCGATCCGGTAAAGCCGCTGAGCCAGCGCCGCGCCTGCCAACGCTCGGGCAGGTACTCCGACAGATGCGGATCGGCCGACGGCACGACATAGGCATCCAGCTTATGGCGGCGCATGGCCTGGCGCAGCGCGCCAATACGTTGATCGGTGCTTGACATGGTTTCCTCGATACTTAGCGCAACATGAATGACATCGCGGCCAGGCTGTTGAGCATACGGATGGCGGCCCGCATGGTGGGAGCCGTGAAATCCAGGGTGACGCCGTCGACGCGCTTCAGCGCCGGCCACATGCAGAACAGGTCAGCCAGCGCTGAGGACTGCGTCTGCAGACGGCATTCTATCGGCCCCGGGATGCGGAAAGGAACCGCCTGGGCCAGATTGCGCGCCGCCGCCTCGGCGCCCTGGGCGATCGCGCGCCGCGCCGCCGGCGGCGAGAGCGTCACGCCGCTGCCCTGGCCGTGGGCGACCTTGGTCTGCACCCATTGCGCCGACGGAAACAGCGGACGGGTTTCCTCGATGAAGGCGTCATCGCCCGAGGCGAAAATCACCGGCACGCCCAGCTCGCCGGCCAGCGCGCCATACAGCCCCGCCTCGCCCAGCTCCATGCCGTTGATGCACACGCGCGCGAAGGCAAAGCTGTTGATGGTGTGGGCCAGCACGCCCCGGCCTTGCGAGCGGCTGTGGTAGCCCACCATCATGACGCCGTCGCAGCCCTCTTCCAGCCCGCCCATCATGCCCAGGTAGCGCGGCTTGCCCAGCACCAGGCGGGCGCGCTCGTCGATCTGGTCCGGCAGGAGGTTGCGGAAGCCGCCGTGCGAATCGTTGACCAGCACTTCGGTCGCGCCGCCCGCGAAGGCGCCGGACACGGCGGCATTGGCCTCGCCCGTCATCCAGGCGCGGGCGCGCTCGTACTCGCCATTGCCCGGGCGCGCCTGCTCGGCATGGAATACGCCCGCCACCCCTTCGATGTCGGTGGAAATCAGGATCTTCATACAGTTCTTCCTTAGAAATCCCGGTCGGCCAGCCATTGCCGCCAATCGGGAATCACTTCAGTCAGGGCCCGGCGCACATGGCCATCGCGGCCCTGCACGGTCTGGGCGCGCCACAGCGCGCTGACGATGGCCTGCTCGCAGGCCTCGGCGGCCGCCTCGAAAAGCCGGTCGATGCGCGCCTCGTGCAGCATGGGCTGCGCCGGCATGGCGCGCTCGGCCTGGTGCGGCACGGTGTAAGCGGTGGAAAAAGCCAGGGAGATATCGCCGCTGCCATGGCCGAACACCGAACCGGTGCGCGCCAGCCCCGCGCCCGCGCGCAAGGACAGCCGGCCCAGCTGGCGCGCGTCCAGCGGCGCATCGGTGGCCAGGATCAGGATGATGGAGCCCTTCTCCGGGCCATGGTCCTGCTGCCGCGCCAGCCTCTGGCCGAAAGGCCGGCCGGCAATGGTCATGAGCGGCAGCCGCCCGAAATTGGACAGCACCAGCGTGCCGACCGTGTAGCGCAGGCCCGGCTGGATCTCGGCGATGCGCGAGGCCGAGCCGATGCCGCCTTTGAGCGAAAAGCTGGACATGCCGCGTCCGGCGCCGACCGAGCCCTGGGCGAAATCGGCCGCCGCGGCGTCATAGGCCTGACGGTAGTCGTCTTCGGTGATGGACAGGGCCTGGATATCGTTCAGATAACCATCGTTGCACTCGAAGACCAGCGGATTGACCGTGGCCCACTCGCGCCCGATGGCCGGGTTGGCCGCGATGGCCTGACGGATCTGCGCGTTGGCGACCGTGCCCACGCCAAAGGTATTGGTCAGCGCGATAGGCGTCTCCAGCACGCCCAGCTCCCGCACCTGAACCAGGCCCACGCTCTTGCCGAAACCGTTGATGACGCTGGCCGCCGCCGGCACCTTGTCCAGATAGGGATCGCCGGCATGGGGCCGCAGCACGGTCACGCCCGTCTGACAGGCGCCGTCGGCGCGGGTCGCGTGGCCCACGCTGACACCGGCCACATCGGTGATAGCGTCGCGCGGCCCGGCTTGCAGATGGCCGATGCGCGGCAGCCCGGCCTGGGAATCGATCGTCGTCATGGTCTTGCCGCTGGCGCGGCCTCCTTCAAAGCCTTCAGGAAAAAAGGGCACGGCTTGCGCCGCGCCCTCTTCGCGTTCCGTCCGCCGCGGGCTCAGCGACGGTCGATCTTGGGATCGAGGGCGTCGCGCAGGCCATCGCCCAGCAGGTTGAAAGCCAGCACCGTCAGGAAGATGGCCAGGGCGGGGAAAATCGCCACGTGCGGGGCCAGCACCATGTCGGCGCGCGCTTCGTTGAGCATGGCGCCCCACTCCGGGGTGGGCGGCTGCGCGCCCATGCCCAGGAAGGACAGGCTGGCCGCCGTGATGATGGAGGTGCCGATGCGCATCGTGCCATAGACGACGATGGGCGAGATCGTGCCCGGCAGGATGTGCCGCATGATGATGGTCCAGTCGGAGGCGCCGACGCTGCGCACGGCCTCGACATAGGTCATCTGCTTGATCGCCAGGGTGTTGCCGCGCACCAGCCGCGCGAAGGCCGGCACGCTGAACACGGCCACGGCCACGATCACATTGACCATGCTCGAGCCCAGGATGGCCACCACGCCGATGGCCAGCAGCATGCCGGGGAAAGCCAGCAGCACATCCGAGATGCGCATGGTGATGCGCTCCCACCAGCCCTGGTAGTAACCCGCCATCAGGCCCATGAAGGTGCCGACGACGGCGCCCATGGCGACCGACAGAAAGCCGGCGGCCAGCGAAATCCGCGCGCCCATCAGGATGCGGCTGAAGATGTCGCGGCCCAGCGAATCCACGCCCAGCCAGTGCGTCAGCGACGGCCCGGCGTTCAGGGCGTCATAGTCGAAGAAGTTTTCCGGATCGAAGGGAACAATCCAGGGCGCCAGAATCGCCACGGCGACCAGGAAGAGCACGAAGATGCCCGCGCCCACGGCCAGCTTCTGCTTCTTGAACTTGCGCCAGAACTCGGTGAGCGGGGTGCGCACTTCGTTCTGCTTGGACGCGGCAGCGGCGGTAGTCGTATTGCTCATGGCCGCCTCACTTGTAACGGATACTGGGATTGATGACGCCGTAGAGCACGTCGACAATCAGGTTGATCAGAATGAATTCCAGCGAGAACAGCAGCACCAGCCCCTGGATGACCGGGTAGTCGCGCTGCGTCACCGCGTCGACCAGCAAGCGGCCCAGGCCAGGCCAGTTGAATACCGTCTCGACCACGATGGAGCCGCCCAGCAGGAAGCCGAACTGCAGGCCCATCATGGTGACCACGGGGATCAGCGCATTGCGCAGCGCATGCTTGATCACCACGCGGCGTTCGGTCAGGCCCTTGGCGCGGGCCGTGCGCACGAAATCTTCCTGGATCACCTCGACGAAGGAGGCGCGCGTGAAGCGGGCCATCACCGCGGCCACGGCCGCGCCCAGGGTGATCGAGGGCAATATATAGTGTTTCCAGCTGGCCGCGCCCACGGTGGGCAGCCAACCCAGGCCGACCGAGAAGACCTGCATCAGCATCATGCCCAGGGCGAAGGCCGGAAAGGAAATCCCCGAGACCGCCAGCGTCATGAGCAGGCGATCGGGCCAGCGGTTACGCCAGACGGCCGAGACGATGCCGAAGATCATCCCGAAGGTGACCGACCAGATCATGCTGGTGATCGTCAACCACAGCGTGGGCATGAAGCGCTCGGCGATCTCGGTGGACACGGGGCGCTTGGTGCGCAGCGACATGCCCAGGTCGCCCTGCAGCATATGGCTGAAGTAGCGCACGAACTGCTGCGGCAGGGGCAGGTCCAGCCCGAGTTCTTTGCGCACCAGCTCGACGGTCGCCTGGTCCGCTTCCTGGCCGGCGGCCAGGCGCGCCGGATCCCCGGGCAGCATGTGCACAAACAAGAACACGACCACCGAAACCAGCAACAGCGTCGGGATCATGCCCAAAAGTCGTTTGACGATATAGGTCAGCATTGAAATTCCTGAGACTCCGGCGGGAGCACCATGCTCCCGCCGAGCCGCGTTTACTGCTTGATTTACTGCTTGAGATCGATGTCGCCGAACCAGAACGAGGTATCGGGCTCGACGTAGACGCCGGAGAGATTCTTCGACTTCACGTAGACGTTGTTCTGGGTCACCAGGAAGGCCCACGGAGCGTCATTCCAGATGGTCTCCTGGACCTTGTTGTAGATCTCCGTCTTCTTGGCGCGGTCGGTCGTGGCCAGGGCCTGCTGGATGCCGTCGTCCACCGACTTGTTCGAGTAGTAGGAGACGTTGTTGAGCACCGGAGGGAAGGCCGCGGTCGACAGCAGGGGACGCAGGCCCCAATCGGCCTCGCCCGTGGAGGACGACCAGCCCGCGTAGTAGAGGCGGACCTTGGCGTCTTCGGGTTTCTGCACCTGCTGCACGCGCTGCACGCGCTGGCCCGACTCCAGCACTTCGACCGAGGTCTTGATGCCGACCTGGGCCAGCTGCTGCTGCAGGAACTGCACCACCTTGACCGAGGTGCCATCGTTATAGGCCGACCACAGCGTCGTCTCGAAGCCCTTCTCGTAACCGGCTTCCTTCAGCAGCTGGCGGGCCTTGGCCGGGTCATAGGCCCAGGGGCCGGTCTTGTGCGCATAGTCCACGCCCTTGGGCACCACGCCGTCGACGACGGTGGCGTAGCCATTGAAGGCGACCTTGGCCAGCGCTTCCTTGTTGATGGCGTAGTTGATGGCCTGACGGACCTTGATGTTATCGAAGGGCTTGACCTGGGTGTTCATGGACAGGTAGCGGGCCATGATCGAGTTCTTGTGATCGACCACGTCCAGCTTGTCGTTCTTGGCCAGGATGGCGGCCTGCTCGAACGGCACCGGGAAGGCGAAATGCGCCTCGCCGGTCTGCACCACGGCCGCGCGCGTGTTGTTGTCGGTCACGGTGCGGAAGGTGATGCTGTCGACCTTGGGCTTGCCCTGGTTCCAGTAGCCGGCGAACTTCTTGACCTTGAGGTATTCGGCGGGCTTCCACTCGACGAATTCGAAAGGACCGGTGCCCACGGGATGGAAGCCGATTTCCTTGCCATACTTTGCCAGGGCGGCCGGCGAGATCATCATCGCGGCGGGGTGGGCCAGGGCATTCAGGAAGGCCGAGAACGGCTTCTTCAGGGTGATCTTGACGGTCAGCGGGTCCACGACCTCGACCTTGTCGACCACGCTGAACTGGATGTAGCGCGACAAACGGTTGTCCGGGTTGGCGGGACGGTCGAAGTTGATCTTGACGGCTTCGGCATTGAAGTCGGTGCCGTCATGGAATTTCACGCCGGGGCGCAGCTTGAAGGTGTAGACCAGGCCGTCTTCGCTGACGCTGTAATCGGTCGCCAGCACCTTCTGGATCTTCAGGTCCTTGTCGAACTCCAGCAGGCCTTCGTAGTAGGCCTTGCCGACCGCCTGGTTCAGGGTGCTGTTGGTGTTGTAGGGATCGAGCGTTTCCAGGGCGATCGACACCGCGAAGGTCACGTCCTTGCTGGCCTGGGCCAGCGGCGAGGCGAGCACGCCGAAAGCCAGGGCGGCGGCGGCCATCAGTTTGGTGGGGCGCAGTACTTTGTTCATTGCAACTCCTGGATCAGAAAGGAGATACGGTTTGGTGGACAAAACAGGCCGGCGGCTGGCCGCCGGCCGCGACATCAATAGGCGCCACCGACAGCATGGCGCGCGACAAAGTGCCCCGGGGCGACTTGCACCAGGGGCTGGACGACAGGTTCGTCACCCACCTTGCGGATCGGGCTCGGAATTTCATCGGACAGCAAGGCACGCTTGAGATGGCGGCGTGCCGGGTCGGCGATCGGAACCGCCGACATAAGCTTCTTGGTGTAAGGATGCTGCGGATTCTCGAAAATCGCGCGGCGCGGGCCGATCTCGACGATCTGGCCCAGGTACATCACGGCCACGCGGTGGCTGACGCGCTCGACCACGGCCATGTCGTGCGAGATGAACAGGAAGGACACGCCCAGGTCGCGCTGCAGATCGATCAGCAGGTTGACGATCTGCGCCTGGATGGACACGTCCAGCGCCGAGACGGATTCATCGGCGATGACCACCTTGGGATTCAAGGCCAGGGCGCGCGCGATGCAGATGCGCTGGCGCTGGCCGCCCGAGAACTCATGCGGATAGCGCTGCGCCATCTCCGGCGCCAGGCCCACGCGCTCGAGCAGCTCGGCCACGCGCGCCTCGGCCTCGCGGCCCGAGGCCACGCCATGCACCAGCAGCGGCTCCATGATGGAAAAGCCCACCGTCACCCGGGGGTCCAGCGAGGCGAAGGGGTCCTGGAACACGAACTGGATATCGCGGCGCAGCGATTGCAGCTCGGCATTCTTGAGCTTGACGATGTCGCGCCCGCCGAACAGGATCTGCCCGCTCTGGCTGTCGACCAGGCGCAGCAGGGAGCGGCCGGTGGTGGACTTGCCGCAGCCGGATTCGCCGACCAGCGACAGCGTCTCGCCCGGATAGAGATCGAAGCTGACTTTCTCGACGGCGTGGACGCGGCGCTGCACCCGGCTCAGGATGCCGCCACGCAGGTCAAAGCGCGTGACCAGGTCGCGCACGCTGAGGATGGGCGCCTGCTCGGCGCGCGGCACTTCCTGGGTGCTGGCGCTGCCCGGCTCGGCCACCGGCTGCGCGCGGCCGTCGACCTGCAGCAAGGGGAAACGCGCCGGCAGGTCGGTGCCCTGCATGGCGCCCAGCCGCGGCACGGCCGACAGCAGGGCGCGGGTGTATTGATGTTCGGGCGCGGCGAAAATACGGTCCGACGGCCCCTCCTCGACCTTGTCGCCGCGATACATCACCAGGACGCGATCGGCGACTTCGGCCACCACGCCCATGTCGTGGGTGATGAACACCACGCCCATATGCATCTCATCCTGCAGCTGGCGGATCAGCTGCAGGATCTGCGCCTGGATGGTGACGTCCAGCGCCGTGGTCGGCTCGTCGGCGATCAGCAGCGCCGGCTTGCAGGCCAGGGCCATGGCGATCATCACGCGCTGGCGCATGCCGCCCGACAACTGATGCGGGTAGCGGTCCAGCACCGACTTGGCCTCGGGGATGCGCACCTGCTCCAGCATGCGCAGGGCCTCGGCGCGCGCCGCCCCCGCGTCCTTGCCCTGGTGCAGGCGGATGGTCTCGGCAATCTGGTCGCCCGCCGTGAACACCGGGTTCAGCGAGGTCATGGGCTCCTGGAAAATCATCGCCATGTCGGCGCCGCGCACGCTGCGCATGGTGCGCGAAGACGCGCTGGTCAGGTCGACCACCGAGCCATTGCGCCGGCGCAGGGCCATGCGGCCCTGGGCGATGCGTCCGCCGCCATGCTCGACCAGGCGCATCAGCGACAGCGAGGTCACCGATTTGCCGGACCCCGACTCTCCGACGATGGCCAGGGTTTCGCCGCGGTCAACGTGGAAAGACAGGTTGCGTACCGCCTCCACCGTCCGTTCGGAGGTCGCGAAGCGCACCGTCAGGTCATCGACCTGGACCACGCGGTTATCCGGCAGCGCCAGCGTCTGAGCGCGATCAACCATATTGAATTCCGTTCCTAAATGCTCGATGACGCGGACATCATCGGTAAATGGCGACGACAGCGTCCTCGCCAACTCGGCCGTAGCCGCGATACATGCCTTCGGTATTGAAGGGCAGCGCCACATTGCCCTGCCCGTCCACGGCGATCAGGCCGCCCTTGCCGTCTATGGTGGGCAGCTTTTCCTGGACCACGCGATCGGCCGCTTCCTGGAGCGAGGCGCCGAGATATTCCATCTGCGCCGAGACGTCGTAGGCGGCCACCATGCGGATGAACATTTCGCCGGTGCCCGTCGTCGAGACCGCGCAGCTGCGGTTATTGGCGTAGCAGCCAGCCCCGATCAAGGGCGCATCGCCCACGCGGCCGACCTGTTTATTGGTGATCCCGCCGGTCGAGGTGGCGGCGGCCAGATTGCCCTGGGCATCCACGGCCACGGCGCCCACGGTGCCGAACTTGCGGTCCGAATCCAGGGGATCGGCCGGCGCGGGCTGGCCGCGCGCGACCATGGCCTGGCCGTCATGATCCAGCACCGCCGCCTCGGGGGTTTCACGCTGCACGCGCAGCAGCTGCTCGCGGCGCGCCTCGGTCGAGAAATAGGAAGGATCGACCAGTTCCAGCCCCTCGGCGCGGGCGAAGTCGACCGCCCCCTGGCCGACGAAGAACACATGCTTGCTGTGCTCCATCACGCGGCGCGCGGCCAGCACGGGATTGCGCACGCAATCGACATTGGCGATGGCGCCCGAACGCAGCGTGGCGCCGTCCATGATGGAGGCATCCAGCTCGTGCGTGCCGGCGCTGGTGAACACCGCGCCATGGCCGGCGTTAAACAAGGGGCAATCCTCCAGCAGCCGCACGGCCTCGGTGACCGCATCCAGCGCGCTGCCGCCGCCGGCCAGCACGGCCTGGCCGGCCTGCACGATGGCGCGCAGCGCCTGCAGGTATTCCTGTTCTTTCTCGGGCGACATGGCCGCGCGCGACATCGCGCCAGCACCGCCATGAATCGCGATAACGGGGGTAATCATCGTTTTCCAGTTCCAGCTACACCATGGATCAGCCAGGGCATGACGGATTGGGTCACGCCCACGGCGGCTTCGATCGAATCTTTGGCGCGATGCGCCACGGCGGCCGACAGGGCTTCGATCAGGCCCAGGGCCGCGGTTTCCGCGTTGGAGGAGAATTGCCGCGCGCTGGGCGCATACAGGGCCACGGTGGCGCAGGGCGCCAGCGGCGAAGTGGGCCGGTCGGTCAGGACCAGCACCGGCACGCCGGCCTGCTTGGCCGCATTGGCCAGCGTCACCGTATCGGCCAGATAGCGCGGAAAGGCAATCGCGATGACCAGGTCGCGCGGCGTCATGCGCGCCATCTGGCGCGCCGCGTGCGACACCCCGCCCGGTCCGGCCAGCGACTCCACGGAATGCAGATGCATGCACAGGCCGCGCTGCAGCAGGCCGGCCAGATAGCCGCTGGCGCCAAAGCCGATGATGAAGACCCGCTCGGCCTGCAGGACCGAAGCGACGGCGCGCTCGCAAGCGCCCTCGTCCAGGCTTTGCAGCGTGCGCTGGGCGTTCTGGATGTCTTCTTGCAGCGTGGCCGCGAAAATCTGCACGGCGCTGGCCGAATGGGCCAGTTCCACGCGCAGTTTCTCGACCGGCTCCAGCGCCGCCTCGAAGCCGCGCGCCAGTTCGGCGCGGAACTGCGGATAGCCCGGCAGCTCCAGGGCGCGGGCAAAACGGTTGGCCGTGGCCACCGACACGCCCGCCGCGGCGGCGAACTCGTCGATGGTCATGGTCGCCACCCGGAAAGGATGCGCCAACACATAATCGGCCATGCGGTGCTGGGTGCGGCTGAAACCCGGCTGGGCCCGGGCGATCCGGTCAGCAATGGAAGCGGCGGCCTTGGACATCGAGGGGAGTCTTAAAGAGGAAATGCCGCGGAATCGCGGCATGTAAATTTGTTTACCTGGGCATTTTAGAAAAGAAAATATATTTTCATATCTAGGGATTACCCTGGCGCCTGGCGCCCAAAAACCATTTCGATAACATGGTTTTAAAGGCAAACAAAAACCCCGCCCGCCGAAGCGGACAGGGTCGCCAGGTTCAACGGACGGCGGAGACGTCCAGCTTGGCCTGCGTCTTGGATTGGACTTCCTCGACCGTGGCGCCTGGAGCCACTTCCAGCAGCTTCAGTCCCGCCGGCGTGACTTCCATGACGCCCAGGTCGGTGATGATCAGGTTGACCACGCCGACACCGGTCAAGGGCAGCGTGCATTCGGGCAGCAGCTTGATGTCCTCGCTGCCGTCTTTCTTCTTGGCGACGTGCTCCATCAGGACCACCACGCGGCCGACGCCGGCCACCAGGTCCATGGCGCCGCCCATGCCCTTGACCATCTTGCCCGGGATCATCCAATTGGCCAGGTCGCCCTTTTCGGACACCTGCATCGCGCCCAGGATGGCCAGGTTGATCTTGCCGCCGCGGATCATCGCGAAGGAATCGGCGGAAGAAAAGATCGAGGAGCCGGGCAAGGTGGTGACGGTCTGCTTGCCGGCATTGATCAGGTCGGGGTCGACCTCGTCGTCGGTCGGGAAGGGACCGATGCCCAGCAGGCCGTTCTCGGATTGCAGCCAAACCTCCACGCCCTTGGGCACGTGATTGGCGACCAGGGTCGGCAGGCCGATACCCAGGTTTACGTAAAAGCCGTCTTGCAGCTCGCGCGCGGCGCGGGCGGCCATTTCATCGCGGGACCATGCCATGTCGTCGTCTCCTTAGGCCGGGCGGGTGGTGCGTTGTTCGATGCGCTTTTCGGGATTGGCGTTAAGCACGATCCGGTGCACATAGATGCCGGGCAGGTGGATCTGGTCGGGATCCAGGCTGCCGGTGTCGACGATCTTCTCGACCTCGACCACGGTGATCTTGCCGGCCATGGCCACATTGGGATTGAAGTTGCGCGCCGTCTTGCGGAACACCAGGTTGCCGCTGCGATCGGCGATATACGCCTTGACCAGCGAGACGTCGGGCGCCAGCGAACGCTCCATCACATACTGCTGGCCGTCGAATTCGCGGATTTCCTTGCCGTCGGCAACAATAGTGCCGACCCCGGTGCGGGTGAAAAAGGCCGGGATGCCCGCGCCGCCGGCGCGCAGCTTCTCGGCCAGCGTGCCCTGGGGCGTGAATTCAAGCTCCAGCTCGCCGGACAGGTATTGGCGCTCGAACTCCTTGTTCTCGCCCACATACGACGCGATCATCTTGCGCACCTGGCGGGTGTTGAGCAGCTGCCCGAGGCCGAAGCCGTCCACGCCCGCGTTATTGCTCACGCAGGTCAGGTCCTTCACGCCCGAATCACGCAGCGCGGCAATCAGCGCCTCGGGGATGCCGCAAAGGCCGAAGCCGCCCACCGCTATCATCTGCCCGTCTTTGACGATGCCTGCCAGCGCCTCATTGGCGCTTGCATATACCTTGTCCATCGCTCCAGCTCCTTGTTGAGATCCTGAGATCGGTTATCCGCCGGGAAGAGCGCTCCCCCCGGCCATCGTTTTTGTGCTTTGCCGCAGATTTTAGCGGCAGCCGGCCGCCTTGTTGCCGGGCGGCTTGAACTGGGCCCCCAGCCGGGCCAGCACCTCGGCCGGCCAGGCCTTGGAACGATTGGCCACGTAGTCCATCCAGACCAGCACATTGCGGCCCCGGGCATAAGGGCCGCTGTCATCGCCCACCTTCTCCAGGGTCAGCTCCAGCTCCATGCTGGAGCGGCCCAGGCGCAGCAGGCGGTGCGTCACGCGCACGGTCGCCGGATAGCCCAGGGGCTTGATGAAGTCGCAGGCGGCATGCGCCAGGATGGGGCCCTCGTCGTCCGGCAGCTTCATGCCGGCCTGGCGCAGGATGCACACCCGCGCCTCTTCCATGAGGCGGAAATAAATGGTGTTGTTCAGGTGGTTCAAGGCATCCATATCGCCCCAGCGCAAAGGCAGGTCGATCTGGTGCCAGGCGCCTTCTGCAAGCGGCGCCGGCTCTGGTGTTACGCGGTCCAAACCGTACTCCTGGAATTCATTTTCCGCCGCTCCCTGTTTGCGGCGGCGGCCTGGCGCCAGCTGCAATACAATCGACGGATCTTTGATGATACTTCCCGCGGGAGTGGGACTGAAATAGGGGGAGCTTTACAAATGTCCGAACGCGAGTCGATGGAGTATGACGTGGTCGTGGTGGGGGGTGGCCCCGCCGGCCTCGCCAGCGCCATCCGCCTGAAACAACTGGCAGCCGAAAAAAACCATGAAATCAGCGTCTGCGTGCTGGAGAAAGGTTCGGAGATCGGCGCCCACATCCTGTCGGGCGCGGTCATGGACCCGATCGCCCTGACCGAGTTGATTCCCGACTGGAAAGAAAAAGGCGCGCCGCTGAACGTGCCGGTGACCCAGGATAAATTTCTTTTCCTGTCCGACAAGGGCGCCCGCTCCACCCCGGAATGGCTGCTGCCGGCCTGTTTCCACAACAAGGGCAATTACATTGTCCGCCTGGGCGAAGTCGCCAAATGGCTGGGCGAGCAGGCCGAGGCCCTGGGCGTGGATATCTTCCCGGGCTTTGCCGCGGTCGAAGTGCTCTACGACGAAAACGGCGCCGTGCGCGGCGTGGCCACCGGCGACATGGGCGTGGCCCGCGACGGCTCGCACACCGACCACTACCAGCCCGGCATGGAGCTGCTGGCGCGCTACACCCTGTTCGCCGAGGGCGCCCGCGGCCAGCTGGGCCGCCAGCTGACCGAGCGCTTCAAGCTGGACGAAGGCCGCAATGCCCAATCCTATGGCATCGGCATCAAGGAAATGTGGGAAGTCGATCCGGCCCAATCGCGCCCGGGCCTGGTCGTGCACACCGCCGGCTGGCCGCTGGACTCCGACACCTATGGCGGCTCTTTCCTCTACCACCTGGACAACAACCTCGTGGTGGTCGGCCTCATCGTGGGCCTGGACTACGCCAACCCCTGGCTGTCGCCCTTCGAAGAATTCCAGCGCTACAAGACCCACCCCGCCATCCGCGGCACCTTCGAGGGCGGCAAGCGCATCGCCTACGGCGCGCGCGCCATTACCGCCGGCGGCCTGCTGTCGCTGCCCAAGCTGGTCTTCCCGGGCGGCGCGCTCATCGGCTGCGACGCCGGCTTCCTGAACGCCTCGCGCATCAAGGGCAGCCATGCCGCGATCAAGTCCGGCAAGCTGGCCGCCGAGGCCGCCTTCGACGCCATCGTGGCCGACCGCCGCGCCGACGAACTCGCCGCCTATCCGCAGGCCTTCGAATCCTCCTGGCTGCACGAAGAACTGAACAAGGCGCGCAACTTCAAGCAATGGTTCAAGAAGGGGCGCAGCGTCGGTGTCGTCATGACCGGTATCGAACAATGGCTGCTCAAGGGCAAGATGCCCTGGACGCTGCGCAACAACAAGCCCGACCACGCCAGCCTGCAGCCGGCGGCGCAATGCGCCCGCATCGACTATCCCAAGCCCGACGGCAAGCTGACCTTCGACCGTCTCAGTTCGGTGTTCATCTCCAACACCAACCACGAAGAAAACCAGCCCATCCACCTGACGCTGAAAAATCCGGACATCCCGGTGGAGGTCAACCTGGCCACCTATGGCGGCCCCGAGGCGCGCTACTGTCCGGCCGGGGTGTACGAGTTCGTCAAGGATGACCACGGCGCGGACCGCCTGCAGATCAACGCGCAGAACTGCGTGCACTGCAAGACCTGCGACATCAAGGACCCGAAGCAGAACATCGTCTGGGTCGCCCCGCAGGGCGGCGAAGGGCCGGTCTACAACGGGATGTAAGGCAAGCAGCGGGGCCACGGCCCCCTCTTCGGGAGCTGTCATGGCGCAAGCGGTATTGCTGGCCGGCTGCGGCGATCTGGGCCTGCGCGTGGCCGAGCGCCTGCTGGCGCGGGGCCTCGAAGTCTGGGCCTTGCGCCGCCATCCTCCCTCGGCGGCGCCAGCGGCGATCCGCTGGATCGCCGCCGACCTGGCGGACCCGGCCAGCCTGGCCGGCCTGCCCCGGCACATCGACCGCGTGGCCTATCTGCCGGCCCCGGGCGGCCGCGACCCCGACCGCTACCGGGCCGTCTTCGTGGACGGCCCGCGCCATTTGCTGGCGGCGCTTGGCCCACAGCCCCGGCGCTGGGTTTTTGTATCGTCGTCGGCGGTCTATGGCGAGCATGGCGGCCAATGGATAGACGAAGACACGCCGACCGCCCCCCAGGGGTTCAATGGACGCCTGTTGCTGCAAGCCGAACAATGGCTGCAGGCCAACCTGCCCGGCGCGGTGGTGCTGCGCCTGGCAGGTCTTTATGGGCCGGGACGCAGCCAGCTGCTGCAGCGTCTGCGCGAAGGCCAGGCGCGCGCCGCGGCCGGCCACTGGGCCAACCGCATCCATATCGACGATGCCGCCGCCGCGGTCGATCATCTGCTGCATCTGCCGGCGCCCCTGCCCTGCTATCTTGGCGCCGACGACACGCCCATGCCGCTGGACCAGCTATACGGCGCCCTGGCCCGCCTCTTGCAGGCTCCGCCTCCGGCTCCGGGCCCCGCGCCGGCCCAGGTCGGCAGCAAGCGCATGAGCAACCGGCGGCTCAAGGCCAGCGGGCTGGCCCTGCGCTGGCCCGATTCGCTGGCCGGCTACCGCGACCTGATCGAGCGCGGCATGGTTTGAGCGCGATCGAAGCAAGCGCCGGCCAGGCGCGCCACACTGTGACGCTCATATCGAGGAGCCCGCATGATCGCCGTCATTTTCGAAGTCCTTCCGCATGACCGCCAGGCCTACCTGGATATCGCCGCGCAGCTGAAACCGGCGCTGCAGACCATGGATGGCTTTATCTCGGTCGAGCGCTTCCAGAGCCTGTCGGATCCGGACAAGCTGCTGTCGCTGTCGTTCTGGCGCGATGAGGCCAGCGTGCGGGCCTGGCGCGAGCATGGCCCGCACCGGCAAGCCCAGGCGGCCGGCCGTGGCGGCGTCTTTGCCGACTACCGCCTGCGCGTGGCGGCCGTGGTGCGCGATTACGGCCTGAACGACCGGGACCAGGTGCCCTGAATTCAGGCGCCCAGCAGGCGGGCGAAAACCCGCAGCGCCTGCTCGATATCCTGGCGCGAGATATCCAGATGCGTCACCAGGCGCACGGGGCCGTCATAAACGGCGCTCATCAGGATGCCCTCTTCTTTCAGGCCCTGGTTCAGGGCGGCCCGGTGCTCGGCCGCGAAACTCACAAAGGTCATATTGGTGTCCTGGGCATGCACGTGCACGCCAGGCAGGGCCGCCAGCCCCTGGGCCAGCCGGCGCGCGTTTTCATGATCTTCGGCCAGGCGCGCCACATTGTGTTCGAGCGCATAGTGCGCGGCCGCGGCCAGCACCCCGGCCTGCCGCATGCCGCCGCCCAGCACCTTGCGCCAGCGCCGGGCCTGATCGATCAAGGCCTGGCTGCCCGCCAGCACCGATCCCACCGGCGCGCCCAGTCCCTTGGAAAAGCAGATCGACACGGTGTCGAAGGGCTGGCATAGCTCGGCCAAGGCCAGTCCGCTGGCCACGCTGGCATTGAAGACGCGCGCGCCGTCCAGGTGGGTGCCCAGGCCCTTGCTCCGCGCAAAGGCGGTGGCCTCCAGAATATAGGCCTGCGGAATCACCTTGCCCTGGAAGGTGTTCTCCAGCGCCAGCAGGCGGGTGCGCGCATAGTGCGGATCGCCCAGGGGCTTGACGGCCGCCGCCAGCTTGGCCAGCGGCAGCGAGCCATCCGCATCGTGCTCGATGGGCTGGGGCTGGATACTGGCCAGCACGGCCGCGCCGCCGCCTTCGTATTTATAGGTGTGGGCCAGCTGCCCCACCAGGTACTCATCGCCGCGCCCGCAATGCGCCATCAGGCCGGCCAGATTGCTTTGCGTGCCCGTGGGAAAGAACAGTCCCGCCTCCTTGCCGGCACGCTCGGCCACGGCGCGCTGCAGGCTGATGACGCTGGGGTCGTCGCCCATCACGTCATCGCCCAGCGGCGCCTGCGTCATGGCCTGCAACATGGCCGCCGAAGGACGGGTTACGGTATCGCTGCGAAAATCTATCATCGTGGTTTCCATTTCGTGTTCAGGGTTTACGCGGCCGGGCCCGGCTGACCACCCAGATGCCGGCCATGATAAACAGCATGCTCGCCAGGTCCATCGGCGTCGGGCGCTCATGCAGGATCAACCAGGCCAGCAGGACGGCAACCACCGGCACGCCCAGGGCCGACAGGCCGGCGATCGAGGCCGGCACGCGCCGGACCACCAGCAGCCACATCACCCAGGCCAAGGCGGTGGCCACCAGGATGATGTAGGTCATCCCCGTCCACAGTTGCCAGCCCCAGACGGCGTCGATCTGCGGCACCAGCAGCGCCACCGGCGTCATCGCCAGCGCGCCGACCAGCATCTGCCAGGCCGTGAAAGTCAGGATATCGGGCGCGTGCCTGTCGAACATGAGCTTGGACAGCACGGTGCCCAGGCCCCAGCACAGGCCGCTGCCCACGCCCAGGGCCATGGGCAGGAAGTCATCGCCCAAGCCGTCCCAGGGCCGCGCGAAACATATGAGGCCGCAGGCCGCCAGCGCGATGCCGGCCCAATGCATGCGAGTGGGCCGCTCCTTGAGAATCAGCCAGGCCAGCAGGATGACCCAGAAAGGCATGGTGTAGGCCATGAGCGAGACCTTGCCCACGCCGCCGGTGACCAGCGCCGTCTGCACAAAGCCCTGAAAGCCCGCCGTCTGCGTCAGCCCCACCAGCACCGTCAGGCGCCAGGGCGGCATGGCCAGCGGCCGGCCGCTCAGCAGCACGCCGACGAACAGCACCAGTGCGCCGCACAGATAGCGCACCACCACGAAATCATAAGGACCGATATAGGGAACGATGAGCTTCATCGCAATCCAGGCGCCCGACCAGACCAGGATGGTGGCCAGCATCAGGCCCAGCCCCGAACGGTCGAAACGACTGCGATTCACTGCAAACCCCCGAAAAACAAGATGATCGACCCGAAAAAAAGGCCTGCGCATCCGCGCAGGCCCACATTATGCTCTCTTGATTTTGTCCGCCGGCTTACAGGGGTTTGGACAACTGCTCCAGGATGGCCGGGTTTTCAAGCGTGGAGACGTCCTGGGTGATTTCTTCGCCCTTGGCGACCACGCGCAGCAGACGGCGCATGATCTTGCCGGAACGGGTCTTGGGCAGGTTGTCGCCGAAACGGATGTCCTTGGGTTTGGCGATGGGGCCGATTTCCTTGGCCACCCAGTCGCGCAGCTGCTTGGCGATGACCTGGGCCTCCTCGCCCTCCGGGCGCACGCGCTTGAGGACCACGAAGGCCACCACGGCTTCGCCCGTGGTGTCGTCGGGACGCCCCACCACGGCGGCTTCGGCCACCAGTTCATGCGCGACCAGCGCCGACTCGACCTCCATGGTGCCCAGGCGATGGCCCGAGACGTTGAGCACGTCGTCGATGCGGCCCATGATCCAGAAATAGCCGTCGGCATCGCGCTGCGCCCCGTCGCCCGCCAGATAATAGCCGCGCAGTTCAGGCGGGAAATAGCTCTTCTTGAAGCGCTCCGGATCGCCCCAGATGGTGCGGATCATGGCCGGCCAGGGGCGCTTGATGACCAGGAAGCCGCCATTGCCCTGCTCGACGTCGGCGCCGGTCTCGTCGACGATGGCCGCGGCGATGCCCGGCAGGGGCAAGGTGCAGGACCCGGGCTTGAGCGGCGTGGCGCCAGGCAGCGGCGTGATCATGTGGCCGCCGGTTTCGGTCTGCCACCAGGTATCCACGATGGGGCAGCGCTCCTGGCCCACGTTCTTGTGATACCAGATCCAGGCCTCGGGGTTGATGGGCTCGCCCACCGAGCCGATGATGCGCAGGCTGTTGAGGTCGAAATTGCGCGGATGGGTCTGCGGCGCGGCCTCCGACGCCTTGATCAGCGAACGGATGGCCGTGGGCGCCGTATAGAACACGCTGACCTTGTGGCGCGCGATCATGTCCCAGAAGCGGCCGGCATCGGGGAAGGTCGGCACGCCCTCGAAGACGATCTGCGTCAGGCCGGCGGCCAGCGGGCCGTAGGTGATATAGGTGTGGCCGGTAACCCAGCCCACATCGGCCGTGCACCAATAGACATCGTCGGCGCGCGCGTCGAAGGTCCACTTGACCGTCAGCAGCGCCCACAGCAGATAGCCGGCCGACGAATGCTGCACGCCCTTGGGCTTGCCGGTGGAACCGGAGGTGTACAGGATGAACAGCGGATGCTCGGCATTGACCGGCACCGGCTCGCAGGTGTCGGGCTGGCCGGCCTGGACCTCGTGCATCCAGAGGTCGCGGCCTTCGGTCCAGGCGACCTTGCCGCCGGTGCGGCGATAGACGATGACCTTGGAGACGGCCTCGCAGCCGCCCATGGCGAAGGCCTCCTCGACCGCCGGCTTGAGCGGGATGACCTTGCCGCCCCGCACCTGCTCATCGGCCGTGATGATCAGCGAGGCGCCGACGTCGACGATGCGCTCCTGCAGGCTCTTGGCCGAGAAGCCGCCGAAAACCACCGAGTGCGTCACGCCCAGGCGGGCGCAGGCCTGCATGGCCACCACCGCCTCGATGGACATGGGCATATAGATGATGGCGCGATCGCCCTTCTTGTAGCCCAGCGATTTCAGGCCGTTGGCGAAGCGGCACACGCGGGCCAGCAATTCGCGATAGCTGACCTTCTCGACCTTGCCGTCATCGCCCTCGAAGATGATGGCGGTCTTGTCGGCATTGCCGTTGGTCAGGTGCACGTCCAGGCAATTGGCCGAGACATTCAGTTCGCCATCGCCGAACCAGCGATAGAACGGCGCCTGGCTTTCGTCCAGCACCTCGGTAAAGGGCTTGGTCCATTGCAGGTTTTCGCGCGCATGGCGGGCCCAGAAGCCGTCGGGGTCGCGCTCGGCCTCCTCGGCCAGCGCGCGGTAGGCGTCCATGCCCGAAATCGCCGCGCCCTTGACGGCGCGCTCGGGCGGGGGAAACACGCGGGTTTCCACCAAGACGGATTGGATGGCATTCGACATGGTTTTGTCTCCGATTCGTGATTTTGGTGCTGCCGTTCTGTCGACACGCAACCGTATCGCCATGCTCTTACGAGCACCTTACGCAGCCGGGGCATCCCAGCTGGCGCGGCATCTTGCATGGTGGCCAGTTCATAAGAATAGCAGCCCGGCTCAGGCGGCTTCCTTGCGGGCGATGCCGCGGGCCAGGTCCACGCGGGCCAGCAACAGCAGGCCGCCCACGAAGAACAGCCCCGTCACCAGAATCGCCAGCCGGTGATTGCCGGCCGTGATCCAGGTCACCAGGCCATAGGTGAGCGGCCCCACGACCGCCGCCAGCTGGACGGCGAAGGTCCAGAGCGCGAAGAACTCCGCCAGGCGGCCTTCCGGCGCCAGCGCGCCCGTCATGGCGCGTCCGGCGCTCTGGCTGGTGCCCATGCACAGGCCGGCCAGCGTGGCGGCCACCCAGAAGACGGGCACGGTGGTGGCCGAATAGGCCACCAGCACCATGGCGATCCAGCCCAGCAGCGTCAGGCCCAGGGCGCGCTTGTGGCCGATGCGGTCCTGGATATAGCCGAAGCTGAAGGCGCCGGCCGCCGCGGCGATATTGACCGTGAACACCAGCAGCATGATCTGCGCCATGGCGAAGCCCATCACCTGCTCCGCATAGATGGCCGCCAGCGTGATCACCACCGAGATGCCCGCCTGATAGCAGGCGCCGCAAACCAACAGGCGGCGGAACTCCGGGTAATGCTGGCCGGTCTCGCGCCAGGCGCGCGCCAGCCGGCGCAGCATATCGGGCGCGGCCAGCTTCATGGCATGCGGCCGGGCCCGCTCGCGCAGCAGCAGGAATGACGGCAGGGCCGCCAGGCTGAACATCGCGCAGGTCACGACGATGACCCAGGGCACATATTGCTCGGCGCCCTGGCCGGCGGCCTCGCCGCGGCTCACCACGACCAGGCACAGGCCCAGCGTCAGCATGCCGCCGCAATAACCGAAGCTCCAGCCCCAGCCCGACACGCGGCCCAGCGCTTTGGGACGCGCCAGCTCGGGCAAAAAGGCCGCCACGACGGACTCGCCTATGCAATAGCAGTAATTGGAGACGGCAATGGCCGCCAAGGCCAGCCAGACATCGCCCGGCCCGACCCGCGCCAACAGCAGCGTGGCCAGCACACAGCCCACGGTGCTGGCATAGAGCAGACGGCGCTTGCCCGCGCGCGCATCGGCGCGCGCGCCCAGCGTGGGCATGGTCAGCATGATGGCCAGATAGGACAGCGACAGCGCCGCCGTCCAGGCCAGCGTCGCCCAGTGGGCGCGCTGGCCCACGACGGCGACGAAATAGGTGCTGAACACCGTGGTCAGGATGACCGTGGTGTAGCCGGAATTGGCGAAGTCATACATGGCCCAGGCCCAGACCTCGCGCCGGCGCACGCCCGGGTTGAGCAAGCGCCGGTCTTCACCGGCGCTGTCTTGCGCCGGCAAGGTCACAGGCCCAGCGCCGCAATGCCCGCCCGCGCAATTTCCGCATCCTCGCTGGATTTCACGCCCGACACGCCCACGGCGCCCACCACCTGGCCCTCGGCCACGACGGGCACGCCGCCTTCGAGCATGCCTTCGAGCTCCGGCGCCGACAGGAAAGAATAGCGGCCGTTGTTGATGATTTCTTCGTAGAGGCGGGATTCACGGCGGCCCAGCGCGGCGGTGCGCGCCTTGGACGGCGCGAGATGGGAGGAGATGGGCGCCGCGCCGTCGCCGCGCAGCATGCCCAGCAGATGGCCGCCGTCATCCACGACGGCGATCGCCACGGCCCACTTATTGGCTAGCGCATGCGCCTCGGCCGCGGCGAGGATCTTCTTGACGTCTTCCGCGGCCAGCACCGGTTTGGATTTCATTACAGCGATTCCTTGATCTGTTCGAGTGAGGTGGGGTCTTCTATCGTGGTGAGATCACCCGGGTCGCGGCCTTCGCAGATCGCCACGATGGCCCGGCGCAACACCTTGCCGGAGCGCGTCTTGGGCAGCGCGCCGACAAAACGGATGCGGGCGGGGCGCGCGATCGCGCCCAACTGATCCTCCACCACGCGCATGATATCCCCTTCCAGGGTCTGGGCCGCGCCTTGGGCCTCCAGCGTCTCCGGCCTTTTGACCACCACAAAGGCCAGGGCGACCTGGCCCTTCAGGCTATCGGCCACGCCCACCACCGCGCATTCGGCCACGTCGGCATGGCTGTTGACCGACTCCTCGATCTCGCGCGTGCCCAGGCGATGACCCGCCACATTGATGACATCATCGGTGCGCCCGAGAATGAACCAATAACCGTCCTGGTCGCGCAGGCCCCAATCGAAGGTCGAATACAGCTGGCGGCCCGGAATGGACGAGAAATAGGTCTGCACAAAACGCTCGTCATCGCCCCACACGGTGGACAGCGCCCCCGGCGGCAGCGGCGGCACGATGGCCACCACCCCTTTCTGGTTGGGCCCGAGGTCCTGGCCGTCGGCCTCGCTCACCACGCGCACGTCAAAGCCATAGACCGGGAACGACGGGCTGCCGAAACGGGTCGGCACCCGCTCCACGCCCGGTTGGGCCGACAGGATGGGCCAGCCGGACTCGGTTTGCCAGTAGTTGTCGATGATGGGTTTGCCCAAGCCCTCCGATATCCATTGGGCCGTGGGTTCGTCCAGGGGCTCGCCGGCCAGATAGAGCGCGCGCAGCGAAGACAGGTCATGGCGCTTCAGCAGCGCGGGATCCTGGCGCTTGAGCACCCGCACCGCCGTGGGCGCCGAAAACAGGGTGTTGACCCGGAAGCGCTCGACCAGGCTCCAGAGGATGGCGCCATCCGGACGCACCGGCGTGCCCTCGTAGAGGATGGAGGCCTGGCCGCCGATCAGCGGCCCATACACGATATAGGAGTGCCCCACCACCCAGCCGATATCGCTGGTGCAGAAATAGGTGTCGCCGGGCCGGCCGTCGAACAGATACTCCATCGACGAGGCCAGGGCCACGGCATAGCCGCCGGTGTCGCGCTGCACGCCCTTGGGGCGGCCCGTCGTGCCGGAGGTGTAGAGAATATAGCTGGGCTCGGAGGACTCCAGCCAGGCCACGGGCACCCGGGCGCCTTCGTGGCGGGCGCGCAATTCGGCGTAATCCAGGTCGCGGCCGGGCTGGCGCTCGCAGGCCGCCAGCCCCCGGTCCAGCATGATCACCGCGCCCGGCGGGTGCTGGGCCAGCGACAACGCCTTGTCCAGCAAGGGCTTATAGGCCACCACCTTGCCGGCGCGCGAGCCGCCGTCGGTGCAGACCACCACCTTGGGCTGGGCGTCGTCGATGCGCTGGGCCAGGTTGACCGAGGCAAAACCGCCGAAAACCACGGAGTGGATGGCGCCCAGCCGCGCGCAAGCCAGCATGGTGAACACCGCCTCCGGCACCATGGGCATGTAGAGCAGCACGCGGTCGCCGCGCGCCACCCCTTGTTCGCGCAGCATGGCGGCCACCGCGTTGACCTCCTCGTAAAGCTCGCGGCGGGTGTAGATGCGCTCCTGGTCCACTTCGGTGGACACCCAGATCAGCGCCGGCGCATCGGCCTGCTGCGGCAGCCAGCGGTCCACGGCGTTGTAGCAGAGATTCGTGCGGCCGCCGACAAACCACCTGGCAAATGGGGGACGGGTAAAATCCAATACCTCCTCGAACGGCGTCTCCCAGTGAATGCGCTCGGCTTCTTTACGCCAGAAGGCATCCCGCTCATGGATGGACCGATAGTGGAAATCCCGGGTTTTTTCCATGCTTGTCTCCTGTTATGGTTCGGTAGCCCTTCGGTAACTCGTCTTACCTTATTCTCGGCGGCCAACCTTGCACCAGGCTTGCCGCCCCACCTGGGGATTCCCCCAGGCTGCTCCGGGCCCGAAACCGCGTTTTTTCGCATGTGCTTTCACCCGGATGTAATAATAGATTTGGTAGAATCGCCCGATAAATTTTTTCTAACCATGATCCGCACCCCCATTTTTTGGGCGCCGGACCGGTCTCGGTGAGCATGCATCGACACTCCTGCCTCGCGCTACCTGACACCTCCTCCCGCCTTGTTCGCCGGGGCCTGCGCCTGTGCGCGTCGGTCTTCTGCGTGGCGGTGATGGCGGGTTGCGCGACCAAGGGGACGCAGACTTCCGCCTACGATTCCGAAATCGACCCCTACGAAACCGAATGGGTCGCCACCGCCGATGATCCCATCGGCCTGCTCGTCACACACAAACTCAAGCGCGAACGCCAGCGCCAGGCGCAGGCGCCCTTCGCCAGCGACAGCGTCCTGGTGGCCGAAGCCCTCAACCAGCTGGGCGTGCGCTACCGTTTCGGCGGTAATTCGCCCGATACCGGTTTTGATTGCAGCGGCCTGGTCGCCTATTCCGTCGAACGCTCGCTGGGCGTGAAATTGCCCCGCAATGCCGCCGACATCGCCCGCCAGGCCACGGTCATCGACCGCAAGGAATTGCGCCCCGGCGATCTGGTGTTCTTCAACACCCTGGGGCGCCGCTATTCGCATGTGGGCATCTATATGGGCGACAACCGCTTCGTGCACTCGCCCAGCGCCGGCGGCGTGGTCCGCGTCGAGGACATGACCCTGGCGTATTGGTCCAAGCGCTACAACGGCGCGCGGCGCCTGGATGGCAGCCTGCTGGCTTCCGCCCGCGCCTCCAACGACTGAGCACACACACCGGCCCTGGCCGGTGTTTTTCATTGAGCCAGACGCAAAAAAGCGCCCACCTGGGGCGCGGGCGGCAATGCTGCCGCATCAAGACCGATCGGGCGATGGGGCGGACACTCAGTGCCGGGTGGCTTTTTTGTTGCAGCCCTGGCTGCACAGGCCGCATTGCTGCAGCGCCTGCTGCATGCTGCACACCGAGCGTCGACAAGCGACGACCTTGATGCCGCCGCGCTGCGCGGCATTGCGGAAGGTCTTCATGACGTTATGCCCCAGGAAATCGGTCAGCAGGATGACCAACTGGGTGCCCGAGGGAAGCTGCAAGGTCTTTTTCTGGTGCGAGGGGTCGCGCCCGCTGATGTGATGCGTGATCGAGATATTGTGCCCCTTCAGGAGGTCCGGGATATTGCCCAGCCGGTCCGCACCCACCACCACCGCGCTCAAGCCTGCCACCATGATTCACCTCATCGGTTGTTGCGTGTTTGGTAATGATAATGATTCCCATTGTTTAGTCAAATCAAATGAGAGTGATTCTTATTTGATTCTTTCAATCGGTTTGCCCCTGGGCATAGCTTCCCTGAGCATCGCCCTGGCCGCGGCCCCAAAAAAAAACCGCCCCCGAAGGGGCGGCTGGCGGCGGCGCGGCGTTCAGCGCGGCAAGCCCTGAACGGCGTCGGTCACCACCTGGCGCGTCAGCGAGGGCGCCAGCATCTCCAGGAAGGTGTAGACGTAATCGCGCAGGAACACGCCCGATTTCACGCCGACACGGGTGGTGTGGGTGCCGAACAGATGCCCCACGGGCAGACCGACGAGGTTGCTGTCGCGCCGCGGGTCATAGGCCACGCCCGCGATGATGCCTATGCCCAGGCCGACATCCACATAGGTCTTGATCACATCGGCGTCGATGGCCTCGAGCACGATGTCCGGATGGATGGCCTGGTTGGCGAAGACTTCGTCTATGGTGCTGCGGCCCGTGAAGGCGCGGTCGTAGGTCACGATGGGATACTCGGCCAGCTGCGCCAGGCTCAACCGCTTGGCCTCGGAGGACTTCAGCTCGGCCAGCGGATGGTCCGGCCGCACCACCACCGTGTGTTCCCAGGCATAGACCGGCAGCGTCGCCAGGCCGGGCGTCAAGGCCAGGGATTCCGTGGCCAGGGCCAGGTCGGCCTGCTCATGCAGCACCATCTCGGCCAATTGGGCCGGGCTGCCCTCGGCCAGCGACAGATGCACCTTAGGAAATTGCTTGCGGAAGGCCGGGATGACGCGGGGCAACAGATAGCGCGCCTGCGTATGGGTGCAGGCGATGACCAGGCCGCCCTCGTCGCGGCGGGCGAACTCGTCGCTGACCTTTTTCAGGTTGTCGACCTCGCGCATGATGCGGTCGATCACCTGCGAGACGGCCAGGCCGGGCTTGGTCAGTCCCTTGATACGCTTGCCATGGCGCTCGAAGATCTTGATGCCCAGCTCATCCTCGAACTCGATGATGGCCTTGGACACGCCAGGCTGGGAGGTATAGAGCATGCGCGCGGCTTCGGTGAGATTGAAGTCCCGGCGGATGGTTTCGCGCACAAATCGGAATTGCTGGAGGTTCATGGAGGCCCCTATTCGTGCAGCTGATTATAAGTAATATAAGATCCACTCTATATTACTTATTTAAATAAGCTTGTGCGATTGCACAAATAGAAACCCCGGCCCTGACGGGGCCGGGGCGTGGGCCGGAACGCGCGCTCAGCGCATGGTGATGGTGGTGTTCACCGAGCGGCCATGGGCCGACCAGCGCGCCGTGACCGTCTTGGTCTGCGTCCAGAACTGCACGGCCTGCTTGCCGTTGGGGCCGAGGTCGCCCAGCTTGGAGCCGCGCGAGCCCGTGAAGCTGAACCAGGCCACCGGCACGGGGATGGGGATGTTGATGCCGACCTGGCCGACGTCGATGTTGTTCTGGAAGTAGCGCGCCGCGCCCCCGTCCTGGGTGAACAGCGCCACGCCATTGCCATTCGGATTGCGGTTGACGAAGGCCACGGCCTGCTCCAGCGTTTCCACGCCGACCACGCATAGCACCGGGCCGAAGATCTCATCCTGGTAGATGGTCATGTCTTCGGTCACGCCGTCGAAAATCGTCGGCCCGACGAAATTGCCCTCGCCATAGCCCTCGACCTTGATGCCGCGGCCGTCGAGCAGCAGCTTGGCGCCCTCTTCCACGCCCTTCTGGATCAGGCTCTCGACACGCTTGCGCGCATTGATCGACACCAGCGGCCCCAGATCGGCCTGGCGGTCGGTGCCGGCATTGACCTTGAGCTTTTTGGACCGCTCGACGAAATCGGGCAGCCAGTTGCGCGCCTCGCCCACCAGCACCGCGACCGAGGTCGCCATGCAGCGCTGGCCGGCCGCGCCAAAGGCCGCGCCCACCAGTTGGTTGAGCGCCACTTCGGGATCCGCATCCGGCAGGATCACGCAGTGGTTCTTCGCCCCCATCATGGACTGGCAGCGCTTGCCCGCCTTGGACGCGCGGTCATAGATCTCGGTGCCCACCCGGGTCGATCCGATGAAGGACACGGCCTTGATGTCGGGATGCTCGCACAGGCCGTTGGCGATGTCGGGGCCGCCGTGCACCACGTTCAGCACGCCGGGCGGCAGGCCCGCCTCCAGGGCCAGCTGGGCCAGGTAGAGCGAGGCGGAGGGGTCCTGTTCGGAAGGCTTGAGCACAAAGGTATTGCCGCAGGACACGGCAATCGGAAACATGAAGCAGGGCAGCATCACCGGGAAATTGAAGGCGGTGATGCCGGCGCAGACGCCCAGCGGCTGGATCAGGGTGTAAACGTCGATGCCGGAGGCCGCGTTCTCGGCGTATTCGCCCAGTTGCAGGCTGGCGATCGAGCAGGCATGTTCGACCACTTCCAGCCCGCGCCCGACCTCGCCCTCGGCGTCGGGCAGCGTCTTGCCGTGCTCGCGCGTGATCATCTCGGCCAACTTGGCCGTGTTGTCGCGCAGCAGCTGCTGGAACTTGAGCATGACGCGCATGCGCTGGCCCTGCCCCGCATTGCGCCAGGTCTGGAACGCTTCCTTGGCATTGGAAACCGCCAGGTCCAACTCCTCGCGGGTGGCGAAAGGCACTTGGGCCACGACTTCCTGCGTGGCCGGATTGATGACATCACGCCATTGCGTGGTCTTGGACTGCACCAGTTTGCCGCCGATCAGTAGCGGCACGCGGGGGACTTCGCTCATTGCTTGCTCCTCAGACTGCTTGGATGGGCGGCCGGCCGGCCGCCCCTTGGGTATGAATCGGCGCTAGGGCTTGACCAGCGGGCAGGTGGAATCGGCCAGGGGCTGGAAAGCCTCGGCCGCGGGAATCGTCGCCACCAGCTTGGAATAATCCCAGCCGCCCTTGGACTCCGCGGGTTTTTTCACCTCGTACAGATACATATCGTGGATCACGCGCCCATCGGGACGGATGGACGCATTGCGCATGATGGGATCCTTGATCGGCAGTGCGCGCATCTTGTCGGCCACGACCTTGCCATCGGTGCTGCCGCTGGCGGCCACCGCGCGCAAGTAATGCAACACGCTGGAATACACGCCCGCCTGCGTCATGGTGGGCTTCAGGCCGCGGAAGGCCTTCTCGAAGCGCGCCGACCATTGCCGCGTGGCATCGTCGTAATCCCAGTAAAAGCCATCGACATAGGAAAGGCCCTGGGCGTTGTCCAGGCCCAGCGCCCGCAGGTCCGACAGGAAGATCAGCAGGGACACCAGGCGCTGCCCTCCGTCGACGATGCCGAACTCACGCGCCTGCTTGACCGCGTTGACCGTGTCCTGCCCGCCATTGGCCAGCGCCACCACCTGGGCCTTGGAACTCTGCGCCTGCAGCAGATAGGAAGCGAAGTCCGGCGCGTTCAGGGGATGCCGCACGCTGCCGGCGACCGTGCCTCCGAGCGCCTTGACCGCCTTGGCCGTGTCCGCCTCCAGCGAATGGCCGAAGGCATAGTCCACCGTCACGAAAAACCAGGACTTGCCGCCCGCCCTGACCGTCGCCTTGGCGCCGCCGGCGGACTGCGAATAGGTGTCGAACATCCAGTGAAAGCCCAGCGGCGAGCACTCCTTGTTGGTCAGCGCCGTGGTGGCCGGACCGGAGAACATCACCACCTTGTTCTTCTCGCGGGCAATGCCCTGCACCGCCAGGGCGACCGCGGAATTGGTCAGGTCGGCGATGGCCGTCACGCCATCGCGGTCGAACCATTCGCGCGCGCGCGCCGCCCCGACGTCGGCCTTGTTCTGGTTGTCGGCGGAAACAAGCTCGATCTTCATGCCCTTGCACTCGGCGGCCAGGCAGTCGTCGATGGCCAGCTGGGCGGCGGCCACCGAGCCGGCGCCGCCCATGCCCGCATAGGTGCCCGACATGTCCGTCAACACGCCGATCTTGACCGGCGGCTTGTCGGCCGCCATGGCTTGCCCCACCAACAAGGCGCCCAGGCACAGGCCTGCGGCGATACCGCGCGCGTGCATCTTCATGAACTTGTCTCCTGTGGATTTTTTTCTTGGCCCGCCGCTGTGCGCGGCTGTGGCTCAAGCTAGTGTAGATGTGTGAAAATCCACAAGCAACGCCATGAATGCACATGTATTGTGCATTCATGCACAACGAAAACATCACGACAGGACAGGGGATGCCGCCATGCTCGACTGGGACAGCCTGCGCTACTTTCTGGAAGTCGCCCGCAGCCAGCGCGTGAGCGCCGCGGCCCGCACCCTGGGCGTGGAGCACACCACCGTGGCGCGCCGCATCCGCGCCCTGGAGGCCGAACTGGGCAGCCTGCTGTTCGAGAAATCGCGCAGCGCCGGCTTCGTGCTGACCGAGGACGGCCAGCGCCTCTTTGTGTATGCCGAGCAGCTGGAAAGCACCGTGCATACGGCCCGCGAAAGCCTCTCGGGCATCGGGCAGGCGCTGTCCGGCCATATCCGCATCGGCGCCACCGAAGGCTTCGGCAGCTATGTCGTCACCCCGCTGGCGGCCGATTTCCAGCGCCGCTACCCGCATATCACGCTGGACATCCTGCCGGTGCCGCGCTTTGTCAGCCTGTCCAAGCGCGAAGCCGATCTGGCCATCACCATCGAGCGCCCCCAGCGCGGCCCCTATGTATGCAGCCGGCTATGCGACTACACCCTCATGCTTTATGGCACGCCCCAATACCTGGCGCGCCATCCGCCCATCCGCTCGCGCGCCGACCTGGCCGGCCATAGTTTCATCGGGTATGTGGATGAGTTGCTCTTCAGCGAGCGGCTGCGCTATCTGGAGGATCTCCTGCCCAACAGCCGGGTCGTGCTGCGCAGCACCAGTGTGGTGGCGCAATACCATGCGGCGCTGCAGGGCCAGTCGCTGGCCATCCTGCCCTGCTTCATCGCCGCGCAGGATCCCAGGCTCTCGCCGGTGCTGGGCGGCGAGGTCGCGATAACGCGCAGCTTCTGGATGTATTGCCACGAGGACCTCTACCGCCTCAAGCGCGTCAGCCTGCTGTGGGACTTCATGCGCGAGGCGGCGGAGCGCAACCGGGATCTGCTCGCCGGGCGCGCCGGCGAGCTGGTGACGGGCAAAGACGGAAACCGCCCCTAGGCCGCGGCCTTCGGCGGCTTGGGCGCCTTCACGCGCAAGCGCTTATAGAGCAGGAAGACCGTGAAGGCCAGCACGATGGCGTGGATGATCCACACCCCCACGCCGAAAGGCAGCTTGCCGCTGCTGATCCAGGCGCGCGACAGATTGATGAGGTTCATATAGAGCAGGCCGACCAGGCCGGCGATCAACAGGTCGCCCGAACGTCCCAGGCGTGGATTGACCGCTCCCAGCGGAATGGCCAGCAGCGCCAGGTTCAGGGCGGCCAGCGGCATGGACACCCGCCACATGACCTGCGACCAGGCGCTGTCTGTATTGTCCTGCATCAATTGCGCGGTCGAGCGCGCCTTGCTCGAACGCTCGGCCGCCGCCCGCGCCTCGGCGATGGGGTCATCGCCCGCCTTGCTCTCCAGGCGGATGCCGTACTCCTGGAAATTGGTCAGCCGCACTTCGGGCGTGCCGGGCTTGAGGTCATAGCGATGGCCGCCCGAAAGCACCAGGAAGCGGTCGCCGTTGGGCAGGGTTTCGCCCCGCGCGCTCTTGGCCGTGAGCACGCTGAACCACTCCGGATCGATGGCGCGCGCAAACACCGCGCCGAGTTCGTCGCTCGGATCGACGGGATCTTCGGCAAAAAACACCCGGTCGCCGCGGCCGGATTCCGCGAACTGGCCGGCCGCCACCTTGGACAGATCGGAACGCTGTTCAAAGCGCTCGCGGTACTCGCCGATCTGGCGATAGGCCCAGGGCGAAGCCACCAGCGTCAGCCCCGCCACCACGGCCGCCACCGGAATGGCCACGCGCAGCACGGGCCGCAGCCAATCGGCCAGGGACAGGCCGCTGGCGAACCACACCACCATCTCGGATTCGCGATAGTTGCGCGTGACCGTGGTCAGCACCGCGATGAAAAGGGAAACCGCCAGAATCGTGGGCAAGGCGGTAATGGTGGAAAACGCGGCCAGGCCGAGCACCACGTCAGCGCCAATGGAACCGCCCGCGGCCTCGCCCAGCAGGCGCACCAGCAGAACACTCAGCCATACCACCACGAGTGTGGAAAACACCACGCCCGCGTGACTGGTAATCTCGCTGACGACAGACCGTTTAAATAGAGACATGTGAGAATATGCGGGATAATCGTCCGCAACGTCGACGCACTCGGGAAATCTTCATGGAATTTAGCACACAGACCACTGCTTCCCTGCATCAGATCAAGACCTCGGCGCTGGCCGTGGGCGTGTACGCCGATGGCGTGCTCGGCCCCGCCGCCGACACGATCGATCGCGCGAGCAATGGCGCCATCCGCGCCGTCACCAAAACCGAGTTCCGCGGCCGCGCCGGCGCCACCCTGGTGCTGCGCAATCTGGCCGGCGTGTCGGCCCAGCGCATCGTGCTGGTCGGCCTGGGTAAACAGGAAGAATACAACGCCCGCGCCCATGCCGGCGCCGAACAGGCCTTCGCCGCCTATTGCGTGGCCGCGCAGCTGACCGAGGGCGTGTCCACCCTGGTCTCGCTGCCGCTCGAAAACGCCAGCGTGCGCGACCGCGCCCGCGCCGCGGCCATCGCCGCCGGCCAGGCCGCCTATCACTACGACGCCACCTTCGGCAAGCCCGACCGCGACGCCCGCCCCAAGCTCAAGAAGATCATCCAGGTCGTCGAGCGCGCCGACACCGCGCAGACCCAGCTGGGCCTGCGCGAAGGCGCCGCCATCGCCAACGGCATGGAGCTGACCCGCACGCTGGGCAATCTGCCGGGCAATGTCTGCACGCCCTCCTACCTGGGCGACACCGCCCGCAAGCTGGCCCGCGACTTCAAGAGCCTGATCAAGGTCGAGGTCCTGGACCGCAAGCAGGTCGAGGCCCTGGGCATGGGCTCCTTCCTGTCGGTGGCGCGCGGCTCCGAAGAGCCGCTGCGCTTCATCGTGCTGCGCTATAACGGCAAGTCGGCCGCGGCCAAGAAGGGCAAGGCAGCCGCCGGCCCCGTCGTGCTGGTCGGCAAGGGCATCACTTTCGATGCCGGCGGCATCTCGCTCAAGCCCGCCGCCACGATGGACGAAATGAAGTACGACATGTGCGGCGCGGCCAGCGTGCTGGGCACCTTCCGCGCCCTGGGCGAACTGGCCCCGGCCCTGGAAGTCGTCGGCCTGGTCGCCGCCTGCGAAAACCTGCCCAGCGGCAAGGCCAACAAACCGGGCGACGTGGTCACCAGCATGTCGGGCCAGACCATCGAGATCCTCAATACCGACGCCGAAGGCCGCCTGGTCTTGTGCGATGCCCTCAGCTATGCCGAACGCTTCAAGCCCTCGGCCGTGATCGACATCGCCACGCTCACCGGCGCCTGCGTGGTTGCCCTGGGCAGCGTCAACACCGGCCTGTTCTCCAAGGACGACGCCCTGGCCGAGGCCTTGCTGGCCGCCGGCCGCCAGGCCCAGGACACCGCCTGGCGCATGCCGCTGGACGACGCCTACCAGGAGCAGCTGAAGTCCAACTTCGCCGACATCGCCAATATCGGCGGTCCCCAGGCCGGCGCGGTCACCGCCGCCTGCTTCCTGTCGCGCTTCACCAAGGCCTATCCCTGGGCCCACCTGGACATCGCCGGCACGGCCTGGCGCGGCGGCAAGGACAAGGGCGCCACCGGCCGCCCCGTGCCCCTGCTGATGCAATATCTGCTCAACCTGAATGCCTGAGGCAAGGCCGGCCCGCATGACCCGGATCGATTTCGCCTTTGGCGCCCCGGACCGTCTGCGGGCGGCCTGCCAGACCGCCCGCAAGCGCTATCTGGCGGGCCAGCGGCTTATCGTCTATTGCGCCGACGGCAACCGCCTGTCGGCCTTTGACCGCATGCTCTGGGCCTTTGACGACACGGCATTCGTCCCCCATGTGCTGGCGCGCGACGCCCTGGCCGCCGACACGCCCGTCGTGCTCACCGCCACCGATCCCCGGCAGGCCGCCGCGCTGGCGCCCGATGCCTGGCTGCTCAATCTGGACGACGCCTGCCCGCCCCATTACGATGGTTTCACGCGGGTTTTGGAGATCGTCTCCGACGACGCCGCCGACAAGGCTGCCGCGCGCGCGCGCTGGCGCGACTACGTCGCCGCCGGGCACACGCCGCAAAGCCATGACCTGAGCCGCGGCGCCTGACGGTTTTTTCCTCACATCATGTCTGCCCCTTTTTCGGATCCCGGCATCCCCGTCCTCACCGAGCGCCACGAAGCGCCCGCTCAGGCCGCCGTCCCCGAGGCCGCCTCGGACACCGTATTGCGCGCCTTGCTGCAGGCCGAGCTCGAACAGGCCATCGAACAGGCCGCCGCCCAGGCCGCCGCCGACATGCGCGCGCGCCTGGAGGCCGAACTGCCGGCCATCGTCGACCGCGCCCTGCGGCGCCTGCGCCCGGGCTGAGTCTCGCGGTTTCCCGAACTGGATTTTTCAGGGAACTGTCAGGTATGCTTTTACTCTAAGTGTCATCTGGCGAAACTTTCGCCAAACAGGAGTCCACATGAACGAATACCGTCCGTCCCCTTTCAATCGTTCCGGCCAGCTCGCCGGCGCGCCGGGCGAGGTCGTCCGCAACCAGGTCTTGCGCAACACCTACTGGCTGCTCGCCCTGTCCCTGATTCCTACCGTGCTGGGCGCCGCCGTCGGCCTGTACACCGGCATCAACCGCGTCATGGGCGCAAGCCCTGGCATGTCGGCCATCATTTTCCTGGTCGGCGCCTTCGGCCTGATGTTCGCCATCGAGAAAAACAAGAACAGCTCGCTGGGCGTGGCGCTGCTGCTGGCCTTCACCTTCTTCATGGGCATCATGCTGTCGCGCCTGCTCGGCTTCGTGCTGGGCATGGGCAACGGCTCGCAGCTCGTGATGACGGCGTTTGGCGGCACGGCCGTGGTCTTCGGCACCATGGCGACGCTGGCCACCACCATCAAGCGCGACCTGTCCAACATGCAGAAGTGGCTGTTCACGGGCGCCGTGGTCATCCTGGTGGCCGCGCTGGCCAATATCTTCCTGCAGATGCCGGCCCTGATGCTGACCATCTCCGTGCTGGCCATCGTCATCTTCTCGGCCTTCATGCTGGTGGACCTGCAGCGCGTGGTCAACGGCGGCGAGACCAACTACGTGTCCGCCACGCTGGCCATCTACCTGGACGTCTACAACGTCTTCTCCAACCTGCTGATGCTGCTGGGTATCTTCGGCGGCAACCGCGAATAAAGTCGACGCGCATGCCCGCCATGCGGGCATGTTTGCCCACCCGCCCTCGCTGGCGGGTTTTTTTTTCGGATCTCAGAGGCGCTGCAAATCCATCAGCACGCGCCGCGTCGCAAGCGGGCGCCCAACCAGATGGGTTTCCAGGCGTTCGCGCAAATCGCGCCGCAGCTCCGGCTCGATGCGCGGATCATTGAAATCGGGCTCGCTTTCATCGACCCCATAGCCGGTTTCGCGCAGCAATATCCATTCGAAGCGCCTGAGGGCGCCGGCCGCGCGCGAGCCGCCCGCCAGCTGCTGCAAAGCGGTTTCATAGGCGTCGAACAATAGCGGATGGGCGTCTTCGCGCGGCAAGAGCCGCAACAGCAGCTCGTTCATATACCAGGCGGACATCAAGGCAGCGCCGCCCAGCGGATGCACGCCCGCCACTTCGGCGCGGGTCAAGGTCTTGACCTCGCCGCCGCCGGTCCAGGACATCAGCAGCGGCTGGAAGGCGGACAGCACCGGCCGCAGCACGGAATACGGACGCTTGGCGCCCTTGGCGACCACGGCCACGCAGCCGTGGTCACGCGAAAACGCCTGGACGATGAGGGAAGTCTCGCGCCACGCCGTGGCGTGGAGCATATAGGCACGATTGTCGTGAACGCGCTGAGCGCGCTTACTCATAGCCCAGATCGCGCAAAGCGCCTTCGCGATCCGACCAGCCCTTGCGCACCTTGATATACACCTCCAGGTGCACCGGCTTGTCCAGCAGCTTGGCGATATCCTGGCGGGCCTCGGTGGCGATGCGCTTCATGTGCTGCCCGCCCGCGCCCAGGAGGATGGGGCGATGGCTGTCGCGCTCGACCACGACACAGGCGGCGATGCGCGCATGGGCGTCGGTCTCCTCCCATTGCTCGATGACCACCGTACAGCCATAGGGCAGCTCATCGCCCACCAGGCGGAAGATCTTCTCGCGCACCAGTTCGGCGGCGATAAAGCGCATGGAACGATCGGTCAGCGTGTCCTCTTCGAACATGGGCTCGCCTTCCGGCAGGCGTTGCGCGATTTCGTCGAGCAGTTGATCGAGCTGCTGGTTCTTGGTGGCGCTCACGGGCACGACCGCCCCATAGGGGTGCTGGGCCATGATCTTTGCCACGAAGGGAAAGAGTTCGTCGCGGCTCTTGAGGGCATCGATCTTGCTGATGGCCAGGATGGTGCGCTCGGGCTTGGGCAGCAAGGGCAGCAGCTTGGCGTCGCCGTCCGACCACTTGCCGGCCTCCACCACATGCACCACCACGTCGACGTCGGCCAGCGCCTGCGTCACGACGCGGTTCATCATGCGGTTCATCGCGCCGCCATGGCGGGTCTGGAAACCCGGCGTATCGACAAAAACGAATTGCTCATGCTCGCGCGTGAGCACGCCATGAATGCGATGCCGGGTGGTCTGCGCCTTGCGCGAGACGATGGAGATCTTCGAGCCGATCAGGGCATTGGTCAGCGTGGACTTGCCCACATTGGGGCGGCCGACGATGGCCACGAAACCGGTACGGAAAGCTTGGGAACTCATTTAACCTCTTGAGCCACTGCCACGGGCAGCGACAGTTGCGCGGTCTTGCGCGCGCGGCCGCTCTTGCGCGCCGCACGCGGGCTGACCGCCTGCGCGGCCTCCAGGGCCAGCTTGGCGGCCGATTGCTCGGCGGCGCGGCGGCTCGCGCCTGGGGCCGTCACTTTGATTTCCAGGGCCGGGATGGCGCACTCCACCTCGAACTGCTGGCTGTGGGCCGCGCCATGGGTGGCCACGACGGTATAGACAGGCAGGGCCATCTTGCGGCCCTGCAGGAATTCCTGCAGCAAGGTCTTGGCGTCCTTGCCCAGGGTCTGCGGATCCACGCTGGCCAGCACGGGCTGGTACTGGCGTTCGACCACCTTGCGCGCGGCGTCGAAGCCGGCGTCCAGGAAGACCGCGCCGAACAAGGCCTCGACCGCATCGGCCAGGATGGACGGGCGGCGGAAACCGCCGCTCTTGAGCTCGCCCTCGCCCAGGCGCAGATAGGGCGAGAGGTCCAGGCGCTGCGCGATGTCGGCCAGCGAGGCCTGCTTGACCAGGTTCGCGCGCACCCGCGACAGATCGCCTTCGTCGAGCTTGGCATAGCGCTCGAACAGCATGGCCGCGACGACGAAGTTCAACACGGAGTCGCCCAGAAACTCCAGCCGCTCGTTGTGGCGCGCACCGTGGCTGCGGTGTGTGAGCGCCTGCTCAAGCAAGGCTTGGTCACCGAAGTGGTGACCAAGGCGGGTTTCCAGCGTGGCTAGGGACATGACTATCAGTGAAAACGGCCTATGCGGCTCAAGTCGCCAAAATTCATCCAGACAAAGAATGCCTTACCCACAATATTACTGTCAGGCACGAAACCCCAGTAGCGGCTGTCGGCACTATTGTCGCGGTTGTCGCCCATGGCGAAATACTGGCCTTCGGGTACTTTGCAGCGTACTCCATTGCGCAGGTACTGGCAGTTGTCCTGGTGGGGAAATTTCCAGATTGGGCCGTAATCCTGGAATTTGTTCTCATCCAGCAGGATTTTGTGCTCAACGTCGCCCAACTTCTCTTTATATTGGGCAATATACGAAACCCGGTCCGGCTCGAAATAGTCTCCGTCGCGCACATGCGTCACCAATTGACCATTGACGTAGAGCTTTTTATCCAGGTAGGCGACCTCGTCGCCGGGCAATCCCACGATGCGCTTGATGTAATCCACATCGGGATCCACCGGGTAGCGGAACACCACCACATCGCCGCGCTGCGGCGAGCCCAGCTCGATCACCTTCTTGTCGATGACAGGCAGGCGGATGCCATAGCCGAACTTGTTCACCAGGATGAGGTCGCCCGATTGCAGCGTGGGCAGCATCGAGCCCGAGGGGATGCGGAAAGGCTCGACCACAAAGGAGCGCAGCACGAACACAAAGAGGATGACCGGGAAAAAACTCACGGCATACTCGACCCACCACGGCATCTTGCTGGCCTGGTCGACCGCCTCCTGGCGGCGCCGCTCGGCCTCGGCCGGATCCTCGATGCCGGCGGCCTTGACCTGCTCGGCGGCCGCATGCGCGCGGCGCTGGCGCGCCTTGCGCAAGACCAGCAGATCCAGCGCCCAGATGACGCCAGTCAGGATCAACAGCACGAAAAGGATGAGGGCGAAATTCCAGCTCATTGTTTCTACCGCCTATACGGTTGCTACTTGTCTTCGACTTGCAGAATGGCCAGAAAGGCTTCTTGCGGAATTTCCACCGTGCCGACCTGCTTCATGCGCTTCTTGCCCGCCTTCTGCTTTTCCAGCAGCTTTTTCTTGCGGGTGATGTCGCCGCCGTAGCACTTGGCCAGCACGTTCTTGCGCAAGGCCTTGACGTTTTCGCGGGCGATCACCTCGGCGCCGATGGCGGCCTGGATGGCCACGTCATACATCTGGCGCGGGATGAGTTCACGCATGCGCGACACCACCTCGCGGGCGCGATAGCGCGCATTGGAGCGGTGCACGATCATGGCCAGGGCATCGACCCGGTCGCCATTGATCAGCAGGTCCACCTTGACCACATCGGCCGAGCGGTACTCCAGGAATTCATAGTCCATGGAGGCATAGCCGCGCGAAACCGACTTCAGGCGGTCAAAGAAGTCCAGCACGATCTCGGCCAGCGGGATTTCATAGGTGAGATGCACCTGCCGGCCGTGGTAGGTCATATTGATCTGCGTGCCGCGCTTGTTGTTGCACAGCGTCATGACGGGCCCGACATACTCCTGCGGCATGAACAGGGTGACCTTGACGATGGGCTCGCGGATATCGGCGATCTTGCCGACCTCCGGCATGCGCGAAGGGCTTTCGATGGTCAGCACCGTGCCATCGCGCTCCTGGACCTCGTAGACCACCGAGGGCGCGGTGGTGATGATGTCCATGTCGAACTCGCGCTCCAGGCGCTCCTGCACGATTTCCATGTGCAAGAGACCCAGGAAGCCGCAACGGAAACCGAAGCCCAGCGCCTGGGAGACTTCGGGCTCGAACATCAGCGCCGCGTCATTGAGCTTGAGCTTTTCGAGCGAGTCGCGCAGCTGGTCATACTCGGAGCTCTCGACCGGGTACAGCCCGGCGAACACCTGCGGCTTGACTTCCTTGAAGCCCGGCAGCGGCTCGGCGGCCGGCTTGCCGGCCAGGGTGATGGTGTCGCCCACCTTGGCATGGGCCAGTTCCTTGATGCCGGCAATGACAAAGCCGACCTCGCCGGCCGAGAGCTGCGGCCGGGCCTGCGACTTGGGCGTGAACACCCCCGTCTGTTCGCATAGATGGGTGGCGCCCGAGGCCATGAGCAGGATCTTGTCCTTGGGACGCAGCACGCCATTGACGATGCGCACCAGCATCACGACGCCCACGTAGTTGTCGAACCAGGAATCGATGATGAGCGCCTGCAGCGGCGCGGCCGGGTCGCCCTTGGGCGGCGGCACGCGGGCGACGACCATCTCCAGGATCTCGTCGATGCCCATGCCGGTCTTGGCGCTGGCCAGCACGGCGTCGGTCGCGTCGATGCCGATGACATCCTCGACCTCCTGGCGCGCGCCATCCGGATCGGCCTGCGGCAGGTCCATCTTGTTCAGGACAGGCAGCACCTCCACGCCCAGATCGATGGCGGTGTAGCAGTTGGCCACGGTCTGCGCCTCGACGCCCTGCGAGGCGTCGACCACCAGCAGCGCGCCCTCGCAGGCCGACAGCGAGCGGCTGACCTCATACGAGAAGTCCACATGTCCCGGGGTGTCGATGAGGTTGAGGTTGTAGACCTTGCCGTCCTGGCTCTTGTACTGCAAGGCCGCCGTCTGCGCCTTGATCGTAATGCCGCGCTCGCGCTCGATATCCATCGAGTCCAACACCTGGGCCGACATTTCACGAGCCGCCAGGCCGCCGCAGCGCTGGATCAGGCGGTCGGCCAACGTCGATTTGCCATGGTCGATGTGGGCAATGATGGAAAAGTTACGGATATGCTGCATAGAGGAAATTATAAAAGGGACGTAGCACAGACCGGGAGCCGCAAAGCGCGGCGGCGCGGGCCCGCCAGGCGGGGGCGGCCAAAATGAGAGGGGGCGCCATGCGCCCCCTCTTGCGGCAACCAGGCATTTTAGCCGGTCTTGGCCTTTATTTGCTGGAAGGCTGTACCGCTACCCATTGGGTCTGGTCGCCACGGCGAACCAGCAGGCCCACGGTCTTGCCCTTGTCCAGCTTGCCCACCACCTTGGCGAACTGGCCGGCATTGATCACATCGGCGTCGTTGACCGCCAGCACGATGTCGCCCTCTTGCAGGCCGGCCGAGGCCGCGGCCCCTTCGGCGGCTCGCACCAGGACCCCGCCCTTGATGCGCAGCTTGCGCTGCATATCGGCGGGCACATCGGTCACGCTCAGGCCCAGGTGGTTGTCCACCGCCGGAGCGGCTTCCTTGCCGCCCTTGCCGGCCGCGGCGGTCTGCTCGGATTTCAGCTCGCCGACCTTGACCTCCAGCGGGACGGTCTTGCCTTTGCGCCAGACTTCCAGCTTGCCCGAGGTCTCCGGCTTGGTGTCGCCCACGATGCGCGGCAGGTCCGACCAACGCTTGATGGCCTGGCCATTGAACTTGAGGATCACGTCGCCCGGCTGCACGCCGGCCTTGTCGGCGGGGCCGTCGGGCTCGACGCTGCTCACCAGCGCGCCCTCGGCGCGCGGCAGCCCGATGGCGTCGGCGACTTCCTTGCCGACTTCGCCGATCTGCACGCCGATGCGGCCGCGCGTGACCTTGCCGGTGGCGCGCAGTTGATCCACCACGCGCATGGCCTCGTCGATGGGAATCGCCAGCGAGATGCCCATGAAGCCGCCGCTGCGCGAAATGATCTGCGAGTTGATGCCCACCACCTCGCCCTGCATGTTCAGCAGCGGGCCGCCCGAGTTACCGGGGTTGACCGCCACATCCGTCTGGATGAAAGGCAGGTATTCGCCGGTATCGCGGCCGATGGCGCTGACGATGCCCGAGGTCACGGTGGAGTCCAGGCCGAAGGGCGAGCCGATGGCCAGCACCCATTGGCCTTTCTTGAGTTTCTTGGTGTCGCCGATCGGCAAGGCCGTCATGCCCTTGGCGTCGATCTTGATCAGGGCGACATCGGTGCGCTCGTCCGAACCGATGACCTTGGCCTTGAACTCGCGCCCGTCGGTCAGCGTGACAATGATGTCGGCCGCATCGCTGATGACGTGGTTGTTCGTCATGATGTAGCCGTCATCGGAGATGAAGAAGCCCGAACCCACGCCACGCGGCACGGTGCGCTCCTCAGGCTGGGGCTGCTGCCGGCGCTGGCCGGGAGCCGGGCCCGGCGGCTGGAAATCCGGGCCGAAGAACCAGCGGAACAATTCGTAGGGATCGCCGCTGCCGCCAGGGCCGCCGCGCACCGGCACGGTCGCCGTGGTGCGGATATTGACCACGGCGGCATCGGCCTTCTCGACGATGGCGGTGAAGTCGGGCAGCACGCCCCCCGCCACCGGTGTCTGCGCGTGGGCCACCATGGGGGCCTGCGCCAGCGTCAGTGCCGAACCCATCATCAAGGCGGCAAACAGGCGCCGGATATAAAGCGTCGACGATTCAGTTTTTTTCATATGAGAGCTCCGGAAAGACCCCTGACCTTTTGCAGGTTTCTTATTTGGACGACGATACGGGCACGTACTCCGTGGCCTGAGCCAGACTCTCCAGCGTCGCCGCGGGGACCTCGCCCAACACCGTCATCCAATAGTCCGCAATGCGGGTTCCATAGATGTTGATGGCGCCACGCTGGACGAGCCCAGCAGGCGGATGCTGGTGGCGAGATCCGTCATAAGGTTCGATGAACACGGAGATCGCCGCCAAGCCATCTGACAGCACAACCTGGCTAACCGTTCCCTTGCCGATCTGCCGCGCGACCTGCATCACCGCCACGAAGCCCTCGGGCGCGGGGATGCGCCACCCTTGGGCGGCCAGGTCGACCGGCTTCATGTCGGACTCCACCACCCGCCAATCGCGGGTGTTCCAGCGCGAATTGAGCAGGCGCGCGTCGACCTCGCCGCCCACGCGCAAAGAGGTGAAGGAGACCTGTTCGACCACGCCGCGCCGGCCGTCCATGGTCTGGGCCTTGAGCAGCAGATTGGTATCGACATCGGCGCACAACCTATAGCCATAGCGCAGGCTGTCACGCGGCTCGATGGTGATCAGCCGGCACTGGCGGTCGGCGACCCGGTGCAGCTTGGTCTCGGCGCGCACGACGTAGTGGCTGGCCAGGTCCTTGGGGTCGCCCAGCAGCAGGCCGGGGAAGCGGTCGCCGCGGCGCCGCTCCAGCAGGACGGTCTTGTGCTCCGGGATGAGGCATTGCACATCCTCGTTGTGCCGCAGGTATTCGCGCGGCTGGCCATCGAGGATCTCCAGGCGCTCGCGCTCGCCGGTGCCATCGATGATGTGCACCAGGCGCGAAGACTGGATGATGTCGCCCTGCTGATACATGAAGACGCCGGCGTAATCCTGCGAACGCGCGGCCTGCTGGATATTGGCCAGCAGCTGGACCGGATCCGCTTCGGGCGCGGCGCGCACCGCGCCATGCCAGGCCAGCATGCTGCACAGCGCCAGGGCAGCCATGCCGGCCCATTGTCTTTGGCGCCACGCCATGCGCTTGTCCGCGCGCATGTCCTGCCACCGTGCCATCAGCGCGCTCCGGTCTCGAACGAGACCTGTCGCACGGCGCTGGGGCCGGCCATCTGGCGATGGGCTTCGAGATAATCGCGCAGGCCCGGATCGTCGCGGCTGGCATCGGCCAGCACCGGCGCCGACGGGCTCGGTCCGGACGACACATAGGGCTGGGCCACCCAGACCACGGTCGCCACGGCGGCCGCCACGGCCAGGCCGGACAGGCCCAGGCGCAGGTGGGAGCGGCGGCGGGGCGCGGCCACGATGGGCAATTCGGCGTCCAGCGCCCGCGACAGGCGGGCCTGGAAGTCCTTGCTCGGATGGATCACCAGGTCGGCGCTGCGCAGCGCATCGCCGATCAGGTGATAGCTGTCCCAGGTCTTGCGGCCTTGGGGGGACACCAGTTGTTGTAAAAAGTCCTCTGACCCTTCGCCATCCATCCAGGCGGAAACCGATTCCTCGAATGAGGCCTCGGCGATCACGGACTTGGCTGCTGTTTGCATGACTGCCACTCCTTACCAGCGACGCTCGGCATCGGTGTCAAGCAGGGGACGCAACCGATTGGCGATCGCTTCCCGCGCGCGAAAAATGCGGGAGCGAACCGTGCCGATGGGGCAGTCCATGCTCTGGGCGATGTCTTCGTAACTCATACCTTCGATCTCACGCAGGACGATAGCCGTCCGCAGCTCCTCGGGCAATTCCTCGATGGCCGCATTGACCGTCTCGGCAATTTCGCGGCTGGCGAACATGGCTTCCGGCGTGCTTATATCGGTTAGGTTGTCGGTTTCGTTAAAAGTTTCACCGTCTTCCGTCTCAATCGCGTTGGGCGCGCTGGGGCGGCGCCCCGACGAAGCCAGCCAATTGCGGGCGGTATTGATGGCGATACGGTAAAGCCAGGTGTAGAAGGCGCTTTCGCCCCGGAACTGCGGCAGCGCCCGATACGCCTTGATAAAAGCCTCCTGCGCCACGTCCTCGATCTCGGCCGGGTCGCGGATCATCCGCGCCAGCAGGCGCAGGATCTTGCGCTGGTACTTCAGGACCAGCAGGTCGAATGCTTTCTTGTCACCGCGTTGCACACGCGCGACAAGTTCGGCGTCGACGTCGCGTTCGCTCATGACGCCCCTTTGCGAAATGCCGCCCTGCTCCCGGCGACCCCAGCCATCACGCCCAGGCGCCGCCACTGATCCGGCGACATATTTTGTGGCCAGACGGTGCAGCTGATCGTGCTGTTTGTAACACAATTGCGGCCATGCGGCTCAAGCGTCAGGACCATATGGCTCCGATGGCGAACCGCGCGCCGCAGGCGGACGGGCTGCCAGCTGCCGGCGCGGCGCGCCTGCCAATAACGGGGGTCGGGGTGGACGCGCAAGGCCCGCACGGGCCGGCGGGGCTGGCGCAAGGCTAGCGGCAAGGCCGGCAGCAGCCAGGGCTGGGCCATGCCCGCCATGGCCGCGAGAAGCACCGGCCCGAGGACGGGCCAGCGGGCGTCCGCCGGCAGGCCGGCGGACGCCTCGAAATGCCACGCTTGGCCCAGGCCCAATGTCAAATCCGGCGAATGGCCATCGAACCGTTGGTCCCGCCAAAGCCAAAGGAATTGGACAGCGCAACATTGATCTTCATCTGGCGAGCTTCATTGGCGCAATAGTCCAGATCGCACTCGGGGTCCTGATTGAAGATATTGATGGTGGGCGGCGAGATCTGGTTGTAGAGCGCCAGCGTCGTGAACACGGCCTCGATGCCGCCCGCCGCGCCCAGCAGGTGGCCGGTCATGGACTTGGTGGAGTTCACGACCAGCTTGCGCGCATGCTCGCCGAAGGCCAGCTTGAGGGCATCGGTTTCGTTCTTGTCGCCCAGGGGCGTGGAAGTGCCGTGCGCATTGACGTAATCGACGTCTTCCAGGTTGATCGCCCCGTTGCGCAAGGCATTGACGATGCCGCGGCGCGGGCCGTCCTTGTCGGGCGCGGTGATGTGGTGCGCGTCCGAACTCATGCCATAGCCGACGAACTCGCCATAAATGCGCGCGCCGCGCTTCTTGGCATGCTCGTACTCTTCGAGCACCAGCACGCCGGCGCCCTCGCCCAGCACGAAACCGTCGCGATCGCGATCCCAGGGGCGCGAGGCCGTGGTCGGATCGTCGTTGCGCGTGGACAGCGCCCGCATGGCCGCGAAACCACCTATCCCCAGGGGCGAGACGGTCGACTCGGCGCCGCCGGCGATCATCACGTCGGCATCGCCGTATTCGATCAGGCGGGCCGCGTCGCCGATGCTGTGCAGACCCGTGGTGCATGCGGAGACGACCGCATAGCTCGGGCCCTTCAGGCCAAACATGATGGACAGATGGCCGGAAATCAGGTTGATCAACGAACCCGGCACGAAGAAGGGCGAAATACGGCGCGGGCCCTTGGCCAGCAGATCCGTCTGCGTTTCTTCGATGCGCGGCAGACCGCCGATGCCCGACCCGACAATCACGCCGATGCGGTCGGCGTTCTCTTCGGTGGCCACGAGACCGGAATCGCGCCAGGCCTGCACGCCGGCGGCCACGCCATAATGGATAAAGGTATCCATCTGGCGCGCTTCCTTGGACGGGACATACTGCGTGACGTCAAAGCCTTTGACCTCGCCCGCGATATGGGTGGTCAGGGCCGACGGATCGAATCGCGTGATACGGCCAATGCCAGAACGTCCGTTGACGATATTGTCCCAAGCGGTGGCCACATCGTTGCCCACGGGGGAAACGATGCCCAAGCCGGTGATGACGACACGTCGCTTCACGGATGACTCCTCAAACAGACAAAGTAAAGGCGGTTTTTGGCTGGCCCCGCAAACCACGCGGGATCACCGGGCCAACCCGGCCGGATGCCTCCCCGCGCAGACTGCACGGCAATACCCAAAACCGCCCTGACTCCCTGCGTCCGAAGACGCGGGATAGATAGGCTTGCGCTGATTACTGCTTGCCGTGCGAATTGATGTAGTCAATCGCTTGTTGCACGGTCGTGATCTTTTCGGCCTCTTCGTCGGGGATCTCGGTCTCGAATTCGTCTTCGAGGGCCATGACCAGCTCGACCATGTCGAGCGAATCGGCACCGAGGTCGTCAAGGAAGGAGGACTCGTTCTTGATCTCGGCTTCGTTCACGCCAAGTTGTTCAGCGACGATCTTCTTGACGCGCTGTTCGATGCTTTCCATGCAGATCTCCAATTGGGAAAAATCCCGCGAATTATAGCCAAGCGTTGAGGAATGCAAACGCCGGGCCGTGAGAAAAATAACACCGCGTTTCATCGGCCTCTCCCGCCAGAGGGCGGTGGGGCCGGGCCGCGGCTTCCGGAACAACCGGAACGCAGGGCCTGCGGGTGTCGGAACGGCAGGCTGGCCAGCCCTAGGGGCCGGGCCAGGATGCCGCGTTTATTGCATGTACATCCCGCCGTTGACGTGCAGGGTCGTACCTGTAATGTAACCCGCCAAGGGACTGGCCAGGAAGCCGACCGCATTGGCGATATCAGCCGGGGCGCCCAGGCGGCCCAGCGGAATCTGTTGCAAAAGGGCCGCGGTCTGTTCTTCGCCCAGCACCCGCGTCATATCGGTGTCGATAAAGCCGGGAGCCACGCAGTTTACCGTGACGTTGCGGCTGCCCAGTTCGCGGGCCAGCGCGCGCGTCATGCCGGCCACGCCCGCCTTGGCGGCGGCGTAATTGGCCTGGCCGGGATTGCCCGCCGAGCCCACCACGGAGGTGATATTGATGATCCGGCCCCAGCGGGCCTTCATCATGTTGCGCAGCACGGCTCGCGACAGGCGGAAAACGGCGCTCAGGTTGGTGTCGATCACCGAACCCCAGTCGTCGTCCTTCATGCGCATGGCCAGCGTATCGCGCGTGATGCCGGCATTGTTGACCAGGATATGGGGGCCGCCGCCCTCCTTGCCCAGTTCGTCGATCAGGGCGTCCACCGCGGCGGCATCCGTCACGTTCAGCACGACACCGCGGCCGCCGCTGGCGGCCAGGGCCTCGGTGATGGACGCGGCGCCGGCTTCGGAGGTGGCCGTGCCGACGACCTTGGCGCCGCGGGCGGCCAGTTCCTGGGCGATGGCGCGGCCGATGCCGCGGGTGGCGCCGGTCACCAGCGCGATCTTGCCTTCCAGGTCTTTCGTGGTGTGTTCCATGCTCAATTTCCCTTGATGAGCGCCAGCGCGGCTTGCAGCGAGGCGGGATCGGTCACGGCCAGGCCGGTCAGATCGCCGTCGATGCGTTTGGTCAGGCCGGTCAGGACCTTGCCCGGGCCGAATTCGATCACGTGGGTCACGCCCTGGGCCTTCATGGCCTGCAGGGTTTCGACCCAGCGTACCGCATGCCATGCCTGGCGAACCAGCGCATCGCGGATGGCGGCGGGGTCGGACTGCACGGCCACGTCCACGTTGTTGATGACCGGAACCTGGGGCGATTGCACCGCGGCCCCGGCCAGCGCGCGCGCCAGCACCTCGGCAGCCGGCTTGAGCAGGCTGGAGTGAAACGGCGCCGACACCGGCAGCAGCAGCGCGCGCTTGGCGCCCGCCGCCTTGGCGGCCTCGCAGGCGCGCTCGACGGCGGCCTTGTGGCCGGCGATCACGACCTGGGCCGGCGCATTGAAATTAACGGCCTCGACCACTTCGCCCTGGCCGGCCTGCGCGCACACGGCGCGCACGGTGTCGTCGTCCAGCCCCAGGATGGCCGCCATGGCCCCGGTGCCCACCGGCACGGCGGCCTGCATGGCGTCGGCGCGGATGCGCACCAGGCGCACGGCGTCCTCAAGCGCCAGGGCGCCGGCGGCGGTCAGCGCGGCGTATTCGCCCAGGCTGTGGCCGGCCATGACCGCGGGCAGCGGGCCGCCGGCGTCGCGCCAGGCAGCAAAACAGGCCACGCCCGCGGCCAGCATGGCCGGCTGGGTATTGGTGGTGAGATTGAGCTGTTCGGCGGGTCCCTGCGCGATCAGGGCGGCCAGATCCTGGCCCAGCGCCTGGCCGGCGCGGGCCAGCACATCGGCCACGGCGGCATTGCCTGCCCATGCATCCATCATGCCGACGGATTGGGAACCTTGGCCGGGGAACACAAATGCGAGTTTCATGGTGGTCCGTGATCTCTCTTCGTTATCGAACCGCGCGGCGGGCTGGCGCCCGGCCGCGCTACATGCGGGCCAGCACCGAGCCCCAGGTGAAGCCGCCGCCGACGCCCTGCATCAAGACGTGCTGGCCGGGCTTGATGCGGCCGTCGCGGCGCGCCACATCCAGGGCGAGCGGCACGCTGGCCGCCGAAGTATTGGCGTGCTGGTCAACGGTGACCACGACATGGTCGGTCGACACGTTGAGCTTGCGCGCGAGAAAATTGAGAATGCGGACGTTGGCCTGGTGCGGAACCAGCCAATCGACTTGGTCGATGGTCATGCCCGCTTCGGCGCACACGTCGCGCGCAGAGCGGTCCAGGACCGTGACAGCCTGCTTGAACACCGCCTGGCCGTCCATGCGCAGGAAGGGGTCGCCCGTCACTTCGCCGTAGGCGACGTTGCCCGCGGCGCAAAGGATCTTGGTCTGACTCCCATCGGCATGCAGCTGCGCGGCCAGGATGCCGGGCTCGTCGGCCGCCTTGAGCACGACGGCGCCAGCGCCGTCGCCAAACAGCACGCAGGTGCTGCGGTCGTTCCAGTCCAGGATGCTGGAGAACACTTCGGCGCCGATCACCAGCGCGCACCGGGCGCGCCCGGTGCGCACGAAGCTGTCCGCCGTGGTCAGCGCGTACACGAAGCCGCTGCACACGGCCTGCACGTCGAACGCCGCGCCGCCCTTGGCGCCAAGATTGGCCTGCACCAGGCAGGCCGTGCTCGGGAAGACGAAATCCGGCGTGGAGGTCGCCACGATGATCAGGTCCAGGTCGGCGGGCCCGACGCCGGCATCCGCCATCGCGCGCCGCGCGGCCTCGGTGGCCAGCATGCTGGTGGTCACGCCGCGCTCGGCCAGATGACGCTGGCGGATGCCCGTGCGCTCGACGATCCACGCATCCGAGGTCTGGATGTCGCGCTTGGCCAGTTCGGCCGCCAGATCGTCGTTGGACACGACACGCTCGGGCAGATAGCCCCCCGAACCTGCGATGACCGAATATTTCATTGCCTTGCTCATCAAACGGTGCCCCCCGCAGCCGCGGCATTGTTCGCGGCAGCCTCGTTCAGTTGGACGCGCTCCGTGATCTGAGCCACGGTCTGGGCCGTGCGTTCCAGCAGCCTGCTGGCGACGGCCTCACGCGCGCGCTGCAGCGCAAAACCATAGGCATAGGCGTCCGCCGAGCCATGGCTTTTGATCACCACGCCACGCAAGCCCAGCAAGGCCGCGCCGTTATAGCGGCGGTTGTCGACGCGCCGGCGCAGCCGGTTCAGGACCGGCGTAGCCACGGCGCCGGCCAGCAGCGTGATGAAGTTGCGCTTGAATTCTTCGCGAATGACGCTGGATAGCATCTTCGCCAGCCCTTCGACGGATTTGAGCACGACGTTGCCGACGAAGCCGTCGCAGACGACCACGTCCACCGTGCCCTTGAAAATGTCGTCGCCTTCCACGTTGCCGCGGAAGTTGAGCGGACTGGCGCGCAGCAGCTCGGCGGCTTCTTTCACCACCTCGTTGCCCTTGATGACTTCCTCGCCGATGTTCAAGAGGCCCACGGTGGGGCTTTCGAGATGATCGACGGCTTGCGCAAGCGCGGCGCCCATGATGGCGAACTGCAGCAGATGCTCTGCCGTACAGTCGACATTGGCCCCCAGATCGAGCACCGTGGTGGCGCCGCCGGTCTGGTTGGGGATGGACGTCGCGATCGCCGGGCGGTCTATGCCGTCCAGCGTCTTGAGCACATAACGGGAAATCGCCATCCAGGCGCCGGTATTGCCGGCCGACACGCAGGCGTCGGCCCGACCGTCCTTGACGGCCTGGGCGGCCAGTCGCATGGACGAGTCTTTTTTGCGGCGCAAGGCCACCTCCACGGGGTCGTCCATAGTGACGACCTCGGAGGCGGCAACGATTTCGAGACGGTCACGCGGGGCCGAACGGTGTTCGGCCAACGCGGCTTCGATCGCGTCGGGTTGCCCGACCAGCAACAGCCGGGTATCCGGATATTGCCGGGCGAACTCGAGCGCGGCCGGTATGGTAACGGGCAGACCGTAGTCCCCGCCCATGCAGTCTATAGCGATGCGTATCACGGGTGCCAGGTCAGCAATCAGCCGAAACGGTCCGGTTTACGAGTTCGGCCGACAGGCCTTATTCGTCAGCCTTGGTCTTCAGGATCTTGCGACCGCGGTAGAAACCGTTGGGGCTGATGTGGTGACGCAGATGCGTTTCGCCCGTGTTGGGCTCGATGGCCGTCGGCGGGTTCACCAGAAAATCATGCGAGCGGTGCATGCCGCGCTTGGACGGGGACTTCTTGTTTTGTTGAACAGCCATGATGACTCCTAGAAACGGGCCGCATTGTACGCGAATGCCGCCCGAGTTGATTTCAATTCTTGCGCTTCAGTTGTTCCAGCACCGCGAACGGCGACGGACGCTTGACTTCGGATGCCTGCGATGCGTCATCCGAAGCGGCCTTTTTCCCCGCTGCCTGTACGGAGGACTCCGGACAGACTTCATGGCGGGGCACATACGGAATGCTCAAGATGAGCTCATCCTCGATCTGGGCCAATAGATCGAAACGATGCGAACCCACGACCTTTTCAGGCACGTCGGCCGCAAAATCCAAACCTGCTTCCTGGGCGTCCTGCAGATCAGCCAGCTCGTCGTCCAGATCATCTTCCGACTCAACCAGCTGCAGCACCGCGGTGGCATCCACCGGATAGACGAAGGGCGCGTTGCAACGCTGGCAGATCAAGACCGGATTGGCCTTGATGTGCAAGCGCAGCAGAGGCTGGCCGGCGATGACGCCGCCCGTCTTGCCCGTGCCCTTGCCGATCTCGCCGGCCGCGGCCCACCGGGCCAGGCCCGCTTCACCGGCGGCCTGCTCGGGCAAGCCCTCCATGAAGCGCGCAAGGCGCACCAGCGCGACTTCGCCGGATGCCTGCTGGCCCTGCCGGGCCATGGCATACGCATCCACGATGACGGCATTGCCAGCCGACGTCTTCACTACCGCCTTGTCTACAGGATCGACCATAATTTCTGAGCGGCCAAGCGATGCCCCGCCCCACCTAAAGCCAAAATCGCAGGCCAAAAAAGCCAGGCGGGGCGTCAACACACAGCAAAATCGCCGCAAAACGTTAGATAATACCGTGACTTAGAGATTACCGTCAAATATCGCATGCCCCAGTCCCCACGTCTCATTCTTGCTTCCAGCTCGCGCTATCGGCGCGCCATGCTTGAGCGCCTGCGCCTGCCCTTCGAGAGCATTTCTCCCGATGTGGATGAAACGCCACATCCCGGCGAGGCGCCGGCCGCGCTGGCGCTGCGCCTGTCCGTCGCCAAGGCCCTGGCCGTGGCCAGCCAGCGCCCCGGCTGCGTGGTCATCGGCTCCGACCAGGTCGCCACGGTCGATGGCCAGCCCATAGGCAAGCCCGGCGACTTCGCCCGGGCCCAAGCCCAGCTGCGGCAATTATCGGGACGCATGGTCGAGTTCCACAGCGCCCTGGCCGTCACCGACGGGCAGCGCACCGAACAGACTGACATCGTCACGTACTGCAAGTTCCGCAAACTGACGGACGCGGCCATCGATGCCTACCTGCGCGCCGAAGAACCCTACGATACCGCAGGCAGCGCCAAAGCCGAAAGCCTGGGCATCGCCCTCATGGAAAGCATGCAAAGCGATGACCCCACCGCCATCATCGGCCTGCCGCTGATCGCCCTGACGGGCATGCTGACCCGCTTTGGCCTGCCGCCGCTGGGGGATGCCGCATGAGCGGCGCGCTGCACCTGATCCCCGTGGGCCTGGGCGAAGCGCCTGTCGAACGCTGGCTGCCGGCCGAGGTCCGCGCCCTGGCCGGGCGGCTGGATTGCTATATCGCCGAAAACGCCAAGACGGCGCGCGCCTTCCTGAAGCTGGTCGGCACCGAGCGCCCGCTGCAGGAAATCACCATCCACACGCTTAATGACCAGGCCGACGAGCGCCAGATCGAAGCCTGGCTGGCTCCCATCAAGGCCGGCAAGGAGATCGGCCTGGTTTCCGAGGCGGGCTGCCCCGCGGTCGCCGATCCCGGCGCCAAGGTGGCCGCCGTGGCCCATCGGCTGGGCTATGCCGTCAAACCCTGGGTGGGCCCCTCTTCCATCCTGCTGGGGCTGATGGCCAGCGGCCTGGACGGCCAGCGCTTTGCCTTTCATGGCTATGCGCCCGTGGAACCGGCCGAGCGCGCCAAGCAGTTGCGCGCCTGGGAACAGCACTCCGCCCGCCACGACCAGACCCAGATGCTGATCGAAACCCCCTATCGCAATATGGCGATGTTCGGCACGCTGCTGGCCGCCTTGCGCGGCGACACGCGCCTGTGCGTGGCCCGCTCGCTGTCCACCGACCGCGAATGGGTCAAGACCCGCACGGTGGCGCAATGGAAGCAGGAGGCGCCGCCGGACCTGGACAAGCAGCCCACCCTGTTTCTTTTCCTGGCGCGCTGACCATGCGCCGGGCCTGGCTCCTGCTTGCCTGCGCCCTGCTGGCCGGATGCGCCGGCGGGGTGGACCGCTCGATCACCGCCAGCGGCCAGAGCAGCCGGGTGCGCTATATCGTGCTGCACTACACCTCGGCCGATGACGCGGAATCGCTGCGCCTGCTGTCGCGCGGGGAGGTCAGCGCGCACTATCTCGTCAGCGCCCGACCCGACACCCGGGTGTATCAATTGGTGGATGAAAGCCGCGCCGCCTGGCACGCCGGCAGCAGCCGGTGGTTCGAGCAGAGCTCGCTGAACTTCACTTCCATCGGCATCGAGATCGTCAACCCGGGCTGGCAAGACCAGCCGGATGGCGGCAAGCGCTACGCGCCTTACGCGCCCGCGCAGATCACGGCGTTGACGCGCCTGTTGCGCGACATTGCCGAGCGCCATGGCATCCGCCCCGAAAACATCGTGGGCCATAGCGACATCGCCCCGCAGCGCAAGCTGGACCCCGGCCCCGATTTTCCGTGGCGGGCCTTGGCCCAGGCCGGCATCGGCCGCTGGTATGACGAGGCCGCCGCGGCCGAACGGATGCCGCGGCTGCAAACCGAGGGCCTGCCCGACGTGGCTTGGTTTCAGGCGGAACTGGCCCGCCTGGGCTATGACGCGCCGCGCCACGGACAGCTGGACCGCGCCACCCGCAATGTGCTGGCGGCCTTCCAGATGCACTACCGGCCGGCGCGCCACGACGGCGAGCCCGACGCGGAAACCGCGGCCATCATGCAATCGATGCAGGCCCGGCCTTGAGCGCGGCGCGGCGGCGGGCCAGCCAGGCCGCCACGCGCCACCCCAGCAGCAAGAGCAGCACGCCGCCGTAGATCAGCGGCTCGCGCAGGTCGTTCTTGCCGGCCTTGTGCCACCAAAAATGCAGGATGGCGAGCAGGCCGATGAGATAGACCGCCCGGTGCAGCTGCTGCCAGCGCCGCCCCAGCCGGCGCATGGCCCATTGGGTGGATGTCAGGGCCAGCGCCGTCATGAGCACGAAGGCCGTGAAGCCCGCAAGAATGAAGGGCCGCTCGCCGAGGTCCCGCAGCATGGAGGCCAGCTCCAGCCCCCTGTCCCACCATAGCCAGGCCATGAAGTGCAAGGCCCCGTAGAAAAACGCGAACAGGCCGCACATGCGGCGCAGGCGCAAAAGCGCCGGCAGCTGAAACAGGCGGCGCAAGGGGGTGATGGCAAGCGTGACCAGCAGGCAGACCAGTGTCCAGGTCCCCGAGGAGCGGGTCAGGAACTCCACGGGATTGGCCGTCAGGCCGTCATGCAGGCCCAGCCATACCCAGCGCGCGGCCGGCGCCAGCCCCAGAAGGAACAGCAAGGGTTTGGCCCGTCCGACCATGCGGATCGATGTCTGCCCCATATGCGCCGCCTCAGTAGTTCTGTTTCAGGTCCAGGCCCTGGTAGAGCGAGGCCACCTGGTCGGCATAGCCATTGAACATCAGCGTCGGGCGCTTGGGGCTGAAAATGCCGTCTTCACCGATGCGGCGCTCGGTCGCCTGGCTCCAGCGCGGATGCGGCACCTGCGGATTGACGTTGGCATAAAAGCCGTACTCTTGTGGCGCGGCCTTCATCCAGCTGCTGCGCGGCGCCTGCTCCAGCAAGCGGATGCGCACCAGGGACTTGGCCGATTTGAAGCCGTATTTCCAGGGCACGGCCAGCCGCAAGGGAGCGCCGTTCTGGTTGGGCAGGACCTTGCCATAGACACCGAAGACCAGCATGGTCAGGGGATGCATGGCCTCGTCCATGCGCAAGGCTTCTGTATAGGGCCAGTCCAGGACGCGGGAATCTAGGCCCGGCATGGTTTCGCGCTGCGTCACCGTCGTGAATTCGACATACTTGGCATTGCCGGTGGGCTCGACCTGCTTGAGCAGGCGCGACAGCGAATAGCCCACCCAGGGAATCACCATGGACCAGCCCTCGACGCAGCGCAGCCGATACACCCGCTCTTCCATGGGCGCAAGCTTGAGCAGCTCGTCGATATCGAAACTGCGCGGCTTGCCTGCCTCGCCTTCGACGCTGACGGTCCAGGGGCGGGTCTTGAGGGCGCCGGCGGCGCGTTGCGGATCTCCCTTGTCCAGGCCGAACTCGTAGTAGTTGTTGTACGAGGAAACGTCCTTGAAGGGGGTTGGCTTGTCGCTGACGGTAAATTCGGGGACGGACTTTCCCGGCAAAGCGCCCGCTTCGGCCCAGGCCTGGCGCTGCGCCCACCCGGCCATGCCCAGGGCGGCCGCGGCGGCGGCGCTGCGCGCCATCCACTCGCGGCGCGAACGCCAGACCCCTTCGGGCGTGATCTCGGAAGGCAGGATGGGCGAGGATGGACGGATCAGCATGGGGGTCTCCGGTGGGCGGGCCGGGCCCGCGGTGCTATAGAGATATAGACGTGCCGCGAGCCGTGGAAATTCCCCGCCATGGCCGAACGCCGGGTCCGATATTGCCCAGGCGCAGGGTCAGACGGCAATCCGGGGCGTGAGCCATTGCGCCATCTCGGGCACGCTGTCCACGACGGCCTGGGCGCTGCAGGCCCGCAGCTCATCCAGGCTGTGAGCGCCATAGGACACGCCCAGGCCATGCACGCCGGCATTCAGGGCCATCTGCAGATCGTGGGTGGTATCGCCGACCATGACGACGCGCCCCGGGTCCACATCGAGGTCGCGCATCAGCTGGTGCAGCATCTCGGGGTGAGGCTTGCTGAAGGTCTCGTCGGCGGTGCGGGTGGCATCAAACACCGGCCCCAGGCCGGTGGCGGCCAGCACGCGGTTCAGGCCGACCCGGCTCTTGCCGGTGGCGACCGCCAGGCGGACATTCTGCTTGGCCAGGCTCTCGAGCAGTTCGCGCACGCCCTCGAACAGGCGCAGCTCGGGATCGCGCAGCAGGTAATGGATGCGGTAGCGCTCCAGAAAGCGCGGCATGAGCGCCGGCGTCAGTTGGGGCACGGCGCGCTTGAGCGCGCTTTCCAGCGACAGGCCGATGACCCAGCTGGCCTCCGAGGCCGTCGGAACGGGCAGCTCGAGGTCACGGGCGGCCGCCTGGATGGCCGCCACGATGCTGTGGGTGGAATCCATGAGGGTGCCGTCCCAATCGAACACCACCATTGCGTACGACATATCAGGCTGTCTCCAGTTGCTGCAACAACTTGCGACAGGCGGCGGGCAATTCCGCCACCAGGTCCAAGCGCTCACCCGTCAGCGGGTGGTCCAGCGTCAATTGATAGGCATGCAGAAACATGCGGTTGAAACCCCGGCGGGCGAAGGCGGCCCTCACCTCATCCGTCCCGTATTTGTCATCGCCCACGATGGGAAAGCCGCTGGCGGCCAGGTGCACCCGGATCTGGTGGGTGCGCCCGGTGCGCAGCTCGGCCTCGACCAGGCTATAGCCCCCGAAGCGCTGCTTGAGCGTGACGATGGTATGGGCGGCCTGCCCCTCGGGATCGACCTTGACCCGGCGCTCGCCGCTCTGGGTCGTCCATTTGCTGAGCGCCAGCCGGATGTGCTGCCTGTCGTTGACCCAATCGCCCTCGACCAGGGCCAGGTAGCGCTTGCCGCCCTTGCCTTCGCGCAGCATGGCGTGCAGGGCAAGCAGGGCGCTGCGCTTTTTGGCGACCATGAGCAGGCCCGAGGTCTCGCGGTCGAGCCGGTGGACCAACTCCAGGAAGCGGGCGTCGGGACGGGCGGCCCGCAACTGCTCGATGACGCCAAAGGACACGCCGCTGCCGCCGTGCACCGCCACGCCCGCCGGCTTGTCCACCACCAGCATGGCGTCGTCTTCGTAGACGATCGGAAACTCCGAAGCCGGCACGGGCCTGGGCTTGCCCGGATCCGGCAGCCGCAGGGGCGGCACGCGGACCACGTCGCCCACCGCAAGGCGATAGTCGACACTGATCCGTCCCTTGTTGACGCGGACTTCGCCGCCCCGGATGGCCTTATAGATATGGCTTTTGGGGACGCCCTTGCACAGGCGCAGCAGGAAATTGTCCAGGCGCTGGCCTTCCTGGCCGGCTTCGACCTCGACCATACGTACAGAGGGAAGCGCAGGGGAAGTCTGTTTGCGCATTGCGGAAAGCGGCATATAATCGGGACAGCCTTACGGGGCTGAACTACAGAGGCTCTTGCGGGTGTGAAACCGTTTTGCCTGGCGTTGAGATGCGGAGAGATTCGCGCGTCTCCGTCGGATGCGCGGGCCACCATTGTACTGTCTCCGTTCAGCTCCTGGGTTTACTTGGTCGCCGGCGCAACCGCGATCTGCCGGACGGTGGTGTGGCATGCAGTGCCCGCCTTCCTGGCAGAGATCCGTTGCCAGCCGCAAGCGGCTTGAAGCACAGCAAGAATCGTCGAATATTTATTACGCACCAGATGCCTTGAAGCATCTGACGTTCACAGCAACCGTTCCGTCAAACCACATCAGTGAAGCTGACCCCCCTGCTGCCAGAACCCCGTGCCTCCTGGCACGACGTGCCCGCGTGACGCGCGGCGGATACGCCTGGGCGACGCCCGGGTACGGTCCGCATTCTTCTTGCCTGCTTCAGCCGCAGCCCGAGTGACCCGAGGTCACGCGCCGATATCGGCGCGTCCTGACAACGGAGAACCGCACTCATGAAGCGCATGCTGTTTAATGCGACGCACCAGGAAGAACTGCGCGTCGCAATTGTCGATGGGCAAAAGCTCATCGACCTTGATATCGAAACCGCCGGCCGCGAACAGCGCAAAGGCAACATCTATAAAGGCGTCATCACCCGCATCGAACCCGGCCTTGAAGCCTGCTTCGTCAATTACGGCGAAGACCGGCACGGCTTTCTGCCCTTCAAGGAAGTGGCCCGCAGCTACTTCAAGGACGGCGTCGACGTCCGCAGCGCCCGCATCCAGGACGCGCTGCGCGAAGGCCAGGAACTGATCGTCCAGGTCGAAAAAGAAGAGCGTGGCAACAAGGGCGCCGCCCTGACCACCTTCATCTCGCTGGCGGGCCGCTATCTGGTCCTGATGCCCAACAACCCCCGTGGCGGCGGCGTCTCGCGCCGCGTCGAGGGCGAAGACCGCCAGGAACTGCGCGACACGATGGAGCAGCTCGATGTGCCGCAAGGCATGAGCATCATCGCCCGCACGGCCGGCATCGGCCGCAGCGTGGAAGAGCTGCAATGGGACCTGGCCTACCTCATGCAACTCTGGACGGCCATCGATGGCGCCGCGCGCGACAACGCCGCGCCCATCCTGATCTATCTGGAGTCCAGCCTGGTCATCCGGGCCATCCGCGACTATTTCTCGCCTGAAATCGGCGAAATCCTGATCGATACCGACGAGATCGCCGATCAGGCCACGGCCTTCATGAGCGTCGTGATGCCGGACAACGTCCAGCGCGTCAAACGCTATCGCGACGACATCCCCCTCTTCTCGCGCTTCCAGATCGAACACCAGATCGAGACGGCCTATTCGCGCACGGTGCAGCTGCCTTCGGGCGGCGCCGTGGTGATCGACCACACCGAAGCCCTGGTCGCCGTCGACGTGAACTCGGCCCGCTCCACGCGCGGCGCCGACATCGAGGAAACCGCCCTGCGCACCAATCTGGAGGCCGCCGACGAAGTGGCCCGCCAGCTGCGCCTGCGCGACCTCGGCGGCCTGATCGTGATCGATTTCATCGACATGGAAGACAGCAAGAACCAGCGTGCTGTCGAACAGCGCCTGCGTGATGCGCTGCACTTTGACCGCGCCCGCGTGCAAATGGGCAAGATCTCGCGCTTTGGCCTGATGGAGCTGTCCCGCCAGCGCCTGCGCCCGGCCCTGAACGAAGGCTCGCACATCACCTGCCCGCGCTGCAACGGCACCGGCGTGATCCGCGACGCCGAGTCCAGCGCCCTGCATGTGCTGCGCCTGCTGCAAGAAGAAGCCATGAAGGAAAACACCGCCGCCGTGCACGCTCAAGTGCCGGTGGACGTGGCCACCTTCCTGCTGAACGAAAAGCGCGCCGATATCGCCAAGATGGAAGCCCGCCTGAAGGTCAACCTGGTGCTCATCCCGAACAAGCACCTGGAGACCCCGCATCACCATATCGAGCGCCTGCGCCACGACGACCCGCGCCTGGAAGAGACCAAGACCAGCTTCGAGCTGGCCGAGGCCCCCGCCACCGACGTCACCTGGAGCCCGCGCGAGCATGAGGTCAAGGCGCGCCCCGAGGCCCTGGTGAAGGGCATCACCCCGGCGCAGCCCGCGCCGGTGTCCGCCCCCGCGCCCGCCGCCCCGGCCAAGGCCGCCGAAGGCGCCGGCTTTGGCGGCCTGTTCAAGCGTTTGATCAACTGGCTGTCCGGCGGCGGCGAGCAGGCCAAGCCGGCCGACAAGCCGGCCGAGCAAGCCAAGCGCAGCGGCGCCGGCGGCAATCGCAACAAGCGTGCCCACGACGGCCAGGAACGCCGTGGCGAGCGCCATGGTTCCGACCGTAACCGCAACCGCCGCGGCGGCGATGGCGAAGGCCTGGAGCAGCGCCATGTGCGCGGCGGCCGCCGCCAGGACGAGGCGCGTGGCGAGACGGCGCGCGGCGAGAACGCCCGCGGCGAAGCGCAGCGCGGCGAGCCGCGTGCTGAATCGCGCAACGAATCGCGCAATGACGCACGCGCCGAAGCGCGCCAGGCCCGCAACGCCGATGCCCAGGCCCCGCGTCCCTCCGCCCCGGAAACCGGCGATGAGTCCACGCCGCGCAGCGGCCGCAATCGCCGTGGCCGCGGCCGCGGCCGACGCGAGGAAGGCGCCGCCGAAACGATGAGCGAACAGGAAACCATGGTGGCCGCATTGGCTGAAACCGTGGCGTCGGCCCTGCCGAGCACGGCTCCCGAGACTGCCGCCGCCGAGGTGGAAGCCACCGAAGCCGACAACGAAGCCCCTGTGGGCGCCGAAGGCGAAGGCCAGGCCGATCCGGAGCGCAAGCGCCGCCGTCGCCGCAGCCGCCGCGGTCGCCGCAGCCAGGAAGAAGGCGCGACGCTGGATGCCGATGGCCAGCCCATCGAAGCCGGCGATGACGCGGAAGAAGGCGACAGCGCCCGCAACGCGCTGATCCCGGCGCCGGCCTACGGCGTGACCGCCGCCTCCGAGCCGGTCAAGGTGGAGGCCGCCGAGGTTCAAGCCACGGCCGACGCCGCCGCGGCCAGCGAAGCCGCCGCCCCCGTGGCGCCCGCCGAACCGCAAGCGCCCGTGGCTGAGCCCCAAGCGCCCGCGGCGCAGGCGCCCGTTGCCGCCGAGCCGGTGCAAACCGCCCCTGCTTCGCCGGCCGCCGAGCCGATCGTTGCCGCGGAGCCGGCCCTTGCGGCCGAACCGCCGGCCGCCGTTGAGCCTGAGCCTGCCCCGGCCGCGGTCGAAACGGCCGCCGCGCCCGCCCCCGAACCGGTGCAAACCGCGCCGGCGCAGCCCATGCCGGCCGTCGCCAGCCCGGCCGCCGCGCCCATCGTGGTCGGCGATGCGGCCTTGAATGCCGTGGTCCAGGCCGCCGGCCTGACCTGGGTCCAGACGGATCCGGCGCGCCACGCGCAATCCCAGGCGCGCAGCGCGGCCGACCAGGCGCCGGTGCGCCTGGGCCGCGAGCGCAAGCCCGTGGCTCAAGTGTCGTCGGTTCCCCTGGTCCAGGTGGAAACCCGCCACTAAGCGGCACGCCCCAAGAAAAAACCGCCAGGCCGAAAGCCTGGCGGTTTTTTTTGCGTCCGGGGACGTCTTTATCCTGGGCGGGGCCCGGCTCAGAACTGATAGGTATAGGTCAGCTGGACCACATCCAGGCCCGGGTTGGGTTTCTTGATATTGGCATTCGAGAAATGCGAATAGCGCAGGCCGATCCGGCTGCTTTGGGTCAGCAGGAAACCCAGGCCGACATGGTCGCCGAACTGGAAGGCCGAACCGATCTGCTTGTCGGCGAAGCGGGTGCTGGAGAAGACCGTGGCGCCGATGCCTGCCTCGAGATAGAAGCGGTCGTTCGCCCACCAGCGGAACATCGGGATGGCGCTGGCCTGCCAGACATGGCCGGGGTCGCGCGAGCCATTGGCCCACCAATACGATCCGCCGAACTCGCCATTCAGGTCCAGACGGCCCCAGTTGCTGCCGAACTGGTAGCTCCACCACGTGGGCGTTTCGTAGTTGAGGGTGATGCGCTGGTAGTGCTCGCCGATGCCGTAATGGACACTGACGCCGCCTTCGCTGCCTTGTTGCGCCCGGGCCGTGCCGGCCGCCAGGGCCAGCAGCAAGGCGGCGATGCCAGTCAACGCGATTTTCTTGTTCAGGCCGTGCATATGAACTCCAAAGTGCTGTCAATCTGTGCAAACAGACAAATGCAACCTTAGCAGAAAGCAGGGACGCCCCGGATACAAATGTATCACCCAGGCAACATGGCCGCAGGAAAACCCGACATGGCATTGCGCAATCGTGCGCGATTATGTCTGCCGATGGAAAAGTAAAAGGGCGGCACCCCCCAGGGGATTGCCGCCCTCAGGCCCGAGCCGCCGCTCAGGCCGCGGTAACGATGTCGGCGGGCTGGTTGGTCAACAGGGCCAGCAGCCGCGCCAGTTCTTCGCGCAGCTGGCGGCGGTCCACCACCATGTCGATGGCCCCCTTTTGCAGCAGGAACTCGGCGCGCTGGAAGCCTTCCGGCAATTTTTCGCGCACGGTCTGCTCGATCACGCGCGGGCCGGCGAAACCGATCAGGGCCTTGGGCTCGGCAATGACGACATCGCCCATGAAGGCAAAGCTGGCCGATACGCCGCCCATGGTGGGATCGGTGAGCACACTGATGAAAGGCAGGTCGTTGCGGGCCAGCTGGGTCAGCATGGCGTTGGTCTTGGCCATCTGCATGAGCGACAGCAGGCTTTCCTGCATGCGGGCGCCGCCCGAAGCCGCCACGCAGATGAAGGACGTCTTGTTCTCGATGGCGGCCTTCACGCCGCGCACGAAGCGCTCGCCGACCACCGAACCCATGGAGCCGCCCATGAACTCGAACTCAAAGCAGGCCAGCGTGGCCGGAACGCCCCGGATGGAGCCGCTCATGACGACCAGCGCGTCGGTCTCGCCGGTCTGCTTCATGGCTTCCTGGATGCGCTCGGGATACTTGCGCGTGTCCTTGAACTTGAGCGAATCGACCGAGCGTGTGGTCTGGCCGATTTCGACGCGGCCCTCGACGTCCAGCAGGGAGTCGATGCGGGCGCGCGCGCCGATGCGCATATGGTGGCTGCACTTGGGGCAGACGTGCAGATTGGCCGCCAGGTCTTCGCTATAGAGCACGGACTCGCAGGACGGGCACTTGACCCACAGGCCTTCGGGCACGCGGCGCACACCGCTGTCGCTGGTCTTGTTGATGCGGGGCGGCAGGAGTTTTTCGATCCAGCTCATGGTTTTTTCCTGTAGACGGCTTGCGCGGGCTCAGACCGGCGCGCGCTCTCGTTTGACTTGGTCCATCGCCGCGCGGATGCTGCCCAGCCAGAGGCTGGCGGCATGTATGGCGGCGTCGGTCTGCTGGGCAGGCGGCACGTTGGCCACGGCCTGCTCCATGGTTTCGATGAGTTTGCTGCCGATGACCACGGCATCGGCATGGCGGGCGATACGGCTGGCGCTGTCGGCATCGCGGATGCCGAAGCCCACCCCTATCGGCAGCGCGCCGATATGGCGCCGGATGAGGGCCAGGCGCTGGGCGACATCGTCGGTGTTCAGGCTGGCCGAACCGGTGACGCCCTTGAGCGAAACATAGTAGGCATAGCCGCGGGCGACACGGCCGATGGCCTGCATGCGGGCCTCGGTCGTCGTGGGCGCCAGCAGGAAGATCGGGGCGATGCCGGCGGCGTCCAGCGCGGCGCCGAATTCGTCCATTTCTTCGGGCGGGTAATCGACCACCAGCACGCCGTCCACGCCGGCCTGGCGGGCGGCTTGCACGAAAGCCTGCTGGCCCATGCGTTCGATCGGGTTGCCATAGCCCATCAGCACGACCGGCGTGCTGTCATCCTGGCGGCGGAACTCGGCCACGGCCTGCAGCACGCGCGCCAGCCCCATGCCCTGGGCGATGGCGCGCTCGGCGGCCCGCTGGATCACCGGACCATCGGCCATGGGATCCGAGAACGGCACGCCCAGTTCGAGAATGTCGGCGCCCGCCTTGACGAGGGCGTGCATCAGCGGCACGGTGGCCGCCGGCGAGGGATCCCCCGCGGCGATATAGGGAATCAAGGCCGATGCGCGGCCGGATTCGGTCACGCGGGCAAAAGCGGCGGCAATACGTTGGCTCATGGTTTTTACAGCTCGATGCCGCCGCGCTCGGCGACGGTGTGCATGTCCTTGTCGCCGCGGCCCGACAGGTTGACCAGGATGATCTTGTCGCGCGGCAGCGTGGGGGCCATCTTGACCGCCTGCGCAATCGCGTGCGAAGACTCCAGCGCGGGCATGATGCCCTCGATGCGGCAGCAATCATGGAAGGCCGCCAGGGCCTCGTCGTCGGTGATGCCGACATAGCTGGCGCGCCCGCTGTCCTTGAGCCAGGCGTGCTCGGGGCCGACGCCGGGATAGTCCAGGCCCGCCGACACCGAATGCGTCTCCTGGACCTGGCCGTCGGCGTCCTGTATGACATAGGTGCGGTTGCCGTGCAGCACCCCCACCTGGCCGGCGGCCAGGGAGGCGGCATGGCGGCCGCTGTCCATGCCCTCGCCGGCGGCTTCGACGCCGATGAGCTGCACATCCTCGTAGGGAATATAGGGGTGGAAGATGCCCAGGGCGTTGGAGCCGCCGCCCACGGCCGCGACCACGTAGTCGGGCTGGCGGCCGGCCGCCTCGGGCATCTGCTCGAGGCACTCTTTGCCGATCACGGTCTGGAAGTCGCGCACCATGCGCGGATAGGGATCCGGACCGGCCACCGTGCCGATGATATAGAAGGTGTTTTCGATATTGGTGACCCAGTCGCGCATGGCTTCGTTCAGGGCGTCCTTGAGCGTGCGCGAGCCGGACTCGACGGGCACGACCCGCGCGCCCAGCAGCTTCATGCGATACACATTGGAAGCCTGGCGGCGAACGTCCTCGCTGCCCATGTAGACCACGCATTCCATGCCATAGCGGGCCGCCACGGTGGCCGACGCCACGCCATGCTGGCCCGCGCCGGTCTCGGCGATGACCCGCGGCTTGCCCATGCGCTTGGCCAGCAAGGCCTGGCCGATACAGTTATTGACCTTGTGCGCGCCGGTGTGGTTGAGGTCCTCGCGCTTGAACCAGATCTGGGCGCCGCCCAGCTTCTGCGACCATCGGGCAGCGTGGTAGACGGGGCTGGGCCGGCCGACGAAGTGCTTGAGCTCGTAGTTGAACTCTTCGATGAAGGTCGGGTCCACACGATATTGGTCGTAGGCAGCGCGCAGCTCGTCCAAGGCATGCATCAGCGTCTCGGCAACGAAAACGCCGCCATAGGGGCCGAAATGGCCCTTCGCATCCGGAAGGTCGTAAGGTTTCACCTGGTCTACCTGATATCCACCCGGCGCCTGGCACGGCGGCAGGCCCTATGCCTGCCGTCAACCGGCGCCGGTTTAGCAACCTGACATTTTACCCGAGCATGACAGGGCCGGGGCGGCCCGCCCGCCCGGGCGACGATCAGAGCGCCTGGCCCAGCTTGCGCAGGAAGGTTTCACAGTCGGCGAGCTGGTCCAGCGCCACGTATTCATCGGGCTTGTGGGCCTGTTCGATATGGCCCGGACCACAGACCACGGTCGGGATGCCTATGCCCTGGAACAGGCCCGCTTCGGTGCCATAGGCCACTTTGCGCGTGCCGCGGTCGGCCGTGAGCGCGCGGACCAGCTGGGTGATGGCCGCCTCTTCGGAGGCCTCCAGGCCGGGCGCCGAGGCGCCCCGCTCGATGTCGATGGCGGCCTCGCCGAACTCGGCGCGCATGCGCGGCAGCAGGGTTTCGGCGACATAGCGCTCGACCTGGGCCTGGATCTCGTCGGCCGGCATCCCCGGCAGGTTGCGGAACTCGTAGGAGAACTCGCAGAATTCCGGAATGGTATTGACCGCGATACCGCCCTGGATCTGGTTGGTGGTCATGGTCGAGAAAGGCACGTCGTAGAACTGATCGTAGGGGCCATTGGCCTTGAAGCTGTCGGCCAGGTCGCGGATATGGCAGATCAGGCGGGCCGCGTATTCGATCGCGTTGCAGCCGCGCGGCGTCAGCGACGAGTGGGCCGCCTTGCCGTGCACCCGGCAGCGGAACAGATTGATGCCCTTGTGCGCCACCACGACCTGCATGCCGGTCGGCTCGCCCACGACACAGCCCTCGGGGCGGATACCGCGATCGTGCAGGTCCGCGATCATATAGGGCGCGCCGGCGCAGCCGACTTCCTCGTCATAGGAGAATGCCAGGTGGATGGGCTTGGCGCGCCGCATGGCGAGGTATTCCGGCACCATGGCCAGCGCCACGGCGATGAAGCCCTTCATGTCGCAGGCTCCCCGCCCATAGAGACGGCCGTCGGCCTCGACGAGCTTGAAAGGATCGGTCGACCATTCCTGGCCGTCGACGGGCACCACATCGGTATGCCCCGACAGCACGATGCCGCCCTGGGTATTGCCATCGGCCGCCGGCAGGGTGGCAAAGAGATTGGCCTTGGTCCGCTCGGCGTTGTGCACCAGCCAAGCCTCCACACCCTGCTGCTTGAGCCAGTCGCGGGTGGTCTCGATGAGGGCCAGATTGGAATTCCGGCTGGTGGTATCGAAGCCGACCAGGGTCTGCAACCAAGTGCGCGCGTTCATTTCGCCTAACCTTGAGAAAAACCCCAAGTTTAGGCCAGCTGCCCAAAGTGTGCCGGGCCTATTTGGGTATGACGGCGGCCCGGCACGGACATTTGGCCGTTTTCCCCCTAAAATCGCCCCCTTCTGGCCCCCTCCCCTAAGGATTCATCGTGCAGCAGCATGCAGTTCCCACCCGCAATATCGTGGCCGCCGTCATCGGCAATGCCTTGGAGTGGTATGACTTTCTGGTCTTCGCCTTCATGACGCCCATCATCGCGAAGCTGTTTTTCCCTGTCGATCCCAGCGTGCCCGGCAGCGAACTGAACTCCATCCTGATGACCACGGCCATTTTCGGCGTGGGCTTTTTCATGCGCCCCGTGGGCGGCATCCTGCTGGGCCTGTACGGCGACCGCAAGGGACGCAAGGCCGCCATGGTGATGGTGACTTCGCTGATGGCGGTGTCCATCGCCCTGATCACCGTCGCCCCGACCTATCATGCCGCGGGTATTCTGGCCCCGATTTTCATCCTGATCGCGCGCCTGCTGCAGGGCTTTTCGGCCGGCGGAGAATTCGGCACGTCCACCGCCCTGCTGATCGAAATGGCCCCGGACCAGCGCCGCGGCTTTTACGGCTCCTGGCAGATGGCCGGCCAGATGCTGGCCCTGCTCATCGGCGCGGCCTTCGGCACCCTGATCACCGAAATCTTCACGCCCGAGCAGATCGAGGCCTGGGCCTGGCGCCTGCCCTTCGCCTTCGGCCTGGTGATCGTGCCCATCGCCATCTACATCCGCCGCAACGTCGATGAGACCGCCGTCTTCAAGCGCATCCAGGCCCAGGCGGCCGAAGCCCCGGCCCAGCGCCTGAGCCTGGGCCAGATGCTGGCCCGCCACACGCGCGAAACCCTGATCGGCGTGGGCCTGGTCGTGACCGCCACGGTGTCGATCTACATCACGTTCACCTACCTGGTCACCTTCTCGACCAAGATCCTCAATCTGCCCATGAGCGAAACCTTCCTGGTGCAGATGGCGGGCGCGGCCGTGATGGTGGTGCTGACGCCCTTCATGGGCGCCTGGTCCGACCGCATCGGCCGCCGCCCCCTGGTGATCGGCTCGCTGATCGGCTACCTGGTCGTGCTCTACCCGCTCTATGCCTGGCTGACCGACGCTCCCTCGATCGGACGGCTGCTGACGGTCCAGCTGGTGGTCTGTCTCTTCGTCTCGGCCTTCTTCGGCGTGTTCAGCACCGTGATGGCGGAACTCTTCCCGGCGCGGGTGCGCTCGGTCGGCCTGTCGCTGGCCTATAACGTGGCGGTGATGATTTTTGGCGGCTTCGCCCAGTTCATCGTGACCTGGCTCATCAAGACCACGGGCTCGCCGATGGCGCCGGCCTACTACGTGATGTTCGGCGTGGCCCTGGGGCTGACGGCCGCTTTCTTCATCGAAGACAAGTCCGGGCGCCGCCTGGACGAGCACTGAGCCGCCGCGCGCCCGCCTAGCGGCGGGCGGCCGAGGAGACGCCCGTCACCTCGCGCAGGGCGTCCAGCGCCTTTTGCAGGCTGTCGCCGCCGCGCACCTCAACCGTGAACACCATATGGGCAAGCGATTGCTTGCTCTGGGTGTTCACGCCCACCACATTGAGCCTCAGGCGGGCAAAGACTTCGGAGAGGTCGCGCAGCAGGCCGGAACGGTCATGGGCGCGCACGCTGATATCCACCGGATAGAAGCTATCCGAGGTATTGCCCCATTCGACGTCGATGACACGCTCGGGCTCGCGCTCGGCCAGCGCCTTAAAGCTGTGGCAGTCGGCGCGATGGATGGACACGCCGCGCCCGCGGGTCACAAAGCCCTGGATGGCATCGGGCGGCGCCGGCCGGCAGCAGCGCGCCAGCTGGGTCAGCAGCGAGCCGACGCCAACCACCAGCACCCCGCTCTTGCCGGTCTTCTCGGCGCTGTCGGCGCTGCGCGCATGGGTGAGCACCGGCGGCGGATCGGCCGCCGGCGCCGGCTGCTGGAACACGCTGTCGATCTGGCGCAGGCTGAATTCTTCCTTGGCCGCGGCCACATAGAGATCATCGGCCTTGGCGAAGCCCAGGCTCTGCGCCAGCTGCTCCTGGTTGACGGCGGTCTTGCCCAGGCGCTGCAATTCTTTTTCGACCAGGGCCTGGCCCTGGGTGATCCGCTGCTGCAGCTCGATGGCATTGAACCAGAGCCGCACCTTGGCGCGGGCCCGGGGGCTGGCCAGGTAGCCCAGCTGGGGATTGAGCCAGTCGCGCGAGGGCCCGCCGGATTTCGCGGCGATGATCTCGACGGTCTGGCCGGTGGACAGGCGGGTCTGCAAAGGCACCATCTGCCCATCCACCCTGGCGCCCCGGCAGCGGTGGCCCAGGTCGGTATGCAGGTGATAGGCGAAATCCACCGGGGTCGCGCCCACGGGCAGCTCGATCACGCGAGCCTGGGGCGTGAGCACATAGATGCGGTCTTCGCCCTGGCGGGCGGCCGAACGCGGCGCGGCCTTGGCGGCGGGCGGGTTTTCCTTGGCCGCCTCGACATCGCTGTTCCAGGCCAGGAGCTGCCGCATCCAGGCCAGCTGGCGGTCATAGTCGCTGGACGCCGCCACCTGGCCGCCCCGCGCGCCGGCCTCCTTGTAGCGCCAGTGCGCCGCCATCCCGTACTCGGCGAACTGGTGCATTTCATGGGTGCGTATCTGCACCTCGAAGGCACGGCCGTCCTGGTCGGCCACCACGGTATGCAGCGAGCGGTAGCCATTGGGCTTGGGGCGCGAAATATAGTCGTCGAACTCTTCCGGCAGCGGGGTCCACAGCTCATGGACCAGGGCCAGGGCCGCATAACAGTCGCGCACATCGTCGACGATGATGCGCAGCGCCCGCAAGTCGTACATCTGGGAAAAATCCAGCCCCTTGAGGCGCATCTTGTTCCAGATGCTGTAGATATGCTTGGGCCGGCCGCTGACCTCGCCCTTGATGCCGGCGCGCGCCAGCGCGGCCTGCATGCGTCCGATGGCATCGGCGATAAAGGCTTCGCGCTCGACGCGCTTTTCTTCGAGCAGCTTGGCGATCTCCTTGTAGCGGACGGGATCAAGGAAGCGGAAGGAGAGGTCTTCCATTTCCCATTTGAGCTGCCAGATGCCCAGCCGGTTGGCCAGCGGGGTGTAGAGATCCAGCGTCTCCTGCGCAAAAGCCGGGCTACAGGGCGTCTTGGTTTCGGCATGCCAGCGCAGGCTCTGCAAACGCGAAGCCAGACGCATCAGCACGATGCGCAGGTCGGCCGCCATGGCCAGCAGCATCTTGCGCTGCATTTCTTTCTGGGAACCCGTATCGGCCGCGCTGTCGCTGGCCTGCCGGGCCACGATGCCCAGGCGCAGCAGGGCGCGCGCGCCCTGCACCAGCCGGGCCACTTCGGCGCCGAACTCCGCGGCCACCGGGTCATTGCGCAAGGCGGGCGCCGGGGCGCTCAGATCGGTCGGCAGCGCGGCGAGCAAGGCGGCCGCGCGGGTCGCCGCGTCGGTATGCAGGTCGGCCAGGATGCGCGCCGCCCCCGCGGCGTGGCGGGCCAGGCTCTCGCCGGTGAGCGCCACCTGATCGCCAAAACGCGGCAGCGCCCAGGCGGCCGCGCGCGCCAGCAGGGCCGCGCCGGCCTCGTCCAGGCCGGCGCTGGCCGCCTGGCGCCAGGCCGGGTCAAAGGGCTCGGGCAGCGAAGACTCTACGGTGGCGGACATGATCGGCGCGGCAGTGACTCGAGAAAGACAATGAAACGGCTATGTGGCCGGGCCCCCTGAGCCGGTCTTGAAGGCCATGACGGGAGCGGACTACAACAAGCAATGAAAGCCCGTCGGTGCCCGACATTTTAGAAATATTTCGCACACTCTACACTAGCGTTGGCCAAGCCCGCCTGCCAGGCGGGATAGAAGGGAATATGGATATGCTGAGATGGTTGGGCGGGCGCGGCGCCAGCGCCGATGAAGTCCGCGCGATGCAGGCGCGCATCCCGGAGCCGCTGTGGCGGGACGTGCTGGCGGCGCATCCGTTTTTCGCCGCGCTGGATGATGCCGAGCTGCAGGAACTGCGGACGCGCGCCGCCTGGCTGCTGGCCAGCAAACAGATCAATGGCGCGGCCGGCCTGGCGCTCACCGACTTCATGCGCCTGTCGATCTGCGCCCAGGCCGCGCTGCCCATCCTCAAGCTGGACCCGAGGCTCTACGAAGGATGGGAAGAAATCATCGTCTATCCCTCGGGCTTTGCCATCCCGCAGACCGTGCAGGACGAAGATGGCGTGGTGCATGAATACCTCGAAGAAGCCGCCGGGCAGGCCTGGGACGGCGGTCCGGTGGTGCTTTCCTGGGATGATGCCGCCAACGCCGACGGCGCCTTCAATGTGGTGATCCACGAATTCGCCCACAAGCTGGATCTTCAGGCCGGTATTGCCGATGGCATGCCCGAGCTGGCCGCCCATCCCGATCTGCGCCCGCGCCAATGGCGCCATACGCTGGAAGACTGCCTGGCGCGCTTTCGCCAGGCCCTGGACGAGATCGAGGCGGCCATCCCGCCGGATGTGGATCCCGAAAGCCCCGAGGCCGATGCCTGGTACGGGCAGTTGCCCTTGGATCCCTACGCGGCCAGCGACGAGGCGGAATTCTTCGCGGTCAGCTCCGAGCATTTTTTCGCCGACCCCTGGGCCCTGGCCGAGACCATGCCGCAATGGTATGCGCTGCTGCGCAGCTATTACCGGCAAGACCCCATGGCGAGGCTGTCATGAAAGAACTGCTCATCGTGTGGCACTCGCGCACGGGCGCGGCGCGCCAGCTGGCCGAGGCCTGCGAAATCGGCGCCCTGAAGACGGCCGCGGAACTCGGCCATGACGATGATTTCCGCGTGCGGCGCCTGCAGGCCCATGAGGCGCAGGGACCGGACCTGATCGCGGCCGACGGCTTTCTTTTCTGCGCGCCCGAGAACCTGGCCAGCCTGAGCGGCGAAATGAAGGACTTCTTCGACCGCAGCTATTACGCCGTCCTGGAGCGCCTGGCCGGACGGCCCTATGGCGTCGCCGTGAGCGCCGGCAGCGATGGCGAAGGCGCGGTGCGCCAGCTCGAACGCATCTGCACCGGCTGGCGGCTGGCGCGGATCGCCCCCGCGCTCATCGCGCGCAATGGCGCGCAGACACCCGAGGCCATCCTGGCTCCCAAGCATCTGGACCAGGGCGCCAGGGCCGGCGCGGAAGAATTGGGGGGATTGCTTGCGGCCACCCTCTTGCTGGGGGCCGACGCCTGATGCCGGAAAGGCACCAGGCGGGCTGCGCGCATCAGGCGATGGCGGCGGTCACGACGATTTCGACTTTGTAGTCGGGGTTGGCCAGGCGGGCCTCGACGGTGGCGCGCGGGGGCGAGTTGCCGGCCGGCACCCAGGCGTCCCAGGCCTTGTTCATGCCGTCGAATTCCTTCATGTTGGCCACGAAGATCTGGGCCATCAGGATCTTGGTCTTGTCGGTGCCGGCCTCGGCCAGCAGGCGGTCGATAGTCGCCAGGACCTGCTCGGTCTGGCCGGTGATGTCCAGCGCGGCGTCGTCGGGCACCTGGCCGGCGAGGTAGGCCACGCCGTTGTAGACGGCCATGTCGGACAGGCGCTTTTCAACGTTGAAGCGCTTGATGCTGCTCATAAACTTCCCCTTAGCGGATGGAGATGAAAAAAGATATCAGGCCGGCGGCAACTGGAAGACCTGTCGCAGATAGGCCAGATAGGCCGGATCATCGCTCATGGTCTTCTCGGGCGCATCCGAGACCTTGGCAACCGGCTGACCATTGCAACGGACCATCTTCATTACGATCTGCAAGGGCTGGTGCCCCAGGTCATTGGTGAGATTGGTGCCGATCCCGAACGATACCTTGCAGCGGCCCGCGAACTGGCGGGCCAGCTCGATCGCGCGCGGGAAGGTCAGCGAATCGGAGAATACCAGGGTCTTGGTGCGCGGATCGACGCGATTCTTGCGGTAATGCTCCAGCAGGCGCTCGCCCCAGACAAAGGGGTCGCCGGAATCATGGCGCGCGCCGTCGAACAGCTTGCAGAAATACATGTCGAAGTCGCGCAGGAAGGCGTCCATGCCATAGACGTCGGACAGCGCGATGCCGAGGTCGCCACGGTATTCCTTGGCCCAGATCTCGAGCGCGAAGACCTGCGAGTCGCGCAGCCGCGGCCCCAGGGCCTGGCAGGCCTGCAGATATTCGTGCCCCATGGTGCCCAGCGGCAGCACGTTGTGCTGCATGGCGAACAGCACATTGCTGGTGCCGGCGAAATGCGGCCCCATCTGGGCCTTCATGGTGGAGACCACTTCTTCGTGCCAGCGCTTGGAAAAACGGCGCCGCGTGCCATACTCGGCCACGCGGAAATCGGCCAGCGCCGGGTCGTCCAGCACCAGGTGCATCTTGGACTGCAGGCGCTTGCGGCCCTCTTCCCAGTCGGGATTGGGCTGCATATTGCGGAAATAGACCTCGTTGACGATGGCCAGCACCGGGATCTCGAACAGGATGGTGTGCAGCCAGGGGCCTTTCACGGTAATGGAGATCTCGCCCGGCTCCTTGCCCTCGCCGATGGCAATGCAGCGCTCCGGCAGATGGAACAGGCCCAGGAAATCGACAAAATCGCTCTTGATGAAGCGCAGGCCGCGAAGATAATCCAGCTCTTCGTCGGTGAAACGCAGCTGGCACAGCTGATGCACCTCCTGGCGGATTTCGTCCAGGTAGGGGCGCAGATTGACCCCCGGCGTGCGGCACTTATAGCGATATTCGACCTGGGCGGCCGGGAAATGGTGCAACACCACCTGCATCATGGAAAACTTGTACAGGTCGGTATCGAGCAGCGAAGTGATAATCATGATGCTTGGGGGTCTATTTGCGGCAACCATAGCATATCGGGCGTTTCTCCCGTCCCGGACACCCTGCCCGCTTCCCGGGTTATCGTGCCCCGCGGCCCCGCTCGGGTAAAATCCGATTAGACAAAGCACCAGCCCCGCCCGATCCCGGAGTTACCCAGAATGACCCACGTTGTTACCGAAAACTGTATCAAGTGCAAATACACCGACTGTGTCGATGTTTGTCCGGTGGACTGTTTTCGGGAAGGTCCGAATTTCCTGGTGATCGACCCGGACGAGTGCATCGACTGCGCGGTATGCATCCCGGAGTGCCCGGCCAACGCCATCTACGCCGAGGAAGACGTCCCCCAGGATCAGATGAAGTTCATCGCCCTGAACGCTGAGCTGTCCGGCGAATTCGCCAGCATCAGCCGCGCCAAAAAGCCCTTGCCAGACGCCGACCAATGGAACGGCGTGCAGGACAAGCTGCAGCATCTCGAACGTTGAGCCCGCGCGCGACCGCGCCGCGGCCGCGCCCTGCCATGACCGATAGCAAATACACACGCCAGACCGTCACCGATGTCCGCATCTGGGTCCCCGGAAAGCTGCTTTCCCTGCGGCTGACGCGCGACCCCCAGTTTGAATTCCTGCCGGGGCAGTTCGCCCGCCTGGGCCTGCCGGCGCAGGCCACGCCGGACGCCGAGCCCACCCTCTGGCGCGCCTACTCCATGGTCAGCGCCCCGGGCGAGGAGGGGCTGGAGTTCTATTCCATCGTCGTCCCCGAGGGCGAGTTCAGCCCGCGCATGGCCGCGCTGCGCCCAGGCGATGCCCTCTATGTCGAGAAGAAACCCTACGGCTTTCTGACCCTGGACCGCTTCGAGCCCGGCGGCTCGCTCTGGCTGCTGGCCTCGGGCACGGGCCTGTCGGCCTATCTGTCCATGCTGCGCGACCCGGCCACCTGGCAGCGCTTCGACCGCATCGCGCTGGTGCATGGGGTGCGCCAAGCCGAAGAACTCGCCTATCGCGAGGAAATCGAGAACCTGCACTTGCGGCCCGACCTGGCGCCGTATTTCGCGCAAGGGCCGGACAAGCTGCGCTATCTGCCCGTGGCCACGCGCCAGACCCTGCCCGGGGTGCCGCGGGAGCGGCTGACCACGCTGCTGGCCGACGGCCGGCTGGAAGCCCTGCTCGACGAGCCGCTGGATCCGGCCCGCGTGAAAATCATGCTTTGCGGCAACCCCGGCCTGCTGGCCGATGCGCGCAAATTGCTGGCCGAACGCGGCTTTGCGCCGGGTCGGCGGGGGATTCCCGGCAATCTGGCGGTCGAAAACTACTGGTAATCGGGTCCGGAACACCTGGGGCCGGTGCTTTTTCACAACAAACCCGACCGCCTCCCGGCCTCAAACCAGACATTCTCGAAATACCGTTATAGTCCCCGGCAATAATAAGCCACCGGTTCTCTAGGATTCCTGCCAGATGCTGTACGAATTGCACGAAATGCAGCGGGCCTTTCTGCGGCCCGTGGCCGCTTTCACAGACGCAAGCTCGCAACTCTTCTCCAGCCCCTACAGCCCCCTGGCCTATACCCCCCTGTCGCGCCAATTGGCCGCCAGCTGCGAACTGCTGCACCGCATCGGCAAGGAGTACCAGAAACCCGCCTGGGGCCTGGAGAGCACGGCGATTGACGGACGCGCGGTCAAAGTGCTGGAAGCGGTGGCGCTGGACAAACCCTTCTGCCGCCTGGTGCATTTCCAGCGCGACCTGCGCCGCACGGCCGCCCGCAAGGATCCCCGCGTGCTGGTGGTCGCCCCGCTGTCCGGCCACCACGCCACGCTGCTGCGCGACACGGTCCGGGCCCTGCTGCCGGCGCACGATGTCTATGTGACGGACTGGGTGGATGCCCGCATGGTCCCGGCCTCGGCCGGCCCCTTCCACCTGGACGATTACGTCCGGTATATCCAGGATTTCATCCGCCACCTGGGCCCCGACCTGCACGTCATCTCGGTCTGCCAGCCCACGGTGCCGGTGCTGGCGGCGATCTCGCTGATGGCCGCCGCCGACGAGCCGGTCCAGCCGCGCAGCATGGTCATGATGGGCGGGCCCATCGATCCGCGCGAATCCCCCACCCAGGTCAACAATCTGGCGACCACCAAGCCCTATTCCTGGTTTGAAACCCAGCTGATCCACGCCGTGCCGCTGAACTACCCGGGCGCCGGCCGCAAGGTCTACCCCGGTTTCCTGCAGCATGCGGGTTTCATGGCCATGAACCCGGACCGCCACCTGCAATCGCACTACGAGTTCTACCTGCACCTGCTGCGCGGCGACAACAGCGACGCGGCCGCGCACCGCCGCTTCTACGACGAGTACAACGCGGTGCTCGACATGCCCGCCGAGTTCTATCTCGACACCATACGCACGGTTTTCCAGGAATTCCGCCTGCCCGAGGGCAGCTGGCTGATCGACGGCGAGCGGGTGCGCCCGCAGGCCATCAAGAAGACCACGCTGCTTACCGTGGAAGGCGAACTGGACGACATTTCCGGCCAGGGCCAGACCCGCGCGGCCATCAGGCTCTGCAGCGGCATCCCCGCGGCGCGCAAGACGCATTACACGGTGCAAGGCGCGGGACACTACGGGATATTCTCGGGCCGGCGCTGGCGCGAACTTGTCTGCCCTAAAATCGCTGAATTCATCCGTCAGTCCTGACGGGCCCCGCAACGCCATGCCAACGGGCCCGCGGGGCCCGTTTCTCTTTGTATGCCGCTCTCACTCACCGACCGCATCGACGCCGTACTCCCGCAGACGCAATGCACGAAATGCGGCTACGACGGCTGCCGGCCCTATGCCCAGGCCATCGCCGAGCAGGCCGCGCCGATCAACCGCTGCCCGCCCGGCGGCCAGGAAGGGGTCAAGACGCTGGCCGCCCTGCTGGCCACGGCGGAACTGCCCCTGGACCTCACGCGCGGCGAACCCGGCCCGCTGCTGGTCGCGCGCATCGACGAGGCGCACTGCATCGGCTGTACGCTGTGCATCCGCGCCTGTCCGGTCGATGCCATCGTGGGGGCCAACAAGCGCATGCACACCGTGCTGCCGGCGCTGTGCAGCGGCTGCGACCTATGCGTGGCGCCCTGCCCGGTCGATTGCATCGACATGGTGCCCGCCGGCCGCGCCTGGACCGAGCAGGATGCCCAGGCCGCGCGCCAGCGGCATGCCGAGCGCGCGGCCCGGCTGGCGCGTGAAACCGCCGACAATGCCCGCCTCATGGCCGACACCCCGGCCGCGCCCGAAGCGCCGGCCGAGACCCCACCCTCGACCGAGCCTTCCGCCCAGGCCGAAGCCCAGAAGCGCTCGGCCATCGAGGCCGCGCTGGCGCGCGCCCGCGCGCGCCGCGGCCAACGCCCCTGACGCAGGGCCCACCCGTCCGCCGAATCCACCATGAACGCCGCCAAACGACGCGAAATCTTCGAGCGCCTGCAAGCCGCCAACCCGCATCCGACCACCGAACTGGAATACGACACGCCCTTCCAGCTGCTGATCGCGGTCTTGCTGTCGGCCCAGGCCACGGACAAGTCCGTCAACATCGCCACGCGCAAATTCTTCCCCCGGCATGGCACGCCGCGGGGCATGGTGGACCTGGGCGAAGCCGGCCTGACGGACTTCATCAAAACCATCGGGTTGTTTCGCACCAAGGCCAAGAACGCCATCGCCACCAGCCGCATCATCCTGGAGCAATATGGCGGCGAGGTGCCGCAAAGCCGCGAGGCGCTGGAAGCGCTGCCGGGCGTAGGCCGCAAGACGGCCAACGTGGTGCTCAACACCGCCTTTGGCATGCCCACGATGGCGGTGGACACGCATATCTTCCGCGTCTCGAACCGCACGGGCCTGGCGCCGGGCAAGAATGTGCTGGAAGTGGAACTCAAGCTGGAAAAAGTCGTTCCTGCCGAATTCAAGCAGGACGCCCACCATTGGCTGATCCTGCATGGCCGCTATATCTGCGTGGCGCGCAAACCCAAGTGCCCGCAGTGCGGCATTTCGGACCTGTGTGAGTTCAAGTCCAAGACACCCGCCTGACGGCGCGCGGGCGGCACGGGAAATCGTTCCGATTGCTGCGTTGCGATGACAGCATGTAACCGCCGCCATCCCTCGCGCCAAGCGCCAATGTCGCCAAACTGACAATCGCGCATTGCGCAGCGCAAAACCTATGAAAAACCCTCATGGAATTTGGGGGATCAGGTATCGCATACTCGCCGCAACTTATAAAAAAGCCATGCGGGTACAGCGTAATGGACGATACGATCCTGGAGACAAAAGGGTTGACCAAGGAGTTCCGCGGCTTTGTCGCGGTCAACAACGTCGACCTGCGCGTCAAGCGTGGACAAATCCATGCTCTCATCGGCCCCAATGGCGCCGGTAAAACGACCTGCTTCAATCTGCTGACGAAATTCCTGTCGCCGACCTCCGGCAGCATCCGTTTCAATGGGCAGGACATCACGCGCGAGCGGCCGGCCCAGATCGCGCGGCGCGGCGTCATACGCTCGTTTCAGATCTCGGCGGTGTTCCCGCATCTCACGGTGCTCGAGAACGTGCGCCTGGGCCTGCAGCGCAAGACCGGGCTGTCCTACCATTTCTGGCGCAGCGAAAGCGGTCTGCGCTATCTCAATGAACCGGCGCGCGCGCTGCTCGATCAGGTCGACCTCGGCGGTTTCGCCGATGAGGTCACGGTCAACCTTCCGTATGGCCGCAAGCGCGCGCTGGAGATCGCCACCACGCTGGCCATGGAGCCGGAGCTGATGCTGCTGGACGAACCCACGCAGGGCATGGGCCACGAGGACGTCGACCGCGTGACCCAACTCATCAAGCGGGTGAGCGCCGGACGCACCATACTCATGGTCGAGCACAACATGAACGTGGTGTCGTCCATCGCCGACACCATCACCGTGCTGGCCCGCGGGGCCGTCCTGGCCGAAGGGCCCTACGCGGAAGTCTCGCGGCATCCCGCCGTCATGCAGGCCTATATGGGCACGACGGATGGCGAATTGCAAGGAGCTCATGCATGAGCGCGCCCGCCCTGGAAATCAGCAATCTGCAGGCCTGGTATGGCGAGTCGCACATCCTGCATGGCGTCAACCTGAGCGTCTCGCAAGGCGAGGTCGTCACGCTGCTGGGGCGCAATGGCGCCGGCCGCACGACCACGCTGCGCGCCATCCTGGGGCTGACCGGATCGCGCACCGGCTCGGTGCGCATCCATGGCACCGAGGCCATCGATCTGCCCACCTACCGGATCGCGCATCTGGGCGTGGGCTATTGCCCCGAAGAGCGCGGCATCTTCGCCAGCCTGTCCTGCGAAGAAAACCTGCTGCTGCCGCCGCCGGTAGGCGCGCTGGGCGGCGGCATGTCGCTGGCCGAGATCTACGAGATGTTCCCCAATCTGCATGAGCGCCGCCACTCTCCCGGCACGCGCCTGTCGGGCGGGGAGCAGCAGATGCTGGCCGTGGCGCGCATCCTGCGCACCGGGGCCAATCTGTTGCTGCTCGATGAAATCTCCGAAGGCCTGGCCCCGGTCATCGTGCAGGCGCTGGCGCGCATGATCACCGCCCTCAAGGCGCGCGGCTACACCATAGTCATGGTCGAGCAGAATTTCCGTTTTGCCGCCCCGCTGGCCGATCGTTTCTACGTCATGGAACACGGCCAGATCGTCGAACACTTCGGCGCGGCCGAACTATCCGAGAAACAGGACACGCTCAACGAATTGTTGGGCGTCTGAGAACACCTGTCCCCCACCGGCCCGCCCGGTTCCACCACAGGAAGAGGAGTCTCCCATGAAGTTGCACACCATCACTGCTGCACTGGCCCTTGCCGGCCTGGGAATCACCGGGCTACCCGCCCAGGCTCAAAGCATTTCCGATGATGTCATACGCATCGGCTTCATCACCGATATGTCGGGCGTGTACTCGGACATCGACGGCAAGGCCGGCGTCGAAGCCATCCGCATGGCCATCGAAGACGCGGGCGGCAACATCAATGGCAAGAAGATCGAGCTGGTCTCGGCCGATCACCAGAACAAGGCCGACGTCGCCTCGGCGCGCGCGCGTGAATGGTTCGACCAGCAGAAGCTGGACGTGCTGATCGGCGGCACCAACTCGGCCACCAGCCTGGCCATGGCGCAGGTCGCCGCCGAAAAGAAGCGGCCCTTCATCGCCATCGGCGCCGGCGCCTCCGACCTGACCAATGCGCAGTGTTCGCCCTATACCGTGCACTATGCCTACGACACCGTGGCGCTGGCGCGCGGCACGGGCTCGGCGGTGGTGAAGGATGGCGGCAAGAGCTGGTTCTTCCTGACGGCCGACTACGCCTTCGGCCATGCGCTGGAGCGCGACACCGCCAACGTGGTCAAGGCCTCGGGCGGCGAGGTCAAGGGCCAGGTCCGCGCGCCGCTGGGCGCTTCTGATTTCTCGTCCTTCCTGTTGCAGGCGCAAAGCTCCAAGGCCCAGATCCTGGGCCTGGCCAACGCCGGCGGCGATACCATCAACTCGATCAAGGCCGCCAACGAGTTCGGCATCACCAGCAGCATGAAGATGGCCGGCCTGCTCATCTTCATCAATGACATCCACTCGCTGGGCCTGGAAGCCACCAAGGGCATGTACCTGACCGACGGCTGGTACTGGGATCAATCGGATGCCTCGCGCGCCTGGTCCAAGAAGTTCGAAGCCAAGGTCAACCGCAAGCCCTCCATGCTGCAGGCGGCTGACTACTCGGCCGTGAGCTTCTACCTGAACGGCGTGAAGGCCACCGGCAGCGACGACGCCGACACCGTCATGAAGTGGATGAAGTCGAACAAGATCAACGACTTCTTCGCCCAGGGCGGCTATGTGCGCGAAGATGGCCGCATGATCCACGACATGTATCTCATGCAGGTCAAGACGCCCGCCGAGTCCAAGGCGCCCTGGGACTATTACAAGGTAGTGGCCACGCTGCCCGGCGACCAGGTCTACACCAAGCTGTCCGAATCGACCTGCAAGCTGGTCAAGAAGTAAACCGCCCCACCCAAGCGCGGCCTTGCCCGACCGGCAAGGCCGCGTCGCTCATCGCAACGACTACCATCGCTCGCGCAGGACTCTTACAAGATGACTGATATTTTCGGCATCCCCATACAGGCATTGCTAGGGCAACTGCTGCTTGGTCTGGTCAACGGTTCCTTCTACGCCATGCTCTCGCTGGGGTTGGCGGTCATTTTCGGCCTGCTCAACGTCATCAATTTCGCCCACGGCGCGCTCTACATGCTGGGCGCCTTCCTGGCCTGGATGGGCTTGAGCTATCTGGGCCTGAACTACTGGGTCATGCTGATCCTCGCGCCCCTGGTGGTGGGCCTGTTCGGCATCGTCATCGAGCGCCTGCTGCTGCGCCACCTCTACAAGCTGGATCACCTCTACGGCCTGTTGCTGACCTTCGGGCTGACGCTGCTGATCGAAGGGCTTTTCCGCAGTGTCTACGGCGTCTCCGGGCAGCCCTACCCGACGCCGGAACTGCTGCGCGGCGCCACCAACCTCGGTTTCATGATCCTGCCCATCTACCGCGGCTGGGTGGTGGTCGCCTCCATCGTGGTCTGCCTGGCCACCTGGTTCGTCATCGAACGCACGCGCCTGGGCGCCCTGCTGCGCGCCGGCACCGAGAACCCGCGCCTGGTCGAGGCCTTTGGCGTGAACGTCCCGCGCATGGTCATGCTGACCTATGGATTCGGCGTGGCGCTGGCCGGCTTTGCCGGCGTGCTGGCCGCGCCCGTGCTGCAGATCTCTCCGCTGATGGGGTCGAACCTCATCATCGTGGTCTTTGCCGTGGTCGTGATCGGCGGCATGGGCTCCATCATGGGCGCCATCGTCACCGGCCTGGGGCTGGGCGTGATCGAAGGCCTGACCAAGGTGTTCTGGCCCGAAGCCTCCAGCACCGTCGTTTTCATCATCATGGCCATCGTGCTCCTGCTGCGTCCGGCCGGGCTGTTTGGAAAAGAAAAATGAACCGTCAACTTCTGGGCTATCTCGCCGTCGCGATCGTCGTGGGCGCCTTGCCGTTTTTGGGCGTCTATCCGATCTTCGCCATGAAGGTGATGTGCTATGCGCTGTTTGCCTGTGCCTTCAATCTGCTCCTGGGATACACGGGGCTGCTGTCCTTCGGGCATGCCGCCTTCCTGGGCAGTGCGGCCTATGCCGCCGGCCAGGCCTTGAAGGTCTGGGGCTGGCCCACCGAGCTGGGGCTGCTTTTCGGGGTGCTGACGGCCGCGCTGCTGGGCCTGGTGATGGGCGCCCTGGCCATCCGCCGCAGCGGGATTTATTTCGCCATGATCACCCTGGCCCTGGCGCAGATGGTGTTCTTCTTCTTTCTGCAGGCCAAGTTCACCGGCGGCGAAGACGGTCTGCAAGGCGTGCCGCGCGGCAAGCTGCTGGGCATGATCGACCTGTCGCAGGATATCAACCTCTACTACCTGGTCATGGCGATCTTCGCCCTCGGCTATTTCATCATTTGGCGCGCGGTGCATTCGCCCTTTGGCCAGGTGCTCAAGGGCCTGCGCGAAAACGAACCGCGCGCCATTTCCCTGGGCTATGACACCGATCGCTTCAAGCTGCTGGCCTTCGTGCTGTCGGCCGCCATCGCCGGCCTGGCCGGCGCCACCAAGACCCTGGTCTTCGTGTCGGCCACCCTCTCGGACGCCACATGGCAGATGTCCGGCCTGGTCATCCTCATGACCTTGATCGGCGGCCTGGGAACCCTCACCGGCCCCATCATCGGCGCCTTCATCGTGGTGTTGCTGGAAAACAAAGTCGGGGACTTCGGCCAGTTCATGGCCAATCTGACGGGCGTGGACTGGTTCCTGCGCCTGGGCGAATCGGTCACCATCGTCATCGGCCTGATCTTCGTGATCTGCGTCATGGCCTTCCGCCGCGGCCTGGTGGGCGAATTCAGCGCCTGGCTGGAGCGGCGCCGCGCCGCGCGCGCCTGACACACCGCGCGGCCCCCGCGGGCCCTCACCTGTTTGTCAGCCTGCGCGCGGTATGCTGGCCATCGCCCGCCAGGCCTGGCGGCGCCTGACGGAGACCGGCCATGAAAACCCGACGTGATTTCCTGCGCAATACGGCCATGGCCGGCACCGCCCTGGGCCTGTTCCCCGGCGTCATCCGCCGGGCATTGGCCATCGAGCCGCGCCGCCGCAGCGGCACTATCGAGGACGTCGAACATATCGTCGTCTTCATGCAGGAGAACCGCTCCTTCGATCATTATTTCGGCACCCTGGCCGGCGTGCGCGGCTTTGGCGACCGCTTCCCCATCCCCGTGCCCGACCAGGCAGGCCGGCGCGATGCCACGGTCTGGAATCAGCTCAACGATGAAGGCGCGCCGCGCGTCCTGAGGCCCTTCCGGCTGGATACCGAGCGCATCTTCGAGCTGATGCGCGTCAAGGGCACGCCCCATACCTGGTCCAATGCCCAGGACGCCTGGGACATGGGGCGCATGCACCGCTGGCCGGTCTTCAAGCGCGATCATTCCATGGCCTACTTCGCGCAGGGCGACCTGCCCTTCCAGTTCGCCCTGGCCCGGGCCTTCACGGTCTGCGACGCCTATCACTGTTCGTTCACGGGCGGCACCAACACCAACCGGCTCTTCGCCTGGAGCGGCAGCAACGACGGCCTGGGCCGCGGACATGGCCCGGCCCTGGGCAATACCTATAACAAGCTGTCGGGCGGCGATCCGGCGCGCGCCTACACCTGGACCACCTACCCCGAGCGCCTGGAGCGCGCCGGCATCAGCTGGCGCATCTACCAGGACATGAAGGACAACTATTCGCTCAATCCGACCGCGGGCTTCAAGGCCTACCGCGACGCCCATCAGGGTCTGCCCGGCGCCCTGGCCGCCCTCAAGCGCGAAGCCCTGAGCACCCATAGCCTGGAAAGCCTGGAGGCCGATGTGCGCGCCGGCCGGCTGCCGCAAGTCTCCTGGATCTGCGCCACCAAGGCAGGCTCGGAACATCCCAGCCCGTCGAGCCCGGCCCAGGGCGCCGACTACACCGCGCGCGTGCTGCATGCGCTGACCGTCAATCCCGACGTCTGGAGCAAGACGGTGCTGCTGCTCATGTTCGACGAGAACGACGGCTTTTTTGACCATATGCCGCCGCCCGCGCCGCCCTCGCGGGATCCAGGCCAGGCGCATGCCCAGCTGGCGGGCGCCTCCACGGTGGACACCACGGGCGAATATCACGAGATCGTCGCCGGCGCGGAGGAGGATGATTTTCCGCGACTGCGCGGCAGCCCCTATGGCCTGGGGCCGCGCGTGCCCATGTATGTCATCTCGCCCTGGACGCGGGGAGGCTGGGTCAACTCGGAGGTCTTCGACCACACCTCCATCCTGCGCTTCATCGAGCGGCGCTTCGGCGTGGCGGAGACGAATATCTCGGCCTGGCGCCGCGCCGTCTGCGGCGACCTGACTTCCATCTTCGATTTCCGCGCCGAGCCGGCACCGCCCCCCGCCGGGCTGCCGCCCACCGAAACCCTGGCCCGGCGCGCGGCCGGCCTGCACGGGACCACCGTGCCGCCGACGCCGGACGATCCCCCCCCGGCCAGCCAGGAGGCCGGCACGCGGCCTTCCCGCCCCCTGCCCTATGCCCTGCATGTGCAGGAGCGCCTGGACGCCCGCGGCATCGAACTGGAATTCATCAACGACGGCCGCGCCGGGGCTGTCTTCCATGTCTATGACCGCCTGCATATGGAGGGCCCGCCGCGCCGCTACACGGTGGAGGCGGGCAAGCGCCTGCGCGACGTCTGGACGCAAGGGCGCCACGATCTCTGGATACTGGGCCCCAATGGCTATCACTGGCGCTACGCCGGCCGGATGGCCGTCGAGATCCGGCTGGCCTATCTGCCCGAGGCCGGGATGCTGCGGCTTACCGCCGTCAACCGCGATGCCCAGCCGCGGCGCCTGCGGCTGGCCGGCCAGACCTATGGCGACCTGGCGCGGCAGACGCTGCGCCTGGCCCCCGGCGAAGAGGTCTCCCTGCAATGGAATGTGGCGGCGGCGGGCCGCTGGTACGACGTGGAGGTCGACAGCCCGGATGACGCGGACTTTTATCGCCGGCTGGCCGGCCGCATGGAAAACGGCCAGCCGTCCGTGTCGGATCCCGCCATGGGCGGGCCGTTGCGCCTGAAGGTGTAAGCCGCCTCAGTGCTGCTTGCCCAGGCCCAGATAGCTCTCGATCACGCGCGGATTGCCCGCGAGTTCGCGCGCCGGGCCGTGCAGGATGATTTCGCCGGTTTCCAGCACATAGCCATAGTCCGCCACCTGGAGCGCGGCGCGCGCGTTCTGCTCGACCAGCAGGATGGCCACGCCGGTCTCGCGCAGGCGCGCGATGATGTGGAAGATCTCGCGCACGATGCGCGGCGCCAGGCCCAGGCTGGGCTCGTCCAGCATGAGCAGCTGCGGCTTGGCCATCAGCGCGCGCCCCACGGCCAGCATCTGGCGTTCTCCGCCTGACAGCGTGCCCGCCTGCTGGGCGCGCCGCTCGCGCAGGCGCGGAAAAAGATCGAAGACCTCTTGCAGCGTGTCGCGCCAACCCGCCTCGCGGGCGCGATAGCGGCGGAAACCGCCCAGGAGCAGATTGTCCTCCACGGACATGCTGCCAAAGAGCTCGCGGCGCTCGGGCACCAGCGACATGCCCGCGGCCACGCGGCGCTCGACCTGCCAGCCCGAGACGTCATTGCCGGCGTACTGCACCGCGCCGGCCGCATGGCCGGTCTGGGGCAGCGAGCCCATGATGGCATTGAGCATGGTGGATTTGCCGGCGCCATTGGCGCCGATCACGGTCACGATGCTGCCGGCCTGCACCTGCAGCGCCGCGTCGGTCAGCGCGCCCACCTTGCCATAGCGCGCCGACAGGCCGCGCACCTCGAGAACGGCGCTCATTGCACACCTCCGGCGGTGGCCGGGGCGCGGTCGGCCTCGGGCAGATCGTCGTCGATGCCGCCCAGATAGGCTTCCAGCACGGCGGGGTTCTGCTGGACATCGGCCGGCACGCCCTCGGCCAGCTTGGTGCCGAAATCCATGACGACCAGGTGATTGGTCAGGCGCATCACAAAATCCATATCGTGTTCAACCAGCAGGATGCTCAGGCCTTCGGCGCGCAATTGCTCCAGCACCTGGGCCAGTTCCTGTTTTTCCTTGTAGCGCAGGCCGGCGGCCGGCTCGTCCAGCAGCAGCAGCACCGGATCGCAGGCCAGGGCGCGCGCGATTTCCAGGATGCGCTGCTGGCCCAGCGCCAGATTGCCCGCTTGCTCATAGAGATAGTCGCCCAGCCCCACCCGGCGCAGCTGCGTGGCGGCTTCGTGCAGCAACTGGGCTTCGCGGCCGCGCTCGCTGTGCAACGCGCCGGCCAGCACGCCCACGTCCGACCGCATGTGGGCGCCCAGCGCCACGTTTTCCAGGACCGTCATGGTCGGCAGCAGCTGCACGTGCTGGAAGGTGCGGCCGACGCCCAGCTGGGCGATGGCGCGCGCCGTCAGCCCATCCGTGCGCTGGCCCAGGAATCGCACCTGTCCGCGCGTGACCGGCAGCACGCCGCTGATGAGGTTGAAGGTCGTGCTCTTGCCCGCGCCGTTGGGGCCGATCAGGCCCATGATCTCGCCGGCGCGCACCTTGAAGCTGATGTCGTTGACGGCGACCAGGCCGCCGAACTCCTTGCGGATGGCATCGACCTCGAGCACCAATTCGCCCGCGGCCGGACGCTGGCGCTGCGGCAAGGCCGCGGCCTCGGGCGGCGGCGCCAGGCTGCGGCGCGAGGCGGCCGCGCCGCTCAGGCGCGCCCACCAGCCCGCGAAGATGGGCCACAGGCCCTGGCTGGCGTACTGCAGCACCAGGATCATCAGCACGCCGAAGGCGATGAGCTCGAAATTGGCGTCGGTATTCAACAGCTTGGGCAGCCAGTTCTGCAGCTGGTCTTTCAGGCCCAGGATGACGGCCGAACCCAGCACCGCGCCCCAGACATGGGCGGCGCCGCCGATCACGGCCATGAAGAGATACTCGATGCCGTAGTTCAGGCCAAAGGGGCTGGGGCTGACCGCGCGCTGCATATGCGCATAGAGCCAGCCCGACAGGCAGGCCAGCAAGGCGGCCCAGACGAAGATGATGATCTTGTAGCTGCCGGTGTTGACGCCCATGGACTCCGCCATGCCCGCGCCGCTCTTCAAGGCGCGGATGGCGCGCCCCGGCCGGGAATCCAGCAGGTTGCGCGTCGCCCACAAGGCCAGCAGCACCAGCACCCAGATGAGGTAATAGATGTGGCGGCCGCTGGCCAGCGACATGCCGAACAGCGACACGGGCTCGATGCCCGCGATGCCGTCATGCTTGCCCAGGAAGTCGAGGTTGCCGAACAGGTAGAACAGGGACAGGCCCCAGGCGATGGTGCCCAGCGGCAGATAGTGGCCGGACAGGCGCAGGGTGATCAGACCCAGAAAGAACGCCACGGCCGCGGTGATGAGCAGCCCGGCCGCCAGGGCCAGCCAGGGAGAGGTGCCGTATTGCGTGGTCAGGTAGGCGGTGGTGTAGGCGCCCAGGCCGACAAAGGCCGCCTGGCCGAAACTCGTCAAGCCTCCCACGCCGGTCAGCAGCACCAGGCCCAGGGCCACGAGGCTGGCCAGGCCGATATAGTTGAGCTGGGTGATCCAGAACTCGGGGGTGGCCGACAGGGCCGGCAGCGCGGCCAGCACGATAATGAACAGGGCGAGCAGAATGCGGTTCATGGCTTATTCCTCTTCGTCCACATGACGGCTGCTGAACGAACGCCAGACCAGAACCGGAATGATCAAGGTAAAGACGATGACTTCCTTGTAGGCGCTGGCCCAGAAGGAGGAGAAGGCCTCCAGCACGCCCACCAGCAGCGAGCCGGCGGCGGCCACCGGGTAGCTGGCCAGGCCGCCGATGATGGCGCCGACAAAACCCTTCAGGCCGATGAGAAAGCCGGTGTCGTAATAGACGGTGGTGATGGGCGCGATCAGCATGCCCGACATGGCGCCGATGGCCACGGCCAGGGTAAAGGTCAGGCTGCCCGACATGGTGGTGCTGATGCCCATCAGGCGCGCGCCGCGGCGGTTGACCGCCGTGGCCCGCAGAGCGCGGCCATACAGCGTCTTGCCGAAGAACAGCCACAGGGCCAGGATGAGGATGGCGCAGGTCGCGACCACGAAGAAGCTTTGCGCCGACCAAGTGGTGAAACCCAGGTCGATCTGCCCGCTCACGAAGGCGGGCGTGCGCCAGCCTTCGGCGCCGAAGAACACCAGGGCCAGGCCCATGAGGGCGAAATGCACGGCCACGGAAGTAATGAGCAGGACCAGCACGCTGGCCTCGGCCAGGGGCTGATAGACGATGCGGTACACCATGGGGCCCATGGGGATGACCAGCACCAGGGTCAGCAGCATGTTCAGCCAGAGCGAATTGCCGGGGGCCGCATACGACGTCGCGATCCAGAGCAGCAGCAAGGGCAGGACGATATAGCCGGCAAGGCTTTTGGGCAGCGAAGACCACAGGCCGGTGCGCGCCGCGCGCAGCAGTTCGAACAGAAAGGCCAGGCCGCCGAGCAGGACCAGCAGGTAGACCGTGCCGGGTATCCGGCCATCGACCAGCATGGCCAGCGTCAAGGCGCCGAATGCGACGAATTCGCCTTGAGGAATGAAAATGACGCGCGTGACGGCGAACACCAGCACCAGTGCCATGCCCAGCAGGGCATAGATGGCGCCGTTGACGATACCGTCTTGCAGCAAGATGAGCGCAATTGAGGAATCCATCGAACTACGACCTTATGTACGACTTGTGGTTCTTCGTGTCCCGGCCCCACCTGGGACACTGCGAATACGACACACCGGCCCGTGAGGCCGGTGCGTGATGAAGCAGCCGCGATACTACGTCAGCCGGGCGGGCGCTGCCGCGAACAGCGCCGCCTGGAAGGATTTACAGATCGGGCTGGTAGGTCCACTTGCCGTCTTTGACCTTGACCATGACGCGCGAACGCTCGTCAAAGCCGGCGTGGTCGGTCGGGCTCATGTTGAACACGCCCTGCGAGACGGCGAGGTTCTTGACGTTTTCCAGCGCGTCGCGCAGCGCGGCGCGGAACTCCGGCGTGCCGGGCTTGGCGCCGCTCTTGACGGCTTCGGGGATGGCCGCGACGATGAGCTGGCCCGCATCCCACATATGGCCGCCGAAGGTGTTGACCGAACCGGCGCCATGGGCTTTTTCATAGGTCTGGACATACTCCAGCGCTGACTTCTTGACCGGGTTGCTGTCGGGCAGCTGGGCCGCCACCAGCAGCGGGCCGGCCGGCAGGAGCATGCCTTCGCAGTCCTTGCCGCAGACGCGCAGCACGTCATTGTTGGCCGCGCCGTGGGTCTGGAAAATCAGGCCGCCGTAGTTGCGCGCCTTCAGTTCCTTCTGCGGCAGCGCCGAGGGCGTGCCGGCGCCGGCGATCAGGATGGCATCGGGCTTGGCGCCCACCAGCTTGAGCACCTGGCCGGTGACGCTGGTGTCGGTGCGGCTGTATTTCTCGATGCTGGTGATCTGGATACCCTTGGCCTTGGCGGCCGCCTCCATCACGGCCAGCCAGCCGTCGCCGTAGGCGTCGGCAAAGCCGATGAAGCCCAGCGTCTTGACCTTGGACTTGACCATGGCGTCGGCCAGGGCGCTGGCCATCAAGGCATCATTCTGGGGCGTCTTGAAGACCCAGCGGCGCTTGTCGTCCACCGGCTCGACGATCTTGGCGCTGGCGGCCACGCTGATCATGGGGACCTTGGTTTCGGCGGCCACGTCGACCATGGCCAGCGAACCCGGCGTCACCGACGTGCCGACCAGCACATCGACCTTGTCTTCGGAAGCCAGTTTGCGCGAGTTCTTGACGGCCTGCGTGGTGTCGGTGGCGTCGTCCAGCACGATCCATTCGATCTTCTGGCCGGCGACTTCCTTGGGCAGCAGCGCAACGGTGTTGCGCTCGGGGATGCCCAGCGAGGCGGCCGGACCGGTCGAGGCAACCGTGACGCCGACCTTGACCTGCGCGCTCGCGAGGAGCGGCAGACCCAGGGCGAGGGCGGCGGCAACCGCCGACAAGCCAAAGTGCTTGCGCATGATTTTTGTCTCCTGTGGTGGCCCAAGATGCCCAGGGAGCGGGCGAAAGGCCTGTTTAAAGTTATACAGAAAAAAATATTATAGGGTTAAAAGAGTATCAGGACACGTCCGAGAATGTCCCGGTATCTACCCTAGGATGGGCCCCTATCCATCCAAACAAATGCATTTGATAATGGCGAATTGTCTCCGGAAGACAGTCAGACGTCTTTCCGGGAAATCCCGGGGATTTCAGCGCCGCAGCATGGGCCAGACGCGCTCGACGCGCCAGGCGACCCAGGAGGCCACGGCCGCCTTGGCCAGGTCGCCGGGCAGGAACACCACCATGGCCATGGCGGCCTTGCCCAAGCCCATCTGGGTCACGGCGGCCAGCCAGGGCACGCCGATGGCATACACGGCCGCGATGCCGCCCAACAGGCAGGCCAGCACATAGGCGCCCAGGGCGCGCCACATGCCGCCGCGGACCAGCGCGCGGGCGACCAGGCCCGCCACGATGACGCCCAGCAGCATGCCCACCAGAAAGCCGCCCGTGGGCCCGGCGAACACGCCCAGGCCGCCGCGGCCGCCGGGCAGCACCGGCAGGCCGATGGCGGCCAGCGCCAGGTACAGCAGGCAGGCCGCCGCGCCGCGCCAGGGGCCCAGCATGACGCCAGCCAGCATCACGCCCAGGGTCTGGAGCGTGACGGGCACGGGAATGCCCGGCAGCGGAATGGGCGGCATCAGGCTCAGGACTACGATCAGCGCGGCAAACAGCGCCGCCAGCACCAGGTTCTTGCTCGTCATGCGTCTTTCCCTTCAAACGGTCTTGGGGCCGCCCCGGCTCAGGAACGGGCGTCGATGGCCTGGGCGACTTCCTCGGCGCGCTTGAGCGTGCGGACGATGAGCGGCACCAGCAAGGCCAGCGGATGATGGCCCAGGCCCCGCGCGGCCTGGGCCTCGCGGATCTCCTGGTAGTTGTGCCAGATCTCCGGCACGAAACGCAGGCAGAGCGCGAAGGCCAGGCTGACGCGGGCCGGATCGACCCAGCGCGACAGCGGCGCCAGGCCGCGCTCGATGGCCGTCAGCATGGCGGGCACCGGCGTGCTCAGGGTCACGGCCATGGCCAGCCCGATGAGCGCCGCGGAACGGGCCAGCACGGCCAGGGCCGCCTCCAGCCCCTGCGCCCAGCCGGTGAACAGGCCGACGGCGGCCAGGATCAGCAGCAGGCCGCGCACCTGCCGCCAAAGCCTGGCCGGCCGGGGACGGCATACGGCCACCAGCCCCGCCGCGGCCAGGCAGGCCAGCCCCAGCCCGCGCGCGTCGTTCAGGGCGAACAGGCCCGCGCCCGCGGCCATCAGCAGGCCGAGCTTCAGCCCGGCCGGCAGCCGATGCAGCAGCGTGTCGCCCGGGGTATAGAGCGGCTCCATCATGCGCAGTGCTCCCGATACCAGCGCAGCGCGGCGGCAGGCTGGTCGTCGGCGGCGATGCGCCCGTCGCAGATCACCAGCACGCGGTCGAAATCGGCCAGCAGCTCCAGATCGTGGCTGACCACGCAGGCCGAGGGCGCCAGCGCCGCGATGGCATCGCGCACGCGGTTGCGGTTGCGCAAGTCCAGCTGGGTGGTGGGCTCATCGAAGATGACCAGGCCGGGCTCGCGCACCAGCACGGCCGCCAGGGCCACCAGTTGCCGCTCGCCGCCGGACAGGCTGAAGCTGCTGCGCCCGGCCAGATGGGCGATGCCCAGGCGCTCCAGCTGGGCCGCCACCCGCGCGGCGCGCTCGGCGGACGGCAGCCCCAGGGGCTTGAGCCCGAAATCCAGGTCTTCGCGCACGATGGGAAAAACGATCTGGTTGTCGGGGTTCTGGAACACAAAGCCGACCTGGCGCCGGATGGCGCGGGCCTCGCGGCGCGTATCCAGTCCATTGACCCGGACCTGGCCCTGATCGGGCAGCAAGAGGCCGTTGATCAGACGGGCAAACGTGCTTTTGCCCGCCCCGTTGGGACCGACGATGCCCACGCGGCGCTCGGACAGCGTCAGGCCGGGCAGCCGCAACAGCGGCCTGCCCTCCACGATCACGACCGCCTGATCAAACTCGATTAACATGGTGCGGGATTATGCCCGAACCATTTCGCACCGCGCCGATCCAATCTGCCATGGAAAAAGTCCGAAAGTCCGACGCCGAATGGCGTGCCCAACTCAGCCCCCAGGAATTCCACGTCACCCGAGAAAAAGGGACCGAACGCGCCTTCACCGGCCGCTATTGGGACACTTTCACCGAGGGCATCTACCGGTGCGTGGCTTGCGGCACGCCGCTGTTCGCCTCCGACACCAAGTTTGACGCCGGCTGCGGCTGGCCGAGCTATTTCGAGCCCATCGACCCGGCGCGCGTGCGCGAGGAAACCGACACCAGCCATGGCATGGTGCGCACCGAAGTCCTGTGCAATATCTGTGACTCGCACCTGGGCCATGTCTTCCCCGACGGCCCCGAGCCGACCGGCCTGCGCTATTGCATCAACTCGCTATCCCTGAAGTTCGAGCCGCTGGATCCCGCATGAAGAAGTTCCTCTTCGACCTTTTCCCCCTCATCCTCTTTTTCGCCGCCTACCGCTTCGCCGACATCTATGCCGCCACCGCCGTGGCCATCACCGCCTCGGTGGCGCAGATCCTCTGGCTCAAGCTGACGGGCAAGGCCATCGAGGGCATGCACTGGATCAACCTGTCGGTGATCGTCATCTTCGGCGGCGCCACGCTCTGGCTGCACAGCGACGTCTTCATCAAATGGAAGCCCACGGTGCTGTACTGGCTGTTCGGCGGCGCCTTGCTGGTCAGCCGCTACCTGTTCGGCCGCAACCTGATCCGCCGCCTGCTCGAAAAACAGATCAGCCTGGCCGACGCGCTCTGGAACAAGCTCAACCTGAGCTGGGCGCTGTTCTTCCTGGCCGCCGGCGCGGTCAATCTGTATGTGGCTTTCTCGGGCCATTTCAGCGAATCGCAATGGGTCAACTTCAAGGTCTTCGGCCTGATGGGCCTGCTGATCGCCTTCGTCATCCTGCAATCCCTCTGGCTGGGCCGCCACATGCAAGAGCCCGGCGCCGACAAAGACGGCCGCCCCGACTGATATGAACCCGACCTCCCCTCAAGACCGTGCCGCCCTCATCCGCGAACGCCTGGCGCCGCTGGCGCCTTCGCAACTAGAAATATCAGATGAGTCCCATTTGCACGCAGGCCATGCCGGCGCACAGGGCGGCGCGGGGCATTATCGCGTCCTGATTGTGTCAGAAGCCTTTGTAGGATTAACGTCTGTTGCCCGACATCGCCTGGTGTATCATCATTTGCACGATCTGATTCCGTTCCCGATACACGCGCTTGCACTGGATACGCGAGCTCCGTAGTACATTCCTGCCAAATCCACTCATACACTCCCCAGGAAGGATATTCATGAAACGCATCCTCATGCTGGCTGCCGCTTGCGCCATTGCCGTGCCGGTCTACGCGCAAAACGTCGCCACCGTCAATGGCAAGGCCATCACCCAGAAGAGCCTGGACGACTTCGTCAAGCTGCTGGTCACTCAGGGCGCGACGGACTCCCCGCAGCTGCGTGAGCAGGTCAAGCAGGAAATGATCAACCGCCAGGTCTTCGTGCAGGCCGCCGAAAAGCAAGGCATCGGCAAGCAGGCCGATATCCAGACCGAGATCGAGCTGGCCCGCCAAGGCATCCTGGTGCGCGCCCTGATGGCCGACTACCTGCAAAAGAACCCGGTCACCGACAGCGCCGTCAAGGCCGAGTACGAAAAAATCAAGAAAGAGCAGGCCGGCAAGCAGGAATACCAGGTCCGCCACATCCTGGTCGAGGACGAAAAGACGGCCAACGACCTGCTGGCCCAGATCAAGGGCGGCAAGCTGAAGTTCGAAGACGCCGCCAAGAAGAACTCCAAGGATCCCGGCAGCGCCGAGCGCGGCGGCGACCTGGGCTGGGCGCCCCCGACCAACTACGTGCCGCCCTTTGCCGAAGCGGTCACCAAGCTGAAGAAGGGCCAGACGGTCGACAAGCCGGTGCAGACGCAATTTGGCTGGCACATCATCCAGGTGCAGGACACCCGCCCGGTGGAATTCCCGCCGCTGGACCAGGTCCGTCCGCAACTGGAAGAAATGATGCGTCAGCAAAAGCTGAATGCCTTCCAGAAGGAACTGCGCGAAAAGGCCAAGGTGCAATAAGCCCGCCTGCCCCGCCACAACCCGCCGCCCGGCGGGTTTTTTTCTGCCTCGGCCATGACGGCTTAATCACTTTTTCTCATGTTTTCACGTTTTTATATTCTTTGTGGAAAAATAGACCTGCCTTTAGAGTGCTTTATCAACCTCTCTCCCGGAGTGAAGCACGATGAACATCCTGAGCCGCACATTGCTGTCTGTCCTGGCCGCCGGACTGCTGCCCTTGGCCGCCGCGCATGCCGATGATCTTGCGCGGATCAAGTCCGCGGGCGTCATCAAGATAGGCACCGAGGGCACCTATGCGCCGTTTTCCTTCCACGACGCCAAGAACGAGCTGACCGGCTTCGATGTCGAGATCGGCCGCGCCATCGCCGACAAGCTGGGCGTGAAAGCCCAGTTCATCGAGGGCAAATGGGACGGCCTCATCGCCGGCCTGGACGTCAAGCGCTATGACGCGGTGATCAACCAGGTGGGCATCACCGACGCGCGCAAGCAGAAGTACGACTTCTCCGATCCCTACATCTCGTCCGAAGCCGTGCTCATCGTGCGCGACGACGAAAAAGACATCAAGAGCTTCGCCGATATCAAGGGCAAGCGTTCGGCCAACACGCTGACCAGCAACTTCGGCAAGCTGGCCCAGAGCTATGGCGCCGAAGTCGTGCCGGTGCAGGGCTTTAACGAGGCCATCGACCTCCTGCTGTCCGGCCGCGTGCGCGCCACGGTCAACGACAAACTTTCCTTCCTGGATTTCAAGAAACAAAAGCCCAAGGCGCCGGTGCGCATCGCGGCCTATGACAAGAGCAAGGAATTCAGCGAGTCGGGCGTGCTGCTGCGCAAGGGCAACCCCGAGCTGCAGGCGGCCATCAACAAAGCCTTGTCCGACCTCAAGGCCGATGGCAGCTATAAACGCCTGAGCGAAAAATACTTCGGCGCCGATTTGTCCGCCGCGCCCTGATTCCCGCAGCGGCCCGACCCGGAGATGCCCATGGCGCCTGCCTGGTTCCAATTGATGCTCGATTCTTTCTGGCCGCTGCTGGTCGCAGGTCTGAAGTTCACCGTGCCGCTGACGCTGATTTCGTTCGCGGCCGGTTTGCTTTTGGCCTTTGCGGTGGCCATGCTGCGCCTGTTCGGCCCTCGGCCCATCGCCCTGCTGATGCGCTTCTATGTCTGGCTGATACGGGGCACGCCCCTGCTGGTGCAGCTTTTCGTGATTTTCTATGGCCTGCCCAGCGTAGGCATCGTGCTGGATCCCTTGCCGGCGGCGCTGATCGGCTTCACGCTGAACGTGGGCGCCTACAACTCGGAGGTGATACGCGGCGCCATCGAGGCCGTGCCCAAAGGCCAATGGGAGGCCGCGTATTCGCTGAGCATGACGCGCGCCCAGGCCCTGGGCCGCACCGTGCTGCCCCAGGCCGCCCGCGTGGCCGTGCCGCCCTTGTCCAATGCCTTCATCGCCCTGGTCAAGGACACCTCCCTGGCCGCCGTGCTGACCGTCCCGGAGATCTTCCAGGCGGCGCAGCGCATCGCGGCCGTGACCTACGAACCCCTGGTTCTCTACACGGAAGCCGCCTTGATCTACCTGGTCTTCAGTTCGGTGCTGTCGGCCCTGCAGACGCGCCTGGAGAAACGCTTCGGCCAGCATGCCGTCTTTGCGGAGCAGCAGCGATGATTGCGCTGAACGACATCGACAAACATTTCGCCGACAACCATGTCCTGCGCCAGGTCGGCGTGCGGGTGGCGCAAGGCAGCGTGACGGCCCTGATCGGTCCTTCGGGCAGCGGCAAGAGCACCCTGCTGCGCTGCGTGAACCTGCTGGAAATCCCCGAGCGCGGCAGCCTGGAAATCGGCGAAGAGAAGCTGGTCTTCCATGGCCAGCGCCCACCGCGCGACGCCATACAGCGCGTGCGGCGCCAGACGGGCATGGTGTTCCAGAACTTTCAGCTGTTTCCGCACCAGACCGTCATCGACAACGTCATGGAAGGCCTGGTGACCGTGCTCAAGTGGCCCAAGCCCCGGGCGCGCGAGCGCGCCATGGCCTTGCTGGAAAAAGTCGATATGGCGGCCAAGGCCCAGGCCTGGCCGGCGACGCTGTCGGGCGGCCAGCAGCAACGGGTTGCCATCGCCCGCGCCCTGGCGCCCTCTCCCCGCGTGCTGCTGTGCGACGAACCGACCTCGGCGCTCGATCCCTCCCTGGCCGGTGAGGTCGTGGACGTGCTCAAGCGGCTGGCCGAAGAAGGCATGACCATGATCATGGCCACCCATGATCTGCGCCTGGCCGCCAATATCGCCGACCAAGTGGTGTTTCTGCAGGCAGGCCAAGTGGTGGAGGCCGGCACGCCGCGGGCGGTGTTCACCCAGGCGCGGGATCCGCGCACCCAGGCCTTCGTCACCACCCTGACCGAGGGCTTGCCCCAGGAATGGGGGCAGCCGGCCTAGGCCGGCGGGCTATTGCCCCAGCAGCGCCTTCAGGCCGTCTTCGTCGAGGATGGTCAGCCCCAGTTCCTGCGCCTTGACGAGCTTGCTGCCCGCCTCTTCGCCGGCCACCACATAAGAAGTCTTCTTGGACACCGAGCCGCTGACCTTGCCGCCGGCGGCCAGGATGTGGCGCGTGGCCTCGTCGCGGCTCCAGTTGGGCATGGTGCCGGTCAGCACGAAGGTCTTGCCCGCCAGGCTGCCGCCTTGCGGCTGGGCTTCGGCCTGCGGCGCCACGCCCTGCTTTTCCAGCTGGCGCACGACATCGCGATTGTGCGCTTCGCGGAAAAACCGGTAAATGGAGCCGGCGACCACCGGCCCGACATCCGGCACGGCCAGCAGGGCCTGCTCGTCGGCATCCATGATGTTGTCGATGCTGCCGAAATGCCGCGCCACGTCGCGCGCCGTGGTTTCGCCCACATGGCGTATGCCCAGGGCAAAGAGCAGGCGGCCCAGGGAGGGGCGGCGCGCCTGATCGATGGCGGCCACCAGGTTCTCGGCCGATTTCTTGCCCATGCGGTCCAGCGCGGCGAGCTCGAAAGCGTCCAGCGTGAAGACGTCGGCCAGGGTTTTCAGCCGGCCGTTGTCCACCAGTTGCTCGACCAGCTTCTCGCCCAGGCCTTCGATGTCCAGCGCCTTGCGGCCGGCCGCATGCAACAGCGTCTGCTTGCGCTGCGCCGGACAGAACAGGCCGCCGGTGCAGCGCGCGATGGCCTCGTCTTCCAGGCGCTCGATGGTCGAGCCGCAGATCGGGCAATGCGTGGGCATGACGAACAAGGGCAGCTCGCCGCTGCGCTTCTCGAGCACGGGGCCGACCACCTCGGGAATCACATCGCCGGCGCGGCGCACCACGACCACGTCGCCCACGCGCACATCCTTGCGGCGGATCTCGTCTTCGTTGTGCAGCGTGGCGTTGGTGACGGTGACGCCGCCGACGAAGACGGGCTTGAGCCGCGCCACCGGCGTGATGGCGCCCGTGCGCCCCACCTGGACTTCGATATCCAGCAAATCGGTGGTGGCCTCCTCGGCCGGGAATTTATGGGCCAGCGCCCAGCGCGGGGCGCGGGCCACGAAACCCAGCACGCGCTGCGCGGCCAGGGAATCGACCTTGTAGACCACGCCGTCGATGTCATACGGCAGGCCGGCGCGCTCGGCGCCGATGCGGCGGTAAAAGTCCAGCAGGCCTTCGGCGCCTTGCGCCTTGTGATTGAAGCGCACATTGACGGGCAAACCGAGCCCGGAGAGCCATTCCAGCATGCCGCCATGCGTGTCGCGCGGCAGCGTGGACGCCGCGCCCATGCCGGGCGCGCTTTCGTCGAAGGCCTCGGCCAGCCCCGAGGGCAGTCCCCGGACCTCGCCCCAGCTGTAGGCAAAAAACCGCAGCGGCCGCTGGGCCGTGATGCGCGGGTCCAGCTGGCGCAGGCTGCCGGCGGCCGCATTGCGCGGGTTGACGAAGACCTTCTCGCCGCGCGCGGCCTGTTTCTGGTTGAGTTTTTCGAACTCGGCGCGGTTCATCAGGACCTCGCCGCGCACTTCGAGCACGGCCGGCGCCTGGCCCTTGAGCTTGAGCGGGATGGCCTTGATCGTGCGGATATTGGCGGTGACGTCTTCGCCGGTCTGGCCGTCGCCGCGGGTGGCCGCCTGGACCAGTTCGCCGTTTTCATAGCGCAGGCTGATCGCCAGGCCATCGAGCTTGAGTTCACAGAAATACTGCGCCTGCTCGGCCGGGCCCAGCAGGCCGGCGCCGCGCAGGGTGTCGCTCACGCGCTTGTCGAAGGCGTGGACGTCCTCATCCTCGAAACCATTGCCCAGCGAGAGCATGGGCACGGCATGCCGCACGCTGCCGAACTCGGCCAGGGGCGCGGCGCCCACGCGCTGCGTGGGCGAATCCGGGGTGATCAGGTCGGGATGCTCGGTTTCCAGCGCGGTGAGCTCGCGCATCAGCGCGTCGTATTCGGCGTCGGAAACCTCGGGGTCGTCGTAGACGTAGTAGCGGACGTTGTGTTGCGCTATCTCCGCCCGCAGGCGGGCGACACGCTCGGCGACAGTGCCAGCCATCAAGCGAACACCCGCTGCGCGCGCTCGCTGCCGGCGCGCAGGCCGGCCTGTTCGAGCTGCTCGAAGAGCACTTGCAGGCGCTCGTCGATGACCTTCTCCGCGCCATCGGCAAGCGGGCGGCCCTGGTCGTCGACCAATTCAGCGCGCAGGCGGCCGGCCAGGTCGCGACCCACCTCGACCATGCGGCCGAAGGCATGCGGATCGGCCGGGCTGCAGGGCACGTCCAGCAGCAGGTGCAGGCGCTCGATGCCGCCCATGCCGGCATCGAAGGCCGCGCCATCGCCACGGGCCAGCGTGAAGCGCACGGCGCCGGTGTCGTTCAACCAGGCCAGGCGCGCGCCATCGGGCGCGAAGCCCATGCCGCGGGCCACGGTCAGCACCTCGGCGGCGGGCTGGGCCCCGCCCAGCATCAGGGTCAGGCCCACCTGGGTATCCAGGGCGGCGCAGACGTCATCCAGGCGGGCGGCCTGCTCCAGCACGGCCTGCTGGTCCGGCCCTTCGATGCTGCCTTCGAAACGGTCGGCCAAATCCTGGGCGCGGGCCCAGGCCTGCGACCATTCGATGGCGGTCAGGGGGCCGCTGCGATTGGCCAGCAGCACGGCCAATTGCAGCGTGCTGTACGACTCCTCGGCGGCGATCCGGCTGCGATGGCGCCCCCGGTCGGTGCTGGCGAAGACGCGCAGCTGCTTCTTGCCGACCTGGCGCAGCGACTGCATATAGGGCAGCAGGTCCGCGCCGCGGGCGGGTTCGGCGAAATGGATTTCGATCACGACCTCGACGGCGGGATCGGGCTCGTCGCGGTCATCGGCCTCGGGCGCGGCGGGCGCTTCGGCCTGGAAGGCAGCCGGGGCGGCGGCCTGGCCGATGCCGGGCTCGCGGCGCGGCCTGGCCGCGTCGGCCGCGGCGGGGGCCGGCGTCTCGCCCGCTCCCAGCAGGGGATCCTGTTCGCTGGCGGGGAAATGCTCCTGCATGCGGCGGCGCACCCGGCGATCCTGCCACCAGTTGAAACCCAATACCAGCAGTATCAGCAGTACGCCGAGGACGATCAGCCCAATCTGCAAATCACTCATTTAAAAATCCCGCGCCGGCAAAGGCGCCCTTCAAAATAGAGGTGGTTAAGCGGCTTCAGCGGCCATCTGCACGGCCGAATCGATATCTACGGCAACGATACGCGAAACCCCTTGCTCCTGCATGGTAACGCCGACCAGTTGCTTGGCCATCTGCATGGCGATCTTGTTGTGCGAGATGAACAGGAACTGGGTCTGTTCGCTCATGTTGCTCACGAGATTGGCATAGCGCTCGGTATTGGCGTCGTCCAGCGGCGCGTCCACTTCGTCCAGCAGGCAGAAGGGCGCGGGGTTGAGCTTGAACAGGGCGAACACCAGGGCGGTCGCCGTCAGCGCCTTTTCGCCGCCGGACAACAGATGGATGGTGCTGTTGCGCTTGCCCGGCGGCTGGGCCATCACCTGCACGCCGGCGTCCAGGATCTCGTCGCCCGTCATGGTGAGCTTGGCCTCCCCGCCCCCGAACAGCTTGGGGAAGAGCTCGCCGAAATGGCCATTGACCGTATCGAAGGTCTCCTGCAGCAGCTCGCGGGTTTCGCGGTCGATCTTGCGGATCGCGTCCTCCAGCGTCTCGATAGCCGTCATCAAGTCCTGCTGCTGCGAATCGAGGAAGGTCTTGCGCTCGCGCGAGGTGCTCAACTCGTCCAGGGCGGCCAGGTTGACCGGGCCCAGGGCGTCGATCTGGCGTGAGATCTTGCCGACCTCGGACTGCAGCCAGCTGGCGCGGCGCCACTCTTCGGGCATGGCGGCCAGCTCCTGGGCCAGGGCCTGGCGGTCCACCTCGCGGGCATTGAGCTGCTCGGTGAATTGCTCTTCGGCCAGCCGGGCGGCCTGCTCTTGCAGCTGAAGCTCGGTGATGCGGGCGCGCAGAGGCTCCAGCAGACGCTCCTGCTGGAGGCGATCCTCGTCGGCGCCGCGCAGCAGCGCGGCCAGGTTGTCCATCTCCTGGCGCGCCCGCGTCAGCGCCTCTTCGCGCTCGGCGCGCTGTTCGAGCGCGTCCTGCAGGCCGGCCTGGGTGGCCGAGGCGTCCAGCTCGGAAAGATCGACTTCGAGCTGCGAGAGCTCGGTGCCGGCGCGCTGGCTCTGGTCCATGGCCAGCTGGCGGTTGCGCTGCAGATCGGTGATGCGCGCCTGGATGCCGCGCTCGGCGAATTCGGCTTCCTGGGCGCCGCGTTCGAGTTCGCGCAGCCGCGCGCGCGCGGCTTCGGCCGACGCCGCCAGGCTTTCGCCGTCGATTTCGGCATCGGAGAAACGCCCTTGATGCTCGGCCAGCTCGGTGTCCAGCGCCTCGAAGCGCGCCTCGGCTTCCTCGCGGGTGGCGCGCAGGTCTTCTTCCTGGGCGGCCAGTTCCTGGAGATCCTCGCGCAGGCGCTTGGCCCGCTCGCCGGATTGCTCGGCCTGCTGCTGCAGCCGGGAATGCTCCAGCTGCACATCATGCAGGCGCCGGGTCAATTCGCCCACGCGCTGGCGGGCCGGCCCCAGGGCCTGGGACACCTGCTGCCAGGCCGCCTCGGCGCGCGCCACGGCGCCGCGCGCCTGGTCGGCGATCAATTGCTGGGCCTTGATTTCGCGCTGCAGGTTTTCGATTTCCTGCTGGCGGGCCAGCATGCCGGCCTGTTCGGAGTCGGGCGCATAAAAGCGCACGCTGTGGGCGTCGACCAGATGCCCCGCCTTGACCACCAGCACGCCGCCGGCCGGCAGCGTCGCCCGCGCGGCCAGGGCCTGGGCGAAATCATTGGCGATATGGACACCGCGCAGCCAGTCATTGAGCAGCGCGCGCAGATCCGGATCGGTGATGCGCAACAGGCTGGCCAGGGGCGTGAAGCCGGCCATGGCGGCCGGCGCCGGCGCGGCCGGCGGCGTCTGGTAGAAGGCCAGGCGCGAGGGCGGCGCATCATCGGCGAAGGCGCGGGTCCAGTCCAGGTTGCGGACTTCCAGGGCGGCCATGCGCTCGCGCAGCACCGCCTCCAGCGCGGCCTCCCAGCCGGGCTCGATATGCAGCTTCTGCCACAGGCGCCCCAGGCCGGCCAGCTCGTGCTTGGCCAGCCAGGGCTCCAGCGCCCCCTGCTTCTGCACGTCTTCCTGGAGCTTGACCAGCGCGGTCAGGCGCGCATCCAGGCGCGCCAGGTTTTGCGTTTCTTGCTGGGCCGCGGCCTGGACGCGGCCGCGCTCGGCGTCGGCCTCGGGCACGCGCCCTTCCAGGGCGGCCAGTTCCGCCTGGGCGGCTTCCAGTTGTTCTTCGCCGGCATAGCGGTCGCCCGCCAATTGTTCCAGGCGGGCCTGATCGGGCGTATGCAATTCGCGCAGCTCTTGCTGCAGGCGTTCGCGGCGCTGCTCCAGCGCCTGCAGCTGGCGGTCGGCATCGCGCTGTGTTTGCGCCGCCAGGGCGAGATTCTGTTCGACCCGCGCCAGGGCCATGCGCATTTCGTCGCGGCCGGCGGCCGCTTCGCGCACGCGGGCTTCGATGGCCGGCAGGCCCGCATGGGCGTCCTCGGCCGCCGCGCGGGCCTCTTCGGTGCGCGCCGCGGCGCTGGCCAGATCATCCTCGGCGGCGGCGATCTGCTCGGTGCAGTGCTCCTGCTGGCTGTTCCATTCTTCGATCTGGGCCACCAGCTGATCGCGCCGCGCCTGCAGGCGGTTGCGGGAATCCACGACATGGCGGATCTCGGCCTCCAGGCGGCTGACCTGGGCATTGGCTTCGTAGAGCTGGCCCTGGGCATGGTGCACGGCGTCGCTGGCGGCGTAATGCGCCTGGCGGCGCGACTCCAGGGCCGCCTCGCCGGCGCGCAGCTCGGCGATCGCGGCCTCCAGCTTGTTCTGGGCCTCGGCCATTTCCTGGTTCTTGCGGTCGCGCTCATCGCGCGCCCCGCTTTCCTTCAGGAACCACAGCGCGAACTGCTTTTTCTCGCCATCGGCCTGCAGATCGCGGTATTGCTTGGCGACCTCGGCCTGGGCCTCCAGCTTCTCGAGCTGGCTGCCCAGTTCGCGCAGGATGTCTTCGACGCGGGTCAGGTTTTCGCGGGTGTCGGACAGCCGGTTCTCGGTTTCGCGCCGGCGCTCTTTATAGCGCGACACGCCGGCGGCCTCTTCGAGAAACACGCGCAATTCTTCGGGCCGGGCCTCGATCAGGCGATTGATCATCCCCTGCCCGATGATGGCGTAGCCGCGCGCGCCCAGGCCGGTGCCCAGGAAGATATCGTGGATGTCGCGGCGCCGCACCTGCTGGTTGTTGACGTAGTAGCTGCTGGTGCCGTCGCGGGTCAGCACGCGCCGCACCGCGATCTCGGCGTAGGCGCTCCATTGGCCGGCCGCGCGGCCCTCGCTGTTGTCGAACACCATCTCCACCGAGGCGCGGGCCGCGGGCTTGCGGTTGCCGGAGCCATTGAAAATGACGTCCTGCATGGATTCGCCGCGCAGTTCGGAGGCCTTGGCCTCGCCCAGCACCCAGCGGACCGCATCGATGATATTGGATTTGCCGCAGCCGTTCGGACCCACCACGCCGACCAGCTGGCTGGGCACGGGAATCACGGTGGGATCGACAAAAGACTTGAAGCCGGCGAGTTTGAGTTGGGTGAGGCGCACTGGAGATGACGGACCGGGTAGGTTGAACGAGGGGCGTTGAACGGACCTGCCGCACAGATTGGCAAACCGGCCACGAAGGCCGGTCTGGTAACGGTCGTATGATACCCCAGGAGCTTGCGCAGAAAAGGCCGGCGCCCGCCCCGGGCAGGGGGAAACGCCGACGCGCGCTCCCGGGGAGTGGACGCTATACTCGCTGACACTCTCAATCTGACACTGAATTCAACAATTCGGCCGCGTTCGGGCCGGGCGCAGCGGGGACATTCTTGAAACGCGGGTTTTATCTGGTCATGGCCGCCCAGGCCTTCTCTTCGATGGCGGACAATGCCTTATTCATTGCCGCGATCGCCCTGATATTGGAACTCAGCGGCCCGGACTGGATGGCCCCCCTGATGAAATGGTCGTTCGCCCTCGCCTATGTGGTGCTGGCGGCCTTCGTGGGGGCTTTCGCCGACTCCTACCCCAAGGGGCGCGTCATGTTCGTGACCAATGCGCTCAAGGTCGCGGGCTGCCTGCTGATGTTCTCCTATGCCAGCCTGGGCGTGCCGCAGGCCTACCAGACCTATCTGGTCTGCTGCGCCTATGGCCTGGTCGGCATCGGCGCGGCCGCCTATTCCCCCGCCAAGTACGGCATCGTCACCGAGATGCTGCCGCCCGACATGCTGGTCAAGGGCAATAGCTGGATCGAAGGCCTGACCGTGCTGTCCATCATCATCGGCACCGTGCTGGGCGGCGCCCTGATCTCGCCCACCGTCTCCGATGTGCTGCTGCACCATCCGGGCCTGGGCAAGCTGGTGCGCACGCCGGCCGAGGCGGCCATCCTGGTCATCGCCCTGGTCTACCTGCTGGCCGCGCTGTGCAACCTGCTGATCCCCAACACCCATGTGCGCTATCCGCCGCAGCAGAAAAACCCGGTAAAGCTGGTGCGCACCTTCGCCGGCTATGTCCGCGTGCTGTGGCGCGACAAGCTGGGCCAGATCTCGCTGGCGGTCACCACGCTGTTCTGGGGCGCCGGCGCCACCTTGCAGCTCATCGTCATCGAATGGGGCCGCAGCCACCTGGGCTACCGCCTGGACCAGGCCTCCATCCTCATGGGCGTGGCCGCCCTGGGCACGGTCATCGGCTCGGTGGCCGCCGGCCGCATCCCCTTGCGGCGCGCGCTGTGCGTGCTGCCCGTGGGCGCGGCCATGGGCCTGGTGGTCCTGCTCATGCCCCTGGTCTACTCGCCCTGGAGCGTCTATCTGCTGTTGCTGGTCACGGGCGGGCTGGCGGGCTTTTTCGTCGTGCCCATGAACGCCCTGCTGCAGCATCGCGGCCACGTGCTGCTGTCGGCGGGCCACTCCATCGCCGTGCAGAACTTCAATGAGCAGCTCAATATCCTGCTCATGGTGGCGGCCTATACCCTGATGCTGTGGCTGGACATGTCCATCAACACCGTGATCGTGATCTTCGGCCTGATCGTGACGGTGCTGATGCTGATCTTCATGCGCTGGAGCAAGCGCAACCTCGCCCAGCATCCCGAACTGCACGAGCAGATCGGCCAGGAAGGCCACGGCAAGGCCCTGGACTCCCTGCACTGAGCCCGGGCCCCCTCCTCAAGCGGCCCGCAGGGCCAGCTGCAGGTCCTGCCAGGCCCGCGCCTTCTCGGAGGGGCTGCGCAGCAGATAGGCCGGGTGGTAGCTCACCACCACCGGGATCTCCCGTCCCGCCTCGGTCTTCAGGACATGCCTGCGCCCCCGCAGGCTGCCTATGGTGGCATCCGTGCCCAGCAGGGTCTGGGCCGCGAAACGCCCCAGCACCAGGATGCGCTCGGGTTCCAGCAAGGCGATCTGGCGCATGAGGTAGGGACTGCAGGCGGCGATTTCCTCGGGCTTGGGATTGCGGTTGCCGGGCGGGCGGCACTTGATCACATTGGCAATGAAGACGTCACGCTCGCGGCTCATGCCCACCGAGGCCAGCATGGCGTCGAGCAACTGGCCGGAACGGCCCACGAAGGGCAGCCCGCGCCGGTCTTCCTGCTCGCCGGGCGCCTCGCCCACCACCAGCCAGCGCGCCGGCCGGGCCCCATCGCCAAACACCGCATGCTTGCGGCCCTGGCACAGGCCGCAGGCCGTGCAGGCCAGCACCTCCTGCTGCAATTGCGCCAGATCGAAGCCGGCCACGCGCCTTGCCACCTCGATGCCGGCGCTGGCCGGCGCCGAGGCCTCGGCCACCGTGGGCGCCGGTTCGGGCTTGGAAGCGGGCCGAGGCTCGGGCCGGGACGGCCGGGGTGCCTCGGGCGCGGAGCGGGCCGCGGGCGGCGCCTGCGCGGTGACCGCGGGACGCGCCTGGACGTCGCGCGCGGGCGCCGGCGCGCTGTCCGGCGCGCCGCGCAGCCAGGTCTTTTCGATGCCGATTTCGCGCAGCCAGAGGCGCTGCAGCGGATTGACACGCAGCTCGGCCATCATGCGGCCGCCTCGGGCGGAAGTTCTTTCTGCATTACCCAAGCATCCTCGCGCTTGCCCTGACCCGCCGGATAGTAATCCCTGCGCAGGCCGACGCGCAGGAAACCCTGGTCGGCATAGAAGGCCAGCGCGGTCTCATTGGACGGCCGGACTTCCAGCAAGAGGGCCGGCACCCCATGCGCGCGGGCCCGGGCGGCGCTCCAGGCGATCAGACGGCGGCCCAGCCCCTGGCGCTGGCTATGGCGGTCCACCGCGATGACAAGAATATGGGACACATCAGGCGCGTGCATGAGCACACAGAAACCGACGAGCTGTCCGGCGCTGCGCAGCACGCAGCAGTCGTAGCCGGCGGCCAAGGCATCGCCGAAATTGCCTTCTGTCCAGGGAAAGGCCTGCACCCGGGCTTCCAGCGCCGCCACCGCCGGCAAATCCTCCGCCGTCATGGGCTGCAGCGTCACGGGCCCCGCCTCGGCCACCGGCGGCCGCGCCGCCACGACGGCCGGCTCGGCGCGCGGGTTGCCGCCCAGGCCGCGCTCGCGCTCGGCCGTGGTGAAGGCCACCTTGTCGCGCACATAGAGCGGGGCGGCCAGCTCGGGCGCCAGCGTCAGCCCGCGGTCCCAGTCGCGCTCGGCCAGGCGGGCCACCTCCGCCGCCTGGGGCCGCGCCGCCGGGCTCGCGGGCCAGCCGGCCGGCGCCTGCATGGCCTCGGGATAGGCGGCCCAGGCATCGCCGGCCAGCAGCGGCGGGCCGTCGAGGCGCCAGAGCGCCGTCTGGTGCCGCGCCCAGGGCAGCAGCTCGGCGGCAGCGATCAGCAATGGCGGCTGCAGGGTCTCCCAGGCCGGTCCCTGCGGACTCGGCACGCGGCGGTAGACGGCGGCATAGACCTCCTCCATGCGCGCGTCCAGGGCCACCAGCACGGCCTGGCCGTACAGGGCTCCGGCCGCCTCGGCCACGGCCATGTGCGACACCACGGGCAGCACGGGGATGTCCAGCCCCATCGCCATGCCCTGGGCCACGCCGCAAGCCACCCGCAGTCCGGTAAAGCCGCCCGGCCCCTGGCCGAAAGCCACGCCGTGCAGCGCGGCGGCGGCCAGGCCGGCCTCGTCGAGCAGGCGCCGCGCCATGGGCAGCAGGCGTTCGGCGTGTTCCTGGGCCCCTTCGTGCTCCAGGACGGTCAGATGCTCCGTATCCGCCCGCCGGACGAGCAAGGCCACGCCGCAGCGCGAGGAAGATGTTTCAAAGGCGAGCAGGTTCAGGTCCATAGCGCCTAATTGTACGAAATCGGCCCTAAGTGCCCCCGATGTAAGGGAGATTTCAACCGCAGGGTGCAATGTGTAATATCTTGTGAATACCCACTAGCCGCCGGTTCTTGTCACTGTTACATTTTCGGCCATGAACACGCAAAACACCACCCCCACCCGCAAGATCCTGGTCGTCGATGATGATCCGCGACTGCGCGATCTGCTGCGCCGCTACCTGTCGGAACAAGGGTTCAATGTCTTCGTGGCCGAGGATGCCAAGGAAATGGGCAAGCTCTGGCAGCGCGAACACTTTGACCTGCTCGTCCTCGACCTGATGCTCCCGGGCGAGGATGGTTTGTCTATCTGCCGCCGGCTGCGCGGCGGCCACGACAACACGCCCATCATCATGCTGACCGCCAAGGCCGAGGAAATCGACCGCATCGTCGGCCTGGAAATGGGCGCCGACGATTACCTGTCCAAGCCCTTCAACCCGCGCGAACTGCTGGCCCGCATCAATGCGATCCTGCGCCGCCGCGGCACGGAAGAGCATCCGGGCGCCCCCAGCCAGGAAAACGAGTCGATCGCCTTCGGCCCCTATGTGCTGAACCTCTCGACCCGCACCCTGACGCGCAACGGCGAGCAAGTGCCCATCACGACCGGCGAGTTCTCGGTCCTGAAGGTCTTTGCGCGCCACCCCAAGATTCCGCTGTCCCGCGACAAGCTCATGGAGCTGGCCCGCGGCCGCGAATACGAGGCCTTCGATCGCAGCCTGGACGTGCAGATTTCGCGCCTGCGCAAGCTGATCGAACCCAATCCTTCCAAACCCGTCTTCATTCAGACCGTTTGGGGCCTGGGATATGTCTTCGTTCCGGATGGTGGCAGCTGATCCAGCGAGCCGCCCCGGGCAGGAGCAAAGCCTCGTGCCCCGATTGCAGAAAAGTCTAAAAAACCTCACCTCAGGGTTGCGCCTCGGCTTGTTCGGGCGCACCTTTTTATTGTTGGCCGCGCTCATGCTGGTGAGCCTGGCGGCTTGGCTGCAGGTGTTTTTCAGCATGGAGCTGGGCCCGCGCGCCAACCAGATGGCGCAGCGGGTGATCACGGCGGTCAATATCACGCGGACCGCGCTGATCTATTCCCATGCCGATGAGCGCAGCAAGCTGCTGCTGGACCTGGCCACCAATGAAGGCATCCAGGTCTACCCGCGCGAGATCACGGACTTCAGCGAAGCCCTGCCGGACGATGATTACTGGCAGCGCGTGGCGCAGCACATCCGCACCCGTTTCGGCCCGGAGACCCAGATCGCCTGGGGCGTGAACCAGGTCCCGGGTTTCTGGGTGAGCTTCCGGATCGACCAGGACCTGTATTGGCTGGTGTTCGAGCGCGAGCAGATCGGCCTGACGGGCGGCATCGAATGGCTGGGCTGGGGCGCCACCGCGCTCCTGCTCTCCCTGGTGGGCGCGGCGGTCAGCGTGGGCTTTGTGAACCGGCCGCTCTCGCGGCTGGCGCGCGCGGCCCAGGTGCTGTCGCGCGGGGAGACGCCCGCGCCGCTGCCCGAGCAAGGGCCGCTCGAAATACGCGACCTCAATGCCTCCTTTAACCGGATGGCCAAGGACTTGCGGCAGGCCGAGGCCGACCGGGAGCTGATGCTGGCCGGCATTTCGCACGATCTGCGCACGCCCCTGGCGCGCATGCGCCTGGAAATCGAAATGAGCGGCGTGTCCGAGGATGCCCGGCAGGCCATCGACGAAGACCTCGGCCAGATCGATCACAGTATCGGCCAGCTGATGGAATATGCGCGCCCGGCGGGCACCCTGCCCCAGTTGGCCACCGATATTTCCTCCGTGCTGACCGAGCTGTACGAGCGCGAGCGCAGCCACACCGCCTCGCTGGGCGGCGAACTCGAAGCCAGCATCGAACCCGGCCTGCGCGCCCGCATCACCGCCCTCGACCTGAAGCGCATCGTCGGCAACCTGATCGAAAACGCGCGGCGCTACGGCCGCTCGACCGATGGCCTGGCCCATCTGGTCATGACGGTGCAATCCGAAGGCAATACGCTGGCCATCGAGGTCGCCGACCGCGGCCCGGGCATCGCGCCCGAAGAGGTGGAGCGGCTGTTGCGGCCGTTCTCGCGCGGCGAGGCGGCGCGCACCGGCGTCAGCGGCGCGGGACTGGGCCTGGCCATCGTCGAGCGGTTGCTCAAGCATGTCGGCGGCTCGCTCAAGATGCTGCCCAGGCCCGGCGGCGGCCTGACCGCCAGGATAGAGTTGCCCAAAGCCAAGTTTAGAAATTATCAATTAGACACGGCCAATCAATAGCGTAAAATTGTTGGTTTGGGGCTGACCCCCCACCTCCACCAACAACTTATTGGGAGCACCACATGAAAACTGTTGGCGACAAACTCGAGCCTTTCAAGGTCACCGGCGTCAAGCCCGGCTTCAATCAGCACGAAGAAAACGGCGTTTCCGCCTTTGAAGAAATCACCGAAAGCTCGTTCCCCGGCAAGTGGAAGGTGATCTATTTCTACCCGAAGGACTTCACCTTCGTGTGCCCGACCGAAATCGTCGGCTTCAACAAGCTGGCCAAGGATTTCGAAGACCGCGACGCCGTCCTGCTGGGCGGTTCGAGCGACAACGAATTCGTCAAGCTGGCCTGGCGCCGTGAGCACCCGGACCTGAACAAGCTGGGTCACTACCAATTCGGCGACACCACCGGCGCGCTGATCGACCAGCTGGGCGTGCGCGAGAAGGGTGCCGGCGTTGCGCTGCGCGCCACCTTCATCGTCGACCCCGACAACACCATCCAACACGTTTCGGTCAACAACCTGAACGTCGGCCGCAACCCTGAAGAAGTGCTGCGTCTGCTGGACGGCCTGCAAACGGACGAACTCTGCCCGTGCAACCGCTCCGTGGGTGGCGCGACGCTGTAATGCCAAGGGGCCCGGCTCGTCCGGGCCTTTTCTCCCTCCAGACTATAGGTAAAAACTATGGAATTCCTTTCTACGATCAAGGATCAACTGCCGGATTGGGCCAAGGATATTCGCCTGAATCTGGATAGCGTGATTGCCCGCTCCACCCTGCCTCAGGAAGACGCGCTGGGCGCCGCCCTGGCCGCCGCCTACGCTTCGGGCAACGCCTTTCTGGTCAATGCCTTCAAGGGCGCCCTGTCCGAGGCCGACGCCAACGGCGCCTTGACGGCCGCGGCCCTCATGGGCATGAACAACACCTGGTATCCCTATGTGGAGATGAGCGGCGACGCCCAGCTCAAGAGCCTGCCGGCGCAGCTGCGCATGAATGCCTATGCCACGCATGGCGGCGTCGAGAAAAAGCGTTTCGAGCTCTTCGCGCTGGTGGCCTCCATCATTGGCAAATGCCATTTCTGCGTGCAATCGCACTACGAAAACCTGAAGAACGACGGCCTGTCCACCGAACAGCTGCGCGATGCCGGCCGCATCGCCTCGGTGATCAACGCCGCCGCGCAGGCCCTGGCCGCCCAGGGCAAGTAATCCGCCTCAGGCAAAAAAAAAATACCGGCTCATGGAGCCGGTATTTTTTCGTCCGCGGCAGGGCCAGGCGTCAGTCCGCGCGGGCGATCAGCGCGGCCACCGTGGCCGCGATGCCTTCCTTGCGCCCCAGATAGCCCAGGCCCTCGTTGGTCTTGGCCTTGACGTTGACGGCGCCCGGCTCCACGCCCAGGTCGGCGGCGATATTGGCCACCATGGCCGCGGCATGCGGGCCGATCTTGGGCGCCTGGGCATGCACGGTGGCGTCCACGTTGACCACCTGCCAGCCGGCCTCGCGCACGCGGGCCATGGCCTCGCGCAGCAGCACCCGGCTGTCCGCGCCCTTGAAACGCGGATCGGTATCGGGAAAATGGCGGCCGATATCGCCCAGGCCGGCCGCGCCCAGCACCGCGTCGGTCACGGCGTGCAGCAGCACGTCGGCATCGGAATGGCCCAGCAGGCCGTGGGTGTGCTCGATGCGCACGCCGCCGATGATCAGCGGGCGGCCGGTGACCAGGGCGTGCACGTCAAAGCCCTGTCCGATGCGAAAAGGAATCGTCATAACCATTTTTCCATCAATGCGAAATCATCCGGCCAGGTCACTTTGAAGTTGCGCGCCGAACCGGTCACCAGGCGCGGCGCCAGCCCCTGCGCCTCGATCGCCGACGCCTCGTCGGTCACGGCCAGCCCGCGCTCGCGCGCCTGCGCCAGCGCCTGGCGCAGGCGCCCGGCCCGGAACATCTGCGGCGTCTGGGCCAGCCAGAGGCCTTCGCGGTCCACCGTGGCGCGCACATGAGGCGCGCCCTGCCCGCCCGGCTGGGCCGCCTTCACGGTGTCGGGCACTGGCAGTGCCAGCAAGCCGCCGACCTCGTCGCCCAGGCAGGCGTCGATCAGCCGGCCCAGCGCCTCGGCGGGCAGCCCCGGACGGGCGGCATCGTGCACCAGAACCCAGGCGTCGTCCTCCAGCGCGGCATCGGCCAGGGCGCCCGCCACGGTATCGGCGCGCGTGGGGCCGCCGCAAGGACGCCATACCGTGCGCGGCAAGCCCTGCAGGGCCTGTTCCACCCAGCCGTCCCCGGGGCTGACGGCCACCCTCACCTGCGCGATCCGCGCATCGGCCAGGAGGGCGAGCACGGCGCGCCTGAGCATGGGCAGGCCGCCCAGCGGACGATATTGCTTGGGCAGGGCATCCTGGCCGGTCCGGCCGGCCCGGCTGCCCACGCCGGCGGCGGGCACAATTGCGATCAAGGATTCAGACATGATCAGGAGATTTTATAATTTCCCGGCAATGCATGACTCCTCGACCCCCGCCGCAGTGGATACGCAGCTGCCCTCCACGCCCGCCACCCTGGCCGCCCTCAAACCCGGGACGCGCTATGTCCAGCCTTGCCCCCCCGGTTCGGGCGACGGCTGGCTGCTGGCCGATCTGGCCCGCCAGGCCCGCAAACCCATCGTCGTGCTGGCCGCCGATCCGCTGCAAGCCCAGCGCCTGGCCGACGAAATCCCCCTCTTCGCGCCGGAACTGCGCGTGCGGCAGCTCCCTGACTGGGAAACCCTGCCCTACGACGCCTTCTCGCCGCACCAGGACCTGATCTCCGAGCGCCTGCACACCCTGCACGCGCTCATGACCGAGGCGGTCGATATCCTGACCGTGCCCGTCACGACGGCCCTGTACCGTCTGCCGCCGCCCGCCTTCCTGGCCGCCTACACCTTTTCGTTCCGGCAGCGCGACAAGCTGGACGAAGCCGCCTTGCGCGCGCAACTGACGCTGGCGAACTACAACCATGTGACCCAGGTCACGGCGCCGGGCGAATTCTGCCTGCGCGGCGGGCTCATCGACCTGTTCCCCATGGGTTCGGCCGTGCCCTATCGTCTGGACCTGTTCGACGATGAAATCGAATCCATCCGCGCCTTCGACGTCGACACCCAGCGCAGCCTCTACCCGGTGGGCGAAGTGCGGCTGCTGCCCGGGCGCGAGTTCCCCATGGACGAGGCGGCGCGCAATCATTTCCGCGCGCGTTTCCGCGAGGTCTTCGAAGGCGACCCGTCGCGCGCCCTGCCCTACAAGGACATCGGCAACGGCATCGCCTTCGCCGGCGTGGAATACTATCTGCCGCTGTTCTTCGAACAGACGGCCACGCTGTTCGACTACCTCAACCCCGGCACGCTGACGGTCACGCTGGGCAATATCGATGAGGCCATCCAGCGTTTTTCGCAGGACACGGCCAGCCGCTACAACTTCCTGAAAAGCGACCGGGAGCGTCCGGTGCTGCCGCCGTCGGCCTTGTTCCTGGACGGCGATGCCCTCTATGCGGGTTTCAAGGATTTCGCGCGCCTGGCGCTGACCGGCGAGCCGCCCCACCCGGACTTCCTCGCCGCGCCCGACGTGGCCGTGGCCCGCCGCGCCGACGACCCCCTGGGCAAGCTGCGCGCCCTGGTCTCGCGCCCGGGCGCCCGCATCCTGTTGTGCGCGGACTCGGCGGGCCGGCGCGAAACCCTGTTCCAGATGCTGGCCGAACAGGGCCTGGCCCCGGCCGAGCAGACGGACAACATCGGCGCCTTCCTGCTGACGCCCGCCAGCTTCGGCCTGACCATCGCGCCGCTGGCGGCGGGCTTCGGGCTGACCGAAGGCGGCCTGGTCTTCCTGACCGAAAACGATCTCTATCCCGGCAATGCCGGCGCCCGGCGGCGCGGCAAGCGGGCCCAGGAAGGCAGCAGCAATGTGGAGGCCATGGTCCGCGACCTGGCCGAGCTGCGCGAAGGCGATCCCGTGGTCCATGCCCAGCACGGCATCGGCCGCTACCATGGCTTGGTCAACATGGACATGGGCGAAGGCGAGATGGAATTCCTCCATCTGGAGTACGCCAACGGCTCCACGCTCTATGTGCCCGTATCGCAGCTGCACGTGATCGCGCGCTACAGCGGCGCCGATCCCGAGGCCGCGCCGCTGCACCAGCTGGGCTCCGGGCAATGGGACAAGGCGCGCAAAAAGGCCGCCAAGCAGGTGCGCGACACCGCCGCCGAACTGCTGGCGCTCTACGCCCAGCGCGCCGCCCGCGAAGGCTATGCCTTCAACCTGCCGCTATCGGACTACGAGGTCTTCGCCGAAGGCTTCGGCTTTGAAGAAACCCCCGACCAGTCCGCGGCCATCCAGGCCGTCATCATGGACATGACTTCCGGCAAGCCCATGGACAGGCTGGTCTGCGGCGACGTGGGTTTCGGCAAGACCGAGGTGGCCCTGCGCGCGGCCTTCCTGGCCGTGGCCAATGGCAAGCAGGTCGCCCTGCTGTGCCCGACCACGCTGCTGGCCGAACAGCATGCGCAGACCTTCTCCGACCGCTTTGCCGACTGGCCCGTGCGCGTGGTCGAGCTCTCGCGCTTCCGCTCGGCCAAGGAGGTCGCCGCCGCCATCGAAGGCATCAACGACGGCCGCGTCGACATTGTCATCGGCACCCACAAGATCCTGTCCAAGGACGTGCGCTTCAAGCGCCTGGGACTGGTGATCATCGACGAGGAACATCGCTTCGGCGTGCGCCAGAAAGAAACGCTCAAGGCCTTGCGCGCCGAGGTGGACGTGCTCACGCTCACCGCCACGCCCATTCCGCGCACCCTGGGCATGTCGCTCGAGGGCATACGCGATTTCTCCGTCATCGCCACCGCGCCGCAAAAGCGCCTGGCCATCAAGACCTTTGTGCGGCGCGAGGACGGCAGCACCATACGCGAAGCCCTGCTGCGCGAACTCAAGCGCGGCGGCCAGGCCTATTTTCTGCACAACGAGGTCGAGACCATACACAACCGCCGGGCGCGCCTCGAAGAACTCGTGCCCGAGGCGCGCATCGGCGTGGCCCACGGCCAGATGCCCGAGCGCGAGCTTGAGCAGGTGATGAAGGACTTCTACCAGCAGCGTTTCAATGTCCTGCTGTGCACCACCATCATCGAGACCGGCATCGACGTGCCCAGCGCCAACACCATCGTGATCCATCGCGCCGACCGCTTCGGCCTGGCCCAGCTGCACCAGCTGCGCGGCCGCGTCGGGCGCTCGCACCACCAGGCCTATGCTTATTTGCTCACGCCTGGCGAGGATGCCATCACCGCCAACGCCAAGAAGCGCCTGGAAGCCATCCAGGCCATGGAGGAGCTGGGCTCGGGCTTCTATCTCGCCATGCACGACCTCGAGATCCGCGGCACGGGCGAAATCCTGGGCGACTCCCAGTCGGGCAATATCCAGGAAGTGGGCTTCTCCATGTATAACGAGATGCTCAGCGAAGCCGTGCGGGCCTTGAAGGCCGGCGAGGAGCCCGACCTGGACGCGCCCTTCAACCTGGCCTGCGAAGTCAATCTGCATGCGCCCGCCCTGCTGCCGGCCGACTACTGCCCCGATGTCCATGGCCGCCTGGCCATCTACAAGCGCCTGTCGCATGCCCAGGATGAAGACGACCTCATCCGCATCCAGGAAGAGCTGATCGACCGTTTCGGCAAGCTGCCCGAGGCCGCGCAGACGCTGCTGATGACCCATCGCCTGCGCCTGGCGGCCGAGCCGCTGGGCATCGTCAAGATCGATGTCAGCGAAACCCAGGCGCTGCTGCAATTCGGCCCCAAGGCCGCGGTCGATCCCCTGCGCATCATCGAATTGGTGCAAAAACACCGCCACATCAAACTTTCCGGGCAGGACAGGCTGCGCATCGAGATCACCGCGCCGCAGGTCAGCGCGCGCGCCGATGCGGTGCGCGGCGTGCTGCGCTCGCTAAAATAGCCGGCTACTTCTTACGCACCTATCCATGCGCACCAATCTCATCATCCAATCGCCGGGCCTGACCGCCCATCATGCCGAACAGCTGGGCGCGATCGCCCGGGCCGAGGGCATCGCCCGCATCACCACGACCGCGGCGCGCCTGCTCAATGTCGCGGACGACCCGGACAGCCGCGCCGACGTGCGCGAATGGGCCGAACGCAATGCCGTGGACGCCGCCTTCGTGCCGGCCGGCCTGACGCTGGCCAGCTGCAAGGTGCTGGCCATGGACATGGACTCCACCCTGATCAACATCGAATGCATCGACGAGATCGCCGCCTGCGCCGGCGTGGGGGATAAGGTCGCCCAGATCACCGAGGCGGCCATGCGCGGCGAGATCAAGGATTTCGCCGACAGCCTGCGCCGCCGCGTGGCGCTGCTGCAGGGCACGCCCGCCACCGTGCTGGAGCGCGTCTATGAAGAGCGTCTGCGCCTGAATCCCGGCGCCGAACAGCTGCTGGCCTCCGTGCAGGCCGCCGGCATCAAGACCCTGCTGGTCTCGGGCGGCTTCACCTTTTTCACCGAGCGCCTGCGCGCGCGCCTCAAGCTGGACAGCGCGCACGCCAACACGCTGGAAATCGACGCCGACGGCAAACTGACCGGCCGCGTGCTGGGCGATATCCTGGACGGCGCGGCCAAGGCCCGCCACCTGCAGGCCTTCGCCGCCCGGCATGGCGCCACCGAGGAGCAGACCATTGCCCTGGGCGACGGCGCCAATGACCTGCTCATGCTGGCGCGCGCCCGCTACGCGGTCGCCTACCATGCCAAGCCCATCGTGCGCCAGCAGACGCCTTATGCGCTAAACGTCAGCGGTCTGGACGGGGTCCTGAACTGGTTCGAAGGCTAGGCCGCCGCCGGCCCCGCATGAAAAACGCCTCCCTAGGGAGGCGTTTTTTATGCGGGGCGCGCGCGCTTGCGCTGGTAGAGGTAGCGGTAGACAAAGCCCGGAAACCCCAGCACCAAGTACAGGCTCAGGGTGATGGCGTAGAACTCCCAGGCCTGGGGAAAGGGATTGCCCAGCGCCGACTCGAAGGCGCGGCCCGCCAGGCCGACAATACCGTAATACACCAGCAGCTCCAGAAAGCGGATGGCCACCGGCTTGCCCTGCTTCAGGGCCCAGACGGCAAAAACCCTGTCCGTCAGGAAGGGCAGATTCGCGCTGACGAAGGCCAGCGCGATCAGCAACCAGACGGCCAGGGTCTGCGTCACGGCGGGATCAGCTGCCCAGCGAGCTCTTGATGACCTGCACGCACAGGGCCATCAGGCCGCCGGGCAGGATGCCCAGGATGAGGATCAAGGCGCCATTGACCGACAGCAGGCCGCGCTGCACGCAGGTGGCCGCGACCGGAGCGGCTTCGGCCACCGGCTCGTCGAAGTAGACGACCTTGACCACACGCAGGTAGTAGAAGGCGCCGATCAGCGAAAACAGCACCGCCACCACGGCCAGGGCCACGTGGCCCGACTCGATGACCGCCTGCAGGACGGCCAGCTTGGCGTAGAAACCCACCAGCGGCGGAATGCCGGCCAGCGAGAACATCAGCAGCAGAACGATCAGGGCGTGCCAGGGGCTGCGGCGGTTCAGGCCCTTCAGGTCATCGATGTGCTCGCACTCAAAACCCTGGCGCGACAGCAGCAGCACAATGCCGAAGCTGGCCAGCGTGGTCAGCACATAGGTGATCATGTAGAAGAGCGAAGCGCCGTAGGCGGCCGATGCCGCATTGGGCTTGCCGTCGACCACGCCGGCCATCAGGCCCAGGAGCACGAAGCCCATGTGCGAAATGGTCGAATAGGCCAGCATGCGCTTGAAGTTGGTCTGGACGATGGCGGTCAGGTTGCCGATCGCCAGCGACAGCACGGCCAGGATCATCAACATGGGCTGCCAGTCCGCGGCCAGGCCATGCAGGCCGTCGACCAGCAGGCGCAGCGTCATGGCGAAGGCGGCCAGCTTGGGCGCGCCGCCCAGGATCAGGGTGACGGCCGTGGGCGAGCCCTGGTAGACGTCGGGCACCCACATATGGAAAGGCACGGCGCCCAGCTTGAAGGCCAGGCCGGCGACCACGAAGACAATGCCGAAGACCAGGGGCAGCTCCTTGGCCTGGCCGGAGCCGATCACGCGAGCGATCTCGGCCAGATCGAGATGGCCGGTGGCGCCATAGACCATGGACATGCCATAGAGCAGGAAGCCGGAAGCCAGGGCGCCCAGCACGAAGTACTTCATGGCGGCTTCGGTGGCCACGGCGTTGTCGCGGCGCAGCGCGATCAGCGCATACAGGGCCAGCGACATCAGTTCGAGGCCGAGGTAGATGGAGATCAGGTTGCCCGCCGAGATCATGACCATCTGACCCAGCAGGGCCATGAGGGTCAGGACGTAGAGCTCGCCGCCGCGCAGCATGTCGCGGGCCTGCGCGTAGAGCCGGCCGTAGACCAGGGTGACCCCCACCGCAATATAGGAGGTGATCTTCAGCAGATGCGAAAACGCATCCGTGACATACATGCCATTGAAGGTCTTGCCGCTGACGCCGCTGTTCCATTGGACCAGGGAGACCACCGTCATCACGGCCAGCGTAAGCAGGGTGAGCACATAGGTGGTCTTGCGTTCCGGATGGGTGCTTACCGCGTCGACGAGCAACACGGCCAGCGCCAGCACCAGCAGCAGGATCTCCGGTGTGGCCAAAGCGAAATCGATGTGGGATTGCATCATTGTCTTGTCTTACAGTTTCGAGACGGCCACGTGTTGCAGCAGGGCCTCCACCGACACATGCATGACATCGGTAAAGGGCTTGGGATAGATCCCCATGTACAACACGGCGATCGCCATGACACCGAGAATCCAGAACTCGCGGCGGTTCAGGTCGGACATTTCACGGACGTGCTCATTGGTGATGTCGCCGAAGACCACGCGCTTGACCATCCACAGAGAGTAGGAAGCTCCCAGGATCAGGGCCGTGGCGGCCAGCAGGCCCACCCAGAAGTTGTGCTCGACCGCGCCCATGATGACCATGAACTCGCCCACGAAACCGCTGGTGGCGGGCAGGCCGCTGTTGGCCATCGAGAACAGCACGAAGAAGGTCGCGAAACGCGGCATGACGTTGATCACGCCGCCGTAGTCGGCGATGCGTCGGCTGTGCATGCGGTCATAGAGCACGCCGATACACAGGAACATGGCGCCGGACACGAAGCCGTGCGAGATCATCTGCACGATGGCGCCTTCGACGCCGGCCGTGTTGAAGATGAAAAAGCCCAGCGTCACGAAGCCCATGTGGGCCACCGACGAGTAGGCCACCAGCTTCTTCATGTCGTCCTGGACGATGGCCACCAGGCCAATGTAGATCACGGCGATCAGCGACAGCGCGATCATCATGCCAGCCAGGCTGTGCGAGGCATCGGGCGCGATGGGCAGCGAGAAACGCAGGAAGCCGTAGGCGCCCAGCTTGAGCATGATGGCGGCCAGCACCACCGAACCGCCCGTGGGCGCCTCGACGTGGGCGTCCGGCAGCCAGGTGTGAACCGGCCACATCGGCACCTTGACCGCGAAGGCCGCCAGGAGCGCCACGAAGATCAGGATCTGCGGCGTGTAGCCCAGCTTGGTCTGCTGCCAGGTGAGGATGTCGAAGGAGCCGCCCGACGCATTCCACAGGTAGATGAAGGCCACCAGGGTCAGCAGCGAGCCCATGAGGGTGTAGAGGAAGAACTTGAAGGCCGCATACACCCGGTTCGGGCCGCCCCAGACGCCCACGATGATGTACATCGGGATCAGGGTGGCCTCGAAGAAGACGTAGAACAGCAGGCCGTCCAGCGCCGCGAACACCCCCACCATCAGGCCCGACAGGATCAGGAAGGCGGCCATGTACTGCGACACGCGGTTGGTGATGACTTCCCAGCCCGCCGCCACCACGATGATGGTGATGAAGGCCGTCAGCAGCACGAACCAGACGGAGATGCCGTCCACGCCGAGGTGGTAGTTGACGTTGAAGGACTCGATCCAGGAGGCCTTCTCGACAAACTGCATCGCGGCCGTGGTCTTGTCAAAACCGGTGTACAGGGGAATGGTGACCAGGAAGCCAGCGACCGCGCCGATCAGCGACAGCCCCCGCGTCAGGCAGGGACGGTCGTCTCGGCCCAGCGCCAGCACCAGCAGACCGAATACGATCGGAACGAAGATCGCAAGCGTAAGCCAGGGGAAATTGTTGGATGCCATTTCGCTTGCCATCATTGGGGAATCAGCACAAAGAAAGTCACCAGCGCCATGATGCCGATGATCATCGCGAATGCGTAGTGATAGATGTAGCCCGACTGGAGGTGGCGGCTGACCGCGGCCACCCAGCCCACGACACGGGCGCTGCCGTTGACCAGCAGGCCGTCGATCAGGCCGCGGTCACCGGTCTGCCACAGGCCATGGCCCAGGCAGCGGGCGCCGCGGGCGATGATCTGCTCGTTGACCCAGTCCACGTAATACTTGTTCTCCAGCACCTTGTTCAGACCCGAGAGGCTGGCCTGGATACGGGCCGGCACCTTGGGATTGATCAGGTAGCAGTACCAGGCGATGACCGCGCCGGCGACCACCAGCCAGAACGGCAGCGTCTGGAAGGCATGCAGGCCGAAGGCGACCCAGCCGTGCCATTCTTCGTGCAGCTCGTGCATGGCGGGGTGCTGCGGCAGCACCGTGATCACGCCATTGAAGAACTTGCCGAACAGCATGGGATCCACCACCCAGGCGCCGATGACGACCGAGGGGATGGCCAGCAGCACCAGGGGCAGCGTGACGACCCAGGGCGACTCATGCGGCTTGCCGCCGTGGTGATGATCGTCGTGGCCGTGGGCATCGTGGCCGTGGCCATGGTCGTCATGCGCCGGGAAGCGTTCCTTGCCATGGAAGACCAGGAAGTAGACGCGGAAGGAATACAGCGAGGTGATGAACACGCCGATCAGGGTCGCGTAGTAAGCAAAGCTCGCGCCCCAGACGTTGGCGGCGCCGGCCGCCTCGATGATGTGTTCCTTGGAGTAGAAACCCGAGAAGAACGGCGTGCCGACCAGGGCCAGCGTGCCCAGCAGGAAGGTGATCCAGGTGATGGGCATGTACTTGCGCAGGCCGCCCATATTGCGGATGTCCTGGTCGTGGTGCATGCCGATGATCACCGAGCCCGCGCCCAGGAAGAGCAGCGCCTTGAAGAAGGCGTGGGTCATCAGGTGGAAAATCGCCACCGAATAGGCCGACGCGCCCAGCGCCACGGTCATATAGCCCAGCTGCGACAGCGTGGAATAGGCCACCACGCGCTTGATGTCGTTCTGGATGATGCCCAGGATGCCCAGGAAGAGCGCGCCGATGGCGCCGATCACGATGATGAAGGACAGCGCCACATCGGACAGCTCGAACAGCGGCGAGAAGCGCGCGACCATGAAGATGCCCGCCGTCACCATGGTGGCGGCGTGGATCAGGGCCGAGATCGGGGTCGGGCCTTCCATCGAGTCGGGCAGCCAGGCATGCAGCGGAACCTGGGCCGACTTGCCCATGGCGCCGATGAACAGGCAGATGCAGGCCACCGTCAGCAGGGCCCAGTCGCTGCCCGGCAGCTTCATGCCGGCCAGCTTGTCGGCCTGGCCGAAGACTTCACCGTAGTGCATCGTGCCGGCGTAGGCGAACAGCAGGCCGATGCCCAGCACGAAGCCGAAGTCGCCGACGCGGTTGATCAGGAAGGCCTTCATGTTGGCGAAGATGGCCGTCGGGCGGGTGTACCAGAAGCCGATCAGCAGGTAGGAGACCAGGCCCACGGCTTCCCAGCCGAAGAACAGCTGCACCATGTTGTTCGACATCACCAGCATCAGCATGGAGAAGGTGAACAGCGAGATGTAGGCGAAAAAGCGCTGGTAGCCGGGATCGTCGGCCATATAGCCGATGGTGTAGATGTGCACCATCAGCGAAACCGACGTCACCACGACCATCATCATGGCCGACAGCGGATCGATCAGGAAGCCGATTTCCAGCTTGGTATTGCCGATCAGCGTCCAGGTGTAGACCGAGCCGTCGAAAGTGTGGCCATTGAGCACGTCGCCCAGCACCACCAGCGAGCCGATGGCGGAGATCGCCACGAACAGGATGGTGATGCAGTGCGCGCCGCGGCGGCCGATCGGACGGCCCAGGAACCCCGTGCCGAACAGGCCGGCCAGGATCGCGCCAGCCAGCGGAGCCAGCGCGATAAGCAAATAGAGATTGGGTGAGCTAGACATTTTCTTCCAATACCCCGTCAGCCCTTCAGGCGATCGAGTTCGTCAACGTTGATCGTGTTCAGGTTGCGGAACAACAGCACCAGGATCGCCAGGCCGATGGCCGCCTCGGCGGCGGCAACGGTCAGGATGAAGAACACGAACACCTGGCCGGCTGTATCGCCGAACCAGCTCGAAAACGCCACGAAGTTCATGTTGACGGCCAGGAGCACCAGCTCGATGGACATCAGCAGGATGATCAGGTTGCGGCGGTTCAGGAAAATGCCAAAGATGCCGATGGCGAAGAGGATCGCCCCGAGAATCAGGTAATGGGCCAGGGTGATGGTCATTGTTTTTCTCCTTGCTCGGCGGCATTGCCTTGGGCGCGCTCGCTCTGGGCCTTCATCTTGACCATGCGGAAGCGGTCCTTGGCCTGCACGCGCACGGCGGCGACCGGATCGTTGTACTTGGCGTCGCGGCGGCGGCGCAGGGTCAGCGCGATGGCGGCGACCATGCCCACCAGCAGCAGCGCGGCGCCGACCTCGACACCGAAGACGTACTGCGTGTACATGGCCTCGCCCAGGGCGCGCGCATTGTTGTAGTCGCCCGCCATGGCCACCTGCGGGCCGGCGTCGCCCCAGGTCGTGAACAGCACGAAGCTCATTTCCAGCACCAGGACCAGGCCGATGACCATGCCCAGGGGCAGATAGGTCTTCAGGCCGGTGCGCAGGTGATCGATACGGATATCGAGCATCATCACGACGAAGAGGAAGAGCACCATCACGGCGCCGACATAGACCAGCACCAGCAACAGCGCCAGGAACTCCGCGCCCAGCAGCATCCAGAGCATGGCCGCGTTGGCGAAGGCCAGGATCAGGTGCAGGACGGCGGTCACGGGGCTACGTGCGGTGATGACGCGGAAGGCGGCCACCACCAGGACGAAAGCCAGTAAGTAGAACAGGACAGAAGTAAAAGTCATGGATCAGACCCTGGCGATCAACGGTAAGGCGCGTCTTCGGCCCGGCGTTGGGCGATTTCGGCTTCGTAGCGGTCGCCAACGGCGAGCAGCATGTCTTTGGTGAAATACAGATCACCGCGCTTTTCGCCGTGGTACTCGTGAATATGCGTTTCGACGATGGAATCCACCGGGCAGCTTTCTTCACAGAAACCGCAGAAAATGCACTTGGTCAGATCGATGTCGTAGCGCGTGGTGCGGCGGGTGCCGTCCTCGCGCTGATCCGACTCGATCGTGATGGCCAGCGCCGGGCAGACCGCTTCACAGAGTTTGCAGGCGATGCAGCGCTCTTCCCCGTTGGGGTAGCGGCGCAGCGCGTGCAGGCCACGGAAACGCGGCGAAGCCGGCGTCTTCTCCATGGGGTAGCGCAAGGTCATCTTGCGCTTGAAAAAGTACTTGCCCGTCAGGCGCATACCCTTGAACAGCTCGGTCAGCAGCAGGCTGCCGAAAAAATCCTTGATCGCTTCCATTTCCAGCCTCGATCCGGCGCCTTAGCGCCAAATATTCCAGGGCGTCTGCATCCAGATCGCCACGACGACCAGCCACACGCCGGTCAGCGGGATGAAGATCTTCCAGCCCAAACGCATGATCTGGTCATAGCGGTAACGCGGGAACGACGCGCGGAACCAGATGAACAGCGACACCACGATGAAGGTCTTGATGCCCAGCCAGATCCAGCCCGGGATCCAGTTCAGCGGCGCGATGTCGATGGGCGCCATCCAGCCGCCGAGGAACATGATCGAGGCCATCGCCGACAGCAGGATCATGTTGGCGTACTCGCCCAGGAAGAACAGCGCGAAGGCCATGCCCGAGTATTCGACCATGTGGCCGGCCACGATTTCCGATTCGCCCTCGACCACGTCGAAGGGGTGGCGGTTGGTTTCGGCCACGGCGGAGATCACATAGATCACGAACAGCGGCAGCAGCGGCAGCCAGTTCCAGGACAGGAAGGTCAGGCCATGGTCGGCGAACCAGCCGCGGCCCTGGCCCATGACGATTTCGTTCATGTTCAGGCTGCCGGACACCAGCAGGACCGTCACCAGCACGAAACCGATGGCCAGTTCGTAGGAAACCATCTGCGCCGAAGCCCGCAAGGCGCCCAGGAAGGCGTACTTGGAGTTCGAGGCCCAGCCGGCCACGATCACGCCGTAGACGCCGACCGAGGTGATGGCCATGATGTACAGCAGGCCGGCATTGACGTTGGCCAGCACCGCCTCGGGACCGAAGGGCACCACGGCCCAGGCCGCCAGCGCCGGCATCAGCGTCACGACGGGCGCCACGATGAAGAGGATCTTGTTGGCCTCGGAAGGAACCACCACTTCCTTGGTGAGCAGCTTGAACACGTCGGCGAAAGGCTGCAGCAGCCCCTTGAAGCCCACGCGGGTGGGGCCAAGGCGCACGTGCATCCAGCCGATCATCTTGCGCTCCCAGTACGTGAGGTAAGCCACGCACAGGATGATGGGCACCGCGATGCCGACAATCTTGATGATCGTCCAGATCACCAACCAAGCCGTCGGTCCCAGCAATGCCTGACCCTGGCTTTCAAGAACATTGAGCCATTCCATCAGGCACGCTCCACGCTGATTTGACCAAAGGCGCCGCCCAGGGCGGCAGTTTGCGCAAAGGCGGCGGCGACGCGCACGGCGTTATCGGCCACGGCGTCGTCCAGCGCGGCTTCGAGCTCCACCGCGCCTTGCGGGGAGGACACGCGCACCTTGGCGCCCGCTTCCAGGCCCAGAGCGGCCAGCGTGCGGCCGTTCATGCGCGCCTTGGGCGCGCGCGAGGCGACGTGGGCCTGCAGGGGCTCGGAGCGGCGCACGATGGCGTCGCTGCGGTAGATGGGCACATCGGCCAGGCGCTCCAGCGCGCCGGCCGGCTGTCCCAGGCCAAGGGCGGCCTTGATCTCGTTGGACAGGCGGCCTTCGACGCCGCCAGCCAGCGCGGCATCGCGCACGGCTTCGGAGGTTTCATCCTCGAAACCGGCCAGATGCAGCACATTGCCCAGCACACGCAGGACCTTCCAGGCGGGACGGGTCTGACCATACGGCGCCACCGTGCCCTTGAAGCTCTGCGCCACGCCGGCGGCGTTGACGAAGGTGCCCGAGGTTTCGGTGAACGGCGCCACGGGCAGCATCACGTCGGCCCAGTCCTCGGCCGAGGAGCGGTAGGCGGTCAGCGCCACGGCGAATTGCGCGCCGCGCAGCGCGGCCAGGGCCTGCGGGCCGTTGTCGGCATCCAGCGCCGGCTCGGCGTGCAGCACGACATAGGCCTTCAGGGGCTCGGCCAGCATCTGGGCGGCGGTCTTGCCGCCGCGGCCCGGCACGGCGCCGGCCAGATAGCCGCCCACCGTGTTGCCGCCGGCGGTCAGGAAGCCGAACTTGGCGCCCGACAGCTCGGCGATGGCGCGGCCATTGGCGGCCAGCGTCGAGGCATTGGGCGCCGAAACCGCCAGATTGCCCATCAGCACGGCCGCATTGCTGCCCGAAGCCAGGCTGGCGGCGATGCGCTTGGCGTCCTCGCCCGGCGTGACCGAGGCGAACTCGGCCGGCACGGCGGCCTGCTTGAGCTGGGCCAGGGCCACGGCCACTTCGGCCAGGCCGCGGGCCAGTTCCGAGGGCGCCAGCGTCAGGCGGGCGCTCACCGGCAGCAGCGGATCATCGGCGGCGCTGTCGAGCAGCAGCACCTGCGTGCCGCGCTTGACGGCCTGGCGCAGGCGCTGGGCCATCAGGGGATGGTCCTTGCGCAGGAAGGAACCGACCACGAGGACGCGGTCCAGGTTGTCCAGCTCGGCCAGGGGCATGCCCAGCCAGGGCGCGCCCGACAGAGCGGCGTCGAAGCCGGCATCGGTCTGGCGCAGGCGGAAATCGATGTTCTCCGAACCCAGGGCGCGGGTCAGGCGCGCCAGCAGGGAGAACTCTTCGGTGGTGGCGTATTCGGTCGCCAGCGCGCCGATCTGGCCGGCGCCGAAGCCTTCGCGCACACGCGACAGGCCTTGGGCCACGGCCTGCAGGGCATCGGCCCAGGAAGCTTCCTGCCACTTGCCGTCGGTGCCCTTGATCATCGGGGCGGCCAGGCGGTCTTCGGTGTTCAGGCCTTCATAGGAGAAGCGGTCGCGATCGCTGATCCAGCATTCGTTGACATCTTCGTTCTCGAAGGGCACCACGCGCAGCACGCGGTCGCCCTTGACCTGCACCACCAGGTTGGCGCCCACGCTGTCATGCGGGCTGACGGAACGGCGGCGCGCCAGCTCCCAGGTGCGGGCGCTGTAGCGGAAAGGCTTGGAGGTCAGCGCGCCGACGGGACAGATGTCGATCATATTGCCCGACAGTTCGGACTCGATCGAGCGGCCCACGAAGGAGGTGATCTCGGAATGCTCGCCACGATTGAGCATGCCCAGTTCCATCATGCCGCCGATTTCCTGGCCGAAACGCACACAGCGCGTGCAATGGATGCAGCGCGACATTTCTTCGGCCGAGACCAGCGGCCCCAGGTCCTTGTGGAAGACCACGCGCTTTTCCTCGTGATAGCGCGAGGACGAGCCGCCATAACCCACCGCCAGATCCTGCAGCTGGCACTCGCCGCCCTGGTCGCAGATCGGGCAGTCCAGCGGGTGATTGATGAGGAGGAATTCCATGACCGACTTCTGGGCGGCCTTGGCCTTCTCGGAGCAGGTGTGCACCACCATGCCGTTGGTCACGGGGGTGGCGCAGGCCGGCAGCGCCTTGGGCGCTTTTTCCACTTCAACCAGGCACATGCGGCAGTTGGCCGCGATGGACAGTTTCTTGTGGTAGCAGAAATGCGGCACGTAAAGCCCGATCTTCTGGGCCGCATGCATCACCATGCTGCCTTCGGGCACTTCGACTTTATTGCCGTCGACGGTTAGTTCAACCATTGCTGTTCCTGAGACCTACAGATATTGCGGGACCACACAAGACTTGTGCTCGATGTGGTGCGCGAATTCGTCGCGAAAATGCTTGATGAAGCTGCGCACCGGCATGGCGGCGGCGTCGCCGAGGGCGCAGATGGTGCGGCCCATGATGTTGCCGGCCACGCTGTCGAGCATGTCCAGGTCTTCCGGACGGCCCTGGCCGTTCTCGATACGGTGCACCATGCGATACAGCCAGCCCGTGCCTTCGCGGCAGGGCGTGCACTGGCCGCAGCTTTCTTCGAAATAGAAGTACGACAGGCGCAGCAGCGACTTGACCATGCAGCGGGTCTCGTCCATGACGATGACCGCGCCCGACCCCAGCATGGAGCCGGCCTTGGCGATGGAGTCATAGTCCATCGTGCATTCCATCATGATGTCGGCCGGCAGCACCGGGGCGCTCGATCCGCCAGGGATCACGGCCTTGAGCTTCTTGCCGCCGCGCATGCCGCCGGCAAGCTCCAGCAGCTTGGAGAACGGCGTGCCCATCGGGATCTCGTAATTGCCCGGACGCTCGACGTCGCCGGTGATCGAGAAGATCTTGGTGCCGCCGTTGTTGGGCTTGCCGACTTCGAGGTAGGCCTGGCCGCCGTTGCGGATGATCCAGGGCACCGCCGCGAAGGTCTCGGTGTTGTTGATGGTGGTGGGCTTGCCGTACAGGCCGAAGCTGGCGGGGAAAGGCGGCTTGAAGCGCGGCTGGCCTTTCTTGCCCTCCAGCGATTCGAGCAGCGCCGTTTCCTCGCCGCAGATATAGGCGCCGTAGCCGTGGAAGGCATGCAGCTGGAAGCTGAAATCCGAACCCAGCAGCTTGTCGCCCAGGAAGCCGGCGGCGCGCGCTTCTTCGAGCGCCTCTTCGAAGCGTTCGTACACTTCGAAGATTTCGCCGTGGATGTAGTTATAGCCCACGCTGATCCCCATCGCGTAGGCGGCGATGGCCATGCCTTCGATCACGATGTGCGGATTGAAGCGCAGGATGTCGCGGTCCTTGAACGTGCCGGGCTCACCTTCGTCCGAATTGCAGACCAGGTATTTCTGGCCCGGGAAGGCGCGCGGCATGAAGCTCCACTTCAGGCCGGTGGGAAAACCCGCGCCGCCACGGCCGCGCAGGCCCGAGGCCTTCACTTCGGCGATGACGTCTTCCGGCTTCATGCCGGTGGTCAGGATCTTGCGCAAGGCCTCGTAGCCGCCGCGCTTGACGTAGTCGGCCAGGCGCCAGTTCGCGCCATCCAGGCCGTCCAGGATCTGCGGACCCAGGTGGCGGCCATGGAAGATCATGGAGGTGGACAGGTCGGCGCCCGGATCCGCCGTCAGGCCGGTGCCCAGCTGCTTGAACAATTCCGGCGCGTTCATGCCGACTCTCCTTGCGACTTCAGGCCGTCGATCAGGGCGTCGAGCTTCTGTTCCGACATGCGCACGCACATATGCTTGTTGTTGACGATGAGCACCGGCGAATCGCCGCAAGCGCCCATGCACTCGCCCTCGATGAGGGTGAACTTGCCGTCGGCCGTGGTCTCGCGGAAGTCCACGCCCAGCTTGCGCTTGAGATAGTCGGCGGCCTTTTCGCCGTCGCGCAAGGCACAGGGCAAGTTGGTGCAGACGGCGATCTTGTGGGCGCCGACGGGCTTGACGTCGAACATGTTGTAGAACGTGGCGACTTCCTGGACCGCGATGGGCGGCACGCCAATGTACTTGGCCACGTCTTCAATGATTTCGGCAGGCAACCAGCCCTTCTCTTCTTGCGCGATGGCAAGCGAAGCCATGATGGCCGACTGCCTTTGGTCGGCCGGGAACTTCGCGAGTTCGCGGTCGATCTTCTGGTAGGCCTGTGCGGAAAGCAGCATAGTTTGAATCCGGATTTATGCGGGCGCTCTAGACTGAAGAATCAGCGGTCGATTTCGCCGAAAACGATGTCCTGTGTGCCGATGATGGTGACGGCGTCGGCGATCATGTGGCCGCGCGACATCTCATCCAACGACTGCAAGTGGGCAAAGCCGGGCGCCCGAATCTTCAGGCGGTAGGGCTTGTTGGCGCCATCGGACACCAGATAGATGCCGAATTCGCCCTTGGGGTGCTCCACCGCGGCATAGGCTTCGCCCGGAGGAACATGGAAACCTTCGGTGAAGAGCTTGAAATGGTGGATCAGCTCCTCCATGTTGCTCTTCATGGCGGCGCGCTTGGGCGGCGCGACCTTGTGGTTCTCGATCATGACCGGGCCGGGATTGTTGCGCAGCCACTCCACGCACTGGCGGATGATGCGGTTGCTCTCGCGCAGCTCGGCCACGCGGACCAGGTAGCGGTCGTAGCAATCGCCGTTCACGCCAACGGGCACGTCGAAATCCATCAGATCATAGACTTCGTAGGGCTGCGTCTTGCGCAGGTCCCAGGCCACGCCCGAGCCGCGCAGCATCGGGCCGGTAAAGCCCAGCGCCTTGGCGCGGTCGGGATCGACCACGCCGATGCCCACCAGGCGCTGCTTCCAGATGCGATTGTCGGTGAGCAGGGTTTCATACTCGTCGACACAGGCCGGGAAGCGGTTGGTGAAGTCCTCGATGAAGTCCAGCAGCGAGCCCGAACGCGCGTCGTTCATGGCGCGCAATTCCTTGTCGCTGCGGTACTTGCTGCTCTCGCCGTACTGGGCCATGGTGTCCGGCAGGTCGCGGTAGACACCGCCCGGGCGGTAGTAGGCCGCGTGCATGCGCGCGCCCGAGACCGCCTCGTAGCAGTCCATCAGGTCTTCGCGCTCGCGGAAGGCATACAGGAAGACCGCCATGGCGCCCACGTCCAGCGCGTGCGAACCCAGCGACATCAGGTGATTCAGGATGCGGGTGATTTCATCGAACATCACGCGGATGTATTGCGCGCGCAGCGGCGCCTCGATGCCCAGCATCTTCTCGATGGCCATGACGTAGGCGTGCTCATTGCACATCATGGACACGTAGTCCAGGCGGTCCATGTAGGGCAGCGCCTGGATGAAGGTCTTGTGTTCGGCCAGTTTTTCGGTGGCGCGGTGCAGCAGGCCGATGTGCGGATCGGCGCGCTGGATCACTTCGCCGTCGAGCTCGAGCACCAGGCGCAGCACACCGTGCGCGGCCGGGTGTTGCGGGCCGAAGTTGAGCGTGTAGTTCTTGATTTCTGCCATGATTTAACGCCCCATGCCGTAAGAATCCTCACGCACGACTCGCGGAGTGATCTCACGCGGATCGATGGTGACCGGCTGGTAAATGACGCGCTTTTGCTCGGGGTCGTAGCGCATTTCCACGGTGCCCGAAAGGGGGAAGTCCTTGCGGAAAGGATGGCCAATGAAGCCGTAATCGGTCAGGATGCGGCGCAGGTCCGGATGCCCTTCGAAGACGATGCCGTACAGGTCGAAGGCTTCACGCTCGTACCAGTTCACGCCGGGCCAGCATTCGATCAGCGAGGCCACGATGGGGAACTCGTCGTCGGTGGCGAAGGTGCGCACGCGCAGGCGCCAGTTATGTTCGATCGACAGCAGATGGATCACGACGGCATAGCGGCCGCGTTGCGCGCCGCCCTGCTCTTCGATCTGCTGGGCGCGGCTGCCGTTGCCCCAGGTCAGGTAATCCATACCACAGAGGTCGATACAGCTTTCGAACCGCAGGCCGGCCTCGGTGCGCAGCTTGTTGCACACCGTCAGCCATTGGGCGGCCGGAACTTCCAGCGTCAGTTCGCCGAGATCCTCGATCAGGGCGATATCCTGGCCGAGCGTGGCCTGCAGGTTGTTTTTCAGGGTTTCGAGCCTGGTCATCATCTTTTACGCATAGGTAAACCGGTACTGCTACGCCGCACGGAGCCGCGCCACTGGCGGGCCGCGCTATGGCTTAGCGCGCGATCGTGTTGGTCAGGCGGATCTTGTTCTGCATTTGCAGCAGACCATAGACCAGCGCCTCGGCCGTGGGCGGGCATCCGGGGACGTAGACGTCAACCGGCACAATGCGGTCGCAGCCACGCACTACCGAGTAGGAGTAGTGGTAGTAGCCGCCACCGTTGGCACAGGAGCCCATGGAAACCACCCAGCGCGGTTCCGGCATCTGGTCGTAGACCTTGCGCAGCGCCGGGCCCATCTTGTTGCACAGCGTGCCGGCCACGATCATCAGATCGGACTGCCGCGGGCTGGGGCGGAAAATGATCCCGAATTGGTCAAGGTCATAGCGGGCCGCGCCCGCGTGCATCATCTCCACCGCGCAGCAGGCCAGACCGAAGGTCATGGGCCACATCGAACCGGTTTTTGCCCAGTTGATGAACTTATCAGCGCTGGTGGTGATAAAACCTTGCTTAAGAATGCCGTCAATAGCCATATTCGTCTCTGCTAGCGTGCTCGGAGTGCATCACTCCCAATCCAGCGCGCCCTTCTTCCATTCATAGATGAAACCGACCGTCAGCACGGCCAGGAAGACCATTACCGTCCAGAAGCCCACGAGGCCGACTGTTCCATGGGCAATGGCCCACGGGAACAAAAAGGCGATTTCCAGATCAAACAGGATGAAGAGGATGGCCACCAGGTAATAGCGCACATCGAACTTCATGCGGGCGTCTTCAAACGCTTCAAAACCGCACTCGTAGGGGGAGAGCTTTTCGGCGTAGGGACGCCGCGGCCCCAGGAGAGAGCCGGCCGTAATCAGCGCGAAGCCGATCAACGTGGCCACGGCGATAAACAGCAGGACGGGAAAATACTGTTGCAGGTTCATTCAGGGCGTCCGTCAAATGCGCAAACCTTCAGATTGTAGCATTTGCATGGTGACTTCCGGCTGAACTCTATTGCTGGAATAGAGTATTCCAATCAGGCAAAAAGCCACCCTTGCGGGTGGCTTTTTGACAGGCGGAGCGAAGGCCCGCCTGTGGGTGCTTGATAATTGCAGGCGGGGCCAGGCCCCGCAGGCAATTAGAAGCGGTGACGCAGGCCCACGCCCACGGCGGTGCTCTTCACACCATCCAGGAAGGCGTAGTTCTTGGCGTACGAACCGTAAGCGTACAGGTTGGTGCGCTTGGACAGGTCGTAGGTGTAGCCCAGCGAGAAGATGTTCATCTTCTCGTCGCCGCCGGTCAGCTTGTCGTTCGACGGGTCAACCATCTGCCACGAACCGAAGATCTGGCTGGCGCCGCCGATCGGGGCGGACAGACCGACCATGTACGAGTTCGACTTGAAGCCGTCGGCGAAGGTCGGAACGTCGCCGCCCAGCAGCGAGTTGCCGTTGACGGAGGGCGAGGAGAACCAGCCGTCGGTGGTGCGGGCATAGGCCAGGGACAGCTTCAGGACTTCGAAGTCGTAGGCGCCGCCGAGGGTGTATTGACGCGGGGTGGCGTCAACATCTTCCTGGGGCAGCTTGTTCGAAGCGTTCAGCTGGTCGTAGGCGAAAGCGACTTGCAGCGGGCCGTTGACGTAGCGCAGACCAGCGGTGATGGCGCGGGTGTTGTCGGCGGTGCGGAAGCCGGTTTCAGCGCCACGGGTGCTGTCGGCGTTGAACGAGTAGCCAACACCAGCTTGGAAGCCGCTGAACGACGGGGTCTGATACATGACCATGTTGTCGTAGCGGACGGTGTTGGTGGCGCTCAGAGCGGTACCGATGTTGGCTTGACCGAAGCCGGCGCCGAACGGATCGATGGAACCGAAGTACTTCGAGGCGATGTTGGTCTGGCGGCCCAGGTCCAGACGGCCCCAGGAGTTGCTTTGCAGACCGATCGTGGCTTGACGACCGAACAGGCGGCTGCTTTGAGCCGAACGGCCGGTACCCGAGTCAAAGCCCGATTCCAGTTGGAAAACGGCTTGCAGGCCGTCACCCAGATCTTCCGTACCACGCAGACCCCAGCGCGAGCCGTTCTGCACGCCGTTGATCATGCCGACGCGGCTACCGTCACGAATGCCGTAGTCTTCAGCACCCTTGATCTTGTTGTAACCGATACCCGTATCGATGATGCCGTACAGGGTCACCGACGTTTCTGCCTGGGCAACGCCAGCGAAGCCAGCGAGCAGGGCGGCAGCGAGCAGAGTCTTTTTCATTTAAGAAATCTCCGTAGATTTGAGTGACAAGAGCAGCAACGCCGCACGACCAGCCTGCCGCCCCCCTAACTCCGCGAAGGGAAGTTGACGCTATTGCATCAAAAATCCATGGGGCTGGCTACGAAGACACGCAGAAAAGGCGCGCTTGACCGGGGCACTGTTGGCTTGATGCAACATCCCGTCCCCGTTAGCAAGACCAGCTCCGGGCTTACCCTTAGCCCGCCTTCATAGGCGGCGGGCGCCGGTTCCGATGGCCGGGCTGGTCAAACCCTTTCTTTCGGATAACAATGTTATTCAGCAAGAACATTGATATCCGCCCACACCCATGACCGACTCCGCCCTGTCCCGCTCCGACCGCCTGGCCGCGCTCAAGCGCCAGATCATCCTGGACGCGGCCGAGCGCGTGTTCGCGCGCGACGGGCTGGAGCAGACCACGATACGCGCCATCGCCAAGGAGGCGGACTGCACCACGGGAGCGATCTACCCGTGGTTCGAGGGCAAGGAGGCCATCTACGGCGAACTGCTGCGGGCTTCACTGTCGCGCCTGCTGGCCCATCTGGACCGGCAATTGGCCCAGGCGCCGGCGCCCCGGGCCGCGCGGGCGGCCATCGAAGGCTTCTTCGCCTACTACGCCGACCGCGAAACCGAATTCTCGCTTGGCCTCTATCTGTATAGAGGCCTGCAGCCCCGGGGGCTGGGCAAGGAGATGGATGAGGCGCTCAATGCCCTGCTGCGCCAGGCCGTGGACCGGCTGGGCGCCGGCCTGGCCGCCAGCAAGGGCTGGGAGGCCGCCCGGGTCCAGATCGAGGAAATGAACGTCTTTACCTATTTGATGGGTCTGTTGCTGCTGCACCATACCCGCCGCGTCAAATCCCTGCACCAGCGCGCCGAAACCCTGCTGGAGCACTATTGCCAGGTCTTGGAGCAATCCTGATGGACACACCGACCACGAACGCCCGGGTAAGCGTGCCCGAGTTCCGCCAGCTGCTGGCCGAGCAGCACCCCTTCGCCCAGGTGCTGGGCATCGAAGTCGAGGCGATCGGGCCGGGCACCGCCCTGCTGCGCCTGCCGCCCAGCCCCAGCCACCAGCGCCTGGGCGGCATCGTGGCCGGCCCCATGCTCATGGGCCTGGCCGACGTGGCCATGTATGCCGCGGTCGTCGGCGCCACCGGCCAGCCGCGCGCCGTCACCGCCAGCCTGACCATCAATTTCCTGCGCAAGACGCCGGCCGGCGCCGTGCTGGCCGACGCCCGGCTCCTGAAGATAGGCCGCCTGACGGCCGGCGAGGTGACGCTGCGCGCCGAGCACGGCGGCGAGCCGCTGGCCCATATTGTCAGCACCTGGTCGGTGCCCGCGCCATGATGGACACCGTCAGCATCATCGGGCTGGGCGAAGCGGGCGCGCGCGCCGCGCGCCAGTTGCTGGCGCGGGATTGGGACGTCACGGTCTACGACCGCGACCCGCAGCGCGGCGAAGCCTTCCGCGGCCAGGCCACGCTGGCCGGCAGCGCGGCCGAGGCGCTCAGGGAATCGCAGCGCATCATCCTGGCGCTGCCCGACCCGCGCGAGATCGATCGCGTGCTCAAACGCTATAGCGATGGCGCCGTCGGCGCGCCGCTAGAGGGCAAGCAGGTGCTCGATCTTTGCCCCCACCCCGGCGAATGGGGCCGGATGCTGGCCCATGCCATCCGGCAGGCTGGCGCGGATTACCGCCAGCCCGCGGCCGGCGAACTGGCCGGGCTTATCGCCGGCGCAGCATCCGTTCGGTCAGCGTGACGCAGAGCGCGAGCCAGAGCGCGCTGACCGCAAAACCGGCCACGACGTCGCTCAGGTAATGGACCTGCAGGAGCACGCGGCTCACGCCGATGGCGGCCACCAGGGCGGCGGTCAGGGCCACGCACAGCCCTTGCGAGCGTTCCGGCAGCAGACGCAGCAGCAGATAGCAGGCAAACCCGTAGACGGCCAGGGAGGCCGAGGCATGACCGCTCGGGAAGCTGAAGCCCGTGGGATGGCTGAAGCCGTGGCCGAAGTCCGGCCGCACGCGCTGGAAAGCATGCTTGAGCGTCCAGTTGAGGATGCCGCCCCCGGCGGTGGCCGCCGCCGCGCCCATGGCCAGGCCCCAGCGCTGCCGCATGAGCAGGCCCAGCACCATCACCATGGCCAGCACGGTCAGCCAACTGCGGTCCCCCAAGTGCGTGAACCATGACAGCAGCCACAGTAATTCGGTGGCCATGGACAGGCTCAGTCCCCGCGCCAGCGCGGTATCGAAGGCGACCAGGCTGCTGTCGTCCTGCCTGACCGCCACGGCCAGCGCCAGGAAGAGCACCACCATGCCCAGCGCAAAGCTGCCGTACAGGGCGCTGCGCCTGCGTCCGGGGGCCTGGCCGCTCAGGGCCTGCCAGGACACCCAGGCCAGGCCGGCGGCCAATAGCGGCAAGCCGCAAAACCAATAGTAGGGATGGACGGCTGCCCAGACTGCGAATTCATTCATTGCGAACCGGCCGTCAGGCCATGGGTAAAGGGGCTGTCTGGCGCGTAAGAGCCAGTGGATGCGCGGCGACCTCCTGGAAGCCGGAGCGCGCGGCATCGAAATCCCAGCGGCGCACCACGCATTGCCCGGGGTTCTCATGATCGATCAGATTGACCGAATTGGGAATACCGCCGCGCACGCGCCAGGACAGGGCCGTGCCCGCCTGCACGCACCAGGCCTGCCGGCCCAGGCGCCCGGACAAAGGCACCACATAGGGTAAATGAATATGGCCGCCCAGGATAAGGTCGGCGCCGGCATCCACCCAGGCAGGCACCGCGAACTCCCGGCCGATCAGCAGATTGGCGGTATCGCTTTCTTCGACGGCGCATACAGGATGATGCAGCAGCACGATGCGCAGCTGGGCATCGCGCGCGGCCTGCAGGCGCTGCGCCACGCGCTGCACCTGGGCCGGCGTCACCTGGCCGTTCTTGCGCCGCGATGGGCGGGTGCTGTTCACGCCGATGGCCAGCACCCGCCCATCCTCGAAAACCGGCTCGAGATTGACCCCCAGCGCCTGGCGGTAATTGCCATAGGGATTGAACAGGCGCGCGGCCAGGTTGAACAGCGGAATATCGTGATTGCCGGGCACGGCCAGCACGGGCCGCTGCAGGCTTAGTACGAAACGGCGCGCCGCGGCGAACTGCACCCGGCGCGCGCGCTGGGTGATATCCCCGCCCAGCAGCACCAGATCGGGCTGGCAGGCCTGGACCAGCTCCTGCAGGGCGCGCTCGACCGCCTCGGGCACCGTGCCGAAATGCGTATCCGAGATATGCAATACCCGCGTCATGCCGGCTCCACGCGGTGCGCCTCGGCCGGCACCAGCAGCATGAGCGGCTCGGGCGACACCTCGAAACGCAACGGCGTATCCAGCCAGCAGATCTCGCCATCCATGGCCACTTTGACACGCCGGCGCCGCAGCCCGACCGTCAGCCGCTTGAAGGCGAAGCTGCTGACCTGCTCGGCCTCGCCCAGACGGCTCATGAGGCCCCTGAGCAAAAGCCCGTAAAGCGCCCAGGTGCCCACGGGCCGCAGCGTCATGGCAAGCAGCTTGCCTTCGTCCAGCGCATCGGCCTGCGGCATGCCGATCTGGCGCAACTGCAAGGCATTGTTGCCGACCACCAGCGTGGGCGTGCGCAGACGCTGCCCGCCATACTCCAGCGTGAGATCGAGCTGGCTTCTGTGCCGCCACAGCGTCACCAGCCCCGAGAGCAAGGCCACCCAACGGCGGCGGCCGAAGCGGTTTTTGTAGGCCTCGCGGTCCTGCAGCAGCTGCGGATACAGCCCCAGGCTGGCATTGACCAGGAAAGGCCGCCCATTGACCAGGCCGACCTGCACCGCCTGCGGGCGGGCGCTCAACAAGGCCTCGACCGCCTGGGCCGTGTCCTGGGAAATCCCATAGGCGCGGCCGAAATAATTGAACGTGCCCTGGGGCAGGATGCCAAAGGGCACGTCGCTGCCCAGCACGGCGGCGGCCACCGCATTGAGCGTGCCATCGCCGCCGGCGGCCACCACCACGCCGCCCTGCCCGCGCGCCCGCGCCACCACGTCGCGCGCAAGGTCGCCCAGGCGGCGCGCATCATGCACCGGATGGATGACATGCTGGCGGCCAGCCGCCCGCAGCGCGTCCCGGATGAGGGTTTGCCCGTCATCATCGCGGCCCGAGCCCGTATTGACGATGATGTGCAGGATTTCGTGCCCGGACAGGGCCGTCGGGGAAGAACTCATGGGCACGAAGATAGCCCATGGGCGGATCGCCGGGCAAGGTCAGCCGGACGCCTGCTGGGCGTGCGTCTTGAGCATGCGAACAAAGCGCTGGACATGGCGGCTGGGTCGTTCGAAGCGCGAACGCACCAGGCTCAGTGCCAGCGGAATGGGTTCGCGCAAGGGCCGCACCGCGATGCCCGGCCAGCCCTTGCCGCCCACCGAAAACTCATCGACGATGCCCACGCCCGCGCCGTTACCCACCAGCGCGCAGGCCAGCTCGGCGCGCACGATGTCCACGGCAGGCCGCCAAGCGATATCGGCGCGCTGAAAGGCCGCCGCCACCAGCTGGCCGAATGGAATGTTGCGGTTATAGAGCACCAGGCGTTCGCGCGCCAGCTCCCGCAGACCGACCGTTTCCTGGACCACCAGGGGATGGCCGGCCGGCAGGATGCACACCATCCTGCCCGACGCAAAAGGCTCGACCACGAGATTGGGATGATCGATGGGCAGCACCGATACAGCCAGCTCCACCTTGCGTCCCAGCAGCTCATGCGCCATATCCGACAGCAAGGTGGTGTGGTACTTCACACGCACATCCGGATGCTCGCCAATATAGCGGGCGATGACGGGCGGCAGAAAATTCAAGGCCAGGCTGGGGCTGGAACAGAGATTGAGCGTGCCTTCGGGGCGCGCGGCCAGATCGCGAGCCAGCTCGTCGATGCGCAAGGCTTCATCAAACAGCGGGCCGATTTCCTGGAACAGCCGCTGCGCCTCGGGCGTGGGCGTGAGCTTGCCCTTGTCGCGCTCGAACAATTGCAGGCCCAGCGTCTGCTCGGCATGGCTGATCAGCCGGCTAACGGCGGGCTGAGAGACGAACAGCAGACGCGCCGCGCCATTCATGGAGCCTGTCAGCATGACGGCCCGGAACGCCTCCATCTGTCTGAGCTTGAACCGCATCGGCCGTGCACCCTTCAGTAAGTTGATAATGAAAGGTTATACCCTGGATTCAAGTTCGCATTACCTGTCTTCTCTGCCATCTGGTTAGGATTTTCGTTTCTTTCCGGAAAATTCCGGGGATTTCGATAAGGAAGATGCATGAATCGGAAACTGGGCTTTGTCGGCTTGGGCATGATGGGCCTGCCCATGCTGGAAAATCTGGCTCGGGATGAGCGCTGGACCATCCTGGCGTATGACAGCGCCGAAGCGCCCTTCGAGCGCCTGACCGGACACCCAGCCTGGAATACACGGCTCACGCGCGCCGCCGACCTCGCGGCGCTGGCCGACTGCGAGGTCGTCATCACCATGCTGCCCAACAGCCCCATCACCAATACCGTGGTGTTGGGCGCGGCGGGCCAGGCCGGGCTGGCCAAGGTGCTGCGCCCCGGCGCGCTGTTGATCGACATGGGTTCCTCCAATCCGGCCGAAACGCTGCGCCTGGCCCAGGCCCTCGCCGAACGCGGGCTGGCCATGCTGGATGCTCCGGTCTCCGGCGCGGTGGCCAAGGCGGCCAACGGCACATTGGCCATCATGGCGGGCGGCAAAGAGGCCGACCTGGAACGGGCCCGCCCCATCCTGCAATGCATGGGCGCGGCCATTATCCACACCGGCGCGGTGGCCTCCGCCCATGCCATGAAGGCCTTGAACAACTATGTCTATGCGGCCGGCCTGCTGGCCGTCTCCGAGGCCCTGGCCATCGCCCGGCGCATGGACCTGGATCCGGAGATCCTCGCCGACGTGCTCAATGCTTCGAGCGGCCGCAACGTGGCCACCGAGACCAAGCTCAAGCAATTCATCATCCCCGAGACCTACAACGGCGGCTTCGCGCTGGCCTTGATGGCCAAGGACTTGGACACGGCGCAATCGCTGCAGGCGCTCACGGGGCTGGAGGCACGCCAGCTGTCCCTGTGCGCAAGGCTCTGGAAAGCCGCCCTGGCGCACCTGCCGGCCGGCAGCGACAACACCGCCATTCACCGCTATCTAGAGCAGGGCAGCCCCGGCGCCTGAACCAATCCGCGACATCACGACAAAAACAAAGGAGACAACCCATGAGCAAGACCTTGCTCGCCCTTGTGCTGGGCATCAGCCTGGCCACGACGGCCGCGGCCGCCTATCCGGACAAGCCGATACGCATGATGGTGCCCTTCCCGCCGGGCAGCATCACCGATGTGGTCGCGCGCAGCCTTGGCCAGGGCATGTCGGCGCAGCTGGGCCAGCCGGTGGTGGTGGAAAACAAGCCGGGCGCCAATGGCACCATCGGCACCAACGATGTCGCCCGCGCCAAACCCGACGGTTATACGCTGGTCGTGGTCGGGGTCTCGACGGCCGCCAGCGGCGTGAGCCTCTTCAAGGACCTGCCCTATGATCCGGCGCGCGATCTCACACCCATCGGCGCGGTCGCCGAGACCCCGTATCTGCTGGTGGGCGGCCATGGCGTGGCGGGCGCCAATGTGGGCGAGCTCTTCGCCTACGGGCGCCAGCATCCAGGCAAGCTGACCTACGCCTATGGTTCCGGCAGCGCCCAGGTGTTTGGCGCCAAGCTGGCCGCCATGGGGGACATGACGGTCACGCCCGTGCCCTATCGCGGCGGGCCCCAGGCCCTGACCGACGTCATCGGCGGCACCGTGGACCTGACATTCACCGATCTGGCCAATGGCCTGCAGCAAGCGCGCGCCGGCAAGGTCAAGGTCTACGGCGTGAGCACGCCCGAGCGCTTTGCCCTCACCCCGGACATTCCCACCCTGAACGAAAGCGGCGCGCCGGGCTTTGACCTGACCGTGTGGTTCGGCCTGATGGGCCCGGCCGGGTTGCCGCCCGAGATCACCGGAAAACTGGCGCGCGCGCTGGACGCCGCCTTGGCCTCCGACACGCTGCGCGAGGCCTATGCGCGCCAAGGCCTGAGCGTGAAAACGCAAAGCCCGGCGGAGTTCGGCGCCTTTGTGCGCAGCGAAATCGATAAATGGTCCGGCATCGTCAAAGAAGCCGGCATCCCACCCCAGTAACCCCCTCAAAGGACTCAGGCCATGTCATTGATCGACATCCGCAAGCGCACCCTCATCGTCGAGACGACCTATCATGAAAACGGCCCGCCCCCGGCCCAGCCACTGAAGCTGGCCGCGTCCTGCGCGGTCATCCGCAATCCCTACGCCGGTCGCTACGAGCCCGACCTCATGCCCTTCATGGCGGAACTGCGCTCACTGGGCACCCTGCTGGCGACCGAATTGGTCGACACGCTGGGCAAGGAGCATATCGAGGTCTACAGCAAGGCCGCCATCGTGGGGATCAACGGCGAAATGGAGCACGGCGCGGTCTGGCACGAGGCCGGCGGCTGGGCCATGCGGACCGTGCTGGGCGAACCCAAGGCCATGGTGCCAGCCGTCAAGGCAGTGGCCTCGGCCGGCTATCGCCTCATGGTGCCGGTGCACTACATCCATGCCTCGTATGTGCGCAGCCACTTCAACAGCATCGAGATCGGCATCCAAGATGCGCCGCGCCCGGATGAAATCCTGTTCGCCCTGGTCATGGGCACGGGCGGTCGCGTGCATTCACGCCTGGGAGGCCTGACCAAGGAAGCCGTCGCCGTGCACGACGGCCAGCGCTAGGAAAGAATCAAGGCAGGCGGCAGCGCGCGGAAAAATCCACCGCGCGCATGACTTCGGTGCGCATTTTCTCGACCAGCACCCGGCTGTCGTCGCGCCGGTACTGGAAGGAGTACGGCAAGGCGCCGGGCGCCGGATCGCTGGCGAGAATGCGCAGGCTGCCGTCCTGTTCCAGCGCCTGGGCCCAGTGCACCGGCAACAGCCCCACGCCCGTGCCCTCGACCAGCATGCCCACGATGGCGCCCCAGTTGTTGCAATGCAGCCGGTGCTCGGCCTCGGCCAGCGTGCCCTGCCAGGCTTGCAGCAGGCGCGAGGTGCCCGCGCCCTCGGGCAGGGACACCAGGGGGCATTGCCGCAGCAGCTCCGGCGTGACATGCGTGGCCTGGCCGACGGCGCGCGGCGCGCCCACCCACACAAAGCGCGCCTCGCCAACGGGCACCGAGGCGATACCGGCGCGCGAAGACCGGCCCGCGATGATGGCGAAGTCCAGTTCACCGTCGGCCACCTTGCGTTCCAGCACCTGGCCCACATCGACATAGGGCTCCAGCGCCAGGGAGGGGTAATCCTGGCGCACACGGCCGATCAGGGCCGGCAGCCAGGTCAGCGCGCTCAACTCTCCCACGCCGAAGCGGCAGCGCCCGGCCAGCGCGTCGCGCGCGGCCATGGAGGCGCGGATGCGGTCGGCGGCGCCCAGGAGTTCGCGCGCCTGCGGCACCAGGCGGTCGCCGGCGGCTGTCAGGGCGGCGCGATGTCCGCTGCGATCGAACAATGTCTGCCCGAGATCCTCTTCCAGCTCGGCGATGCGCTTGGACAGCGAAGACACGGAAAGATGCAGCCGCTGCGCGGCCACGGCAAAGCTGGCGCAGGTCGCCGCCCAGTAGAAGGCTTCGAGTTGCTTGAGAGTCATGGATGGCGGTCAGGGTGCTTCGCCCCCGCGGGCGGACCGTCTTATTATTACCGCTTGGCGGCAGACCCGACGATCCGATGACGAGCAAGCGAAAATACGAGAGCGATGGCGGAGCGGCACGCGCCCTGGACGCCGTGGGCGAACGCTGGGCCTTGCTCGTGGTGCGCGAGCTGCTGCCCGGACCGCGGCGCTTCACCGAATTGCGGCGCGGCCTGCCGGGCATCAGCGCCAATGTCCTGACGCAGCGCCTGACCGAACTGGAGACCGCCGGCGTGTTGCGCCGGCTGCGCCTGCCGCCGCCGGCGGCGGCCTGGATGTATGAGCTGACCGATCATGGGCGCGCGCTTGACGGCCTGTTGCTGGCCCTGGAGCGCTGGGGCGGCTGCACGCCGGCGGCCGGCCCGGACGCCATGATGCTGACGCTGCGCGCGCGCTTTGCCCCGCCCGCGCAGGCCGGCCAGGCCGAGCTGGTGCTCGACGGCCAGGCCTATCAACTGCGCTGGGATGCCCGGGGCCTGCAAGCGCAGCGCGGCCCCTTGCCGGCGGCCGCCCTCAGCCTGCGCGGCTCGCGCGCCGACCTGCTGGCCGCGCTGGACGGCGCGGACGGCGGCGCCTTGCAGATAGTAGGGGATGCGCGCGCCGCGCGAACCCTGCTCGGCTGCCTGGCGGGGCATTGAAACCCCTCAGGATGCGCCGTGCTTGTCGATGTGGCCCAGGTCGCGGCCCGGGTCCAGGCGGTCGCGCACGCGTTGCTTGAGGGTCTTGGCGTCCGGAAAGCCGCCATCGGTCTTGCGGTCCCACAAGGTCTGGCCCTCGTACTCGATACGAAAGACGCCGCCCGTGCCCGGCACCAGCGCCACTTCGGCCAGATCGGTGCCAAAGGTGGACAGCAGTTCCTGGGCCATCCAGGCGGCCCGCAGCAGCCATTGGCACTGGGTGCAGTAGTGGATGCTCAAGCGCGGGGCGGCCATCAGCGGTCCCCGGGCCCGGCCACGGCCGCGCCCTCGATGCCATGGCGCTGCAGGGCCGCCGCCACGAAGCCGGTCGCCTTCATTTGCTCCACGAAAGACGCCAGATAGGCATGGGCGGCCTGGCCGCGCGACTTGGGCAGGCCCATGGCCTGGCGGATCAGCATGAAATGCCCGTCCAGCATGCGCAGGCCGCCAAGGCGGCGGGCGTCGGCCTGCAGCTGCTGGCGCACGCCGGCCGCGACATCGGCGCCCTGCGCGAGAAAGGTCTCGACCACGGCTGGCGACGTCGGGGCGCGCGCGATGCGCGCATGGCGCAGTTCGCGGCTCAGATAGAGATCATAGGCGCTGCCCTTGCCCACCATCACGGTCAGGCCTTCGCGATCGACTTCGTCGCGCGAGGCCACCGGAGCGTCTTCGCGCACCAGGTAGGCGCCCTCGATGATGACGTAGGGATGGGTGAAGGCGATCTGCTCGCCGCGCTTGGGATCAATGGCGAAAAAACCGATATCGGCCTGTTCGGCGGCCACCGCCTCGACCGATTCGCCCGCCGAGGCAAATATCACGAGGTCCAGCTCGGCCTCCAGCCGCTTGGCGAACTCACGGGCCAGGTCCACCGACACACCCGCCGCGCCAGCCTGCTCGTCCCGGCGCGCCAGAATCGGGTTGCCCACATTGATCGATGCGCGCAGCTTGCCTTCGCGCAGAAAGGCCGCGCGTATTTTGTCATCCAGCTTCATCTTGCATTCTCCTTGCCTCACCCGGCTCTTGATCGGCCAGGCCGCTAAGCGTACTGCGTAAATGGCTGGCCAGGAGGCGCGAAGCCGCTTCGCCGCGCCCCTGCTCCAGCAGGTCCAGCACCGCCAGGCGCTGTTCGCTTCGCTCGCGCCAGCGCGGATCCGCGATGATCCGCAGACGGTGAGCGCGGTTCAGGCGCCGGATGGTGTCGGTGAAATAGGGATTGTCCGCCGCGGCGGTCAGGGCTTCCTGGAAGTCCAGCTCCTGCTGGGTCCGCGTCGCGTTGCCGGCGGCATGCAGCCGGGCCTCGGCGGCGCGCAAACGCCGGATCGCAGCGGGCGCCAGGCGGTAGCCCGGCTCCAGCAAGGCCGCCGGCACCACGGCCAAGCGCAGGCGAAACGGCTGCAGCACATTCTCGGCCTGCGCCCGCGGCGCGTCGTGCCACAAGGCCACACCGGGATCCGGCAGGCGATCGACGTAATAGCCGCGGCGCGGCTGCCGGCGCAACCAGCCGCGCTCGGCCAGGACCGCCAAGGCCTGGCCGACCGGCGAACGCGACACTCCCAGAAGATCGGCCAGTTGCTGGGCCGGCAAATGCGTGCCCACCGGCGGACGGCTCTGCTCCAGCCACTGCACCAGGCGCGCCAGGATGGCGTTGGAATTCGTCAATAACCCCCCGTCCACCGGGCTTTGAAATGACACGGCCCCTAGGATAGCTGGCTTTCTCTTGCATTAGTTCAACACTTCTGGACAAAATCTATCATGTCTTTTTAATAATAAAAGTACAATTTATTCGACCCGGCCGCCCAGACTAGCACTCAGGAAAACCCTTGGAAGAATTGGCGCCAAAATAGGCTAATATTTTTTCGCTTCCCGTTTCCACCCTGTTTCCGCTTCGGCATCCCTTCATGGCACAGATCGAGCAGTTCCCCTTTATTTCCGTCTCCGGCACCCCCGAAGAGCGTGGCCGGTCCTATGGGCGGCAAGCCGCCGCCCGCGTGCGCAAAAGTGCCGCGCTCTATGGCCAAACCCTGGTCGACCTGGGCTATGACGGCCCGGCGCGCAGCCGGCTGATCGGTGGTTTTGTCGCTGAAATCGAACACTTTGCCCCGCATTACATCGAAGAAATGCGCGGCATCGCCGCTGGCGCCGATCTGCCTTTCGAAGACATCGTCATGATCAACGCGCGCACGGAAGTCGTCGCCAAGGCGCGCGCGGAAAAAAAGAAAATCACCGAGCTCGACGGCTGCACGGGCGCCCTGGTGCTGCCCGAGCGTTCGGCCAGCGGCCATCTCATCCATGGCCAGAACTGGGATTGGCGCGCCGAGTGCGCCGAAACCTCGGTCGTGCTGCGCGTGCGCAATGATCATGGCCCCGACTTTCTGACCTTCGTCGAGGCCGGTGGACTGTCGCGCTCGGGCTTCAACAGCGCGGGCATCTCGATCACCGCCAACTATCTGGAAAGCGAACGCGATTTCACGCAGCTGGGCGTGCCGCTGTCGCTCATCCGCCGCAAGGTGCTGGAACAGGAGCACTTCGCGCTGGCGATCAAGGCGGTGGCGACCACGGCGAAATCGTGCTCGAACAACATCATGATAGGCATGGCCCAGGGGTTCGGCATCGACTACGAATGCACCACCAATGAAGCCTTCCCCATCTACCCGGGCGACGACCACCTGATCGTGCACGCCAACCACTGGGTCAGCGAAGTCGCGCTGGGCAAGCTGCGCGACACGGGCCGCGGCTCCACGCCGGACAGCGCCTATCGCGACTGGCGCGTGCGCAAGCTGCTCAACCAGCAAGACAAGATCACCCGCGAAGACATGAAGCGCGCCTTCTTCGATGATTTCGCCACGCCCTATTCCGTCTGCCGCCCGCCGCGCCCGGGCAGCCACGACAACATCTCGGCCACGGTGGCCATGGTCATCATGGAGCCGGCGGCCGGCGTCATGGAAGTCGCGCCGCTGCCGGCCCTGAACCGCGTTTTCACCCGCTACAGCCTGAAGGACGAGCCGCAGGTGCTGCCGGCCTTCTCCTGACCTCCCCTCTCATTCCGGACCTGATATGACATTGCACCGATTGGCCGCCGCGCTGACGCTGGCCACGCTCGCGGCCCCCGTCCTGGCCGCCCAGCCCCTGCGCATCTCGTTCACCGCCGACATCCGTTCCACCGAGCCCGGCGTCAACCGGGACAGCAACAGCGATGCCGTTGTGCCCCACATCGTGGAAGGCCTGGTGGCCTATGGCGAGGACGCGGAAATCCGGCCGCTGCTGGCCAAGTCGGTGGATGTCAGCGCCGACGGGAAAACCTATACCTTCAAGCTGCGCGACGGCGTGCCTTTCCACAATGGCGAGCGCCTGAGTTCGGCCGACGTGATCTGGACCTGGCAGCACTATATGCGCCCGGATTCCGGCTGGCGTTGCGTGAGCGAGTTCGATGGCCGGGGTCCGGCCAAGGTCGAAAGCGTGACCGCGCCGGATGCCCAGACGGTGGTGTTCACCCTGGACAAGCCCAACGGCCTGTTCCTGGGCACGCTGGCGCGCTCGGATTGCGGCGGCACCGGCATCCTGAACAAGGCCTCGGTCAAGGCCGACGGCAGCTGGGACAAACCCATCGGCACCGGCCCCTTCCGCCTGGCCGAATGGAAACGCGGCGAATACGTCAGCCTGACGCGCTTTGCCGAGTACGCCAACCTCGGCGGCAAGCGCGACGGCTACACCGGCTCCAAGCGCCCCTTGGTCGACGAAGTGCGCTTTGTCATCGTGCCGGACGATTCGACCGCCAAGACGGCCTTGCTGCGCGGCGATATCGACGTCATCGAAGACCTGTCGTACAACGATGTCCCGGTGCTGAAGAAGGAATCCGCCGTCAAGGTGGCCTATGCGCCGGTAATGAGCATGACCGGCGTGCTGATGCAGACACGCGATCCGCTGCTGTCCAACCTCAAGCTGCGCGAGGCCATCGCCCACGCGATCGACTACGCCCAGCTCGCCGCCGCGGTGACCGAGGGATTGGCCGAGGCCAACAACTCGGTCGTGCCGCTGGCCTCGCCCTACTATGGCGCCGTGCAGAAGCAGGGCTGGAAATACGACCCGGCGCTGGCGCAGAAGCTGGTGGCCGAATCCGGCTATCGCGGCCAGGAAATCAGCCTAATGGCGACCAAACGCTATCCGCAGTCATATAACGCGGCGGTGCTCGTGCAGGCCATGCTGCAGGCCGTGGGCATCAAGGTCAAACTGGAAACCATGGAGTGGGCCACGCAGCTGGACCGCTACAACGCGGGCAAATACCAGATGATGACCTTCCCGTACTCGGCCCGCCTGGACGCCGCGCTGAACTACGAAATGCTGACCGGCGACAAGGACAAGCAACCGCGCAAGCTCTGGGACAACCCCAAGGCCATCGAACTGGTCGCGCAAGCCTCCCAGGCCACGGACCACGCCGAACGCCAGCGCCTGTTTGACGAACTGCACAAGCACTTTATGGCCGATGTGCCGTCCATCCCGATCTACAACGGCCTGGATGTGGGCGCGTTCCGCAACAACGTGAAGGGCTACACGCCCTGGGCCGTGAAAAAGCCGCGCGCCTGGGAAGTCGAGAAAGACTGAGGCGCGGACAGGGCGGCGCCCGCCGCCCTCAATTGCCGCGCTGGCGCGCGATCATGGCGCGCTGCAGGGTGTTGACGTAGGACTGGATTCGAATGCGGATGCCATTTTCCAGGTCCACGAAGGTACAGCCGATGCGGCGCAGCACCTTGCCCTTGCCGGCATCCTGGTCGGCGTGATGCACCACCCTCACGGTCAGGGCGAAGGCGCCGATCTCCGGCAGGCTCAGCACGCCGTCATACTCGGCGCCCGGCGTCGTGTCCATCTGCTGCTCGACATCGTTCAGGGCCAGTCCGGTCGAGCTGATGTCCTTGAGGGGCAGCGTCAGGCGGCGGCCGGCCATGGACCAGGTGGCGGGCTTGAGCACCGGCACGTCGATACGGAAGGAATCGCGCCGCTGCATGCGCGAAATCGCCGCGGGCAGCGGCATGCGCAACGCCGGACGGCCGTCGAAGTCCGTCGGCGCGATCTCGCTGCCCGAAAACGACACGCGGATGTTGTCCAGCGAGGTCTCGAACGACACGCGCTCGCCCGTGGCGATGCGCTCATTGATGGCGCTTTCCTGGGCCGCGTCGAGCACGATCTCGCCGCGTTCCGCGTCCACGGCCAGCAGCGAAGTGACGCTATTGATGGGGCGGCCCGGCACATGCATGAACACCAGCGACTGCCGCTGCATGATCGTCAGCAGCAGATGCACGATTTCGAGACGTCCCGTGACCAGATAGTCTTCGTGGTCCATAGCTTTGTGTCGAGGGCGGGCCAGCCCTGCGAGTCTGCCCTTCAGGTGTGACAATTTAACTTACCAATTTACCAGAAATTACACTTTTCAGACAGACTCTGCACACAAAGCTACCGACTCTTTCACCCTCCCGGCCGGCGCTTTCAGCGCCCGGTGTCCGGATAATTGGGGCCGGGGTCACGAAACCCGCCGCTGCTATAGGGATTGGCCGCGCCAGGTTGCGGCGGCCCTGGATGGGCAAACCGATCCGAGGCGCCGGCACAGCCGGCCAGCAGCAGGGTCAGGCAGGTCAACAGCAAAGCGCGGACATTCATGATGGTCTTTGTCCCGGGTTGATGCCCTGAAAACGGCAGGAAGGAAAACCTGAGAACCATTCTAGCCCTGTGCCTCAGGCGTCGTTAAAGCGCATGGATCGCCTGACGAGCGCAGCCCGGGCGCCGGCTGCGGTTAAGCTTGGGGCCTGTTGACGCCACGGAGATCCGCCACCATGACAGTGCCCACCGACGCCCGGCTTCCGCCCGAGCAGCAAGCCCGCGTCCGCCAGAGTTTTGAACGGCAAGGCCTGATGCGGCATCTCGGCGCCACACTGGCCGAGGTGGCCCACGGCATGGTCCGGATACGCATGCCCTTCCGCCCCGAACTCACCCAGCAGCATGGTTATTTCCACGCCGGCGCGACCAGCGCCATTGCCGATACGGCGGGCGGCTATGCCGGCTATACCCTCTTCCCCGAGGGCAGTTCGGTGCTCACCATCGAGTTCAAGATCAATCTCGTGGCGCCGGCGCGCGGCGACCATCTGGAAGCCGTGGGCAGCGTCCTGCGTCATGGCCGCAGCCTGACCATCTGCCAGATGGAGGTCTTTGGCCTCGAAGGCGATGCGCGCACGCTGGTGGCCGTGGGCCAGCAGACCTTGATGTGCATGCACGGCAAACCCGACGTGGCTTAGGACGCGGCGGCGCACCCAGGATAAGATGGCAGCTCGACAAGGAGGCACTATGACCGCAAGCAAATGGGATTTCCGCGTTGAACGTCCGGCCGGCCATGACGGTGACTGGCGGATCGCCTATATCCTGCTGGCGCCCGATGGCGCCGAGCAGCGCATCGATATCGAGCAACACTACCCCGCCGCGCAGACAGCCATCGCCGAAGCCACGCGGCTGGCCCAGATCCAGGTCGCCGACCTCAACGGCGAAGCGCCGGAATTCAACCCGCCCGACACCCGCGAAGTCCCTTTCGACCCGCACACGCGCTTCTGAGGCCGGCGCGGGATCACGGCTGCTTCTTGGCCATATTGCCGAGTATCAGGTCCCGCCCCGCGAAAATCCCGCCCGTGGTCTCCAGCGCAAAGCGCTCGGCGTCGCGGCGGCGCACCTCCTGCATATATGCGTCCGCCTCCGGATCCGACGCGCCCAAGGCGCGCACCGCCTCGCGGCCCAACAGCATGGCCGACTCAAAAGTCTCGCGCACCACATAGTCGGCGTCCTGCTTGACCAGCGCCACGGCATGCTCGCGGTCCCAGGCGCGCACGAGCACCTTGGTCTGCGGACTGATGTCATGCACATTCTCGACGATGCGCGTGGCGGCGTCCTTGTCGTCGACGCAGACCAGGATCGCCCGCATATGCTCCAGGCCCGCCGCGCGCAGCACATCGCCTCTCGCGCCATCGCCGTAATACACCTTGAAGCCGTATTTTTCCGCGTTGCGGATGACCTCGGGATCATGGTCGATGATGGAAATCTCGGCGCCGCTGGCCAGCAGCCCCTGGCTGGCAATCTGCCCCACGCGGCCGAAACCCACGATGAGGGCGCAACCCTTGAGATCCTGCGCCGGCTCCACGCCGTCCAGCGAGGGCCGCGGCTTGCGCGCCAGGCGCGCATGAAGCAGCACCACCAGCGGCGTCAACACCATGGACAGCACGATAATGGCCGTCATATTGGCGTTGACCTGGTCATTGATCACCTGCCCCTGATTGGCGGCCTGGTACAGCACGAACGCGAACTCGCCGCCCTGCGCCATGAGGATCGCGCGGTCCAGGGCCTCGGCGCGCGAGCTGCGCAAAACGCGCGCCACCGCATAGATGCACAGGCCTTTGACCGCCATCATCGCGATCACCCCGGCGCAGATCAGCGGCCAATTGGCCAAGACCACGTCCAGGCGCAGCGACAGGCCCACGGCCAGAAAGAAAAGCCCCAGCAGCAAACCGCGAAAAGGCTCGATATCGGCCTCGAGCTGATGGCGGAAGCTGGACTCCGACAACAGCACACCGGCCATGAAAGCACCCATGGCCATGGACAAATGGCTTTTCTCCATCAGGACCGCCGCCCCCAGCACCACCAACAGGGCGGCCGCCGTCATGACCTCGCGCGCCTGGGCGCGCGCCAGGATGCGGAACAAGGGATTGAGCAGCCACAGGCCGGCCGCGATCAGCGCGGCCAAGGCGCCGGCGGCGATACCTATGCTCTTGAACACCTCGCCGGCCTCGCGCGGCGCCGCGCCCGCCGGCGCCAGAAAGGCCACGATGAGCAAAAGCGGCACGATCATCAAATCCTCGAACAAGAGGACGGAGACGACCTTCTGCCCAGCCGGCTGGGCGATATCCCCGCGCTCGCCCAGGATCTGCACCACCACGGCCGTCGACGTCAGCACGAAACCCATGGCCGACACAAAAGACACCGGCAGCGAAAAACCGAAAGCCCGGCCCACGCCGGTCAGCAAAAGCCCGCACACCAGGATCTGCACACTGCCCAGCCCGAATATCTGGCGCCTGAGCCCCCATAGATGCGAGGGACGCATTTCCAGCCCGATCACGAACAGGAACATCACCACGCCCAGTTCGGCCACATGCAGCAGGGTGCCGTCATCCCGGATCAGCCCCAGGCCGAAAGGCCCGATGGCCAGGCCCGCGGCCAGATAGCCGAGCACCGAGCCCAGGCCCAGCTTGCGAAACAGCGGAACCGCGACCACCGCGGCGCCCAGCAAGGTCAGCACCTGCACCAAACCACCGCCACCCATATCCGCCGCCATGGTCACCCCGCCGTAGTCCCGCTGCCCGGACGCCATCGCCAGGGGCCAGAGGGTGCTTGATTTATACAACAGCCGTCCGGCCGCCCCCCTGCCCAGCCATTTATCAAGGCTTACAAAAATAGAGGAACAGTCATGCCCTTATTCGGGTCCAACAAAAAGGGCCACTTGGCGTCAAATAAAGGGCGCCGAGGCCGAACCACCGCGAGGACAGCGCCAGACATCTGGCACCAATACTCACCAAGACTCACCGCAAAAAACGGGGTCATGGACGCTATCCGGTTTAGCCTAATGCTGCATATCCTCGCTGAACGGAGCCTAGCTCATGAGTTACGACACGGAGAACCTGAAGTACGCCATCGCCAAATTGGCCGAAAAAGTCCCGGAACATAGCGAAGCCATGCAATTGCTCAAGCAGCTCAAACGCCATTTGCTGCACGACGACGCCCCTGCCGCTGCGCCCCAGACCCGCGCCGACAGCGACACCGCATTGCTGGACTGGCTGCGCGACAACCACGCAGGCTTGCGCTGCCAACAGGCCGACGCCGGCGAAGCCGCTGGCTGGGCCGTGCAATTTCCCCCTGAGGAAGGCCACGTGCGTCGGGTGTTCCGTGACCCGCGTGAAGCGATACGCGCCGCCATGGTGCAACCCGGCTGAGGCCGGAAGGAGTATCAGTCAGGCTGTTGCGTTCTGATGAAGCCGGCTGATAACGGGCCGATGGCCCTATTTGCCGAAGGCGCGGCGCAGACGCTCGACTTCGGCCAGGTTGAGGCGCCGCGCTTCCTGCTCGGCATAGTCGCGCTCGCCGGCCTCGTACTTGCCGTCATAAAGGCATTTGCTGCGGTTCCAGCGGCATTCGTTGCTGGCCTGCGAGGGGCTCATCGTGCGCTCCGAAGCCGCGCTGCCGCCACCGCCGCTCAACGATGAACACCCCGCCATCGCGGCAACGGCCACCAGCACCAGGCCGCAACGGCCCAAGATTCGAATCGACATTTCCTACCCCGAAATACAAAAAATCAATTTCACTTTTATAACAAGCCACCGGGCTCGCGCCAACGCGGCAAGCGCTGTGCCGGCAATAATCAGACCAATCCATGGCAGATCTTGCCCACCTTATTGGTCTGGCCGCCGGCTAGAACATCATCCTGAAGCCCGCGGTGGCGGTGATGACATAGCTGCCCGAGAAATCAGCATCGGCCTCTATCTGGCCATAGAGCGCGTATCGCTCTGCCCAGCCGTAATTGGCGCCCAATCCCACGCTGCCCCAGGTGCGCGCCACGCGGCTGCTCACCGGCACGCCAGCCACCTGCAAGCGCGTTCCATCCAGGAATTCATGCTTGATATTAAGGACGCCATAGACGCTCGCGTCCCGGTTCAAGCCGCCGGCCTGCCAATGGCTTTGGTAGTCCAGCGCAATCCCCAAGCGGCCCAGCAAGCTGTTGACCAGGGACTGCGGTTCCTGCCGGCCATGGCGCTCCTCTCCTATTCGAGCTGTGAATATAGGGTCACAACGACGCGCGATGGGGCGGTTTGTATGGGTATTTACCCTCAAAAAGAATGGACTGCACGCCCGCCGCGCAAAAGCCTTCAGGCCATCTAAGCCGGCATAACATCTTCAAACCAGCTGGAGAATGACGTGACCAGGCAACGAACACTTGGGGGTATTTGCTGGCTCCGGCTTTGTCGGCTTACCGCGGCATAACGTGCTGCTGTTTCAGGGAGTATTGAAGCCGATACTGGAGCCAGCCCCTTGCTGCCCACCCAGGACCGAAGCCATCAAAACGGCGCCTGGCCAGATTGGCAAAAACCCCATACTCAAAAGAAAACGCGGGCTGCATGAACTTCATGCAAACCCGCGTCAATGCTTTGGTAGGCCCCCCGAGAGTCGAACTCGGCACCAACGGATTATGAGTCCGCTGCTCTAACCAGGCATGAGCTAGAGGCCCTGAGAAAACTTATTGCCCTTCGAGGAAGCTCTTGAGCTTGTCGGCGCGGCTGGGATGACGCAGCTTGCGCAGCGCCTTGGCCTCGATCTGACGGATCCGTTCGCGGGTGACGTCAAACTGCTTGCCGACTTCCTCGAGCGTCTGGTCGGTGCTCATTTCGATACCGAAACGCATGCGCAAAACCTTGGCTTCACGCGGGGTGAGGGAGTCTAGCACTTCTTTGACCACATCGCGCATGGAGCCATGCAAAGCGGCATCGGACGGCGCCAGCGTGGACGTGTCTTCGATGAAGTCGCCCAGATGGGAGTCGTCGTCGTCGCCGATCGGCGTTTCCATGGAGATCGGCTCTTTGGCGATCTTCAGGATCTTGCGGATCTTGTCCTCGGGCATGTCCATCTTCTGCGCCAGGGTCGCGGGATCCGGCTCGGCGCCGGTTTCCTGCAAGATCTGGCGGCTGATGCGGTTCATCTTGTTGATCGTTTCGATCATGTGAACCGGGATACGGATGGTGCGCGCCTGGTCCGCGATGGAACGGGTGATGGCCTGGCGGATCCACCAGGTGGCATAGGTCGAGAACTTGTAGCCACGGCGGTATTCGAACTTGTCCACCGCCTTCATCAGGCCGATATTTCCTTCCTGGATCAGGTCGAGAAACTGCAGGCCGCGATTGGTGTACTTCTTGGCGATGGAGATCACCAGGCGCAGGTTGGCCTCGGTCATTTCGCGCTTGGCCTTGCGGGCCTTGGCTTCGCCGGTGGCCATGCGCTTGTTGACGTCCTTCAGGTCCTTCAGCGGCAGGACGACGCGCGTTTGCAGGTCGATGAGCTTTTGCTGCAGTTCCTGCACGGCCGGAATCTGGCGCTCCAGGGTCTCGGCATAGGGGTGGCCGGCGGCCACTTCCTCGACGATCCACTGGAGGTTGGTTTCATTGCCCGGGAAGACCTTGAGGAAGTGCGAGCGCGGCATGCCGGCGCGATCCACGCAGGTGTGGAGCACGGCGCGTTCGAGCTGACGGACTTCTTCGACCTGGCTGCGCAGGGTGTCGGCCAGCTTCTCGACCATCTTGGCCGTGAAGCGGATGCCCATCAGTTCGTTCTGGATGGTTTCCTGGGCCTTGATGTAGGCGTCGGAGCGATAGCCATCCTTTTCGTACGACTGGCGCATGCGGTCGAATTGCTTGGAGACCTCGTCGAACTTGGCCAGGGCCTTGACGCGCAGGTCTTCCAGCTGCTTGCTGGACATGCCGCCGGCCGGGCCGTCATCGCCCTCGTCCTCGTCGGCGCTGACGCCGGCGCCCGCGTATTCTTCGCCATCTTCGGGATCGACCAGGCCGTCGACGACCTCATCGATCTGGGCCTGGCCTTCGCGCACGCGGGTCGCATGCGCGAGGATTTCGTTGATGGTGGTGGGGCATGCCGAGATGGCCATGACCATGTGCTTCAGGCCGTCTTCGATGCGCTTGGCGATTTCGATTTCGCCTTCGCGCGTCAGCAGTTCGACCGAGCCCATTTCGCGCATATACATGCGCACGGGGTCGGTGGTGCGGCCGAAATCGGAGTCCACGGTGGTGAGCGCGGCCTCGGCCTCGTCCTCGACGTCATCGTCGTTGGACGCCACGGGCGCGTTTTCGCTCATCAGCAGGGTTTCGGCGTCGGGGGCCTGGTCGTAGACCGAAATGCCCATGTCGCTGAAGGTGCTGATGATGCCGTCAATGGCTTCGGCATCGACCAGGTCGTCAGGCAGATGGTCGTTGATTTCGCCGTAGGTGAGGTAGCCGCGGTCCTTGCCCAGCTTGATGAGCTGCTTCAGGCGGTTGCGGCGGGCTTCGTACTCTTCGGGCGAAACGGGGCCGCGGGCCAGGAGCTCCTTGGGATCTCCCTTGCCGCGCTTGCCGCCACGCTTGACGGGCTTGAAATCAGGCACGACTTCGCCTTCGCCGTCCATCGGATCGTCGAAGGAGTCGCTGTCGTTGTTGGCGTTCTTGGCGGGGCGTCCCGGACGGCGGCCGCTCGGGACACGCGCGGCGGCGCCCACCAGGTCGGCCAGTTTGTCTTCGGCCTTCTTGGCGCGCGCCTTGGTGGTTTTCTCGCCTGCGGCGGCAGCCGGCTTGGCGGCCTTCTTGGCCGCGGTCTTGGTTGCGGTCTTGGCGACCTTCACCGCCGTCTTCGCAGGCGCTTTTTCCGCCGCCATGCTGACGGCGCGCTTCTTGGCCGTCGTGGAGGTGGCGTCTGCCGCTTCGATTGCAGAGGAGGTTTTGCCGGTGGATTTGGTCATAGTCGCTTCCGTAGTCGTCGCAACCCGTTGGGGTTTGGTGCACCGCCGCCCGGCCGGGCCGGTGGCGGGTAAAACAGGTGGGCAGGCGGAAGCCGCGAGTCCGCGTTGGGCGCGGAACAGGCATCAAAGCCCCCGGAAGATTTCTTCTGGCCCTAGGGTCCGGAAATCTTCCATGTCGCGGTTTCATCCGGGACCATCAAGCCGGGACATCGGGGACGCTGTCGTTGCCTGCAACAGGCGGGGCTAAGCGGGGGCCCAGGCCCTCCTCGCTTGCCATACGGACTCAACGTCCAACCTCGATGCCGCCAGCCGGACAGGCGCGGATTGCACGGCCCACCTTCTAGCTATCGGTACTGCTTACAACGGTTCGGCGCGGCGCACCTGCGGGATAAACAGGTTCGCATCATTCAAGTATGCGCATTTCAGTGACGCAATACCAGCCTGCCGCGCAAAAAACCACTGCTTTGTTTCACTACCGGGCGCCGTCATGTCGGCGAGCGCCCGGCTACTGCTGGCGTTGTCCCATATCCAGGACAACACCCATAAATGTCCTATCCGCGCCGGGAATCGAGCCCAGGCGCCCATAGCAAGAGCCTTCTTCGATAAGGCATCGAAGAAAACCCTAAAGTGTACCGTACTTTTAACGCAAACCCGCTGTACTTAAGACCGCCAAACGCTGGCGGAGTTCGCCATAGCGCTTGCGCGCGTCTTCCGTCCCCAACCCTTCGTTCGCCAGCCGCGCCATGTCGGCGCGCAGGGTATCGACTTCGATGCGGCGCAATGCATCATCCCATTCGGTTTGCGGCTCGGGCAGATCCTCCTGGGCCATCATGTCGGCGCGCAAGCCCTTGAGCACGACATAAAGGTCGGAATCCGGATCGGCGGCCTCCATCAGCGCCCCGACATGGCGCGCGCCGCTGGCCTGGGCCAGCACGATGAGGTCGCGCACAAGACCTAGATTGGGGCCATGGTCGATGACTTCAAGCTGCTGATCGCCCATGGTGTCCACCAGTTCGGGATGCGCCAGCAACAGGCAAAGCAGGCGCCGGGCCAGGGAGGGCATGACGCGGCGGCCCTCATAGCCGCCGACCTCGTCGCGGCGCCCCCGGCCTTTCCAGTCGCCCTTGCCCTTCCAGTCGCTCTTGCGCTCGCCCTTGCCTTTCCAGCCGCCTTGCTGGCTTGCGCCGGCGCCTTGCCAGGAAGGCGCCTCGCCCGCCGCACCGACGGAATAGATATCGTGATCGGCATCCGACACCGGCTCATACGACCAATCCGGAGGCGGCTCCTCGCCAGTTGCCGCACCGTCGCCGCGCGCGGCAGCTGGCGCGGGCGCGGCGACGGCCGCGCCGGCTTGCGCCTGCTGGCGCGCGGCCGCCTGGGCCTGCATCTGGGCCGCATACTGGGCCAGGGCCTGGGTCATTTCTTCGGGCGTGAGCTGGACCAGCCTGGCCATCTCGCGCTCGATCTGGGTTTTCAGGCCGCACTCGGGGATGCCCGCCAGTAGCGGCTTGGCCTCGTGCAGACAGCTCGCGCGCCCCTCGGCCTCGCCCAGGTTGTGCCGCGACGCCAGCTCATCGAGCAGGAAGCGCGACAAGGCGGCGGCCTGCGCCATTTGCTCACGAAAGGCCTCGGCGCCGAACTCACGCACATAGGAGTCCGGATCATGCTCGGCCGGCAGGAAGAGGAAGCGGATGGCGATATCGTCGCGCAGGACCGGCAGGCAGGCCTGCAGGGCGCGCCAGGCCGCGCGCCGGCCGGCGGCGTCGCCATCAAAGCTGAAGACGACCTTGTCGCTGGCCCGCAAGAGCTTTTTGACATGATCCGGCGTGGTCGAGGTGCCCAGCGTGGCCACAGCATTGCCTATGCCCAGCTGGGCCAGGCCGACCACGTCCATATACCCTTCGACCACGATGATCAGGCCTTCCTGGCGGATGGCCTGCCGGCCCTCCCACAAGCCATAGAGCTCCTGGCCTTTGCTGAAAATGGGCGTCTCGGGCGAGTTGAGGTATTTGGGCTCGCCCTTGCCGATGATGCGGCCGCCAAAGCCGATCAGGCTGCCCCGCGCATTGCGGATGGGGAACATGATGCGTTCCCGGAAGCGGTCGTAGCGGCGGCCATCCTCGGATTCGATCACCAGGCCGGCTTCGACCAGCGTCGGATCATCGTAATTGTCGAAGACCTTGGCCAATCCGTGCCGGTCGGTGCCCGACCAGCCCAGGCCGAAGGCCTTGGCGACCGCGCCGGTCAGGCCGCGCTGCTTGAGATAGGCGATGGCCTCGGGAGAGGCGCGCAGCAGACGCAGATAATGCGCCTGGGCGGCATCGAGAACCTGGGTATGACGCGAAACCTCGGCCTTGCGGCGAACCGATTCGGCTTGCTGGCGGGGGCTGCGGGATTCTTCGGGGACCGTCATTCCCACCGAGGCGGCGAGCGTGCGCACGGCCTCGGGGAAATTTGCGCCCGTGTGCTCCATCAGGAAGGTGATGGCGCTGCCATGGGCTCCGCAACCGAAGCAGTGATAGAACTGCTTGGTGGGACTGACGGTAAAAGACGGGCTTTTTTCGTTGTGAAAAGGGCATAGGCCAAGAAGATTGGCCCCACCCTTGCGCAACTGCACATATCGCCCGACGACGTCGACTACGTCGACCCGGGCGAGCAAATCTTGTATGAAAGACTCAGGAATCAATAGATTCTGGAATCAGATCAATACATGCGCGGGGGCAGTTGCTGGCTACGAATCCGCTTGTAGTGGCGCTTCACCGCGGCGGCGTGCTTGCGCTTGCGCTCAGCCGTGGGCTTCTCGTAGAACTCGCGCGAACGCAGTTCGGTGAGCAAGCCGGTTTTTTCGATGGTGCGCTTGAAGCGGCGCAGAGCGGCTTCAAACGGTTCGTTTTCCTTCAGTCGAACGATAGGCATAAATTCAGTGTCTTGGGTAACAGCGATTGATTAACAAACCTGGCCAAACCGGCTTTTTGCCCGGCCCGGGTGGCGCAGCCCCTGGGCTAGTAGACAAAAAACCGGCATTCCCGGCAAGCCGGGTCGCTCCCGGGTGGCTAGGCCACCGCGGCTGTTTCCGTGGCGTTGTCACCCAAGTATGAGACCGACAAAATCGGTACGCGGGAAACGAGCGCCAGGTTCGGTTTAGCGATAACCAGCGATTCTAGCACGATAGCGCCTGTTTTGACCAGGGGCCACCCCGGCGCCGCTTAGCGCGAGCCCTTGCGGACCCAGGCTTCAAGCTGATGGGGACGCAAGCTGTCGTAGTCCTCGAAAGGCTGGTGTATCCAGGGATTGGTCGGCAGCTTGTCGACGTAATAGTCGGGCGTGACCTGGGAGTGGCCTTTCCACCACAACACCGCGCTCTTGAGCTCGGTGATGGCCGGAAACTGCTCCTTGAGGTGATTGAACACCTTGTTGAAGGTCATGCCGGTATCGACCATGTCGTCAACCAGCAACACCCGGCCGGCCAGGGTGCCGCGGGTAATGGTGATGAACTGGGCGATATCGAGGTCGCCCTGCTTGGTGCCGGCGGCTTCGCGATAGCTGCTGGTGGCCAGAATGCCCAGCGGCACATCATAAATACGGGACATGACGTCCCCAACACGGACGCCGCCACGCGCCAGGCACAGAATCTGGTCGAACTGCCAACCCGATTGGAACACCTGCAGGGCCAGCTTCTCGATCAATCGGTGGTAGTCGTCCCAGGTCACCCAGACATGGCTGTCGTCATTTTTCGGCGAGCTCATAGGCGCTTAACTCCTGCTGGATAATACGAAAAAGCCGCCGGCGGCGAGATGCCGCGGCGGCCGTGCGTAATAATAACCCGACGCGCGCGCGCCTGGCGCAACGCCGGGTGGAGGGGCGATCAGCCCTTCAGGGGATGGCGCAACACGATGGTTTCGTTGCGGTCCGGGCCGGTCGACACCAGGTCGATGGGCACACCGCAGACCTCAGCCACCCGCTCCAGATAGCGGCGGGCATTGGCCGGCAGCTTGCTGTACTCGGTGATGCCCACGGTCGACTCCGACCAGCCGGGCAGCTCTTCGAGCACCGGCTGCGCCTGCGCCACGGCATGGGCGCCGTAGGGCAGCACGTCGCGGAACTCGCCATTGACGCGGTAGCCCACGCCCAGCTGGATGGTTTCCAGGCCGTCCAGCACGTCCAGCTTGGTGATGCACAGGCCGGAAATGCCGTTCAGGCGCACCGAACGCTTGAGCGCGGCGCCGTCAAACCAGCCGCAGCGGCGCGGACGGCCGGTGACCGACCCGAACTCCTTGCCGATGGTGGCCAGGCGGGTGCCGACTTCGTCGAGCAGCTCGGTCGGGAAAGGACCCGAGCCGACGCGGGTGGTATAGGCCTTGGTGATGCCCAGCACATAGTCCAGCGACTGCGGGCCCACGCCCGCGCCAGCCGAGGCGGCGCCGGCCAGGCAGTTGCTGCTGGTGACGTAGGGGTAGGTGCCGTGATCCACGTCCAGCAAGGCGCCCTGCGCCCCTTCGAACAGGAAGCTGGCGCCTTGCTGCTGGGCCAGGTAGAGGCTGCTGGAGACGTCGCCCACCATGGGCTGGATCGCCGGGGCGAGGGCCATGGCCTGGTCGCGGACTTCGTTGGCCGAGACCGGCTCGGCGCCCAGATACTTGGTGAGCACGAAGTTGTGATAGTCGAGCACTTCGGCCAGCTTGGCGTCGAAGATATCCGGCGTGAACAGGTCCTGCACGCGCAAGGCGCGGCGGGCGACCTTGTCTTCATAGGCCGGGCCGATACCGCGGCCGGTGGTACCGATCTTGCCCTCGCCCTTGCGCGCTTCACGAGCCTTGTCGATGGCCACGTGGTAGGGCAGGATCAGCGGGCAGATTTCGGAGATTTGCAGGCGCGAACGCACGTCCAGGCCGGCGGCTTCGAGCTCTTCGATTTCCTTGAGCAGCGCCTCGGGCGAAAGCACGACGCCATTGCCGATATAGCAGGTCACGCCGGGATGCATGATGCCCGACGGAATCAAACGCAGAATCGTCTTCTTGCCGTTGATCCACAGCGTATGGCCCGCATTGTGGCCGCCTTGGAAGCGCACCACGCCCTGGACGGACTCGGCCAGCCAATCGACGATCTTACCTTTGCCCTCGTCACCCCACTGGGTGCCGATCACCACTACGTTCTTGCTCATGTCATGAATCAATATCGAGTTTCTCGGGAAATCCGGAAATCTCCCCGCGGCCCTCCCCCGATAGGGAGGGAGTTAGTCACAGCGTCTTGACCGTCCAGGCGCCATCGTGCAGCACGAGCTCGCGGTCACAAACGAATTCGTCCTGGTCATGCTCGTGGCCGGGCAATACCTGGACGACGATTTCGCCCGACTGGCGCAGTGTTCGCACCGCGCCAGCCAGGGCGGGGTCCTGCCCCCAGGGCGCGCGAATGGCGCGCCCGGGTTCCGCCGGAGCCAGCCCGGCGGCCAGCTTGCGCAGGTCCAGGCTGAAGCCCGTGGCCGGGCGAGCCCGGCCGAATGCGCGGCTGACGTCGTCATAACGGCCGCCCCGCACCAATGCATCGTGCCACCCCTCGGCGTAGAGCGCGAAGGTCACGCCCGAGTGATAGCCATACCCGCCCACATCCGCCAGGTCCAGGCCCAGCGCCACATTGGGCACGGCATGAGCCAGGCGCTCCAGCTCGTCCAGCGCGGCCGCCAGCGCCGGCAGCGCAGGCAGTTCCTGGCGCGCGCGGGCGATCACGTCGATCTGGCCATACAGGCGCGGCAGCAGGGACAACGCCCGCAGCGTCGCCGGCTGCAGCGCGGGCTCGGCCTGCTCGAGGTCGGCCAGGCCGGCCACATCCTTCTCGCGCAGCAGCGTGATGATGTGATCCGCCTTGGCCGCCGCCGCGGGGTCCGCGTCGAACAGCGCCTTGACCACGCCAGGGTGGCTCAGGTCCAGCCGCGGACGCGACACGCCGGCGATGGCAACGGTTTCAAGCACCAGCTGCAGGATTTCGAGATCCGCCTCGAAACCCGCATGTCCGTAGATTTCGGCGCCGATCTGCAGCAGCTCGCGGCTGGACAACAGATCCGCCGGACGCGCATGCAGCACCGTGCCGCAATAGCACAGCCGCGTCACACTGGCCCGGTTGAGCAGGTGGGCATCGATGCGGCTGACCTGCGTCGTCAGGTCGGCGCGCACCCCCAGGGTGCGGCCGGAAAGCTGATCGATCAGTTTGCAGGTGTACAGATTCAGGTCGCCGCCCATGCCGGACAGCAATGAATCGATGTACTCAACCAAAGGCGGCGCGACCAGCTCGAATCCGTAAGTACGATACAGATCGAGCAGCTCACGACGCAACTCCTCGATGCGCCGCGCCTCTGCCGGCAAGACGTCGGCCAGGCCTTCGGGCAGCAACCAGTTACCCATGAATATGCACTCTGAATAACGCTTCGACCTTGCGAAAGCGTCGCCCAAACGAAAAAAGGCCGAGGGGCGTAAGCCCGCTCAGCCTTGCGGAAAGTTTTCTAGCTTACGCGGTATTGTACATGGATCGGCCGGCATGGCCTAGCCGCCCGGCCAGGCCGCCGCCGTCGCGGCAAGCCATCCAACCCCGATTTTTCGGGGCCTGGAAACAACATCGGCACCCCAGGGGTGCCGATGCTGCGATCGCGGCTTACTTGGCCGGGGCCGCCTGGCCCTGCGGATGCTTGAGGAACTGGAAGAACTCCGAGGAGGGATCCACCAGCAGCACATCGCTGGGCTTGGAGAAGGCCGAGCGGTAGCCCTCCAGGCTCTTGTAGTACTGGTAGAACTCGGGGTTCTTGCCATAGGCCTCGCTATAGATCGCGCTGGCCTGGGCATCGCCCTGGCCCATCACGCCCTGCGCCTTGGCGTAGGCTTCGGCGACGATGACCTCGCGCTGGCGATCCGCCTCGGCGCGGATGCGCTCGCTTTCGGCCGCGCCGATGGAGCGCAGCTCATTGGCGACCCGGGTGCGTTCGGCCTCCATGCGGCGGTAGACCGACTCGGAGATCTCCGGGGCGAACTCGATGCGGCGCAGGCGCACGTCCACGATCTGCACGCCCAGCGGCTCGGCGCGCTTGGCCACGTTGGCCAGGATCTCGGACATGATCTTGTCGCGTTCGGTCGAGACCACGTCCTTGACCGTGCGCACGTTGACCGAGGCGTTCAGCGCATCGCGGATCTGGGCCTGCAGGCGCTCCTGGGCGGCGCGCTCGTTGCCGCCGAAGGTGACGTAGAACAGGCGCGGATCGGCGATACGCCACTTGACGTAGGAATCGATCAGCAGGTTCTTCTTTTCGGAAGTCTGGATGCGCTCGGCATCGGTCGATTCGATCGTCAGGATACGCTTGTCCAGCGTGACCACGTTCTGGAAGGGCGGCGGCGCCTTGAAATACAGGCCCGGTTCGCTGATGACCTTGCGGACTTCACCCAGGGTGAACTGCAAGGCGTAATCGCGCTCGCGCACGACGAAAATGCAGGAAGACAGGACGGCCAGGATGATGAGAAGGCCGACCAGGTAAGGCATGAGACGTTGCATGATCTGGACTCCTCCGGTTAGCGCGACAGGCGGTCGCGGGGCAGCGTATTGGTATTACCGCTGCTGTTGCCGGAAGGGGTCGAGGGCGCGCCGGTGCGCGCCGGCGCCGGCGGCACGGACGGCTGCGCGGCCCCCGGCACGCTGAGCGTATTGCCCTGGCGGCCGGCGTCCTGCGCGGCCTGCTGCATGATCTTGTCCAAGGGCAGGTACAACATATTGTTGGACTTGCCCGCGTCGACCATGACCTTGCTGGCCCGGGAGAAGATCTCCTGCATCGTTTCGAGATAGAGGCGCTCGCGCATGAGCTGCGGCGACTTCTGGTATTCGCCCAGGATGGCGGAGAAACGCGCGGTATTACCCTGGGCGTCGCCCACCACCTTGGCCTTGTAGCCCTCGGCCTGCTCCAGCATGCGCGAAGCCTGGCCGCTGGCCAGCGGCACGACCTGGTTGGCATAGGCCTGGCCTTCATTGATCTGGCGCTCGCGGTCCTGCCCGGCCTTCACGGCGTCATCGAAAGCCGCCTGGACCTGCTCGGGCGGCTGTACGTTCTGGATGGCCACGGTGCTGATCTGGATGCCCGCGCTGTAGCGGTCCAGGATCTGCTGCATCAGGGCCTGCACTTCGCTGGCGACCTCGGTGCGGCCCTCGTAGAGCACGAAGTCCATGGGCTTCTTGCCGACGATCTCGCGCATGGCGGTCTCGGCCGCCTGGCGCACGGCCTCGTCCGGATCGCGCATCTTGAAGAGGTAGTCCGGCGCGCCATCGGCGCGCAGGCGATACTGGACCACGAACTGCATGTCGACGATGTTCTCGTCCGTGGTGAGCATCAAGGCCTCGGGCAGCACCTTGTTGCGCGAGCCGCCCCGGAAGCCCACCTCGAAGGTGCGCAGTTGGGAAATATTGACGAGCTCATGGCTCTGGATGGGATAGGGCAATCGCCACTGGAAACCGGCCGGCGCGGTGTTCTTGTATTTGCCGAACTGGGTGACGACGGCCACCTGGCCTTCCTGGACGATGAAGAAACCGCTGGCCAGCCAGAGGGCGACCAGCACCAGGGCGATGACCCCCAGCCCGATGCGCGCACCCCTGGGAGACGGCGGCGTGAAGCCGCCGCCGCGCGGAGGGTTGGGGCGATTGCCGCCCCCGCCCTTGCGCCCGAACAAGGAGCTCAGGCGATTATTGAAATCGCGCCAGACCTCGTCGAGGTCCGGCGGACCGTCTCCATTGCCCTGCGGCCGCTTGGGCGGCTCGGAGCCATTGTTGTTTCCACGACCCCAGCCAGGGTCATTCAGATTGAAGAGTTTGGTGATTCGAGGCATTGTTTCCCGCAATCTGACCGATCTCTGCAATTGCCCCGCGCAACGCATCCAGACCGGCGCGCTCGGTAGCGCTTACAAATACTCGCGCAATCGTACCATGGGCATCCCGATCCACCCGTGGTTCGAGTCCAGCGCGATCGATCTTGTTATATACCAGAATTGTAGGAATCTCGGCGGCCCCGATCTCGGCCAGCACCTTGTTGACCTCGAAGATCTGCTCCTCGCGCTGCGGGCTGGCGGCATCGACGACATGCAGCAGCAGGTCGGCGTGCACGGTCTCTTCCAGCGTGGCCCGGAAGGCCGCGATCAGATTGGGCGGCAGGTCGCGGATGAAGCCCACCGTGTCCGAGAGCACGACGGATCCCGCGCCCTCGATCCAGATGCGCCGCGTGGTGGTGTCCAGCGTGGCAAAGAGCTGGTCGGCGGCATAGGCGCCGGCCCGCGTCAGCGCATTGAACAGCGTGGACTTGCCGGCATTGGTGTAGCCGACCAGGGAGACGGACAGCGCGCCGCCGCGCGCGCGGGCGCGGCGCTGCGTGACGCGCTGGCGCTCGACCCGGTCCAGGCGCTCGCGCAGCATCTTGACCTTGGCGCCGATCATGCGGCGGTCCATCTCGAGCTGCGACTCGCCCGGGCCGCGCATGCCGATACCGCCGCGCTGGCGCTCAAGGTGGGTCCACAAGCGGGTGAGCCGGGTCGCCAGGTGCTGCAGCTGGGCCAGTTCGACCTGCAGCTTGCCCTCGTGGCTCTTGGCGCGCAGCGCGAAGATGTCCAGGATGAGGGCCACGCGGTCCACCACGCGCAGATTGAACTCGCGCTCCAGGTTGCGCTGCTGCGCGGGCGACAGGGGCTGGTCGAACAGCACGATATCGGCCAGGGCGGCGCCCGCCATGGCCACGCCCTCCTCCACCTTGCCCGAGCCGATGAAGTACTTGGCGTCCGGCCGGTCGCGGCGCGCGGTCAGCGTACCGACGATCTCGGCGCCGGCCCCTTCGGCCAGCATCACGAACTCGTCGGCATGCGCCTGATGGTCCGGATTGCCGAGGTCAACACTGATGATCAATGCGCGCATTCATGCACCATTCTGGAGCTACAGCGAAAATGCCCGCCGGCACGAAACGTGCGGCGGGCAGCAAAAGGTAATGCTGGAGCGAGACGATTATTCAGCGGGAACTTCCACCTGAAAGTTGACTGCGCGGGCCGGAACGACGGTCGAGATGGCGTGCTTGTAAACCATCTGGGTAACAGTGTTGCGCAAGAGCACAACATACTGATCAAAAGACTCGATCTGCCCCTGAAGCTTGATGCCGTTTACCAGATAGATCGACACCGGCACGTGTTCCTTGCGCAGCGTATTCAGAAACGGATCTTGCAAAGTTTGCCCTTTATTGCTCATTGGCCAGGCTCCATTTGTTTGTTTTGAGTGGTGGCAAACGCCGAGATCTGTACTCTACAGGGTTTTCCCGGGCCGTGCCACTTGGCCCAGGATGGAATTGCCACGAGAGATTTCAGTTCCCCCGAACCGGCGGGAACCCCGCGAAAATGGGGCCCGCCACCAGGGCGTCATGCCGGAAAATCGTCAGTTCAATAAGGTCTTCAATGCGGTAATCAGGCTGGCGCACTCGGCGTCCGTACCGACCGTGATGCGCAGGAACTGGTCAATGCGGGGACGCTTGAAGTGCCGAACGATGATACTGCGTTCGCGCAATTGCGCGGCCAACGCCGCGCCGTCGTGCGCCGGGTGGCGCGCGAACACGAAATTGGCGGCCGAAGGCAATACCTCGAAGCCGAGTTCGACCAGCCCGGCCGCCAAACGTTCCCGGGTGGCGATCACGGCCAGGCGGGTGCGGTCGAAGTGGGCCTGGTCTTCGATGGCCGCGATGGCGCCCGCCGCGGCCAGGCGGTCGATGGGATAGGAGTTGAAACTGTCCTTGATCCGGTTCAGGCCCTCGATGAGGGCCGGATGGCCAATGGCGTAACCCACCCGCAGCCCGGCCAGCGAACGCGACTTCGAGAGCGTCTGCACCACCAATAGATTGGGATGGCGGTCCACCAGCGCGACCGCGGACTCGGCGCCGAAATCGACATAGGCTTCGTCGATCAGCACGACGCACTGCGGATTGCCGGCGGCCAGCCTTTCGATGTCGGCCAAGGGCAGGGCCCGCCCGGTGGGCGCATTGGGATTGGGCAGGATGACGCCGCCGGCCTGGCGGCCTTGGCTCGGCAGATAATCGTCGACCACCACGCCAAACGCCTCATCCAGGGCGACTGTCGCATGCTCGATCTGATAAAGACCGCAATAGACCGGGTAGAAACTGTAGCTGATGTCGGGAAACAGCAGCGGGCGGCCCTCATGCTTGAAGAAGGCCTGAAAAGCATGCGCCAGCACCTCGTCGGATCCGTTCCCGACGAAGACCTGCTCGGGCCGCACGCCCAGCGCGCGCGCCACCGCCTGGCACAGGCCTTCGGAGGCGGGATCCGGATAAAGCCTGAGCGTATCGCTGGCGGCGGCGCGTATGGCCTGCAGCGCCTTGGGCGAAGGCGGATAGGGATTCTCGTTGGTGTTGAGCTTGACCAGATTCTGCAGCTTGGGTTGCTCGCCGGGCACATAAGGACTCAGCGTGGCAACAATGGGACTCCAATACTGGCTCATTCCTTGTCCTGCGCGTAAGGATTGCGCGATGCCTTGAATTCGATGCGCAAGGGCGTGCCGGCCAGATCAAAGGCGTTGCGGAAACGGGTCTCGAGATAGCGGCGATACGAGTCGGGGATGGCGTCCAGCGCGCTGCCGTGAACGACGATGAGCGGCGGGTTCTGCCCGCCCTGGTGCGCGTAGCGCATCTTGGGACGGAAAATCCCCTTGCGCGGCGGCTGCTGCTGCTCGACCGCGGCCTGCAGCTCGCGCGTGAGCTTGGGCGTGGACAGCTTGGCAAAGGCCGCGGCATGCGCGGCATTGATCGATTTGAGCAAGGGGCGGATGCCCTGCCCCTTGAGCGCCGAAATGGTGTGCATGCGGGCAAAGGACAGGAAACGCAGTTTGCGCTGAAACTCGCGCTCGATGCGCTCGCGCTGCTCTTCGTCCAGGCCGTCCCATTTGTTGATGGCCACGACCACGGCGCGGCCGGTTTCGAGCACGAAACCCGCGATGTGCGCGTCCTGCTCGGAAATCTCCGCCTGAGCGTCCAGCATCAGCAACACCACATTGCTGGCCTCGATGGCCTGCAGGGTCTTGATGACGGAGAACTTCTCGACCGCCTCGAAGACCTTGCCGCGCTTGCGCAGGCCCGCCGTGTCGATCAGCGTGTACTTGCGGCCGTCGCGCTCGAAATCGATCTCGATGGCGTCGCGCGTGGTGCCGGGCATGTCAAAGGCGATCACGCGCTCTTCGCCCATGAGGGTGTTGATGAGCGTGGACTTGCCGACATTGGGGCGGCCGACAATGGCCAGCTTGATGCGATGATCGATGGCTTCTTGCGCGGCCTCGGCGGCCTCGTCTTCGGGCTCGACCAGGCCGTCCAGCGCGGTCTCGATCAGGTCGACGATGCCATCGCCGTGCGCGGCCGAAATCGGGTGGGGCTCGCCCAGGCCCAGCTCGTAGAAGTCCGAAGTGGCCTTGCCTTCGTTCATGCCTTCGGCCTTGTTGACCGCCAGCAGGACGCGCTGCTGGCCGGATTTGCGCAGCAGGCGGGCGATCTCGTGGTCATGCGCGTTGATTCCCGCCCGCGCATCGACCAGGAAGACCACCACATCGGCTTCGGCGATGGCCTGGCGGGTCTGGCGCGCCATCTCGGCCAGGATGCCGTCCTTGGCAACCGGCTCGAAGCCGCCCGTGTCGATCACGATGAAGGGGATGTCGCCCACCCTGCCCTCGCCGTAGTGCCGGTCGCGGGTCAGGCCGGAATAGTCGGCCACCAGCGCCGCGCGGGAGCGCGTCAGGCGATTGAAGAGGGTGGACTTGCCCACATTGGGTCGGCCCACCAGGGCAACAACAGGCTTGAAGGACACGGTGTAAGGCTTGTTCTAAGAGGTTCAGTTGGTGCCGATAAGGACCAGGTTACCGTTGCCGGTCTGGACCAGGACACCCTGGGGTGTGGTTTGCGGCGGCGATACGACGGCCCCGCCGCCCACGGACAGGCGGGCGAGCAGGTGGCCATCGCTGCGCGACAGGAAGTGCACATAGCCCTCCATGTCGCCTACGGCCAAGGCCGAGCCCAGGAAGGCCGGCGCGCTCAGGGCGCGGTTCTTCAGGGCGGATTGTTTCCAGGCATTGGTGCCATTGCCGAGGTCGAAAGCGTGGACCACGCTGTACTGATCGGACGCAAAGGCGAAACGCTGGTCGATGCTCATGCCGGTGGAGCTGGAGAAATCCTTGGCCCAGACGGGACGGCCGCCCTGGGTGACGTCAAAGCAGACGATCCGCCCCTGATAGGCCACCGCGCACAGCAGCGGGCCCACGATGCGCGGCTGGCCGACGACGTCGGTCAGCCGCTCCAGGTCGCTTGCGCCCTTGGGCGTGGCGACCGTGCCTTCCCATTGGACATTGCCCGAGGCCGCGTTGATGGCCAGCAGCTTGCCGCCAGGCAGGCCGGTGATGACCAGGCCCTCGGCCATGATCATCTGGGAGACGCTGCGCAGGGCCAGCGCGGGACCAGGGCGCTGCAGACTCCAGAGGCGCTCGCCGCTATTGGCGTCGAAGGCCTGGATACGGTAGTCGCCGCTGCGCACCACGACCACGCCATAGCCCACCACGGGCGGGACGGCGACGTCGCTGGTGGCCTGGGCGCGCCATTTGATCTTGCCGGTGTCGTCAAAGGCGACGACCGCGCCGCCCGGCGAGGCCACGGCGGTCGTGGTGCCGTCGCTGCCGACGCCCGCGGACAGCTTGGACTCGGCCGACGCTTTCCAGAGGAGGCGGCCGCTGGCCAGGTCGACCTTGGCGACCGAGCCGTCCGGCGCGGCGGCGTAGGCGGCCTCGCCCACCACGGTAGGCGCAAAACCCAGACCCGAACCGCTGCCCACCGATTGCGTCCAGACCGCGCGCACCGACATGCCAGGCGCGTATTCGGTCAGAGGAGCCGGGTCATAGCGGGTGTCCGAACTGGAGAACAGTGAGCACCCGGAAAGGGCCAGCAGCCCGCAGACCGCCACGGCACCGCGCCAGGCGCGGCCGGAAAGGGAAATGCGCATCGCGTTCAAGCTCCGGTCAAAGCATCGAGTTTCAGTTGCACAACCTGGGTCAGCGGATTATTGGTGCCCAGGCCGTCAATCGCCTGCTGCCAGGCCGCGCGGGCTTCATCGCGCTTGCCTTGCGCCGCCAGGATATCGCCCCGGCGGTCGGCGAACAATGCGGCAAAGGGAGCCGGGGGATTGTTCAGCTGCGCCAGCGCGGCATCGTATTGTTTCTGGTCCAGCAGCAGCCCGGCCAGGCGCAGGCGGGCGACCGGCTGCAGCGCGGGCTGCTTGTCCTGCGCCGCCAGCCATTCGAGCTGCTGGCGGGCGCCGTCGACATCTTTTTGTTCGGCCAGGGCGTTGGCGGCGATCAGCACGCCGCGGCCGGCATAACCCGTGTGGGGATAGTCTTCGCGCAGGGTGTTGACGGCGGCCTTGATGCGGGCCGCGGAATCCGCGCCCCCAAGACGGGCCGCGTCTTCAAGCGCCTCGAAGTAGCCCATGGCCTGGTTGGCGCGATAGGTCTGGTAGGCCTTCCAGCCGCTCCAGCCGCCCCACGCCACGACGACCGCGGTCGCCGCCGACAGCAGCAGCGTGCCGTAGCGCGCCCACCAGGCCTTGATTGCATCCAGTTTTTCCTGCTCTTCGAGATCGTATGCCATGCCTTAACCCTTGGATTTCAACACGCTGGCCAGCGTTGCCAGCGCGACTTTTTCCTGCGCGCCCTCGCCACCGGCGTCGGCGCGCAGATATTTGACGCTCGCGGTCTGGCTGGCCACTTCGTCGCCGCCAAGAATAACCGCAACACGGGCGCCGCTGGCGTCGGCGCGCTTGAACTGGGATTTGAAGCTGGCCGCGCCGGCATGCACGATGACCGACAGACCGGCATCGCGCAAGTCCTCGCCCACGCGGGCCGCCAGGCGCTGCGCCTCGTCGCCCTGGTGCACGATATAGACCTCGCACTCGGCCCGCGCCTGCTGGCCGGCGCTTTGCTCCCAGAGGTCGAGCAGGCGTTCCATGCCGATGGCGAAGCCGACCGCCGGCGCGGGCTTGCCGCCCAGCAGTTCGATCAGCCCATCATAGCGGCCGCCGCCGCATACCGTGCCTTGCGCGCCCAGGCGGTCCGTCACCCATTCGAAAACGGTGAGGTTGTAGTAATCCAGGCCGCGCACCAGGCGCGGGTTCAGGCGGTATTCGATGCCGGCATCCTGCAGGCGCAGACACACGCCGTCGAAGTGGGCGCGCGAGGCCTCGCCCAGAAAATCGAACAGGCGCGGCGCGCCGTTGGCCATATCCTGAAGCGCGGGATTCTTGGTGTCCAGCACGCGCAAGGGATTGGTATAGAGGCGGCGCTTGCCGTCCTCGTCCAGGATGTCGGCGTGTTTTTCGAGATACTCGATCAAGGCGGCGCGGTGGGCGGCGCGCTCGGCCGGCTGGCCCAGCGAATTGAGTTCGAGCCGGATGTCGCTCAGGCCCAGCGTCTTCCAGAGGCGGGCCAGCATGACGATGAGCTCGGCATCGATGTCGGGACCGGCAAAACCCAGCGCCTCGACGTCGATCTGGTGGAACTGGCGATAGCGTCCGCGCTGGGGGCGCTCATGGCGAAAGACCGGGCCGATGGAATAGACGCGATGCGGACGGTCATAGAGCATGTTGTGCTCGATGGCGGCGCGCACGACGCCGGCCGTCATCTCGGGGCGCATGGTCAGCGACTCGCCATTGAGCGCGTCGGTGAAGGTGTACATCTCTTTCTCGACGATGTCGGTCACTTCGCCGATGCCGCGCGTGAACAGGCGCGTCTGCTCCAGGATGGGCGTGCGCAGGTTGCGGTAGCCATAGCCATGCAGCCACTCGCGCACGATGTCCTCGAAGCGCTCCCACTGGGCGCTTGTGTCGGGCAACACATCATTCATCCCGCGAATGGCGGAGACTTTCTGGAAAGCTTGCGTCATTTATGTCATGCCGGCGGCAAACCGCCTGCCTGTCCTTGTACTTAATGGGAAACAGCGGCGCCGTAGCGGCGCGCGACGTAGTCTTCGACGATGGCCTGGAACTCTTCGGCGATGTGATCGCCCTTGAGCGTGACCGTGCGCTCGCCGTCGATGAAGACGGGCGCCGCGGGCACTTCGCCGGTGCCGGGCAGGCTGATGCCGATATCGGCATGCCGGCTCTCCCCGGGCCCGTTGACCACACAGCCCATGACGGCGACGTTCATGCTTTCCACGCCGGGATAGCGGCTGCGCCAGACCGGCATCTGGCGGCGCAGATAGCTCTGGATGCTGTCGGCCAGCTCCTGGAAGAAGGTGCTGCTGGTGCGGCCACAGCCCGGGCAGGCCACGACCATGGGCGTGAAGGCGCGCAGACCCATGGTCTGCAGGATTTCCTGGGCCACGATGGCTTCGCGGCCCCGGTCTCCGCCCGGCTCGGGCGTGAGCGAAATACGGATGGTGTCGCCAATGCCCTCTTGGAGCAGCACGGCCAGCGCGGCGGTGGACGCCACGATGCCCTTGCTGCCCATGCCGGCTTCGGTCAAGCCCAGGTGCAGCGGATAATCGCAGCGCGCCGACAGGTCGCGATAGACGGCGATGAGATCCTGCACATGGCTGACCTTGCAGGAAAGGATGATGGCGTCGCCGCGCAGGCCGAGTTCTTCGGCGCGCCGCGCATTGCTGATGGCCGACACCACGAGCGCGTCGCGCATCACGGCCTGGGCCTCCCAGGGCTGGGCGCGGCGGCTGTTTTCGTCCATCTTGCGCGCCATGAGCTCGTGGTCGAGGCTGCCCCAGTTCACGCCGATGCGCACCGGCTTGTCGTGGCGGCAGGCCACTTCGATCATCTGGGCAAAGTTGTCGTCGCGGCGCTTGCCCCCGCCCATATTGCCTGGATTGATGCGGTACTTGGACAGCGCCTGGGCGCAATCCGGGAACTGCGTCAGCAGCTTATGGCCGTTGTAATGAAAATCGCCCACCAGCGGCACCGACACATTCATGCGGTCGAGCTGCTCGCGGATGGCGATGACTTCGCGCGCGGCTTCCGGGGTATTGACCGTGATGCGCACGATTTCGGAACCGGCTTGCGCCAGTTCCTTGACCTGGATGGCCGTCGCGATGGGATCGGCGGTGTCGGTGTTGGTCATGGATTGCACCACGACCGGGTTGCCGCCGCCCACGGTGACGACCCGCTCGCCCCATTTGACTTGGACCGCGCGGGTCGGACGGCGCGGCAGGGACCCCGCCGACGGGGGCGGCGTGTCCTCGCAGGGTTTGGACAAGTCTTGCATATTGGTTCGGAATGACTGGCTCAAAACCATTGGGAAGGCAGCCACTGCCGCGGCAGCCACCCTTGCCAGAAGGCGTAGGCCACGCCCACCGCCAGCAAGGCCACGATGACGATGATCCAGCCCCAGGAACCGCCGGTCGAACGCTCTTCGTCAACCGGCAGGCCGCCGCCATGCAGCGAACGGCTGGCCGCCAGGTTGGCGGCAGCCGGGGCATGCGCCTGGCCGTCAAGCGAGGCCACGACGGCCGCGCCATCGGCGCCCAGCAGGCGCGCGTAATTGCGGATCAGGCCGCGCAGGGACACGCCGGCAGGCAGCTCATCCCAGCGTTCGGCCTCCAGGGCCTCGATCTGGCGCGCCGAGAACTTGATGCGGCTGGAGACCTCTTCGAGCGACCAGCCCTTGGCCTGCCGCAGACCTCGCAGGGCCGCCCCCACACTGCCGCCTTGCGCAGGCGCTGCCGGAGCGGGTTGAACGGCCGAAGCGAGATCCTGCGTCATGCGTGCACCTGTCTGATGGGAATGGAGCGGGTGGCGGCGTTGCGTTCGGTGATGCGGGTGCGATCCTTGACCTCGCCGGCCAACTGGCCACAGGCGGCGTCGATATCGTCGCCCCGTGTCTTGCGCACGGTGGTGATGATGCCCGCGTCCATCAGGCGCTGGGCGAACACCTTGACCCTCGGCGCCGGCGAACGTTTCAGGCCGGAAGCGGGAAAAGGATTGAAAGGGATGAGATTCAACTTGCAGCGCACCTGGCGGGCAAGCTGGATCAATTCCTTGGCGTGCTGGTCGGTATCGTTGATGCCGTCCAGCATGCAGTATTCGAAAGTGATGAAATCGCGCGGCGCGTAGGCGAGATAACGCTCGCAGGCGGCCAGCAGCTCTTTCAGGGGATATTTTTTGTTCAGCGGCACCAGCTCGTCGCGCAAGGCGTCGTTGGGCGCGTGCAGCGACACGGCCAGGGCCACGGGGCAATCCTGCGACAGACGGTCCATCATGGGCACGACGCCCGAGGTGGAGACCGTCACGCGGCGGCGCGACAGGCCATAGCTGTTGTCGTCCAGCATCAGCCGCAGCGCCGGCAGGACCTGGTCATAGTTGAGCAGGGGCTCGCCCATGCCCATCATGACCACGTTGCTGATGACGCGGGTGTCTTCACCGCTGGCCTGGGCCAGGCGCGCGCTGCCGGCGTCGGCCTCGAGCACGCGCTTGGCCCACCAGAGCTGGCCGATGATCTCGCTGGTCTGCAGATTGCGGTTGAACCCCTGGTGGCCGGTCGAGCAGAAACGGCAATTGACCACGCAGCCCGCCTGGCTGGAAATGCACAGCGTGCCGCGGTCATCCTCGGGGATGAAGACGGTTTCAATCGCATTGCCCTGCCCGACGTCGAACAGCCACTTGCGCGTGCCGTCCGTGGAGCGCTGCTCGACATTGACCCGCAGCGCCTCGATGACGCATCGCTGGGCCAGCTGCGCCCGGAAGTCGCGCGCAAGGTCGGTCATGGCGTCGAAGCTATCCACGCCGCGCTGGTGTATCCAGCGCTGCAGCTGGCGGGCGCGGAACGGCTTGCCGCCCCATTGGCCGACCAGGTCGGCCAATGCCTTGGCATCCATGCCCAGCAGATTGATCGGTTCGACGGTATCCATGACTTACCGGGTAAGGCAGCTAGCGGAAATCAACGGCTGTGGATGTTGATTTCGGGGAAGAAGAAGGCCACTTCGACGGCGGCGGTTTCGGGAGCGTCCGAACCGTGCACGGCGTTGGCGTCGATGCTGTCGGCGAAGTCGGCGCGGATGGTGCCCGGGGCGGCCTTCTTGGGATCGGTGGCGCCCATCAGGTCACGGTTGGTCTGGATGGCGTTCTCGCCTTCCAGGACTTGCACGAACACCGGGCCGGAGACCATGAAGTCCACCAGGTCCTTGAAGAAGGGGCGCTCTTTGTGCACGGCGTAGAAACGCTCGGCGTCGGTGCGCGACAGTTGCTGCATGCGGGCGGCGATGACCTTCAGGCCGGCCTGCTCGAAACGGGCGACGATCTGGCCGATGACGTTCTTGGCGACGGCATCGGGCTTGATGATCGAGAGGGTGCGTTGAATCGACATGGAAACTCCAAATTCTGCTGAGACAGTTTTGTGCTGAGGGATTTGACGCGAGTCCGGACAAAGCGTTCCGCGAATGGCTTCGCTGCGTCTTGCGCCTGGCTGTTTTGCACAGACGAGGACGCGATCACGCGCCCGAACTCATCAAAACCCGGATTCGGCACTGCCAACCAGTCAGATTTCTCCAATAAAAACAGGGACTTCTAAAAGGTTTACAGTAACCCAACATTCTAGCACGGCGCCAAGAAGCTATTACATCTTAAAATCAGTGGTTTGCCTGGCCCGCTTTTGCTGGCCCCCTGTCCGCCGGAACCCCGTAATGACCCAAGCTGCCGACCCCAAGAACGACACCGCGGAGCTCTCCAAGAGCTTCGAGCCCGCCGACATCGAATCCCGCTGGTACGACGAATGGAACCGGCGCGGCTATTTCCAGGCCGGCCGCCACGTAGAAACAGGGACCGACCCCCAGCCCTATTGCATCCAGTTCCCGCCCCCCAATGTGACGGGCACGCTGCACATGGGCCATGCGTTCAACCAGACCATCATGGATGGCCTGATCCGCTACCACCGCATGTCGGGCGACGACACCGTCTTCATCCCGGGCACCGACCACGCCGGCATCGCCACGCAGATCGTGGTCGAACGCCAGCTCGACGCCCAGAAGCTCTCGCGCCACGACCTCGGCCGCGAGCGTTTCGTCGAGAAGGTCTGGGAATGGAAAGAGCAGTCCGGCAACACCATCACCAGCCAGGTGCGCCGCCTGGGCGCCTCGGCCGACTGGCCGCGCGAATACTTCACCATGGACGACCGCATGTCGCGCGGCGTCGTCGAGACCTTTGTGCAGCTGTTCCGCCAGGGCCTGATCTACCGCGGCAAGCGCCTGGTCAATTGGGATCCCAAGCTGCTGACGGCCGTCTCCGACCTCGAAGTGCAGTCCGAGGAAACCGACGGCTTCATGTGGCACATCCTCTATCCCTTCGTGGATGGCCCGCAGACCATCGTCGACAAGGACGGCAACACGGTCACGCTGCGCGGCATGACCATCGCGACCACGCGCCCGGAAACCATGCTGGCCGACGGCGCGCTGTGCGTGCATCCGGACGACCCCCGCTACAAGCACCTGGTCGGCAAGGAAGTCGAGCTGCCGCTGTGCGACCGCAACATCCCCATCATCGCCGATGACTTCGTCGATCCGGACTTCGGCACGGGCTGCGTGAAGATCACTGGCGCGCACGATTTCAATGACTACGCCTGCGCGCTGCGCCACAAGCTGCCGCTGATCGTCATCTTCACGCTCGACGCGCACATCAACGAAAACGGGCCCAAGCAGTTCCAGGGCCTGGAACGCTACGAAGCCCGCAAGGCCGTGGTGGCCGAACTCGAAAAGCAAGGCTATCTGGTCAAGGTCGAGCCGCACAAGATGATGCAGCCCAAGGGCGACCGCACCGGCGTCGTGCTCGAACCCATGCTGACGGACCAGTGGTTCGTGGCCATGAGCCAGCCCGCGCCCGAAGGCACGCTCAACCCCGGCAAGAGCATCACCGAGGTGGCGCTGCAGGCCGTGGCCGATGGCCGCATCCAGTTCTACCCCGAGAACTGGACCACGATCTACAACCAGTGGCTCAACAACATCCAGGACTGGTGTATTTCGCGCCAGCTGTGGTGGGGACACCAGATCCCGGCCTGGTATGCCGACGACGGCCGCTGCTTTGTCGCCCACTCCGAGGAAGAGGCGCTGGCGCAGGCCCGCGCGGCCGGCGTCACCGGCCCGCTGACCCGCGATCCGGACGTCCTGGACACCTGGTTCTCGTCCGCCCTGGTGCCCTTCACCACCCTGGGCTGGCCCGAGAAGACCGCCGACCTGGCCCGCTACCTGCCTTCCAGCGTGCTGGTGACCGGCTTTGACATCATCTTCTTCTGGGTGGCGCGCATGGTCATGCTCACCATGCACATGACCGGCAGCATCCCCTTCAAGCACGTCTATGTCCACGGCCTGATCCGCGACGCCGACGGCCAAAAGATGAGCAAATCCAAGGGCAACACCCTGGACCCGGTGGACCTGATCGACGGCATCGACCTCGAACAGCTGGTCGCCAAGCGCACCTATGGCCTGATGAATCCCAAGCAGGCCGGCGCCATCGAGAAGACCACGCGCCGCCAGTTCCCGGACGGCATCCCCGCCTTCGGCACGGACGCGCTGCGCTTTACCATGGCCGCCTACGCCACGCTGGGCCGCAACATCAACTTCGACCTCAAGCGCTGCGAGGGCTACCGCAATTTCTGCAACAAGCTCTGGAACGCCACGCGCTTTGTGCTGATGAACACGGAAGGCCATGCGCTGCATGGCGCCGAGCAGGGCGAGCTGTCCTTCGCCGACCGCTGGATCGTCAGCCAGCTCCAGGCCCTGGAAAGCGAGATCGCCCGCGGCTTCGCCGACTACCGCTTCGACAACATCGCCAACGCCCTGTACCGCTACGTCTGGGACGAATACTGCGATTGGTATCTCGAACTGGCCAAGGTGCAGATCCAGACCGGCAGCCCGGCCCAGCAGCTCGGCACGCGCCGCACCCTGATCCGCGTGCTCGAAGTCGTCCTGCGCCTGGCCCACCCGGTCATCCCCTTCATCACGGAAGAACTGTGGCAGAAGGTCTCGGTGGTGGCCGGCAAGCGCCAGGCCGGCACGGCCGACAGCGTCAGCGTGCAGCCCTATCCGCGCGCCAACCCCGAAGCCGTGGACAGCGCGGCCGAGGCCGAAGTCGCCGAACTCAAGGCCCAGATCGAGGCCGTGCGCGCCCTGCGCGGCGAAATGGGCCTGTCGCCGGCCCAGCGCGTGCCCCTGGTCGCCCAGGGCGATGCCAAGCTGCTACGCCGCAATGCGCCCTACCTCGCCGCGCTGGCAAAGCTCAGCCAGGTCGACGTGGTCGACACCCTGCCGGATGCCGGCGCCCCGGTGCAGGTCGTGGGCGAAGCCCGCCTGATGCTGCATGTGGAGGTCGATGTCGTGGCCGAGCGCGCCCGCCTGGACAAGGAAATCGCGCGGCTCGAAGGCGAAATCGCCAAGGCCAACGGCAAGCTCGGCAACCCCAGCTTCGTCGAACGCGCCCCGGCCGCCGTGGTCGAGCAGGAAAAGGGCCGCGTGGCCCAGTTCAATGAAACCCTGGCCAAGGTGCGCGACCAGCGCGCCAAGCTGGGCAACTAAACCCGCGTAAAAAAAATCCCCCGCGTCTATCCACGCGGGGGATTTTTTTATCTGAAGGCTCAGGCGGCCGGTTTGCGGCGCCGGCGCTTGCGCGGATCGGGCGGCGGCTCCAGGCCCTGCAGCTCGGCCAGCCGGCATTCGTCGGCATGATCCAGCCAGCCCTGCTGCCGGGCGCGTTCGATAAGCTCGGGCCGCCGCGCCAGCGTCAGGCGCAATGACTGGTCCCGCCGCCAGCGCGCGATGCGGGCGTGGTGGCCGCTCATGAGCTCGGCCGGGACGGCCTGCCCCTCATAGACCTCCGGCCGCGTGTAATGCGGGCTGTCCAGCAGGCCCGACAGGGTGTCATTGAAGGAATCCTGCAGGGCGGAATCGCCGTCGCCCAGGGCGCCGGGCAAGAAGCGCACGGCCGCGTCGATCACGGCCAGCGCGGCAATCTCGCCGCCCGAGAGCACGAAGTCTCCGAGAGAGATCTCGTGCGTGACGCAGCGGTCGATGAAACGCTGGTCCAGGCCCTCATAGCGGCCGCAGACCAAGATCATGCCCGTGCCGCCCGAGATTTCCTGGGCCGCGGCCTGGTCGTAGCGCCGGCCCACCGGCGAGAGCAGCACCACCGGCGCCGGCGCCAGGCCCTGCGCCCGCCGCCCCGCCTGCGCGGCATGGACCGCCGCCTCCAGCGGCGCGGCCATCATCACCATCCCCGGCCCGCCGCCATAGGGGCGGTCGTCCACCGTGCGGTGCACGTCGGCGGTGAAATCCCGCGGGTTCCAGGCCTGGAGCGACCACAAGCCCTGCGCATGGGCGCGGCCCGTGACGCCGAGATCGCGCACCACCCCGAACATTTCGGGAAACAGGGTGATGACGTCGATACGCATCAGTCTTCCAGCGGCCAATCGCTGTCGATACGGCGCGCCGCGAGATCCACGGCGTGGATGTGCGCGCGCACGAAGGGCACCAGCATCTCGCGCGGGCGCCCCTTGGCGTCCAGCAAAGGCTGGCCATCCGCGTCCTGGCAAACGACGCGCAAGATGGCATGGGCCGCGTTTTCGAACACCTCTGCGACCACGCCCAGGCGCCGGTCCGCTCCCTCGGCGTTGCTGTGGAAGGCGCAACCGATCAGGTCGACCCAGTAGTACTCGTCGTCGGCGGCTTTCGGGAAGGCCGCGCGCGGCACCCATACCGAGGCGCCCTTGAGCGCTTCGGCCTGATCGCGATCCGCGACCCCCTCCAGCTGCGCGACCGCGCTGGCGCCATGCACGCGGCATTGCTGCACGGCATAGGCGCGCGGCGCGGGGCTTGCCCGGCCGGCAGGCACGGGCATCGCCAGCCACCACCGCGGCACCGCGCGCAACACATCAGCCTGGGCCGAGTGCGGCTGGACCTTGATCCACCCCTTGACCCCGTAAGCCGACGCCACGCGGCCCAGCTCCACCAGGTCGTCAGGCAGCGAGTCCGCATGTTTGGACATGAGCAGATCCCAGAAATCAGTGTTCCACGCCCAAGCGCCCTGCCCGATGGCAAGGCGCGGCGTTTTTTTGCAAGCGGCAAAGAAGACAAAGCCACGCGCAAGGCGTGGCCGAGTCTACAGCGCTGGAAACGACATCAGCCCACATGGGAACCATGCCCTCGCAATGACAGCGGACACCGAAGGGCCAGGCCCTCGGGCGACACCCGCGCAGCGGCCAGCGCTATATCGCGTCACCGGGACCGGCAGGCTGGCGCCCGCCCTGCCCGGCTCATGGCCTGCCCTGGCCCGCGGGCCGGACAAGCCAGGCTCCAGGCTTAGGCAGCCGCGGAAACCTTGGCCGAGTATTCCTTGACCAGACGCTCGACAGCAGGCGACAGCTGGGCGCCGTTGTCAGCCCAGTACTTGACGCGGTCCAGCGCGATGCGCAGGTTTTCCGAGCCATCGCCGCCGACCGGGTTGTAGAAACCCACGCGCTCAACGAAACGGCCGTCGCGGCGATTGCGCGAGTCGGTAGCCACCAGATTGTAAAACGGACGCTTCTTCGAGCCGCCACGGGCCAGACGAATCACCACCATAGGTAATCCCTTGAATTAGATGTGAAAAACGGGAAATTCTAGCATCCAACCAGCGCCCCTGGCAAATAGCCTGCCGTTTTTTACCGACACACCCTGTCCGGGTGAGGCCGCAAGCTGCCGAAAAGGCCGGCCCAGCGTATGCTGAAGCGGCGCAATCAATCGGGGTCGGAAAGCGGATGCATCCTGTACCGGCCCATAAGACCCTGGCCGGTTGTGCAACGAGCCGGCGCATGCGCCAGTGCTCGGCAAGGCGAAGCATACACCCTCTCGGTCCTCTACCGCATCTCGCAAGGAGATCTTGGTCATGAAAGTCCGCAAGTTGCTTGCCCTGGCACCCCGCGCACGCGCAGCCGCCCTACTGGCGGCGACGCTGGCGCTCTCCACCCCTTTTCTTGCGCCCGCCGCGCAGGCGCGCGTCGTCGACGCCGCCCTGGTCACGGCCACCGGCAAAGTCACGGCGGTGGATCCCTCCAACCGCACACTGACCGTCGTCGGCCCCAGCGGCGAAGCCGTCCCCCTGCAAGCCGGCCCGAAAGTCCGCAACTTCGATCGCATCAAGGTCGGCGACATCGTGCGGATCAGCTATTACGAGTCGCTGGACATCGCCACCCGGCCCAAGGGTAGCGGCATCCCCGAGGTCCGCACCGAAACCGCGCAGACCCGCGCCCAGCCTGGCCAGATGCCCCAGGGCGGCTCCGGCGTGCAGACCACGATCACCGCCGAGATCTGGCATATCAGCCGCAACAGCAATACCGTCATCCTGCAGGGACCCAGCGGCGGCCGGCAGACGGTGGTGGTGCGGGATCCGCAAGCCATCAAGAAGCTGGCCACACTGAAAGAAGGCGATCTGGTGGACTTCACCTTCACCCGGGCCATGGCGGGCGCCGTGATCGCGCCGGCCAAAAAACCCTGAGCGGCGGCCGCGCAGCAAAAAGGCAGCCCCGAGGGGCTGCCTTTTTGCGTGGGGCGGGCGGTTCAGCGCCGCCGCAGATAGTGCTCGATGCGATCGGCCTGGGCCACCTGCGCCAACAGGGCGTTGCCGCTTTGCTGGCAGAAGGCCTGGAAATCGCGCTCGGCCTTGGGATCGGTGGTGATGACCCGCAAGACCTGCCCGCTTGCCAGCTGCGCCAAGGCCTTCTTGGCGCGCAGGATGGGCAGCGGGCAGCTCAGCCCGCTGGCATCGACTTCCAGCTCGAAGGCCGGCAGGCCGGTATCAGAGCCGCTCATTGACCCAACCCTGGACGCTGGCGATGGCCGCCGGCAGGGCCGCGGCATCGGTGCCGCCGCCCATGGCCATGTCGGGACGGCCGCCGCCCTTGCCGCCGACCTGGCCGGCGACAAAGCCCACCAGATCCCCCGCCTTGACCTTGCCGGTCAGATCGGCGGTCACGCCGCCCACCAGGCTGATCTTGCCGTCGGCGCTGGCGGCCAGCAGCACGATGGCCGACTTGAGCTTGTCCTTCAGGTTGTCGACCATGCCGCGCAAGGCCTTGGGATCGACGCCGGCGATGGTCGCGGCCAGCACCTTGACGCCCTTGATCTCGACCGTGCCCTTGTCCGCCAGATCGTTGCCGGCGCTGGCGGCCAGTTTGGAGCGGGCCTGCTCCAGCTCTTTTTCAAGCGCCTTGACCTGGTCCTGGACCTGGGCGATGCGATCGGGCAGCTCGGCGGCGGGGGCGCGCAACACGCCGGCGGCACGCTGCAGCAGCGCGCTCTGGTCCTGGACCCAGACCAGGGCGTTGTCGCCGGTGATGGCCTCGACGCGGCGCACGCCGGCGGCGACACCGCTTTCGGAAACGATCTTGAACAAGCCGATGTCGCCAGTGCGGGCGACGTGGGTGCCGCCGCACAGCTCGCGCGAGAAACCGATGTCCAGCACGCGCACGGTATCGCCGTACTTCTCGCCGAACAAGGCCATGGCGCCGCCCTTGACCGCATCGTCGTAAGCCATGACGCGCGCCTGTGCCGGCTGGTTGGCCAGGACCTCGGCGTTGACGATGGCTTCCACGCGGGCGATCTGCTCGGCCGTCATGGGGGCATCGTGGGCGAAGTCGAAGCGGGTCTTGTCGGGATCGACCAGCGAGCCGCGCTGTTGGACGTGCGAACCCAGGACATCGCGCAAGGCCTTGTGCATCAAGTGCGTGGCCGAGTGGTTGCGCACCGTGCGCGCGCGGCGCACCGCGTCCACGCGGGCCAGCAGGCTGTCGCCGACCTTGAGCGTGCCCTCTTCCAGCACGCCATGGTGGCCGAAGACGCCCGCCTGGATCTTCAGCGTGTCGGCCACGGCGAAGCGCAGGCCATCGGCCTGCAGCAGGCCGGTGTCGCCCACCTGGCCGCCGGATTCGGCATAGAAAGGCGTGGCGTCAAGCACCACGACCGCCTGCTGCCCGGCCTTGACGGCATCGACCTGGGTGCCGTCCACGTAGAGCGCGGTCACCTTGACGTCGCTGAGTTCGAGCTGTTCATAGCCTTCGAAGCGGGTTTGCGCCCCCTCGTAGCTCAGGCCTTCGGCCATCTTGAACTTGCCGGCCGCGCGCGCCTGGTCGCGCTGGCGCTCCATGGCGGACTCGAAGCCCGGCATGTCGATCTCGACCTCGCGCTCGCGACAGATGTCGGCGGTCAGGTCGACCGGAAAGCCATAGGTGTCATACAGCGTGAAAAGCGTGTTGCCATCGAGCTGGCCGCCCTTGGGCACCTGGGCCAGCGCGACGTCCAGGATCTTCATGCCATGCTCGAGCGTCTCGCCGAAGCGTTCTTCTTCCTGCTTGAGGACCTGGGCCACGCGCTCGGCGGTCTTGGCGAGCTCGGGATAGGCCTCGCCCATCTCGGCCACCAGGTCGGGAACCAGGCGATAGAAGAAAGGCTTGGTCTGACCCAGCTTGTAGCCATGCCGCAGCGCGCGGCGCACGATGCGGCGCAGCACATAGCCGCGGCCTTCGTTGCTGGGGATGACGCCGTCGACGATCAGGAAGGCGCAGGCGCGGATATGGTCGGCGATGACCTTCAGCGAGTTGTCTTCGAGATTCTTGGTGCCGGTTTCACGGGCGGCGGCGGCGATCAGCTTCTGGAACAGGTCGATTTCATAGTTGGAGTGCACGCCCTGCAGCACGGCCGCGATGCGCTCCAGGCCCATGCCGGTATCCACGCAGGGCTTGGGCAGGCGCGTCATGTTGCCGGCCGCATCGCGCTCGAACTGCATGAACACGAGGTTCCAGATTTCGATATAGCGGTCGCCGTCTTCTTCGGGCGATCCCGGGGGGCCGCCCCAGATCTCCGGACCGTGGTCGTAGAAGATTTCCGTACACGGGCCGCAGGGGCCGGTATCGCCCATCTGCCAGAAGTTGTCCGAGGCGTAGCGGGCGCCCTTGTTGTCGCCGATGCGGATAATGCGCTCGGTCGGCACGCCGACTTCCTTGGCCCAGATATCGTAGGCCTCGTCATCCTCCTGGTAGACCGTCACCCAGAGTTTTTCGACCGGCAGCTTGTAGACCGTGGTGAGCAATTCCCAGGCGAAGCGGATGGCGTCCTGCTTGAAATAATCGCCAAAGCTGAAATTGCCCAGCATCTCGAAAAAGGTATGGTGCCGGGCGGTGTAGCCGACATTTTCCAGATCGTTATGCTTGCCCCCGGCGCGCACGCTGCGCTGCGACGAGGTGGCGCGTGAATAGGGACGCTTTTCCTTGCCGGTGAAGACGTCCTTGAACTGCACCATCCCGGAGTTGGTAAAGAGCAGCGTGGGGTCGTTACCCGGCACCAGCGAAGAGGACGGCACAATGGTGTGTCCCTTGGACTGGAAGAATTGCAGGAACTTCTGGCGAATCTCGGAGGATTTCATCGTGGATGAATCGGGATTTTGGCGAATCTTTGATTATAGAGGGTAGGCGGCCCCTTGCCAGGAAAGCCCTCCCGCGGGCCGGCTCAAGGCCCGCCCTCCGACGGGCGGACGCAGACAAAACCCGTGGTCCAACCCTCGGTCTGCGTCCATTTGCCGCCATACGACACCGGGACCGCCGCAAAACCCGGCGGGCAGGCGCAGGCGCCGGACATCGGGTTGACCATGGACTGGCCGGTGTGCAGCCCGCAGCCCGTGCGGTTGTTGTAGCCATAGGCGCCCCCGAAGCTGCCTTCCGCGGGCCGCCAGCGGCCGCGGTGGCATTGCAAGAGCTCGCCCTGGTCGCCTTGCGCCAGGGCGCCCGCCTCTTCGGGCGCGCAGGCGCGGCCCAGCACACGCCGGGCGCCGGCGCGCAAATACTCGCCCGCGCTCAGGCGCTGACCCGCCTGGATGGAGCCCGCCACGGTCAAGCCCGCCCTCAGCCGAGGGTCCCGGTCGTCGCCGACCCGCACATAGCGGGGATCCAGCCCGCCATGCGTCCCCGCCCATCCGACGGGGGTGCCCAAGGGCAAGGCCGTCATCCCGGGACGGGGAGGATTGGGATAGTGGAACTGCGCGCCCTGGAGCTGCGGCCTCGCATATCCGCCCGCCGCGCCCATGGGCTGCAGCAGCGGCGCAAGCCGCATGAGATCGGCCTGCCCGCCGCGCGTGCGCAGGGCCTGGTCGGCCATGACCAGGGCATCCACGCGGCATGGCTCGCCCGGGCAGCCGCCATCGGGCAGCACGGCCAGGCGCACGCCAAAGCCCAGGGGCGCTCGCGCCGGAAAGCCCTTGGGCAACAGCCCTTGCCGCACCAGCTCGGCCAGCGTCGGCGCGGCCGGATCGGCAAAAGCGCCGGTCCGCGCCTGGCCCGTCGCCCAGCCCCCGAGGTCGCGGGCCAGGGCTTGTTCCAAAGCCAGCCGTATCTGTTCCATCCACTGCCCGCTGGCGCGCGCGGCCAGCTCCTCGGTCTGGCGAGCCCATTGCCCCGCCGCCAGCACCGCCAGCAACAGGCCGATGCTCATCGCCACGACCAGTTCAAGCAGGGCGAACCCGCGTTGCCGGCGCCTCATGGGAAGGTGAAGACAAAGGTGTTGCGCGCGGCGCATTGCGCCGAGGCGCGCGGGCCGTCATAAGCCTGCACGGGGCTGGCATCGGCGTTCTTGACCAGCACCGCCGCGCCTTTGCCCTGCACGCTGACGCGCGACGCCAGGCCTTGCATGGCCGCCGCCAGGCCAGGGCAGGCGGCCGCGTGCACGCGATCCAGCGTCAGGGTGAAGGCCGAACCCGCCGCCTCGCCAGGCCGCGCGGCGCTGGCCAGGGCGATGCCGCCCTCGCCCAGGCCGTGGCGCACCGTCGCGGCCGCCCCTTGCCCGGAGACGGACAGCACGCCCGATTCGCGCATGGCCTCGGCAAGGAAAGCGGTGTTCATGCCCGCATAGGGCGCGGGGCCGCCCATCCCGGCGATACGCGCCCGCACCACGAAACGCTGCAATTCCTCGGCCAGCCGGGGCACCCGGCTTTCGACCACATAAGCCTCGATGGCCGGCACGCCGCTCACCGCCACGATGAGCAGAATGGCCGCCACGATCGAGATTTCTATCAGGGAAAAACCCTGCTGCCGCGCCCCGCGGGGCCGCAAAACATGGCGCATGAACCAACCTCCCAAAAAATGCGTCAATGCGCGGAATAAAAATGCGTCAGGCCACGCCTGAGCTCGTCGATGACGGCGTAATGCCAGAACACCAGCGCCAGCATGGCCGCCACCGTGGACAACAACAGCAACCAGCGCCAGAGCAAGGCCTGGGCGGCCAGGCGCGGCAGCCAGGCCTGCTCGACCCGCTCGCGTGCGCGCGACAGCCCGGCCTCTATCCCGTGAGCGGCCATCATGTCGCTCATGAACCACCAAAGCTCCCGGTCCAGCAGGCCGGTATCGAAAGTGGACGCCCCCACTTCGCCGCCATCGATGCGCGCGAGCATCTGCGCGATGTGCGCGGCCAGCCATGGCATGGCGTAATGCCGCAAGGCCATCAATGCCATCCGCAGGCGCGCGTCGATGCTGCCGCTGTCGCGGATGAGGACTTCAAGCAGGCTCAGAAAGCGGATGGCCTGGGCGTCACGGTAGAGGCGCCAAGGGCCGATGCCATCGCAGTAGCCGCGCCATGGCCCATGCCAATGCCCCAGGGACCAGACCCACAATGACAAGCCGCCGGCCGCCGCCAGGGCCGACAAGGGCCCCGCCCACGCCACATGCGCGGCAAAGCCGAACAGCGCGCGCGTTTGCGGACCATGGTGCTCGATGGGCAGGCCGCCAAACACCTGCGCCAGGCGCGGCACCGTGAACAAGGGCATGGCCCACAGGGTGCAGACCAGGACAGCCAGCGCCAAGGCCGCGGTCCGCAGGCTGGCGCCCAGCTGCCGCCTGGCGGCATCGGCAAGGCGGCAGGCCTGGGCCAGATCGTGCAGCCCCTGGGCCAGGGCCGCGCTGCCGGCCGCCTGCGCCGTGGCCAGCATGAGGCAATCCTGGGCGGGCGCCACGCCGGCCCACAGGGCGGCGAGATCGCCGCCATGGGTGCCGCTGGCCCTGGCCCAGCGCGCGGCCAGCCTGCCGCGCCAATGCGCCGTCCCATAGCGGGCGGCATCCCGGGCGAAGACCTCGCGCAAGGCGATGCGGCCGTCGCTGGCCCGCAGCAAAGCGCCCAGATAGGCGTAATAGTCGGCGCGCGCGCGCTGGAAGCGCCAGGCATCAAGACGCAGAAGCCACCAGGACTCACGCATGCGCGGTATCCAGCAGCTGGGCCAAGGCCTGCACGCCGCCCAGGTGCGCGGCCCAATGGCGAGGATCGAGTTCGCCGCGCAGCACCTTGCCCTTGAGCACCTCATGCCAGGGGGTCGGGCGGCCCTCCAACCCTGGCAGCACCTCGGCGGCCACGCTGCGGCCCAGATAACCCCGCAACAGCCTGGGCCCGCCGGAGCACCGCGCGCAGCCTGCCGCCCGGCGCAGGCGCAGCCGCTCCGCCGGCAAGGCCCGCAGCACGCGCGCCCAGGCGCCGGCCTGCGGGCCGCGCAACAGGGCTTCGGGGCCACGCGCGCAGTGCGGGCAGGGACGCGGCAAAAGCTCTTGATAGACCAGCAGCTTGAGAACGCCTTGCATGCGCAGAAAATCCGCCGGCACGCCGATGAAATCCGAAGCCAGCCGGGCGGCAATGCCGCGCGCCGACCCCGCATGCACCGTGGTGTAGACACTTACGCCCGAGCCAGCCAGGTCCATGAAGGCCCGCCCGGTTTCGCGGTCGCGCACCTCGCCCAGATAGACGTCGTTCATGGCGCTGCGCTTGATGGTCTTGAGCTTGGCGTCAAAGACGCCGTCATGGTCGGCGTCCAGGCCGCGGCCCACCGTGTTCTGCAGCGCTTCGCCGATGCGCAGCTCGACCGGATCCTCCAGCGTGATGATCTTGCGCGTGGCGGACAATCCCCGCAGCAAGGTCGCCAGCGTGGTGGATTTGCCGGACCCGACGCGGCCGGCCACGACGATGGCGCCGCCTTCGCGGGCGCCGGCCTGCCGCAGCAGGCGGACCTGCGAGGCATCAAAGCCCAGGTCGCGCAACTGGCCGCCCGCGAGGCTGTCGCGGCGCAGGATGCGCAGGCACACCGAAGGACCGTTGTCGGTCGCCAGCGACGCCCAGCGCAAGACCCAGTCCTGCTCATCGATGCGGCAGAGGAGACGGCCCTGCTGTTCGGCCAGCGGATCGAAGACGGCGCCATTGCCGCCGACGACATCCATCCAGACCACGGCCAGCATATCGATCATGGTGGCGCGGGCCAGCGGGCCGACATCGGGCAGGCGCACGTAGCGTCCATCTATGCTGTAGCGCACCTCGGCCCGATCGGGACCCTGCACGTTGAGGTGGATGTCGCTGGCCCCCGCCCTCAGGCCGGCGCGGACGATGTCCTCGAACAGCAGGGCCAGTGTCGACCTGCCGCCCTGCCCTGCCGCGGCGTGCGCGGGCGCCGCCCGGCCGCCGCCCCGGACTTCACGCAGCAGGCTGAGCAGCAAGGCCGCATCGACCTCATAGCAGGCGGGCCGGGCAATGGGATAGCCTTTTTCCGTCAGTTGCCGCAGAAGCTCGGCCACCCAGGCGCCACGGGCATAACGGGCCTGGGCCAGCACGGCGGCCTGGCCGCTGTCCAGCAGGACGGGACAGATATGGCCTGTCAGCCCGCCAAGCTCGAACTCTTCGTGCAAGACGCGCGACAAGGCGGGCTGGAGGTCGTCCAATGCGCGCAGCGGCGCTACCGTGTCATTCATCGGACTCATCCGCGGGCAGGATGCAAACCTCGGCCGAAGCGCCGCCTGCGCGCCGCAACCGCGCGCAGGGTGGCCGGATCTCAAGCAAGGCCAGTGTGACATCGGCGTCCGCCCCGCGCAGCCGCGCGACGCCGCGCTGGGCATGCAAGGCCACCCCGCCCGCCAGGAATTCGGCGCGTAGCCGCGCTCCCACGCCGTAGATGGCGCGCAACTCGAGGGGCGGGGACGCGGCAGGCCCGGCCGGGACGGCCGCGGCCGGCTCGGGCTGGACGGCGGGCTCGGCGGCCATCTCGTGCTGCAGCCATTGGCGCACGCTTTGCCCTAGGGCGCCCTCGTCCGCGCCATGCGCCATCGGCATGCATAGCAAGCCGAGCGCCGCGCAGCCTGTCCGCCGCCAGCGCAAGCGAAGCGCGCGTTCAGGGGCTGGAAGTATCGGCATGAATGTCTCCTTCGAGAAACAGCATGAGCGGGCTGTGCCGGGCATCGGAGCCCTGGGCCGGATCGACCTGCAAGCGCAGATGGCGCCAGCGCGCGGGCAGGATGTCCCAGGCCGGCAGCGCATAGGAGCGCAGGGGGCCGTTGAGCCGCAATGACCGCAGCCGGCCTTCGGCCGTGGCCGACCACGGCCCCATCCAGACTTCGGTGAATGCCGCGCGCCAGGGTTGCAGGGCGCGCATCCAGCGGCTATCCGCCGGCCGCGGATCGGCCTGGCAGATGCCGGCGGCCCGCCATCGCAGGACCGCCTCGTCCAGCCCGGGGAACTCAAGCTCCCAGCGAGAGGCAAGCTGGCCTTGGAAGTCCGCGCTCAGCGCCTGCAAGGACTCGGGCTGATAGCGCGCCCGGCACTGCCAATCGTCTTGCCGGGGCAGGCATTGCGCCTCGGCCAGGCGCCAGCCGGCAAGACGCATCGGCAATCGGTGCACGCTGTCCAGGACTTGACCCAGGCATAACGGGGATGGCGGCGCGAGCGCCGGCGCAAGCGCCTCGCTGTCCCGCGCCGGGGCCGCGCGCCCCCATCCGGCCCACAGGGCCACGCCGGCCAGCGGCAAAAGCAGCATGGCCAGCATGAAGGCCGGCCTGGGAGGCAGCGGGCGCAAACGCGCGGCCTGCAGCGGCGCGCCGTCCAGCGCCTGCCGCGCCCTGTCCGGGCGCCGGGATGGCTCCATGCCCAGGCGCTGCAGCGCGGCCAGCGCCTGGTCCTCCTGGGTGAATACCTGGTCGCCGCCGGCCAGCACGGCGCCATCCTGCACGGCGACCAGCCAATGGCGATCGTCCAGGGACACGACGGCGGCAAAGGCGTCGGGCGCGCAATGCGCGGCGACCTGCTGGGCGGCGGAATAGCAGACCCCGCGGCCGCGGATCCGGGCGCAGCCCGCCGCCATCGCGCGCTCGCCGCCGAGCAGGTAATGGCTGGCCCGCATCTGCCGGGCGCGCAGGCGGGCCACCGCCTGCGCATGGCTGCCGACCACGGCGGACCAGGACATGCCATGCACCCATTGCCCCTTGGGTTGTGCCGGGCGCAGCCAGAGCTCAGCCATCGGCTTCCTCCAGCTGGGCGCTGAGGACAATGACCGTCAGCAGCCGCTCCTGCCGCGCCTGGTCGCGCCCGCCGGCCAGCAGGGGCGCATCCGGCGTCAGGCGCTGGCGGTCGTAGCTGTCCGTGCTGCGGTCAAAACCGGACAGCACCACCGGATGCCCGGGACGCACGCGCACTTGCTGGACGCTGCCATTGCCGTCCAGATTGAGCTGCTGCACCTGGAGCGGCCTGTCGTCGTCGCCAAAGGCCAGCGCCTTGAGCGGCTGGGCGACCGTGTTGTCATAACCGATGGACAGCAAAATGCTGCCGTCGTCCTGCGCGTCCGGCAGCAGGGTCAGGAAGGTGCCCACCGTGACGCGCTTCTGGTTGACGGAGACCGTGGGCAGCTCGCTTGTGCCCTGGCGGGCCTGCAGCCCCTGGATCTGGTCGACATAGGAGAACGTGCTGTGCACGGCATAAGTGACCGGCCGGCGATTGAGCGTCAGTAAGGGAATGGAACGATGGTGGCGGACCGCGCCGTAGCGGGCCAGCGCGCCCAGGATGGCCTTGGAGCCGCTCCAGGGCCCTTGCGGCAAGCCGGCGCTCAGGCCTGGGGAAGCCGCCCGCAAAGCCGTCGGCAACATGCCCTCGACGGCGGCGCGCGCGCTGGCATGCAGGACCCGCCAATCGATCTCGCCCTCGGCGCTGTTGTGCATGACCAGGGTGATCTCCTCGAACAGCAGCCTCACCCGCCGCCCGGCCCGGGCGTTTTCCTGCGCGATGAAGGTCTCGACGCGAGAGAGCGCGGCGGGCGTATCGGTCACGACCAGCGTGGCGCCTTCGTCGGCCAGCGCCGCCACGCCGGAACGCGAAAGAAAGGGCTCGATCTGCGTGCGCAGCATCTGCGAGGGGGAAGGCAGATCCATCGCCATGCTGGCCTGGATGGCGTGGTCGAACCCCTCGGCGTCGGCCGCGTGACGCCCGAGCCTGGCCTGCGATTGGATGGCCAGCGGCAGCAGGCGCAGGTCAAAGACCCGCGTCTGGCTGCGATAGAACTCGATGGCGCCGTCGTGATAGCGCCACCACACCAACAGACGCGCGGCCAGGGCATCGAGGATATCCGCCAGGGGCCGCGGGCCCTCCTGCAGCGCCACCAGCGGCTGGGCCGGCACGGCCAGCGCGGTGTTCTCGGCCAGGCGCGGCAGGAAGAGCTCGGCGGGCAGCAAGGCCTCGGGCAGCACGCGCACGGCGATGCCGGTGGCGCGCTGCAGGCGTTCGGCGATCAGGGGCAGCCCGGCGCGGCCGGCGAAGATCAGCGTGGTGTCAACCCGGGCGCGCAGCGGCGCGGGCAAGGCCACTTCGCGCGCCAAGGCCTGGGCCGGCCCCGCCAGCCAGGGTTTGCCGACCTCTTGGGCGGCCTCGCGGGCGCTGCGCGCCGCCTCGGCATCCAGCGCCCTCGCCTGTTCGTCATGCAGGGCCTGGACTTTGTCGCGCGATCGGCCAAGCGCATCGCGCAGGCTTTGCCATTGCGCCTGCAAGGCGCATCCGCCCAGGGGCAGGCATACGAGGAGCAGCCACAACCGCCTCATGTGGCGGCTCCGCGGCTGCGGTCGCAGCTTTGCGCCAAGGGGACGACGCGCAATACCTGGTTGGCATAGAAGCAGGGCTGCAGCGGCCGGTCGGCCAGTTCGGTGGCGCGCAGCAGCTCACGCACGGCCGTCTTGAACTCCCCCTCGAAGCGGGCCTGGCCCTGCAGCGGGATATCGGCGTTAAGCGCCCAGTGCTCGGCCGAGAAGGTCCAGCCGGCCTGCGCGGCCCAGCGCCCCAACACCGCGCGCAAGGTGGTGTCGGGCGGCCCGGCGACGAACACGGGTGCGGACGGCTCCGGCGCCGACGGCGGCGGCAGTCGCAGGACCTCGGGCTCCGGCGCCAGGGCTTGGGGCCCGCCTGCCCGGCGCGCGTAAGCCACCTGGCGGCCGCCGCGCAGCACCAGGGCCTGCCAATGGCCGGACAGGACGATATAGGGCTCGCGGCGCTGATAGGCCAAGGGCTGTTCACCCGCCGGCGTCTGGCCAAAAATGGCGGGAAGCTCTTGCCCGGGAGCGAACTGCAGCCAGATTTCCTGGCCGCCGGCAAAGACCTGCAGCGGCGCGACCTCGGGATCGCCGCTGAGCTGCCAATTGAAATCAAAATGGTCCGGCGCGACACGCCAGTGCGCGGACGATGACGCCTGGCAGCCGCAAAGCAGCAGCGCGGCGAACATGGAGAAAAAACTTCGCATCCTGTGGGCCCTGTTTGGCAAGACAGGGCCATGATGGGCAAACGCGGGCGGGATCGGTAGACCGGCATCTACGCTGGGATCGGATCGCGACAAGCGCCGCCCTGCCGCGCCGGCGTCTGCCCGACAAGCAAAAAAAAGCCGCCCCGAAGGGCGGCTTGGTCTGCCGGGAGGCTGCGATCAGCGCTGCGCGGCCAGCGTGCGAGCCTGGCCGATGGCGTTGTTCAGCGCGGCCACGGGCGGCGTCTTGCCGTCGAAGGCATCGGTCAGCTGGGCATTCAGCGCATTTTCGATGCGTTCGTAGTTGGCGATGCGGAAACCGCGCGCATTGGCCGGCACCTGCTGCGCGCGCAGCGAGGCCACGACTTGCTGCGCGCCCGGGATCTTGTCATAGAACGACACGTCCGAGGCGCGGAAGGCGGCTTCGGTCAGCGGCAGATAGCCCGTGCGCTGGTGCCATTCGGCGGCCACCACCGGCTTGGACAGCCAGGCCAGGAACTGCGCCGTGGCCTTTTCCTGGGCGGCCGGATTGCCTTCCAGCGCCCACAGCGCCGAGCCGGTCACAAAGGGGCGGCCGGGCGTCTGCGTGACCTGGTCGTAATACGGCAGCGGCGCCACGCCGAAGGACAGGCCGCGGGTGTTGTTGAAGGTGCCGAAGGCCGACGACGCCGCGGTCAGCACGCCGCATTCGCCCTTGGCGAAGAGCGCATCCGATTTGTTGTCGTTCGAGTAGGCGGTAAACAGCAGGGAACGCTTCCAGCTGACCATGAGCGACACATGGCGCATGTAGAGCGTGTCGAACTGCATGGTCGGCGCCTGCTTGGCCGCGGCCAGGCCGTTGCTGTTGCTGGCGTAGAGCTGGTTGTTCACCGGCGCGAGGCTTTCCAGGTGAACCGCCACCTGGTTGCTCGAAGCGTAGGGGCAATCGATGTCGGCCACGTCGCGCAGCTTGAGCAGTTCGGCCTGCAGGGCCGTCCAGGTGCGCGCCGGCTGGTTGGGATTCAGGCCCGCTTTCTTGTAGAGGGTGGTGTTGTAGAACATCACCGGCACTTCGGCCATCCAGGGGAAGGCCAGGAGGCGGCCCTTGCCATCGCGCGTGAAGCTGGCGGTGTCCGGCAGGAACCAGTTCAGGTCCTTGATCGGGTACTTGGCCAGCAGCTGGTACATCGGCAGGATGGCCTTGTGTTCGGCCACGACCTCGGGGGAATGGTTGTCCGCCAGCTGGATCAGGTTGGGGCCCTTCTTGGCCTTGACCGCGGCCGTGGCCTCCTGCTGCAGGGCGGCCTGCGTGGGGAAGTCGCGCAGTTTGACTTCCACGGCGTCCTGTTCTTTGTTGTATTGCTTGGCCAGCTTCTCGAACTCGGCCTTGTTGGGGCCGGAGAGCGTGTGCCAGACCTGGATCTGGACGGTGTCGGCATGCGCCACGCCCATGGCCGCCATGGCCAGGCCAAACACCCAGGCGCGCCGGCTGGCGGCCATGGCACGGGTAATACCCGTCAATTGCAGTTTCTTCATAGGTTCATAGACCAAGAAAAGGAAATTCCGGCTCCGGCCGGCGTCCACTCAGTAGATCCGCCAGGGCTCGGCCCGAACCCACCCCCATCGTCCATCCCAGCGTGCCATGTCCGGTATTCAAATACAGGTTGGCAATGCGGGTACGGCCGATGAGCGGCACATTCGAAGGGGTCGAGGGACGCAGCCCGGACCAATAACTGACACCCTCGAAATCGAGCGCATCAGGGAACAAGTCGCGCGCCAGGGAAGTCAGCGCCGCGCAGCGGCCGGTATTGAGCTCGCGGGAATAGCCCGAGAGCTCCGCCGTGCCGGCCATGCGCAGGCGGTTGCCCAGGCGCGAGAACACCACCTTGTGACTGCTGTCGGTCAGACTGACCGAGGGGGCAGCCTCGGGTTTCAGTATAGGATAAGTCGCGGAATATCCCTTTGCGGGATACACATTGCAAGGAACGCCCAGGGGACGGACCAGTTGCGGACTGTAACTTCCCATGGCCACCACATAGGCGTCCGCGTCCACCCGGCCATAGCGGCCGTCCGGCTGGATGATTTCAACGCCCAGCACCTGCCCGCCTTCGCTCAACAGGCGCGTCACGCTCGTGCTGAAACGGAACTCGACACCAGCGGCCTCGCAGCGCTGCGCCAGCGCCACCGTGAACAGATGCACATCGCCGCTTTCGTCTTCGGGCGTGTAGTCGCCGCCAACGATGTTGGCGCGCTGCGGCGCCAGCGCCGGCTCGATGGCGATGACCTCGTCGGCATTGACCACGCGGCGCTCGACCCCGAAGTCGCGCATCAGGCCGGCGGCGCGCTGGGAATTCTCGAACTCCTGCGGGTCGCGATAGAAATTGAGGATGCCGCGCTCGAGATGGTCATACTGGATGCCCAGTTCGGCGCGCATGCTCTGCAGGGTGGAACGGCTGTATTCGGCCATGCGGACCATGGCGCGGATATTGGGAGCCAGGCGGGAAGGCAGGCATTCGCGCAAAAAGGCCAGGCCCCACATCCATTGCCGCCAATCCAGCTGCGGGCGGAACAGCAGCGGCGCATCGTCCTGGAACATCCATTTCAGCAGCTTGAGCGGCGCCTGGGGGTTGGCCCAGGGTTCGGCATAGGAAACCGAGATCTGCGACCCATTGGCCAGGCTGGTTTCCTGGGCAGGCCCGGTGGAGCGGTCTATGACCACGACGTCATGGCCAGCCTGCCTGAGCCACCAGGCGCTTGAGATTCCGATGATGCCGCTGCCCAATACCGCTACTTTCATGCGCAAATCACTCCTGTGCGTCCCACGTCGACATGGGATTCTGCCGGATAGGATCCAGCCGAAATACTGGTCGGGCAGTTTACTCTTGCCGGCCCTGCCCGCCTATTTTCAAAAAAAAGGGGTTGCATCCCGGCCGGTTTCGGCGCGGAAGGCTCCCCCTTTCAGACCCTATATTAACGCTCAGGCTTGAGCGGCCTTGGCGAGGTCGGCCTCCGAAGTGAAGGCATCGGCGTAGAACTCCTCGGCCGGCAGGCCGCATTGCTGGCTGAACTCGCGCCGCGCGGCATCGACCATGGGCGGCGCGCCACAGGCATAGACCTGGTAGCCCGACATATCGGGCAGGTCCTGCATGACGGCCTCGTGGACAAAACCCGTGCGGCCCGTCCAGCCGTCTTCTTCCAGGGCATCGGAAACCACCGGGATGAAACGGAAGTCGGGCAAGGTGTCGGCCCAGGATTGCGCCAGCTCGCTCATATAGAGGTCGCGCGGCCGGCGCCCGCCCCAATACAGAGACACCGGGCGGCGTATCTCCTTGTGCGCCATATGCTCGACGATGGCCTTGACCGGGGCAAAACCGGTGCCGCTGGCCAGCAGGATAATCGGTTTGCCGGAATCTTCGCGCAGGAAGAAGGAACCGAAAGGCCCCTCCAGGCGAAGAATTTCGCGTTCTTTCATTTGCGTGGCGCCGGCGCCGAAAACGTGGTCCGTGAACACGCCGCCGGGCATGTGGCGGATGTGCAGCTCCAACGGGCTGCCCTTGTGGGGCGCGCCCGCCATCGAGTAGCTGCGCCGCTTGCCGTCCTTCAGGATGAGTTCGATATATTGGCCGGCGTAATAGCGGAACTGCTCCGAGGCGGGCAGTTGCAGCTTGATTTCCATTACGTCCGGCGCCAGCGGCGTGAGCGTCTGCACGCGCGAGGGCATCTTGCGGATCTGGATGTCGCTGGCCAGGCGCACCTCGGTCGACTCGATCACCAGATCGCTTTGCGGCCGGGCCTGGCAGAACAGCGTATAACCCTCGGCCAATTGTTCGGGCGAAAGGATTTGCGCGGGCGTATTGCCCGCGTCGACCTCGCCGGCCACCACCTTGCCCTTGCAGGTCGAGCATGCGCCGGTACGGCAGCTATAGGGCAGCACAATGCCGGCGGCCAGTGCCGCGTCGAGCACCGTCTGGCCGGGCTCCACCTGGAATTGATGCTGGCTGGGTTGGATGGTGACCTGAAAGCTCATAGGGAATGCGAATCGAGTGTGGGTAAAACGGGCGCCCCCCGGGCGCCCGCGATTCAGTCGGGAAACTTGCGGATTTCCTTGACGCGGTTGGTCTCGTCGACGAGGACCACCTTGGGCTTGTGCCGGGCCGAGTCTTCTTCCGACATCGGGCCATAGGTGCAGATGATCATCAGGTCGCCCACCTGGGCGCGGCGCGCCGCGGCCCCGTTGAGCGAAATGGCGCCGCTGCCGCGGGCCGCCTTGATGATATAGGTGTCGAAGCGCTCGCCATTGGTGACGTTGTAGAGCTCGATGCGCTCGAACTCTCGCATGCCGGCTGCGTCCAGCAGGTCTTCGTCGATGCCGCAAGAGCCTTCGTAGTGGAGGTCGGCTTCGGTGACCGTGACGCGGTGCAGCTTTGCACGCAGCATGATGCGTTGCATAAAAAAATTCCTGGGTATGCGGGCCGGACCGCGAATGTTGCCGTGCCGCCCGAAGGGACGACCGCGGCCAGGAAAATTCCGGCTTGGCTCCTGGCCGACCGCTATTTTATAATTTTTGAGCCCCGGGACGACCCGGGGTCCACCGCGACATCCGGGGACGGCCCCCTGGCCTGGCCGCCTTGCCTGCCAGCCAAGCAACAGGGAGCATCACCATGACCTGGATCATCCTCGTCCTCGCCGGCCTCTTTGAAGTCGTTTGGGCGGTCGGTCTCAAATACACCCACGGTTTCACGCGCCTATGGCCCTCCGTCATCACGGTGGCGGGCATGATCGTGAGCTTCTGGCTGCTGGCCACCGCCATGAAAAGCCTGCCGCTGGGCACCGCTTACGCCGTCTGGGTCGGCATCGGCACCATCGGCGCCTTCGTGGCCGGCATCGTGCTGTTTGGCGAAGCCCTGAGCGGCCTGCGCGTGGTCAGCGTGCTGCTTATCGTCGCGGGCCTGATCGGCCTGAAGCTGGCCAGCGGCTGAGGCCTCAAAAATCCAGTTCGACCTCGGCGCTGTCGCCCACGCGCAGCGTCGCCCCGCCCCGCGTGTCCACGATGCCGTTCTGGCCGAAGACGACGCCGATCTCCAGCTGGCGGTAAGCCGCCAGCGTCAGGCCCGGCTCCTGCCGGGGCACGGCGGTCGACTGGTCGACGTCCGGGACGCTGCAGCGGGTGCAGGGCTTGACCAGGGCCACGCGCATATGGCCGAAATCCACAGTGACGGTCGCGTCTTCTTCGAAGGCGGCCCAATCCTCGCCTTCGAGCACGATGTTCGGACGGAAACGATCCATGGGCACGGGCTCGACGCCCTTGGCGGCCAGGCGCTGGTTCAGGTCGTCCAGCGACGCCTGGTTGGCCACCAATAGCGGGAAGCCGTCGGCAAAGCCAAAGAAATGGTCGCCATCGAAAGCGTCCGCCGCCTCGGGATGGCGCTCGCGCCAGCGCGAGACCCACTCTTCGCGCGCCGGACGCCGGGCCTCGCGGTCCACCTTCATGAGCCGGCAAGGCTCGCCCAGGAAGCGGCTCAGCCAATCGGCGAGCGCGGCGCTTTCGGCGCGGGCCGGCACCATATCGCGCCAGACCTCCACGGTTTCCAGCGTTTCGGCCAACTGGCTGCCATCCAACGGCACCTCGATATCGTCCATGTCGGGCGCGCTCAGATGCAGGGCGGAGTCGGTCAGCGCCGTATGGATAAGCGCCATGCGCGGCCATTGGCGTTGCGTCATGAACTGACCCGCCGCGGTCACGATCATCCAGCGGCGGTCATGGGCCAGGCCGGCGCGATCCACCCGGCTGTGGGCAAGGTCGATGCCATGGCATGACTTGATGGGATAGATATGCAGGCTGCGAACAGTAAGCGACATGATGGCTGACGGACCGGCGAATTGACCGGGCAAGCATACCAGAGGGTCATGGAGCCAGAGCGGCCTGATTCATGGTACCAGCGCACACGTTGCGACGAAAAAAAGCCCCGGCGCGGCGCGCCGGGGCAATGTCACCGCGGGCCCTCACACCCACGGCGCCTAGCTCATCGCTCGACCAGCTTGAGCGCGTCCAGCGGCGTGACGGCCTTGAAGGCCTTGCGCGTGGCGATATGCTCGGGCCGGGGATCCAGCCCGTACTTGGGCGGATTGAGCGTGTTCTCCATGCTGTTGTAGACCATGAAGACATTGGATCTCGGCCACGGCGAGATATTGCTGTTCGAGCCGTGCATGGTGTTGCAGTCGAAGAACACCACCGATCCGGCCGGCGCCATCATGGTGCGTATGCCGCCCTGCTCGGCCAGCAATTGCAGGCTCACCGGGTCGGGCACGCCATATTCCTGCTTTTTGAGCGAGTGCTTGTAGTGCTCGCGCGGGGTCTCGCCCACGCAGGAAATGAACTGTCGGTGCGAACCGGGCACCAGCATCAGGGGGCCATTGGTTTCGTTGTTGTCCGACAGCAGCACCGAGCAGCTCAGGGCGCGCATGGCGGGCATGCCGTCCTCGACGTGCCAGGTCTCGAAGTCGGAGTGCCAATAGAACTCCTTGCCCTTGAAGCCCGGCTTCATATTGGCGCGCGACTGATGGATATAGACCTCGGAACCCAGGATCTGGCGCGCCACATTGGCCACGCGAGGGTCGCGCGACAGGCGGGCCAGGATGGGACTGAGCACATGCACCATGAAGATGGAGCGCACGGCATTGCTGCCCGGCTCGGTGATGGCCTCTTCGCGCCGCACGATGGCGGGGTCGCGCGTCATGCGTTCGACCTCGGCCAGCAGCGCGGCCACTTCTTCGGCCGAGAAGAGGTTCTCCATCAGGAGAAAGCCGTCGTTCTCGTATGACTGCAGTTGCTCGGATGTCAGCGCGTCGGCATAGCTGCCCCCGCCATAGACCACCGGATCCTGACGCGCGATGATGGCTGCGGCGCGGTCTGTCCGCGACGCATACGGGTCCTGCGCAGTGGAAATCATCGTCAGCCTCCTATCGTTCAGGCCGCCTCGGCCTCGGGCAAGGCATAGACGCCGTCGGCGTCATGCACTTCCTGGCCGGTCAGCGGCGGGTTGAACACGCAGATCACGCGCAGCGGCTCCTTGCCGCCGCACAGCCAGTGTTCGTCGTGCTCGTTCAGGGCGTAGACCACGCCCGGTCCCAGTTCGTAGCGCTTGCCGTCGGCGATCGTCTCGATAGAGCCATCGCCCTCGATGCACCACACCGCTTCAAGATGGTTCTTGTAGTGGATATGGGTGCGGGTTCCCGGGAAAATGGTGGTCTCGTGGAACGAGAAACCCATGTTGTCCTTCTTGAGCAGCACGCGGCGGCTCATCCAGGTATCGGTGCGCACTTCGTCGGGGGTTCCGATCACATCTTTGACGTTGCGGACGATCATTAGCGTTTACCTCCAAAATTGAGAACACGGGCCGAGGACTGCTTCTGGCCCAGGGCTTCGGCGACGCTGGCCTCGATCACATCCAGGCCGCGGGCGAGAAGCTCATCCTCGATGGTCAGGGCGGGCAGCAGCTTGAGCACTTCGTCATGCGCGCCCGAGGTCTCGATCACCACGCCGCGCTCGAAGGCCTTGCGGGCGATCTCGTTGGCCAGTTCCGGGGTGGTGGTGGCCACCAGCCCCTGGATCAGGCCGCGGCCGCGCACGGCCAGGCCGGCGTTGGGATAGCTGTGCGCCAGGTTCTCGAGCCAGTCGCGCACGACGCGCTCCTTGCGCTGCACCTCGTTGGAGAAGGCATCGCTGGCCCAGTAGGTATCCAGCGCCTCGGCGGCCGTCACGAAAGCGAGGTTGTTGCCGCGGAAGGTGCCGCTATGCGCGCCCGGCTTCCAGATGTCGAGCTCGGGCTTCATCAGCACCAGCGACATGGGCAGCCCGAAGCCGGAAAGCGACTTGGACAGGGTGATGATGTCGGGGCGGATACCGGCCGACTCAAAGCTGAAGAAGCTGCCGGTGCGGCCGCAACCCACCTGGATGTCATCGACGATGAGCAGCATGTCATGCCGGCGGCACAGCTTTTCCAGCTCCTTGAGCCAGCGCAGCGTGGCGACATTGACACCACCCTCGCCCTGCACCGTCTCGACAATCACGCCGGCGGGTTTGTCCAGGCCGCTGCTGGGGTCTTCCAGCATGCGCTCCAGATAAGCGATGGTGTCGACGTCGGGCCCGAAATACCCGTCATAGGGCATGAACGTGGTATTGGCCAATGCATAGCCGGCGGCGTCGCGGAATTTCACGTTGGCGGTGGCCGACAGCGAACCGCCGCTGACGCCATGAAAACCGTGGGTGAAGGAAATGATGTTGGGGCGACCCTTGACCTGGCGCGCGATCTTCAGCGCCGCTTCCACCGCGTTGGTGCCGGTGGGGCCGGTGAACTGCAGGGTGTACTTCCAGTTGCGCGGCTTGAGCAGCACACGCTCGAAAGTCTCGAGAAAGCGCTTTTTCGCGCTGGTGGCCATGTCCAGGCCGTGCACCACGCCGTCGGCGGCCAGGTACTCCAGCAGTTTTTCCTTGAAGACGGGATTGTTGTGGCCGTAGTTGAGCGTGCCTGCGCCACTGAAGAAGTCGATGTACTCACGGCCTTCTTCATCTATCAGCAAAGACCCGCGAGCCTGGCTGAATATCACCGGAAAGGACCGGATGTAGCCGCGCACTTCGGACTCCATCCGGTCAAAAATCTTCAAATCCATGTGATCCTCCCTATCTGTAGTTGAGGGACGACAAGTCCCAGGCCGCCCCCTTGCGGGACCGGCTGGACAAGCATCCAGAGGTGTTGCAGGACCGCGCGGCCCCTGCCCCGCTAAGGCTTAGTGGGGCACCGGCGCAAACGGCCCTATCTTCAACAACATCTCGTCGTCATGGTCCGCACCGCCAAACACCTGCCGGTCGAAATACGGCTGTTCGGAGATGTGGGCGCCCAATTCGGCGGCCAAGCCGGCGAAGGTACGGCGCGAGGCCTGGTTGTCAGGCCCCACGGTGGTTTCGAGATGGCGAACCTGACTGAGCGCGTCGCGTCGCAGCAGCGCGTTCAGCATGGCGCGGGCCAGTTTCTGGCCACGCGCGCTTTCATGCACCGCGACCTGCCAGACGAACAAGACGTCAGGCCGGGTCGGCGGCTGATATGCGGAGATAAACCCATCGATGCGCCCGCCGGCGCTCTCGGCCACCACGCAGGTGGCGCTGTGATGCTCGCACAGGAGCAGATAGGCATAGAGCGAATTGAGGTCCAGCGGCGGGCAGTCTGCGATCAGCCGGTGGATGGCAGGGCCATCGGCCAGGCGCGGGGCCCGCATCTGATGGCTCTGTGCTTGAGGGGCCGCGCCGGGCGCGGCCGTGTGAGGGGAAAACGTAGCGAGTGTCTGTGTTTCGATATTTCTCATACAACCAACCCCGATTCAGGCGGCGCGCCGCCCGTCGGGACCTCCAGAATGGGTGAGGCAGGGTCACCATGGGCGTCGGCCACATGTCCCTCCTCTTCCATCAGGGCCACGATGCGCTCCAGCGAGAGCGTGATCGTGGCCTGCTCCAGTTCGGGCAGCGCATTGAGCGCGTCCGCCAGATGCTTCTGCAAGGGCGAAGGCGCCTGGGACGCCAGCGTGCGGCCGGCGTCGGTGGCGGTGACAAACACGATGCGGCGGTCCTCGCGGCCGCGCTCGCGGCGGACCAGCCCCTTGTCTTCCAGGCGGTCGAGGATGCCGACCACCGTGCTCGGGCTGACATGGATTTCGCGGCTGATCGCGGTGGCCGTCATCGGGCCGTTGCGGATAACCGTGCGCAGGCACATCAGCTGCGGCGCAGTGATGTGGCTGACCGCGGCGAGCTGACGCGAATGCAGGGCGATCGAGCGCGTGATGCGGCGCAGGGCGCGCAGGATGCGCAGGTCGTACTGCTGTGAGGGTTCCGTCGTGCTGACGCTGTTCATGTCTGTGGTTCGAAAATTAATTTCTATACGAATGATATGGACCGATGCGATTCAAGTCAAACCAAAATTCCCTGCACGATGTAATTAAATGAACACCGATTTGATGAAGATGACAAAAAATGCCGTTTTCTCAGGGGCTTGCCCGGGCAATCGTAACAAATGGGGACGTGTTTATTAGCGCTTTCCCCAGGTCTGATAAAACATATGTTTTTTCTTTGATCGCAGATATATCATCTGTTTTTTTGGAGCGCCTGTCTTGATCCCCACCCTGCCCAGCGACCTGATCGAAGCCTTGCAGGCGCGCATCGAACAACTGCCGCCGGAGCTGCAGCGCGCCGCGCGCTGGGTGGTTGCCCACCCCGCCGAAGTGGGCCTGTGGTCCATGCGGCGCCAGGCCCAGAACCTGGGCGTGGCGCCCGCCACCATGCTGCGCCTGGCGCGGGCGGCCGGCTATGACAGCTATGAGGCCTTTCGCAAGCCCTTTCAGCAGGTGCTGGCCGGCCGCGCGCGCGGCGACTTCCATGATCGCGCGGCTGCCCTGCAGGCGGCCGCCTCCCAGGGCGGCCATGCCGTGCTGACCCAATACCAGATCGCCGCCATGCAGTCGGTGTGCACCCTCAATCCGACGGACAGCTTCGATGCCACGGCCCGCACATTGCTGGCCGCGCGCCAGGTGGGTTTTCTGGGCACGCGCTCGGCCTTCGGCATCGCCTACCAGATGCGCTATGCCTTCCAGCTCGTGCGGCGCAACAGTGTGCTGATCGACGGCCTGGGAGGCACCGCGGCCGAGGATGCCGACACGCTGCAGGAAGGCGACGCCCTGGTGGTCATTTCCCAGGCCCCCTACCCCGCGGCCTCGGTCCGCCTGGCCCGCCAGGCCGCCGCGCGCGGCGTGGCGCTGGTGGCCTTGACCGACGACCCGCTTTCGCCGCTGGCCGTGGGCGCGCGCCATGCCCTGTGCTTCAGCCCGCCGGACCGCGCCGACGTCGAGGCCTCCCACCAGGGGCCGGGCTCCTTTTTCCATACCACCGCCGGCCTGCTAGGCCTGGCCGAACACCTGATCGCGCGCCTGGCCGCCCTGGGCGGGCAGGCCGTGCTCAGCCGCCTGGCCGAAGTCGAGGCGCGCTTGAGCGAGGACGAGGTCTATTGGACCGCGCCGCGCCGCGCGCCCGCGGCCTGAACTCCCTTTCGCCATTTTGGATATCTCACCATGAGCAACACCCATGTCATGCATCGCTCCCTGCGCCAGACGCCGCCCGTGGCAACCCGCGGCTCGGGCGTGTGGGTCTATGACAGCGAGGGCCGTTCCTATATCGACGGTTCGGGCGGCGCGGCCGTTTCCTGCCTGGGGCACAACCACCCCGACGTGCAGGCCGCCATGCACGCCCAGATCGATGCCATCTCCTATGCCCATACCGGCTTTTTCACCACCGAGGTGGCGGAACGCCTGGCCGACCGCCTGGTCGCCAGCGCGCCGGAGGGCACCAGCCATGCCTATTTCGTTTCGGGCGGCTCGGAGGCGGTCGAAGCGGCCCTGAAGATGGCGCGCCAGTATTTCGTGGAGATCGGCCAGCCCGAGCGCCGCCATATCGTGGCGCGCCGCCAGAGTTATCACGGCAATACGCTGGGCGCCCTGGCCGTGGGCGGCAATGCCTGGCGCCGCGCGCAGTTCGCGCCGCTGCTGATCGACGTCAGCCATGTATCGCCCTGCTATGCCTATCGCGATCAATTGCCGGGCGAAAGCGACGACCAGTACACGGACCGGCTGGCCGCCGAGCTGGAGGCGACCTTCCAGGCCCTGGGCCCGGCGACGGTCATGGCTTTCGTGGCCGAGCCCGTCGTGGGCGCCACGGCCGGCGCCCTCACCGCGGTGCCGGGGTATTTCCGCAAGATCCGCGCCGTGTGCGACCGCCATGGCGTGCTCTTCATCGCCGACGAGGTCATGTGCGGCATGGGCCGCACGGGCACGCTATACGCCGTCGAGCAAGAGGGCGTCACGCCGGACCTCATCACCATCGCCAAGGGCCTGGGCGGGGGCTACCAGCCCATCGGCGCCGTCATGGCGCAGGGCCGCATTGTCGAGGCCATGCGCGCCGGCAGCGGTTTTTTCCAGCACGGGCACACCTATCTGGGCCACGCCGTGGCCTGCGCCGCCTCCCTGGCCGTGCAGGAAGTCATCGAGCGCGACCGCTTGCTGGCGCGCGTGCGCCAGCAAGGCGAAGGATTGATGCAGCGCCTGCGCGCGGCGCTGGGCGAACACCCCCATGTCGGCGATATCCGCGGACGCGGCCTCTTCCTGGGCGTGGAGCTGGTGGCCGACCGCGCCAGCAAGACGGTCTTCGATCCGGCGCTGGCCGTGCACGCGCGCGTCAAGCGCGAGGCCATGGCCCGCGGGCTCATGGTCTACCCGATGGGCGGCACCATAGACGGCCGCCAGGGCGACCACGTCCTGATCGCCCCGCCCTTCATCATCAGCGATGACGAACTCGATCAACTGACCGACCGCCTGCGCGGCGCCATCGACGCCGCCACCGCGCGCGGCTAGCCATAACGCTTTCATCAAAGGCGTATTGCTCGCGGGCAATGCGCCATCCGCCGGCGCAGACCGGCCTATCACGGGGAAATACCCCCAAAAGGAGTTTGCATGAACGCCAAACACACTTTGGGCAATCGCTGGGCGCTGGCGGCCGCGGGCCTGGCCATCGCCCTTGCCACGAGCACGCCCGCCTCGGCGCAACAGAAGTTCGTCAGTATCGGCACGGGCGGCGTCACCGGCGTCTACTATGCCGCGGGCGGCGCCATCTGCCGCCTGGTCAACAAAGACCGCTCCTCACATGGCATCCGCTGCTCGGTGGAGTCCACGGGCGGCTCTGTCTTCAACGCCAACACCATCAAGGCCGGCGAACTGGACCTGGGCGTAGTGCAATCCGACGTGGGCTATAACGCCTATCACGGCGAAGGCCAGTTCAAGCAGGCCGGCGCCTTCCCCAAGCTGCGCTCGGTCTTCTCCATCCATCCCGAGCCTTTCACCGTGGTGGCCCGCAAGGAAGCCAACATCGGCAAGTTCGAGGACTTCAAGGGCAAGCGCTTCAACGTGGGCAACCCCGGTTCGGGCACGCGCGCCTCGATGGAAGAGCTGCTGTCCTCCATGGGCTGGACCCTGAAGGATTTCTCGCTGGCCTCTGAACTGCGCCCCGACGAGCATGGTTCGGCGCTGTGCGACGGCAAGATAGACGGCTTCTTCTACGGCGTGGGCCATCCCTCGGCCAATATCCAGGACCCCACCACCAGCTGCGGCGCCAAACTGGTGTCGCTGACCGGCCCGGCGGTCGACAAACTGGTGGCCAAGTATCCCTATTACGCCCACGCCACCATCCCCGCGGGGCTCTATCCCAACAATCCCCAGGAAACCAAGACCTATGGCGTGACGGCCACCTTCGTGACCTCGGCCGATGTGCCGCAGGAGACTGTCTATCTCGTGGTCAAGGCGGTGTTCGACAACTTCGAAGACTTCAAGAAACTTCACCCGGCCTTCGCCAACCTGAAGAAGGAAGACATGGTCAAGAACGGCCTGTCCGCGCCTTTGCATCCGGGCGCTGAAAAGTACTTCAAGGAAAAAGGCCTGCTCTGATGCGGTGCCCGCGCCCGGCAACGGGCGCGATCAGCGCGCGCTGCGCGCCAAGACAAGTAGGGGAAGTCCATGACTCAACACTCCACCACGGCCGATCTCGAACAGATGGTGGCCGAGGCCGACAGGGGGGGCCGCCACGCGGGCGGCCTGGCCGGCGCGGTACTGGCCGCCGGCGCGCTGCTCTGGTCGCTGTTCCAACTTTGGTATGCCTCGCCGCTGCCTTTCGCCCTGAACTGGGGCATTTTCAACGATACCGAGGCCCGGGCCCTGCACCTGGGCATCGCGATGTTCCTGGGCTATCTGGCCTACCCGGCCAGCAAGCGCGCCGCGCGCGACCACATGCCCTGGTATGACTGGCTGCTGGCCCTCGCGGCCGGCTTCTGCGGCGCCTACCTCTATCTCTTCTACAAAGAGCTGGCCGACCGCCCCGGACAGCCCACGCCGCTGGACGTGGCCTCGGCGGTGGCGGGCCTGCTTTTGCTGCTGGAAGTCACCCGGCGCGCCCTGGGCCTGCCGATGACGGTGTTGGGCGCGGTGTTCGTGGCCTATGTCCTGCTCGGGCCCTGGATGCCCGATGTGCTGGCGCACCGGGGCGCGTCGATCGAGCGCCTGATGTCGCATATGTGGCTGACCACCGAAGGCGTCTTCGGGGTGGCGCTGGGCGTTTCGGTCTCGTATATCTTCATCTTTGTGCTGCTGGGCTCCTTGCTGGACAAGTGCGGCGCCGGCAACTACATGATGCAGGTCTCCTTCGCCCTGCTCGGGCATCTGCGCGGCGGGCCGGCCAAGGTGGCCGTGGTGTCCTCCGCCGTCAACGGCCTGGTGTCGGCCTCCTCGGTGGCCAATGTGGTCACCGGCGGCATCTTCACCATCCCGCTGATGCGCAAGGCCGGCTACGGCGCGGTGCGCGCCGGGGCCATCGAAACCGCCTCCTCCGTCAATGGGCAGATCATGCCGCCGGTCATGGGCGCGGCGGCCTTCCTGATGATCGAATACGTCGGCATCCCCTACACGGACATCATCCGCCACGCCATCCTGCCGGCCTCGATCTCGTATATCGCGCTGTTCTACATCGTCCACCTGGAAGCGCTCAAGCTGGGCATACAGCCCATGATGTCGGCCGGCCAGGCGCGCACGCCGCTGCAGAAGCTGGCCGGCTGGGGCATGGGCATCAGCGGCACGCTGATCGTCATGGGCGCGGTCTATTGGATAGGCACCGGCGTGCAGGCGCTGGCCGGCGCGGCCGCGATCTGGATACTGCTGGCCTTGCTGGCCCTGCTCTATGTCTGGCTGCTGCGCGTGGCGGCCCGCCATCCCGACCTGCCGCAGGACATCGACATCGAACATCCCGTGCGGCCCCAGCCCTGGCCCACCGTCAGGGCCGGCCTGCACTTCCTCATTCCCATCGGCATCCTCGTGTGGTGCTTGAGCGTGGAAGAGCTCTCGGCCGGCCTGTCGGCCTTCTGGGCGGCCCTGGCCATGCTGGCGCAGATGGTCACCCAGCGCCCCATCATCGCCTGGTTCCGCGGCCAACCCGCCGGCCCGGGCTGGCGCCAGGGTTGGCATGATGCGCTGACAGGCCTGCAGGACGGCGCGCGCAACATGATAGGCATCGCGATTGCCTGCGGCACGGCCGGCCTGATCGTGGGCGCGATCACGCTCACCGGCCTGGGCCTGCGCATGACGGCTTTCGTCGAACTGGTTTCCATGGGCAATGTCCTGCTCATGCTGATCTTCACGGCCATCGTCTGCCTGATCTTGGGCCTGGGCATGCCCACGACGGCGAACTACATCCTCATGGCCACGCTGATGGCGCCGGTCGTGGTCGAGCTGGGCGCGCAAAGCGGCCTGGTCATCCCGCTGATCGCCGTGCACATGTTCGTCTTCTACTACGGCATCATGGCCGACATCACGCCGCCGGTCGGCCTGGCCACCTTCGCCGCCGCGGCCATCTCCGGCGCGGATCCGATCAAGACCGGCATCCAGGGCGTGACCTATGCCATGCGCACCGCCGTGCTGCCCTTCATGTTCGTCTTCAATCCGGCCCTGCTGCTGATCGACGTCAACTACGGCTGGGAACTGGCCATGGTGGTCGCCGGCGCCACGCTGGCCTCGCTGACCTTCGCGGCCGCCACCATGGCCTGGTTCCGCGAGCGCTGCACGGCGCTGGAAGTCCTGGCCTTGCTGCTGGCGACCTTCATGCTGTTCCGGCCCGACTGGTTCATGAACCACCTGGCCGAGCCGCACCAGAACCAGAGCGCGCAAACGCTGCTGCGCACGGCGGCGGAGCTGCCTGACGGCGCGCGCCTGATCGCCACGGTGCGGGGGGTGAATATCGAAGGCGACGAGCTGACCAAGACCGTGGCGGTGGCTCTGCCCGCGCTGCCGGAGACCGAAACGCTCACGGGCGAGGCGGCCGGGCGCAAGCGGCTGGCCGACGCCGGCCTGAGTTTCATGGCCCTGGGCGACCAGGTCCAGGTCTCCAACGTGCGCTTCGGCAGCGCCGCGCGGCGCTCGGGCTGGGAACAGGGCTGGGACATCGTGGAAATCAAGACGCCCAATCCGGCTCGCTGGTCGGAGTTCTGGTTCTATGTGCCGGCGCTGCTCATCCTGGCGGCCATCTGGTGGCGCCAGGGCCGCCGCGCGCCGGCCGGCAAGGCGCGGATGGCCTAGTCCGCCACCCGCCAGGCGGGCCTGCGCCACAAAGTCAGCGCGCGCAGGCCCCATTCCACCGGACCATAGGCATGGCCGCGCAGCCACCAGGCCGACAAGGGCAGCTGGATGGCGAAAACCGCCACGGCCAGTCCCAGCGTCGCGGCCGGCGACACCTCGCCCATCCCGCCCAGGCCCCAGGCGGTGAACAGCCAGGCGCCGGCCAGCGACTGCAGCAGATAGTTGGACAGCGCCATGCGGCCCGCCGGCGCCAGGCAGGCCTGCAGGGCCGGCCAGCGGCGACAGGCCAGCAGAAAGAGCGCGCCATAGCCCAGCGTCTGCAAGGGCGCGGTGAACAATCCCAGGCCCAGCCCGGCCAGGCTCCAGGCCGGTGACCAGGGCGGCTCGGTACTCAGGGCATAAAGCGCCGAGCCGGCCAGCCCGACGGGCAAGGCCAGCCAGGCCAGTCCTCGCAGAACGGCCGAGGGCGCCGCGGCCAGGGCCTGACGCTTGCCCAGGGCCATGCCGGCCAGAAACATGGCCAGCACATTGGGGCCCTGCACGCCGAACACCATGATCCAGACTTCGCCGGTCAAGTCGTTCCAATGCTGGGCGATCACCTGGGCGACGCTGCCCCGATAGGCCGCCACGGCGGCAAGGATGTCGGCCTGCTGCGCCAGCAGCGCCTCGCCAGTCCAAGGCTCATCGACGGCCAGCAAGCCAACCGCCAGCCAGAAGCCTGCCCCGAGCGCGATCAGGCCCAGGGCCGTGAACAGCGCGCGCCTGGGCGTCCAATGCCGCCAACGCAGCAACAGCAGGCCGATCAGGCCATAGGCCAGCAGAATATCGCCCTGGTAGAGGAGCAAGGCGTGGGCCAGGCCCAGCAGCATCAAACCCAGGAAGCGGCGGCGCAGGCGCTTGACAGGATCGGCGCCGGCCCGATGCGCGGCCTCGAACTGCAGCGTGAAGCTATAGCCGAACAGAAAGGCGAACAGCAGGTAGAACTTGGTCTCGAACAACAGGGCGACCAGCATCTGCACCGCCCGGTCGATCGGCCGATCGAAGTGGGGATCGGCCAGGCCCGAGCCGAGATAAGGCAGGGCGAACACCTGGTAATTGACCACGACGATGCCCAGCAGCGCGAGTCCGCGCAGGGCATCGAGTTGCGGCAGGCGGGAAGACGTCATGCGATGGCCGGCAAAGCGCGGGGGCCGAGGCCCCCGCGGGTCTACAGCACAGGCGAGAGCAAGGGCTGCTTGGGACGCACATCCAGCGCGCGCCCCTTGCGGGCGCGCTTGCCAACATAGGGTGCGAGCGTGGCGCCCACGAGAACGTCCTCGGTGGGCTTGTTGCGGTAGATGCCCGCGGCGCGCAGGCCGCCGGCGCCGATGGGCACGGCCTGATCCAGGCGGTCGTTGGCGTCCAGGCCCATGAGGATGGTGCCGCGCCCGCCGCCCGACAGGCTCTTGAGTTCATCCAGGCCGAAGACCAGCAGCTTGCCCTTGGAAGACAGCAGGGCCAGCTGATTCGCGCCCTCGAACAGCGGCACCGGCCGCAGCAGGGCATCGCCCTTTTCGAGCGTGACGAACTGCTTGCCCGCGCGCTGGCGGCTGCTCATGTCCGACAAACGGGTGGCGAAGCCATAACCGCTCTGCGTGGCCAGCAGCCAGCGGCTGTCGGGCGCGGCGGCCACCGTATGCACGATGCGCGTGCCCGCCTCGAGATCGATCATGGTGGTCACGGGCTGGCCATCGCCGCGCGCCGACGGCAGGCCGGCGACCGCCACCGAATACACGCGCCCGTTGTCGCCCAGGGCGATCAGCGTATCGGTGGTGCGGCATTCGAAGGCGCCATACAGATCATCGCCCTGCTTGAAGCTGAACTGGCTGGCGTCATGGCCATGGCCCTGGCGGGCGCGCAGCCAGCCATTGCGCGAGACGATGACGGTCACCGGTTCATCGACCACCTTGGTTTCGAGTACGGCGCGCTCGGCGCTTTCGATGAGGGTGCGGCGCTCATCGCCATACTGCTTGGCGTCGCTCTCGATTTCCTTGATGAGCGTGCGCTTGAGCGAGCTGGGATTGTCCAGCAGGTCTTGCAGGCGCAGCTGCTCTTCGCGCTTGTCGGCAAGCTCCTGCTCGATCTTGAAGCCTTCCAGGCGCGCCAGTTGGCGCAAGCGCATCTCCAGGATGTCTTCGGCCTGGCGCTCGGTCAGGTCAAAGCGCGCCATCAGCGCCTGCCTGGGCTCGTCGGATTCGCGGATAGTCTGGATCACCTCGTCGACATTGAGGTAGACCACCATGCGGCCTTCGAGCACGTGGATGCGGTCCAGGACCTTGTCCAGGCGGTAGCGCGTGCGGCGCAGCACCGTCTCGGTGCGGAAGGCCACCCACTCTTCCAGGATGTCGCGCAGGCCTTTCTGGCGCGGCCGGCTGTCGGTGCCGATGCACACCAGGTTGATCGGCACATTGCTTTCCATGCTGGTCTGGGCCAGCAGGGTATTGACGAACTCATCGCGGTCCACCCGCGAGGTCTTGGGCTCGAAGACCAGCCGCACGGCCGCATCCTTGCCCGACTCGTCACGCACCGCGTCCAGCAGCGCCAGCATCATGGCCTTGCTTTGCTGCTGCTCGGGCGTGAGCGATTTCTTGCCGGCCTTGACCTTGGGGTTGGTGAGCTCTTCGATTTCTTCGAGCACTTTCTGGCACGAGGTGCCCGGCGGCAGCTCATGGACCACCAGCTGCCACTGGCCGCGCGCCATTTCCTCGAACTGCCAGCGCGCCCGCGCCTTGAGCGAACCGCGCCCGGAGGCGTAGATCTGGGCGATGTCGGCCGCCGGCGTGATGATCTGCCCGCCGCCGGCGAAATCCGGGCCCGGGATGAGCTGCCGGATCTCTTCGTCGGCCAGCTTGGGATTGCGGATCAGGGCCACGCAAGCCTGGGCCACTTCGCGCAGGTTGTGCGAGGGAATCTCGGTGGCCATGCCCACGGCGATGCCCGAGGCGCCGTTGAGCAGCATGACCGGCAGGCGCGCCGGCAGCATCTGCGGCTCTTGCTGCGAGCCGTCGTAGTTGGGCACGAAATCGACCGTGCCTTCGTCCAGCTCGTCGAGCAGCAGGCGGGCAATCGGCGTCAGGCGGGCTTCGGTATAGCGCATGGCGGCGGCATTGTCGCCATCGCGCGAGCCGAAATTGCCGTGGCCGTCGATCAGGGGATAGCGCAGGGAGAAGTCCTGCGCCATGCGCACCATGGCGTCATAGGCGGCCTGGTCGCCGTGCGGATGGTATTTGCCCAGCACGTCGCCGACCACGCGGGCCGACTTCACGGGCTTGGCGCCGCTGTTCAGGCCCATGGCCTGCATGGCGTAGAGGATGCGGCGCTGCACGGGCTTCTGGCCATCGCCCACATCGGGCAGCGCGCGGCCGCGCACCACCGAGACGGCGTAGTCGAGATAGGCCTGCTCGGCATACAGGCCCAGCGTGATGGCGGCGTCGTCGCCGTCGGACGGGGGATCAAACAGCCCCGCTTGATTGCTGTCAGTCATGGTGTGTGTTCTGTCAATGGCTCAACAGGGCGCGCGGCACATGGGCGCGCAGTTCGGCGCGCACGGCCTGCAGGTCTTCCTCGCGCTGGCCGCGCTTGGGAATGATGACGCCTTGCGTGGGAGCAATGAAAAGAAAGAGATAGTCGGCGGTTTCCTCGGCATCGCGCACGAGGTCCCAGGGCAGGCTGCCGCTGGCGCGTTCGCCGGCGTCGGCCACGCCCTCGGGACCGAAGTCCAGGCGATGCTTGCCCAGGAAGGGGTTTTCGGGATCGCGCTTGAGGGCGCGGCGGACATTGGCGCGCGCCATGGCCGGGATCAGGCGTTCAAAACCCAGGCTCAGCAGCGCCAGCGCGACGGCCGCCACCACGGCCGCCTGGAAAAAGGTCGGCATGGCCGCGCCCCAATCCATATGGCCCTGGGCATCGCGCGTGCGCGACACGATCAGCAGCAGCAGGCCGACGATCATGATGCCCGCGAAACGCAGATGGCTGCGCAGGCGCCGCCGCTTCAATTCGCGCCGCGTATGCGCGTGCGTGATGAAAGCCTCGTAGTCCTGGACCGTCAGGTCCAGGGTGAGGCTGGCCGTCTTGACCTCGCTCATCAGATGTCCAGCTCCGCCAGGTTGCCCTTCTCTTCGATCCAGGCGCGCCGCTGGGCCGACTCGCCCTTGCCCATCAGCATGTCGAACATGCGGGTGGTGTCGGACGGCGACAGATCGCCATACCCCACCGGCAGCAGGCGCCGGGTGTCGGGGTTCATGGTGGTTTCCCAGAGCTGCTCGGGATTCATTTCGCCCAGGCCCTTGAAGCGGCTGACGCTCCAGGCGCCCTCGCGCACGCCTTCCTTGCGCAGCTTGTCCTGGGCGGCCTCCAGCTCGCCGTCGTCCAGGCAATAGATCTTGCGCGCCGGCCGCTTGCCTTGCGCCGGCACATCCAGGCGATACAGCGGGGGACGGGCCACATAGACATGGCCGGCCTCGACCAGACGCGGGAAATGCTTGAAGAACAGCGTCAGCAGCAGGACCTGGATATGCGAGCCGTCCACATCCGCGTCCGAGAGGATGCAGATGCGGCCATACCGCAGGCCGGAGAGGTCGGGGCTGTCATTGGGCCCGTGCGGATCCACGCCGATCGCCACCGAAATATCGTGGATTTCGTTGTTGGCGAACAGGCGGTCGCGATCCACCTCCCAGGAATTGAGCACCTTGCCGCGCAGCGGCAGGATGGCCTGGAACTCCTTGTCGCGCCCCATCTTGGCCGAGCCGCCGGCCGAATCGCCCTCGACCAGAAAGACTTCAGTGCGGCTGGCATCGCTGGCCTCGCAATCGGTCAGCTTGCCGGGCAGCACCGCCACGCCCGAACTCTTGCGCTTCTCGACCTTCTGGGCCGAGCGCGCTCGCGCCTGGGCCTGGCGGATGGCCAGTTCGGCCAGCTTCTTGCCGTATTCGACATTGCTGTGCAGCCAGAGATCCAGGGCGCTCTTGGCAAAGCCGCCCACCAGGCGCACCGCGTCGCGGCTGTTCAGGCGCTCCTTGATCTGGCCCTGGAATTGCGGGTCCAGCACCTTGGCCGAGAGCACGAAGCTGGCGCGCGCAAAAACGTCCTCGGGCAGCAGCTTGACGCCCTTGGGCAGCAGGCTGTGCAGTTCGGCAAAGCTCTTGACGGCCCCGAACAGCCCCTCGCGCAACCCGGACTCATGGGTGCCGCCGGCCGGCGTCGGAATCAGGTTGACATAGGACTCGCGCACGACATTGCCGTCTTCGGTCCAGGCCACGACCCATTGCGCGCCCTCGCCTTCGGCAAAGCTTTCATGATCCGAGCCCGCGTATTGCTCCCCTTCGAAAAAGGGCACCATGAGCTCGGCGTCGCCCAGGGCCTCGGACAGATAGCCGCGCAAGCCTTCCTGGTATTGCCAGGTCTTGCTGTCGCCCGTCTTTTCATTGACGAGCACCACCTTCACGCCCGACAGGAGCACCGCCTTGCTGCGCAGCAGATGGCTGAGTTCTCCCATGGGGATGTTGGGGCTGTCGAAATATTTGGGGTCGGGCCAGACCCGCACCCGGGTGCCGGACTTCTTGCGGCCGCCCTCGGGATAGGGCGCCAAGGCCTCGATGACGTCGCCGCCGGAGAACACCAGGCGATGCCCCCCGCCGTCGCGCCAGACGACGACTTCCAGGCGCTTGGCCAGCGCATTGGTCACCGATACGCCCACGCCGTGCAGGCCGCCGGAAAAGGCGTAGGCGCCGCCGCCCTGCTTGTCGAACTTGCCGCCCGCGTGCAGGCGTGTGAAAACCAGCTCCACGACGGGCGCATTTTCTTCGGGGTGCAAGCCGACCGGGATGCCCCGGCCGTCGTCCTCGACGGAAAGGCTGCCATCGGCGTGCAGCGTGACCTGGATTTGCTTGCCGTGGCCGGCCAGTGCTTCGTCGGCCGCGTTGTCGATGACCTCCTGCACGATATGCAGGGGGTTTTCGGTACGGGTGTACATACCCGGGCGCTGGCGCACAGGCTCCAGCCCCTTCAGAACGCGGATCGACGCTTCGGTGTAACGTGGTGTGGCCAAGTTATCCCCAACATCTGTGGAAAAAAACCTACATTTTACGTACAAGCCCATATCTGGCGCGGCTTTCGGTGGGATGCGCACGCCCTGAGCAGGCCGGTATTCGGTAGGATGGACGAAACAGCGAGCCGCCCAGGGCGCTCGCGCCGCATCATGCTACACAAAACCGGCAAACCCTGTTGTTATTGACAGTGGTATGCTTTAATCCTTCTAACAAACAACAAAGGCCCCGGCCCCGTTTCTGGCCCAAGGCCTCCGTCGGATATCCCCATCATGAGCGAGCAAATCAAGAACGTCAGCGACGCCAGCTTTGAAGGCGATGTGCTGAAGTCCAACCAACCCGTGCTGGTCGACTACTGGGCGGCTTGGTGCGGTCCCTGCAAGATGATCGCCCCCATCCTGGAAGAAGTCGCCAGCGAATACGCCGGCCGCCTGACCGTGGCCAAGCTGAATGTCGACGAAAACCAGGGCACGGCCGCCAAGTACGGTATCCGCGGTATCCCTACCCTCATGCTCTTTAAGGATGGCCAGGCCGCCGCGACCAAGGTCGGCGCCCTGTCCAAGTCCCAGCTCACCGCATTTCTGGACAGCGCGTTGTAAACTACGCGCAGCGGACGGCGCGGCGCCCACGGCGGCGCGCCAAGAGTACCGCGCGAGCCCGTCCGAGGCTCGCCGCCAGATCCCATCTCATATCTCTCCCCCACATTCACCGCGATGCACCTCAATGAACTGAAGGCGCTGCACGTGTCGCAGCTGCTGGAAATGGCCGCTGGCCTGGAAATCGAGAACGCCAACCGCCTGCGCAAGCAGGAGTTGATGTTCGCCATCATGAAGCGGCGCGCCAAGCAAGGCGAGCAGATCTTCGGCGACGGCGTCCTGGAAGTCCTGCCCGACGGTTTCGGTTTCCTGCGCTCGCCCGAGACCTCGTATCTGGCCAGTACCGACGACATCTATATCTCGCCGTCCCAGATCCGACGCTTCAACCTGCATACGGGCGATTCCATCGAAGGCGAAGTCCGCACGCCCAAGGACGGCGAACGCTACTTCGCGCTGGTCAAGGTCGACAAGGTCAATGGCGTCACGCCCGAGACCATCAAGCACCGGATCATGTTCGAGAACCTGACGCCGCTGCACCCCAACCAGGTGATGCGCCTCGAACGCGATATCAAGAGCGAAGAAAACCTCACCGGCCGTATCCTCGATATCTTCGCCCCCATCGGCAAGGGCCAGCGCGGCCTGATCGTCGCCCCGCCCAAGTCGGGCAAGACGGTGATGATGCAGCACATCGCGCATGCCATCACCACCAACTACCCGGATGCCGTCCTGATCGTCCTGCTGGTCGATGAGCGCCCCGAAGAAGTGACCGAAATGCAGCGCACCGTGCGCGGCGAAGTGGTCGCCTCCACCTTCGACGAGCCGGCCACGCGCCACGTGCAGGTCGCCGAAATGGTCATCGAGAAGGCCAAGCGCCTGGTCGAGATGAAAAAAGACGTGGTCATCCTGCTGGACTCGATCACCCGCCTGGCCCGCGCCTACAACACCGTGGTGCCCGCCTCGGGCAAGGTGCTGACCGGCGGCGTGGACGCCAACGCCCTGCAGCGTCCCAAGCGCTTCTTCGGCGCGGCGCGCAACCTCGAAGAAGGCGGCTCGCTCACCATCCTGGGCACGGCGCTGATCGAAACCGGCAGCCGCATGGATGAAGTCATCTATGAAGAATTCAAGGGCACCGGCAACTCCGAAGTGCACCTGGAGCGCCGCCTGGCCGAAAAGCGCGTCTACCCGGCGATCAACCTGAACAAGTCGGGCACCCGCCGCGAAGAGCTGCTGATCAAGCCCGAGCTGCTGCAGAAGGTCTGGGTGCTGCGCAAGTTCATCCACGACATGGACGAAATCCAATCCATGGAATTCATCGTGGACAAGATGCGCGCCACCAAGACCAATGCCGAATTCTTCGACATGATGAAGAAGTAAGCACGGCGGCGCGGAGTTCCTCCGCGCCTCAATGGCCGGTATCGAATTCCGGCAACGTCTGGCGGGAAGGCGTGGGCACGCTGAGTTCGACCGGCTCCACCTTGGGATCGTCCCAGGAGCCGGACACCTTGTACTCCAGCGTCATGGCGCGCGCCAGCGGCTGCTTGAGCAGCCATTGCGTCACAAAGGCGCCCAGACCCACCAGAGGATTGACCAGCGCGGCGGTCGCCACGGCCGCCCCGCTGGCATCCAGATTGGGCACCACCACGGCCTTGAGATCCCAGCGCTCGCTGATGATATTGGTGTTGCCCGCCAGCACAATGGCCGCCACGGGCCCGTTCACCTTATAGCCTTCGGTCTTCAGCACCCCGCCATCCAGCGACATCTGGCCGCGCACGGTGTCGAAGGGAAAGCCGTCGCGCAGGAGATTGACCGGATTGAAGTCCAGCCTGGCCAGGCGCTGCAGCGACTGGAAGGACAGCAGTTCCAGCAGCCGGGCCGTGCGCGAATTGACATTCAGGAAGCGCCCTTTGTCGATGCTCACCGTGGCGCTGCCGCTGATGTCGCCGGGGTTATGGGTCCATGGCAGATTGCGCCAGGTGAAATCCGCCTCGGCGCTGCCCGTGCCGGCGGCCATCACCTGCTTGAGTCCGATGCGGTCCAGGAATTTGCCGAAGTCCTTGAAGTCCGCCTGGGCCTGCACGCTCAGGCCGCGCTGATCGCTGTCCAGGCGCCAATTGCCAGTGGCCTTGAGCGTGGCGTCGGCATTCTCGATCTGCAGCTTGTCCAGGCGCCAGAGACGGCCGCGCGCGGTATTGGTCCCCAGCAACGCCAGGCTGCCCAAGGGCTTGTCGTACAGCGAGAAGTTCTGCACCTGCAGATCGATGCCGGGGATGTCCGAGAGGTCATTGCCCGAGGACAGGCTGTCCTCGGCCTTGTTGCTGTCGCTGGCGCCGCCCAGGGAAAGATGCTTGAGCCGCGCCACGATATGTCCGGCGATCGCGCCGGAGGCTTCGGTCCACTCCAGCGTGCCGGTCGCCTGGCGCGACTCCATGTCGACGCGCCACTGGGCCGGCGCGGGCCGCTGGGCAAACAGCTTGAGGTCGATGAGGTTCAGGCTGGAGGTGCGCAGGATCGCGGTCGCCAGGTTGACCTGGTTGACCACCGGCATCGTGGGCTGGCCGTTCTTGCGCGCCGTGGCCGGGTTGGCGGGCTGATCGAACGCTTCGAGGACCGCGTCCCAGCCCTGCAAGTCCAGTTCGGGCAGCGAAGCGGCCAGCGTCAGGCCCTGGCGGGGCAGGGTCGCGGCGCGGTTCACGCCCAGCGCCCCGCGGGCAAAATACGTCCCGGACTTGTCGCCGGGATCGCGCTCCAGCAGCACATTGACGTTGTCGCCCAGGCTGCCGGTCAGCCAGCGCCGGCCGCGGCTGCCGGCGTCGGTGGCGGGGCTCCATTGCAGCATGAGCGGCAATGCGGCCGCCGCGCTCTTGCCGACCGGCGCCGGCATATCGATGGCCAGGCCCGTCAGGTCCGAGCGCAGGGAAATATCGACTGAACCGCCGCGCAGGTAATTGAGCTGGCCGCGATAAGCGGTCTTGCCCGAAAAACGGTTCATCGCGCGCGCATTGATGAGCTGGGTCAGCGCATTGCCGGCCAGCGTGCCCTCGAATTGCAGCGGCTCGCTGCCCTTTTCCATCTTGCCCCAGATGCGCGCCGGCCCGCCCAGGAACTCGGCCCGGATGTCCTTGACGTGGATACCCCGTTCTGAAAAATCCAGCGCGCCGTGCACCTGGTCCAGCACCGGGATTTCCGGCATGAACTGGAAACTGTTGCCGGCAAAGACCACCTGCCCCTCGACCTTCGTGTCATCGGCGTTGAGCAGCGGCACGTCCAGCTTCAGCGGCACGTGCCAGTCCCCGGTGCCCGAGGACTCGCTCAAGGCCTCGTCCAGCAGTCCGCCCAGCGGCGAATTGGCCGCCAGCGCCAGATAGGCCGGCACCGGCCCGGAACTCATGCCGTCCAGGATGAGCCGGGCGTTGTGCTCCATATCGGGAATACGCGCGCTGACCGCCCCCAGGGTAATCACCTGCTCGGGCCCGGTGGGCACCTGGCCGCCGCCCGGCGAATCCAGCGTCAGGCTGGCCTTGTCCACGGCGAAACTGCCGCCCAGCTTCTCCAGCCTGGGCCAGGCCTTGCGGCCGGCGCGGGCGGGCGCGTAATCGACCGTCGCGTCGCTGAACTGGCCGGCAATGCGGAAGGCCCCCTGGGCGCCCGGCGCGGCGAAAGGAAAATCGTCCAGGTCGCCCTGGATGGTCACCGCCGCGTCGCGGACATCGCCTGCCGGCAAACCGATGGCCAGCCACTCGCGCGCATCGTGGTTCACCTCCAGCGGCAGATAGCGATGGATCGCGCTCATGCGGGCCCGCGTGATCGCGCCGCGCAGATCGGCCGTGCCGGCGGCGGACTTGCCCTCGGCGCGCCAGGTGCCATAGAGGCGCAATTCCACATCGTCATTGGCCAGGCGCAGCTGAGCCAGGTCCATGCGCAGCGGCTGGCCGTCCGGGCGGACAAAGCGCGTGTCCAGCTCCAGTTCGTCGGCCGCGATATCCGGAAACTCGAACAGCTCGGGCAGATGCGCGCCGGCCTGTTCGGCGTAGGCCTTGACGCTCATGCCAGCCCCATCCGGGCTCTTGGCCAGCGGCAGATCGCTCAGTTGCAGCAGATCGCCGGGCAGGCCCTGCACGCGCCAGCGCAGGCGGCGCGCGGCCAGGCCCACACTGTCCTCGCCCGGGCCGCCGGCCTGCCAGGACAGGCCGCGCGTGACGGCGTCCAGCGTGAAGTCGGCCAGCTTGCCATGATCGATCTGCAGCCAGGCGCGCGTGGCCAGCCGGCCCTGCACCCGGGGAATGTCCAGCCAGGGACGCCAGGCCAGCGGCTCGGCATCGCCCAGTTCGGCATAGATCTGGCCGCTCCAGCTGGCCGGGTTGTGCGGCTGGGAAGCAAAGAGGCTGCGGTTGAACTCGCCGCGCACGATGACGCTGGCGGCCAGTTCGCGAGGCGGACGCGCCCGCAGCGAAAAGCGATGCGAAAGACTGCCGTTGCGCACCAGCAAGTCCAGGCTGCTCAAGGCGATCTCGGGCACCTGCCGGACCTCGTCCTGCCACCGCAGCGTCGTGTCGTAGAAGGTGACTTCGCGCAGCCGCGCCAGCCAGGCAAGCAAAGGGCTGTCGTCCTGACGGTCCTGCTGGCTGGGATCGAAGGACTGCCCGGCGACCCAGATCAGGCCCTGGGCATCGCGGCGCAGCGTGATATCGGCGCCATCGACCCTGAGAGTCAGCAGCGCCGGCGACATGCGCAGCACGCTGCGCCAGCCGAGCACGGCGCTGACGGCCGGCACGGTCAGGACGGCCTCGGCGTCCTCGGCGGTATGGATGCGCACGCCGCTTAGCTTGAGCCGGGGATTCAGGCCGCGCCAGTCCGCGCTCAGATGATCGATATTGACGCGCGCGCCCAGGGCCTGGCTGGCATACTGTTCAATGCGCGGGCGCCATTCGTCGGCGCGCGGCAACACCCAGTAGCGCAGCCCCAGAAAGCCGATGGCGGCCACTCCATACAGGGCCAACAGGCCCCAGAAGAGCCAGCGAAGGACTTTGGTGGGTACACGCACGGGACTATCGGCAATTGACGCATCTTGGGGTATCGTCCCCTTATACCTGAAACCGGCCCCGCCGTCTTCCCATACCTACCGCCATGTCGTCACCAACTTCTTCCTTCGACCAGGCATTGGCCTGGTCCGGCCACCTGCGCCGCCGCCTGGACGCCCACCCCGATCTGAGCGCCTGGCTGGGACAGGCCGCGGCCGAGCCGCTGACCGCCGCGCGCCTGAAGGCCTGGATGCACGAACTGGCGGGCAGCGACGCCACGTTACCCGTGGATACAACTCGGACGGTGCTGCGCAAGCTGCGCGAGCGGGTTTTCCTGTCGCTGATCGTGCGCGACCTGGGCGGACAGGCAGACCTCGAAGAAGTCGTCGGCGCCATGACCACCCTGGCCGACCTGGCGGTCTCGGCCGCCTATCGCAGCGTGGCCGACGACCTCATGCAGGCGCACGGCATGCCGCGCGAGGCCAGCGGCGCGCCGCAGGAAATGCTGATCGTGGGCATGGGCAAGCTGGGCGGACGCGAACTGAACGTATCCTCGGACATCGATCTTGTCATGCTCTATGGCGACGAGGGCGATACCGACGGCCCCCGGCGCATCAGCAATCATGAGTTCTACGGCCGCCTGACGCGCCGCATGATGCCCGTGCTCTCGGAGGCCGACGCCAACGGACAGGTCTTCCGCACTGATCTGCGGCTGCGGCCCGACGGCGACGCCGGCCCGCTGGCCTGGAGCCTGGATGCTTTCGAGCACTATCTGATCGGCCAGGGCCGCGAATGGGAGCGCTATGCCTGGCTCAAGGCGCGCCTGATGCCGGCCCAGGCATTTGCCGGCAGCGACAGCCGCCTGCAGGCGCAGCAGCTCGAAAGCCTGCGCGTGCCCTTTGTCTACCGCAAGTACTTCGATTTCGACGCCCTGGCGGCGCTGCGCGCGCTACGCGAACGCATACGCCAGGACTGGCAGCGCCGCGCCCTGGCGCGCAACGGCGTGGACAGCGCCAACAACATCAAGCTCGGCGACGGCGGCATACGCGAGATCGAATTCGTGGTGCAGCTCTCGCAGCTCATCCGCGGCGGGCGCATGCCCGCGCTGCAAAAGCGCGGCCTGATCGAGGCCTTGCACGCCGAGCGCGACGCCGGCCTGCTGCCGGCCGAAGACGCCGCCCGCCTGGAGGCGGCCTACCGCTTTCTGCGCCGCACCGAACACGCCCTGCAATACCGCGAAGACGAGCAGACCCATCTGCTGCCGGGCGACCGCGCCCAGCGCGACGCGCTGGCCCGCGCCCTGGGCTATGCGCCAGCCGAGTTCGAAGACACCCTGGCCGGGCACCGCGAATTCGTGTCGCAGACTTTCCGCAACGCCTTCCGCCTGGCTGGCATGGGCGAAGAAGACGAACCGCCGCGGCGCGGGCCGGCCAACGCCGAGGAACAGCTGGGCCAACAGATCCAGGATGCCTTCGGCGACCAGGCCGAAGACCTCCTGAACCGCACCGAATCCTTGCTGTCCAGCCACCGTATCCGCAGCCTGCCCGACAGCAGCCGCCGGCGCCTGGAGGCGCTGCTGCCGGCCGCCTTGCAGGCCGCTTCGCAGACCAGCGCGCCGCTGGAGGCCGCCACCCGTCTGTTCGACCTCATCGAGGCCATCGCCCAGCGCAGCGCCTATCTCGCCCTGCTGGCGGAATACCCCGACACGCTGGCGCGCGTGGCCCGCATGGTGGCCGCCAGCCCCTGGGCGGCGCAATACCTCACCCAGCATCCGCTGCTGCTCGACAGCCTGATCGACTGGCGCACGCTGTTCGAGCCGCTGGATTTCGCGCAGATCGCCCGCCAGCTTGGCGCCGACCTGGACGCCTGCCGCCTGCCCGACGGCAGCCCCGATGTCGAACGCCAGATGAATCTCATGCGCGACGTCCAGCGCCAGGCCAGCTTCCAGCTGCTGGCCCAGGACCTGGAAGGCAGCCTGACCGTCGAGGCCCTGGCCGACCAGTTGTCGGCGCTGGCCGACCTGCTGCTGGCCGAAACCATCCGCCGCGTCTGGCCCCTGGTCAACCGCAAGCCCGACGCGCAGCCGCATTTCGCCATCATTGCCTACGGCAAGCTGGGCGGCAAAGAGCTCGGCTATGCTTCCGACCTGGACTTGGTCTATCTCTTCCAGGATGACCGCGAGGATGCCGCCGAGGTCTACGCCAAGCTGGGCCGGCGCATGACATCCTGGCTGTCGACCATGACGTCCTCAGGCCGGCTCTATGAGGTGGACCTGCGGCTGCGCCCGGACGGCGACGCCGGCCTGCTGGCGGTCTCGCTGGAGGCTTTCGAGCAATATCAGCGCAAGCATGCCTGGCCCTGGGAGCACCAGGCTCTCACGCGCGCGCGCTACGCCGCGGGCGACACCGAGGTCGGCGCGGCCTTCGAACGCATCCGGGGCGAAATCCTCGTCATGCCGCGCGACACCGAGGCCCTGCGCGCCGAGGTGCTGGCCATGCGCGACAAGATCAGCGCCGGCCATCCCAATCACAGCGAGCTTTTCGATCTCAAGCATGACCGCGGCGGCATGGTGGACGTGGAGTTCGTCACCCAGTACCTGGTCCTCTGCCATGCCGGCAGCCACCGGGTGCTGGTCAACAACCTGGGCAATATTGCGCTCTTGCGCCTGGCCGGCGAAGCCGGCCTCATCCCGGCCGAGCTGGGCCTGGCCGCCGGCGATGCCTATCGCACCCTGCGCCGGGTGCAACACCAGATGCGCCTGAAGGGCATAGACCGCGCCCGGGTGCCGCCCGAAGAATTGAGCGCCGAGCGCGAGGCGGTCAGCGGCCTGTGGCGCACGGTATTCGGGGACGCAAGTCTGTCGGGAGCAACGTCGTAAAATAGGGGCTTACGTTGGCCCCTTCTGCCGGTTTTTTGCCATGTCTGAACTCCTTCGCCCCAAACTCGAACTTCCCGCCGGCCACGGCAAGGTGCTGCTGCACTCCTGCTGCGCGCCCTGCTCCGGCGAAGTGATGGAGGCCATCACGGCCTCGGGCATCGACTACGACATCTTCTTCTACAACCCGAATATCCATCCGGTGAAGGAGTACGAAATCCGCAAGCAGGAGAACATCCGCTTCGCGGAAAAGCATGGCATCAAGTTCATCGACGCCGACTACGACATGGACAACTGGTTCGACCGCGTCAAGGGCCTCGAAGACTCGCCCGAACGGGGCGAGCGCTGCACCGTCTGTTTCGACATGCGCTTTGAACGCACCGCGCTCTATGCCCATGAGCATGGCTACGACACGATCACCAGCTCGCTGGGCATCTCGCGCTGGAAAGACATGAACCAGATCAACGGCTGCGGCGAGCGCGCCGCCGCGCGCTACGACGGCATGCTCTACTGGACCTACAACTGGCGCAAGGGCGGCGGTTCGCAGCGCATGATCGAGATCAGCAAGCGCGAGAACTTCTATCAGCAGGAATACTGCGGCTGCGTCTATTCGCTGCGCGACACCAACCGCCATCGCCGCGCGCAGGGCCGCGAGCGCATCCACATCGGCGTGAAGTTCTACGGCAAGGAAGACCTCATCAACGAGGAATCCCTCTAAAGGCCGTTCAGCATTCGACGATATTGACGGCCAGGCCGCCGCGCGCGGTTTCCTTGTACTTGGTCTTCATGTCGGCGCCCGTCTCGCGCATGGTCTTGATGACCGAATCCAGCGACACATAATGATGGCCGTCGCCGCGCAGCGCCATGCGCGCGGCGTTGACCGCCTTGACCGAGGCCATGGCATTGCGCTCGATGCAGGGAATCTGCACCAGCCCTCCTACGGGGTCGCAGGTCAGCCCCAGGTTGTGCTCCATGCCGATCTCGGCGGCGTTCTCCACCTGCGCCACCGAACCGCCCAGCACGGCGGCCAGCGCGCCGGCCGCCATCGAGCACGCCACGCCCACCTCGCCCTGACAGCCGACCTCGGCCCCCGAGATCGAGGCGTTGTACTTATAGAGCAGGCCGATGGCGGCGGCCGTGAGCAGGAAGTCGCGGATCCCCTGGCGGCTGGCCAGCGGCACGAAGCGGTCGTAATAATGCAGGACCGCGGGAATGATGCCCGCCGCGCCATTGGTCGGCGCGGTCACCACGCGCCCGCCGGCGGCGTTTTCTTCATTGACCGCCATGGCGTAGAGGTTGACCCAGTCCATCACCGACAAGGGGTCGGACAGCGCGCGCTCGGCGCGCTGGGTGAGGCTGCGATACAGCTCGGGCGCGCGTCGGCGCACTTTCAGGGGCCCGGGCAGATCGCCGTCGGCCTCGGGGTGGCCGATGCCACAGCCGCGGCTGACGCAATCCTGCATGACCTGCCAGATGCGGTCCAGACCTTGCTCGACCTCGGCCTGGTCGCGCCAGGTGAGCTCATTGCGCAGCATCACGCCGGCCACCGACAGGCCGCTTTCCTGGCACATGAGCACCAGCTCGCGGCCCGTGCGGAACGGAAACGGCATCTGGTCGTGGGCGGCGATGACCTGGCTGTTGGAGGCGCCGGGCGTGACGACGAAACCGCCGCCCACCGACAGATAGCGCGACTCGCGCAAGCATGCGCCGGCCGCGTCGAAGGCGTGGAACTTCATGCCGTTGGGATGTTCGGCCAGCGCTTCGCGGCGATAGAAAAGCAGGTGTTCTTTTTCGATGAAGGGCACGGAATGCCGGCCCAGGATGGGCAGCAGGCGGCTGGCGCGCACGGCCTGCAGCATGCCGGGGATGGCCGCGGGATCGACGGTGTCGGGCGCCTCGCCCATCAGGCCCAGCATGACGCCTTTGTCGGTGCCATGACCCTTGCCGGTGGCGCCAAGCGAGCCATAAAGCTCGCAGCGCAGGCTGGCCACCGCGGGCAGCAGCCCATCGCGCTCCAGGCCCTGCACAAAAAGCAGCGCCGCGCGCATGGGCCCCACGGTATGCGAGCTGGACGGGCCGATGCCGATTTTGAACAGGTCGAAGACGGAAACTGCCACCTGGAACCTCCTGCCGGACGCAGCCGGCGCATAATGCCCTCATGATACGCGGCGGCCGCGGCGGCGCGGACCAGGCCGGACGCCGTGTTTCCCCCCGGAAGCGGGACGTGCGATTATTACAGAATTATTACGTGTCATATTCAGATTAGCGTCAGGCCGCGAGCCTCAGGAGAACTATGTCGGGATTGCTGTCCATGCTGGATTTCGCCGGGTATGTCGCCCTGCTGCTCTGGGGAGTGCACATGGTGCAGACGGGCGTGCAGCGCGCCTTCGGCGCGGCCCTGAGCGCCGCCCTGGGGCGCGCGCTGGGCACCCGCGCCCGGGCCTTCGTGGCCGGCCTGGGGATCACCGCCGCCCTGCAAAGCAGCACGGCCACCGGTCTGATGATCACGGGTTTTGCCGCCGGCGGCGTGGTCGGACTGGTCCCCGCGCTGGCGGCCATGCTGGGCGCCAACGTCGGCACGACGCTGATCGTGCAGCTGCTGTCCTTCGACCTGACCTCCCTGGCCCCTCTGCTCATCCTGGCCGGCGTGTGGATGTTCCGCCGCTATCCGCCCGGACGCACCCGCGACCTGGGACGGGTCTTCATCGGCCTGGGCCTGCTGCTCATGGCCCTGCACGCCCTGGTCGAATTGTTCGAGCCGCTGGAGCAGGCTCCCCTGCTGTCCGTCATCCTGCAATCGCTGGCCTCCCAGCCCGTGCTGGCCGTGCTGCTGGCCGCCGCCCTGACCTGGGCCGCGCACTCCAGCGTCGCCGTGGTCGTGCTCATCATGTCGCTGGTCAGCCAGCAGGTCGTCAGCGTGGACGTCGCCATGGCCCTGGTGCTGGGCGCCAACCTGGGCACCGCGGTCAATCCCATGATCGAAGGCGTCACGGGCGACGATCCGGCCGCCCGCCGCCTGCCGCTGGGCAATCTGCTGACCCGCGTCGCGGGCGTGCTGGCCGGCCTGATCCTCCTGCCCTACATCGGCCCGCTCATGGCCAAGCTGGAGACCGACCCCAGCCGCGTCGTGGCCAACTTCCACACCGCCTTCAACATCGTGGTCGCCCTGGTCTTCCTGCCCTTGCTCACGCCTTATGGCGCGCTGCTGTCGCGCTGGCTGCCCAAGCGCAGCGACCCCAACGATCCGGCGCGGCCGCAATACCTGGACGAATGGGCCCATGATATGCCCGCCGTGGCCCTGGGCAATGCGCGGCGCGAGGCGCTGCGCATGACCGACATGCTGCAGACCCTGCTGCTCTATGCCCGCGCGGGCTTCAAGCGCGACAACCGGCACCGCATGGTGCAGGCCCGCCAGCTCGACAGCGCGCTGGACAAGCTCGAAAACGCCATCACCACCTATATCGCCACGCTGGACCAGGAAAACCTCACCCAGGAAGACCGCCAGCAGCTCGACAGCATCCTGGCCTTCACCAGCAACGTGGGGCACGCGGCCGACATCGCCTTCCATGGGCTGCTGGGCCATATTTCGCGCCTGCGCAAGCAAGGGCTGCTGCTCTCGCCCGAGCAGCGCGCCCATATCGACGACACGCTCGCCGCCCTGGTGGCCAATCAGCGCCAGGCCGCCGCGCTGTTCGTCAATGACGATCTGCGCCAGGCCCGCGCTCTGGCCGGCGAAAAATCGCGTTTCCGCGCCATGGAGGCCGAGGCGGCCGAAGCCCATCTGCACAAGATCAAGGGCGGCGAAGTCGATGCCGCCGAGGCCGGCGCGCTCTACCTGGACATCCTGCGCGACATGAAGGGCATCAACTCGCACCTGGTCGGCGCGGCGGCCTATCCCCTGCTGGCCCGCCACGGCGAACTGCTGCCCAGCCGGCTGCGCGACGCCAATGCCGATTGACGCGCCGCCCGCCAGGCTGCAACATAGCCGGGCCGGGCAGATGCCGGCACCCTCACAGGCGGAGCGTCATGGCACGGCTCAATACTCAGCTTGTCATCTTTGATTGCGACGGCGTCCTGATCGACAGCGAAATCATCGCTGCCCGCGCCCAATCCCAGGCCCTCGCGGCCCATGGCATCCCTATTTCGCCCGAGGAAGCCGCGCGGCGCTTCGCCGGCATTCCCGACCACGATATGTGGCTGACCCTGCAGGCCGAATTCCACACCACGCTGCCGGCCGGCTTCGAGCTTGATTACGCCGCCCATCTGGCACGGATATTCGAGAACGACCTGCGTGCCCTGCCCCATGTGCAGGCCCTGGTCGACACCTTGCGCGCGCGGCGGGTGCCGTTCTGCGTGGCCTCCAGCAGCACGCCGGACAAGCTGCGCACGGCGCTGGGCCTGACCGGCCTGTGGCCGCTGTTCGATCCGCATATCTTCAGCGTGAGCCAGGTCAAGCGGGGCAAGCCGGCGCCCGACATCTTTCTGTTCGCGGCCGACAGCATGGGGGTGACGCCCGACCACTGCCTGGTGGTCGAGGACAGCGTGCCAGGCGTGCAGGCCGCCCGCGCGGCCGGCATGCGCGTGCTGGGCTACACCGGCGCCTCGCACATCGCGCCGGGCCATGACGGCAAACTGCGCCAGGCCGGCGCGGTCGATACCGTCGCCGACCTGGCCTATGTCGCCAACTATGTGACCTGAACCCGGCCGCCAGATGGCTCAGGCTTTCAGGTAGCGCTCGAACCAGGCCAGCATGCGGGCCCAGCCGTCCTTGGCGTCCTCGGCGTTGTAGCTGGGGCGGTAATCGGCCAGGAAGGCATGGCCCGAATTGGGATAGACCACGAAACTCGAGGCCTTGGAGGCGGCATTGCCGGCGGCCAGCTTGGCTTCCATGGCGCGCACGTCTTCGACCGGGATGCTGGAGTCCTGGGCGCCATACAGGCCCAGCACGGGGGCGTGCAAGGCGCCGGCCACGTCGAAGGCCACGGACTTGATCAGCGGCCCGTGACCGGAAGCCAGCTTGCCATACCAGGCCACGCCGGCCTTGACCTTGGGGTTATGGGCCGCGTACATCCAGGTGATGCGCCCGCCCCAGCAAAAACCGGTGATGCCCAGGCGGGAGGCGTCCGCCCCTTGCGCCTGGGCCCAGGCCAGGGCCGCGTCCAGGTCGCCAAAGACCTGCTCGTCGGGCACCTTGGCGACGAGTTCGGCCACCAGCTTGGGGATGTCGGTATAGGCCGACGCATCGCCCTGGCGCTGGTAGAGATTGCTGGTCACCGCGAAATAGCCGGCCTTGGCCAGGCGGCGGCAGATATCCTTGATGTGCTCGTGCACGCCGAAGATCTCCTGCACCACCAGCACCAGCGGCGCGCCCTTGACGCCCTCGGGCGCGGCGTAATAGGCCTGCTGCGTGCCGCCAGGCACGGGCAGCGCGAAATCCCCCTGGGCCAGCCCCTGGGTATCGGTATGGATGGTGGTGGCAGCGGCGGCGCCGGCGGCGGGGGCGAAACTCATGAGCGGACTCCGGATGGCAGGGGCCGCCCGCCTGGCCGTCAGTGGCGATGGTGGTCCGCTTCGAGCGCCGTCCCGGCGCGGTCACGGCTATGGTCATGACCATGGTGCATGAAAGTGGTCACGCCATAGATGATGGCCACGCCCACGGCCACGAGCAAGAGCTGCGGCACGGCGTCGGAGACGGCCACGCGCTCGTGCATCTGCGGCATGAGGTCGGCGACCGAGATATAGAGGAAACTGCTGGCCGCGACCACCAGCACATAAGGCACCAGGGTCTGCGCTTCCTGCAGCACGAAGTATCCTACACCGCCTCCGATGGCCGTGCATAGGCTGGTGAAGAGGATGAGCCCGAAGGCGCGCCGGCGCGGCAGGCCCGCATTGATCAGCACCACGAAGTCGCCCAGCTTATGCGGGACCTCGTGCACGATGATGGAGGCCGCCGTCAGCACGCCGAGAATCGGGTCGGTGAGAAAGGCCGCGGCGACCAGCACGCCATCGCAAAGATTGTGCAGCGAGCTGCCGATCAGGATGAGGACGCCGCCGCGCCGGGCCTCGTGGCGGTCATGGCCTTTGTGATGATGATGGCCATCATGCTCGTGATGATGGCTGTGCCGCAAGAGCGCGATCTTCTCCAGCACGAAGAAGCCGATCAAGCTGGCCAGCATGAGGCCGAAGAGCGTGTGCACGCCGGCGCCGGCCTGCTCGAAGGCTTCGGGCAACAGGTGCAGCAGCGCCACCGACAACAGAACGCCCACTGACAGGCTGACCATGTGGTGCAGGTATTGGGCAAAGACGCGGTAGGCCAGCCAATGGGCGATGGCGACCGCGATCAAGCCGCCTGTGACCGTGGCCAGAATGATCCAGAGAAGCAGCATGGGAATGGGATGAGGGTGGCGGAAAGCGCAATATTATATTGTTTCAAACGGGCAGGAGGGATGCGCGCCTCCGCTTCGCCCCCGGGACGGCTCAATCCCGCGCTTCCAGGGCCCGGTTGATCCGCAGGGCCAGCAGCGTGCAGGCCGTGCCCGACAGCAGGTAGATGCTGACCGCCACCAGCCCGAAGCGCGCCGACAGGGCCAGGGCCACCAGCGGCGCGAAGGCCGCCCCGACCAGCCAGGCCATGTCGGAGGTCAGGGCCGCGCCGGTATAGCGGAAACGCCGCATGAAATTGGCCGTCACCGTGCCCGAGGCCTGGCCATAGGATAGGCCCAGCAGCAGGAAACCGATCAGGATGAAGGCGTTCTGCGCCTTGGGGCTTCCCCCCAGCAGCCAGGGCGTGAACAAGGCATAGACGCCGATGAGCGCGGCCAGCAGGCCCAGCGTGGTGCGCCGCCCGATGCGGTCGGCCAGCATGCCCGAGGCAATGGTGCCCAGGATGCCCAGCACGGCGCCGATGAGCTGGGCCGTGAGCACATCCGAGATCTGCTGCGTGCCGCTCACGGCGATCCAGGACAAGGGAAAAACCGTGACCAGGTGAAAGAGCGCATAGCTGGCCAGCGCGGCGAAGGCGCCGATGAAGAGGTTGTAGCCCTGCGCGCGCACGACCTCGGTCACGCTGAGGGGCTCCAGCTCTCCTTCCTCCAGCAGGCGCGTGTACTCCTCGGTCACCACCAGCCGCAGCCGCGCGAACAGCGCCACTACATTGATGGCGAAGGCCACGAAGAAAGGATAGCGCCAGCCCCAGGCCAGGAAGTCGGCCCCGCTCAGCGTGCGCAGCAGAAAAAGGAACAAGGCGCTGGCGATCAGGAAGCCGACAGGCGCGCCCAGCTGGCCCAGCATGGCGTACCAGCCCCGGCGCCCCGGCGGCGCATTCAGCGCCAGCAGCGAAGGCAGTCCATCCCATGAACCGCCGAAAGCCAGGCCCTGCAGGCAGCGGAACACGGCCAGCAAGGTGATGGCATGCATCCCGATGGCGTCATAGCTGGGCAGAAAGGCCATGCCGACCGTGGCGGTGCCGAGCACGAACAGCGCCAGCGTCAGCTTGGTGGCCCGGCCCCAGCGGCGCTGCACGGCCATCGACAGCGCCGTGCCGATGGGGCGCATGATGAAGGCGAAGGAGAAAATCACGAAAGACCAGAGGGTGCCCTCCAGCCTGTCCTCGAACGGGAAGAACACCTGCGGAAAGACCAGCACGCAGGCGATGCCGAACACGAAGAAATCGAAGTATTCGGAGGCGCGGCCGATGACGACGCCGACGGCAATCTCGCCGGGCGCCACCTTGGCGTGGCCGTCGTGCCCGTCTGCCTCGGCCGCCTGGCCGGGATAATGCGTGGAGGTCGACATAGGTTCACTCGCGAAAGGAGGTTCCGGCTATACCTTGCCCACAGACTGCGGTTTCTAGGGTACGCCCAGGTCCGGCCGGGCCGCAAGCGTCAATCCGGCCCGGGGCGGGCGCGCAACGCCCGCCGGCCGGCCGCCCCTGAAATGGGCTGGATTTTCCGCGCCGTCGGGCGTAGTGTTGCAGCTACGTCCCACGGTTTCGTCACGGGGTATGGTCATGCCGTCCTTCCCAAGGTTCCGCGGAATACTGCCGATCGGTCTCCTGTCCCTGCTGACGGGATGCAATGCCGTGCTGCTATCGCCCTCGGGGGATATCGCCGTCCAGCAGCGCAATCTGATCCTCATTTCAACCGGCCTGATGCTGATCGTCATCGTGCCGGTCATCATCCTCACGCTCTGGTTCGCCTGGCGCTACCGGGCAAGCAACAAGGCCGCGCGCTACACCCCCGAGTGGAATCACTCCACCGTGCTCGAACTGCTGATCTGGGCCGGGCCGTTGCTCATCATCATCGCCCTGGGCGCGCTGACCTGGGTCAGCACGCACCAGCTCGACCCCTACCGCCCGCTTGCGCGGCTGTCCGAAGGCCGCGACATCCCGGCCGGCACCAAGCCGCTGGTGGTCGAGGTGGTGGCGCTGGACTGGAAATGGCTCTTCCTCTATCCCGAGCAAGGCATCGCCGCGGTCAATGAGATGGCCGCGCCGGTGGACCGGCCGATCCAGTTCCGCATCACCTCGTCGACGGTGATGAATTCGTTTTTCATCCCCGCCCTGGCTGGCCAGATCTACGCCATGCCCGGCATGCAGACCACCTTGCATGCCGTCATCAATCATCCGGGCGAATACGAAGGCCTGTCGGCCAATTACAGCGGCGCGGGGTTCTCGGGCATGCGGTTTGCCTTCCATGGCGTGGACGAGACCGGCTTCCAGCAATGGGTGGACCGGACCCGCGCGCAAGGCCAGATGCTCAGCCGCGAGGCCTATCTGAAGCTGGCGCGGCCCAGCGAGCGCAATCCGGTGCAGCACTTCAGCGATGTGGCGCCCGGCCTGTTCGATGCCATCGTCGGGCGCTGCGTCGATCCGGCGCGCCCCTGCAGCATGCCGCATGCCCGCGGCCCGGCCCTGAATGCCGCCGCCTCCGATCGCTACCTGGGGCCCCTCTGCCGTTCGGAGAAAGACCTCACGCTCTGAGCGGCGGCGCCGCTTTTTATCTGGAGTCGAGATGATTGACCAGCCAGAACACAACAGCCTCATCTTCGGCCGCCTGACCTGGGAGGCCATCCCCTTTCACGAACCCATCCTGCTGGCGACCTTCATCGCCGTGGCGCTGGGCGGCCTGGCGCTCGTGGGGGCCATCACCTACTTCGGCAAATGGGGCTATCTCTGGCGCGAGTGGTTCACCAGCATCGACCACAAGAAAATCGGCGTCATGTATATGGTGCTGGGGCTGATCATGCTGCTGCGCGGCTTTGCCGACGCCATCATGATGCGCCTGCAGCAGGCCATCGCCTTCGGCGATTCGGCCGGCTATCTGCCGCCCCATCACTATGACCAGATCTTCACCGCGCATGGCGTCATCATGATCTTCTTCGTGGCCATGCCGCTGGTCACGGGCCTGATGAACTACATCGTGCCGCTGCAGATCGGCGCGCGCGACGTCGCCTTTCCCTTCCTGAACAACTTCAGCTTCTGGATGACGGTCGGCGGCGCGCTGCTGGTGATGATGTCGCTGTTCGTCGGCGAGTTCGCGCGCACGGGCTGGCTGGCCTATCCCCCCCTGTCGGGCATCGCCCAGAGCCCGGACGTGGGAGTGGACTACTACATCTGGGCCTTGCAGATCGCCGGGGTGGGCACCCTGCTCTCAGGGGTCAATCTGCTGGTGACCATCGTCAAGATGCGCGCCCCCGGCATGAAGATGATGCGCATGCCCATCTTCACCTGGACCTCGCTGTGCACCAATGTGCTCATCGTGGCGGCCTTCCCCGTGCTGACCGCCGTCCTGGCCCTGCTCAGCATGGACCGCTATGTCGGCACCAATTTCTTCACGACCGAGCTCGGCGGCAACGCCATGATGTACGTGAACCTGATCTGGATCTGGGGCCATCCCGAGGTCTATATCCTGATCCTGCCAGCCTTCGGCGTTTTCTCCGAAGTGGTGGCCACCTTCTGCCGCAAGCGCCTGTTCGGCTATGCCTCCATGGTGTACGCCACCGTGGTGATCACCGTGCTGTCCTATCTGGTGTGGCTGCACCACTTCTTCACCATGGGCTCCGGGGCCAGCGTCAACTCCTTTTTCGGCATCACGACGATGATCATCTCCATCCCGACCGGGGCGAAGATCTTCAACTGGCTGTTCACCATGTACCGCGGCCGCATCCAGTTCGAAGTGCCCATGCTCTGGACGCTGGGCTTCATGGTCACCTTCGTGATCGGCGGCATGACCGGCGTGCTGCTGGCCGTTCCGCCGGCGGACTTCGCGCTGCACAACAGCCTGTTCCTGATCGCCCACTTCCACAACGTGATCATCGGCGGCGTGCTGTTCGGTCTCATGGCCGGCATCACGTTCTGGTTTCCCAAGGCCTTCGGCTACCGCCTGGATCCTTTCTGGGGCAAGTGTTCGTTCTGGTTCTGGCTGGTGGGTTTCTACCTCGCCTTCATGCCGCTCTACGTGCTGGGCCTGATGGGCGTCACGCGCCGCGTCAGCCACTTCCAGGATATGTCGCTGCAGATCTGGTTCCAGGTGGCGGCCCTGGGCTCGGCGCTCATCGCGCTGGGCATCGCCAGCTTCATCATCCAGCTCATCGTGAGCTACCGCCGCCGCGCGTCCCTGCGCGACACCACGGGCGATCCCTGGGATGGGCGCACCCTGGAGTGGTCGACCTCCTCGCCGCCGCCGGCCTATAACTTCGCCTTCACGCCGCGCGTGCACGACCTGGACGCCTGGTGGCAGATGAAGCAGCAAGGCTACCAGCGGCCCCAGGGCGGCTTCATCCCCATCCACATGCCGAAAAACACCTGGGCCGGCATCGTGCTGGCCGGCCTCAGCGTCGGCCTGGGTTTTGCCCTCATCTGGCATATGTGGCCGCTGGCCGTGCTGGCCTTTGCCGCCCTGATCGTGATCAGCATCATCCATACCTTCAACTACCAGCGCGATGACTACGTGCCGGCCGACGAAGTCCTGCGCACCGAAACAGCGCGCACCCGCCTACTGGAAAGCCATGTCTGACACCCTGGCCACCTCTCAAGCCGGCGGCGCCGACCGCGCCGCCGAACCGGTCTTCTACGTGCCGGAAGCGCATCATCCCCAGAACGGCACGCTGCTGGGCTTCTGGGTCTACCTGATGAGCGACTGCCTCATCTTCGCCTGCCTGTTCGCCACCTATGGAGTGCTTGGCCGCAACTACGCCGACGGCCCGACGGGCGCCGAGCTCTTCGACCTGCCGCTGGTCGCGGTCAACACCTCGCTGCTGCTGCTGTCATCCATCACTTACGGCTTTGCCATGCTGGAGATGCAGCGCAAGCGTTTGGGCGGCGTGCAGGCCTGGCTGGCGGTGACCGGCATACTCGGCCTGGGCTTTCTCTCGCTGGAGCTTTACGAGTTCGCCCACTTGATCGCCGAGGGCGCCGGGCCCGGGCGCAGCGCCTTCCTGTCCGCCTTTTTCACGCTGGTCGGCACGCACGGGCTGCATGTCACTTTCGGCATCGTGTGGCTGCTGACGATGATGGCGCAACTGCGTCTGCACGGCCTCATCCCCGCCAACCGGCGGCGCCTGATGTGCCTGTCCATGTTCTGGCACTTCCTGGACCTGATCTGGGTCGGCGTATTCACCTTCGTCTATCTCATGGGAGTCCTGCCATGAACGCCCACAGCGCCCACGGCCATGATGACGACGGACATCACGAGGATGCCCCGCATGGCACGCTGAAAAGCTATGTGACCGGTTTCATCCTGGCCGCCATCCTGACGGCCATTCCGTTCTGGATCGTGATGGCCCGCGTGTTCGAGACCTCGCGCACCACGGCGCTGGTGATCCTGGCCCTGGCCGCGGTCCAGATCGTCGTGCACATCGTCTACTTCCTGCACATGGACACCAAGTCGGAAAGCGGCTGGAACCTGCTGGCGCTGATCTTCACCCTGGTGCTGGTCGTGATCACCCTGAGCGGCTCGATCTGGATCATGTATCACCTGGACGCCAACATGATGCCCATGACCACGCATGACTGGCGCAACATCCCTTGATGAGGCGCCGCGCCACAAGCCGCCGCGCCGCGCCCGGTCCCTGATCCTCCTGGGCCTGGCCGCCGCCCTGGCCTTCTTCACGCTATGCGCGCTGGGCAGCTGGCAACTGCAGCGGCGGGCCTTCAAGCATGAGCTGATCGCGCAAGTCCAGGCCCGCCTGCGGGCCGACCGCGTCCCCGCGCCCGGCGCGGACCGCTGGGCCGGCCTGACCGCCGCCAATGCGGAGTACCGCCGCGTCAGCGCCACCGGGCGCTATGACTACGGCCGGCAGGCCCTGGTCAAGGCCGTGACCGCGATGGGCGATGGATACTGGGTCATGACGCCGCTCTTGCGCGACGATGGCAGCATCCTGCTCGTGAACCGGGGTTTCGTGCTGCCGCAATGGCGCCAGACGCCAGCGCCCCCGGAAACCGTCACGGTCCAGGGGCTGCTGCGCATGGGCGAGCCCGGCTGGGGTTTTCTGCGCCGCAATGACCCCGGGGCCGACCGCTGGTATTCGCGCGATGTGCAAGGCATCGCCCGGGCGCGCGGCCTGGGCGTGGTGGCGCCCTACTTCATTGATGCCGAAGCCGCGCCCGGCGCGCCGGACCCGGCCCGGGCGCCGGCAGGCGGCCTGACCGTGCTGCGCTTTGCCGACAACCACCTGGTCTACGCCCTGACCTGGTATGCGCTGGCCGGCCTGGTGCTGACGGCGGTGGCGCTCGTGGCGCGCGAGGAAAGGCGCTTGCGCGCCGGCCTCAGTGCGCCTGCTCCCAGTTGCGGCCCACGCCGACCTCGGCAATGAGCGGCACGCGCAGCGTCGCCACCTCGCTCATCAGGCGCGGCACGGCCAGGCGCAGGGCCTCGACCTCGGCTTCGGGCGCTTCGAGCACCAGTTCGTCGTGCACCTGCATGATGAGGCGGGCGCGCATATTCTCGGCCGTCAGCCAATCCTGCACGGCCACCATGGCCAGCTTGATGAGGTCGGCCGCCGTGCCCTGCATGGGGGCGTTGATGGCGGCGCGCTCGGCGCCCTGGCGGCGCGGCCCCGAGGCGGCCCGGATATCGGGCAGCTGCAGGCGGCGGCCGAAGACGGTTTCGACATAGCCCTGCTCGCGCGCCAGGCGGCGGGTGTCGTCCATATAGCGCGCCACGCCCGGATAGCGCGTGAAATAACGGTCGATATAGGCCTGGGCGGCATCGCGCGTGATGCCCAGGTTGGACGCCAGCCCGAATACGCCCATGCCGTAGATCAGGCCGAAGTTGATGGCCTTGGCCGCGCGGCGCTGCTCGCTGGAGACTTCGGCCAGCGGCACGCCGAAGACCTCGGACGCCGTGGCGCGGTGGATGTCCTCGCCGGCGGCGAATGCGCCTTGCAGATTGGCGTCGTCGGACACATGCGCCATGATGCGCAATTCGATCTGCGAATAGTCGGCCGACAGCAGCAAGCCGCCGTTCTCGGCCACGAAGGCCTCGCGCACGCGGCGCCCGGCCTCGGTGCGCACCGGGATGTTCTGCAGATTGGGATCGGAGGACGCCAGGCGTCCGGTGATGACCGCGGCCTGCGAATAATGGGTGTGCACCCTGCCGGTCGCCGGATTGATCATGCGCGGCAGCTTGTCGGTATAGGTGGACTTCAGCTTGGACAGGCCGCGATAGTCGAGCAGCACCTGCGGCAGCGGATAGTCCTGCGCCAGCTTGGACAAGACCTCTTCATCGGTCGAGGGCGCCCCGCCCGCCGTCTTGCGCACCACCGGCAGGCCCATGCGCCCGAAAAGGATTTCACCCAGCTGCTTGGGCGAATTGAGATTGAAGGGCTGGCCGGCCAGCTCATAGGCTTTTTGCTCCAGGCTCAACATCTCGCGGCCCAGGTCATTGCTTTGACGGCCCAGCTCGGCGGCATCGACCTTCACGCCATTGCGCTCGATCACGACCAGCACGCGCGAGACCTCCAGCTCCAGGGCGTAGATGCGCTCCAGGCCGGCGTTGGCCGCCACGCGCGGGCGCAGCGCGCGATGCAGCTGCAGGGTGAAATCGGCATCCTCGGCGGCATAGAAGCCCGCCTTGTCCACCGCCACCTCGTCAAAGCCGATCTGCTTGGCGCCCTTGCCGCACAGGTCCTCGTAATTGACGCCGCTGCGCCCCAGGAAGCGCTGGGCCAGGTCGTTCAGGCCCACGCCGCGATGCGACTCCAGCACATAGGCCTGCAACATGGTGTCCTCGGTGACACCGCGCAGCGCCACGCCCTCGTTGGCGAAGACATGGGTGTCGTATTTGGCGTGATGCAGCAGCTTGGGACGCAAGGGGTCTTCCAGCCAGCCGCGCAGGCGCTCCAGGACTTCGTGCAGGGGCAGTTGCGTGCCGGCCTCCGGCCCCCGGTGCGCCAGCGGGATATAGCAGGCCACGCCCGGCTCCACGGCCATGGACAGACCCACCAGCCTGGCCTGCATCTCGTCCAGCGAAGTGGTTTCGGTGTCCAGGGCGACCAGGGCGGCCGCATCCACGCGCGCCATCCAGGCTTCCAGGTCCGACCACTCCGTGATGATCTGATAGTGCTGCTCGACGGGCGCCTCATGCGCCACCTCGGCGGCGCGCGCATCGCCCGTGGGCACGCGCTCGGCATCGCCCGACAGCTCGCGCAGCCAGCTCCGGAAACCATAACGGTCGTAGAGCGCGCCCAGCGTCTCGCGATCCGGCTCGCGCGGCTTGAGGTCCTCGGGCGAGGACAGAAAAGCGCCCAGGTCGCAATCATCCTTGACCGTCAGCAGCTGGCGGGTCAGGGGGAAACGCGCCACGGCCTCGCGCAGATTATTGCCGGCTACGCCCTTGATGCTGTCGGCCTGCTCGACCAGGCGGTCGATGGAGCCGAATTCGCTCAGCCACTTCACGGCGGTCTTGGGTCCGACCTTGGTCACGCCCGGCACATTGTCCACGGCGTCGCCCACCAGCATCAGATAGTCGACGATGCGGTCGGCCGGCACGCCGAACTTGTTGACCACGCCCGCTTCGTCCAGCACCTCGCCGGTCATGGTGTTGACCAGCGTGACCTGGGGGTTGACCAGCTGGGCCAGGTCCTTGTCACCCGTTGACACAACGGTATGCAGGCCTTCCTCGGTGGCGCGGCGCGCCAGCGTGGCGATGATGTCGTCGGCCTCGACGCCCTCGACGGCCAGCACCGGCCACCCCAGGGCGCGGATCGCGGCGTGGATGGGCTCGATCTGCGCGGCGAGATCCTCGGGCATCGGCGGACGATGCGATTTATAGTCGGGATAGAGATCATCCCGAAACGTCTTGCCGCGCGCATCGAAAATACATGCGGCATACTCTGCCTTGTGGTCCTGGACCAACTTGCGCAGCATGTTGATCACGCCATAGAGCGCCCCGGTCGGTTCTCCCTGGGCATTGCGCAAATCCGGCATGGCATGGAAGGCGCGGTACAAGTAGCTCGAACCGTCTACCAGCAACAAGGTTTTTTTCATGGTTACAAAGGCAGAAATGGACATACCCGCCGGCAAACAAATTCCGGTGATTATGTCAGAGATACGGACCGCGGCCGAAAGGCTGGCGGATATCGGGCCGGCCGTGAGCGTGTTCGGCAGCGCCCGGGTCAGCCGGAATTCTCCCTATTATGAGACCAGTGTCGCCATTTCGGCGGCCCTGGCCCGCGAGGGCTTCGCCGTCATCGCCGGCGGCGGCCCCGGCATCATGGAGGCCGCCAACAAAGGCGCCTACGAGGCCGGCGGCACCAGCATAGGCCTGAATATCAGCCTGCCGCACGAGGCCCACAACAACGCCTACCAGACCATCAGCCTGTCGTTCGAGTACTTCTACTCCCGCAAGGCCACTTTCTTCATGCACAGCATGGCCTATGTGTCCATGCCCGGAGGCTTTGGCACGCTGGACGAACTGTTCGAGGCCCTGACCCTCATCCAGACGGGCAAGGTGCCGCCGGCGCCCATCGTGCTGGTGGGCAGCGAGTTCTGGCACGGCATGATCGACTGGCTGGGCGAGCAGTTGCTGGGCAACGGCATGATCGGCGCGCATGATCTGGACCTGTTCATCATCGAGGACGACCCCGAAAAAGTCGTGCGCCATGTGGTGGAATTCCACCGCAAGAAACAATCGCCGCAACAGCAGTACGCACCCTCGCTGCCAGCCTGACAGACTGGCCTGATTCTGCCGCCTGGCGCGCCATGCCCGCGCCGGCGCTCGCTATGGTCAATCCTTTCTATCCCAGGAGCGACCAAATGCGTCCCTTTTATCTTCGGACCTGGCGCCTGGCGCTCCTGGCCGCCATGCTGGCGGCCTTGCCCGCGCGGGCTTTCACCTTCCTGCAGCAGGGCGGGATGCTGGGCCAGCTCCCGCCCTGGGCGCAGGACTTCATCAGCGGGGTTCCGGCCGAGCATCGCGGTCCGGCGGCTGCCCGGCGCAAACTGGACGCCAAGGGCATAGGCTTCTACTCCGATGTCCGCACCCTCGCGCTGGAGCGCCGGGCGGATATCGTTTGCGCGCTCTTCGGCCGTGGGCAGGAGCTGGTCATCGCCGGCTGCGCGCCCGCCCACGAGGCCGCGCGCCTGGCGGACAGCCTGATAGAAAACCGCCGGCTCAAGGTCTACCTCGACCACACCAGGCCTTACGCGCCCATGCAGGCCCAGGAGGCCTTCCGCATCACGCAGATCCAGCCCTAGCCAGGTCCGCGCATGCCTATCCCATCCCTTGCCCGCTGGCCCTTGCTGCTGGCCGGCATGCTTGCCGGGGCAGCCCAGGCGCAACCCTGGCCCCGTCCGCTGCTCATCGGCCCCGGCTACGGGCACTGTCCCGATTTCTATCAAGCCCTGTCCGTCGAACAGGCCCGCCAGCCCGAACTGCTTGCGCGGCTGCGCAGCTTGCCCGCCGGCGCCTATGGCCTGGCCGACGGCAAATATCTCAGCCGCCCGGAAGGCGGCACCCTGCTTGCCACGCCGCCGGCCGAGGCCGGCAGCCTGCCGCGCAACCTCTGCCTGGGCTCGTCCGCCACCTTGCACGCCGACCGCGCTCCGCGGCCCGTCCTGCCCGATGAGCAGGGCCGCCTGCGCTACCTCGAGGTACAGATCAGCATGCTCGAACGCCTGGAAGGCAAGGTTTGCGCGCTCTTCAGCCGGCGCGGCGTCGCCGCGGCCGCGGGATGCCTGGATGCGCCGCTGTCCAGTCCCGAGACCGACAGACTGCTGCAAGCCTTCAGGCTGGGCAGCACGCTGCGCCTGAGCCTGGACAGCCGGCAGCCGCGAGGCTGGCTGGCCACCGGCCAGCAGGCCTATCGCATCGAATCACTGAGCTACTGAAAACAGCGCCGCAAAAAAAAAGCGGCCTTGCGGCCGCCTGTTTTCAGCGGGATCAGACGCGCTCGAACACCGCCGCGATACCCTGCCCGCCGCCAATGCACATGGTCACCAGCGCATAGCGGCCCTTGACGCGCTGCAGCTCGTACAAGGCCTTGACGGTAATGATGGCGCCGGTCGCGCCGATGGGATGGCCCAGGCTGATGCCGCTGCCATTGGGATTGACCTTGGCCGGGTCCAGCTTGAGTTCGCGCGTCACGGCGCAAGCCTGCGCGGCGAAGGCCTCGTTGGCCTCGATGACATCGAGCTGGTCGACCGTCAGGCCGGCGCGCTTGAGCACGGCCTGCGTCGCCGGCACGGGCCCGATACCCATGATTTCCGGGTCCACGCCCGAATGGGCGTAGGCCACCAGGCGGGCCAGGGGCTTGGCGCCGCGGCGGGCGGCCACGCTGCTTTCCATGAGGACGAGCGCGCCCGCGCCGTCGTTCAGGCCCGAGGCATTGCCCGCGGTGACCGTGCCGTTTTCTTTCTGGAAGACCGGCTTGAGCTTGGACAGGCCTTCGGCGGTCACATCGCCGCGCACATGCTCGTCCACCTCGAAGACCACATCGCCCTTGCGGGTCTTGATGGTGATCGGGACGATCTGATCCTTGAAATAGCCGGCGGCGATCGCGGCGCTGGCGCGGCGATGCGACTCGGCGGCCAGGGCGTCCTGGTCGGCGCGGCTGATGCCGAAACGCGCCGCCACATTTTCCGCCGTCACGCCCATGTGCATGCGGCCGAAGGGATCCGACAGCGCGCCGGTCATCATGTCGATCATGACGCTGTCGCCCATGCGCGCGCCCCAGCGCTGGCCCTGCGCGATATACGGCGCGCGGCTCATGCTCTCGGCGCCGGCCGCCACGGCGATCTCGGTGTCGCCCAGCATGATGCCCTGGGCGGCCGACACCACCGCCTGCAAGCCCGAGCCGCACAGCCGGTTGACGTTGAAAGCGGGGGTTTCCTTGCTGATGCCGGCGCTGATGGCGGCCACGCGGGACAGATACATGTCGCGCGGCTCGGTGCAAATGACGTTGCCCACCGCGACATGTCCGACTTCGTCGCCCTTGACGCCGGCGCGGTTCAGCGCCTCGCGGATGACGGTGGCGCCCAGGTCGCAGGGCGCCACATCCTTCAGGGCGCCGCCAAAATCGCCTATCGCGCTGCGGGCGCCCGCGACGACCAATACTTCTTTCATGATGCTCCTCCTTGAATGGTTATCTCAGACGAACATCATACTCGCGCCTCAGCGTCCGGCGGCGGCCGCGCTCAGGCCATTGGCCACGCCCATATCCGTCTTGGGCACATCGCGCAGCACCACCCGGACGTCCTGGCCGCTGATGCCGATGCTGTCGCAGGCCGCCTGGTTCAGGGCGGCGATCAGGGCGGCCTTGAGCTCGACGCTGCGCCCGGCGATCAGGTCCACCGTGACGAGGGCCATTGCCTTGCCCAGCTCTCCCGCCACGATGACGTGCTCGGAGGCCACCTCTTGCAGGGTGACGCGCACGCTGGCGACCGGCGCGGCGATGCTGTCGACGACAGCCTGGCTGAGCCCCTTGAGCAAGGCGGCTTTGGCGGCGGGCGTATGGCCCTGCATGATCTGGACATTCAGGATGGGCATGGCGGATTCCGAAAAAAAGGGGGGGACACCCCCTGTCGAAGGGGGTCCCATCATAGCCCCGCTTTGGCGTCATGCCCAGGCTTAATCCTGGGCTTGCTCGGCCCCATCCGACTGCGCGGCCGCCTCGTTGTTCTCGGCCACCACGGGGGCGACCAGTTCGACGACCTTCTTGCGCGAGAGCATGCCGATGAACTCATCGTCCTCGCCGGTCACAGCCACCGGCTGGTCGCTGTGCACCAGCTGCGACAGCACCTGGTCCAGACCGGCCGTGGCCGGCACGGAGGCGAGGTCCTCGACATAGCGCGACACATCGCGGGCGCCCTCTTCCTGCGCGCGGACGGCGGCCTGCTCGGTCAGGACGCCGGCCAGCCGCTTGCCGTCCAGCACCGGGGCATACTCGTAATTGAGCGCCCGCATGCGCTCCAGCGAGTGCGCGGGACGGGAACGCATGGTCAGCGTCAGGCGCGACGGATTGACCGCATGCGCGGCATTGAGCACCTTGGTGCGGTTCACATCCTGCAGGAAGGCCTGCACATAATCGTTGGCCGGACTGAGCAGGATGTCTTCCGGCGTGCCTTCCTGGACCAGTTCGCCGTCCTTGAGGATGGCGATGCGGTTGCCCAGGCGCAAGGCCTCGTCCAGATCATGCGTGATGAAGACGATGGTCTTGTTCAGCTTGGCCTGCAGTTGCAGCAGATGGTCCTGCATCTCGCGCCGGATAAGCGGGTCCAGGGCCGAGAAGGCCTCGTCCATCAGCAGGATTTCGGCGTCGGTGGCCAGGGCCCGCGCCAGGCCGACTCGCTGCTGCATGCCGCCGGACAGCTGATGCGGATATTGCGATTCAAAGCCGCTCAGGCCCACCTGCTCCAGCCAGTGGCGGGCGCGCTGCTCGCGCTCGGCCCGGGCCACGCCCTGCACGGTCAGCCCGTAGGCGGCGTTGTCCAGCACCGTGCGGTGCGGAAACAGGCCGAAGCGCTGGAAGACCATGCTCATCTTTTTCTGGCGGAAAGTCTCCAGCTCGCGCTTGTTCAGGCTCACCACATCGACGCCATCGACCAGGATCTGGCCGGCGCTGGGCTCGATCAGGCGATTGAAATGGCGGATCAGCGTGGACTTGCCGGACCCGGACAGGCCCATGATGACGAAGATGCTGCCTTCGTCTATCGACAGACTGATATTGCGCAGGCCCAGGGTATGGCCGGTTTCGGCCAGCAGCGCTTCCTTGCTGATGCCGTCCTGGGCGGCCTTGAGGCATTTCTGCGGGTGCGGCCCGAAGATCTTGTAGATGTTCTTGACTTCAATCTTGCTCATCGTTGGCCTCCTACTCGCACACGCTGCCCATAGGACTGCGTGATGCGGTCAAACAATACGGCCAGCACCACGATGCCCAGGCCCGCCAGCAGGCCGCGGCCGACCTCCAGGCGGTTGATGCCCAGCAGCACTTCATAGCCCAGTCCGCGCGCGCCGATCATGGAGGCGATCACCACCATGGACAGGGCCATCATCGTGGTCTGGTTCACGCCGGCCATGATGTTGGGCAGGGCCAGCGGCAGTTGCACGCCGAACAGCTGCTGGCGCGAGTTGGCGCCAAAGGCGCGCGAGGCTTCGAGCACCTCGCGGTCGACCAGGCGGATGCCCAGGTCGGTCAGACGGATCAGGGGCGGCACGGCGTAGATGACGGTGGCGATCAGGGCGGGGATCTTGCCCAGGCCGAACAGCATCACCACCGGGATCAGGTAGACGAAGCTGGGCATGGTCTGCATCACATCCAGCACGGGCAGCATGGCCGAGCGCAGCCATTGCACACGGGCCATGAGGATGCCCAGCGGGATGCCGATGATCACCGACAGGCCGGCGGCCATGATCATCAGCGCCAGCGTCTGCATGCCGGCGTCCCACAGGCCGAGCAGGCCGATCACGCACAGCAGCGCGCCCATGGCCACGCTCAGGCCGATGCGCCGGCTCACCAGCCAGGCGATCGCCACCGTGGCCAGCACCACGGCCCACCAAGGGGAGGTGCGCAGCAGGTGCTCAAGCCAGACCAGCACCTTCAGCACCGGGCTGGCCAGGGCTTCAAGCGTGTCGGCGTATTGGGTCACGAGGTGATCGACGAAACGATCGATCGCCCCGCGCACGGATTTCGCAGGTATCCATTCAGGAAACATCGGAGAACTCCTCTTCCGGGAGATTGCATGCCACCGCGGCGGTCAAGGCATGCTCGGGAAAATCATCGCGGCCATCGCGGCCGGATGGGGGCGGCGGGGCCGCCCCCGGCCCCGGGGAGGGGCCGGCATGGCCTCAGAGCGAGGCCTCGACACGGGTGGCCACATCGGCGGGCACCCACTTCTTCCAGACGTCGGCCTTGTTCTTGAGGAACCACTGCGCCACGTCGGCGGAGTCATCGCCCGACGACTCCATGTGGGCCAGCGTCTCGTCCATCTGTTCGCGCGGCACGGCCACCTTGGACAGGAAGCCGGTCAGCTGGGGCGCCTCTTGCGAGAAGGCCGTGCTCACCGCGGTGAAGACGGGATTGTCCGGATAGGCGCTGGGCTGGGGGTTGTCGCACTTGGGCGCGGTCAGGCACTTGTGCTTCTCGGCGTCGTAGGGAGGCAGCTCCAGCTTGACCAGGTCCATGGCGCCCACCAGGGGCGTCGGATACCAGTAATAGAACACCACGTCCTGCTTGCGCTTGTAGGCCGACATCAAAGCCGCCTTCTGCGCGGCGCCGGTGCCCGGCGAGTACAGGGTGAAGCTGTCATCGAGCTTGAGCGCGTGGAACAGATTGGTGCTCGTCACCTCGCAGCCCCAGCCGGCCGGGCAGCCGTAGAAGCGGCCCTTGCCCGGCTCTTCGGGATCCTTGAACTTATCCTTGAACTTGGGCAGGTCGGCCGCCGACTTCAGCTCGGGATAGCGTTCGGCCGTGTAGCGCGGAATGAACCAGGCCTCGCCGCCCAGATAGACATCGCCCACGCGCTTGACCTTGCCGGTCTTTTCGGCCTTCTCCCAGGGAGCGGCGACACTGTTCAGCCAGATCTCGGTATTGACGTCCAGATCGCCGCGCTCCAGCGCCGCCAGGGCGGGCAGGGTCTCGGTGGGCAGGACTTCGGTCTTGCAGCCGTAACCCTTTTCCATGATGAAACGTTCGACGTCGACCAGGACCAGGTTGGATTCCCAGTTCATCCCGCCGAACTTCACGGGACGCTTGATTTCGCACTGGGGCGCGGCATGGGCGGCGCCGGCGAAAACGGTAAATAGGGCCGTTGCGGCCAGGGCCTTCAGGGGGGTGAAACGCATGGCTTTTGCCTCCATAGGTTCAGGGACACAGCCAATGCGAAACATCGCAGGCCATGCCGTGGAGCTAAGGGGGTTGTGCGGAAGACGGGCAAAACCGCCAATACAAACCGACACTCACAGCAGAAAGCGCGGCCCGGGGGGCAGGCTTTCCGGATGACAGCGCCATGGCTTCCGGGCAGGCCCGGCCATCACGGCGCAGAAAATTGAAAGAAACTCAATGAAGAAGACAGCATGTTAGACGATTTTGACAACGCAACCAAGCTTTGGTGATTACATTCAGTAGCATTCTGGTCTGTAAACGCCTAGGGAAAGTCCTGAGCGGCAGGGCGCCGCGCTGGGAATTCCCCTCCCGCTGCGGTGCAACAAAAAACACGCGCCCAACGTTGCATTAAGTTACTAATTTATTGGATTTTGACCTGGGTAAAGCCGATGTCATGCCCGGGCGGCGGCCAGAATCCGGGCAAAAAAACAGCCCCCGGGGGGGGGCTGTGGGCTTCAGGCCTTGATGTCCTGGTACATATATTCCCGCCGCCAGGGGTATTGGCGGTCCGGCGGGTAGTTCAACTCCTGGTCGTCCCCCTTGGCCGGCGTGCTCACCAGGACTTGATGCAGGGCAATCCAGCCATGCTCGAAGGCCATGGCGCAACCCGCCAGGTAGAGCCGGTAGGCGCGCAGCGAGCGCGCGCCCTGCTCGCCCGACAGAATCCGCGCGGCTTCGTCCAGCTTGGACTCCAGCTCGTCGCTCCAGGCCCATAGCGTGCGCGCGTAATGCGGCCGCAGGTTTTCGACGTCGCAGGCTTCCAGCCCCCCTCCGGTCACGGCCTCGAGCACACTGCTGATATGGGTGAGCTCGCCGCCCGGGAAGATGTACTTCTCGATGAACTCGCCCATGCCGCTGCCCAGTTCGGCGTTATAGACGCCCGCAGCGGTGATGCCGTGGTTCATGATGAGACCGCCGGGCTTGACCAGATTGCGCAGCTTGGCAAAGTAGCCCGGCAGCTGGGCGCGGCCCACATGCTCGAACATGCCAACCGAGGCGATCTTGTCGTAGGGCTGGCTCTCGTCGAGCTTGCGGTAATCCAGCAGCTCCATGCGCACCCGCCCGGACAGGCCCTTGGCCTCGATCAGGCGGTTCACGTGGGCATGCTGGTTGCGCGACAGCGTGATGCCTGTTGCATCCACGCCGTAGTTTTCGGCGGCCCAGAGCAAGAGGCCGCCCCAGCCCGCGCCCACGTCCAGAAAACGCTCGCCCTCGCGCAGCCGCAGTTTGCGACAGATGAGATCCAGCTTGGCCTCCTGGGCCTGGGCCAGCGTCATGCCGGGCTCACGGTAATAGGCGCAGGAATAGACCCGGCGCGGATCCAGCCACAAGGCGTAGAAATCATCCGACAGGTCATAGTGGAATTCGATCTGCTTGGCATCGCGCTCGACGGAATGCCGCCAGACGGACGTGACCTTGCGGATCAGCTCGGTCAGCCAGCCGCCCCGCGCCGCCTCGACCGGCGAGCCCGGCAGGAGCGCGGCGGCCGCGGCCATCACGTCGCGCATCCGACCCTGGATATCAATGCGCCCTTCGACATAATCCTGGCCCAGCACGCCGACCGCGCCTTCGGCCAGGTGGGCCAGCGCCCCCTTGTCGCGGGCAACGAATCGCACCTTGGCATCGGGCGGCCCCAGGACGGTTCCATCGGGCATTTGCAATTGCACGGACACCGGCAGCGCGGTGAGCTTGCGTTCGACAACAGACAGCAAAGGATTTACCAATTCCCTCTCCACTGAACATGAACGACAGGGCGACTTTATCGGAAAATTGTTGAAATTTGCACGTAAGGTCGTGCGTGCTACAGTCGTCGGCTTGGCCGTATTCCGGGACAGAACCAGAATACGCCGAGGTTTTCCGCCGTTTTTTCCCGCCCGATGCCCCCACCCTCGCCACCGCCCTCACCCCGTTCCGACTCCTTGGGCCGCAGCCTGCCCGGCTGGCTGATCCTGATGGGCGCGCTCACCGCCATCGGGCCGTTCTCCATCGATATGTATCTGCCGGCTTTTCCGACGATCGCCCAGGAACTGGGCGTCACGCGCGGGGATGTCGAACGCACGCTGGCCGCCTACCTTATCGGACTGGCGATGGCCCAGGTGGTCTACGGACCGCTGGCCGACCGCTATGGGCGCAGACTGCCCATGATGACGGGGCTGGTGCTCTATATCATTGCCTCGCTGGGCTGTGCGCTGGCGGGCAGCATCGAAACCCTGACCGGCTGGCGCGTGGTCCAGGCGCTGGGCGGCGCGGCCGGCGTCGTGATCCCGCGCGCGGTGATCCGCGATCACTATGAAACCCAGGACGCCGCGCGCGCCATGTCGCTGCTCATGCTCATCATGGGTCTGGCCCCCATCCTGGCGCCGGTGGCGGGCGGGCAATTGCTTGCCATCGTGGGCTGGCGCAGCCTGTTCTGGCTCATGGTCCTGGCCGCCGCGGCCATGCTGGCCAGCGTCGTATTCATCATGAAGGAGTCGCTCGCCCCCGAACGCATGGTGCCCCTGCGATGGCACACCATTTTCGGCAATTACCGCGCCCTGCTGTCGCACCGGGCCTTCCTGGCCCATAGCCTGTCCGGCGGGCTGGGCCAGGCCGGCATGTTCGCCTATATCGTCGGCTCGCCGCGCATCTTCATCGAGTTCTATGGTGTCGCGCCGCAATACTATGGCCTGCTGTTCGGCATCAACGCCGCCGCCCTCATCTTCGGCTCGCAGATCAGCGCCCGCCTGCTGCGCCGCCACCAGCCGGCCACGCTGCAGCGCCGCGCGCAAAACGCCCTGGCCATCGCCAGCCTGACCGCGGTGCTGCTGACCGTGGCGGGGCTGATGAGCCTGCCGGTGCTGATGGCCTGCCTGATCGGTTACATGTTCAGCCAGGGCTTTGTGAACCCGAACTCCGCCGCGCTGGCCCTGTCCGAACAAGGCCGGCGCCTGGGCGCCGCCTCGGCCATGCTCGGCACCCTGCAGCTGTCCTGCGGCGCGCTGGCCGGGCTGCTGATCAGCGTCTGGCAAACTCAGAGCCCCCTGCCCCTGACCACGGTGCTGGCCTGTTGCGCCTGCCTCTCGTGGGCCGCCGGCAGGGTGGCAAGACGCGGCGCTTGACCCAGGCTTGCATTTCGTTGTATAGTCGATGACTAAGCATTAATCCCATATCCCGTGCGCGACTACTATGCTTTGTAGTTGCCACATTACTTACTTCTGCCTGGGTGTTATCTAGTCAGCGGCTAAGCGGGTATAAGCACGGGCCAGCCCGGCTGCCGGCAAGTACGGCGGCCTCAGCGCGGCGGCCCTCATCCAGGTTTTGGGTGGCTGGCGGGTGACTTGATCACCGCTGGTGCGAATATCTCCCACAGCCTCGGCCTTGCGACATACCCGGCAAATAAACGAGAGGTGCATCCATGGCACGTGTTTGCCAAGTAACCGGCAAGGGCCCGATGGTGGGCAACAATGTTTCGCACGCGAACAACAAGACCAAGCGTCGCTTCCTGCCCAACCTGCAGTCGCGCCGTTTCTGGGTCGAGAGCGAAAACCGCTGGGTTCGCCTGCGCGTTTCGGCCAAGGCCATCCGCACGATCGACAAGAACGGCATCGACGCCGTGCTGGCCGACCTGCGCGCACGCGGCGAAGTGGTCTAAGCCCGCAACCGCTTAGCCACCATACGCCCCACTCTGTGCGCCACGTAGCGCCACGAACTGCAAATTCATACTAGGAGCCCGACATGGCCAAAGGTATCCGCGAAAAGATCAAGCTCGAGTCGACCGCCGGCACGGGCCATTTCTACACGACCACCAAGAACAAGCGCAACATGCCCGAGAAGATGCTGATCAAGAAGTTTGATCCCGTCGCTCGCAAGCACGTTGACTACAAGGAAACCAAGCTGAAGTAATTCAGCGCGGCCTGGTCAAAAGCCCTGCTCATGCAGGGCTTTTTGTTTTTTCGCGGCCGGAAAGCGGCAGGATATGGCGCCACCTCGCCGCGCCGGCCCGGCGCCAGCGCCGCTACACTCGGCGCAAAGACGCCATACCTGTCCGACCATGCCCTCTCCCGTCGCCTTCGTTCTTGGCCTGGCCCTGCTGGCGGGCAGCGCCGCCCATGCCGAATCGCCCGCCCCCATCCGGCTGGGCGAAGCCCACGCCCAGCCCGATACCAGCGATTTCGGGCAGGGATGGCGCATGGCGCTGGACGAAATCAACCAGGCGGCGGGCGTGCTGGGCCGCCCCCTGGAAGTCGTCGCCGTGGACCTCTCCTCAGGCGAGGCGCGCCCGGCTGACATCGCCCTGCTATTCGACGGCGTCTCGGACAGCGCCCTGGCCCTGCAGGCCTCCCGCCAGGCCGCGGCATGGCGCCTGCCCTATCTCGCCGGCCGCGCGCAGACCGACCGCCTGATCTGGCAGGAGGGCAATCGCTACACCTTCCGCCTGCCGCCCTCCACCCGGATGCGCATCGCCGCGCTGGCGCCGCGCGCGCTGGCCCTGCGCCAGAAGCGCTGGGCGCTGGTCTACACGCAGTCGCAGCGGGGCGAGGAAGAAGCCGCCACCTTCGCCTCCATGATGACGGCCTTCCAGTCCAAGACCGAGATCGTCAGCCGCCTGGCCGTCGCGCCCGGCCAGGCCGATGCCGAACTGCTGCGCGCCGTTGGCGAAAGCCGCCCCCAGGCCTTGTTCCTGGCCCTGGACGGCCCCGACCTGGCCGCCTTTACCCGCCTCGTGCTGGAACAGCCGCCTGCCGATCGCCTGCCCGCGGTGCTCACGCATGGCGAGGACCTGCCCGGCCCCGCGCCCGCCGGCTGGATCGCCGCAGCCCATGGCGATTCGGACAGCCAGGCCGGTTTCGCATCGGCCTACACGGCCCGCACCGGCCGCGCGCCCACCCTGCCCGCCCTGCAAGGCTATATCACGCTCCAGACCCTGGCCCAGGCCCTGCGCCTGGCCCAATCCACCGACGCGGAAAAACTCGCCGACGCGCTTCAGGGGCTGCAGCTGGACACCCCCCTGGGGCCGATCCAGTACCGCAAGATCGACCACCAATCCACCATGGGCCTGTTTGTCGGCGCATGGGATGACGCCTTGCGCTACATCGACGGCAGCCGGCTGCAGCTGCCGGACGGCGCGGCCTATCGCATGCGCGATCTGTCCAAGCCGGCCCGGCCCGCGCCTGCCGTCCCGGAAGCGGCCCAGGAAAACACCCAGGAAGCGGCCCAGGAAAACACCCAGGAAGCGGCCCGGACGCCGCCTGCCTATGACGTCTCGCGCTTCGCCTCCGGCGGCGCGGCGCTGTCGGCCTGGCCGGACTGATGCGCCGTGCCGGGCGGCCCGCACTCGCGGAAACAGCGCGCCTCGCACGCCCGGCACACCGCGGGATCCAGCCGCTGGTAGATGCTGGCAATGGCCGTGGTCTTGTCAGGAAAAATGTGGTCCTGCCCCAGGCGCTCGATGAAGCCCGTGCGCCGCCAGGTCGCCAGCACCTCGGGCCGCGGACGATGGAAATACAGATCGCCTCCCGCCGCCCGCCGGCGCTTGAGCTCATCCTCCCAGACCTGGGCCCCGGCCTGGTCGATGAAGTTCATGCTCTTGGTCATGACCAGCAGATGGGCAGCGCCGTTCTGGCGCAAGGCCGCCAGCCGCTCGTCCACATAGGCCGCGGCGCCGAAATAGACCGAGCCTTCCATGCGCAGCAGACGCAACTGCGGGCACTCCGGCAGCGCCGAGTCGTGGCCCTCGCGCACGATGAAATGCCGCGCGGGATCCTTGGCGTCGAAGCCCATGATGCGCATGGCCGGACGCGAGGTGCGGTAAAGATAGGCCGACAGCGATAGCAGGGCGCCCAGCATGATGGCCACTTCCATGCGGATGAACAGCGTCGCGGCCAGCGTGGCGGCGGCGATCATGGCCTCGTTGCGGTCCACCCGGGCCAGCCAGCGCCAACGCGGCACATCCAGCAGCGTCCAGGCCACCAGCAGCAACAGGCCGGCGATCGCGGCATAGGGAATATGCGCCAGCAGGGGCGCGCTGAGCAGGATCAGGACCACCAGGATCAGCGCCGAGAACACCGCCGCCATCGGCGTGCGCGCTCCCGCCTCGTAATTGGGCATGGAGCGATTCAACGAACCGCAGGACAGATAACAGGAGAACAGCCCGCCCACGGCATTGGACAGGCCCTGGCCGAAGAACTCGCGATTGGGATCGATGGGCTGGCCCGAACGCTGGGCCACCGCCTTGGCGATGGAGATGGATTGCGCCAAGGCCACGATGGTCAGGGGCACGGCCACGCCCAGCATGTCCGGCAAGCGCCGCCAGTCCACCTCGGGCAGATGCAGCGGCGGCAGGGGCTGTGCGATCGGCCCCAGGACGGCCACGCCCTGGCCGAGCAGCCCGGCCAGCCAGCCCGCGGCCGTGCCCGCCGCCAGGCCGGCAAGCATATGCGGCCGGCGCCGGCCCCAGCGCCGCACCGCCAGGGCGCAGACCAGGGTGGCGAGGGTCACGGCGATGGCGGCGGCGCTGACCTGGCCGGCCAGCAGCGCCGAGAAAGTTTCCGACAAGCTGTGCGCGGCCTCCGGGGCAATGCCGAAAGCGTCCTTCAAGGCATGCAGGGCAATCAGGATCGCCGCGCCGCTGGTAAACCCGAACAAGGCCGCCGGCGAGATGAAATTGGCCAGCACGCCCAGGCGCAGCAGGCTCACGGCAAGCTGCATCAGTCCGACCAGCACCGTGACCGCCAGCGCCAATTCGATATAGCCCGGCGAGCCCGGCACGGCCATGGGCGCGAGCACCGCGAACAAGGCCAGCGAGTTGGCGTTCGTCGGGCCCGACAGCACGTGCCGGCTCGATCCGAACAGGCCGGCGATCACGCAAGGCACGATCGCGGTATAGAGCCCGTATTGCGGCGGCAAACCCGCCAACAGGGCAAACGCCATGCCCTGCGGCAACACCAGCAGGGCGCCGAGCAGGCCGGCCGCGGCATCGCTGCGCAGAACAGCCGGCGTAATGTCATGAACCCAGCTTCCCATCCATCCGGCAACGCGCAATGATCTCCCCTTCCGTGGACAGCGCGTCCCGCCGCGCCAAGGCGCCTAGCGTAATCCGCGCAAGGCGGCCATGCAACGCTGCGCAACGCCGCAAACACCTTAAAACAAGACCTCGCGCGGTCCTGGCGCATGCGCTTTCTCGCGAAAACAACATCTCATAGGCATTAAACAGCGTAAAAATGCATGCACGCGCCTGACTTTCCGCTATCATCGGGCGCGTGGTGCCGGACATCCGTCGCAAGCGCCGCTTTATTACCCAACATACGGATCTTGACCATGGCTACCAAAGCAAAAGCTCCTGCCAAGAAAGTCACCAAAACCGCCGCCAAGGCCCCTGCCAAGAAGGCCCCCGCCAAAAAGGCCGCCGCCACCAAGCCGGCCGTGAAGAAGACCGCCACCGCTGCCGTGCGCCCCATCAAGGAAGCGCTGAACAAGTCGCAGCTGGTCGCTCACCTGGTCGAAAACACCGGCGTCGAAGCCAAGTCGGTCAAGGCTGTCCTGGCCGGCCTCGAAGCCGCCGTGCTGGGTTCGGTCGACAAGAAGGGCGCGGGTGAATTCACGTTGGCCGGCCTGTTCAAGGTCTCCGTGCAAAAGGTTCCGGCCAAGGCCAAGCGCTTCGGCAAGGACCCCTTCACCGGCGAAGAGCGCTGGTTCCCGGCCAAGCCCGCTTCGGTCAAGGTCAAGGTTCGCCCGCTCAAGAAGCTGAAAGACGCCGCCCAATAAGCCACGTCTTCCGGTCAAACCGGGAAGAGCCCGCCCTAGGCGGGCTCTTCTTTTTTTTGGCGTTTGCATGCCCGGCAGTTATCTTGATATAAAGATACTTTAAATAAAGATAAATGCTCATGAAAGACCATGTCGATCTCGTCCTGGCCCAGTGGGCGCAGCAGCGCCCCGACCTGGATGTCTCCGCCATGGCGGTGTGCAGCCGCCTGTTCCGCATGAATATCGTCGCCGCCCGCAACGCCGACCGGGCCTTTCGCGCCCACGGCATGCACCAGGGCGAATTCGACCTGCTGGCCACCCTGTTCCGCGCCGGCCCGCCCTATTCGTTGAGCCCGCAGCAATTGACGGGCGCGCTGCTGCTGTCTTCAGGCGCCATGACCCACCGCCTGGACCGCCTGGAATCCGCCGGCCTCATCTCGCGCAACCCCAACCCCGACGATCGCCGGAGCGTCATCGTCTCGCTCACCGCGCAGGGCCAGCGCGCCTTGCGCCAGGTGCTGGACGACTATCTGGACGAAATGGAAAAAACCCTGGCGCCCTTGAACGCGGCCGAACGCCGCCAGCTCGCCGGCCTGCTCAAACGCCTTTTGGCCGAGCATGACCGGCATGCCCCCGGAGGCGTGGCATTGTGAATTCCCGCCTCACCCCCGCCATGGTCTTCCTGATGTCGGCGGCCACCGGCCTGGCCGTGGCCAGCAACTATTACGCCCAGCCGCTGCTGCACATCATCGGCGAGCAATTCCAGGTGTCCAATGCCGCCACCGGCAGCATCGTCACCATCGCGCAGCTCAGTTATGCCGTCGGCCTGATGCTGCTCGTGCCGCTGGGCGACATCCTCGAGCGGCGCCGCCTCATCGTCTTCATGACCGCCCTGTCGGCGGGCGGCCTGCTGATCTCGGCCAACGCCCCCAGCCTGGGCTGGCTGATGCTGGGCACCTTCCTGACCGGCATGCTGTCGGTGGTGGCCCAGGTCCTGGTGCCGTTCGGCGCGACGCTGGCCGATCCCGCGCAGCGCGGACGCATCGTCGGCACGCTGATGAGCGGGCTGCTGCTGGGCATCCTGCTGGCCCGCACGGCGGCCGGCGTGCTGGCCGACCTGGGAGGCTGGCGCACCGTGTATTGGGTCGCCGCCGCCTTGCTGCTGGCGATGTCGGCCGTGCTGTGGCGCATCCTGCCCGACCACCCTGGCTCGGCCCAGTTGAGCTACGCGCGCCTCTTGCTGTCGATCTGGCGGCTCTACCGCGAGGAGCCTCTGCTGCGGGCACGCTCCCTGATCGGCGGCCTGCTGTTCGCCTGCTTCAGCATGCTGTGGACGCCGCTGACCTTCCTGCTGTCCAGCCCGCCCTATGGCTACAGCATGACCACCATCGGGCTGTTCGGCCTGGCCGGGGCCATGGGCGCCTATGCCGCCCGCCGCTTCGGCCGCATGGCCGACCAGGGCCTGGGCAACCGGGCGACCGTCGTGGGCCTTGCCCTGCTGCTCGGCTCCTGGGCCTTGATCGCCTGGGGCGCCCATGCCGTCATCCCGCTGCTGATCGGCATTGTCATCCAGGACATGGCCATCCAGGGCGTGCACGTCACCAACCAGAGCGCGGTCTACCGCCTGCGCCCCGAGGCGCGCAGCCGCCTCACGGCCGGCTATATGACGGCCTACTTCATTGGCGGGGCGGCCGGTTCGCTCGCCTCGGCGTGGATCTACGGACATTTCGGCTGGTACGGCGTGACCGCGACGGGCGCGGCGACCGCCCTGCTGGCCCTGGCCTATGGCTGCCTGGCGCCAGGCGCGCGCATCCCCGGAAACCGTCCGTCCCCATCCCGGGCCTAGCACCTCCTATAATCTAGGGTTTTGAGCGCCCGTCCGCCGGGCGCATCCATCCCCATTTCTACGCACGAGTCCATGCAGGAACGCTATCAACCCACCCTCGTCGAAGCGGCCGCCCAACAAGACTGGCAGGCCCGTGACGCCTATCTCGTCCACGAGCATGCCAAGAACGCCGACGGCTCGGAAAAGCCCAAGTTCTATGCCTGCTCCATGCTGCCCTATCCCAGCGGCAAGCTGCACATGGGCCACGTGCGCAACTACACGATCAACGACATGATGGCGCGCCAGCTGCGCATGCGCGGCTACAACGTGCTGATGCCCATGGGCTGGGACGCCTTTGGCATGCCGGCCGAAAACGCCGCCATCAAGTCCAAGGTGCCGCCGGCCAAGTGGACCTACGACAACATCGCCTACATGAAGAAGCAGATGAAGGCGATGGGGCTGGCCATCGACTGGTCGCGCGAAATGTGCGCCTGCGATCCCGCGTATTACAAATGGAACCAATGGCTGTTCCTGAAGATGCTCGAAAAAGGCATCGCCTACCGCAAGACCCAGGTCGTGAACTGGGACCCGGTCGACCAGACGGTGCTGGCCAACGAACAGGTCATCGACGGACGCGGCTGGCGCTCCGGCGCCCCGGTCGAAAAGCGCGAAATCCCGGGCTACTACCTGCGCATTACCGACTACGCCGACGAACTGCTCGACCAGGTCAAGAACAGCCTGCCGGGCTGGCCGGAGCGCGTGCGCGTCATGCAGGAAAACTGGATCGGCAAATCCGAAGGGGTGCGCCTGGCCTTCCCGCATGACATCAAGGACGAAAACGGCCAGCTCATCCAGGATGGCAAGCTGTTTGTCTTCACGACGCGCGCCGATACGCTCATGGGCGTGACCTTCTGCGCCGTGGCGCCCGAGCACCCGCTGGCCGCGCTGGCCGCGCGCGGCAATCCCGCGCTCGCCAGCTTCATCGACCAATGCAAGCTCGGCGGCACGACCGAGGCCGAGATCGCCACGCGCGAAAAAGAAGGCATGCGCACCGGCCTGTCGGTCACGCATCCGCTGACCGGCCAGCCGGTGGAAGTCTGGGTCGGCAACTATGTGCTGATGAGCTACGGCGACGGCGCGGTGATGGGCGTTCCGGCCCACGACGAACGCGACTTCGCCTTTGCCCGCAAGTATGGCCTGCCCATCCGCCAGGTCATCGCTCTGGAAGGCAAGACGTATTCCGATGCGGCCTGGCAGGAGTGGTACGGCGACAAGCAGACCGGCCGCGCCATCAACTCGGGCAAGTACGACGGCCTGACGTCGGCCGAGGCCATCGACGCCATCGCCGCCGACCTGGCCGCCAAGGGCCTGGGCGAAAAACAGACCACCTATCGCCTGCGCGATTGGGGGATTTCGCGCCAGCGCTACTGGGGCACGCCCATCCCCATCATCCATTGCCCGGATTGCGGCCCCGTGCCGGTGCCCGAGCAAGACCTGCCGGTGGTGCTGCCCGAAGACCTGATCCCCGACGGTTCGGGCAATCCGCTGGCCAAGAACGAAGCCTTCCTGTCCTGCGCCTGCCCCTCCTGCGGCAAGCCGGCCCGCCGTGAAACCGACACCATGGACACCTTCGTGGACTCGTCCTGGTATTTCATGCGCTATACCTCGCCGGGCAACGGACAGGCCATGGTCGACAGCCGCAACGATTACTGGATGCCCATGGACCAGTACATCGGCGGGATCGAGCATGCCGTGCTGCACCTGCTCTATGCGCGCTTCTGGACCAAGGTCATGCGCGACCTGGGCATGCTCAAGTTCGACGAGCCCTTCACGCGGCTGCTTTGCCAGGGCATGGTGCTCAACCATATCTATTCGCGCCGCACGCCCCAGGGCGGCATCGAGTACTTCTGGCCCGAAGAAGTCGAAAACACCTACGACGCCAAGGGCGCCATCATCGGCGCTCGCCTGAAGTCCGATGGCTCCGAAATCACCTATGGCGGCGTGGGCACGATGTCCAAGTCCAAGAACAACGGTGTGGATCCGCAATCGCTGATCGACACGCTGGGCGCGGACACCGCGCGCCTGTTCGTCATGTTCGCCAGCCCCCCGGAACAGACGCTGGAGTGGTCGGACTCGGGGGTCGAAGGCGCCAACCGCTTCCTGCGCCGCCTGTGGTCGCTGGGCTATGAGCAGCGCGAGGCCGTGGCCCGCGGCCTGGCCCGCGGCAGCGACTGGCAGGACGCCCCCGCCGCGGTCAAGGACCTGCGCCGCGAACTGTACGGCCTGCTCAAACAGGCCGAGTACGATTACCAGCGCATCCAATACAACACGGTGGTGTCGGCCTGCATGAAGATGCTCAATGCCATCGACAACGCCAAGCTGCCCGAAGGCGCGGCCAGCGATGCCGCCCTGGCCGAGGGCCTGGGCCTGTTGCTGCGCGTGCTCTACCCCGTGGTGCCGCACATCACCTGGCAGCTCTGGCGCGATCTGGGCTTTGCCCACGAGCTGGGCGACCTCCTCGATGCGCCCTGGCCGCATGTGGACGAAGCCGCGCTGGTGGCCGACGAGATCGAACTCATGCTCCAGGTCAATGGCAAGCTGCGCGGCGCGATCCGCGTGGCCGCCAAGGCTCCCAAGGAAGACATCGAACAGATCGCCCTGTCCCAGGAAGAAGTCGCCCGCTTCCTGGAGGGCCGCCCGCCCAAGCGTGTGATCGTCGTTCCGGGCAAATTGGTCAACGTCGTGGGCTGATAAGGATACGCATGAACCTCGCCGGGCTTTTCCTGCCGTTTTCCCAAGGGTCTCGCTGGCTCAAGGCCGGGGGCCTGGCCGTGGTCATGCTCCTGACTGCCTGCGGCTTCCAGATGCGGGGCGAGACGCCCCTGCCGTTCAAGACGCTGTATGTCGGCATCCCCGACAACACCCGTTTCGGCGCGGACGTGCGCCGCGCCATCCGGGCATCGTCGCCGCAGACCCGCATCGTCAACGACCCCAAGGCGGCCTCGGCCAATCTGCAGCAGGTGCGCAATGACCGCAGCCTGCGCGACGTGGCCCTCAATGCCCAGGGCCGTGTCGAAGAATACGAACTGGGCCTGGTGTTCACCTTCCGCCTGGTCGACGCCAGCGGCCGCGCCATCATCCCGGACACGACCTTCACCGTCTACCGCGACATGCCTTACGACGATGGCGTGGTGCAGGCCAAGCAATCGCAAATGGAGACGCTGTACGAATCCATGCAGCAGACCCTGGTCAACCGCCTGCTGCGCCGCCTGACCGCGCCGGACGTGGCCCAGACCATGCAAAAGCTGGAGCAGACCAAGGACGACGTCACGGAAGACACGCCGCTTTTCGATCCGAACGAGCGTACCGACCAGCAGCGCGGCCCCGCCCTCTGGAATACGCCCAACATCACCCCGGGCCTGGGCGCGCAGCCAGAGTAATGGCGCAGATTCTGGACGCCGATGGCCTGATCGATCACCTGCGGCGCGGACCGCTGGCAACGCTCTACACGCTTTCGGGCGACGAGCCGCTGCTGGTCACCGAGGCCGGCGATGCCTTGCGGGCGGCGGCGCGCCAGGCGGGCTATACCGACCGCAGCTCGCTGGTCATGGACGCGCGCGGCGACTGGAGCGCCGTGCTGGCGGCCACCCAGAGCGTGTCGCTGTTCGGCGACCGCCGCCTGCTCGAAATCAAGATTCCCACCGGCAAGCCGGGCAAGGCCGGCGCCGACACCCTCACCCGCCTGGCCGAACGCCAGCCGGACGCCGACACCCTGGTCGTCGTTTCCCTGCCCCGCCTGGACCGCGCCACGCGCGAGTCCAAATGGGCGCTGGCCCTGGCGCGCGGCGGCGTAAGCGCCGAGATCCCGACGATCGAGCGCGGCCGCCTGCCGGCCTGGATCGGCGCGCGGCTGGCGCGCCAGAACCAGCGCGTCGACGGCGCCACCCTGCAATGGATGGCCGACAAGGTCGAAGGCAACCTGCTGGCCGCCCACCAGGAAATCCTCAAGCTCGGCCTGCTCTACCCGGAAGGCGAACTGGCCGCCGAAGACGTCGAACGCGCCGTGCTCAACGTCGCCCGCTATGACGTCTTCGGCCTGCGCGACGCCATGCTGGCCGGCGACATCGGCCGCACCGTGCGCATGCTCGACGGCCTGCGCGCCGAAGGCGAAGCCCTGCCGCTCGTGCTGTGGGCCGTGGGAGAAGAAATCCGCCTGCTCGCCCGCATCGCCGAAGCCCGCCAACACCGCCAGGATGTCGGCGCCCTCATGCGCCGCCTGCGCGTCTTCGGCGCCCACGAGCGCCTGGCCCTGCAGGCCCTGGGCCGTGTGCCGCCGCAAGCCTGGCCGGCCGCGGTGCAGCACGCCCATGAAGTCGACCGCCTGATCAAGGGCCTGACCGTGCCCGGCCGCCTGGCCGACCCCTGGGAAGAAATGACCCGCCTGGCCTTGCGCGTGGCCGCCGCCGGCGCGCGCGGCTGATCCGCACAATTCTTGGATAGAACACCCATCATGTCCTCAATCGAACAAACCATGCTGACCCTGGGCGAAAACGCCCGGCAGGCCTCGCGCGCCATGATGCGCGCCAGCGGCTGGGCCAAGAACCGCGCCCTGCTCACCATGGCCGAGCTGCTCACGGACGGCAAACAGGCCCTGCAGGCGGCCAATGCCCGCGACGTGGATGCCGCGCGCGCCAACGGCCTGGAGCCGGCGCTGCTGGACCGCCTGACCTTGTCGGACCGCAGCGTGCAGCTCATGGCGGAAGGCCTGCGCCAGATCGCCGCCCTGCCCGACCCCATCGGCAGCATCGGCCCGACCACGGTGCGCCCCAACGGCATGCGCGTGGCCCAGATGCGCGTCCCGCTGGGGGTGATCGGCATCATCTATGAATCTCGCCCCAACGTGACCATCGACGCCGCCGCGCTTTGCCTGAAGTCCGGCAATGCCACGATCTTGCGCGGCGGCAGCGAAGCCTTGCACTCCAACCTCGCCCTGGGCGCCATCGTGCAGGCCGGGCTGGCGGCGGCCGAACTGCCGCCGGCCGCCGTCCAGGTCGTCGACACGACCGACCGCGCGGCCGTGGGCAAGCTGGTCACCATGACCGAGCATGTGGATGTCATCGTCCCGCGCGGCGGCAAGGGCCTGATCGCGCGCCTGGCCCAGGAGGCCCGGGTGCCGCTCATCAAGCACCTGGACGGCAACTGCCATGTCTATCTGGATGCCGCCGCCGACGCCGACCGGGCCCTGGAAATCGCCTTCAACGCCAAGACCTACCGCTATGGCATCTGCGGCGCCATGGAAACCCTGTTGGTGCACCAGGCCGTGGCGCCCACCCTGCTGCCGCGCATTGGCAACGCCCTGCTGCAGCACGGCGTCGAGCTGCGCGGCTGCGAACGCAGCCGCGCCATCCTGCCCGCCATCAAGGCGGCCAGCGAAGAAGACTGGGGCACCGAGTACCTCGCCCCCATCCTGGCCGTGCGCGTCGTGGACTCCCTGGACCAGGCCATCGAGCACATCGCCCGCTGGGGCTCGGGCCATACCGACGCCATCGTGACCGAAGACCTGGGCGCGGCCCAGCGCTTCCAGCGCGAAGTCGACTCCAGCTCCGTCTATATCAACCTGCCCACCTGTTTCGCCGACGGTTTCGAATATGGCCTGGGCGCCGAAATCGGCATTTCCACCAATCGCCTGCACGCGCGCGGCCCGGTTGGCCTGGAAGGCCTGACCACCTACAAATGGGTGCTCACCGGCGAAGGCCAGACCCGCGGATAGTTCACCATGACGGCCATCTACTCCCAGACCTTTATTTTTGTCTTCAGCCTGTTCGCGCTGTGCTTCATCACCTGCACGATCTGCGGGCTGGTGCTCTTCTTCTGGAAAAGCCAGCGCGTCAACAGCGTGCTCAAGCATCCTCTGCTCGAACACCGGCCATTCCGCCAATATGCGTTTTCCATCCAGGCCGCCATCTTCCTGGACTACTTTCTGCGGCTGACCTTTCCGCGCGCCAAGCGCTGGGTGGCGGGCTACGCCAACCACCAGCTCAAGCACGTGGATCCCAAGCAAGTGCCGCTGGACGTCAAATGGCCCATCATCGGGTTCTGGGGATCGTGCTGGATCGGCCTGATTGCCATGATCGCCTTGTGGGTCATGCTGCTCCTGGGGCGATGAGCATGCGCCTCATTCCTTTCGAGCCCGCCCACTATGCGCGTCTGGCCAGCTGGTTCGACGACCAGCGCGGCGTGGTGCAATGGGGCGGCTCGCAGGTCCGCTATCCGCTGGACGCCGCCCAATTCGACCGCATGCTGGCCGAAACCCATGGCGAGCGTCCCGCGCGCCGCTGCTGGATGGCCGAAGCGGACGGAGAATTGATCGGGCACGGGCAGCTGGGCTTCGAATGGCATGACGGCAACGCGCGCCTGGGCCGCATCCTGATCGCGCCTTCGGCGCGCGGCAAGGGCTGGGCCCGGCCCATGCTTGCCCAGCTCATCGACCACGCCTATGCGCATCCGGAGATCGAGCGCGTCGAACTCAACGTCTACACCTTCAATACGCCGGCCATCCAGCTCTACAAAACCATGGGTTTTGTCTGGGAAGGCGTGCGCCGCTCCTCGATACGCAGCGGCGTGGGCCAGGAGCGCTGGGACACCGGCCATATGTCGGTGCTGCGCGCCGAATGGCGCGCGCGCACCGTCGCGGCGGCTGGCTAGCGCGCCCCGGGCTGGGCCACGCCCACCGGCGGCCCGGCCGCCTCGATAGCCTGTCCGGCGTCCAGCAGGATGTCCTCCCGGTAGCGCGCCGCCAGCAGTTGCACGCCCACGGGCGCATCGCCCGCCGCCCCCATGGCGACCGCCAGCCCCGGCAGGCCCATGAAAGGCAGGCCGATCTGGGTCAACTGCGCCTCCCAGACACGCCGATACGCCGCCTCGCCCTGCATATCCAGGCCGTCGGCAAACGGCAGTTCGGCCGACACCGGCGTCAGCAGCAGCGGATAGCGCTCGAAAAACAGCTGCCATTCGCGCACCAGCGTGGCCCGGCGGGCCAGCGTGGCCTGGTAGGCCGGCAGATCCAGGCCGCGGCATGCCTCGGCCTGGCCCTTGAGGGCCGTCAAGGCCCCCGCGTCGCCTTCGCGCTCGGCCGCGGCCACCATGGCCTCATACCCATCGGCCAGCCACATGCGCAGCTGCAGGCCGGCCGCTTCCCGCATGGGCGGCGCGGCATCGAGCTCATCCACCCGCCAGCCCGCGTCGCGCAGGCGGTCGGCGGCCTCGCGCAAGACCGCCTCGATCTCGGGCGCGATCCGCAGACCGTCCGGACGCAGCCACAGGCCGGCGCGCCTGGGCCAGGGCGGCCCGTCCAAAGGCACGGGCGCATACCACGGGTCGCGCATATCGGGCGCCGCCAGCGCCTGCAGCCCCAGGCGCACATCGGCGATGCGCCGGGCCAGCGGCCCCGACACGGCGGTGACCTGGCCGCCCAGGCCGCGTTCAGGCAGGGCCGCGTTATAGGCGGCGACCCGCCCCAGCGAAGGACGCAGGCCATGCACGCCGCAGGCATAGGCCGGATAGCGGATGGACCCCGCGATATCGGTGCCATGGGCCAGATGGCCGATGCCGGCGGCGACCGCGCTGGCCGCGCCGCCCGAAGAACCGCCCGGCGTCAGGGCCGGGTTGCGCGGATTGCGGGTCGCGCCATAGAGCAGATTGTCCGTGAACCAGCGCAGCGAAAAGGCCGGCGTATTGGTGCGCCCCAGGATCACCGCGCCAGCCCGCAGCAGATTGTCCACCACGGGACTGTTGTGCGCGGCGATGACATCCTGTTGCAGGCGCACGCCGTTGCTGGTGGCGAACCCGGCCTGGTCGACGTTGACCTTCACCGTGACCGGCACGCCGCCCAGCACGCCCAGCGGCTCGCCGCGCGCCAGCCGCGCATCGCAGTCGCGCGCCCGCGCCAGCACCTCGTCGGGGCGACAATCGACCACGGCATTAAGCACGGGGTTGACCGCTTCCATGCGGTCCAGCGCCGCCTGCGCGGCCTCCACCGCCGAAAACGCCTTGCGCCGGATGCCATCGGCCACTTCGCTCGCCGACAACTGCCAGATCTCTGCCACGGCCATTCCTCCTTGATAGAAAATGCGCTTGCCCGGGTTTTCGGGGCCGGGTCCACCTTAGCGCCCATGACGGCCGGCCGCAAGATGGCGGACGGGCATGCAAAAATGGAGGCAACACCCGGCGCGCTCCGCGACGCCCCGTCCCGCAACCTGAAGGAGATCCGCATGACCCAGGCAGAACCCGCGATCGTCCACCTGGCCGAGCAAGGCCGCTTTGAGCTCATCATTGACGGCCATGTCAGCGAGCTGGAATACCAATTGCACGATGGCGTCATGGTCATCCTGCACACCGGCGTGCCGCCCGAAGTCGGCGGACGCGGCATCGCCGCCCGGCTGACCGAGGCCGCGCTGGCCGCCGCGCGCGAAAACGGCTGGAAGGTCCGGCCGCGCTGCTCCTACGCCGCGGTCTATTTCAAGCGCCACCCCGAATACAACGACCTGCTTGCATGAGCGCCAAACTCCTGGCCTGCCCTTGCGGCAGCGGCATCGATTACCCCGCCTGTTGCGGGCGATGGCATCACGGCGAGGCGGCCGCGCCGGACGCGGCCAGCCTCATGCGCTCGCGCTATAGCGCCTTCGTGCTGGACGAGCTGGACTATCTCCTGCGCACCTGGCATCCGGCCTCGCGTCCGGCTTCGCTCACCCCTAACCCGCCCGATCTCAAATGGCTGGGGCTGCAGGTGCGCCGGCATGAACAGCAGGACGACAGCCACGCGCGGGTCGAATTCGTCGCTCGCTACCGGCAGGCCGGGCGCGCGACCCGCCTGCACGAGATCAGCCGCTTCGAGAAGATCGAGGGCCGCTGGTATTACCTGGACGGCGACTTTCCCTCCTGACGGGCTGGCCTCAACGCTCCTGCAGCGACTCTCCCAGCGTCTTCGTGATGGGCTTGGTCAGGTACTCCCAGACGGTGTGCTTGCCGGTCTTGATCTCCACCGTGGCGGTCATGCCCGGCTGGGTCTGTATCGCTTGCCCATTGCGCGACGTCAGGTCGCGGCCACTGGTCTTGATCTGCACGCGGTAATAGGGTTGCTGCGCTCCGTCCTTGGATTCGTCATACAAGGTGTCGGCGCTGATATAGCTGACCCGGCCTTGCAGGGAGCCGTAGATGGCGTAGTCATAGGCGTCCAACTTGATATTGCCCGGCAGCCCCGGCTTGATGAAGGCGACATCGCGCGGCTTGACCTTGGCCTCGATGACCAGGTCTTCATCGACCGGCACGATCTGCAGGATCTCGTCGCCTGAACGCGCCACCCCGCCCAGCGCCGTGGTCAGGCGGACATTGCGCACCACGCCGTCCATGGGCGCGTAGACCTCGGTATGCTGGAGCTGGTCCTGGCGCTGGGCCAGCACCTGGCGGGCGCCCTCGAGGTCCTCCTGCGCCTTGGCCAGATCGGCCTGGGCATCCTGGTAGAACTTATTGCGCTTGTTGCTGATCTGGCCGGCGAGATCGACCACCTGGCGCTGCAGTTTCAGCACCTCGGCGCGGCTGACATCGCCGCGCGCCACCAGGGGCTGATTCAGGCTGAGTTCTTCCTGCGCCAGCTTGCGGGCGCGGTCCAAGGCGCCGATTTCTTCGTTCAGGGCGGCCTGGCGGCGACGCATCAAGGCGATCTGGTTGTCGCGCAATTCCGGATAGGCGTCGGCGTCCGGCTCAAAGCGCAGCGGCGTCCCGAACACTTCGGCCTGCAAGCGCGCCACCGCCACCTTCAGGCCCGCGACCTTGGCCACGCTTTCCTGCATCGCCGCGCGCGCGCGGGTCTGCTGGAAGCGGAACAACACTTGGCCGCGCTTGACGGTGTCGCCTTCGCGCACCAGCATTTCCTCGAGCACGCCGCCATCGGGCGCCTGGATCACCTGGTTGCGCGAACTGACGATCACCTGGCCGCTGGCGCGCGTGATCTTGTCCAGCTCGGCCCAATGCGCCCAGCCCACAACGCCCGCCACGGCCGCCACAATCGTCCAGAGCAAGGCGCGGCTGCCCCCGCCGACGCTGGCGTCCTGAACCAAGCTGTTTTCCAAACCGGTATGGCCGCTCATGCTGTCACCGCCTCGGCCGGCGTTCTGGCCGCGCTCAGTTTCGCCATGACCTCATGGCGCGGTCCATCGAGCACGATTCTGCCGTTATGCATGACGATCAAGCGCGTAAACAGCGGCAGCAGCGCGGTCTTGTGCGTGGCGATCAGCGCCGAGCGCTTGGCCGACTGCAATTCCTCCTGCAGCAGGCGCACGACCAGCGCCTCGTTGTCGGCGTCCATGGCGCCGGTCGGCTCGTCGAGCAGCCACAGCGAAGGGCTGGCCAGCAGGAACCGCGTCAACGCCAGCTGCTGCTTCTGGCCGCCCGAAATACCGCGTCCGCCCTCGGCGATGGGCAGGGCCAGGCCCTTGGACTGGCCCGAGATCAGGCGCGCCAGGCCCGTGCGCCGGGCCGCCTCCAGCAGCGCGGCATCGCCCGGATCGGGCAGCCCCAGGAGGAGATTGTCGCGCAGCGTGCCGCTGAAAAGCCGCAAATCCTGAGGCAGATAGCCGACGGCGGAGCGGGCCGCGGCCGGGTCGATCTGGCCGGCGTCCAGATTGGACAGGAAGATCCGGCCCTCCTGCGGGCGATACAGGGTGCTGGCGAGCTTGAGCAGAGTGCTCTTGCCCGAGCCCACCGGCCCCAGGACACCGACGCGCTCGCCCGGCCGGATGTCGAGCCGCTCCAGATCCAGGGCCGGCTGCGCCTGGCGGGCATAGACGAAGCGCACACGCTCAAAACGCAGCGAGGGATCGATGACGCCCGGCTTGAGAGCCTGCTCGCGGTCATCCTCCTCGTTGGCGAGCGCCAGCAGCTGGTCCAGCGAATCGAGCGCGACGCGCGCATGCGCCCATTGCATCATCACGCCCGGCAGCTGAATAAGCGGAGCCAGCGCCCGGTTACTGAGAATAGAGCAGGCCAGCAAGCCCCCCATGGTGATCTGGTTCTCCGACACCAGCCAGGCGCCGAACGCGATGGTGGCCACATAGCCCAGCTGCTGCAGGCTCACCGTCAACTGCTGCGCGAGCCCGCCGTGGTCGCGCGATTGCCGCTCGGCCATGGCCGCCTCGTCCACTAAAGTGTTCCAGCGCGCCTGCATCATGCGCTCGCCGCCATTGGCCTTGAGCGATTCGGCGCCGTCCACGGCTTCGACCAGCAGGCCGGCCTTTTGATTGGCGGCCGTCTGCTGGATACGGGCATGCCGGCGCACCAGGGCCTGCAAGCCCAGGCCGGTCGCCAGGGCCAGAGGCGCCACGGCCAGCGGAACCAGCGCCACCCAACCGCCGACCAGCGCGATCACGGCGATATACAGCAAGGCGAAGGGCACGTCGGCCAGGACCAGCAGCGACGCCGCGGTCAACACCCCGCGCACCAGCTCAAAGCCCTTGATCTGCGAGGCCAGCGTTCCCACTGTGGGCGGCCGGGCTTCCATGCGGACATTCAGCATGCGCTCGAAGAAGCGCCGCGACAGCGTCTGGTCGATTGAGCTGGCCACGCGCTCCTGCATGCGGCCACGCAGCAGCCTGAGGAGAAACTCCAGGACGACGGCGAGACTCACGCCCACGGTCAGCACCCATAGCGTCTGGTGGCCTTCGTTGGGAATCACGCGGTCATAGACCTGCATGGAAAACATCGATGTGCCCAGCGCCAGCAAATTGGCCACCGTGGTGGCCACCAAGGCCTCGGCGAAAGGCGTGCGGCGGCGCCACAGCGCGGCCGTCACCCAGCGCAAGGCGCCGGCGCGCGGCGGATCCATCCGCGGTCTCATCGCAGGCTCCCCGATTCCAGGCGCAGGCGCAGCGCCGCCGCCTGGGCCTCATACCGCACATCGACACTGGCCAGCTCGGCCTGCTCCACTTCACGCACCGAATTCATCATGTCCAACCAGCTTTTGCGTCCCGCCACATACTGGCGGGAATAGGAATCGGCCACTTCGGCCGCCGTGCCTTGTATGCGCCGCGCCACGTCCAGACGCAGCCGGGCGTCCGTCCATTGGGCCCAGTCGCTTTCGAACTGCTGCGTCACTTCGCGCACGGCCGCCTCGCGCGCCTGGCGCAGCGACTCGACCTGCGAACGCGCTTCGCTGACCGCCGACACGGCCGACAGTCCCGCGCCGGTCTGCCATTGCAGCACCAGCAGCGCGCGATTGGTCGACCCCACGCCGCTGCCGACCAGGGGCGCGCCCTGGACATTCTCAAGCCGCAGCAATACGGCCGGGCTCAGGACGGCGCGCCGCTCCCGCACCGTGGCTTCGGCCTGCTGCTGCTCCGAACGCAGCCGCTTCAGGCGCGGCGAAAGATCCAGTGTGCGCGCCAGCAGACTCTCCCGCTCATCCGGCAGACCGGTCTCGTCGGCGGAGCTTCCGATCACACTGCGCACCGGCTCGCCCACCAGCTGCTCCAGCTGCGCCAAAGCCACGCGCAGCGCCTGCTTGGCGGCGTTGACATCGTTGACGCTGGCCAGCATGCGCGATTGCGCAAGATTGAGGTCGGCCGTGGCGCTGACCTCCTGCGCCACCCGCCGGCGTATCATCTCCAGCAGCTTGTCCTGCTGGGCGACATGGCCTTGCGCCACGCGCATGCGTTCCTGCTGACGCAGGGCTTCGCTGGCGGCGTTGGCCACCTTCAAGCCCAGCTCCAGCTGGGCTTCGCTGATGGCCGCGCCGGCGGCCTGCAGGCGCTGGTCGGCCGCGTCGATGCCGGCGTCGATACGGCCGCCGGCCCACAGCGGCTGATCCAGCCGGATGGCGCGCGTCGAGCCATTGAGCGAGTCCGAGTTCGAACTGCCCAAGGCGCGCGAGCCCAGCTCCACGCTGGGTGTGGGGAATCGCTGCCATCCCGCGGCATCGCGGTTGGCCTGCGCGGCGGCCTCGTCGGCGCGCCTCCCTGCCACCGCCGGATGCGTGCCCTGGGCCGCCTGCAACAAGGCGGGAATGGTCCAGTCGCGCGCAGCCATCGCCAGGGAGGGCGCCAGGCAGCACAGCCCCAGCGCCCATCCAATCTGCCGCAAGACGCCGCGGCAGGGTCCCGCCAACCGCCCCTTCTGCTTGCTACCCCTCATGCGTGCGTGATCGTCCCGTTGTTGAATTGCAACTGATCCAGCGTCACGTTGCTCAACAGGACGGCGGTCGCCGCCACATTGCTGCTGCTGTCACCGTCATAGAGAACCAAGGTGCTGTTGCCCGCCGCATACACGGTAAACGTGCCATTGGCGTAATTGCCCTGCACCGCGTGGTACGACTGGTTCTCCAGCAGCCCATCGGCCGCCAGGCTGGCATCGGCCAAGTGATCCAGCCAATTGCCAGGATTGAGCTGGATCTGATCGCCACCGGAGAAGTCCGTGATGATGTCCAGCCCATTGGCGAAAGACAGCATGGTGCCCTGGCTGTCCACGGTCGCGCCGGTCAAGTGCTTATCCGACATCAGGGGCGTGTCCCCTTGGAAGAACGCAAAGGTATCCGCTCCGGCGTTGCCGGTCAGCGTATCGGCGCCCTTGCCGCCGATCAGCACATCTTCGCCCGCGCCGCCGATGAGCGTGTCATTGCCGTGCATGCCGCCAAAGGGACCGCTGGGTGCGCCGGAGCCGTCCTGCCCATAGACGATGAGGTGCTGGCCGGCCGTCAGCGCCGAACCATCGATGGTGATATTGAGCGTGTTCGGCGCGTTGTCGGTATCGTAGCCCGTCACCCCGATATCGCCGTACACCCCGTCGCCATTGAGATCGGCCGAGGCCGTCATGGCGGAGGTCAGCACCACGGTCAGGCCGCCCTGCCCGCCCGTCGTGTTCGACATCACGTCGATGCGGTCGATATAGCTGACACTGGCCGCGTCATGGAAATCGAAGGTGACATCCGTCGGCGCCGCGCCGATCTGGATGCGGTCCCGGGTCGTCGGGTCGCCGCCGGCGGCCAGGGTGTTCGGGTTGCCGTCCCATATCGTGTTGGTGCCCGTGATGGTGTCGCCCCACAGCTCGCTCGGATTGCCGCTCATATACTGGATGCGGTCCGTGCCGTCGCCGCCGTAGAGCGTGTCAGCGCCCAGGCCGCCCACGATACGGTCGTCGCCCGCGCCGCCAAAGACGAGGTCGTCGCCCGCGCCGGTATTGATGCGGTCCGCGCCGGCGCCGCCATAGATCACATCATTGCCGCTCATCCCGCCAAAGGGCTGATTGGGGCTGCCCAACTGGCCTATCGCGCCGGAACCGAGCTGGCCATCCACCTGTATCCACTGGTCGGCCGCCAGCGCGCTCGCATCCACCGTGATGCCCACGGTGGTCGGCAGGTTGGCGCCATTGGCATCCGTGGCATTGGCATAACCCGCGATGCGGATGTCGCCATAGACGCTATCGCCGTTGGCGTCCGCCGAAGCCACCATGTCGGCGGTCAGCACCAGCGTCACATTGCCGTTCTGCCCGCCCACGCCCGTCAGCACGTCGATGCGGTCGATATAGCTGATGCTGCCCGCCGTGGCGAAATCATAGGTGCCCGCGCCCATGATCTGGATGCGGTCCAGCGCGGTCGGATCCCCGCCCGCCGCCAGGGTGGCAAGATCGCGGTCCCACACCGTATTGGTGCCGGTCACGATATCGCCGGCCAGGTCCTGCGGCGTCATGAACTGGATGCGGTCGGTGCCGTCGCCGCCAAAGACGGTGTCGCTCCCGCCGCCGCCCCGGAGGCGATCATCCCCGGCGCCGCCATGGAGCGTATCGGCGCCCGCGCCGCCGATCAAAATGTCATTGCCCCGCATACCGCCAAAAGGACCGCTGGACGCGCCGGAGCCGTCCAACCCAATGGCGACCAAGTGCTGATCGGCCGTCAGCGCCGAACCATCGATGGTGATGTTGAGTGTGGTCGGCGCGTTGTCGGTGTCATAGGCCGTCACGCCGATATCGCCATACACGCCGTCGCCATTGAGATCAGCCGAGGCCGCCATGCCGGCGGTCAGCACCACGGTCACCCGGCCCTGCCCGCCCGTCGTGTTCGACATCACATCGATGCGGTCGATATAGCTGACGCTGCCCGCCGCATGGAAATCGAAAGTGACATCCGTCGGCGCCGCGCCGATCTGGATACGGTCCCGGGTCGTCGGGTCGCCGCCAGCGGCCAAGGTGGCGGGATCGCCATTCCAGAGCGTGTTGGTGCCCGTGATGCTATCGCCCAGCAACTCCGCCGGGTCGCCGCTCAGATACTGGATGCGGTCGGTGCCGTCGCCGCCGTAAATCGTATCGGCGCCCAGGCCCCCAGTGATGCGATCATCCCCCGCGCCGCCATAGATGACGTCATTGCCCAAGCCCGTGTTGATGCGATCCGGACCGGCGCTGCCGTAGATGGTGTCGTTGCCGCTCATACCGCCAAAAGGCTGCTGGGCCATGCCCACCGGACCGGTCGCACCCGAACCGACCTGGCCGTCCACCTGTATCCACTGGCCGGCCGCCAGCCCGCGCGCATCCACGGTGATGCTAGCGGTCGTCGGCAGATTGGCGCCGCTGGCATCGGCGGCGTTGTCATAGCCCACGACACGGATATCGCCATAGACGCCATCGCCATTGAAATCCGCCGAGGCCGCCATGTCGGCGCTCAGCACAATGGTCACGCTGCCAGGCGCCGTCCCGCTAAGCGTTGCCGCATAGCTGGGCAGCGGGTTGGGGCCGGCTCCCGTGCCGGACTGCACATCGATACGGTCGATATAGCTGATATTGGCCGTGCCGAAATCATAGGTACCGCCACCCAGCAACTGGATGCGGTCCTGGGACGTCGGGTCTCCACCCGCGGCCAGGGTGGCCACATCGCGATCCCACACCGTATCAGTGCCGCTCACGATGTCGCCGGCCAGATCGTCCGGGCGCGCATACTGGACACGGTCCGCGCCAGCGCCGGCATAGATCGTGTCGGCGCCGCCATTGCCGCGTATGCGGTCTTCGCCCGCGCCGCCGTAGAGCGTGTCCTTGCCCGACCCGCCCCGCAAAGTATCGTTGCCGTCTCCGCCCATGATGAAGACGCCGGCGGTCGCCATGGACTGGTCTATCGTGACGCCGCTGTCGTCGGCCAGATACAGATTCTGGATCAGCGGCGAACTGTTGTTGCCCGCCGCATCCATGATCTGCGCACTCAGCGTGGCCGTGCCCGAATCCGGCATATTGGACAGCGCGACATCCACATAGCCATTCTGGATATCGGTGGCGGTCAGCGTCCGGCTGCCCGCCGGGCTGCCGCTGCTGCCGACCATTACGTTGACCCAGACCACATAGCCCACGGCGGCCGCGTCCGCCGACAAGACATCCAAGCCCACGCGGACCATGCCGCCGGCGTTGTCCGGAATAATGGTCAGGCTGGAGGGAGCCGAAGGCGGCGTCGTATCCAAGATGAAATCAAAGGCCGCGGAAACCGCCCCGACATTGCCCGCCGCATCCTGCTGGCGCACCAGCACGGACTTGGCGCCATCGCCGGTCAACACGATGCTGCTGCCGCTGCCCATCAGCCAAGTCGCGCCATTGTCCGAGCTGTACAGCCAGATCGCGCCGGCCTCCAGACTGGAGACCGTGAGCCTGCCGTCGCTGGTGATGCGGTTGCCGCCGCTGGTGTCCAGAGTCAGCGCCAGCATGGGCGCCGACGGCGCATACGTATCCACCGTGATGACCAGCGCCCCGCTGGCCGCGCTGACATTGCCCGCCTTGTCCGTGATCGTCGCGGTCAAGGTATTGCCGCCTTCGGTCAGGCCCGACACACTCACATCCGCCCGGCCCGCCGCAATGTCCGAAGCGGTCAGGACATGCGTGCCCACCGAGGTGCTGCCGTCGTACACCGTGACAACATCGCCAGCCATCGCCGCCGTGCCATCCGTCGCCGTCGTGCCAAAAGAGACATGCACCACCGCCGTGGTGTTGTTGGTCAACGTGCTATCGGCCGTCACGCTGCCCACACTCGGCGCGATCCTGTCCAAGGCCGCGGACTGGGCTTCCGAAATCTCCGACAGGTCCGTCGCATTGGCAATATCGGTCGCGGCCGTATTGGCGGCGGCCTGCGCGCTGGCCGCGGCGTTGGACGCCGTGGTGCCGGCCGTGGCCGCATCGACCCCCGCGGCGGTCAGCGTGCTGCTGACCGCCGCGGCGACCGCCGTGTTGACCGCCGCGCCCACCGTGGTGCTCAGGTCCACGGCGCCATTGGCGTTGGCAATGACATCGGCCAGTGCGCCGAGCACGCCCGTGCTGGCGCTGCTTGCGGCATTGGCGCCGTCCGCGCCCTGGGTGCCCGCCGTCGCGTCCGTCGCCGCGGCGGCCGCCTGGGCCATGGCCGTGGCAAGCGTCGCCGCCGCCTTCTGCGCGGCCACGTCGCCGGCCTGGATAGGATCGTAGGACAGCAGATCGGCAGCCGACAGACCCAGCGCCGCCTTGACCATGGCGGTGGCATCCTCCACCGACTGCCCGCTGCCTTGCGCCACCGCGTCGATCAGGGTGGTCAGCGGATTGATCACGGTCGAACCCGCCGGCGCCTTCAATTCGATGGTGTTGGGCACGCCCGTGTCGATATTGACGCCGCCTTTGGCGATCAGGGTTCCGGACGGCGTATCCACCGGCAGAAAGAAATTGCCATTGGCGTCGGTCCGCACGCCCGTATTGAAATCGGCCTTGCCATCGCCATTGGTATCGACCCAGATCTGCGCGCCGCGCACATAGCCGTCAGCCACCGTGGCCGACCCGATCACGAAACTGGCCGCATCATTGCCCGCGGCGTCCTGGACCGCCGCCACATCATTGCCGGCAGTCGGGTCGTTATAGCTCACCGACACGTTGTCATGCGCGCCAAAGGCATTGGTCAGCGTCAGCGTAATCGTCGAACCGTTGATGACAACACTGGCCACCGGATTGGCCGCGCCGCCCGTGGTCACGGCAAACGCCCCAAGCGGCGGCGGATTGGCCGGATCCAGGGCCTCGTTGTAGGTGATGACGATCGTGCCCGCGCCCGCCGCGCCGCTGTGTGCCTCGACACTGACGAGGACCGGAGCCGTGTTGTCGGCCGCCGGGCCGCCGGAATTCGTCTCCGGCGTCACGGCAGGGCTGGAACTGCCAGGCTGATTCGACCCGCCGCCCGGTTTCGACGGGCTGTCGTCGCTGCCACCACCACCGCCGCCGCCACTGGCCGCCGCGGCAATGACACCGACCCCCAACAGGCCCAGCGCCACCAGCGCGCCGGTCGACAGCCCCGCGGAAGAAGCGCCGGCAGCGGCCCCCTCGGCGCCGTCGGCGCCACCGGAAGCGGCCGAGCTCCCCGACGCGCCGCTGCCCGCGCCCGCATCCGTCTGCGTGGTCGCGGCCTGGGCCAGCTCGATGCGCTCGCCCGTCGCCTGGAAAGTCTCCTCGGCTGCCGCGCTTTCGATCAAAGTCTCGTCCGTGTCAGTCCGAGCCTGCGTCCGGGCCTCATCCTGCGGCTGCGCCTCCAGCTTCGCACTCGCCTCGGCCGGCACAATCTCCTCGCCCAGCAAACCGTTCTCCACCGGCTTGCCCGGATGTCGTTTCGTCTGCCACTCGCGCTTGCCGCGCGCGCTCTTGCTCATCTGGGGGTCAAGAGTCCCGTTGGTCACTACGGCTGCAGCCATGTCCTAGCCCTTTTATCGAAAATTTGTGCGGACGAAACTGACAGAATTCTGAAATAGTGTTGCGCGCAAAGTAATAATGAGCCACTTCGCGCAAAGTAAATCTGAGCCACCT
>NZ_JHEP02000020.1 GCF_000657795.2 Bordetella pseudohinzii
CCCGCGGTCAGCGTGCCGCCGGCCTGGGCCTCGTCGTCCGGGCCGCCACCGATGAGGACCTGGCTGTGCTTGCCGGCGAGATGGAGGGTCTGATCACCGAGGTCCAGGGCGCCGCGGTTGGAGAGCTGGATGCCGGCCTTGCTTTGCAGTTTGAACGTCCCTTCGGAATGGTGCCACCGGGATCCCTCGCCATCGACAAGAATGCGGGTCGTTCGGATCTCGTAGCGCTGGTACATCTTCAGTCTTGGGGTGCCGAAGGTGGCGGCATGCTTGCTGATCAGGCTGCCGCCGTCCTGGATCTTGATCGTGGCGGCGCCGCCCATCGTGGAGTTCAGGCCTTTGTTGAGGGTGACGACGCTCGATGCGCCGCTGACCAGCAGGGTTCCGGCATCGTCAGGATGGAAGGTGAATTGGGCAGTGGCATGCGAGATAACGGTGCCACCGTCCTTGACCTCAAGCGTGCCGTTGCCGTCCCAGCCGACGTAGTTTTTGGGATTTCGGCCGAGAGCGAAGGCGCCGTAGTCGCGGATAGTGAGGCTGGAGCCTGGGCCGCTGACCACGGTCTTGCCTTGATGCAGATTGAGCGTGTGTACATGCAGCCGGCCTTGGTTCTCCACGTGTAGCGTGGGGGTTCTGCCGCCGAGCAGGATTTCGCCGGTGACAAGCGAGGACCCTGGGCCCGTGATATGCACCACGCTCCTATCCCCGCTCAGGGTCACCCCTGAGCCGGGCGCCCAGGTGCCCCCGTCTTTGACGGTGACTTTCGCAGTGCCCTGCAAGGTGATCCGGTGTTTGTGGTGCAAGTCGCGCGGGGTCGCACCGGGCATGACCTCCAGCGCTTGTTGTGTACGGATCGTGGCGTCAACGTTTTGTCCATGGACGATCGACGGCCCGATCAGCAGGGGAAGGCAAAGCGCGATTGGGGTAGGACGAAATGACGGGGGGGGGGGGGGGGGGGGGCGAGGGGCGTTGAGTGTATGGCATATCGGTTGACCTGATACGTGTTGATGACCTTGGGTATTCGGACGTCACACATATGATCAACAGCGCCCTGTTTGATCGAGGGGCTTGCCACCCCGATTAAGACCAGTCTGCTACTAGAAAGACTTTCCCGGATACGCGGGTAGCGTTGTCGTACAATTTTCCGTCAGTATTCGTACAACCCCGCCGGTATAATCGGCCGGGTTTTTTCCTCCGCCCGGCCGCAGGCCACCGGGGTCTTCTCGATGACTGTTCCCTACGAATCGCAGGCCGTGCCACGGCGCCCGCGCAACCTGGCCCAGGGGCTGGTTGAGAACTTCACCGGGCGCATCCGCGCCGGCGATATCGCGCCGGGGCAAAAACTGCCGACCGAGTCGGAGATCATGCGTCAGTTCGGCGTGAGCCGCACGGTGGTGCGCGAGGCGCTGTCGCGCCTGCAGGCTTGCGGCCTGGTCGAAACCCATCATGGCGTCGGCACCTATGCCTTGCGGCCCAGCGGGGAGGACGATTTCCGCGTCGATCCGGCCGGTCTGGCCACGGTGCAGGATGTGCTCGTCCTGCTGGAATTGCGCATCTGCCTGGAGACCGAGGCCGCGGGTCTGGCGGCCCAGCGCCGCACGCCCGAGCAGCTGGCCGCCATGCGCCGCACGCTCGACGCCTTCCAGGCGCGCTTGCGCGCCGAGGGCGACACCGTCACGCCCGACTTTGAATTCCACCTGCTGATCGCCCAGGCGACCGGCAACCGGTATTTCGCCGGGCTGATGTCGCACCTTGGTTCGGCCGTCATTCCCCGCACCCGCATCAATGCGGCGCGCATGGCCGGCGATGACAACGAGCCCTATCTGGTGCGCGTCAACCTTGAACACGAGACCATCTTCGAGGCCATCCGCCGCCAGGATGCCGAAGCCGCGCGCGCGGCCATGCGCACGCACTTGAGCAATAGCCGGGAGCGCCTGCGCCGCCTGGACGGGCAGCGCTGACAGTCCTTAATATCCGGCGGGAGACACCCGCCGCCTTCATCCGGACCGGGTATCGGCCGGCTTGTCTACGGAGCGGATTTTGCGCAGATTGACTTTACGATTCGTGATCGCGGCCTTGCTGTTGCTCACGGCAAGCCGGCTGGGCCTGGCCTGCTGGCAATGGGACCGCGTGGAGGCGGCCGGCGGCCTCTGGCCGATTGTGTTCGGCGGCTGGCGCATCGATCTGGTGATGGTGGGCATGGTGATCGCCATCCCGGCGGTCTTTTCCTATTGGTTTGGCCACCGGCCGCTGGCCGTGCGTATCACCGCCTGGTGGTTCCGCCTCTGGTGGATGCTGCTGGTGCTGCTCGAGGTGTCCACGCCGCAGTTCATCGCCGAATACGATACCCGTCCCAACCGCCTGTATTTTGAATACCTGGTCCACCCGCGCGAGGTCGCCGGCATGCTCTGGGAGGGCTATAAGGGGGTGTTGCTGGCGGCTTTGCTCGTGCTGCTGCTGGCGGCCTGGGCGGCGCGGCGCCTGTTTCCCACGGACAGGATCGATCCGCGCATGAAGTGGTGGAAACGGCCGCTGGCTTCCGTCCTCACCCTGGCCGTGGTCGTGCTGGCCATACGCGGCACGCTGGAACACCGGCCCATCAATCCGTCTGTCGTCGCCTTCAGTGGCGACGCCATGGTCAATACCCTGCCGCTGAACTCGCTTTACAACGTGCTGGACGCGGCCTACCGGCTGCAGGATGAGCGCTCGTCCGCCGCGCTGTATCCCAAGATGCCGGTCGGGCGCATGAATGAAGCGGTGCGCCGGGCCGCCGGCCTCGAAGGCCCGCCGCTGGATGCCGACTTCCCCAGCGTGCACGCCCAGAAGGCCACGGTGCGCCGCGACAAGCCGCTGAACCTGGTCATCATCCTGCAGGAGAGCCTGGGGGCTCAGTACGTGGGCAGCCTGGGCGGCGCCAACCTGACGCCGGAGCTCGACAAGCTGGGCAAGGAGGGCTGGATGTTCCACCGCGCCTATGCCACCGGCACCCGCTCGGTGCGCGGCATCGAGGCGGTGACGGCGGGCTACCTGCCCACCGTGGCCGAAGCCGTCGTCAAGCTGCCGCGCTCGCAGACCAATTTCTTCACGCTGGCATCCTTGCTGCGCACGCACGGCTACCAGTCGCGTTTCGTCTACGGCGGCGAGTCGCACTTCGACAATATGCGCGGCTTCTTCCTGGGCAATGGCTTTGACCAGATCGTCGACCGCAAGGACTTCATCGATCCGGTGTTCGTCGGCTCCTGGGGCGCTTCGGACGAAGACATGTTCACCCAGGTGGATCGCCTGCTGCGCCAGGACGGCGACAAGCCGGTGTTCACGCTGGCCTTCTCGGTGAGCAACCATTCTCCCTGGGAGTATCCGGCCGGCCGCATCCAGCCGCAAGGAGAGCCGGCCTCGGTCGAGAACACCGTGCGCTACGCGGACTGGGCCATCGGGCAGTTCTTCGAGAAAGCCCGCAAGGCGCCGTATTGGGATAACACGGTGTTCCTGGTCATCGCGGACCATGATTCGCGCGTCTTTGGCGCCAACCTCGTGCCCGTGCGGCATTTCCAGATTCCGGCCCTGATCCTGGGCGGCAGCATCGCGCCGCGCCAGGACGAGCGCCTGGTCAGCCAGATCGATATGGCGCCGACCCTGCTCTCGCTCATGGGCGTGGACAACGTCAATCCCATGCTGGGCAGCGATCTGACGCAGCGCGATCCCAATCGCGCCATCATGCAGTATGGCGACAACTTCGGTTATCTGCGCGGCGACTCGCTGGTGGTCATCGAGCCGCATAAGGCGCCGGCTGCTTTCCGCTATGTGCGCTTGCCGCGCGATCAGGAGGACAGGTTCGAGCCCGTAGCCGAAGACGCCGCGCTGACCGAAGAGGCGCTGGCCTATGCCTTGTGGCCGAGCTGGGCCTACCGGGAAGGGCGCTACAAGACGCCGCCCCAGACTTTGGGCCGATAACAAGCAAGCGGGCCTGGCATAGCCAGGCCCGCTTGCTTTGGCGCAGCGCGCTTACAGGCGCGCCGGCGTCACCGTGCCCGCGCACTGGCCGAAGCCGATGCGCGGATAGCCGGGTTTGACGCACTCGGCCCGGATGATGATCTGGTCGCCGTCCTCCAGGAAGGTGCGCGTCTCGCCCCAGGGCAGCGCGACGGGCGTCTTGCCGCCCTGGCTCAGTTCCAGCAGCGAACCAGCCTCGCTGGCGCCAGGACCGGACAGCGTGCCGGTGCCCAACATGTCGCCGGCTTGCAGATTGCAGCCGTTGACGGTGTGATGGGTGATGAGCTGGGCCACGTTCCAGTAGGCGTCGCGGAAGTTGCTGCGCGACAGGCGGGCCGGCGGGGCCTGGCGCGCGCGCGAGGCTTCGGTGGTGATCAGGACTTCCATCTGCACATCGAAAGCGCCTTGGGCGCGGTTGGCTTCCGACGCCAGGTAGGGCAGGGGCTGCGGATCGCCTTCGGGGCGCTTCCATTGCGTGCGGAAGGGTTCGAGCGCTTCAAGCGTGACGATCCAGGGCGAGATGGTGGAGGCGAAGTTCTTGGACAGGAAAGGCCCCAGGGGCTGGTATTCCCAGGCCTGGATGTCGCGCGCCGACCAGTCGTTCAGGATGCCCAGGCCGAAGACATGCTGTTCGGCCGAAGCCAGGGCGATGCGATCGCCCTGCGCATTGCCCTGGCCGACGAAAATGCTCAGTTCGAGTTCATAGTCCAGGCGCTTGCAGGGACCGAACAGCGGCGCCTCGCCTTCGGCGGCGGGGCGTTGCTGGCCCACCGGGCGGGGAAAGCGCTGCTCCACGCCGATGGAGGAGGCGCGGCCGTGATAGCCGATGGGAACCCACTTGTAGTTGGGCAGCAGCGGGTTGTCCGGGCGGAACTGCTTGCCCACGGCGGTCGCGTGATGCAGCGAGATATAGAAATCGGTGTAGTCGCCGATGCGCGCCGGCGTGGTGAACTCCGCCTCGGCCTGGGGCACCAGCAGGGGTTCGATCAGGCCGCGCTGCGCGGCGCCTTCGCGCAGGGCGCGCGACAGGGCCAGACGCAGGGCGCTCCAGGCCTGGGGGCCCAGGGCCATCAGCGTGTTCAGCTGCGTGTCGGCGCAGGCTTCCAGGGCCCGCGCGGCGTCACCCTCGAAGGGGCGGGCGGCGCGCAGCGCGCCCAGGTCCACGATGGCCTGGCCGATGGCCACGCCGGGGCGGAAGGCCTCTTGCGAGCCGCGGCGGCGGAAGGACGCGAAAGGCAGGTTCTGGATGGGAAAGTCGGTCTGGCCGTCGTTGGCGCTGGCGACCCAGCTCTTCAAGGACGGGTCATGGGTTTCGTTCAGGGTCATGTCGCTTGGATCTCGGTTGCCGGCCGCCAGGGGCGGCCGGGTATTGTTCTTTTGATGGGGCCTTAAGCGCGTTCGGGATTGAAATGCTTCTTCAGTCCCTGCCAGCACTGATAGTAATCGCCCTGCAGCTGCGGGGACTTCAGGGCTTGTTCGGTGGGGCGGATGACACGGCGCGTCTCGAACATGAAGGCCATGGTGTCGCGGATGTAATGCGGTTTGCTGGTGTCGGCCACGCTGGCCTTCTCGAAGGTGTCGGCGTCCGGGCCGTGGCCGCTCATGCAATTGTGCAGGCTGGCGCCGCCCGGCGCGAAGCCTTCCGCCTTGGCGTCATAGACCCCCTGGATCAGGCCCATGAATTCGCTGGCGATGTTGCGGTGGAACCAGGGCGGACGGAAGGTGTCTTCCATCGCCAGGATGCGCGGCGGGAAGATGGCGAAATCCATATTGGCCGTGCCCGGCGTGTCCGAAGGCGAGGTCAGCACCGTGAAGATGGACGGATCCGGATGGTCATAACTGATGGAGCCGACCGTATTGAAGCGGCGCAAATCGTATTTGTAGGGCGCGTGCGTGCCGTGCCAGGCCACGACGTCCAGCGGCGAATGCGCCAGCGGCGCGCGCCAGAAGCCGCCGCTGAACTTGGCGATCAGCTCGAAATCGCCTTCGACGTCTTCATACCAGGCCACGGGTGTGAGGAAGTCGCGCGCATTGGCCAGGCCGTTGGAGCCGATGGGGCCGAGTTCGGGCAGGCGCAGGGCCGTGCCGAAGTTCTCCAGCATGTAGCCGCGCGCCTGGCCGTCGGGCAGCTCGACGCGAAAGCGCATGCCGCGCGGCAGCACGGCGATCTCCAGCGGCTCCAGGTCGATAAGGCCCATTTCGGTGGCAAGGCGCAGCCGGCCTTGCTGCGGCACCAGCAGCATCTCGGCATCGGCGTTGTAGAAGAAACGTCCCTGCATGCTCTGGTTGGCCGCATACAAATGGATGCCGACGCCGCTGTGCTCGTCCGGACTGCCGTTGCCGCCCCAGGTCTGCATGCCGTCAATGAAATCCGTGGGTTCGCTGGGCAGGGGCAGCGGGCTCCAGCGCAGCTGGTTGGGGGTGACAGGGCCCTGGCCGAAGTCGGACAGCCAGCGGCGCGCCCCGGCATAGGGCTGGAACGGCCGGTGCACCACGCCCGGACGGATGCGGTAGAGCCAGGAGCGGCGGTTTTCGCCGCGCGGGGCGGTGAAGGCCGTGCCCGACAGTTGTTCGGCGTACAGGCCGTAGGGGCATTGCTGCGGCGAATTGCGGCCGGCGGGCAGGGCGCCGGGCAGTGCTTCCGTGGCGCAGGCGTTGCCAAAGCCGGATTGGTATTTCAGGGACATGGTTTGTCTCCGGTGGGCCGCGCATGGGCCCGATCGTTATGAATGCCGGGCGAGATGCCCGCAGCTGAGTCGATTTTGCGCAAAATTGCCTAGCGTGGAAATGGGAATGTATAAATACAAACTATAAATTTCATGAATAATGCTGCCGCCATGGACGAATTGCGCAAACTGGATCTCAATCTGCTGGTGGTGTTCCAGCATCTGCTCGAAGAGCGCAACATCTCCGCCGTGGCGCGCCGGCTGGACCTGTCGCAGCCGGCCGTGAGCAATGCGCTGCGCCGGCTGCGCGAGGCCTTCGGCGACGAGCTTTTCGTGCGCACGGCCCGGGGCATGCTGCCCACCCCCCTGGCCGAGGGCATGGGCGGGCCGGTGGGCGAGGCGCTGTCGCTGCTGTCCCACCTGACGGACGCGGCCCAGCCTTTCGAACCGGCCACCACCCAGCGGCGGCTGCGCATCGCCATGTCGGATGTGGGCGAGATTCATTTCATGCCCAGCCTAATGGAACTGTGCGCGCGGCACGCGCCCGGCGCGCGCATCGATTCGCTGCGCCTGGCCGGCGCCGATCTGCAGCGCGAGCTGGATGCCGGCCGCGTGGACCTGGCGCTGGGCGCTTTCGAGGGGCTGGGCGGCGGCATCGTGCAGCGCATGCTGTTTCGGCAGGGCTACGCGACCCTGTTCCGCGCCGGCCATCCGCGCGCCCATGCGGGGATGACGCTGCGCGCCTTCCGTGCCGAGCGGCATCTGGTCGTCTCGCGGGCCGCGCCCGACGGGCAGGTCAACCAGGCCTTGGAGCGCGCCGGCGTCGTGCTGGCCGACCAGTTCAGCGTGCCGCATTTCGCGGCCGTGCCTTATATCGTCAGCACCACCGATCTGCTGGCCACCGTGCCGCAGAAGCTGGCCGCCAGCGCCGCGCCTCACTTCGGCCTGCGGGTGCTCACGCCGCCGGTGAAGGTCCCGTTTCTGCAGACCAATCTGTATTGGCACCGCCGCTTCCAGCGCGACGGCGGCAACCAGTGGCTGCGCGCGCTCATCATCGAGACCTTCGCCGACCGCGCCTGAGCCGGCCGCGCCTAGCCGGCCGCGCCTAGTTTGACCGCGCCGCCGAGGCGCGGGCCACGGCCAGCGCCTCGGTGAGCACCGCCATGTCGCCGATATGGTTGGACAACACCAGGATGAGGGCCGCGTTCATCTCGCGGCTTTGCTCGTCGCTCAGATCCTGGTGCGCGTCGATCAGGGCCTGGTAGAAGGCATCCGGCGCGCTGAGATTGGGAGTCAGGTTCAAGGGCATGGCGCTTCCTTCAGGACTGGCCGGCGGCGCGGGCGAGCGCGGCGCGCAAGGCGGTGGCATCGGTATCGCGGCGGCGCGCGGCGATGTGCTGATCGGGGCGGATCAGATAGCAGCTGCCCGGCCGGGCGTCGTAGCGGGCCGCGAGCAGTCCGGCCGTATCGCTCACGCCGCGGGTGCCGGCGGGGGCTTGCCAGGACGCGCCCGCCGGGCGCACCAGCACGATGCGGGGCGCCAGCGGGCTGTCGGCCACGGCGCGCAGATCGGCCAGCACCCGCGCATCGGGCGCCTGCTCGCCGCCGAACCAGGCCAGGGTGAACCCTCCGTCCAGCACCTGCAGCCACCATTGCTGTCCCGCGTCGTCGGCCACGGGCGCATCGGCCGCCACGCTGCCGGGCAGCATGGCGCCGGCAAAGGCGTGCGCATCGGGCGTGTTCAGCGGCGAGTCCGCATAGCGCGCCGGCAGCGACAGCCGGCCGCTGTTGACCAGGCCGCGCGCAAACGCATGGTCGCGCGCCAGGTTGAGCACGGCATTGCGGAAGTTGCGGCTGATCTCGCTCTTGGGCGTGATGAAATCGGTCGAGCGCGAAGAATTGAGGATGTTCTCGTCGGCGGCGTATTCGCGCTCGCTCGCATAGCTGTCGATGAGGCGGTCGGGCGCGTGGCCGTCGAGCACCAGCTGCAGCTTCCAGGCCAGGTTTTCGGCATCCTGCACGCCGCTGTTGGCGCCGCGCGCGCCGAAGGGCGAGACACGGTGCGCCGCGTCGCCGGCGAACAGGACGCGGCCATGGCGGAAGCGGTCCATGCGCTCGCAGGCAAAGGTGTAGACGCTGACCCATTCCAGCTCGAAGGGCGTGTCCGGCCCGAGCAGGGCGCGGATGCGCGGCAGCACGTTGGCGGGCTTGACGGCTTCGACCGGATCGGCGTTCCAGCCGAGCTGGAAATCGATGCGCCAGACATTGTCGGGCTGCATATGCAGCAGGACCGACTGGTTGGGATGGAAAGGCGGGTCGAACCAGAACCAGCGCTCGGCGGGAAAGGGCGCGCTCATCTTCACGTCGGCGATGAGGAAGCGATCCTTGAAGATGCGGCCATGCGCTTCCTGGCCCAGCAGCTTGCGCACCGGCGAGCGGGCGCCGTCGCAGGCGATGAGCCATTCGGCTTGCAGCGCGTAAGGGCCGTCGGGCGTATCGACGTCCACCGTCACGCCCGCGTCGCGCGGCGTGACGCCCGTCACCTTGTTCTTCCAGCGCAGCTCGATATTGGGCTCCGCGCGGGCGGCCTCAAGCAGATAGCCCTCGGCGTAGTACTGCTGCAGATTGATGAAGGCGGGCCGACGGTGGCCGCTTTCGGGCAGCAGGTCAAAGCGCCAGACCTCGCCTTCGCGGAAGAACACCTTGCCCACATTCCAGGACACGCCCTTGTCCACCATGCGCTGGCCCACGCCGAGGCGGTCCCAGATCTCCAGGGTGCGCTTGGAAAAACAGATGGCGCGCGAGCCGGTGGACAGCCGGCAATCGTCGTCCAGCACGATCACGCGCGTGCCGCGCCGGGCCAGGTCCAGGGCCGTGGACAGGCCCACGGGGCCCGCGCCGACGATCACCGCGCGATGCGCGGCCGAGGCGCCGGGCTGCTGATCGGCGCACGCTTGATAGGCGAACTCCAGCGCCTGGTAATCAATGTCTCCCACGACGGTCTCCTGCGTGGCTTTTTTATTGTGTATTGAGCATGGCGCGGCCCGGCCCGCGTTGTCGACGGGCCGGCGCCGGCGGGTCCTGCGCGGCGGTCAGCCTTCGAGCTGCTTCCACATGTCGATGTCGCGCTTGTCGGTCCAGATGCGCGGATCGACGATGCCCTGCGCTTCGTCATAGGCGCGCGACACGTCGAAGGGCATGCAGTGATCGAAGATCACCCAGTCGCTGTAGCGCGGTTTCATGAAGTCGTAGACTTCGCGGTAGATGGCCTTGAGGTCCTTGCCCTCGGCCACGCCGCGGTTGACCGCGCCGTACAGATCGGTCAGGAAGGCGCGCGTGCCGGCCAGGCCCCGGCGCACTTCCTCGGCGTTCTTGAGCGCCGGGCCGCGGCCGGGCACCATCTTCTCGGCGGCAAAGCCGGCCAGCGTGTCCAGCGTGGTGGGCCAGTCGCGGAAATAGGCGTCGCCGCAATACGGCGTGGATTGATACTCGACCAGGTCGCCGGCGAACAGGATCTTCTGCTCGGGCAGCCAGGCGATGGTGTCGCCCTTGGTGTGGCCGCGCCCGACTTGCAGCAGCTTGACTTCCAGATTGCCCAGGTTGACCGTCATCTCGCCCTTGAAGGTCATGGTGGGCCACACCAGGCCCGGCGGGATCGATTCCGCATTGCGGAAAAGGCGCGGAAAGCGCCCGATTTCGCTGGCCTTGTCCTGCTCGCCGCGCTCGGCGATCAGGTCCCAGGTGTCGCGGCTGGCCAGGATCTCCTGGGCCTGGTAGGCCGAGGCGCCAAAGACCCGCACCGCGTGATAGTGCGACAGCAGGATGTATTTGATCGGCTTGTCCGTGACTTCGCGGATGCGGCGGATCACGTCCTGCGCCATGACCGGCGTGGCCTGCGTGTCGACCACCATCACCGCCTCGTCGCCGATGATCACGCCCGTGTTCGGATCGCCTTCGGCCGTATAGGCATAGGCGTTGTCGGACAGCTTCTCGAAGGACACCACCTTGTCCTGAAGATCGGCGTGCGATGCGAATTGCTTGCTCATCTTGTCTCCTTACCTTGATAGGGGGCGCGCGCTCTGCGGGCGGGCGCGTCTGGAGGAGACTATAGCGAGGCGTTAGTTTTTATGCAATACGTTCGTTATAGACAAATACCTGGGGATCAGCGTTTCTGACAATGGGGACAGAAGTAAGTGGCCCGCTGCCCTTGGACGATGCGCCGGATGGGGCTGCCGCAGATCCGACAAGGCTGGCCGGCGCGCTCGTAGACGGCGGCGTGAATGGCGAAATAGGCCCCCGGCTCGCCGGTGGCGCCGACGTAGTCGCGCAAGGTGCTGCCGCCCGAGGCCAGCGCATCGGCCAGGGTGGCGCGCACGGCCTCGGCCAGCCGGTCGCAGCGCGGCCGCGACACCTTGCCGGCCGGCAGGCGCGGGTCGATGCCGGCGCGGAACAGGCTTTCCGAGGCGTAGATATTGCCCACGCCGACCACGGCGTGGCCGGCCAGCAGCGCCTGCTTGATGGCCACGCGCTTGCCGCGGAAGTGGTCGTGCAGCCACTTGCCGTCAAAGCGCGGATCGAAGGGTTCGATGCCCAGGCCGGCCAGCAGCGGATGCGCCTCGACCGGGCCGGTCGCGGCCGGGTGCCAGAGCACGGCGCCGAAGCGGCGCGGATCGTGCAGCCTGAGGATGGCGTGGTCGAAGACCCAATCGACATGGTCGTGCTTGCGCGGCGCCTCGTCCATGGACACGCGGCGCAAGGAACCCGACATGCCCAGGTGGACGATCTGCACGCCGTGCTCGAAGCGCAGCAGCAGGTACTTGCCGCGGCGGTCCGTGGCCAGGACCGGGCGGTCGGCCAGCAGGGCGGGAAGGTCGGCGGGAATGGGCCAGCGCATGCGTGATTCCCGAACGACGAGACGGCGCAGGGCTTGGCCCGTGATGACGGCGTCGATTCCTCGGCGCGTGGTTTCGACTTCAGGCAGTTCCGGCATGAGCCAGTGTAAGATGGACAATTACGTGTACAAAGATTGTGCCATCAACCGGACGGGCCGCGTGAAGTTGTCGCTCAAACACATTAATTTCGGATTGGCCTCGTTGGCATTGGCGCTGGCGAGTGTGCAGGCGGTCACCGCCCAGGCCGCCGAGCCGCGTCCTTCGAGGGACGCCACCGGCCCTCGGCTGATCGAGGCGCCGCGGCAACCGGAAACCCAGGTCATCCGCCTGCATCCGGGCCGCCTGCCCGATGTCACGCTGACCGGCGACATCTTCTACCGCATCGTGGCCGCCGAAATCGCCGCCCAGCGCGGTCTCTATAGCCCGGCGGCCACGACGCTGCTCAACCTGGCCCGCGAGACCAGCGACCCCCGCCTGGCCCGCCGCGCGCTGGAGTTCCAGCTGGCCGGCGGCAACCTGCCCGGCGCGCTGGACGCCTCGCGCGTCTGGGCCCGGCTGTCGCCGGGCGACGTCGAAGCCAATTCCACCGAGCTGGCCCTGGCCGCGGCCAACGGACAGACCAAGGGCCTGGCCCAGGCCCTGCGCCAGCGCATCGACGCCACGCCCGACAAGGTGGCTGGCATCACCCAGGCCATGGGCGTGCTCAGCCGCCTGAACGACCGCCGCCTGGCCCTGCGCATCCTCGATGAAGCGCTCTCCGACAATGTGCGCAAACTGCCCGCCGCCCACCTGGCCCTGGCCGACGTGGCCCAGGCCGCCGGCGACTTCCCGCGCGCCGACAGCGAGGCGCGCGCCGCGCTGGCCGCCGATCCCCGTTCCGAAGCGGCCGCCCAGCGCGTGCTCGAATACGGCGCCAAGGTCGATCCGGTGCGTGCCGAGGCAGCCGCGCGCGCCTTCATCGCGCGCAATCCCAATGCCCGCAAGCTGCGCCTGATGCTGGCCGGCCAGATGGCCGAGCGCGGCGACTACGAGGGCGCCCAGGCCGAGCTGTCGGCCATGTCGCGCCGCTCGCCCGAGGATTTCGACCTGCTCTTCATGCAGGCGCAACTGGCCTACAAGGCCAACCATCTGAACCAGGCCCGCTCGCTCCTGAAGCAGTACCTCGACGTCCAGGACCAGCGCAAGCAGGCCACCGCGCCCGGCGCCTCGGATGCCGGCGCCGCGGCCGCCGACGCCCATGTGCTGCTGTCGCGCATCGCCGAGGACCAGGGGCGCTATGACGAGGCCATCGCCGAGCTCGGCCAGATCGACGACCCCTCCATGCGCTATGCCGCCCACATGCGCCAGGCCACGCTGCGCGCCCGCCAGGGCCGTATCGACGATGCGCTGGCGCTGGTCGATGCCGCCGGCCCCCAGGATGACGAAGAGCGCACCCTGGGCGTCTTGACCAAGGCCCAGATCCTGCGCGATGCCGACCGCCTGGACCAGGCCATCGCCCTGCTGGCCAAGGCCGACCAGGCGCTGCCCGATACGGTCGAGATCAAATACGAGCTGGCCATGCTCTACGAGCGCAAGGGCCAGATCGATCAGCTGGAAAAGCTGCTGCGCCAGGTGATCGCGCTCGACCCCGAGCATGCCCACGCCTATAACGCGCTGGGCTATACGCTGGCCGACCGCAACCAGCGCCTGCCCGAGGCCCTGGACCTGATCACCCAGGCCCTGGAGCTCTCGCCCGATGATCCCTTCATCCTGGACAGCATGGGCTGGGTCAAATTCCGCATGGGCGACCTGCCCGCCGCGGCCGAATATCTCAAGCGTTCCTATGCCAAGCGGCCGGAACCGGATATCGCCGCCCACCTGGCCGAGGTGCTGTATGCCCAGGGCCAGCGCCAGCAGGCCGAAGAAATGCTGCGCGGCGCCTACCGCAAGGAACCCAAGAACCGCACCGTGGTCGACACCATGAAGCGCCTGGGGGTGCGGCCGTGAGCGCACGCCGTGACTGGCTGGCGCGCGGCGCCCGCCTGGGGCTGGCCCTGTCGCTGGGCGTCATCGCCGCCTGCACCAGCCTGCCCAAGTCGCAGGGCGTGGCCGGCGACACGTTCGCGCGCTCCGGGCGTTTCGCCATCACCGCCACCGAAGTCGACGGCCGCCAGCAGGCGGTGCAGGGCGGCTTCAGCTGGCAGGACAACGGCCGCGAATATGTGCTGGACCTGACCAACCCCCTGGGTTCGACCGAGGCCCGGGTGCAGGGCGGGCCGGGCTCGGCCCTGTTGACGCGGGCCAATGGCAGCCGCCTCCAGGCCGCGGACCCCGACACCCTGGCCGAAGACGCGCTGGGCAGCCCGGTGCCCGTCTCGGGCCTGCGCGACTGGCTGCGCGGCCGCCTGGCCAGCCAGCCCGAGGCGCAAGCGGTGCAGCGCGACGAGGCCGGCCGTCTCACGGGCTTCGAGCAGGGCGGCTGGTCCGCCCGGCTTTCGCGCTACGACAACGCCGGCCCCCAGCTGCTCATGCTCGAGCGTCAGGAGCCGGGCCGCCGCATCGTGGTGCGGCTGGTCGTCAATCCCGTATCCGCGCCGTGACGCTCTACGACGTACCGGCGCCCGCCAAGCTCAACCTGTTTCTGCACATCGTCGGCCGCCGCGCCGACGGCTATCACCTGCTGCAGAGCGTTTTCCGCTTTATCGACCTGTGCGACACGCTGTCCTTCGAGGCGCGCGCCGACGGCGCCATCGAGCGCGCCTACGAGCTGCCGGGCGTGGCGCCCGAACAAGACCTCGTGGTCCGGGCCGCCCGCGCCTTGCAGGCGGCCACCGGCACGAAGCAGGGCGCGCGCATCGGCCTGGACAAGCGCATTCCGCAGGGCGGCGGGCTGGGGGGCGGATCCAGCGATGCGGCCACCACGCTGATCGCCCTGAACCGCCTGTGGGGCTGCGGGCTGTCGCGCCGCGAACTCATGGCCCTGGGCCTGCCGCTGGGCGCCGACGTGCCGGTGTTCATCTTCGGCCAATCCGCCTTCGCCCAGGGCGTGGGCGAGGACTTGCAGGCCGTGGCGCTGCCGCCGGCCGCCTACCTCGTGCTGCAGCCCGAGGCCAGCGTGCCCACCGCGGAGATTTTTTCCGCCCCCGATTTGACACGCGACTCAAAACACGTCAGAATTACGGACTTTCTTGCTTTGCCTAATTTCGGTTTCGGCCGGAATGACATGGAAGCGGTGGTTTTCCGGTTGTATCCTCAAATCGAGGCCTGCGTCCGGGGACTTGCGGGGCTGGGTATCCGGGTCCGCATGTCAGGGTCTGGCGCGTGTTTGTTCGCCGAGTACCCAACACTGTCCGCCGCCCGTGAAGCTGAAGGCGTTTTGGCAAAGTTCGAAAATACCGCTACAATGCGCGGCGCTGACAAAACAGTCAGCGAAACGCAGCCCGAATTTCAGTTGGGTTTTCGCTTGATCAAGGCATGCGCCGGGTTGAACGAGCATCCGCTGCGAAGTTGGATTGCAAGCTAGTTGGGGAGTCGCCAAGCTGGTTAAGGCACCGGATTTTGATTCCGGCATGCGAAGGTTCGAATCCTTCCTCCCCAGCCAAACCAATATATAAAAAAGCTGTTGAACTCCGCCTTCAGACTGGCTCAGGTTCAGCAGCTTTTTTGTTTTGCGGGCGCCGCGAGCGCCCTCAGTGTTAAACGACCATCATCTGCATCATGGCAAACGACAGCTTCATGATTTTCACGGGCACGGCGAACACCCGCCTGGCCGTGGACGTAGTCAACCATCTGGACATGTCCCTCGGCAAAATGACCGTGGGCCGCTTCTCGGATGGCGAGGTGATGGTCGAGATCAATGAAAACGTCCGCGGCAAGGATGTCTTCGTGCTCCAGCCGACCTGCGCGCCGACCAACGACAACCTGATGGAAATCATGGTGATGGTCGATGCCTTGCGCCGCGCCTCGGCTGGCCGCATCACCGCCGCCATTCCGTATTTCGGCTACGCCCGCCAGGACCGCCGTCCGCGTTCGGCCCGCGTCGCCATCTCGGCCAAGGTCGTGGCCAACATGCTGCAAGTCGCCGGCGTCGACCGCGTCCTCACCATGGACCTGCACGCCGACCAGATCCAGGGCTTCTTCGACATCCCCGTGGACAACATCTACGCGGGCCCGATCCTGCTGGGCGACCTGTGGCGCCGCAATCTGTCCAACCTGGTCGTCGTGTCCCCGGACATCGGCGGCGTGGTGCGCGCCCGCGCGCTGGCCAAGCAGCTCGAAGCCGACCTGGCCATCATCGACAAGCGCCGCCCGCGCGCCAACGTCTCCGAGGTGATGAACATCATCGGCGAGGTCGACGGCCGCACCTGTATCATCATGGACGACATGGTCGATACCGCCGGCACGCTGTGCAAGGCCGCCCAGGCCCTGAAGGACCGTGGCGCCGGCGCCGTGTACGCCTATTGCACCCACCCCGTGCTGTCCGGCGGCGCCGTCGAACGTATTTCCACGTCCTCGCTGGACGAACTGGTCGTCACGGACACGATTCCGCTGTCCGAAGAAGCCCAGGCCTGCGGCAAGATCCGCCAACTGTCCTGCGCCGCGCTGCTGGGCGAGACCATCCTGCGTATTTCCAACGCCGAATCGGTCAGCTCGCTGTTCGCGGACTGAGCCGCAGCCAAGAATTTGCCCGTCGCTGGTCGCGGCGATGGGCGGATGCCGCGCCAGGCATGTCGCCTGGCGTGTTTTAACAGGCGAGTCTGCTCGCCAGATTGTTTGGAGTTTTTCCATGAAATTCAATGCCACTGCGCGTAGCGTCCAGGGTTCGAGTGCGAGCCGCCGCCTGCGCCGCGCGGGCCGCGTTCCCGCCATCGTTTATGGCGGCACGGCTGCCCCGCTGAACATCGAGCTGGACCACAACGAAATTTTCCATGCCCTGCGCAAGGAACAATTCCACGCCTCCATCCTGACCATGGCCCTGGAAGGCGGCAAGAGCGAGCAAGTCCTGCTGCGCTCGGTCCAATGGCACGCCTACAAGCCGCAAGTCCTGCACGTTGACTTCCAGCGCGTGGACGCCAACCAGGCGCTGCACACCAAGGTGCCCCTGCACTTCGTCAACGCCGATACCTCGCCGGCCGTCAAGCTGAGCGGCGCCATCATCTCCCACGTCATCACCGAAGTGGAAGTGACCTGCCTGCCGCAAGCCCTGCCGCAATTCATCGAAGTCAACCTCGGCGATCTGCTGGGTGGCGCGTCGGTGCACCAGAAGGACATCGTCCTGCCCAAGGGCGTGACCTTCACCCACCCCAACGATGAGCTGGTGATCGCCACCGCCGTCGTCAAGGGCGGCGCCGCCGAAGCCGAAGAAGCTGCTCCGGCCGCCTGATAGGCCAGGCGGGCCTGCGCCCGCCGCTGCCGCGAACCCTGCGCCTGCGATTTGCATGCGCAGGGTTTTTTATGTTCTAAACACGCCATCATGTCCGAACCGATCCGCCTGATCGTCGGGCTGGGCAATCCCGGCCCCGACTACGAAACCACCCGGCACAACGCCGGCTTCTGGCTAGCCGACCACCTGGCCGATGACTTGCGCGCGTCCTTCACGCTCGAAAAGGCCTTCATGGGCCAGGTCGCCAAGGCGCGCTTCGAGGGCGAGAACGTGCTCCTGCTCAAGCCCATCACCTATATGAACCGTTCCGGCCAGGCCGTGGGCGCGCTGGCGCGCTTTTACAAGCTGGCGCCCGAACAGGTGCTGGTCCTGCACGACGAGCTCGACCTGCTGCCCGGCCAGGTCAAGATGAAGCAGGGCGGCGGCCACGCCGGCCATAACGGCCTGAAAGACATCCAGGCCGCGCTGGGCACGCCCAATTTCTGGCGCCTGCGCATCGGCATCGGCCATCCGCGCACGCTCAACCTGGCCCAGCAAGTGGCCGATTTCGTGCTGCACCCGCCGCGCCGCGACGAACAGGCCGAGATCGAGAAAGTCATCGATCGCTGCCGCGCCGTCGTGCCCGCCCTGCTGCGCGGCGACTTCGCGCTGGCCACCCGCCAGCTGCACGCCGCCTGATGGCGCGCCTGACCCTGCGCCAGGAGGTCGCCGACTGGTGGCGCTTTCTGCGCCGCCCGAAGCTCAGCCGCCTGGGCCCGCGCCAGGGCGGCGCCATGGCGGATTGGCGACTCAACATCCGTCCCGGCCGCCTGTTGGCCTGGGCCGGCCTGCTCTGGCTGATCAACCTCGTCGTACTGGGCCCCATCGCCGTGGGCGCCGCCACCCTGGGCGGCGCGCAGCACCGCATGGACCCGGACAACATCCCCTGGCTCACCGCCGTCATCTGGGCGCCCCTGGTCGAAGAAATGCTGTTCCGCTACGGCTTGCGCCGGCCGGTGCAGGCAATATGGGTCGTGCCGGCCATCCTGCCGGCCGTGCTCTGGGGCCCCAAATTCTGGACCGGCTGCATCACGGCGGCCGTCATCCTGCTGGCCATCCATGGCACGCGCCGCATGGCGGGCTTCAAAAGCGCGCCGCGGCGCTTCTATCACCGCCACTTCGGGCTGGTCTTCCACCTGGCCGCGCTGACCTTCGCCGCCGTGCACCTGAGCAATTTCTCCTTCAATCGCATGCCCTGGTGGATGCTGCCGCTCCTGGTGCTGCCGCAATGGCTGACCGGGCTGGTGCTGGGCTGGATGCGCGCGCGGCGCGGCATCGCCGCCTCCATCGCCCTGCATGCCCTGTTCAACGCCGGACCCATGGTCATGATCTGGCTGCTGCTCAAGCTCGTGCCGGACATGGCGCTCTGAACGGCGGCCTCTGGGCCGACTCCCGGCCAACCGGGTAAAATCACGGTTTTCGCGGATCGATCGCGGGGCGCCCGCCAGCCAGGCGCCGTGTCCCCGGATTACCCAATACAGGCGCAGGCGCAAGCGGCCGCGCACCCGGCAGCGCCGGGACATCATCATTCAAGGATTTCCATGGCTCTGCAATGCGGCATCGTCGGCCTGCCCAACGTCGGCAAATCGACCCTCTTCAACGCGCTGACCCGCGCCGGTATCGCGGCCGAGAACTACCCCTTCTGCACCATCGAACCCAACGTGGGCGTGGTCGAAGTGCCCGACCCCCGCCTGGGCAAGCTGGCCGAGATCGTCAAGCCCGAGCGCGTGCTGCCGGCCACGGTCGAATTCGTCGACATCGCCGGCCTGGTGGCCGGCGCCAGCCAGGGCGAAGGCCTGGGCAACCAGTTCCTCTCGCATATCCGCGAAACCGACGCCATCGTCAACGTCGTGCGCTGCTTCGAGGATCCCAACGTGATCCACGTCGCCGGCAAGGTCGATCCCATCGCCGACATCGAAGTCATCGAGACCGAACTGGCCCTGGCCGACTTGCAGACCGCCGAAAAAGCCCTGCACCGCCACTCCAAGACCGCGCGCTCCGGCGACAAGGACGCCCAGCGCCTGGTCAGCGTGCTCGAAAAATGCATCGCCCACTTGAACCAGGCCAAGCCCGTGCGCGGCCTGGGCCTGTCCGATGAAGAATTCGCGCTCATCAAGCCGCTGTGCTTCATCACCGCCAAGCCCGCCATGTATGTCGGCAACGTCAGCGACGACGGCTTCAGCAACAACCCCCTGCTGGACCGCCTCGCCGAATTCGCCGCCCAGCGCAACGCGCCCGTCGTCGCCATCTGCGCGGCCATCGAATCCGAGATCGTCGATCTGGCCGATGACGACCGCCAGGCCTTCCTGGCCGACATGGGCATGGAAGAACCCGGCCTGAACCGCCTTATCCGCGCCGCCTTCAAGCTGCTGGGCCTGCAGACCTACTTCACCGCCGGCGTCAAGGAAGTGCGCGCCTGGACCATCCCCATCGGCGCCACCGCCCCGCAGGCCGCCGGCGTCATCCACACCGACTTCGAACGCGGCTTCATCCGCGCCCAGACCATCTCCTACGACGACTACATCGCCTGCAAGGGCGAGCAGGGCGCCAAGGAAGCCGGCAAGATGCGCGCCGAAGGCAAGGAATACGTCGTGCAGGACGGCGACGTGATGAACTTCCTGTTCAACGTCTGACGATATTTCGGACCTCAGAAGCGCTTGGCGGATGAGCCGCCCTTGGCATCAAGGGTTGGCTGGTCCGCGAAGCGTTGCTATTGCTCATCGAGGTCTGAACGACCTGCCGTATGGACTCCGGCGGGACGTCGGCGCTGATTCAGAAGGGAGCGGGCTGTACTGGCAGCTGGGGCCTGGCCGGATGACTCATTGCAGTGGATGAAGCCGCCGCCGTCTTGTCGCGCCGCTTGTCCGGCAAAGGTCTGCTTTTCTGTGACAGTAGAATGAAGCTAGATAAGCGAGCCTGGAAACATTTCTCGTAGGGGAAGCGTTTTTCCCCGGGGCTCGCATTGGTAAAAAGCTGGATTGGGCGGAAATTCTTGCGCGTATGAAAAAAAAGGTAGGGTGGGTCTCAGTAGTGCTGGGCTGTGTCATCGTCGCGGGATTGGGCGGTGCCGCGGCTTCTCATGTCAATCAGCCGGCGGATGCGCGATCGAGCGATCATTTGCTTTGCCTGAGCCCGGATAAACTGGCGGGTGTCCGGGCGGACCCCAGGAAAGCGATCCCGGCACTCTACGAGAGCTGTGCCTCGGAAGTAGACCAAAAACTGGGCCCTCTGGACTTGACCGCGGAGGAAGAAAGAATTGCATTCCTGTCAGTCCTTGCGCATTCTTTGGCTCCGTATGGGGCGAGTCGCTCGTTGAAGCTGGAAGACCTGCTGGCCGACACGTCGATGGATTGCGACAACTACGCGATCTTGACGGGCTACTTCAATGATCTGTTCGCCGGCAGGACGAGCAAGCTGAAGTTCGCGGGCTTCGATGGCGGCGCGGTGGGCAATCATGCGCAGCTATTCGTCAACACGGAAAAAGGGCTTTTGCTCGACCCCACTATTGGCCTGGTCGCGCGCATCGGCTTCGATGACTTGCTGCAAGGCAAACCCTTGAATCGTAGCCAGATTGTCATCTTCCGGCAGCATGAACAACCGGACTTGGATTTCTTTGTCAACAAGGTATATGACGCGATTCTGCTTGGGAAATACAAGCCGCGCGACATTCTTTACTACTTTGACTCTATTCAGGAGTATATGAAGTTCAGCGAGCGTATCGGCCCGCTATGGGGCAAGGAAGTGGATGAGTTGTTGCTCCACTTTCCGACGCCCGCGGCCGGCGCTTTGCGAAGAAACCTTAATTCGCAAAGTACGGATTAAGGGGGGTGTGCCGGCGGATCTTTATGCTCCGCCACGATGGCCCGCCCGCCGCTTCATGCATAGCTGGATTTCGCAAACCGGTATTGTTGCCGGGCAAGGCCTGTCGTCCAATGGCTCGTCCCCGCCTCGGGGGCGATAAGCATCCATACAAGGGAGACAGAGCGGTGCAAGCGGAGAATTCCCCCTGGAAGTACCTGATCCTGTGGTTGCGCTTTTACTATGCCATCCACTTCTTGAAGTCCGGGATCAATTACGCGGTCTTTGGCGTCATCCCGGATTTCAGCAAGGCGGGCGCGGTGGGGCCCTATCTGAACGCGATGAACGATATCGGGTTCTATCCTTTCATCAAGTATCTGGAGATCGTGCTGGGCACGATGCTGCTGTTCAATATCCTGACGCCGCTGGCGCTGGCGGTCATGGCCGGGATTGCTTTCCAGATCGGCTATCTGAATCTCTTCGTTTCTCCTCATCCCAGGCAGTTGTTCACGGGCACGCAGGAGCTGCTGCTTTGCGGTTTGCTCATCCTGGCCTATGGCAAGAGCTATGCCGGGATGCTGACGGCGCGGGCGAGGCCGGCGTTCTTGTGGCAGAAGTAAATCGTTTGGGGAGCAGGATATGAAGACCTCGTTCGGCGCCAAGCCGTTTGTCATCGTCATCGCGGTGGCCTTGATCTGGACCCTCGTCGTGATCGGTTTTTCCACGTCCATGGGGGCGCGGCCCTTGCGGCTGTACGACTGGGGGCCGCCGGTCGCGGCCTGTCTGTTGACCTTGGTGTGCATGGTCAGGGACGCCTGCCGCCGGGGCTGACCCGCCATCCGTGAGGGCGCCGTCGCGATTTTGATTGGCCTCGGACAAATGTACGTACATAATTAATATTCATAGTATTTTTTATGTACGGATGTAGGCGAAGACCTGCGCCGTGACCGTCAAAGGAGAGCGAGGATGCGCAATTGGATTGCAGGTCTGTTGCTGGGCGCGGTGTGTGGGATGACGGCGGCGCAGGCCGCCTATCCGGAGCGCGGGGTCAAGATCATCGTGCCGTATCCGGCCGGGCAGACCACGGACGTGATTGCCCGGGCCATCGGGCAGGAGCTGGGCGAGGCCATGGGCCAGGCTTTCTTCGTGGACAACCGGGGCGGCGCGGGCGGCATCATCGGGATGGAGGCGGCCAAGCGCTCGGAGGCGGATGGCTATACCCTGCTGATGACGGCCAGCGGCCCGGTGGCGATCAATCCCGGGCTTTATCGCAAGCTGCCCTATAACGTGGAGAAGGATTACGAGCCCGTGGCCCTGGTGGCCATGGTGCCGCTGTTCCTCGTGGTGCGGGCGGATTTCCCGGCCAATAATGTGCGCGAGCTGTTGGACTATGTGAAGCGCCATCCGGGCGAGCTGAACTATGGTTCGGGCGGCAGCGGGTTGACCAATCATCTGGCGATGGAGATGTTCAAAAGCCAGGCTGGGCTGAACATTACGCATGTGCCCTATCGCGGCGCGTCGGCGGCGCTCACGGGTTTGATGAGCGGCGATGTGGCCATGATGTTCGAGGCCGGGCCGGCCATCATGCCTCATGTGCAGTCGGGCGCGCTGAAGGTGCTGGCCGTGGGCGGCAAGGAGCCCGCCCGCGCTTTTCCCAAGGCGCGGCCGGTGTCGGCCGAGGGCGTGCCCGGGTATGAGGCCCAGGCCTGGATCGCGCTGCTGGCGCCGGCGGGCACGCCCAAGCCTGTCATCGAGCAGCTCAATGCCGCCACGCGCAAGGCGCTGAGCCGCGCCGATCTGCAGGACAAGCTGGCGGGCCTGGGCGCCGAGACGGTGTCGGTCAGCCCGGCCGACACGCGCCAGTTCATCCAGCGCGAAATCTCGGTCTGGGGCCAGGCGGTCAAGACCTCGAACGCGCGCGTGGACTGAGTCAGCGCGCCCGCAGGGCGGGATAGGGGCCGTCGGCCAGGGCATAGGCCGACAGCACCAGGTCGCGCACGGCGCGGCGGCTGATCTTGCCCTGCGGATTGCGCGGCAGGGCGTCGACGGCGATGTGGGCGCGCGGATGTTTATAGCGCGCCAGCCCCTGGACATGCTGCCGGGCCTGGTCTATCCAGGCCGCGCCGGCGCGTTCGGCCACGGCGATGATGACTTCTCCCCAGTAATCCGAGGGCAGGGCGACGATGCAGATCTCGCCGCAATCGGGCAGGCCGGCCAGCGCGGCTTCGATTTCGTCGGGATAGATTTTGTAGCCGCCGCTCTTGATGACGTCGGCCATGCGGCCCAGCAGCCAGAGCCGGCCGCGTTCGTCGATGCGGCCCAGGTCGCCGGTGCGATGCCAGCCGTCGGCGTCGGGCGCGTGAAAACCGTCCTGGTCCACATGGCCGATATACATATGGCGTGAACGCAGTTCGATTTCGGCGTCGGCGTTGATGCGCAGCTGCACGCCGGGCGCCGGCCAGCCCAGGCAGGCGCCGTCGCCGCCGCCTTCGGCAAAGCAAGCCTCGGTGGCGGCGGGGTCGAGCACGGTGATGGGGTTGACGTTTTCGCTCTTGCCGTAGGTGATGCGCACGGTCGGGCCGAACAGGGCGCGGGCCTTGGCGTAGAGGCCGGGCGTGAGGGTCTGCGTGCCGGTGAAGACGCAGCGCACGCCCGGAAATTGTTCGCCCTCGAAGGCGGCGGCCAGCTTGGCCAGCACGGTCGGGGGCGCGAACACGGCGTCCAGGGCGCCGCCGCGCAATTCGCGTCCGGCCGCCTCCAGGTCCACGCCCTGGAGCAGCACCGCCGTGCCGCCATGGTCTATCCAGGCGCGCGCTTGCATGGAGGCGCCGTGGACATAGGGCGTCATCAAGAGCACGCGCGAGCCCGGTCCGGGAGTGAAGGGCAGCACGGCGCGCAGCATGACGGCGGCCAGCCAGCGCCGGCCTTGATCGTAGACCAGGGCCTTGGGCTTGCCGGTGGTTCCGGAGGAAAAAATAACGCGGCCCCAGTCTTCGGCATTGACGGCGGGCAGCAGGGGCGGCGCGGCCAGGGGCGCGATATCTTCACAGAGGATGAGCGCCGCGCCCAGGTCCTGCACGGTATGGGCATGGGCGCGGTCGGTGATGATGTGGCTCATGGGCGTGAGCTGCTGGCTCCAGCGGATTTCATCACGGGTATAAGCCGCGTTCAGGTGCACGAGGCAGGCGCCGCTGATCGTGGCGCCGTAGTCGGCCCAGACGGCCGCGCAGCCATTGGGCAGGTAGATGCCGACGCAGCCGCCCGCGCCCACGCCGGCTGTGTGCAGCGCGCAGGCCAGCGCATGGGCGCGGGCATTGAGTTCGGCATAGCCCAGCCGTTGCTGGCCGTCATCGACGGCCACGCCCTGCGCAAAGCGCTGGGCCAGGGTGTGCAGCTCCAGCGACCAGGGGATGGTGTCGGCCATGCTCAGCTCCGGAACAGGGTGCGCACATCGTCGATCCGCGCCAGGCTGGCCAGCCTGTCGTACAGGGCGCCGCCCGAGGGCAGTGCGTCGTCCGGCGCCTGGCGGCGCCAGATGGCCAGGCAATCCTCGAACTTGGCGCGCAGCTCCGCTTCGGGCAGGGGCAGGTGGGCGTGGCCGCGCGGATAGCGGATCTCGCCCGAGCGCAGCACGCGCCCGTCGCGCGTCGTGATCGCCACGGTGTCATAGCGCGAAAACGCGGCGTCCTCGGGGTCGGGCTCTTCGACGATGCCGATGTCCACTTTGTCGTAGAGCGTCCGCAGCGCCGGGGCATTGACGACGTCATCGTCCAGTTCGGACAGGCCCACCTTGCCGCGCGCCAGCGCCGCGGCGACCGCGAACTGGGCGCTGAATTTGGCTTCCAGCGCGGTGACGGGGGCGGGGTTGCGCAACATGGAGGCTTGCGGCCGGCCGATGCCGATGGCCACGCGCTCGACCTGCGAGGCATCCAGGGCATGTTTGCGCGCCAGGTCGAGCACGGCGTCGATGACGCGGTGGCCCGAGTAGCAGACGGGGTATTTCTTGATCGACAGGCCGGTGGCCAGGATGCGCGGTTCGCCCGGCGCGAAGGGGCGTTCGCGGTCGGCCCGGCCCTGGGGCGAGAGCGCCGCCAGGAAGCCGGCATGATGCTCCAGCGCATCGGCCGCGGCCGTCAAGCCCAGGCCCGTCAAGGCCAGGGCTTCGAAGGCCAGCGCGGCCGCGCGGCCGGCGTGCAGGGGTTTGGTCATGGTGCCGAAGTTGGCGACCAGTCCGCTGGCCAGGCTGGCGCCGATGGCCAGCGCGCGGGCGGCGTCGGCCGATGACAGGCCCCGCAGACAGGCCAGGGCGGCCGTGGCGGCCACGGTGCCGAACACCGCGGTCGGATGCCAGCCCTTGATGTGATAGGGATCGGGTTCGCGCGAAGTCAGCTCGGCCCAGACTTCATAGCCCACGATATAGGCGCGCAGGCAGGCCTGGCCCGAGGCGCCCTGGGCATGGGCCTGGGCGAGGATGGCCGGCGTCAGCACGGTGCTGGGGTGGCCGGACAGGGCCACATCGTCGTAGTCCAGGGCGTGGCCGGCCACGCCATTGACGAAGGCGGCCTGGGCGGGCGGCAGCGATTCGGTGGCGAACCACAGGGGCGCCTGCCCGGCGCCGCCCAGGCCGCGGGCATGTTCGAGCGCGATGCGGGTGACGGTTTCGCCGCGCGCGGCCAGCGCCACCGCGATGGTGTCGGTCATGCCCTGGCGGGCGATGGCCTCGGCCTGCGCTTGGCGCGGGCCGAACTCGGGTTGGGCGATATAGGCGCCCAGCGCCTGGGTCAGTCCGGTCATGAGGATCTCCGTCCGCGCGCTCAGAAGGAGCGCGGCATGCCCAGCATGTGCTGGCCGATGTAAGAAAGGATGAGGTTGGTGGAGATGGGCGCGATCTGCAGCAGCCGCGTTTCGCGCCATTTGCGCTCGACGTCGTATTCGCGCGCGAAGCCGAATCCGCCATGGGTCTGCAGGCAGGCTTCGGCGGCGTGCCAGGCGGCCTCGGAAGCCAGCATCTTGCCCATATTGGCCTCGTCGCCGCAGGGCAGGCCGGCCTGAAAAAGCGTGGCGGCCTTGCGCAGCATCAGGTCGGCGGCCTGGGTCTCGGCATGGGCGCGCGCGATGGGGAACTGGATGCCCTGGTTCTGGCCGATGGGGCGGTCGAAGACGCGGCGCTCGCTGGCGTAGGCCACCGACCGGTCGGTGAACCAGCGCGCATCGCCGATGGCTTCGGAAGCCACCAGGATGCGCTCGGCGTTCATGCCGTCCAGGATGTAGCGAAAGCCCTTGCCGGCTTCGCCAATCAGGCTGTCGGCGGGGATGCGCAGGTTGTCGAAAAAGACTTCCGTGGTGTTGTGGTTGATCATGGCCTTGAGCGGCCGGATGTCCATGCCGTGGCCCAGCGCGGCGCGGATATCGACCAGGAAGACCGACAGGCCGTCGCTTTTCTTCTGCACCTCGTCATAGGGCGTGGTCCGCGCCAGGAGCAGCATGAGGTCGGATTGCAGCGCGCGCGAGGTCCAGACTTTCTGGCCGTTGATCACATAGCTGTCGCCGTCGCGCACGGCGCGCGTCTTCAGGCGCGTGGTGTCGGTGCCGCTGGTGGGCTCGGTCACGCCAAAGGCCTGCAGCCGCAGTTCGCCGCGCGCGATGGCCGGCAGGTAACGGGCTTTCTGTTCGCGGCTGCCATGGCGCAGCAGGGTGCCCATGGTGTACATCTGGGCGTGGCAGGCGCCGGCATTGCAGCCGGCGGCATGGATTTCTTCCAGGATGACGGCGGCCGCGCGCAGCGGCATGCCGCTGCCTTCGTATTCCTCGGGGATGAGGGCGGCCAGAAAGCCCGATTCGGTGAGCGCGGCGACGAACTCGTCGGGGTAGCGCTCATCCTGTTCGAGACGGCGCCAGTACTCGCCGGGAAACTGCTCGCAGATGCGGCGCACGCTGTCGCGCACTTCGGGGAAGTCTTCGCCCAGGGGCATGGCAAGCGGGGAGGGAAAAGTGTCCATGGTGTCTCGAATGAAGGGGGTCAGGCGGCCAGGGCCTCGCGGGCCGGGGTGAAGCCGCGCGGCAGGCCGGCGCGCGCCAGGCCGCCGTAGAGGGTGGCCTCGGGCAGCGCGGCCTGCAGCAGCTGGCGCACTTCGAGCAGGGCGTTCAGATCGATGCCGGTATTCACGCCCATGGATTCCAGCATGTAGGCGGCGTCTTCCATGACGATGTTGCCGGTGGCGCCGGGCGCGAAGGGGCAGCCGCCCAGTCCGCCCAGCGAGGCGTCGAAGGCGCGCACGCCGCAGTCCAGCGCGGCCAGCAGATTGGCCAGGCCGGTGCCGCGCGTGTCATGGAAGTGGGCCGCGACCGGCAGCGAGCCGACTTCGGCCAGCACGGCCTTGAAGACGCGGCGCACCAGCGCCGGGTTGGCATAGCCCACGGTGTCGGGGATGATGAGCTCATCGGCGCCGGCCTCGGCCAGCGCCACGGCGTAGCGCACCACGTCGTCCACCGGCACCGCGCCTTCATAAGAGCAGCCCAGCGCGGTCGCCAGGCCGCCGCACAGGATGGGGCGGCGCGCATGGGCGCGCGCCAGCGCGGCCATGTCGCGGAAGTCGGCCAGCGACGCTTCGCGGCTGCGGCGCACATTCTTTATGTTGTGCGTCTCGCTCACCGACATGACGAAATTGATCTTGTGCACGCCCAGTTCCAGCCCGCGCTGCGCGCCGCGGGTGTTGGGCACCAGCGCGGCCACCGTCAGCCCGGCCACGCGCAGGGCGCCGGCGGTGACGTCGGCGGCATCCACGAATTGCGGCAGCAGCTTGGGCGGCACATAGGAAGTGACCTCGATCTCGGCCACGCCGGCGGCCGCCTCGCGGCGTATCCATTCGAGCTTGGCCTCGGTCGCCACAAAGGTGGCGACGCTTTGCAGGCCGTCGCGCAGGCCCACCTCGCGCAGGATGACGTCTCTTGCCATGATGTTCTCCTCAGCGGCCCGTGAAGACGGGCTTGCGTTTTTCGTTGAAGGCCAGCACGCCCTCGCGGCGGTCGTCGGTATCGACCAGGTGGTTGTAGGCCTCGATTTCGAAGCGAAAGGCGGTGCGCAGCTCCATTTGGCCGCCGTAGCGCACGGATTTCTTGATCTGACGCACCGACAGGGGCGCGTTGCCGGCGATGACCTCGGCCGTGGCCAGCGCGGCCGGCAGGACGTCGGCCGGCGCGTGCAGCGCATTGGCCAGCCCCCAGTCCAGGGCCTGGGCGGCATCGAAGGGGCGGCCCGTCATCAGGATCTCCTTGGCGCGGCGCTCGCCTACCGCGCGCGGCAGGTTCTGGGTGCCGCCGGCGCCGGGCATGATGCCCAGCGTGACTTCGGTCAGCGCGAAGCGCGCCTCGCGGCTGGCGTAGAGAAAGTCGCAGGACAGCGCCATTTCCAGGCCGCCGGCATAGGCATGGCCATTGACCGCCGCGATCACCGGCAGCGGCAGGTCCACCAGGGTCCAGTACATGCGCTCGAAGAGTTCATGCTGGCGCTGCCAGGTTTCGCGGCTCATGCCGTTGCGCTCTTTGAGGTCGCCGCCGGCGCAGAAGATGCGCTCGCCCGCGCCGGTGAGCACCACGCAGCGTATCTGGCCGGCATCCTCGGTCAGCCGGTTCCAGAGATCGAGCAGGTCGCGCCCCATCTGCGTGTTGATGGCATTGCCCGCCTGCGGGCGGTTCAGCGTCACCACCAGGACGTGTTCGCCATGCGGCCGCGCGGTCACGGTCTCGTAGTCGGGCAGGGGCGGTGGGGTGGGGCTCATGTGCGGGTCTCCATGGTGGCCGGGGTCTGTCCCAGCAGCGTCGCGGTGTGTTCGCCCAGCATCGGCGGGCGTGATTGGGGCTGGGGCCGCTGGCCGTCGAAGCTCAAGGGCAGGCCGATGAAATCCATGCCCGTGCCGGGCACGCGCTGCACCAGGCCCAGGGCCTGGGTCTGCGGATGCGCCAGCATCTGGTTCATGTCGTTGACCGGCGAGCAGGGCAGGCCGGCCGCCTCCAGCCGTTCCAGCCAATAGGCGGTGGGCTGGCGCGCGAAGATGGCGTCCAGCGCCCCGTAGAGTTCGGCCTGGTTGGCCACGCGGCTGGGGTTGTCCGCATAGCGGGGATCTTGGGCCCACTCGGGGTGGCCGACCGCCTGGGCCAGACTGCGGAACAGCCCGTCATTGCCGGCGGCCACGACGATCTCGCCGTCGGCCGTGGCATAGCCTTTGTAGGGCACGATGCTGGCCGTGCCCGAGCCGTAGCGCGGGGGCGCTTCGCCCGAGACCAGCACCTGCGCGGCGATGAGGGACACCCAGGTGGTCGCCGTCTCGAACAGCGAGACATCGACAATGCGGCCGCGGCCGCTGGCCTGGCGTTGCAGCAGCGCGGCCAGCACGCCGATCACCGCCCACATGCCGGTGCCCATGTCGACAATGGACGCGCCCACGCGCACCGAGGGCCGGCCGGCCTCGCCGGTGGTGCTCATGATGCCGCCGAAGGCCTGCATCAAGGGGTCGTAGCCCGGATGCTGGCGCAGCGGCCCCACGCCGCCGAAGGCGCCCATATTGCAGTAGACCAGGGAGGGCTTGCGCGCCAGCAGCGCCGCGCCGCCCAGTCCCAGCGCGTCGACCTGGCCGGGGCGCAGGTTCTGCAGCACCACATCGGCGCGATCGGCGATCAATTGCCTGAGGGCTTCGGTCTGCGCCGGATCGCGCAGGTCGCAGACGACGGACTGCTTGTTGCGGTTAAGGGCCTGGAAGAGGGTGGCCGCGCCTTCCTGGAAGGGAGGGCCCCAGGCGCGGGCGGCATCGCCCTCCTGTTTTTCCACCTTGATGACCGTGGCGCCCAGTTCGCCGAAAATCTGTCCGGCGAATGGCGCGGCCACGCTGTGCCCCAGCTCGACCACCACCATGCCCTCGAAGGGGCGGGCGGGCGAGTCCGGGGCGGTGTCGCTCGTGTGTTGCATGGATTTGTCTCCGTCCAATGCCCCCGCGGGCGGGCGCTCAAACGCTAGGTCTAATGTACGTACATTTATCACTTTACATTGAGTTTTAATGTACGTACATTGCTTTCTAAACTTTTTTGGATCTAAGGTGGACGCATGTCCAAGAACGACGGCAAGCCCCTGGGCAAGCCCACGCGGGCCACGCCCAGGAGCAAAACCCAGCCGCGCTATGCCTGGCTGCACCAAAGCCTGCTGGACGGCATCATGTCGGGGAAGTACCCCGTGGGCTCCCTGCTGCCGACCGAGGCGCAGCTGAGCGCCACTTTCGGCGTGAGCCGCCATACGGTCCGGGAAGCCACCCGGCGCCTGGTCGACACCGGCATGATCGTGCGCTATCCCAGCATCGGCACGGTGGTGATGTCGGCCCAGCCGGGCGCCGCCCAGCCCAGTTATGTGGCGGGCCTGGGGACCATGAAGGACCTCCTGGCCTACACGGACCAGACCCGCCTGGAGGTCTTCGGCGAAACCGTGGCGGTGGCCGACGAGGCCATGGCGGAGTCGCTGCGCTGCGAGGCCGGCTCGAAATGGCTGGTGCTGCATACCAACCGTTGCCTGGTCGAGAACGGCCGCGTGATTTCGTACACGCGCGTCTATCTGCGTCCCGAGTTCGAGAAGATCAAAGAAAAACTGCATGGCAATCATCCCAGCATCTACAAGATGCTGCGGGACGATTACGGTCAGGAGATCCACCGGATCCGCCAGCAGATTGAAGCCACGCTGATGCCTGAGAACGCCCTGTTCCAGCTCGGCCTGGACAGCGGCAGCCCCGCCCTGCGGATGCTGCGCGCGTATTTCGACCCGCAAGACCGTCTGCTGACGGTATCTGAAAACTTCTACGTGGCCGACCGCTTCAAGTTGCAGACCGAATGGGAACATGGAGAGGAGCCATGAGCTGACTTTCCTTTCGGCGCATTTGTAGCGTGCTCGGACAAAAAAGGATGGAGGAGACAGTCCATGAAACGAGCACTCGCAGCATTGTTATGCCTGGGCGCCCTGTCCGGCGCGGCGGCCAAGGCCGACTACCCCGACCGGGGCGTGAAGATCATCGTGCCCTTCCCGGCCGGACAGACGACCGACGTGCTGGCCCGCACCATCGGCCAGCAATTGACGGAGTCGCTGGGCCAGGCATTTTTCGTCGACAACCGCGGCGGCGCCGGCGGCATCATCGGCATGGAGGGCGCCAAGCGCTCCGATGCCGATGGCTATACGCTGCTGATGGCCTCCAGCGGGCCGCTGGCGATCAACCCCGGGCTCTACAGAAAGCTGCCCTACGATACGCTGAAGGACTTCACCGCGGTGTCCATGGTGGTGGCGGTGCCGCAGTTTCTCGTGACGCGCGCCGATTTTCCGGCCAATAATCTCAAGGAACTGATCGACTACGTCAAACAACACCCCGGGCAGCTGAACTATGGTTCGGGCGGGACGGGCCTGACCAATCACCTCACGATGGAAATGTTCAAGCGCCAGGCCGGGCTCAACATCATGCACGTTCCCTATCGCGGCGCGGCCGCCGCCCTGACCGGGCTCATGAGCGGCGATGTGGCGATGATGTTCGAGTCGGGGCCGGCCATCATGCCGCATGTGCAGAAGGCCGCCTTGAAGGTCTTCGCCGTGGGCAGCCGCAACGGGTCCAAGGCGCTGCCCGACATCCCGACCATGGATCGCGCCGGCGTGCCCGGCTTTGACGCCCAGACCTGGGCCGCGCTGCTGGTGCCCAAGGGCACTGCCGCGCCCATCGTCGAGAAACTCAACAAGGCCATGCAGATCGCCTTGCGCAATCCGGCCGTGCAGCAGCAGCTGGGCGCCTTGGGCGCGGAGGTGATGTTGAGCACGCCCGACGAGACCAACACCTATATCAAGGCCGAGATCGCCCGCTGGGGCGACACGATCAAGACCGCCAACGTCCAGCTGGAATAGGGCGGCGAGCAAGTCGTGGCGCGGGGGCGGCCCCGCGTCTTTCATCATCAAAGCAGCAATGAGGAAGCAAGCATGAAACTGGTGAGATTCGGCCCGGCGGGCCAGGAAAAGCCCGGCCTGATCGACGCGCAAGGCGTGTTGCGGGATCTGTCGGGCGTGGTGCCCGATATCGGCGCGGCGCAACTCGGCCGCCAGGCGCTGGCCTCGCTGGCCGCCCATGATCCGGCCGGCCTGCCGGCCGTGGCGGGCGAGCCGCGCATGGGATGCCCCGTGGCCAATGTGGGCAAGTTCATCGCCATCGGCCTGAATTATTTCGACCATGCGGCCGAGGTCGGCGCGCCGGTGCCCAAGGAGCCCGTGATCTTCATGAAGGCCACGTCCTGCATCCAGGGCCCGGACGATCCCGTCATGCTGCCCGAAGGGTCGCAAAAGGGAGACTGGGAAGTGGAGCTGGGCATCGTCATCGGCGAGCGCGCGCGCTATGTCGAGGAGGCGGCGGCGCTGGATTACGTGGCCGGCTATTGCGTGGTCAACGACGTGAGCGAGCGCGAATTCCAGATGGACCGGGGCGGCACCTGGGACAAGGGCAAGGGCTGCGACACCTTCGGGCCCATCGGCCCCTGGCTGGTCACGCGCGACGACGTGCCCGATCCGCAGTCGCTGGACCTGTGGCTGGACGTGAACGGCCAGCGCATGCAGACCGGCAATACGCGCACGATGATCTTCGGGGTGAAGACCATCGTGAGCTATGTCAGCCGCTTCATGACGCTGCTGCCGGGCGACGTCATCATCACCGGCACGCCGCCGGGCGTGGGCCTGGGCATGAAGCCGCCGGTCTTCCTGCGCGAGGGCGATGTCATGACCCTCGGCGTGCAGGGCCTGGGCAGCCAGCGCCAGCGCGTGGTGGCTTTCGCGCGCTAGCGAGCGGCGGCGGCCGGCCTATCCGGCGCGGGCCGCCGCCAGCCGCAGGGCCAGCCTGTCGAGCAGCCACATCAGGATGAGCGACAGGCCCACCAGCGGGAAGACGAGGCCGCCGATCACCATGATGGTCAGCACGCCGCGCAGGGCGCGGGCTTCGCGCGGCGCGGGCGGTATGCCCAGCCGGCCGGCGGGCCTGCGCTTCCACCACATGACGGCCGCCGACACCGACAGCAGCACGATGCCCAGGCAGGCCAGGCTCAGGATAATCTGGTTGGCCAGGCCGAATTCCTGGCCCATGTGCACATTGATGCCCCATTCCAGTGTCTTGCCCAGCGGGCCGTAGTCGGCATAGCGCATGTCCAGCAGCGGTTTGCCGCTGTATTGGTCCAGGTGCGCGACGCGCTGCTTTTGCAGGTCGTTGGGATAGACGGAGGCCGTATAGACGCCGCGCGGGCCGTTGGGCAGGTTGATGGCATAGCCCGGCGCCAGGCCGAGGCGCTCGAAAGCCGCCACCGCGCGGTCCAGGCCGATGGCGGCCGGCGCGTCCCCGGGCATGGCCGGGTGGGCGTGCGCCGGGCCGTTGGCGTCATGGCCGGCGTGGCCTTCATGCCCGCCGCCGGACAGCGGCAGCCGCGCCTGCTCCAGCGACCAGGTGGTTCGCCCTTGGTCGGCCAGCTTGAGGTCGGACATCGGAAGCTGCACGCGCACGCCCGCCGGATAGCCGAAATTGCTGCCATTGGCCCATTGGTTGACCTTGGCGCCCCAGACCTGCGACCAGGGCAGTCCGGTCAGGGCGAGGAACACGATGAAGAAGGCCGCGAACAGGCCGGTCACCGCATGCAGGTCGCGCCAGAAGATCCGCCGGCCTGGCCCGCCGCGCACCGTGACGACGCCCTGACGGCGGCCGCGCGGCCACCAGAGATAGAGGCCGCTGGCCACCAGCAGCACAGACCATCCGGCGGCGACCTCGATCAGGGCGTTGGCCACGGGCCCGAAGTAGTCCAGGCTGTGCAGCCGCCGGATGGTCCACATCAGGGTGCCGCGCTCGGGCAGGCTGCCCAGTATGCGCCCGGTATAGGGATCGACATAGATCGATAGCCGCTCGCCCGCCGGTGTGCGCACCACGGCCTGCGCCGAAGCGCGCGCCGAGGCGGGCGGCAGGTATTTGAGCAGGGCGCCGCCGGGCTGGGCGGCCAGCGCGGCGGCGGCGATGGCTTCGGGCGCATGCGGCGCGCCGCTGGCCGCGGGCACTTGCCGCAGGTCGCGGTACCAGGCATCCTCGATCTCGTTGTGAAACAGATAGAGGGCGCCGGTGAGGGCCAGCACGATCATGAAGGGCAGGACCAGCAAGCCGGCATAGAAGTGCCAGCGCCAGACCGCGCGGTACAGGTCGCCCGAGGCGGCGCGTTCGGCCAGGCCTTCGTTCAGGGGCAGGGACATCACACTCTCCTCAGAAGCGGTCGTTGGCGCTCAGTTCCGCGCGCCGTCCTTCGCCGACCAGCCATTGGGTCTGGTTGTCGTAGGCGGTCTCGGCGTACTGGCGGTCGAAGACGTTGTAGCCACGCAGGGCCAGGGTGAGGTCGCGGCGCGCCTCCCAGATGAGCGCCGGGTCGGGGGTGGTGTAGCCGGCCATCTCCAGCTTGTTGACCGCGCCGCGTTCGCGCAGCTGCGCGCTGTCGGCGATGTCGAGGCTGGCTGGCGTCTGCAAGGGCGTCAGGCCCGGCAGGGTGCCGGTGGCGGCGGGTTGCAGCAGAACAGCGTCATCGCCGCGCACGGCGATGCTGGGCAGGGTGGCCACGGACGCGCAGCAACGTGCGGCCAGGCGCATCCTGACGAAGGGGGTTCGCATGGAATCTCTCGTTCAAATCGTTGAGAACCGTCCGAAAGGGACGGCAAGCATCAGGCCGGCAGCACGCTGCCGGCGGCGATCAGGCGAGAGAGCGGGGAGGGGCGCGCGCGCCGAGCGGCGCGCTGAGGACGGGATAGGCGCGCGGCGCGGGCGGGGCGCGCGCGGCGATGGGCAAGACCTGCTCGGCAACCGGCGCCGGCGCGGGCGGCGCGCCCAGCAGGGCCGCGGCGGCCACGGCCGCGCCCACCGAACAGGCGGCGGCCTGCGCGGCATGGCGCTCGTCGGGCGCGTGATCGGCCTTGGACGGGCCCTGCACCCAGATGGGTCCGGAGGCCGAGCAGAGCTGGATCAGTGTGCCGCCATGCGGCGAGCCGGGCATGAAGCCCTGGGGCACCAGGGCCTTGAGCGCGAACAGCAGCAGCGCCAGCCAGAAAACGGCGGCGCGGCATCGCGGCAAGGTGGCGGCCCGGGCATGCATGATGGCTGGGGATTCTAGACCACTTGCGGGCGGCGGCGCGCCGCCGGGCAGGGCCGCGGCAAGTTGCAAAACTCGCCATTGCGCAACAAAACCTGCCGCGCGCCACTGGGAAAGCGGCGATTCGGGGCGGGTTTTCAGGCATGAAGAGCCTGCCAGGCCTGGGATTTTCCCTTATGCTTGCGCAAACGCAGGGGTTTTGGCTTCCGGGATGCGCGGCATTTCCTTGGGGGCGCCCCTGATTTGTTACGATAGCGTTATCCGGCGCGGCTGCGCGCGGATCAAGCCGTTGACGCTCCCTTTTCCCCGAAACCTCTGCCTTGTCGCCTCGGCCAGGCCGATGTGGCTTGCCTTGAATGCTGGCGGTCCTGGTTGGCGGAGGGTAGCCACGGTGAACGCGCCGGTCCCGACGGGGCCGGCCCTTTTGGGATTATTCCAAGTCGAGTTATCGACGGGGCGGCAATGAAGACGTGGTTCAAGCGCATTTTGATAGGCTTGGTGGTGTTGGTGCTGGTGGCGGTCGTGGGATTGGCCATCTTCCTGCTGACCTTCGATCCCAATGCCTACAAGTACAAGCTTGAGGAACTGGTCCAGGAGCGCTATCAGCGCACGCTGACGATCGAAGGCGAGATCGAGCTTTCGCTGTTCCCGCGCATCGGCCTGTCGGTGCAGGGCGTATCCCTGTCCGAGCCCAAGAGCCCCGAGACCTTCGCGTCCATCGACAGCATGCGCCTGGCCGTGGCTGTCTGGCCCTTGCTGTCCAATAACCTGGTGGTCGACCACGTCACCATCAATGGCTTCAAGGCGCGCGTCATGCGCGACAAGAGCGGCCATTTCAACTTCGAGAATCTGGTTGGCGGCCCGGTGCAGAACACCGGCGTGCCGGCCAATGCGGCCGAGGCCACGGCGGGCGCCATCTCGGGCGCCGCCCAGGCCCTGTCCAGCGGCACGGTCAGCGCGCCGCGCAGCATGCAGATCGATATCGCCGGCCTGGACCTCAAGGACGGCGAACTGCAGATGCAGGACGCCATGACCGGCATGGCGGTATCGGTCACGCAGCTCAATGCCAATACCGGACGGGTGACGTTCAACCAGCCTTTCGACGTGAGCCTGACGGCGCGCGTCGAGGGCGGGGATCCGCGCTTTGACGCCGGCCTGACCGGCCAGGCGTTGCTGCGCCTGGATCCGGCGGCCAAACGCTATTCCGCCCAGCGCCTGGATCTGCGCATGGAGGGCAAGATCCCCAGCGCCCAGGCCAAGAGCTTGGTGGTGCGCGGCAACCTGGCCTTCAATGGCGCGACCTCTTCGCTGGACGTGGCCGGCCTGGAGATGCTCTTCCAGGGCGATATCGCCCACCCCTCGGCCAAGCTGACGGGCGTGGAAGCCAGCGTGGCGGTGCCCAAGCTTTCCATGGACCCGCACAAGACCCAGTTGCAGGTCGAGAAACTCGCCGTGCGCGCCAAGGGCACGGCCGCCGATGGCCCCTTTGAATTCGCGCTGGATACGCCCAGCCTACATATCTCGCCCACCTCGGCTGGCGGCGATGCGCTCACCGGGCGCATCCGCAATCAGGCGCTGGACACCAGCTTCGGCCTGACCGGCATCAGCGGCAATGCCTCCGAGCTGGATATCAAGGAAGCCAAGGTCGACGGCAGCTTCAAGCAGGGCGAGCGCGTGGTCAAGACGGTGTTCGCCTCGCCGGTGTCGCTGAACCTCGCGCAGCGCGTCATCGGCCTGGCCGCGCTCAAGGGCGACGTCAACATCACCGACCCGGCCCTGCCCAAGGGCAGCCTGCAGATCCCCGTGATCGGCAGCATGTCGGCCGACCTGCTCAAGGACCAGGCCAGCGCCAAGATCAACGCCGTGCTCGAGGGCGGCAAGTTCGACCTCACCGCGGACCTGGCCCAGCTCTCGGCCCAGCCCGTGCTCAAGTTCGCGCTGGCCGTGGACACGCTGGATCTCGACAAGCTGGCGCCGCCCGTGGCGGCCGCGCCCGCCAAGCCGGCTGGCGACGGCAAGCAGGACGAATCCAAACCGCCGGCCAAGCCCGCCGCGCCGGCCAAGCCGGCCGACGACAGCATCAATCTTTCCGGGCTGGTGGGCCCCACCGCCAATGGCACGATCAAGGTCGGCCAATTGGTCGTGCGCGGCCTGAAGGCCTCGCAGGTGGGCGCCAGCATCAAGCTGGAGAAAGGCAAGCTGGATGTCACCGGCCTGGCCGCCGATCTCTACAACGGCAAGCTGGCCGGTACGTTCTCGGTCAATGCGGCCGAGGGCAACCAGATGGCCGCCAAGCTCAACCTCAACGGCATCGCCATCGAGCCCTTGCTGGTCGATGTCGCCAAGCGCAATACCTTGTCGGGCAATGGCAGCCTGGCGCTGGACCTGAGCACGTCCGGCGCCAACAGCTATGCGCTGACCACCAATCTGGGCGGCTCGGCGCAGGTGCGCCTGCGTGACGGCGCGGTCAAGGGCATCAACCTCGTGCAGACCCTGCGCGAGCTCAAGGCCCTGGTCAGCGGTCAGGCCGAGGACATGACCTTCGCCGCCGACAACGCGCGCCAGACCAACTTTAGCGCCATGGAGGGCGACCTGACGCTGGCCAAGGGCGTGGGCACGGTCAAGCGCCTGGACATCGCCACGGACTACCTGCGCGTGTCGCAGGGCCAGCCGGCCGCCATCGACTTCGTCAACAACACGTTCAACCTCGTGGCGATCGCGCGCGTGGTCAATACCAGCAACGAAGGCAAGGACCTCGCCGAGCTGCGCAACCTGCCGGTGCCGGTGCTCATCAGCGGCACGTTCGACAAGCCGGTCTACACGGTGCAATGGCGCCAGATCGCCGGCACGCTGCTCAAGCGCGGCGTGGAGAGCAAGATCAAGGAAGCCCTGGGCGGCAAGGCCGGCAAGAGCAATGTGGGCAAGGCCCTCAAGGACGTCCTGGGCAGATGAGCGCGACCTATCAGCCAGTGGCCGGCTGCGGCCGCACCGAACAGGCCCAGGCGGCCGATTACGAACGCCGCTGGCTGGTCAGCAATGACGCCGGCCAGTGGCTGACGCGCGAACTCTGCCCCGGATTGGAGCAGGTCAGCGTGGAGTTGCGGCTGGGCTATCTGGTGCTGCGGGCGCCGGGCATGCTGCGCCTGGACATCCCGCTGGATGTCATCGAGGACGATGACAGCGTGCGCTACCAGGTCCTCATCGGCGGGCAGGCCGTCGATGTCGTCGACGAAGGCGAACTGGCCGCGGCCTGGATGTCCAACCATCTGGGCATCCCGGCCCGGCTGCTCAAGGTGCACCCCGATATGGAGGCCGTGCGCTGGCCGGCCTAGGCCCGGGCGCGCAGGCTGAACACCGCGTGGGCCAGCAGGCCCGCGGCCAGGCCCCAGAAGGCCGATCCTATCCCCCAGAAACTCACGCCCGAGGCCGTGGCCAGCAGGGTGATCAGCGCCGCCTCGCGGCGCTGCGGGCTGCCCATGGCATTGGCCATGCCGCCCATGATGGCGCCCAATAGCGCAAGCCCGGCCAGCGCGGCGATGAGCGCCGCCGGCAAGGCCTGGAAAAACACCGCGACCGTGCCGGCCGCCACGCTCAGGAGCACATAGCTCAGGCCGTAGGTGGCCGCGGCCACATAGCGCCGGGCGGGGTCGGGATGGGCTTCGGGGCCGGTGCACAGGGCGGCGATGATGGCGCCCAGCGTGATGCTATGGGCCCCGAAGGGCGCGGCGGCCAGGCCGGCCAGGCCAGTCAGGGCCACCAGGCGCGAGGCCGGGGGGCGGTAGCCCGCCGCTTGCAGGATGGCCAGGCCGGGGAGGTTTTGCGACGCCATGGCCACCACGAACAGCGGCACGCCCAGGCTGATGGCGGCCTGCAGCGTGAAGGTCGGCGTGGTCCAGACGAACTCGGTCCACTCCCATCTCACGGTGTCCAGGTGCAGCAGGCCCTGGCCGGCGGCCACGGCCAGGCCCAGGCCCAGCACGGCCATGATGGCAAAGCGCGGCAGCCAGCGTTTGAAGACGAGATAGGCCAGGCACATCGTGAGCACCAGCGCCGGCGCGCCGGCCATGCTGCGGAACACGCCCATGCCGAAATTGAGCAGCACGCCCGCCAGCATGGCGCCGGCGATTTCGCCCGGGATGCGGCGCACGATGGGATCGATCCAGCCGAAGACGCCGCAGATGAGGGTGAGCAGGGCGGCCAGCATGAAGGCGCCGACCGCCTGGTCAAAAGGCACGCCGGCCAGGCCGGTGACCAGCAGCGCCGCGCCCGGCGTGGACCAGGCGAAGACCACGGGCAGGCCGGTGCGCAGGCTGACCAGGGCGCCGCCCAGGCCCAGCGCCAGGCAGATGGCGCCCAGCCAGGAGCCGATCCGCGCGGTGTCCAGGCCGCCGGCATGGCCGGCTTGCACCATCAGCACGGCGGTGCCGCTGAAACTGACGATGACCGCGACCAGCCCGGCGACCACGGCCGAGGCCGAGAGATCCTGGGCGGCGGGACGGTGGGCGGCGCTGAGCGCGGAAGACGATTCGGGCCCGCTCATGCGGGCGCGCCGGTCAGGCGGCGGTACTTGGCCATCAGGGCCTCCTGGCCTTCTTTCCACTGGGGGTGCAGCTCGATGCACTCGACCGGGCAGACCACCTTGCACTGCGGCTCGTCGTAATGGCCGACGCATTCGGTGCAGCGGTCAGGATCGATGACGTAATAGTCCTCGCCCATCGAAATGGCTTCGTTGGGGCACTGCGGTTCGCAGACGTCGCAGTTGATGCATTCGTCGGTGATGAGTAAGGCCATGGCAGACGGCGCGAGGGACGGGAGTCCCTCGCATTGTAGCGCCGGGCGGCCCGGCGCCGGGATCAGCCGGCGTTATTGGGCCAGGATTGCTCGCGGCGTTCCTTGGCCTTGGCTTGCAGCCAGCGCTCGACCGAGGGGAAGACGAACTTGCTGACGTCGCCGCCCAGCTGCGCGATTTCGCGCACGATGGTGCCCGAGATGAACTGGTATTGATCCGAGGGCGTCATGAACAGCGTCTCGACGTCGGGCAGCAGATGGCGGTTCATGCCGGCCATCTGGAATTCGTATTCGAAGTCGGACACGGCGCGAAGGCCGCGGACGATGACGCGCCCGTTCTGTTCGCGGACGAAATCCTTGAGCAGGCCGCCGAAGCTCTGCACTTCGACATTGGGGTAATGCCCCAGCACCTCGCGCGCGATCTCCACGCGCTCGTCGATGCTGAAAAAGGGCTTTTTGTTGCGGCTGTAGGCCACTCCCACAACCACTTTGTCGAACAGGGTTGCGGCGCGGCGAACCAAGTCTTCGTGACCGCGCGTCAGCGGGTCGAACGTGCCGGGGTATACGGCGGTGATCATGCGGGCTCCCAAACCTTATATGTTTATGGCGTTACACCATCCTCCGAACCCGGATTATTGTCCGTTTTCCGCAATGCAGCAAATTGAAGCAGGCAGTAATGGACAGCTCCGGCCTTGCCATCGCGCAAAAGCGTGAACGCCGGCGGGGCCGGGACGGGCGATTCCGATTCCACATAGACCAGGGCGCCATCGGCCAGCACCGGCGGCAGAAGCGGCCAGATCCGCTCCAGCCAGCCCTGTCCGAAAGGCGGGTCCAGCAAGACGAGGTCAAAGCGCGAGGCATCCATGCGCGACAGGGCCTGCAGCGCGTCGCCGGCGTGGATGCGGATTTGCTCGGCCTGCAATTTGTCGCGCAGTGTCCGTAGCGCGGACACCGCGGCCCGGTCGCGCTCGACCATCTGGACTTGCGCCACGCCGCGGGAGGCGGCTTCCAGCCCGAGCGCGCCGCTGCCGGCGAACAGATCCAGCACGCGCTTGTCATGGAAATCGCCTTGCCAGAGATGGGCCAGCCAGTTGAACAGGGTTTCACGCACCCGGTCGGGGGTGGGGCGCAGGCCGGGGACGTCCGGCACGGTGATCGGGGTGCGGCGGAACTGGCCGCCGACAATGCGGATGGCGCGCGCGCCGCTTGCGGATTGCTTCAAGAACGGAACCTCCTGGCGCGAATAGTAGCCGTTCGGGCGTGGCAAGGGCGATCCCGAATATACTTTTGAACATGTTCAGCTTCTTCAAGAAAAAGACCCCTCCGCCCGCCGCGCCGGCCACGCCCGCGCCGCCGCCGGAGCCCGCCGTCCAGCCGGCCGAGCCTGTCCCGCCGCCTGTTGACCCGTCCCCCGTTGATTCCGCCCCGGTCGAGCCGCCGCCCGTCGCGTCGGTCCCCGTTGAGCCCGCGCCAGCCGAGCCGCCACCCCCGGTCCCTCCAGCGCCCGCGCCCCAACCGCCCGCGCCCGAAGCCGAGCCGGCCGCCGCCGCGCCCAAGAAGGCCTCCTGGCTCAGCCGGCTCAAGCAGGGGCTGGCGCGGACCGGCCAGAGCATCGGCGGCATTTTTGTCGGCGTCAAAGTCGACGAAAACCTGTTCGAAGAACTGGAGTCGGCCCTTATCATGGCCGACGCGGGCATAGAGGCCACCGAAAAACTGCTCACGGCGCTGCGCGCCCGCGTCAAGAAAGAACGCATCGAGGATCCCGCCCAGGTCAAGGTGGCGCTGCGCCAATTGCTGGCCGAGCACCTCAAGCCGCTGGAGCGCGGCTTTGACCTGCAGCGCGGCAAACCCCTGGTGGTGATGATTGCCGGCGTCAATGGCGCGGGCAAGACCACCTCCATCGGCAAACTGGCCCATACCTTCCAGCGCCAGGGCGCCAGCGTGCTGCTGGCCGCGGGCGACACTTTCCGCGCCGCGGCGCGCGAGCAATTGATCGAATGGGGCAGCCGCAACAACGTCACCGTCATCGCCCAGGAGGGCGGCGACCCGGCGGCCGTGGCGTTTGACGCCGTCAACGCGGGCCGCGCGCGCGGCGTCGGCGTGGTCATGATCGACACCGCCGGGCGCCTGCCCACGCAGCTGCACCTGATGGAAGAGCTCAAGAAAATCCGCCGCGTCATCGGCAAGGCCGATGCGGCCGCGCCGCATGAAGTGCTGCTGGTGGTCGACGGCAATACCGGCCAGAACGCGCTGGCCCAGATCCGCGCCTTTGATGCCGCCATCCAGCTCACCGGCCTGGTGGTGACCAAGCTGGACGGCACCGCCAAGGGCGGCACCTTGGCCGCGGTCGCGGCCGGCAGCCAGGGCGTGCGCCCCGTGCCGGTCTATTGGATCGGCGTGGGCGAGGGGCTCGAAGACCTGCAGCCCTTCGTGGCCGAGGAGTTCGCCGCCGCGCTATTGGCCGATTGAGGCCGCTAGGCCTTCCAGAAGCCCTTGCCCTTGGCCAGCCTGGCGAAGGCGGGCTGGGCCTGGGTGGCCAGCGTTTCCAGGCGGGCGGCGATCCAGCCCAGCGCGAACCAGGCCTGCGGATGGTTCAGGGTTTGGGCGCGATAGTGGTCGGCGGCCACCGCGAGATCATTGATTTCGCCCAGCAGATCCTGCACCTGGGCCAGCAGCTTGCGGTACTCGCGCAGCCGGCTTCCGGGCAGGAGCGATTCGGCGAATGACAAACCATAGCGCAGCCGCTTGGCGCGCTTGCGCAGCTCATGGCGGGCGGGCAGTTCCAGGTCGCCGAAGCGCACGCCCTGCGAGACCACCTGTTTATGCCATTTGCGCAGGCGCCGCGTCAGGAAGGGCAGCAGGGTGGGCTTGGGCGGCGCGGCGTCCAGCGGGATGATGGCCGGCTCCAGGGGCTGGCCCTCGGCCCCGGCGGGCGCCGGCGGGGCAATGTCCGCCGGACGCAGGCTCCATTCGTACAGATCCAACAGCCAGCCCTGGAAGGCCGCGCCGCTGCACAGCGCATGCGCGTCGGCGCCGCGCACCACCGGCTCGACCGGGATGTCGGGCATGCCGGCCTGGGTGAGGGCGGGCACGATGCTGTCGGCCAGCACGTCCTGGTCGCGGCTGGCGCCCAGGGCGCCGAAGTATTCGCGGATGCCGGCTTGCAGCGGGGCGGGCGGCGTTTCGACAGCATCCTCGAACAGCCGCCAGGCCGAGCGCAGCCGGCGCATGCCCACGCGCAGCTGGTGCACATGCTCGGGGCCGCCAGCGGCATAGACCCCGGCGGTGTCGACCTCGGCCAGCATGGCCGCATTGCGGATGATCTGCTCCAGGCATTCCTCGGCCACGCGGCTCATGGCCTGCCCGGGCGTCATGTCGGTGCTCAGGCGGATGGCGGCCGCGCCGCGGGGCGCCCAGAAGCGCGCCACGATTTGCCGGGCGCTGGCGTCATCGTCGGCCAGGGCGAGCTCGGCGGCCAATTGCGCCAGCGCATCGCCGCGCTCGGACTTGCTGCGCGAGTCCAGCACCAGGCCATGGCGCTTCTGCCAGCCGCGCGCGATGCTGAAGATGGCCTGCGGGCGGCCCGAGAGCAGCTCGAATTCGATTTCACAGATGGGCAGCTCCAGGCCGCCGGCCCGCAACACGCCTTGATCCAGGGCGGCCTCGACCGTGCCCTCGCGGGCGCGCAGCTTGCAGAGCAGGCGCTGCACATCGGTTTCGTAGCGCACGCCCAGCTGACCCTGGACGCGCGACAGGGCTTCGCCCACTTCGGTGCCGGCATAGACCGACAGATCCAGCACCGGGCCGGGCCGCAGGTGATTCAGCTCGATGCGGCTGATGGCGTTGGCCCCGGGCATCTTGACCGTCTGCACCCAGGCATCGCCCTCCTGGCGCAGCCGCAAGGCAATCCGGGCCTTGACCAGCTCGCGCTCGGGGGTATCGAAGTACATGGCGCGCAGGGGCAGGCGCGTGGCCTGCCGCCTGGCGATTTCCTGCCTGACGCCGCCGACCGCGGCGGCGGGGATGTGCAGTTTCAACTCTTGTTCTGACATGTCGGCCTGCCCACGCAAAAGTCGGGATGATAATCATGGCACAACCGTTTCTTGATGACTGTTCATATTCTGGAAATAAATCAAGAAACCCTCGGTAAAATACATCGAACGCCGGCAAATCCGCCGCCAAAAGCCGTTTGGCGATAAAAAAGGGCCGCCCCGGAGGGCGGCCCGATGTTTTCCCGTCGCGCGGGCTCAGAGGATGCGCTTGCGCGCCTGGGTGATGATGACTTCGGCCACGACCACGATGGCGAAGATCGAGGCCAGCACCAGGGCGACGCGGTCCCACTGGAAGAGATTGAGCGCCGTGTCCAGCGCCATGCCTATGCCGCCGGCGCCCACCAGGCCCAGCACGGCCGATTCGCGCACATTGATGTCCCAGCGCAAGAGCACGATGGACCAGAAGGCCGGGCGGATCTGCGGCCAATAGCCATACCACAGCACCGCGCCCCGGCTGGCGCCGGTGGCCGTCAGCGCTTCGATGGGGCCGCGATGCGCCTGCTCGATGGCCTCGCCCACCAGCTTGCCGACAAAGCCTATCGAGCGAAAGGCGATGGCCAGCGTGCCGGCCAGGGCGCCCGGCCCGAAGATGGCGATGAACAGCAAGGCCCACACCAGCGAATTGACCGAGCGGCTGGAGACGAGGATGAGCCGGGCCAGCTGGTTGAGGAGGCGGCTGGGCGTGAGGTTGTTGGCCGCCAGCAGGCCCACCGGCACGGCCAGCACCACCGACAGCAAGGTGCCCAGGGTGGCGATGTGCAGGGTTTCGACCAGCGGGCCGTGCACGCCTTCGGCATAGAAAGACCAGTCCACGGGCCACATGCGGCTCAGCAGGTCGCCCATCTGCTCCGGCGCATCGTAGAGAAACTCCGGGATCACCTCGACGCTGCGCACCGCCTGCACGACGGCGGCCACCACCAGCAGGTAGAGCATGAAACGCAGCAGGCGCTGGCCGGCGCTATAGCGCTGCCAGCCGCGGCGGCCGGTCTGGACTTGGGAAGCCAGGGTTGTCGTCATGGACGGGCCTCCGGTTTGCCCAGGCCGCGCGCGCCGGCAAAGCGCCTGGCGAGGATGCGGTCAAAGCTCCAGCCTTCCAGGAAGACGGCCCGCACCATGCCGGCCAGCATTTCGCCCAGCATGATGATGGCGATCAGCGTGAGCAGGATGGCCGATACGAAGTCGTAGTCAAAGCGCTGGAATGCCGAGAACAGCGTGCCGCCCACGCCGCCGGCGCCCACGATGCCCACCATGGTGGAGTTGCGCAGATTGGAATCGAACTGATAGGTTGCAAAGCCCACGAAGCGCGCGAACACCTGGGGCAGCACGCCGAAGATGATGAGATTGGGAAACGACGCGCCGGTGGCGCGCACCGCCTCGACCTGCTTGAGCGAGATCTCCTCGATGGCCTCGGTGAACAGCTTGCCGATAAAGCCGATGGAGGCCACGGTCAGGGCCAGGATGCCGGCCAGGGCGCCAAAGCCCACCGCCTTGACGAAGAGAATGGCCACGATCACCGGGTGCAGCGAACGGCACAAGGCCACCAGCGCGCGCGCCGGCCAGGACACCCAGGCCGGCATCATGTTGCGCGCGCCCAGCAGCCCCACCGGCAAGGACAGCACAATGCCCAGCAGCGAGGCCAGCACCGCGATTTCCAGGCTTTCGGCGATGCCCTTCCAGAGCGTGGCCGGTTTCTCGAAATTGGGCGGGAACATGCGCGTCAGAAAGGTCGAGGCATGGCCCAGGCCGTCGCGGATGCGCGGCCAGTTGAAGTCCAGCTGCGCGGCGGCGTAGACGGCGTACACCACCACCAGCACGGCCAGCAGCCGGGTCTGCCACGACAGGGCGAAGGGCCGGCGCCCGCGTGCTACTGCAACCACGACTCGCCTCCGTAGATGGCCTTCAGCATCGCCGTGTCCAGGCCTTGCCCATCGCCGTCATAGACCACGTTGCCGCCCGACATGCCGACGATGCGCGTGGCATAGCGGCGCGCCAGTTCCACGTCATGGATGTTGACCAGCACGGGGATGCCGTTGGCATTGCCCTGTTCGGTGAGCAGTTCCATGATTTCGACCGAGGTCTTGGGATCCAGCGAGGAGGTCGGTTCGTCGGCCAGCAGCAGCTGCGGGCGCTGCATCAGCGCGCGCGCGATGCCCACGCGCTGGCGCTGCCCGCCCGACAAGGCATCGGCGCGCTGGTCGGCAAAGCCCGCCAGGCCCACCGTCTCCAGCAGTTCGAAGGCGCGGTCGATGTCGGCCGGCTCGAAGCGGCGCATCCAGGCCTTGAAGGCCGAGGTGTAGCCCAGGCGGCCGGTCAGCAGGTTTTCCATCACGCTCAGGCGCTCGACCAGGTTGTACTCCTGGAACACCATGCCGATGCGCCGGCGCGCATGCCGCAGCGCCTGGCCGCGCACGCGGGCCAGGTCCACCGTGGCGCCGTCGGCCTGCAGCACGATCTCGCCGCGCGTCGGTTCGATCAGCCGGTTCACGCAGCGCAGCAGCGTGCTTTTGCCCGTGCCCGAAGGGCCGATGATGGCGGTCAGCCCCTGGCCGGCCACCTGCAGGTCGATGCCCTTGAGCACCGGCTGGCCGGCCCGGTACTCCTTGACCAGGCCGGTAATGCGCAAAGAAGTTGCCATGCTTACTGCTTGCCCTTGTTCTTGGCGTTTTCGCGGTCATAGGCCGCGCGGTTGAAGCTCTCGCCGCCGGACTCGGCCACTTCGCGCACGATGGCCCAATCTTTTTGATAGGTCACCGGATAGAAGCGGTCGGCGCCATCGAAGGCCTTCTTCATCTCGTCGGGGAAGCGGTAGTCATAGAAGCACTTGAGCATCTGGTCGCGGAACTTCGGCTCCAGGTCATGCGCATAGGCGAACGACGAGGTGGGGAATTTCTCGCTGCGATAGATCACGCGGAAGTCGTCTTCCTTGATCTGGCCGCGTTCGGCCATGCGCTTGAACACATCCGAGGCCACGGCCGCGGCGTCGTAGTCGCCGGAATTCACGCCCATGACCGACTGGTCATGCTTGCCCGAGAACACCACCTTGTAGTCCTTGTCGGGCGTCAGGCCTTCCTTGGGGAAGAGCGCGACCGGCGCCATATGGCCCGAGTTGGACGAGGGCGCGGTGTGCGCCAGCTTCTTGCCCTTGAGGTCCGTGAGTTTCTGGTAGGGGCTGTTTTTCTTGACGATGACGATCAGGTTGTAGCCCTGGAAGCCATCGGCATACCCCTTAACCGCGAACGGCACCGCGCCGGCGATATTCACCGCGAAGGCGGTCGGGCCGGTCGAAAAACCGCCCACGTGCAGGCGGCCCGAACGCATGGCCTCGATCTCGGCCGCATTGCTCTGCACCTGGTAGAACACCACGCGCTTGCCCGTGCACTGCGCCAGATGCGTGGTGAAAGGCTTGAAGATGTCTTCGTACACGGCGGGGTCTTCCACCGGCGTGTAGGTGAAGACCAGCGTCGATGGCGTCTTGAGCTTGGCCGGATCGGCCGGCGTGTCCGCCACCAGATCCTTGTTGGCATCGCAATACATTACATCCAGGTCGCCCCGGTTGGAGCAGGTGTCGGCGGCGAAAGCGGCCTGGGCGCCGGCGCCCAGGGCCAGGGCGAGGGCGGCTTGCAGCATGCGCGTGGCTTGCATGGGTTTGTCTCCTTTCTGCGTTTTATGACAGTCATGATTCTTGTCACGACATTCAAACACAAAAAAACGCGCAGGAAACCTGGGAAGTTCCCGATCTTTTTTGACGCCTTTTGTTCGTTTTGAGCGTTTTGTTTTCGTTTGGGATCGGGAAAAGGCCGCGCGGCTCAGGCGGCGCGCCAGCCCAGTTTGTGCGAGATCTCCTGGGCGCAGGCCAGCAGCGGTTGAGCGATGCTGCCGTTCCAGGAGACGTCGAACAGGCCGCTGGGGCCGATGGCCGTGATCGCCAGCGCCAGCTTGCCCGCATGGTCGAACACCGGCACCGACAGGGCGTCCACGCCTGGCAGCGGGTTGCCGACGGCGCGCGCCATGCCGTGCACCCGGATGTCGGCCAGCATGGCCTGCAGGTGCGCGGGCTGGGCCGATTTCAGCGGCGTGGCCAGCGTCGAGGTGACGGCGGTGTCGTTTTCTTCGCGGGCGATGTAGTGCTCGGCCACCTTGGGCGGCAGCCAGGCCGCGAACACCAGGCCGGTGGCCGTGTTGAGCATGGACATCACCGTGCCCTGGCGCATGTTCACGTGGACCGGATAGCTGGCCTCGGTGATATGCACCATGGTCGGGCCGTGCGAGCCCAGCACGGCCAGGCCCACGGTGTGGCCGATGCCGGCCTGGAATTGCGCGATCTCGGGCAGCGCCACGCGCACCGGGTCCAGGCGCTGCAGGCTGACCAGGCCCATCTGCAAGGCGAAGGGGCCCAGTTCGTAATGGCCGCTGATGCTGTCCTGCTGGACCAGGCCCACGCGGATGAAGCTCACCAGATAGGGGTGGGCCTTGGCCGAGGTCATGCCGGCCGCGGCCGCCAGGTCGCGCAGCGTCATGGGCCGGGCCGCGTCGACCAGGGCCGCCAGCAGCGGAAAGCCCACTTCCACCGACTGGATGCTGCGGCGGCCGTCGTTGGCAGTCGCCATGATGTTCAGCCTCCGTGGCCGCGCCGCGCGGCGAGCAGGCGATCGGCCATTTCGACAAAACCCGCGCCGCCGCGCGAGGGCGTGACGAAGGCCGGTTTCTGCTTGATGCGGTGCAGTTGCGACTGGATATTGGCCACGCCCACCGACAGCGGGAAGAACCCGAACATGGGTTCGTCATTGGGCGAGTCGCCGATGAACAGCGTCGTGGGCAGGGCCTGCACGATGTCCTGGCCCAGTTCGCGCTCGAACAGCCGCCGCGTCATGCTGAGCTTGTCATAGTCGCCATACCAGCCGTTGACGTGGATGGAGCTGACCTTGGCCTGGGCGCCGGCCTCCTCGAAGATGCGCACGATACGGTCGACCTGCGCCTGCGGCAGCGCCGGCACGTCCTCGCAGAAATCGATCGCCAGGTCGGCCGCGCGATAGGCCTGGTCGCTGGCCAGCGCCGCGCCGGGCACGTCGCGCAGCACGCGGTCGCGGATGGCGTCCAGCCGCGCGCGATTGGCGGCGCGGGTGGGCGCATCGTCCCAGTAATAAGTCTTCATGCGATGGGCGCTGCGGTCGTAGGCGTAATAGAAGGCGCCGTTTTCGCCGACCACGGCGCGCACCGGCCACATGCGCACGATGTGGTCGCACCAGCCCGCCGGGCGGCCGGTGATGGGGATGACGCGGATGCCGGACAGCTCCAGGCGCTCCATCGCGGCATAGGCGGCGGCGGTGAGGCGGCCATCGGTGGTGATGGTGTCGTCGATGTCCGTCAGCACAGTGCGTACCGAGGCCGCAACCGAGGTGGGCAGGGCGGCTAGGGGTTGCATGTCACTCCTTTGTCTGGTGATTGTCCGGCAGGCCGATGCAGTGTACCCGCGGGCCGCATTTTGCCTTCGGGACGCGAAGGGGCCAAGGGCGGTAAAATCGGGACTTTCCCGCCCGCTGGTCACTTTTCCCATGTCTGCCCAGATTTCCCCCGTTGCCGCCGAGGCCGTTTCGGACTTCGGCATTGCTTCCGTTCCCGAGATCATCGCCGAGCTGCGCGCCGGCCGCATCGTCATCCTGGTTGACGAAGAAGACCGCGAAAACGAGGGCGATCTGGTCATGGCGGCGGAGTTCGTCACGCCCGAGGCCATCAACTTCATGGTGACCCACGCCCGCGGCCTGGTCTGCCTGACGCTGACCGAAGAGCGCTGCCGCCAGCTGGACCTGCCGCTGATGGCCAGCCGCAATGGCACGCGATATGGCACCAATTTTACCCAGTCCATCGAGGCCGCCGAAGGGGTCGAGACCGGCATTTCGGCCGCCGACCGCGCCCGCACCATCCAGGTGGCCGTGGCGCGCGACGCCAAGCCCAGCGACCTGGTCCAGCCCGGCCATATCTTCCCCGTGCGCGCCGTGCCCGGCGGCGTCCTGGTGCGCGCCGGCCACACCGAGGCCGGCTGCGACCTGACCGCCATGGCCGGGCTGACCTCGGCGGCGGTCATCTGCGAAATCCTCAAGCCGGACGGCACCATGGCCCGCCTGCCGGACCTGGTGCAGTTCGCGCGCGAGCATGGCCTGAAGATCGGCACCATCGCCGACCTGATCCAGTACCGCAGCGAGCACGAATCCATCATCCAACGGGTGGGCGAGCGCCAGATGCAGACGCCCTGGGGCGAGTTCCGCGCCATCGCCTACCGCGATGACGCCACCGGAGCGCCCCATTTGGCGCTGGTACACGGTAAGATCGATCCGACCCGGGAAACCCTGGTGCGCGTGCATGAGCCGGCGTCGCTGCTCGACGCCCTCGACACGGGCGCCAGCCCGCATAGCTGGGGCCTGGGCCAGGCGCTGACCGCCATCGCCGCGGCGCCCGCCGGCGTGGTGGTGCTGATGAACTGCCAGTCCTCGACCGAACACCTGTTTGGCCAGATCGCCCACTGGAGCGAACCCGGTCAGCAGGCCAAGACCCAGGACGGCGGCGATCGTTTCGGTCTGCGCACCTATGGCATCGGTGCCCAGATCCTGCGCGATCTGCACGTTGGCCAGATGCGGCTGCTTGCGCGTCCGCGCAAGATGCCGAGCATGGCTGGGTTTGCCCTGACCATTACGGGTTACGATTGCCCCCCCGCCCGCAACACTGACGAATAAGGCCGACGAATGAACCCCTATATCCTTACCCCCGACCTCAATGGCGAAGGGCTGCACATCGGTATCGTGCGCGCTCGCTTCAACGAAGAAGTCGGGCAGACCGAACTGGCCGCCTGTCTGGAAGAGCTCGCCAAGCTGGGCGTGGACGAGCGCGACGTCATGGTGGTGTCCGTGCCGGGCGCCCTGGAGATGGGCGTGGCCCTGGCCCGCATGGCCGAATCCTATGAGTTCGACGCGCTGATCGCCCTGGGCGCCGTGATCCGCGGCGAAACCTATCACTTTGAAGTGGTCAGCAATGAGTCGGCCACTGCAATCACCCGCATTTCCCTGGAAACCGGCATCCCGGTGGCCAATGGCATCCTGACGGTCGACACCGACGAGCAGGCCGCCGCCCGCGCCGAAGGCAAGGGCCGCGATTGCGCCCAGGTCGCCGTCGAGATGGCCAATCTGGTCGCCGCGCTGGAGCCCGAGGAAGACGACGAAGACGACGAGGACGAAGATTTTGACGACGAAGAAGACGACGAGCGCTGATAGCGCGGCGGCTGCCCCCTTGGCGGCGGCCGCCCATGCGGGCGCGGCGCGCGCCAATGCGCGCAGCGCCCGCCGCCGCGCGCGCGAGTTCGCGCTGCAGGGCGTGTACGCCTGGCTGCTGCGCGGCGGCCAGGGCACCCAGGACGCCGGCGAGATCGACGCCCATCTGCGCGATGCCGAGGATTTCTCCGAGGCCGATGCTCAGTGGTTCAAGACGCTCCTGCATGGCGTGCTGCGCGAGGCGCCGAGCCTGCGCGAGCGCTTCACGCCCTATATCGACCGTCCGCTGGGCGAGCTCTCGCCCGTGGAGCACGGCATCCTGCTGATCGGCAGCTATGAGCTGGTGCATCACGTCGAGGTGCCCTACAAGGTCGCCATCAACGAGGCGGTCGAACTGGCCAAATCCTTTGGCGGCACCGACGGCTTCAAGTTCGTCAATGGCGTGCTCGACAAGCTGGCCGCCGACGTGCGCACCGCCGAGGTCCAGGCCGCGGCCCAGCAGCGCCGCTGAGGCGCCCGTGGCCTCGGAGTTCGACCTCATCGCCCGCCATTTCAGCCGCGCCGCGCCCGGGGACATCCTGGGCGTGGGCGACGATTGCGCGCTCTTTCCGGTGCCCGCCGGCATGCGCGTGGCGGTGAGCAAGGACCTCCTGATCGCTGGACGCCACTTCTACCCGGACGCCGACCCCGAGGCGGTGGGCCACAAATCGCTGGCCGTCAATCTGTCAGACCTGGCCGCCATGGGCGCCCAGCCCCTGGGCTGCCTGCTGGGCCTGGCCCTGCCCGCCGTCGACGACGCCTGGCTGGCGGCCTACGCGCGCGGCTTCCATGCGCTGGCCCAGGCCAGCGGCTGCCCGCTCATCGGCGGCGACACCACGCGCAGCCTGCAAGATCTCACCATCAGCGTGACCGTCTTCGGCGCCGTGCCGGCCGAGACGGCCCTGCGCCGCGATGCCGCGCGGGCGGGCGACGATGTCTGGGTGTCCGGCGCCCTGGGCGCGGCCGACATCGCCTACCGCCTGCTGGACGGACAACTGCCGGCCGACGCGGCCCGGCTGGCCCTGACGCGCCGCGCGCTCGAATGGCCCCAGGCCCGTCTGGCCCTGGGCCTGGGCCTGCGCGGCCTGGCGCATGCCGCCATCGACATCTCCGACGGCCTGGCCCAGGACCTCGGCCACATCCTCGCCGCCAGCGGCGTGGGCGCCGAGCTGCGCTATGCCGAGCTGCCCCGGGCGCCTGGCCTGGAGGGGCTGGACGAAGCCAGCCTGCAGCGGGCGCTGCTGGGCGGCGGCGATGCCTACGAACTCTGCTTTACCGCCGCGCCCGCGCAGCGCCAGGCCATCGTCCGCGCCGCGCAGGCCTGCGGGACGCCGGTCAGCCGCGTGGGCGGCATCGTGGCCGCGCCCGGGCTGCGCGTCATCGATGCCCAGGGGCAGGCGCTGGCGCGGATCCCGGGCGGATTCGACCACTTTGGCGGCGCGGCCTGATACCATCCCGGGCACGCCCGTTCCGGGTTCGATCCGCCCCGACATGACCGATCCCCATTCTTCTTCGATGCGCGAGCGTTCGCGCGTGGACTACCCCGCCTGGATCTGGGTCCGCGCCCGTCCGGGGCGTTTGCTGGCCTTTGGCCTGGGCAGCGGCCTGATCCGGCCGGCTTCCGGCACCTGGGGCACGCTGGCCGCCTGGATCATCTGGCTGCTGCTGCCGGCCATCCCCGACCTGGCCATGGGCATGGCGCTCCTGGCGGCGTTCGCCTATGGCTGCTGGGCCTGCGGCAATGCCGGACGGGAACTCGGCGTGCACGATCACGTCGGCATGGTGTGGGACGAAATGGTGGCGTTCTGGCTGGTGCTGTGGCTGGTGCCCGGCGGCTGGCTGGCCCAAGCCCTGGCTTTTTTGCTCTTCAGATTCTTCGACATCGTCAAACCGCCGCCCATCAAGGCTTTCGATGCCCGGCTCTCGGGCGGGTTTGGCGTCATGTGGGATGACATCCTGGCGGCCGCCTACACCTTGCTGGTCATGGCGCTCGCCGTTCGCCTAGGAGTGTTGGCATGAGTTTGCAGAACAGCAAGGGCTTGGCGCCGGCCGCCCTGAGCGCCGCGACCATCCAGGGTTTGGCCGAGCAGCTGGGGCCGGCCCTGCAAGAAAGAGACTGGTTCCTGGGCACGGCCGAGTCCTGCACCGGCGGCCTGCTGGCCGGCGCCGTGACCTCGGTGGCCGGCTCCAGCGGCTGGTTCGAGCGCGGCTTCGTCACCTACAGCAACCAGGCCAAGGTCGATGAGCTGCGGGTCTCGCCCGAGACCCTGAATCACTTTGGCGCCGTCAGCGAAGAGGTCGCCCTGGAAATGGCCCAGGGCGTTCTGCTGGCGTCGCGTGGCTGCCATGTCGCGATCTCGACCACCGGCATCGCCGGCCCGGGCGGGGCCACGCCGGGCAAGCCGGTGGGCATGGTGTGCTTCGGTTTTGCCACGCGCGCGCAGGGCGGCATCAATTCGCGCGCCGTCACGCATGTCTTCGCGGGCGATCGCGCCCAGGTCCGCCAGGCATCGGTGGAGTTCGCCCTGCGCGGCATCCTCGAATACCTGGGCGCGCCGGTCAACCGGCGCTAGGCGCTCAGCGCACCGCGTTGATCGCGTCGCGCAGGCCCAGGGCGGCCCGGGCGGCCGCTTCGCGCCAGTCCTCGCCATTGCTGGCGTAGATGATGGCGCGCGAAGAATTGATCATCATGCCGGCGCGCGCCTGGTTGGCGCCGGCCTGCACGGTGGCGTTGATATCGCCGCCTTGCGCGCCGATGCCGGGCACCAGCAGGGGCATGCTGTCGCCGATGCGCTTGCGCACGGCGGCCAGCTCATTGGGGAAGGTCGCGCCGACCACCAGGCCGCACTGGCCGTTGCGGTTCCATCGTTCGGCCACCAGGCCGGCCACATGCAGATAGAGCGGCTGGCCGTCGGCCATCTGCAGAAATTGCAGGTCCGAGCCGCCCGGATTGGAGGTGCGGCACAGCACGATGACGCCTCGGTCGCCCCAGGCCAGATAGGGCTCGACCGAATCCAGGCCCATATAGGGGCTGACCGTCACGGCATGCGCCTGGTAGCGCTCGAAGGCTTCGCGGGCGTAGTTCTCGGCCGTTGAGCCGATATCGCCGCGCTTGGCGTCCAGCACGATGGGCAGGTCGGGATGCTGGCTGCGGATATGCGCGCACAGCGCCTCGAGCTGGTCTTCGGCGCGATGCGCGGCGAAGTAGGCGATCTGCGGCTTGAAGCTGCTGGCATAGGGCGCGGTGGCGTCGACGATGCCGCGGCAGAATTCCAGGATGGCGTCGGGCCTGCCTTGCAGCTCATGCGGAAAGCGTTGCGGATCCGGGTCCAGGCCGACCTGCAGCAGGGAGTTCCGGGTCGCCCAGGCGTGTTCGAGTTTTTGTAGGAAAGTCATGGGGATCAGTGCAATTTGACCCTGGGATGCGTGCGCCGCATCAGCAGGCGCGCCAGGGCCATCGTGGCGGTTCGCGAGACGCCCAGCACCGCTCGGTGGTGCATCAGGTGCAGACTCATGTACATCAGGCGTGCCAGTGTACCGCTTACGAACAGCCCCCGTCCGGCAAGCTTGCCCATCAGGCTGCCCACGCCGGCCCCCTGGCCCAGCGACACCAGCGAGCCATAGTCGCGGTAGACATAGGGCGCTTGCGGCTCGTCCTCGCCCTTGAGGCGGGCGCCCAGCTTTTTGGCCAGGTAGCTGGCCTCCTGGTGGGCCGCCTGGGCCCGCGCCGGCACGATGCGCTCGCCATCCCAGGGGGCGGCGCAGCAATCGCCCAGCGCCAGCACATGGGGGTCTTCGGTCTCCAGGCGCTCATTGACGATCAGCTGGCCGGCCTTGTTCACGGGCAGGCCCAGCTGCGAGAGCAGGTCCGGCCCCCGTATGCCGGCCGCCCACAGGCAGAGCGTGGCCGTGAACTTGCGGCCATCGGCCGTCTTGACGCTGTCGGGAGCCACTTCGGAAACCCGGCAGTGCGTCTCCACCCGTATGCCCAGCTCCGTCAGGCGGGCCGTGGCCGCGCGCGAGATTTTTTCGGGCAGGGCCGACAGGATGCGCGGCGCGCCTTCGACCAGGGTGATGGCCATGTCGCGGTCGGCGCGGAAATTGGGCAGGCCATAGGCGCTCACGACATGGCTGGCCTCGGTCAGCTCGACGGCCAGCTCCACCCCGGTGGCGCCGCCGCCCACGATGACCAGGTCCAGGCGGGCCGAAGGATTGCGCAGCTTGTCCTGGTCGACCTTGGCCATGGCCTTCAGGATGGTGAGGCGAAAGGCTTCGGCGTTTTCGGTGTTGTCCAGCGTGACCGCATAGTCGGCCGCGCCGGGCGTATTGAAGAAATTCGACGCGCTGCCCACCGCCAGCACCAGCGTGCCGTAGGCGAACTCGCGCGGGCCGAGGATTTCCTGGCCCTGCTGGTCCTTGACCGCGCCGATCCGGATGCGCCGGGCCTGGCGGTCCACCGCGGTCAGCTCGCCCTGGGCGAAGCCAAAGCCGGTCAAGCGGGCCAGCATGAGATAGGACAGCCCTTCCTGGTGGATATCCAGCGTGCCGGCCGCGACTTCATGCAGCGAGGGCTTCCAGATGTGGAAAGGGCGGCTGTCGATCAGGAGGACGTGCTCGGGACCATGGGCGCGGCCGAGCTGGGCGGCCAGTTCCAGGCCGCCAGCGCCACCGCCGACTATCACGATACGTTCCGAAGGGGAGGGAGCAGGCATCATGCGGGCGTCGCCAGGAGGGCATGGAGCTTCAGTATAGAAGCATGCCCGCCGCCTGCAAACGCCCGGGCTAGTTCAGCACGAAGCGGCTGACCGCCACCGCGACCCAGACCGCGCCCGTGAAAATCAGCATCAGCATCACCGCGGCGCTGCCCAGGTCCTTGGCCCGCCCCAGGAGCGGGTGGGTCTCGACCGACAGCGCGTCGGCCAGGGCCTCGATGGCCGAATTGATCAATTCCACCACCAGCACCAGCACCACCGAGGCGATGAGCATGAAGACTTCATCGGTCGTGCGCCCAAGAAAGAAGGCCGCCGGGATGAGCAGCACGGCCAGCGCCAGCTCCTGGCGGAAGGCCGCCTCGTACTTGACGGCCGCCTTCAGGCCCTGCCAGGAGTAGCGCAGGGCATTCAGGATGCGGCGCAGGCCGCCGGTGCTCTTATAGGGCGAAGAATGTGGGGTCATGGCGCCATGCGGGAATCGGGTCTGCGGCTTTTTAACAGATTCGCGTGTCGTCCGTATCGCGCGCGCCGCCGCTTTAGGCATCCTGGCTTTCAGGCCGGCTGGCCGGCGCCGGCCGCCGACGCCTGCGCGGCCTCCAGGCGCTGGGCCCGCAGGGCGTACTGCCGCGTCACCACGGCGCCAAAGAAAAAAATCTGCGCCGAGTAATAAATCCACAGCAATAGCGCGATCAGCGATCCCGCCGCGCCATAGGCCGAGGTCACGCCGCCGCGGCCCAGGTAGAGCCCTATGCCCCATTTGCCCAGCAAGAACAGCCCGGCCGTCACCACCGCGCCCGGGATCACATGGCGCCAGCGCACGGACACCGAGGGCAGCAGCTTGAAGATCACGGCAAACAGGGCTGTCACCACCGAAAAGGAAAACAGGTTGGCCAGCCACTCGCCGATCAGCGCCACCAGGGAGTAGGTCCACAACTCGCCATAATAGCCGCGCGCCACGCCCATCGCGGCATTGACCGCCAGCGACAACAGCAGAAAACAGGCCAGCACCAGCACCAGGCCGAAAGACAGCATGCGGCTGCGCACCAGGCCCTGGATGCCGCCCGAACGGTCGGGCTCGGCCTCCCACAACTCATCCAGGCTGGCCTTGAGTTCGGCGAAAGCCGTGGTGGCGCTGAAGACCAGCACCCCGATGGACAGCAGGGCGGCTACCCAGCCCTTGCCCGACTCGTGCGCGCTGGCCAGCACCGTCTGGATCACCTCGGCGCCGCGTTCGCCCGTCAGGTCGCGCACCTGGCCGAACAGCTCCGAGCGCACGGCTTCCTCGCCGAAGAAGGCGCCGGCCACCGCGATCACCAGGATGAGCATGGGCGCCAAGGAAAACACCATGTACAGCGCCAGGGCCGCGCCCTTGCTGGCGGCGCGATGGCGCGACCATTGTTTGGCCGAATCCATCAATAGACCGGCCAGTTCTCTCGGATGGCAAAGCCGCAGCAGCGTGGGAAAACGCATGGACCCCTCCAACAGTGTCAGGCCCATTGTAGGCATCAAAACGGGGGCGCATGCAAGGCGCGCACAAAACAAAACCCCCGGCGAACCGGGGGTTTTGATTGCAAAGGAGAGCCGCGCGGCGAAGGTACGCGGCGCTCCTGGCCGGAGGGCAGGACTTAGAAGTCCATGCCGCCCATGCCGCCCATGCCGCCGGGCATGGCCGGGGCAGCGGGCTTGTCTTCGGCCAGTTCCACCACGGCGGCTTCGGCCGTCAGCAGCAGGCTGGCCACCGAAGCGGCGTTTTGCAGGGCGGTGCGGGTCACCTTGGTGGGATCCAGAACGCCTTGCTCGACCAAGTCGGTGTACTCGCCGGTGGCGGCGTTGTAACCGTAGTTACCCTTGCCGGCCAGGACGGTGTTCACCACGACGCTGGCTTCTTCGCCGGCGTTGGCCACGATGGTGCGCAGCGGCTCTTCGACAGCGCGCAGGATCAGCTTGATGCCGGCGTTCTGGTCGGGAGTGTCGCCTTGCAGGCCGGAGATGGCTTGCTTGGCGCGCAGCAGGGCCACGCCGCCGCCGGCAACCACGCCTTCTTCCACCGCGGCACGGGTCGCGTGCAGGGCGTCTTCGACGCGGGCCTTCTTTTCCTTCATTTCGACTTCGGTGGCGGCACCGACGCGGATCACGGCAACACCGCCGGCCAGCTTGGCCACGCGCTCTTGCAGCTTTTCACGGTCGTAGTCGGAGGTGGCTTCCTCGATCTGGGCGCGGATCTGCTTGACGCGCGCTTCGATGGACTTGCCGTCGCCGGCGCCGTCGATGATCGTGGTGTTTTCCTTGGCGACTTCGATGCGCTTGGCTTGGCCCAGCTCTTGCAGCGAGGCCTTCTCCAGCGACATGCCGGTCTCTTCCGAGATCACGGTGCCGCCCGTCAGGATGGCGATGTCTTCCAGCATGGCCTTGCGGCGGTCGCCGAAGCCCGGCGCCTTGACGGCGGTGGTCTTCAGGATGCCACGGATGTTGTTCACGACCAGGGTGGCCAGGGCTTCGCCCTCGACGTCCTCGGCGATGATCAGCAGCGGACGGCTCGACTTGGCGACTTGTTCCAGCACCGGCAGCAGATCACGGATGTTGCTGATCTTCTTGTCGTAGATCAGGACGAAGGGATCGTCCAGAGCGGCGACTTGCTTGTCGGGGTTGTTGATGAAGTAGGGCGACAGGTAGCCGCGGTCAAACTGCATGCCTTCGACGACATCCAGTTCGTTTTCCAGCGACTTGCCGTCTTCGACGGTGATGACGCCTTCCTTGCCGACCTTGTCCATCGCATCGGCGATGATCTGGCCGATGGAGCTGTCGCTGTTGGCCGAGATCGAGCCGACCTGGGCGATTTCCTTGCTGGTGGTCACCGGCTTGGAAGCCTTCTGCAGCTCGGCCACGGCGGCGGCCACGGCCTTGTCGATGCCGCGCTTGAGGTCGATGGGGTTGAAACCGGCGGCAACGTACTTCAGGCCTTCCTGGACGATGGCCTGGGCCAGCACGGTGGCGGTGGTGGTGCCGTCACCGGCGTTGTCGGAGGTCTTGGAGGCAACATCCTTGACCAGCTGGGCGCCGATGTTCTCGAACTTGTCCTTCAGTTCGATTTCCTTGGCGACGGACACGCCGTCCTTGGTCACGGTCGGGGCGCCGAACGAGCGCTCCAGCACGACGTTGCGACCCTTGGGGCCCAGGGTGGTCTTAACAGCGTTGGCGAGAACATTCACGCCGCGAACGATGCGCACGCGGGCATCATCGGCAAACAGAACTTGCTTGGCAGCCATTGTCAGCTTCCTTCGAAAATAGGGGTTAGCGCAATTACTGGATCACGGCGAGGATTTCTTCCTCGCGGATGACGAGCAGCTCGTCGCCATCGACCTTGACGCTTTGACCGGCATACTTGCCGAACAGGACCTTGTCGCCGACCTTCAGGTCGACCGGCAGGACCTTGCCGTCTTCCGTCTTCTTGCCGGGGCCGACGGCCAGCACTTCGCCTTGATCGGGCTTTTCAGCGGCGCTGTCGGGGATGACGATGCCGGAAGCGGTCTTACGCTCGTTGTCCAGGCGTTTGACGATCACGCGATCGTGCAGGGGACGCAGGGCCATGAGGAACTCCTGTTTCGATAACTAGAAGATTGATCGGTTATGCGCGGGAGGTTGTTAGCACTCACCGTCGACGAGTGCTAATTATAGGGATGACTCGTTAGGCTTCAAGGGGGGATGCCGGCCCTGTTACATATTGGGCGGCGTGCCTTGGCGTTTTATATGTCCCCATATATTGACGAAGCCCATTCAACATGAGATTGACCACGCCCGGTCGCGCCTTGATGCACCCAGGGGGTTACATTTTTCGTGGTGGGCAGAAATTGACCATTGATTGCGCCTTTCCTTTTTGCTTCGGCCGCTGCGGCGCGGGGCTATATTGTGCGCAAATTCCGACTATCACCCACAAACAATGCCGGCTCGTCCCTCCGTGTTAATCGCGGACCGGGACGCCGCGGGCTATCGCAGACACAAGGGGACCCCGCTTTGAATCATCGTTTGGTATGGAACCGCCGCCCGCGCGTCTGGCGCGCGGCGTCGGAACGGGCGTCGCCGTCGCGCGCGGGGCGAGCCTCGCCCGGTCCCGTCTTGCTGCTGCGCCGCCATGCGCTGGGCGCGGCGCTGGCGCTTGGATTGGCCGGGGCAGGCGGAACGGCGCAGGCAGCCTGTGTCGCCGTCGGTGCGGTCGTCCAATGTTCGCCGCCGAGCAACCCGCTATTGCCGTTCTATGCGAATTCATCCGATAACCTTATTGTCACGGTGAACCTCGGGGCGATACTGAGCGTTTTGGACTCGTCCGGCGGTACGGCGCTGAGCCTGTCCGGCAAGGGCGTGACCCTGGTGAACCACAGCACGATCAACGCCAATCTGTACAGCTCAAATACGACCGCAGCGACCGGGGTGTTCATCGGCAATGCCTCGGGCAGCATCCTGAGCGTGAGCAATGAGACATCGGGGATTATCGCTGGCGTTACCGCCGGCGTCGGCGGTAACGCCAGCCTGCCGTCGCTACAGGGCATGGCCCTGGTCGTGCGGAACGGCATCGGTGGGGACAGCTACATTAACAATGCGGGCTGGATACACAGCACCGACGTGGCGGGGCAGGTCTCGGCGGATGCGGACAAGGCGGTGATCGCGGCCTACGGCGGCGCAAGAGTGGAATTCGTCAATACCGGCACCATCGTCGGCCGCGTCGCGTTGGAGGCCGCCGGCTCTCCCGGCCAGGGCCACAGTTTTACCAACGCCGGGGCCATCGTCGGCGGCGTATCGCTGGGCCAGGGCGGCAACAATACCTTCACGGCTGTCTCCGGTTCCTCGGTGCAGCGCGGTACGGGAACGTCGTCCGCGGATCTGATGGTGGCGGGCTTGCCCGGACTGGCCTTCGCGCCAGCCGGCAAGGTCGATGGCGGCGCGGGCGGGGGCAATACGCTGGTGCTGCAGAACGTGGCGCCGTCGTCCGGCGTCGGCAGCGGCACGGGGGGGCCGCTCACCCCGATTTCGGGTACGTCTTACGTCAATTTCCAGAACCTGCGCATCAATAGCGGTACCTGGGAATTGCAGGACGCGCCCCTGGCTTCCGGCGGCAGCGTGAACTTGAACGGCGGCTTGGCAATACTGGCCCATGGCGGCATGCTCGGGGTCGGTCCGATCCATGCGAATGGCGGCGCGATCGCTGTCAGCGGCAGTTCCGGAACCCCGAGGATAGCCAATGATTTCGTGCTCGGCAGCGGCGGGCTGACGGTCACCGGCGCCAACGGCCTGACGCTGTCAGGCACGCTGTCCGGCGCGGGCGGCCTGACACTGACCGGCGCCGGCACGGTCATCCTGACCGGCGCCGGCAATCATGCAGGCGGCACGACGGTGCTGTCCGGCACCCTGCAGATCGGCAACGGCGCCGGCACGGGCAGCCTGGCGGGCAATGCGGACATCGCGGCGGGCGCCGCGCTGGTCTTTAATCGCAGCGATACGGTCCGCTTCAACGGCGTACTGCGCGGCGCTGGCGAGCTCCGCCAGGCCGGCGCCGGCACCCTGGTGTTGGCCGGTGACAATACCCTAGGCGGCAGGACGATCATCGATGCCGGCACCCTGCAAGTGGGCGACGGCGGCAATCATGGCTCGCTGAGCGGCGATATCGTCAACAACGCCAACCTGCGGTTCGACCGTGCCGACGATTCGGTCTACGGCGGCGTGATTTCCGGCGCCGGCGCGACGGCCAAGGCCGGGGCCGGCAGGCTCTCTCTCACCGGCGACAGCAGCGCCTATACGGGCGTCACGCAAGTAACGGCCGGCGCCCTGCAGGTGGATGGGGGGCTTGGCGGCCATGTCCAGGCCGCGAATGGCGCAACCTTGTCCGGCGCCGGGACGCTGGGCCAGGTGACTATCGCGTCCGGCGCCACCCTGGCCCCGGGCAACGCCGCCGCGCCCACGGGCCGCATGAACGTGCAGGGTGACCTGGCCTTTCAGGCGGGCGCCGTGTATCGCGTCGCCACCACTTCCGATGGCGCGGCCAGCAATGTGCGGGTGGCCGGCGGCGCCACGCTGACGGGCGCCACCGTGCAGGTAGCGCCCTCGGCGGGGAACTACGCCGAGAACACGAGCTACGACATCCTGCACGCCGGCGGCAGCTTCAACGGCACCCGCTTTGCCGGGGTGGCGTCCGATCTGGCCTATCTGGCGCCTTCGTTGAGTTATTCGGCCAACGACCAGGATGTCAGCCTCACGCTGACCCGCAAGCAGGTCCCGCCTGGCACCGATGCCGGCAGTCCCGAGCCCTCCGAGCCGGGCGGCCCTGCCACGCAGCCCGGTCCGGACAACGCCACGCGCCCGATTCGCTTCGCCGATCTGGTCAGCGGCGGCAACGCGGTGGCCACCGCCAATGCCGTCGATAGCATGCCGGCCGCCAACGAGGTCTACCGCCATGCCTTGAGCCTGCCCAATGGCGCGCCGCAGTCATTCTTCACCGCGCTCTCGGGCGCCAGCCACGCCAACGCCGTCGGCGCCTTGCAGGGCTTGAGCGGTCAGGCGCGCAGCCTGCCGTTCTCGCATCTGCGCGCCAACCTCGGCGCCGGCATGCGCGCCGGTTCGCCGACCGCGGCCGTGGGCGTGAGCGACGCGGCGCCGGCCTCATCGGTGCTGCCCGCCTCCAACGCGCAGCCCGCATGGGCCGAGCTGGTCGGCAACTGGCAGCGGCTGGGCGCCACCGGCGACACCTCGGAGGCGCGCATGCACACGGGCGGCGTCTTCGCCGGCGCCGACGGCGCGATCGGCGCCGGCTGGCGCCTGGGCGGCGCACTGGGCTACACCGACAGCAAGGTGCGCACCGGCGGCGTGGACGACAAGACCGATATCTCCAGCTACAGCGCCATCGTCTACGGCGGCAAGGCCTTTGACGCCGGCGCCGGCAAGCTCAACCTGCTGCTGGGCGCGGCCTACACCTGGCATGACATCGACAGCAAGCGGCGCATCGCCGTGGGCGGCCTGGACCAGACGCTGCGCGCCGATTACGGCGCCAGCACCACCCAGCTGTTCACCGAATTGGGCTATGCATTGCCCGCCGGGCCGTCGCTGACCTTGGAGCCCTACGCCGGCCTGGCCTGGGCCAATCTGCGCAGCCGCGCCTTTCAGGAAAGCGGCGGCAGCGCCGCGCTCTCGGGCGCCAGCCAGACCAACCAGACCACCACGAGCACGCTGGGCCTGCGCGGCCGCCAGGCGCTGACGCTGGGCGAGTTCCAGGGCGGGCTCAGCGCCGGCGCGGGCTGGCGCCATGCGTTTGGCGACGTGAACCCGACGTCGCGGCTGGCCTTCGACGCGGGCAATGCGTTCACGGTGGCGGGCGCGCCGATTGCCCGCAATGCGGCGGTGCTCGAAGCGGGACTGGATGCCCAGGTCGGCCGTCGCGCGACGGTGAGCCTGAGCTATGCCGGCCAGTTCGGTTCGGGCAACCAGGACCACAGCGCCACGCTGGCCTGGCGGTGGGCGTTCTGACGGCCCTCTATCAGGCGGTGCCCTGACGGGCGGGCGGCGCGAGGGTATCCGGGCATGGCGGCGGTCATCCGGCCGCGCCGCGGGCCCTTGCCCCGCGCCGGCGGTTTGGCGCAATTCAGCGATCCGCCGTCCGGACTTGCCTATTCGCGCGGCGCGGGAGGGCGTACCATTCGTCCTACAGATTTCTACCGACAGGCTTGGGCGGGGCCATCCTGGCTGCGGGCGCCGCCACCTGGAGCGAATATGGATACGATCGACACATTGGTGCTGCGCACCTTGAGGGATTGGCGCGCGGCCGGCCGCCGCGCCGTGCTGGCCACGGTGGTGCGCACCTGGGGCTCGTCGCCGCGGCCCGTGGGCGCGATGATGGCCCTGTGCGAAGACGGCGCGGTGGTGGGCTCGGTGTCGGGCGGCTGTATCGAGGACGACCTGATCGCGCGCTATACCCAGGCCTATGGCCGCGGCGCCATTCCGGCCGGCCCTCCCGAGCGGGTCCGCTACGGCGTCAGCGCCGACGAGGCGCACCGTTTCGGGCTGCCTTGCGGCGGCACGCTGGAGCTGCTGCTGGAATTCGATCCCGACGCGCGGTCGCTGGACATGCTGGTGGACCGCCTGGACGGCGGCGAGCTGGTGCTCAGGGAGGTGGATTGCGCCGACGGCGCCGTGCAATTGCGCGCCGCCGATGCGCCGGATGCGCTGCGGTTCGACGGCGCGCGCCTGACAAACACGCTGGGGCCGGGCTATCGCATGCTGCTGATCGGCGCGGGCGCGCTGGCGCAGTACCTGGCCACCATGGCGATCTTCAACGGGTTCAGGGTGACGGTGTGCGACCCGCGCATCGAACACCGCGCCACATGGTCCATGCCCGACGTGCCGCTGCTGACCGACATGCCCGACGACGTGGTGAAGGATTTCCGGCCCGATACGCACACCTGCATCCTGGCGTTGACCCATGATCCCAAGCTGGACGACCTGGCGCTGCTGGAGGCCCTGGAAAGCCCGGCCTTCTACGTGGGCGCCATCGGCTCGCGTCGCAACAGCGCCGCGCGGCGGGCGCGCTTCATGCAGCATTTCGACGCCAGCGAGGCCACGCTGGCCCGGCTGCGCGGGCCCATCGGCCTGTACATCGGCAGCAAGACGCCCGCCGAGATCGCCGTCAGCATCATGGCCGAGGTGCTGGCCACCAAGAACGGCGTGGCGCTGGCGCCGGAAATGGACATCACGGCGGCCAAGACCCAGCAGGAGCTGAGCACGCTGCCGCAATGAAGGGCGCGCGCCGGCCGGATCGCGGCGGGCCGACGCCCGCCAGCCCTCGCTTCAGAACGCGCGCAGCAGCGAGCGCCCGTAGTGGTTGTTGGACTCGACCAGCACGCCCAGCAGCCGCATGAAGACCTCGCGGTTGCGGGCGTTCAGGGGTTCGAGCAGGCGCGCCTGGGCGCGCGCCATGCCCTCGTGCAGCTCTTCCACGATCTTGCTGCCGGTCTTGGTCAGTTTGGCCTGGCGCGAACGTTTGTCCTTGGGATTGATGCGCCGCTCGATCAGGCCTCGCTCCTGCAGCCGCTTGATCACGTCCGCGGTGGTGGTGCGGTCCAGGCCCACGTCCATGCCGATCTCGGTCTGGTCCATCCATGGCACCAGAGACAGCGCGGTCAACACACCGTATTGCACCGGCGTGATGTTCTGCGAATGGCACTCTTCGAAGAACATGGCGTAATGGATCTGGTTCAGGCGCCGAACCAGGAAACCTGGGCGTTCCCACAGCACCTCGCGGGCGGGGTCTCGGTCCTCATCCGCGAGCATGCGGGCCTGGGGAACTGCCGACTTTCGCGCTACTGGGGCTGTTTTCTTAGGAGACGCCATGCAGACTTTCCGCGAGGGTAAAAGGACAGTGTACTGAAAAAATCACACCGGATAGACCAGATCGTTGGCCAGGATATTCGTGTCGTAGATAACGTCGCGCCGCTTCAGGCGCAGCACGCCATCCTCGCGCACGAACACGTCTTGGTAGACGCCCGCCAGGTGCATGGTGGTGGGGCCCTCGACCAGGGTCTGCATCAGCAGGAAGCTGGCGTGCGAGGTGATCTGGCCGGCGGCGTCCGCGTCGATGACGCGCACGCCGCTGACGATGTGCAGCAGATAGCGCGGCGCGAACATCTGCGTGCGCGAGATCGCCACGGCGCGGTCGTGCATCATGTCGCGGCCTTCGGCGTAGACCAGCCCGACCGGCAGATTCAGTTCGGCGTTCTCGCGCGCGGTCACGCGGTACACGGCGTCCGCGACGAAGAAATCGGGCCAGCGCTCGACATCGCCGCCGTCCAGCGCGGCGCAGTACTCGGCGTGGAAAAGCTCGATCTCGGCCTTCAGGGGCACGGCCCGGTCCAGCGGCAGGCGGGCGGGCACGTAGCTATTGCTCTGGTTCATCTCGGCGGTTTCCTTCAAAAGCCCATGACCTGGCGGTAGTACTGGTACATCGAACGGATGGCGGCTTCGGAGATCAGCGTATCCGAGGTGCCGAGCTTGCCGCTTTCCAGCTTCAGCACGTTCAGGTCGGTGCTGGAGCGCCGCACGCCTTCCTGCACGAACTTCATGGCCTCGTTGTCCTCCAGGCCCAGGAAGCCGGCCGGGCCCATCAGGTTGCCCTGGCGCAGGCGGTGGCGCTGCATCTCCTCGGTGTCGTCCTCGTAGCCGAACATGGTCCATTGCATGATCATGCTGTTGGGGCCGTTGGGGATGATGTGCCGCACGCCCAGCGTGTTCATCTCGCGCTGGACGACCAGATTGGGCCAGATGGTCTGCATGGTGACCGACCAGGGCGAGTCGAACTCCTTCACATACTCCAGGAAGCGGTCATCGCGCAGGCGCAGGCTGTCATGGAAGGAGCGCATCTCTTTCTTGTTCTCTTCGCTGACGGTGGCGTACTTTTCTTCGCTCTTGGCCGAGGCCATGGTGCCATGGCGGCCGTGCACGGTGTCCACGGTCATCGCCGACTTGTTGCCGGCCACCAGCAGGCCGAACACCACCAGGAAGGAGTGCAGCAGGGTCGCGTGGTAAGGATCCTTCAGATTCTCGTGGTACATCTTCCAGTTGCAGGGCAGCTCGTTGCGGTAGTAGCCCAGCAGCTTCAGCGGGCGGCCCGGGAACACCGCGTCGAAGTCCTCCAGCATCTCGGGCGTCAGGTATTCCTCGATGGGCTCCACCTCGTCGGAATACGACGCGAAGATCACGCCATGGCGCGTGGTCACGTTCAGCTTGCGCAGGCCGTGCTCCTCGTTGCGGAAGTCGCGCGGCATGCCGCCCGCCTTGTTCACGCCGCGTTTGAACGGCACGCCTTGCAGGTTGCCCTTCAGGTCGTACGACCACTGGTGATAGGGGCAGACGAATTCCTTGGCCTTGCCCTGGCCGTGGCGGCAGAACTCGGCGCCGCGGTGCGCGCATCGGTTCTCGAACACGTGCAGGCTGCCGTCCTCGGCGCGCGACACCACCACCGGCACGGCGCCCACGTACGAGCGTTTGTAGCTGCCAGGCTCGGGCACCTCGGCCTCCAGCGCCACGTAGTTCCAGGTCTTGCCGCGGAAGATGCGTTCCTGCTCCTGCTCGTAGACGGCCTGGCTGGTGTAGACCCAGTCGGGCACGAAGTGCAGGGCGTCCTCGGGCCAGGTGCAGTCTTGCAGCGGCGGGTCCTTGCGGGCGGGGGTGATGCCGATCACGGTTTGCGATTGATACATGAAAGAGCTCCGATGGGCCGCGCGCTCAGGCCGAACGCTGCAGGCAGGATTTGACGAAAAGCTTCACGGAGGCGGCCGGGTCGGCGAACGCCGCGGCGTCGATGACGACCGACTGTTCGAACAGTGCGCGCAGCGCGCGCAGATCGCCGCCCGCATTGATGGCCACGCCGTGCACCGGCACGCCGCCGCGCAGGCCCAGGCACAGCAGCTTGGGCGTGTCGTCGTCAGGCCGGGCCGCGCCGCGCATGACGTACTGCAGGCCGGGCTGCGGCGCGCCCAGGATCTGGATGTTGCAACCCAGCTGGTCGGTCCAGAACCAGGGGTAGGGCGACTTGGGGCGCGGGGCCTCCAGCATGGACGCGGCGGCGATAGCGCCGTGCGTGTTGGCGTTTTGCCAGGACTCCATGCGCACTGGCCGGCCGTTCGGCTCGCGGCGCTGGCTGGCGCAATCGCCGGCCGCCCAGACGCGCGGGTCGGCCGTGCGGCAGTCCGCGTCCACCAGCACGCCGGCGGTGGCCTCGCACAGAGGCAGCCCGGCCGACGCGGCCAGCTCGGTGCCCGGCGCCAGGCCGATCGCCACCAGGATCTGGTCGGCCTCGACCTGGCCGCCATCGGACAGCGTCAGCGTAGCGCCGGCCGTGGCGGCGGCGCCCGGCACGGCGCCGGAGACGGACAGGCCCAGGCGCACATCCAGGCCCAACGCGCACGCGCGCCGCAGCAGCCAGCCGCTCAGTTCGGGCGGCAGCGCGCGGCCAAGCAGGGCGGGCGCGCCTTCGATCACGGTGACGCGGGCGCCGCGCTGCGTGGCGGTCCAGGCGGCTTCCAGCCCCAGGAACCCGCCGCCGATGACCGCCAGGCGCACGCCCGGGGCCAGCGCCGCGCCCAGGGCCATGGCGTCGTCCAGCGTGCGCAGCAGATGCACGTTGGGCAGGCCGTCGGGCAGCAGCGGC